>NZ_MOYL01000011.1:0-30000 GCF_001939785.1 Pseudochrobactrum sp. B5
CCTCAATCGCTTAAGTAAGGATGAGGGAAAGCTATAAACTGCTACTCAAGCTGTCAGAGTAAGCGTTCCTGATAAAGGCTGCCTTCCAGACGCAACAGTGCTTCTTTCTTGGCTAGACCGCCGCTAAAGCCTGTTAGTTTGCCGTTGGCACCGATGACGCGGTGGCAGGGAACAATAATCGAAATCGGATTAATAGCATTCACGCGGCCAAAAGCACGCGCAGAACCGCGATGACCGGCACGTTCTGCAAGTTCACCATAGGTGACGACTGTACCATAAGGCACTTTTGCAAGCTCCTGCCATGCTGCCTTCAGAAAAGGCGTGCCAAGTGGTGCTAGTGTAAGATCAAAATGACGTCTCTCCCTTGCGAAATACTGATGTATTTGCTCCGCGACATGGCCTACAGCTGCATCATCATGTCGTGTAACAGGGATTTGTGTATTGGCCGGATGAACGCGGCTGTCATTCTCAAAATCAAGGCGCATAACCGCGCCCTGATCATTCACAATAACGGTTAGCTCACCAATAGGCGTCCGAATACAACCTGAGTAAAAACATACCGGCATGAGCATTGTTCCGCTTGAATATTTTGAATGCATAAAGCAGTGACAATCTACCACTTTATGTTTGATGGTGCAGCGCCAGCAAGAGAAGGAAATAAAGGTAAAACTTCTTCTGCCAGTTCTTGTATAATCTCTGATGGCGGACGTGAAGCAAATTGCATACCAAGTGCCGCATGATTAACGCCGGCTTGCTGCCATTCTCCAAGAAGGTCAATCAGTCCTTTACGTCCTGTTTTCAAAACAAAGCCGCCATTGAGTGGTGTACGCGGGAAATCAGGATCATCGGTCAATTCCAGCCACTCATTCGTGACATGCGGGCGAAATCCGCGGTCAGGAATTGCATCGCGCCAGCGACGGATATTTTGTGCCAAACGTAACGGCCCTTCTTGTGTATGTGTCTGTTGCGGATAAGTCAGCCAACCATCCGCATGCTCGGCTATCCATTGAGGTGTCTGGCGGCTTGATCCTGTGACCAGCAAAGGAATCCGTCCATAAGCTGGCTTTGGCAAAAACTCTGCTTGTGCAAGTTCTCCCAAACTCGAGCGTATCGGCAGTGAGCTTTCTGCCAGTAATTGGCGAAAATAGATGACAGTTTCTGCAAAACGCTCAGCTCTTGTATCCAGATCTAACCCATAAGCCGGAAACTCGACCGGCCTGTCGCCTGATGCTATTCCAAGAACAAGCCGCCCGCCGGACAAATGGTCAATGGTGCTTGCTGCTTTGGCGAGATCAATCGGGTGGCGCAGGGAGAAAATCGCACTGCCGGTTGCCAGTGAAACTCTGGTTGTTTGTGCGGCAAGATAGGAAAGATAGGTAAACGGATCAAAAATCTGGCCGGCATCACCAAAAGATGGATCATATAGCGGAACATCCCGCACCCAGACGGAAGCAAATCCGCGTTGGTCAATGTCTTTGACAAGAGCAGTTTGTCCTTCAAGAACGCGCATATCGCCTTGATAAAAGCGAAGTGGCAGAAATATGCCAATCGTAAGTTGATTGGCAGCAAACATACGGGTGTAACCCGGATGGTGCGCAAAGGCTTCTGATGACATACCGGATGTAATTTCCGAAGCAGACAGATTGTTGTTCATGATAAGGCTTTCAAGGAATAG
This sequence comes from Pseudochrobactrum sp. B5, assembly GCF_001939785.1. NCBI lineage: Bacteria > Pseudomonadati > Pseudomonadota > Alphaproteobacteria > Hyphomicrobiales > Brucellaceae > Pseudochrobactrum > Pseudochrobactrum sp. B5. The sequence goes on from NZ_MOYL01000011.1 coordinate 1,676, forward strand.
AAAACTTGGCAGATCGAGGCTAAGGACCGGTAGCCGGTTGCGGCAAAGTAATGCCGCGCAATACAGCAGGCCGCGCAGCAATTTTTTGATGCCAGTTGCTTAAGTACGGATGGTGATCGAAATTGAAGCCGCAAATCTGAGCAATATGTGTCCAGCCGAAGGCCGCTATATCCGCAATGGAATATTCTGATCCGGCAAAATATTCAGCGTTACTCAGCCGTTGATTGAGCACCTGATAAATATCGTTTGTCAGTTTTTGGTAACGGGTAATAGCGGGCTGTAATTTGGTTTCAGCGAAGATTTCGAAATGAACACGCTGACCAAAGATCGGCCCCATGCTGGACGAATGAAATTGCAGCCATTGAAGTGCCTGCCAGCGCTCCGCAAAAGATTTTGGCAGGAGCTGGCCGGATTTTTCAGCGATGTAGAGCAGAATGGCAGCAGATTCAAACAGCACTATTCCTGTTGTATTGTCCGTGATGACAGGTATGCGCCCATGCGAATTGAGTTTCAGGAAATCCGCACTGCGGTGTTCACCCTGTTCAATCTGAATATGATGCAGTGTGTAGTCTAAGCCTGTTTCTTCAAGGGCAATGGTTGCTTTGAACCCGTTCGGAGATGAATCGCTATAAAGTTCAATCATTTTTTCCTTTTGATGATGTGTCAGAAAATCTAAATTATGGTAGCATCATCTGAAGACATATTTATTTGGTAATAGTGTATTTCTAAAACGATTGATTCTGATCGTTGAGTTTAGGAAAACTAAATTATGGGTAAGGTTTTGCCATTGCTGGCTTTACGGGCTTTTACCGAGACCGGACGCACGGGCAGCATTAAAAGTGCAGCTGAGATGATGGGAGTAACGTCAGGTGCTGTAAGCCAGCAAATCCGTCTGCTTGAGGAGCGGACAGGCGTAACGCTTTTCAGGCGTACCCGATATGGTGTGGAACTGACGGAAGCAGGGGCGGGTGTTTATCCCGCATTGATGCGGGCATTTGCACAGATTGAAGCGAGTCTTGCCACTCTTGAGACAAGCACGGAGCGGCAGACTTTGACTGTCAGCACGCTGCCTTCTTTTGCTGCTTCATGGCTGGTGCCGCGTCTGGGCAAATTTATGGAACAAAATCCGGAGATTGAAGTCCGTGTTGAGGCGTCGTCCGGCTTAACCAACCTGCATGGCGGACGTGTCGATATAGCGATCCGTCACGGGCTTGGTGATTATCCGTCTTATGATGTGCAGCCTTTGATTGCGCCGGAGCTTGTGCCGGTGATGTGTCCTGCATTACTTGCTTCCGGACCTGCTATTGATGAGCCTTCAGATTGTCTGGCCTATCCTTTGCTGCAGGATTCAGATCGTGCTGACTGGCGTTTGTGGCTTACTGCCTGCGGTGTGGAACCGACACCGGAAGCGGAGCGGGGCACCGCTTTCGATGATGATTTCCTGTTATTGCGTGCTGCTGAGGCCGGACAGGGAATCGCTCTTGTGCGGGATATTTATGCCAGACCGGAAATTGCGGCAGGGCGTCTGGTGCTTGCCATAGACCGCCCCTGGCCGACACAATTTGCTTATTATGTGCTGACCTTACCCGAAAATGCACAAAAACCTGCTGTGAAGCTGTTTATTGAGTGGCTGCATCAGGAGGTGGCTACAGAGAGCAGGTAGCTTACAGGCGGCGCCCAACACGGGATAAGACAATGACCGGCAGGATACCGATGGCAACAATTGCCAGTGCTGCAATCGAGGCTTCCTCATAGGTACCGCGTGCCGCTTCTCCGTAAAGATGGGTTGCCAGTGTTTCCACGTTGAGAGAGCGCAGCAGCAGGGTAGCCGGAAGCTCTTTCACGCAATCAACAAAGACCAGCAATGCCGCTGCACTGAGCGCTGTTTTGGACAGAGGCAAATGAATGTGCCGGAATGTGCCGGTTGCCGTCTCACCCAATGTTCGGGAGGCCTGATCATAGGTGACGGGAATACGGTTGAACCCCGCATCAATACTACCGGCGGATATTGCTAGAAAGCGTACCAGATAGGCATAGATCAATGCGGCACCGGAGCCCAGCAAGAACAGGCTGACCGACATATTAAACCATGACATGGCGATCTGGCTGATAAAGCGATCCGCTGCGCCGGTAATAATGAGCACGCCGATCGCAATCACCGTTCCGGGGGCTGCATAGCCCATGGTGGAAAAGCGGAAAAACCATTGCGAGGCATTGCCCGGACGTAGCCGGATCGCATAGGCAACGATCAGGCCGATGGTGAGTGTAACGATCGTCGCGACCGAAGCCAGTATTACCGTATTGATGATTTCATCATAAAGGCGCGGCGAGATGCCGGCAAAACGCATGCGTTTCCATGCTTCAGTCGCCAGATAAATAGCCGGAAAGACAAAACCGAGCAGGATTGGTGTAAGCCCCAGCAAAAAGAAAATGCCGCCACGTGTTGCGCTGACTTTATGTGGCGTGAATTGCTGGCTGCGTTTTGCACTGGATGAAAAACGCTGTTTGCGTCGCGCCCAGCGTTCAAGCGAGACGAGGCAGACAACAATCAGCAAAAGCGCCAGTGCAATTTGTGCAGCCCCCGGCAGATCCGAACGCGTGACCCATGTTGTATAAATGGAAACTGTGAGCGTGCGGATGCCGAGAAATTCAGCTGCACCAATATCGTTCAGCGTTTCCATCAAAGCGAGACTGATGCCGACGGCAATGGCAGGACGTGCCATTGGCAGAGCAACACGCCAGAAAATCGCATTACGGGTGACACCTAAAGTCCGTGCCGCATCAATCAATGAAGAAGACTGCGTAAGGAACATCGCCCGTGTCGGAATATAGACATAAGGATAGAGCACAAAACCAAGCAGCAGAATGCAGCCGGTCATGGAGCGGATATCCGGCAGGCGAAAATCGCGCGGGCTGGCAAACCCTAAGAGCGCACGTAATGCGCTTTGAACAGGGCCGATCGGGTGCAGAATATCAAGATAGGCATAGGCAATAATGTAAGTCGGAACAGCAAGCGGCAGCAGCAAAGCCCATTCCAAAATCTTGCGCCCGCGAAAATCATAGGCTGTTACCAGCCATGCTGCAGAAGTGCCGACAATTGCAACAATAATGCCGACACCGGTCAGCAGAATGAGTGTATCAACGAATGCAACCGGTAATGTTGTGGCCAGAAGATGCGACCATAAACCGTCAGAACCCTGAGCGGCTTGTAAAGCAAGCGCCAGCACCGGCAGAAAAACCAGAAACGCGCTGACTGCTGAAAGGCAGAGCCATAAAGATCCGGCACGGAAAAACCGGCTTTTAGAATATGCTGGCATATTAAGGCTCGCCATTATCCGGAGCGGCTTTGATTTGTCCTGAAACGGAAAACCGCTCTTTCTCTCAGTGTTGCAGTTGAAACGAATCGTCGTCGTAACTGCTTTAATATAAAAAACGCCGCTCTTCATTATTCATAAAGAGCGGCGCTTTTTTATTAATTGTCGAAGCCTACTTTGTCGACCAGTTCACTGGCCTGTTTGCGATGGCTTACGATTTCTGTGAGCGGGGTTTTGTCGATTGTCAGCTCACCGAAGGATTTCACAATCGGATCAAGCGGCGCACCGGCTTTAACCGGATATTCGAAATTGGCTTCCGCATAGATTTTCTGAGCTTCATCAGAAATCAGATATTCAAGCAGCTTCACAGCAGCGTCTTTGTTCTTGGCATGTTTGGCAAGGGACGCACCGCTGATATTGACCTGTGTGCCGCTTTCTTTGAAGGTTGGCAGAATGACTTTGAGGCTTTCACCCCATTTGACCTGCTCTTCACCGCCTTTGCCGGAACGCATTAGGCCGACATAATAGGAGTTTGCAACTGCGATATCGCAAATGCCGCCTGCAATGTCTTTCGCGCCGTCACGGTCACCGCCGGCCGCTTTACGTGCCAGATTGGCTTTGACGCCTTTCAGCCATTCTTCGGTTTTTTCAGCGCCGTAATGGGCGATGTAATCGGCGATCAGGGCTGTGTTGTAAGGATGCTGGCCTGCACGGATACAGATTTTGCCTTTCCATTTCGGATCAGACAGATCTTCATAATTCAGAGCGGTAACATCCAGATCCTTGGCGGCGTAAACAACGCGGGCGCGCATGGACAGGGCAAACCACTCACCTTTAGCATCGCGCAGCTGTGCCGGAACGGCTTCTTCCAGTACTTTGGACGAAACAGGCTGGGTGAGGCCTTTTTCTGTCAGATCGATCAGGTTGCCCGCATCAACGGTCATCAGAATGTCTGCAGGGGAATTCTCACCTTCAGAGGCAACGCGCTCAGCCAGACCGTCTTTCAGGAATACGGTGTTGACCGTAATACCGCTGGAAGCCTTGAAGGCATCAAGCAGAGGCTGGATCAGACCCGGTTCGCGGGTGGTATAGATATTGACTTCCTCTGCATTCGCAGCGCCTGCGAAAAGGGTTCCGAGGACGAGAGCAAAGCCTGCTTGCGCATATCCGGTTCTGGTCATTGTATCTCTTTCATGATTGAAACTGCATGGACAGAAATTATGATTAATAAAGTCAACTATTGGTTGACTTTGACTGTCAAGTCAAGCCTTTGTGAGCAGGTTGTATGTGCGTTTAATCGCGGAAGAAGAGCGCTTTGTCCGTATCAAGCTGCAAATGTATTTTCTGAATATTGGCCGGCAACCGGAGAGAGGTGCGGATGCGCAGGGGCGTTTGCAGATCACCGGTGCGGATGAGCAGTTCTTCAGTTTCGCCCAGAAAATGACGGCCTGTCACTGTGCCTTCAGTTGTGTTCTGCAGATTATCTGTGCCAGCCACCGGAAGAATATGGGAAGGTCGCAGATACATTGTTACCGGTCCGTCGCTGAGCTCTGTATTGCTGACCGGAAAAGTGCCGAGCGGAGTTTCAATCGTACCGTTTTTGATTGTGCCCGGAATAGCGTTGAAACTGCAGAAGAAATCAGCTGCATAACGTCCGTTCGGGTGGTCGTAGATTTCATGCGCTGTACCCTGCTGGATGATCTTGCCGGATTTCATCAGGATAATCCGGTCTCCGGCAGACAAAGCCTCTTCGGCATCATGCGTCACGATAATAACGGTGGTGCCCAACTGGCGCAGCAGAGCAATGGTTTCACTGCGTACTTTCTGGCGCAAACCCTGATCGAGATTGGAAAAGGGTTCATCCATCAGCAGAATGTCCGGGGTCGGCGCCAATGCGCGCGCCAATGCCACGCGCTGTTGTTCACCGCCCGAGAGCATATGCGGATAACGGGATGCCATATGGGACAAGCCGACCAGAGCCAGCAATTCATCGGCACGGGCCGAGGCTGTTGCCCGCGGTGTTTTCCGCAAGCCGAACAGGACATTTTGCTTTACCGTCAGATGCGGGAACAGGGCGTAATTCTGAAAGACTACGCCGACGCGGCGTTGCTCCGGTTCGATAAAATGCGTACCGTTGACGATAGGCTGGTTATTAATGAAAACCGAACCGCTGTCCGGCGTATCAATACCGGAGATAATCTTCAGCAGAGTGGTCTTCCCGCAACCGGAATGACCGACAAGACAGATGATTTCACCGGAAGCAACAGACAGCGAAATATCCTGCAGTGCGGCAGTGGTGTCGAAATGTCTGCTGACGGATGAAACCTCCAACGCAGCAAGTCTGTTATCACTTTGTCCGGTGTGGTCTTTTGAATGCACTGTTCACTCTGCCTGTTTCCGTTCTGATTTTGCTATAACACCGGTTCCGGAGTTGTACTATAAAAACCTGACATTTATTATCTTGTAAAACTGAATATGTTTGGCAATGCCGGAGGAGCACGGGCAATGTTGAAAATCGCAGTGAAACGGATTTACGAAGATGTCTCACCGGATGATGGTTTCAGAGTGCTGGTTGACCGCATCTGGCCGCGCGGTATGAGCAAAGAGCATGCTGCCCTTGACCTCTGGCTCAAAGAGATCGCGCCGACAACGGAACTGCGGCAATGGTTTCATCATCAGGAAAGCAGTCCGGAAAACTGGCAGATATTCTGCGGGCGCTATCGTGAGGAATTGCGGCATAATCCCGAACCTGTGAAACTGCTTTTGCAGCATTGTTCAGAGGGGGCGGTTACGCTGCTTTATTCGGCGAAAGATACAGATCATAATCAGGCAATTGTTCTCAGAGATTATTTGTCCGGGCAGCAAGCGCCGTAAACGGCGATGTTTTGAGAGATGTTTTCTGACTTGTATGAAAAATTGATTGTAATCAATGAATTAATGCAGGAAATCTGCAATTCTGCCCTCATATCCGGTAGCAGACATGCGTTGCAAAAGGCCATATTGCGGCCGTGTATGGCAGGCATGTTGACCGGCAGGTTTTCGATCCTCAAGACGAAAAGGATATGATTATGACTGTTACCAATAAGGTTGCGTTAGTTACCGGTGCTGCACAGGGTATTGGCCGCGGTATTGCTTTGCGTTTGGCGAAGGACGGTTTCGATCTGACGCTTGTGGATCTAAAAGAAGATAAGCTTGAAGAGGTTGCTAAAGAGATTGAAGCACTCGGGCGCAAGGCAACGACTTTTGCTGCCGATGTCAGCAAGCGCGATGATATTTACGCGGCCATTGAATATACCGAGAAAGAGCTTGGTGGTTTTGATGTGATTGTGAACAATGCCGGTATTGCGCAGGTTAAGCCGCTTGCCGAAGTGACGCCGGAAGAAGTTGACCGGATCTTTAAGATCAATATTGACGGTGTACTCTGGGGTATTCAGGCGGCTGCGGCGAAGTTCAAGCAGCGCGGCCAGAAAGGCAAAATCATCAATGCGTCGTCTATTGCCGGTCATGATGGTTTTGCGATGCTTGGCGTTTATTCCGCAACCAAATTTGCAGTACGTGCGCTGACGCAGGCTGCGGCGAAAGAATATGCCAGCGCGGGCATTACCGTGAATGCTTATTGTCCGGGTATTGTCGGTACCGATATGTGGGTGGAAATTGACGAACGCTTTGCGGAAATTACCGGTGCACCGAAGGGCGAGACCTATAAGAAATTTGTTGAAGGGATTGCCCTTGGCCGTGCGCAAACACCGGATGATGTGGCCGCGCTGGTTTCTTTCCTTGCAGGGCCGGATTCTGATTATATTACCGGTCAGGCCATTCTTACTGACGGCGGTATAGTTTATCGCTAAGTGTTTCACTTTTTTGGAAAAAAGAGCCCGCCGGAAACTCCGGCGGGCTTTTGTTTTTAGAGCATTTCACAGTCAAGTTGGATCAACTTGACGTCGGGATAATGCGACAAACTAAAAAAACTAGAGCGAGCACTGTGATCCAACATGAACGTAAACCGCTCTAGTCGACCAGAGCACCATAATGCTGAATGGTTTTTGCAGCGACTTTAGCTGCAAAACGGATGGCGACCTCGGCATCGCCGGTTTGTGCGAAATGACCTAAGAATGAGCCGTTGAAACTGTCGCCTGCACCGGTCGTATCGATAATCTCTGCGACGGGCGCTGTTTTGACTGTAAAAGACTGGCCGTCAAAAAGAACTTCAATTTCATCCGCACCATTTTTGACGATGATCCGCTTCAACCCGTAGCCTTGATAGCGGCTGATTGTGTCCGCTGTCGTCAGATCGCCGAAACAGGCAGCTTCATCATCAAAACTTGGCAGCACCAGATTGCTGGCTTTGGCACCACGGATCAGTTGTGCGCGCATATGGTCTTTATCTGCCCATAGGCGCGGGCGAATATTGGGGTCGAAAGCGATAATCTTATCCGTATCACGGAGCTCTTGAAGAATGCTGAGCAGATTATCAGCCCCGTCACCCTCAAGGATTGCCAGCGTGATGCCGGAGAAAACAACAATATCAGAAGCTTCAATGGCCTGCCGCAATGCAGTTTTGTTTTCTGCCAGCAGACGCGCTGCGGATTGCGACCGCCAATAGGAAAAACTGCGCTCACCATTATTGAGATGCACCATATAGAGGCCGGGCATGCGCGATGCATGGCGGCCTATATAGTCGGTTCCGATCTGTTTTTGTGCCATGAATGCCAGCATGGCATCGGACAGTGCATCCTGCCCTAGCAGGGTGAAATAGCTGACTTGCCAGTCAGTTGGCAGCGCCGCACGGGCATAATAAGCGGCATTGAAGGTGTCTCCGGCAAAGCCTTGCCGTAACAAGCCGTTGCCATCGGGAGCAAGCTCGATCATTGCCTCACCGATGGCGAGAAACTGTCCGCTCATGATTAACCTCAGACCAGCTTGCCACGGGCTGCAATCGGCCAGCTTTCAGTGACCATGCCGTTGCGCTGGATATAGAGGCTGTCAAACATATTGGTAACGACGCAAACATGGTTCGGGATGATCCGCACTTTGTCACCGACCTTGAGGTTGATCGGCTTTTCGCTGACCAGACGGCCATGTTCTTCCGACAACTGATCGATGCGGATATCATCGCGGCCGAGGACATGGCCATAACCACTCAATCCGAACAGGTCAGAAGTCAGCGTTTTGCTGCCTGCATCAATAATCGCGCGGTTGTCAGACGGAACGGACACAACGGTCGCCAGTACAAAAAACGCACAATCATCGTAACTGCAAGCGCCGCGCTCAACCAGTGAGCGGTCATTATAAATATAGGTGCCGGGGCGGTATTCTGTAACAACAGGGGCATCAGCCGCACTCATCATTGAGGGGGTGCCGCCGGAGGTAATGAGCGGAACTGTGATGCCGGATGCTTCGATTTTTTGTTTTGCCTGTTCCATGAAGTTTTCAACGGCAGCATGGGCATTGGCTGGCGGATAGGTCATCAGACCGCCGAAATGCAGACCCGCTGCATTATGAATGGCCTTGGCAAGTTCTGCTGCTGCTTCAGGCGTTGCTACACCACAGCGGTCTGCACCGGTATTGCACTCTACCAGTACTGTTAACGGCTGTGCCTCATTGGCGAAAGCTTCGGACAGACCATTAATCACAGTCATATTATCCGCAACCACACTCAGTTTTGTGCGGTGTGCGAGCGCTTTGAGCCGGTCAAGTTTTTCGCTGCCTAAAATATTATAGGTAATCAACAGGTCAGGGGAGAGACCATATTGTTTTTGCAAGCCGTCGAGCATGGCTTCTGCTTCAGAGATTTTCTGGCAGGTAATGCCGTCTGCGCCTGCTGCAAGCTGGGCATAGGCCAGCGCCGGTAATTTATGTGTTTTGATGTGAGGACGCACCCTGAAACCATGCTGGTTCGCATAGGACTGAAAATTACGGATATTTCTTTCCGCAATATCCAGATCAACGACAATTGCCGGTGTGTTCAATTGGTCCGCAAGTTTTGGTTCCATTTTTCCTCACAAATTCCGCGACCCTGTTGACTTGCCTTTCAGACGTCAAAAAACGTACCGGTCAGGCTGGTCGCCCCCTTGACAAGTTATGCATACTGTATTGAGATACGTCAATCCGGTAAAATAGACTAATGTCCATTATTTTGGACAAAATGAAAAATCATACCGAGGAGGAGCTGCATCACCTGATGCAGGCAAACAATTGGGGGTTCAGAAAATGCAGGCAATGAAACTGGCACTGTTATTGGGTGCCGCGACAATCGCATTGACACCATCCGCTTTCGCGCTGCAAAAAGGCGGCGTGCTGGATGTGGCAACTATTGGTGAGCCGCCGACACTGGACCCGATGGTCTCAACGGCTGATCTCGTCGGTATTGTCAGTCAGCATATGTTTGAGACGCTTTATACTTTCGATAAAGACTGGAAACCGGCGCCGCTTCTGGCTGCCAGCCTTCCGGAAATCTCTGCCGACGGAAAAACCTATCTGATTAAACTGCGTGAGGGTGTTAAATTCCACGATGGTTCGGACATGACATCGGAAGATGTTGTGGCATCGCTCAAGCGCTGGACAACCTTAGCCTCGCGAGGCAAACAGGCAGCAACTTTGATTGAAGCCATTGAGCCGGTTGACGATTACAGCATCAAAATCACGCTGAAGCAGCCTTATGCACCGCTAACTTCCTTGCTCGCCTTTAACAATTCCGCGGCCATTGTTTTGCCTTCTGAAAAACAGGCTGAGCCGATGACTGAATTTGTCGGCACCGGCCCTTATCAGTTTAAAGAGCGTAAGCCGGATCAGTATATTCAGCTGGTGCGTTATGACGGTTATAAATCGCAGAAAGGCGAGCCGAGCGGTTATGCCGGTGGCCGCCAGCAAAATCTCGATGAAATCCGTTTTGTGCCGGTGCCGGATGCCAATACTCGCGTAGAAGCTGCGGTTTCCGGCCAGTATGGTTATGTGGATGCGCTGCCGGTTGAGGCTTTTGACCGTGTTTCCGGCTCGGCGTCTTCGGATGCGGTGATGCTCAAACCATTCGGCTGGCCGGTTTTCATTATGAACACCTCCAAAGGCATTGCTGCAAACCGTGATCTGCGTAAAGCCGTTCAGGTCGCATTGAATAATGAGGACATGCTGACTGCCGCCTATGGCAGCAAGGATTTCTTCAGCGCCGAGCCGTCACTTTATCCGTCCCAATTCATCTGGAGCACAGATGCGGGATCGGAAGGCAGTTATAATGTCGGCGATGCGGAAGCTGCAAAAGCCCTGCTGAAAACTGCGAATTATAACGGCGAGCCGCTGCGTATTCTCACCAGCCGTCAATATGAGTTCCATTATAAGATGGCACAGGTTGCCGCTGAATATCTGAAACTGGCCGGTTTCAATGTTGATATGCAGGTGGTGGACTGGGCAACACTCACCCAGCGCCGTGCTGATCCGGCGCTCTGGGATATTTACATCACCCATAGTCCGTTCCTGCCGGAACCGGCTCTGATTGATCCTCTTTCAGTGAGTGCACCGGGCAAGTGGAATACACCGGCGCGCGCCAAGGTAATGGATGCATTTAATGCGGAGGCTGATCCGCAGAAGCGTGCGGCACTCTGGGCAGATGTGCAGAAAGTCGTGTTTGACGAAGTGCCGTTCATCAAAGTCGGTAATTTCAACAATCTGTCTGCCAAATCCAAGAAACTGGATGGTGTTACGCCTGCGCCATGGCCTTATTTCTGGAATGCTTCCGTTACGCAGTAAATAAAACAGGCCGCGCCAGCTTCGGAGGAGAGGCGGCGCGGCTTTAAGTTTTGGGTATTCCCGAATTGGGTGGAGACTGAATGCTACGCTATATCATACAGCGTCTGATCGGCATGATCGTGGTCATGTTTCTGGTTGTGACGATTGTTTTTGTGATCGTCCGCGTCACACCGGGTGATCCTGCAGCCGTCATGCTGGGGCCGGAAGCGACACAGGCTGATATTGAAGGATTGCGAGCAAAGCTCGGTCTCGACCGCTCATTGCCGGTGCAATATGGCTATTACCTGCTGCAATTGCTGCGCGGTGATCTTGGCCAGTCGATCTTTCTCGGTCAGCCGGTTGCCCATGCCTTGGCGGAACGGGCAGAGCCGACATTCTTTCTCACATTGTTCTCCATTCTGATTGCCAGTGCGATTGCATTGCCGGTCGGTATTTATGCCGCGGTAAAGCGAGGTTCATTTTTTGATCAGACCGCAACGGCGCTGGCGATGTTTGCCGCAAGTATTCCAAGCTTCTGGCTCGGCCTGCTGCTGATGCAGGTATTTGCCGTGCGCTACGGCTTGTTTCCGGTTTCCGGTTATGGCGGGCCGGATACGAGTTTCGGCGAGCGGATGATGCATCTGGTGCTGCCGTCTTTCGCGCTGGGCATTGTGTCATCTGCTTTGATTATGCGTTTTACCCGCGCTTCGATGCTGGATGTGCTGGGCGATGATTATGTGCGCACAGCCCGTGCCAAAGGGCTGAATGGCAGACGCGTGGTGATGAAACATGCGTTTAAAAATGCGCTGATCCCGATTTTGACAGTGATCGGGCTGACCGCAGCTGTACTGATTTCCGGTGCCGTGGTCACAGAGACGGTGTTTGGCCTTCCGGGGGTTGGCAATCTGGTGGTGTCGGCTGTGATGCGTCGTGATTATCCGGTTATTCAGGGAGCATTGCTGGTGATTGCCGCGCTCTATGTTCTGATAAATTTTGCCATTGATATGCTTTATCTGGCCGTCGATCCGAGGGTGCGTTACTGATGACCGGCTCCAGTGTAAAATCCTCAGAAACATGGTTGTTTATCCGTCGCCTGTTGCGCCGCCGTACCGTTGCATTCGGCCTGTTCGTCCTGATCGTTTTTGTGTTGCTAGCCGTTCTGGCACCACTGATTGCGCCTTATGCACCGGGTAAATTGTCGATCAGCAATCGTCTGACCGCACCGAACGGCACATGGTTTTTCGGCACCGATGAATTTGGCCGCGATGTGTTTTCCCGCACACTTTATGCGGGGCAGCTGTCATTGGCAGTCGGTGCCGCCGTGGTGGTGCTGGCAAGCCTGATTGGCATCACACTCGGCTTGCTGGCCGGTTTTTTCCAGCGGCTGGATACACCGATTGCGCGTCTGATTGATGCGATGATGGCTTTTCCCGATATTCTGCTGGCGATTGCGCTGGTGGCAGCCCTCGGGCCTTCGCTGACAACAGTGATTGTGGCGCTGTCGATTGTCTATGCACCGAGACTGGCGCGTGTGGTGCGTGCTTCAACACTCGTTATCCGCGAACTGCCTTATATTGAGGCATCGCGTGCGCTGGGCATTTCCACGCCGCATATTATGACCCGCCATGTGTTGCGCAACTTGCTGTCACCTATTCTGGTGCAGGGGACGTTTCTGTTTGCGCAGGCCATGCTTGCTGAGGCCGGTCTGTCCTTTCTGGGGCTTGGTGTCAGTCCGGAAATTCCGACATGGGGCACGATGATTGCCTCCGGCCGTCAATATGTCGGACAGGCAGACTGGATGACGCTGTTTCCGGGTTTTGCCATCATTCTCGCCGTGCTGTCGTTGCAGATGGTGGGCGACGGATTGCGCGATCTGCTCGATCCGCGTTTGCGTAAAGATATGTGAGGGCATGATGAGCCATTTATCAGACAAACAGCCTGTGCTCCGCGTGCAAAATCTCACAACCTCTTTTCTTGGTGAGGATGGCTGGCGACCGGTTGTGAAAAATATCTCCTTTGATGTCGGCGCGGGGGAAACCGTGGCGCTGGTCGGGGAATCCGGCTCAGGAAAAAGTGTAACGTCTCTTTCTGTCATGCGGTTGTTGCAGCCGGATACCAGCCGGATTGAAGGGAATATTCTGCTTGCCGGCAAAGATATATTGCAGCTGTCCGAGCAGGAAATGCAAAAAATACGCGGCAATGATGTCGCGATGATTTTTCAGGAGCCGATGACGTCGCTCAACCCGCTTTACACGGTGGGAGACCAGATTTGCGAAGCCCTGCTATGCCACCGCAATATGAGCAAGGCAGAGGCCAAGGCTGAAGCTCTGCGACTGATGGAAAAAGTACGCATTCCGTCTGCCGCAAGCCGGTTCAATGAATATCCGCATCGTTTCTCCGGCGGTATGCGCCAGCGCGTGATGATCGCTATGGCGCTGGTCACCCGCCCGAAACTGCTGATTGCCGACGAGCCGACTACAGCGCTGGATGTAACCATTCAGGGGCAGATTCTCGACCTGATTAAAACCCTGCAGGAAGAGGAAGGCACTTCGGTACTGTTCATCACCCATGATATGGGTGTGGTTGCAGAAATCGCTGATCGCACGGTGGTGATGTATCATGGTGATGCGGTGGAAACCGGTGATACGACCACGATTTTCCGTGATGCGAAACATCCTTATACGCGGGCTTTGCTCTCGGCTGTACCGGCGCTCGGGTCTATGACTGGACGTGCGCGTCCACTGCGTTTTCCCGTTGTTGATATCCGAACCGGTACGGCTTTACCGCCGGTTGAAGCTGCCGATACAGTTGCGCAGGATGTACCGCCGGTTCTGGATGTGAAAGGGCTGACGACACGCTTTACCATTCATAGCGGACTATTCGGGAAACTGGCAGGGCGTGTTCATGCGGTGGAGAATGTTTCTTTCTCACTGCAGCCGGGGGAAACGCTGTCGCTGGTGGGCGAGTCCGGTTGCGGTAAATCGACGACCGGCCGCTCGATCATGCGGCTGATAGAGCCGCAAAGCGGTTCCGTTATGGTCAACGGGCAGGATGTGATGGCCATGGCAGGGCATGAGCTGCAAGGTCTGCGCCGTACCATGCAGATGATTTTTCAGGACCCTTATGCCAGTCTCAATCCGCGTATGCGGGTAGGGGCGTCGATTGCGGAGCCGTTTCTTGAGCATAAGCTCGGTACAAAACATCAGGCACGGGAACGTGTGGCTGATCTTCTGGAGCGTGTGGGGCTGAAAGCCGATATGGCGTCGCGCTTCCCGCATGAATTTTCCGGCGGACAGCGGCAGCGTATTTGTATTGCCCGCGCGTTAGCGCTTGATCCGAAACTTATTGTTGCCGATGAATCTGTCTCAGCGCTCGATGTTTCCATCAAGGCGCAGGTCATCAATCTGCTGCTTGATCTGCAATCCAGTCTCAACCTGTCTTTTCTGTTTATCTCGCATGACATGGCGGTCGTTGAGCGTCTCAGCCATCGTGTTGCGGTGATGTATTTGGGCGAGATTGTCGAGATCGGGCCGCGTGCCGCGGTGTTTGAAAACCCGCAACATCCTTATACGAAGAAACTGATGGCTGCCGTTCCGGTGCCTGATCCTGCGCGACGCGGTATGCGGCGCGGGCAGATTGCTGATGAATTGCACAGTCCTGTCCGTGCGCCGGATTATGTACCGGTCGAGCGGCAGATGCGCGAAGTTTCAGAAGGGCATTTCATATTCCAATGATAGGTCCGGTGAAACAAGTCTGCTTCTTCCAATCAGTGCTTGCCGCTGAGCGCCTGTGCGGCATCCTTCAGGCATTGCAGATAGAAAGCATGGTTTTTCAGCCCGTCATCGCGGGGGGCAACAAGGCACAGCGTCGCGGTGGCGATGCCCTGCGCATCACGCATCGGTACGGCAAAACAATGGGTAAAATTATCGACCGTGCTGTTGAAAGTAAATTGACCGGTTCTGTCGGCTTCGCGTACCTGCGCGATAAATTCAGCCGGATCAAGCCAGCTGCCATTAGGCATCTGAAAGTCGGCAGCGGGAATGAAACTGGTAATTTCTTCATCGCTGAGATGAGCAACCAGAAGGCGGCCGGAAGCTGTCCACGGAATAGGCACGGAATGGCCGACATCCGAGGAAATACGGAACGGGCGCACGCCTTCTTTCATACGGGCAACGGTATATTTATTGCCGTCGAGCACGCAATATTGCGCTGTTTCACGGGTCTGTTCGGCAATGCGTTCCAGCGCGGCATCGCAGGCGCGCATGAAGTCAAAATGATCTTCATAGGCGGCGCCGAGAAAATAGAGTTTGCGTCCGAGAAACACACGACCGTCGCCGCCGGTAAATTCGAGAATACCATTGCGCAACAGCAGATTGACCAGCTCGTAAACCGAGGAACGCGGGGCACCGATTTGGGCGGCAATTTCATTGGGTTTCAGCGGTTCACGCTTGTTGCGCAGAAAATCCAGTATCTCAAAGGCACGATCCAGACCGCGCGCACGTTTGCTGCTGTCTTCTTTGGGCGTGACCGGAGTGGTTGCGGTACTGTCTGACATGCTGCCTCCGATGAGCGCTATAATGTTATTGTGTCTGTTATATTGGATTTTAACATACAGGCAAGCAGAAGTTTACAATCAGAAGTGACGATGACAGAAGGAAATACGGGTATGATTATGCGTTACCAAAAAGGCAGCCGGATGAGTCAGGCCGTGAGCTATGGCGGCATGGTGCATATTGCCGGTCAGGTGGCTGAAAACCGCAAGGCTTCCATTGAAGAGCAGACCCGTGATGTTTTGGGCAAGATCGACCAGCTTTTGCAGCAGGCAGGAACCGACCGTTCCAAATTGCTGGCGGTGAATGTGTTTCTTCCGGCAATTGTTGATTTCGATGCGATGAATTCGGTCTATGATGCGTGGATTGATCCGGAAAACCCGCCGGCGCGTGCCTGTGTGGAAGCGCGCCTTGCTGATCCAGATCTGCGGGTTGAAATGACTGCAATTGCTGCCCTTTAATGCTCAATGAAGTGCCGGAGCCGGATATGACACAAACGCTCATTCGCAATGCCCGTATCATTGATGGCACCGGCGCACCTTGGTATCGCGGCGATGTGTTGCTGAGCGGCGGGTTAATCCGGCAGATCGGCAGAGGTCTGAATGCAGACGGTGATGTGCAGATCATTGATGCGGATGAGCGTTATTTAAGCCCCGGTTTTATTGATGCCCATTGTCATGATGATCTGATCTTTCTGCGCGAGCGGGACAGGCCGGAAAAGGCGATGCAGGGCGTGACCAGTATTGTGGTCGGCAATTGCTCTTTTTCGCTCTATCCGGCAGCAGAACAGTCCCGCGAATATCTGCGTCAGCATTTCTCCGGCCTTCTCGGTGAAACGCGATCTGATGAGATTTTTGATGATTTCTCGGGATACCATCAGGCTTTGGAAGGAGAGGGGATTGCCCTCAATCTGATCTCGCTTGTCGGTCATGCAGCTTTGCGGCTGGCAGTGATGGGGCATGACAGACGGCCTGCCACAGAGAACGAGCTTGCAGCGATGTGCCGCTTGCTTGAAGTGCAAATGGCGCAGGGGGCGGCAGGTCTGTCGCTGGGGTTGGTTTATCCGCCAAGTGCTTTTGCTGAGATTGAAGAACTGGTAGCTTTGGGTAAAATTGTAGCCGGTTTCGGCGGGGTGCTGGCCGCGCATATCCGCTCCTATGAAGCAGGCCTGATGCAGGCGACCGAAGAATTCGGTGAGGCGGTGCGCCTGTCCGGTGCAGCCGGATTGCTGTCACATCTGCAGTCGGCGGGACGGCCGAACTGGGGCAATGTACCGGCTGTGATTGACTATCTGGAAAGCCTGCGGTCTGACGGCGTGGATATCAGCTTTGATATGTATCCCTATCCGGCAGGCAGTACATGGATATTACAGCTTCTGCCAGCGGCGGTGATGGATGGTGGTTTGCCGGCTTTGAAAGCGCGCCTGCAGGATATGCCATGGCGGCAGAAACTGGCGCATTGGGTGGAACATGGCGGAGATGATTATCACGGCCAGAGCAAAATTTCGCTGATAGGTTGGGAGAATGTACGGCTTTCAGCAATCGGCATTGAGGCGCTGAAACATCTGGAAGGGCAGACCATGCGTGAAGCTGCCTTTACGCTTGGTACCACGCCTTTCGATCTGTTGGTGCGTTTTGTTGAAGAGGATGACGGGCAGACAGGGATTATTCTTTTTCAGCTTGATGAGGATGATCTCCATGCGGCCTGTTGTAACCGGTTGTTTATGGCGGGGTCTGACGGTTTGCCGCGTCCGGGCTCCAAACCACATCCGCGTGCTTTCGGGACTTTCCCGCGTATTGCCGGACCTTTGCGGCGGGAGAAAAAATGGTTCCCGCTTGAAGATGCAGTGCGTCGGATGACGTCTGTTGCAGCACAGCGTTTTTCTCTGCATGACCGCGGCCTGTTGCGTCCTGCAATGGCTGCTGATCTGGTGCTGTTTGAAGATGCGATCACAGATCACGCGACATTTGAAAATTCCACACAGATGCCGTCTGGTATCAGCCATGTTTTTGTCAACGGACAGGCGGTGATTGCAGCAGGCAAACCGACCGGTAACAGAGCCGGAAAAGTGTTGCGACGCTGAGGATTCCTGTTCTGATGGCGTATTGGTCTGTCTTGTTGTGACGTTTATAAAATCTTAAGGCGGTATTTACCGGAAAACGATATTAATCCTGCTAATATCAGTAATATTTGAAGCAGGATAATGTCATGAACGGGCAGACCGGTGATCAGCGGTGTCATATCCGCGATCTTATGCCAGCGATTGCATTGCTGGTTCTGTTGCTTGGCGGGATTGCCGTGGCTTTTCTCAAGCCAACTGGCAAGGATGACCAATATATCGTTATGGTCGCTCCCTGGCGCACATTGAACTCTGTTATCAGCTCCATTCAGGCCGCTGAGGGCGCGATTATTTCTATCAATGCTTCATCCAGCCTGATTACAGTTTATTCCGAAAATAAAGATTTCCCAAACAGGCTTTACAGTGCCGGTGAGTGGCTGGTTTTTGAACCGCTGCTGCCTGGTGGTTGTTATGCCATTCAGGAACGGACGACAGCCGCATGATCCTAGAACTTGACGACCTTCGCCGCCGGTTTGGCCGGTTTTTGGTGATTTTATTCTGGCTGCATGTCCCGCTTCTGGCGCTGGTTGCTTATATTACCGGTCATTCGCCGGTCGGCGCAGCTTTGGCAGGCGTGGTATTGGCCGGTGCCTATCATTTATCATGGCTGCGCTCAGGCATTGCTCCGGTAACGCGCTATATTTCCGGCGTTGCCCTGATGGGGCAGCCCGCATTGCTGCTGTATTTTATGAGCGGTCAGCTCTGGCAAATGGATATGCATATGTATTTCTTTGCTATGCTGGCGCTCACGGTTGCGTGGTGTGACAAGCGTGCAGTTCTTTTTGCCGCCGCTGCCGTGGCTCTGCATCATTTAACGCTGGATTATCTGATGCCAGCAGCGGTGTTTCCTGAAGGCGGGGATATCAAGCGCGTTCTGCTTCATGCGGTTATTGTCGCGTTTCAGGCTGCAGTGCTGGTGTGGTTCGGCGATATGCTTGTCGATTGCTTCAACCGCATTAATGCCATGCGCGATGAAATTATTGCCAAGAATGCGGCACTGGAACAGCGTACCCTTGAAGCGGAAGCTGCAAGCAAATCGAAGAGCATGTTCCTCGCCAATATGAGCCATGAAATCCGCACGCCGATGAATGCCATTCTGGGCTTTTGCCATCTGGTACTGCGCACGGATCTGGATCTGCGTCAAAAAGAATATGTCTCGAAAATCAGCAATGCCAGTACGGCTCTGCTGCGCCTGATCAATGATATTCTCGATTTCTCCAAGAATGAGGCAGGCAAGCTTTCTCTCGAGACACGTCCGTTCAATTTACGCTCTTCTTTGCAGAGCCAGCTTAATCTGGCGGCAATTAATGCGGAGAATAAGGGCGTCAGCATTGAGACCGTAATTCAGAATGATGTGCCTGCGGTTCTGGTCGGCGATGAATTGCGCCTGAATCAGGTGCTGCTCAATCTCGTCAGCAATGCGGTGAAGTTCAGCGAAAAAGGAACTGTCACAGTCACGGTTGATGCTGAAGAGCAGCAGGATGCAGGTGTTAAACTGCGCATATCGGTGCGCGATCAGGGGATCGGTATGGCACCGGAACAGCAAGCTTTGCTGTTTAATTCTTTCACACAGGCCGACAGTTCCATGACGCGCCGCTTTGGCGGTACCGGACTTGGACTGGTCATCAGCAAACAAATTGTTGAGCAGATGGGCGGCACAATCGGCGTGGAAAGCATGCCGGGTGTGGGCAGTACTTTTACCTTTACCGTCAATATGGCAATTGGTGAAATGCAGACTGAGCCGGAGCGCATCGCTTCGGCAGAGATTGCAGGTTTGCGTGTACTTGTGGCTGATGATAATCCGGCCTCGCGCGAGATTTTCCATGATGTCTTTAATTCATGGGGCTTGAATATTGATCTCGTTGCATCCGGTGAGGAAGTTCTGGGCGCGCTTGAAGGAGCATGCAAAACCGGCCAGCCTTATGATCTGGTGGTTCTGGACTGGAAAATGCCCGGCATGGACGGTCTGCAAACTGTACAGGCGCTTCATCGTAATGAGAATCTTTCGCCGCTGCCTTATGTGGTGATGGTGACGGCCTATGGTAATGAGGACTTCCGCGCTGAAACCGAGCGTTCGGGTATTGCTGCCTTCCTGACCAAGCCGATTGTTCCGAATGTGCTTTTTGACACGATTACCGGCTTGTTTGCCCGTGAAACAGCGGCGGATGCGCCGCATGCGGAAATCGGCCAGACTATTCCGATGGTGGCGGAACAGCTGCGCGGGCTGAAGGTTCTGCTGGCTGAAGACAGTATGATCAACCGTGAGATCGCGGTTGAGCTGCTGCAGGATGCCGGATTGGTGGTTGATGTTGCTGAAAACGGCCGTATCGCCTGCGATCTCGTTCTTCAGGATCCGCTGCCCTATGACGGCATTTTGATGGATATCCAGATGCCGGAAATGGACGGTATTGAAGCCACTTTGCAGATCCGTAAAAAATGGTCTGCGGAGCAATTGCCGATTATTGCCATGACCGCGCATGCCTATGAGGAAGAACGGCAGAAATGTTTTGCTGCGGGTATGGACGATCATGTGGCCAAACCGGTTGATCCGTTCCTGCTGGTGCGCACACTTGATCGCTGGTTGAAGCCGCGCAGTAAAGAAGCTTCGCATCCGGTCGCAGAGTCTGCTCCGGTTGCAGTGAAGCCTGTAAGGGATTTGCCGGAAAGCCTGCTGCCGTTTGATCTTACAAAAGCGCTGGCACGCATGAATGGTAAGACGTCGTTACTACGTAAGCTGATTATCGATTTCGGGCAGAGATTTGCTGCAACACCGGAAGAGCTCAACGAGCTGATCGGCCGCGGTGCATTGGATGATGCACGGCGCAGCGCCCATACGCTGAAAGGTGTGGCGGGATCGCTGGAACTTGCAGAAGTTTATGAGCAATCTGCCAAGACTGAAGCTGCATTGGCACAAGGCGATGTGGTTGCGGCGAATATATTGATTGCTGAATTGGAGCAGGTGCTGAAACCCGCAATAAAAGCGGCTAAGAGTCTTGTAACTACAACAGAAGATGATAATAAACCGGTTCCGGCAGGACAAGCTGATCCGGTCAATATTCAGGCGGAGATTCTGGTTTTCCGCGGGCTTCTGGAACGCAGAAGTCTGAAGGCACGCAGCAGTTTTGAAAAGTTGGCGATTACGCTCGGTATGACACCTGACACTCTGCAGGCTCATCCGGTGAAGATCGCTCTCGACAATCTTGACTATAATCGCGCCCTCACATTGCTGGATGCTGAATTTGCTGATGTTTTGCAAGCTTCACCGGACACTGAGCGTATCGGAGAATAATTATGACAGACCGCGCGGTCATCCTCATTGTGGATGATGAAATCTCGAATATTGAGATTATGAGTGCAGTACTCGAGGACGATTATGAAGTATGTTTTGCGACTTCAGGCGAGGAAGCATTAAAAGTTGCACAGACGGTGTTGCCGGACCTTATTCTGCTCGATGTGCTGATGCCGGGTATTGACGGATATGAAGTTTGCCAGCGTCTGAAAAAAGATCGCATGCTTGCGGATATTCCGGTGATTTTTACAACCGGCCTGAATGATCAGGATGCGGAAGTGCGCGGGTTATCTGCCGGTGCAATCGATTATGTGACCAAGCCTATTCAGCCGGTTATTTTGCTGGCGCGTGTGGCCAATCATGTCGAATTGAAACGTCTGCGCGATCAGTTGGCGCAAATGGCTGTGACAGATGCTTTGACCGGTTTAAGCAACCGCCGTCATCTGGAGCAGACATTGGCGACGGAAACCACGAAACTGGCCCGCACAGGCGACTGGCTGTCGGTTATCATGGTCGATATCGACTTCTTCAAACTGTTCAACGATACATTTGGTCATCCGGCCGGTGATCGTTGTCTGGCGATGGTTGCAGCGGCTCTTACACGCGCGGTGCATCTGGCAACAGATGTGACAGCACGTTATGGCGGTGAGGAATTTGTCTGTGTCTTGCCGGGGCGGGATCATGACGCGGCAGTATTGGTGGCCAAAGAAATACAGGAACAGGTCAGTTCTTTAAGAATTCCGCATCCGGGTTCAACGGTTTCCACTTGTGTCACGGTCAGTATCGGCGTTGCTTCGGCATGTTGTCTGCCGGAAATGTCTGCATCGCAGTGGATGGCACATGCTGATCGTCAGCTATATCTGAGTAAACGTGCCGGCCGGAATGAAATTTTCAGTACTGTTTTCAATGCGCAGGAAATCGGTCTGATTTCTGAATAATTTGGGATCATTGCACTATGACCGGCAAATTCAGCTGTTTTGCCGGTCAGTGATCTCACACAGATGCAACTGAAGCTTATGCGTCTGTATTTTCTCAAAAATATGCGGCGCCGGTGCTTTGTCGGTGACAATAGCATCGACAATATTCAGTGCGCCGAGTTTAACAAGTGCGCGTTTGCCGAATTTGCTGCTGTCGACAGCCAGTAATTTGTGTCTGGATTGGTCGAGCGCTTTGGACACGGCCGCCACTTCTGTCCGGTCATCATCACACAGGTCACCGTCATCATCGATGCCGCTGACAGAAATCACCGCATAGTCGAATTTGAAACGGTTGATGAAATCGGGTGTGTCTTCCTGAAAAATGCCGCCATCTACGGCGCGGACAAAACCACCCGGAATTGCCAGCGCGAAATCGGAATTCTCGCTGATGAGTGATGCTACACGCAGACTATAGGTGACAATGCGCAAGCCCTGTTTGTTTTTAAGCAGCGCAGCGGCAATGGCCTCGCAGGTCGTGCCCGTATCAATGAAAATCGTTGTGTTGTCGGGAATGTAATCGGCTACAAATGCGGCAATCGCCTGTTTTTCTGCGGCCTGATCCAGACGCCTCTGACGATAGGTTCCGGCATCCATCGGAGCTGCGATCGTCGCGCCGCCATGGATACGGCGAACTTTGCCTGTGGTTTCCAGCGCCATGATATCGCGGCGTGCAGTTTGCATCGTCACCGAGCAGAGATGAGCAATTTCTTCCAGCGAAATATAATGATTTTGCTCGAGATATTGCAGCAGAAACGCCTGACGGTTGTCTTTTTTGTTGCCGCCGGTTGATGCCGAATTGTCAAATCGCATAGCGCCCCCTGTACTCCACGTATTTCGGACAAAAAAAATTATGCGTCAAGAAAATGATTTTTGACAATCATCCGGATTGTATAAAAACTGACATATGACTCGTCTAATGTAAGAAAAGTGACATTTTATGTCTCAAATCTTATTGTCAGGATGATATGATGAAACAGCAGCGGTCAGGCGCAAGGCATAAGCGTAAATTAACGGCAGGGGTGGCGAGTGCAATATTGCTGGCTGCGCTGAATACAAATGCACAGGCAGAACCAGTAAAAACACAGAATTTTTCTCTGACCGTGATGGGTTTTAACATCTGGAATAACGGCCTTGATTCCAAAATGTGGGATGCTGAAGCAAAAAAGAATGGCCAGCTGATTTATAATAAGGCGATGCAGGATTTACTGCGTGGCGTTGCCCCTGATGTGCTGGTTATGCCGGAACTTTACAACAATAGCGACAGGCCGTTTGGCGATACGACGGTTGTTAAAGCCCATGTGAAAAATACTCTGGATCTGCTGAATGAAAAAGCAGACAAGCTGGGTGCATTTGAAAAAATCAAAGATCATGGTTCCCGTGAAGGCGAAGGCATGGTCTTTACAAGCGGTGAAACGGAATATCTGGCGGCGAATACGGTTGTCGTGAAGCCGGGTAATGGTTTCCCTGATACGGTTATCGCCGGTCGCCATTTCAATTATGCAGACACATCATCTGGTCGTATCGCTCAGGCAAAAGATGCCAACAAACTGGCACAATCTGCCCTGACGCCGACAATATTGCTCGGCGATCTGAATGCCGGTGATGTATCGGAACGAGGCCTGCTGAGTGTGGATGCGCAACTGCGCCTGATAAAAAAAGCCGCTGGTAACGCATTTTATAAAACGCTGGCTTATGAATATCTTGAGCGGGCGGATGCAGCAAAATGGCGTGCAATCATTCAAGCCGAACACCCGAATGCCAATATTGACAATTTGTCATGGGAGCAGTGGGGCAATGCACTGGACAAAGCCTATCAGGCACAAAAAGATATAGGTTTTGCCGGAGAGGCCTATCCGGTAGGCAATAATCTTCCGGTGACGATGAATATTCTGAAACAACAATATCAGCTGATTCAGCTTGAGCGGAACCGCGAGCAGTTCAAACCAAGTGAAGTTGGTGATGAACGTGCGACCTGGACCAGTGACGGTGAAGAATCTACCAATACATGGCCGAGCTGGGATCGTGTGAATATTGATCATATTCTGGTTTCCCGACCTTTCGCCAAATGGGTTGAAATTGTTGATAATGGTCAATGGTCCGGCACACTTTCCAAACCATCATTGCTGCCAAATGGTAATTCGCTGTCGGATCACGATCCGGTCGCACAGGAGCTGCGCTGGGTAGGGCCAAAGCTTGAGACTTATAAAGACGGAGATGTTGAGAAAAGCCGTCTGATTTGGGGCGCCGGTGCATCCGGTTTTGAAGCCAAAGGCAAAGAGTTTTTCCTGACCCGTAATAATAACCGTAATGATGTTTATCTTGGACAGGTCGCGGATGAAAACGGCAAACCGATCTTGAAGGATCTGACGCAGGAAGAAAAACAAACACTGCTCAATTGCCAGACAACGGATGCACGCTTTGCGCAGGCTGTGAGAGACTACTGTATTGATAATCACGATTTCATTGGCGAAACCTCGGTTTCCGATGGCGGAACGGTGATTGTTTTTGAAGATGCGGCGCTGGGCAGTGCATCAGCCAATTTACGCTTAAATGATGGTGGTCTGCGCGTGGCCGGTCTGGCAATGAACAGTCTTGAGCGCAAAATCGTGCTGGACGGCAATGGCTGGATTGATGTGGCTGAGGCTGCCAATAATCTGAAGGTTAATCAGGAGATCAGCGGCAGCGGTGCTCTCATCAAACGCGGCGAGGGCGTTCTGACACTGAATGCTGTCAATAGCTATACGGGCGGCACATCAGTAGAGCGTGGCGGATTGATTGTCGGTGATGCGGATCATACCGGTGCTTCTGTGAGCGGTATGATTAAAGTCAGCAATGGTGCATTTCTTGCGGGTTCAGGAACACTCGGTGGTATTCATATTGCTGCGGATGCTGTTCTGGCACCGGGTAACTCAATCGGCACGCTGAAAACTTCCGGTGATCTGGTGATGGAGGCAGGCTCTCTTTATCATGCGGAAATCAATCCGGATGGTACATCTGATCTCGTTCAGGCTTCCGGTACTGCAACAATCGACGGTGCCCGCGTTTATGTCGATAAAGCGGGAGGCTCTTATATACCGGGCAGCCGTTATACCATTCTCACAGCGGATGGCGGTGTGAACGGTACTTTCGCTGACCTCAGCCAGAATATGCCATTCATTAATCTCGGCCTGATTTACGATCCGAAGGCGGTTTATCTGGATGTGCTGCGCAATCAGGTTGCGTTTGACGATATCGGCGAAACGGCTAATCAGCGTTCTGTCGCAGCCTCTGTTGAATCTCTGGCAAGCGGCAATGCTGTTTATGATGCGGTGCTCGGGCTGGAAAGCAAAGAACAGGCTTTGGCTGCTTTTGATCTGCTGACAGGTGAGGTACATGCATCCGCTAAAACGGCTCTGATGAATACGAGCAGCGATCTGCGTAATGCAACTCATGATCGTCTTCGTTCCGCTTTCGGGGATGCACATGCACAGAAGGGCGCACAGGTTGTCTCAGCCAAAGATGCGCCTGCTGCTTTGTGGATGCAGAGCTTCGGCACATGGGCTGAGAATTCTGCAAACGGCAGTGCTGCAAAACTCAGCCAGACAACGGGTGGTGTCTTTGCCGGTTATGATGCAGAAATTGCAGAGAATACACGTCTTGGCGCATTGGCCGGTTACAGCCGCACCAGTTTTGATGTTGATGACCGTGCTTCATCCGGTGAGAGCGATAATTATCATCTCGGCATTTATGGTGGTTCGCAATGGGGCAATACTGCTCTGAGCGCCGGTCTTGCCTATAGCTGGCACTCGGTAGATATCAGCCGTTCAGTCCGTTTTGCTGATTTCTCGGATAAACTCGCAGCTGATTATAATGCAGGCACGGTTCAGGCTTTCGGTGAACTCAGCCATAAACTGCAAACCGGTAATGCGGTCTTCGAGCCTTTCGCCAATCTTGCCTATGTTGCTGTGAAGACGGATAGTTTTACCGAAACCGGCGGACAGGCTGCCTTGACCGTTGACGGCGACAGAATGAGCACTGTGTTCACAACGCTCGGTATTCGCGGAGCAACAGAGATGATGTTTGGTAATATCAAAGCCGAGCTAAATGGTACGCTGGGCTGGCAGCATGCTTTTGCTGATACTGATCCGGTCAGCCGCGCATCTTTTGCAACGGGTTCTGCATTCGATATTTCAGGTATTCCTGTGGCAGAGGATACCGCGCTGGTTCAGGCAGGTTTTGATATTAAGGCCAGTGAACAGGCGGTTTTCGGTATCAGCTATCGCGGTCAGTTCGGATCAGGCTTTCAGAGTAATTCTGTGAATGCCAAACTGGGAATCAAATTCTGATCCATCAGATATTTTGTAAAAGGAAACTGCCGGCTTCCGTCACGGAGGCCGGCAGTTTTATTCTTTGTGTTTGTTTCGCCGGAAGATCAGGCGGCCGGTTTTAATGCGACAGCAGGAAAATCTACCGGTACATCCAGCGCGACATTGATATAATTGGTGAAGAGATTGAGAGCGACATGGGCAATAATCTCCACAACAGCCTCATCGTCAAAACCTGCGGCTTTCAGCACCGCAATATCATTTGCTGTCACTGCCGCACGGTCGCGGGTGATTTTGAGGGCAAAGCTCAGAGCAGCTTGTGTCCGCGGGTCTGAGGATTGTCCGGTCTGGGCAGCCGCCATATCGGCAGCTGATGCGCCGGCCTTGCGTCCGAGCGCTGTATGGGCGGCAAGGCAATATGCACAATTATTGGCATTGGCAATTGCAACAGCGATTTCCTCGCCCAGACGCGCACCGAGTTTGCCGGTACTAAGAGCGCCGAACGATCCCCACATGCTTTGCAGTGCAGCTGGTGAATTGGCAACAGCCTTGAACATGTTCGGGACAGTGCCGAAAGCACCGTTAATCTGATCGAGCACCCGTTTGACAGAACCGGTGGCAGACGCTGGATCAATGAGATGAATATGTGCCATAATAGATAATCCTTCTCTGTAGCTTGGAGTTGGGTCAATGAACGGTCCGGTGATGGCAGTCACCGGGCCGTTTTCAGTTCCGGCTTATGAGCCGTGAACAACGGTGTCCGGCAGTTTTTGTGTGCCGGAGATATTACTTTCAGGGTTTTGGGTGAACGCCGCCCAGTTTACATCCTGAGCAGTCTGGTTTGCGGCTTCGTGTTCCCCGCAATCCAGCCGGAGATCCGTACCGGCAATGTCTGCACCGATAAATGTGCAATGGTGCGGGTGTGATGATCCGGGATGAATATTCGGACGGAAATGACGGCAGGAAACGCACATGCGCTGCAGTGGAATAGCACCGGCTTGCTGTAATTCACGGATCAGTCTGATTTGTGTGGCGAGTAATTCGCTTTGTACCGAAGCAGGCAAGCTCGTTAGCGCCTGGGAAAAGCGTGATGAGCTCTCTTCTATCGCAGCATTGACAGTATGACCTTCAGGGGTCGCGCATATGATGCTTGCCCGCGCATCGGACGGATCAGCGGTGCGGATAAGTAGTTTCTTCCGGACAAGGGCGTTTACTGTCTCCGTGATACTGGCGCCGGAAACGGCAAGCTGCGCGGCAATATTTTTTGAGCGCATACCGTCGGGCCGCGTCACAAGTAAAGCAAGAACCTGTGCCTGAGCCGGGTTCAGCCCTTCGGCTGCTGCCGCTGTCCATAGTTCAGCTCGCAGAACGATAGCAAGGCGATCAAAGCCTGTCAGTAGGTGCCGGAGTGTTGTTGATATCTGACTCATATGAATATTAAGTAGGAGTCCTAATTAAATGTCAAGCACTCAATACCGAATGCGGATGACGATCAGGCCTGTTCTGGTTTTAAGTTCTCAATATTGTCAGAGAGACTGTGTATTAAATGCAGAACTTGTAAGACGTGACAGCGCGCCTAAGGCGTGGCATAGGAGCCTGACTAATCACAAGGCCTCCTGTTTCATGATCCGCATTGACAATATCAGTAAGTCCAACAGCCATCGCATTCTGTTTATCGAAGCGTCTGCCGCTTTGAACCGTGGCGAGAAAATCGGCCTTGTCGGGCCGAATGGTGCTGGTAAAACAACGCTTTTCCGTATGATCACCGGTGAAGAACAGCCGGATGAGGGACAGGTTACGGTCGAGAAAGGCGTGACCATCGGCTATTTTGATCAGAATGTCGGGGAAATGGGCGGGCGTACGGCCGTTGCGGAAGTGATGGATGGTGCCGGCCCTGTCAGTATCGTAGCCGCAGAATTGCGTGAACTCGAAGCTGCAATGTGTGATCCGGATCGTATGGACGAGATGGATACAATCATTGAGCGCTATGGCGAAGTTCAGGCGCGCTATGAGGAACTCGACGGTTACGGTCTTGATGGTCGTGCGCGTGAAG
>NZ_MOYL01000012.1:0-2946 GCF_001939785.1 Pseudochrobactrum sp. B5
AAGCTGGTCTTTTCTGCTAATATCCGGGCGCACTATCTTCGGTGTGCTAGGCTTGCCAGTGTTTATCGTTAGACACTGATGTGAGCATAAAATCTTGATGGATATTGGCAATGAGAATAATCAAGTGAATTAAGGGCAATTGGTGGATGCCTTGGCATGCACAGGCGATGAAGGACGTGATACGCTGCGATAAGCGTCGGGGAGGTGCGAATACCCTTTGATCCGACGATTTCCGAATGGGGCAACCCACCTTAAATACCTAGAAAGTTTAAATCGTTCTTCGGAACGGTTTAGATTTCTAGGTATTGTTAATAAGGTATCTGCATCTGAATAAAATAGGGTGTAAGAGGCGAACGCAGGGAACTGAAACATCTAAGTACCTGCAGGAAAGGACATCAACCGAGACTCCGCAAGTAGTGGCGAGCGAACGCGGACCAGGCCAGTGGCTATAAAGAGACAAGCAGAAGAACCTGGAAAGGTTTGCCGTAGTGGGTGATAGCCCCGTATGCGTAATGCTCTTTGTAGTCCTTGAGTAGGGCGGGACACGTGAAATCCTGTCTGAACATGGGGAGACCACTCTCCAAGCCTAAGTACTCGTGCATGACCGATAGCGAACAAGTACCGTGAGGGAAAGGTGAAAAGCACCCCGACAAGGGGAGTGAAAGAGAACCTGAAACCGGTTGCCTACAAACAGTTGGAGCCCAAGATTTGTTCTGGGTGACAGCGTACCTTTTGTATAATGGGTCAGCGACTTAGTCTGACGAGCAAGCTTAAGCCGGTAGGTGTAGGCGTAGCGAAAGCGAGTCTGAACAGGGCGTTCAGTTCGTCGGATTAGACCCGAAACCGAGTGATCTAGCCATGAGCAGGTTGAAGGTTGGGTAACACCAACTGGAGGACCGAACCCATATCTGTTGCAATAGATTGGGATGACTTGTGGCTAGGGGTGAAAGGCCAATCAAACTCGGAGATAGCTGGTTCTCCGCGAAATCTATTTAGGTAGAGCGTTGGGCGAATACCTCAGGGGGTAGAGCACTGAATGGGTAATGGGGACTCACCGTCTTACTGATCTCAATCAAACTCCGAATACCTGAGAGTACTACCCAGCAGACACACGGCGGGTGCTAACGTCCGTCGTGAAGAGGGCAACAACCCTGACCACCATCTAAGGTCCCTAAGTTATGGCTAAGTGGGAAAGGATGTGAGGATCCCAAAACAACCAGGATGTTGGCTTAGAAGCAGCCATCATTTAAAGAAAGCGTAACAGCTCACTGGTCTAGATAAGGGTCTTTGCGCCGAAAATGTACCGGGGCTAAAGCCATACACCGAAGCTGTGGATGCACGTATGTGCGTGGTAGCGGAGCGTTCTGTAAGCCTGTGAAGGGATACTCGTGAGAGATCCTGGAGGTATCAGAAGTGAGAATGCTGACATGAGTAACGATAAAGAGTGTGAGAGACACTCTCGCCGAAAGTCCAAGGGTTCCTGCTTAAAGTTAATCTGAGCAGGGTTAGCCGGCCCCTAAGGCGAGGCCGAAAGGCGTAGTCGATGGGAACCACGTTAATATTCGTGGGCCTGTGGGTAGTGACGGATCGCGTGTGTTGTAAGGTCTTATTGGATTGATCTTGCAGCGAAGCGGTTCCAGGAAATAGCTCCCACATATAGACCGTACCCTAAACCGACACTGGTGGACTGGTAGAGTATACCAAGGCGCTTGAGAGAACTGCGTTGAAGGAACTCGGCAAATTGCACGCGTAACTTCGGAAGAAGCGTGACCCTTGTTTGCGCAAGCAGATGAGGGTGGCACAGACCAGGGGGTAGCGACTGTTTACCAAAAACACAGGGCTCTGCGAAGTCGCAAGACGACGTATAGGGTCTGACGCCTGCCCGGTGCTGGAAGGTTAAGAGGAGAGGTGCAAGCCTTGAATTGAAGCCCCAGTAAACGGCGGCCGTAACTATAACGGTCCTAAGGTAGCGAAATTCCTTGTCGGGTAAGTTCCGACCTGCACGAATGGCGTAACGACTTCCCCGCTGTCTCCAACGCAGACTCAGTGAAATTGAATTCCCCGTGAAGATGCGGGGTTCCTGCGGTTAGACGGAAAGACCCCGTGCACCTTTACTATAGCTTTACACTGGCATTTGTGGCGACATGTGTAGGATAGGTGGTAGACTTTGAAGCGGAGGCGCCAGCCTTCGTGGAGTCATCCTTGAAATACCACCCTTATCGTCATAGATGTCTAACTGCGACCCGTATATCCGGGTCCAGGACCGTGTATGGTGGGTAGTTTGACTGGGGCGGTCGCCTCCTAAAGAGTAACGGAGGCGCGCGATGGTGGGCTCAGAACGGTCGGAAATCGTTCGTCGAGTGCAATGGCATAAGCCCGCCTGACTGCAAGACAGACAAGTCGAGCAGAGACGAAAGTCGGTCATAGTGATCCGGTGGTCCCGTGTGGAAGGGCCATCGCTCAACGGATAAAAGGTACGCCGGGGATAACAGGCTGATGACCCCCAAGAGTCCATATCGACGGGGTTGTTTGGCACCTCGATGTCGACTCATCGCATCCTGGGGCTGGAGCAGGTCCCAAGGGTATGGCTGTTCGCCATTTAAAGCGGTACGTGAGTTGGGTTCAGAACGTCGTGAGACAGTTCGGTCCCTATCTGCCGTGGGTGTAGGAATATTGAAAGGATCTGTCCCTAGTACGAGAGGACCGGGATGGACGTATCTCTGGTGGATCTGTTGTCGTGCCAACGGCATAGCAGAGTAGCTATATACGGACTAGATAACCGCTGAAGGCATCTAAGCGGGAAACTAACCTTAAAACGAGTATTCCCTATCAGAGCCGTGGAAGACCACCACGTTGATAGGCCGGATGTGGAAGTGCAGTAATGCATGCAGCTGACCGGTACTAATAGCTCGATCGACTTGATTGTTCTCATTATCAATATCCATC
>NZ_MOYL01000013.1:0-25871 GCF_001939785.1 Pseudochrobactrum sp. B5
CAGGGAAACGATGGCGGTGATAAAGTGAGGAACGAGATTCGATCATGGCCTATTTTCGCAGCTTATGCTTGCGCCAGAGTTAAGGTAACTGTGCCCTTTTTTCTCCAATGCCTGAACTTGAGCTTCGGTGAGTATCAGGCCTTCATTTGCCACTTTGGCTTCCAAGGCTTTGAGACGGTTTTTGAAGTTTGCAAGATTGTGGCGCAGCCAAACTGAACGCACACCAGAGGGCGAAATAAATACGCCCAGTTTACGCAGTTCATTAGAGGTTCGCGCCTGACCATAAGCCGGAAATTCAAGAGCGAAATCCTGAACTGCTTGTTCAGTTGCCCCATCAACGCGGTTTGCAAGGTTGGGTTTGCGTCGAGTGCGTTCCAGAAGGGCTGCAACACCGCCGTCTTCAACAGCTGCCTTATAACGATAAAAGGTATCGCGCGACAGCCCCATCATCTGACAGGCTTTCGATACATTGCCGAGTTCTTCCGCGAGGTTTAACAGACCTGTTTTGTGTTTGATGATCTTATCTGTAGAATGCAACATTGTGGTTTCCTTCGTTTTGAGGTTGGGTTTGCACCACCATCAAAACCGATAACCACACCGCTCTGCAAGAGCTTGCACCGTTCCCTATTCAGCAAGCTGGAAAGGGAACGGTGTCAGATAAAGTCGAAACTAATACAGCTAAATCCTCAAAAGCATTTGTAGGACTTTTTCCTTTTTTCCACGCAAATCCTACATGCACAACCCCATCGATTTCGCTCATTGCAACAAACGCTTCAGAACCATTTTCAAATTCAATTACACTCATGTTTTGATTAAATTTTATTCCCATATTTGTTACCGTTCCCTTCCTTTATCATTTCGAGATGTATTTGGATCTAGTTCGGAGCCCCCTAATACAGCTTTACGACGCTCATTATCTCGTGATTTTTCTAGAGAAAAATGATCCCGTTCAATATCTTTCACTTGCGCCTCTGGACGATTGATTTCCCGACCCAACACCACAGCTCGGCGCACATCCATGTCACTACGCCCTGTATCAGTCTGCGGTCTCTCAACCTCCCCCATAACCCTCTCTTTAATCCGAGACAGTGCCTCCCCTGCGCGATCCCAGAGCCGATCCAGCCGTTCACGGGTGGATGCTATGAACGCCCGTCCTCGCTCCATCAGCTCAAGGCGTAATTCCAATTGCTTTCGCCCTAACTCCTCACGTTGTGCATTGCGTGCCTGTGTCGCGCGGAATGCATCACCGCGTTCGGTGACAATACCGCGCTTTTCTTGAGCATTGGCTGATGGGCCGATTTTAGGCTCGGGCTCCCGACTGAGTTCAATCACCTTCCTCTCGCGCTCAAATGCAAGTTCTTCCTGTCCACCGGCACGCGCACACTCAACCTGTTGCTCGGCCTCGCTACGCTGAACATCAAGAGATCTGTGATCAATGCGTTCTGATCGCCCTGCCCGCTCTAAAGCGATGTTTGCATCTCGTGCCCAAGCTTCGCGCCATCCCAGAAGCAAATCCGGTGCATTCCAGCTGCGGTCTTTTTTTCCAAAACCATCCCCGGTCATTTCACGCATAGTCAGCATGACATGCGCATGGGGTTGGCCAAACCCATCACGAGCCTTGCCTTCATGAACGGCCACATCCGCAATCATACCGCGATCGACAAATTCACGCTGAATAAACCCGCGTAAAAGTTTTAACCGTTGACCGCGATCAAGTTCCCGGGGAAGAGAAACTTCGACCTCACGAGCAAGTTGTGCATCGCGCCGTTTTTCGACAATCTCAACTGCATTCCAAAGCTGGTTACGATCACGCATCCATTCAGGTGCATTCTCAGGCACCATGATCTCGGAATGGATGACGCCGCCCTTGCGACTGTAATCATGCTCTAGTCCCTGCCGGTCATCATGCAGCCGCCCTGCCGCTCGATAGGCGGCGGCTGCAACAGAAGACCGGCCTCCTGCTCGACTGATCACTTTTGCACTTAAATGATAGATCGCCATATCTCTGACGCCTCTTTTCAAAACAGGGTCCAGCGCCTGATTGCGGTGGTTGGAGCTCGAGGGGAAACCCTCGTCAGGTGGCAAAGCCACCTTTTGGGAAGCTGTCCGGCGTGGGATTTATCCCGTTGAGGACGCGCACATTGCACAAGCAATGTATAAGCGCGCATTTCTAACTATTCAACAGTAATTTCACATGCTAACCTTGCCTAGATAATCTCCGAGGGCCCCCATGCATAAAAGTCCGTTGATCGACACTAAGCTTGAAGAACTAGCGAAAAAGAAAACGCAGGTTGATGCTCAGATCGCCGCGCTTGATGCAAGGCGACACCTTTCTTTAAAAAAAGACAAAGACCGCATTAAATGGCTTTTGGGCAATTTGGTCTTTGACCGTTTGAACGCTGATCCTGTTCTTGAAAACATCGTTCGGCGTGATTTGCCAGAACGCCTCACTCAACGTGACCACGATCGCGGTCTCTGGCAAATCTTGTTTCCTGAACAGTGAGGATCAATCATGAGTTTCAATCTGGAAACCCGCCACTGGGTCGCCATGATCATCGCGTGGCTTTTAGCTGTTTTAGCCGTGATCTACCTGCCTGCGATAATCTACATTTATTCAGTAACCACTTATGCTTTTCTGATTATCGCTCTTGCTGTGACATTCGACATCCTCGCAAACGCCATAGAAGGCCGTAGGGCGCCATTAAAATTCGCGGCATGGGTCTGCTTGCCATTGGCGGCCTTAATCGCCCTAACCCCACTTAAAAGCGTTTTTAGCGATATGCAGATGACCGTCCAAGCATGGACAAGTGCTGGGTGGTCGCTTCCACGTGGAATTTGGGAAGGGGTCAAGGGATTATCCCGATATTCTGGCCCACATAAACAGGCGATGCTCATATCTTTAGGCCTTGGGGTCGCTTTCGGAGCATTAGCGATAATCATCCCGCTAGGTTCAATTTTAAATCCTCGTATTGGCCGCGATCGAAAATCAAATACTGGCCCTTGGCAAGCAGGATGGATGAGCCCGCGTGATATTGCCAGTCTTGCACGTAATAAGACCGGTCTGCCGCTCGCGCTCCATAATGGTAAATTGCTACGTTATCAGAAAAATGATGCGAAGGGTTGGCGTGGCGGCCACCATCTTGTTGTTTCTGGCACACGCGGCGGCAAAGGCGTTAGTGCCGTAATCCCAGCAATTATTGATCATCAAGGACCGGTTGTTGTTTTAGACATCAAGGGGGAGAATTTTGCGGTAACCCGTCGTTATCGGCAATCACTTGGTAGAAAAGTCGCTGTGCTTAATCCTTTCGGGATTATCGAGGATTCCAATGACCAGTTTAATCCTTTGGATTATATTCGCCTAAATGAATTAGGGCGGGACGTGGCTCTTGTTGCAGATGGCTTAGTAAGACCTGAACCAGGAGATGGTGCACATTTCTCTGAAATGGCACGTCAGCTCGTAACAGCTGCGATTGAAGTGGTCGTTACGCAAGAAGAGCCCAATCGCCGTAACCTGATCGCTGTTGCAGATCTTCTCTTATCTGGCAACCTAGATACAACTCTCGAGGCCTGGGTTAAAAACAAAGATTTTGTAGGGCACCGACCTGCTCAGACAGCTGCAACTATTTTGCGTGCAGGAGACAGAGAACGCGGATCCATTCAAACGGCTGTTTCGAAAGCCTTTGAATGGATGCAGTCGGATAATATGCGCCACTTTTTGGCGCGGTCCAGTTTTGACATGGATGATCTTCTTGATGATGAGGTGGATCTCTTCATCGTAGTCCCTTTGGACCAAGTGGATAAGCAGGCAGTGTTTATGCGCTTATTTATCAATCTGGTTTTAGGCACTGTCGTTCGTCAAGACGGGCGACGAAAAGTGAAAGCCCCTATTCTCCTTGCCCTTGATGAATTTGTGCGGATGGGACGAATGGAGCAGATCATGAATATCGCGAACGTTGCGGCAGGGGCTGGGGTTGAGGCGTTGTTCGTTACCCAGGATACGGGCCAGGTTGAAAAAGCATATGGACCAAATGATGCCCGTTCTATTTTCGGCTCCTGCATCACCAAGCGTGTTTTTAATCTCAATGATATTGAAACAGCTGAATGGGTAGCGCGACATTTCGGAGACAACACCGTTTATTCCCAGCAAATTCGAGAAGCAAAGACGATTAACGAAAAGCGTGATGTTTCTTATTCAGAGCAGCGTCAAAAAATAATGACGACTGAGCAGATTATGGGCATGAAAACTGATGAACTTTTGCTCTTGGTTGGCAATCGAAATCCACTCAAAGCTAAGCAAAATATTTATTTTAAACGTAAAAATTATCATGGGAAATTTGATGGAAATCCCTTGGTTTTATGAAGTTATCCACAATCGCCTAGTGTTATATATGTGTTAATATAGTGTTAAGCATAAAAAACCATACGGTAAGCATTTGTTTTATATGTGTTTATTCGATAGGCTGGTGGGTGATAACACGAAAGACGGTGTGTAAAAGCACGAAAGATGGTGGGTGATAACACGAAAGCCTTGACCTTGGTGGGTAATAACACGAAAGTAGCATAATGGTGGGTGATAACACGAATCTACGCTCCCCTCTCCTGCCCGATCGGATGCAGCAGGGAGATTTCTTTGTGTGCGATATCTTTGATGCCGCGCCCAAAGGAGATATGGCTTCAATGGAGCACCCTATTTTCTCAATTGCAACAAAACCTGATCGACATGTTCGGCGTTATGAAAATGGTTCGAATTTTGTAGAGGTCATCCCCTCGGTAAAGGGGTTGGCAACAGTTCATGACCGAGATGTCCTGATTTATTGCATTAGCCAATGCATCGCTGCACTTAATGAAGATCGTGAAGTTAGCCCAACAATCAGGTTCAGAGCGTATGATCTGCTTTCGGCCACTAACCGAGGTACTGACGGACGCGGGTATGAGCAGTTAAAAGCTGCTCTGGAACGACTTAAAGGAACAACGATTACCACCAATATCATCACTGGTGGTAAAGAGGAGTTCGATGGATTTGGATTGATTGATCGTTTCAAGATCGTTCGGGAAACGCGTGATGGGCGGATGCAGGAAGTGGAAATTCGCTTATCAGAGTGGGTGTTCAATGCCATTAGATCGCGGGAAGTCTTGACGCTGCATCGCGATTATTTTCGCCTCAGAAAACCACTTGAACGGCGGATTTATGAGTTGGCGCGTAAACATTGCGGAGCACAAAAGGAATGGCGAATTAGTCTAAGTAAGTTACAAGCCAAATGTGGGTCTTCATCGACAGAGAAAGAATTTCGTCGACTTGTTTCGAACATCGCGAAACAAGATGAACAATTTGAACATATGCCAGATTATGCAGTTCGAATTGAGAAAGATGTAATTATTTTTACAAACCGTCGTATGGAAGCTGTGAAATCTCATTCAGCTTGCTTGCCGACAATTCGGTTAGATCTCGATACATATCAAGAAGCCCGAAGAGCGGCTCCTGGTTGGGATGTGTATTATCTTGAACAGGCTTGGCGCTCTTGGATGCTTGACGGTGGCTTAGATGCCCCAAAAAATCCTGACAAGGCATTCATTGGTTTCTGCACAAAGTGGTTTGAAAGGCGAGGTAGTCCGTAAAAGATAATGTATGGTATCTTTTTAGTTTCTATAAGATATCTAGTAGCTATCAGGTATCTTCAACATTGGGTAGAATACATGAAATCAGAGCCGAACATATGCCGGTTATATCGTTTGTCTATCCCAAAGGCTGCACTGGAAAACTACGACGGTCTTGATCCCTGCTAGGCTTCCACTTGTTGCTAATAGCTTTTCCATCCGACGATCATATCATGGGGTCGGTTCCGGCTCGGGGCGAAATGACACCCTAAGCGCAAATGTCCTGCCCACATCCTCTCAGGGTTAGATCAAGCCTGCCACAAGTCCGCTCCCAATGAGCAAAATCATAATTGCGACGATGATCTGCACGGTGCGCAGTGTGATTTTCTGCAGGACACGCTTGCCCACGAACGATCCAATGAAGGCGCAGACCGTGCCCATGGCAACCGGCGCAGGCAGTTCCTGAGACCGGGCAAGGTGCTCCGCCAAGATACTCGTTCCATAAGTGATTAGCCGAACTGCATCGACGATAACTGCCGAGACGACCCCGGTGGCAACGAAAGCCTCCTTTGATAGCCCCGTTTTCAGCAGGAAGGCGGAGCGCAACGCACCCTGATTACCGGAAAGGCCGCCGAAGAATCCCGACAGCACGCCTCCGAGTGGCAACAAACGCGGCGAAAACGCAAGCGCTTGAAAGCGGCCACAGTTCCAGTAGGGCGAACACGACAATCAATACGCCGATGACGGCTTTGACCACTGTGATTTCATAGGCCGACCCGCCAAGGGTGTAACTCGCAACGGCTGGCAACTTGTCGAACCAAGTTAGCAGGCTCGCTCCCGCGAGAGCGGCAATCGCAGCCGGGAGCCCGAACCGCGTCACGACGCGCCAATCGGCCTGCTTGGCCATCAGTCCGAATTTGAAGATATTGTTGGCGAAATGCACGACGGCGGTCGCCGCGATTGCCAACGGGACCGGGAAGAACAGCGCGAAGGCCGGCATCAGGATCGTGCCGAGGCCGAAGCCCGAGAAAAGCGTGACGCCAGCGGTGAACACCGCCACAATGCCAATCAGGATAAGCTCAAAGTCTTGTCTTCCTTTTGTAATCGTCTTTCGCTATCGTAAATCGATAGTATGAACCGATTGCTCCGCGAATCAAGAAGGCAGGTGGCATGACAGGGAACCCGTCAAAAATCGCTGCGCCCGAGAAACGGCACTCGCTGAAAATGGAGCATCACGATCTGCTGTCCGGCCTCGTGCGCCTGCATGTGCTCTATCATGCGGCCGAGCGTGAGATTTACGGCCAGTGGATGATCGATGAGCTGGCGAGCCACGGCTACCGCCTGTCTGCCGGGACACTCTATCCGCTGCTGCACAAGATGGCGCGCGACGGCTATCTCACCGTGCGCGAGGAGCGTGACGGCCGCACGGTGCGCAAGCTCTATTCCATTACAGACAAGGGTCGCGAGGGCCTTACCGTGGCCAAGGAGCGCATCCGTGAATTTACCGGAGAGGCGATGAAACGATGACCGACACGACGAACCACAATGAAATCCAAATAAGCAGAGGCTCGGTCGGCGAAGTCTTCACCGCCTTTCTCAAACTTGGCCTCACCTCCTTCGGCGGGCCGATCGCGCACCTCGGCTATTTCCGCGACGAGCTGGTGCTGCGCCGCAAATGGATCGACGAAAAGGGCTATGCCGATCTTGTAGCACTGAGCCAGTTCCTGCCCGGTCCAGCCTCGAGCCAGGTAGGCTTTGCCCTGGGACTGTTGCGTGGCGGGCCGCTCGGCGCGCTTGCCGCCTGGGCAGCCTTCACCTTGCCGTCAGCGATCTTCCTCATGATCTTCGCTTACGGCGCCGCAGTATTTGGCGGCCCGGTCGGCGGCGGCATCATCACCGGCCTCAAGATCGTTGCGGTCGCTATCGTGGCGCAGGCGGTCTGGGGTATGGCGAGGAACCTGTGCCCGGATCGCGAGCGGGCCACAATCGCCCTCGGTGCGGTCCTGATAATCGTGCTTCTGGCGGGCGCGCTTGGCCAAGTGGCGGCGATCGCTGCAGGCGCGGCAGCAGGCCTTCTGGTTTGCCGTAATCATCACGAGGCAGTCACCAGGCACATCAACTTCCCGGTCTCGCGGACCTTTGGGGCAACCTCGCTGGTCCTGTTCTTCGCTTTACTATTTGGACTGCCAATCCTCGCTCCGGCCTTGTCCTCGCAAGGGCTCACCGTATTCGACTCGTTCTACCGCGCAGGCTCACTGGTCTTCGGCGGTGGCCATGTCGTGCTGCCGCTTCTCGAAACGGAAGTGGTGAAAAGCGGCTGGATCAGTCACGATCAGTTTCTTGCAGGCTATGGTGCGGCGCAGGCG
This sequence comes from Pseudochrobactrum sp. B5, assembly GCF_001939785.1. Classification (NCBI taxonomy): domain Bacteria; kingdom Pseudomonadati; phylum Pseudomonadota; class Alphaproteobacteria; order Hyphomicrobiales; family Brucellaceae; genus Pseudochrobactrum; species Pseudochrobactrum sp. B5. The sequence continues at coordinate 7,962 of NZ_MOYL01000013.1, forward strand.
GTACCGGGACCACTCTTCACCTTCGCGGCCTATCTTGGAACCTTATTGGGGCCGGAACCTAACGGCCTCATCGGAGCGGGCATTGCCCTGATCGCCGTGTTCCTTCCGGGTTTTCTGATCCTGCTTGGCGTTATTCCCTTCTGGGATAGCTTCCGCCAACGCGAAAGCGCGCAGGCCTTGATGAGGGGTGCCAACGCCGCCGTTGTCGGCATTCTCGGCGCAGCGCTCTACGATCCGGTTTTCACCAGTGCCATCGTCGGCCCTTATCAATTCGCGCTGGCACTTACCTGCTTTGTTCTGCTGATGGCGTGGAAGACCACGCCCTGGATTGTTGTGCTTGTGGCCGCAGCCGGTGGCGTGCTGATCAGCGTGGCCTGACGGTCGCCACAACCGACGAGAGCGACGAAACTTGTGCAAGAACTTTGGTTCCCGACAATGGATTTTTCATGCCATACGATTCTGTCATTGAGCCGATTGTTTCTGCCGCACGCGCACTTCACGCTCTGGCGCATTTGCTTTCCCTGTAGCGCTTGGCAATATCTGCAACCGTATTCTTGCTGATTGCCAGATCGCGGGCGATCCAGCGATAGCTGCGGCCTTCCGCGATGAGCGCCAGTACTTTCGGGGCGAGCCTGTCCGACTTTGGGCGCTGACCGGGCTGTCGTCCAAGCCGTCTCCCGCGTGCCTTGGCTGCGGCAAGTCCGGATTTCACGCGCTCGCTGATGAGATCGCGCTCGAACTCCGCAATCCCGGACAGAAACGTCGCGAGCATCCGGCCGTGCGGGCTGGCCAAATCGAAGGTCATGCCGCTCATGGCGATCACCGAGACCTTCCGACTTTCCAGTTCACGCAATGTGTTGAGAAGATCGATCGTAGATCGTCCCCATCGGGAAAGTTCGGTGACCAGAACCAGATCGATGCCTCTGGCCTGGGCGAGCGCCATGACCTTCTTCCGTTCGGCTCGATCCAGCTTCGCTCCGGAGCTCGTCTCTTTGTAGACACCGGCGATCGTGTAGCCGGCACGCTCGGCAAAGGAAGTGAGATCTCGCTCCTGTCGTTCACAGGACTGATCAGCTGTCGAGACACGGCAATAGATGGCGGCGCGCTGTCCCAATTGAACCCTCGTGGATTTTGGTGCCGGAAGACCTTGATTTGTAGGGGCCAATTGTTGTCCAAAACAGACTAAACTTCAATGGGGACAATTCTGGTATGCCACGACGACATATTCTCACCGAGCGACAGCGCTCGGCACTCTTCGACTTGCCAACCGACGAATTGTTGCTGCTCAGGCATTACACACTGGCCGACGACGATCTGGAACATATCCGTGAACGGCGTAGACCGGAAAATCGGCTCGGGTTCGCTTTACAGCTCTGCGCCCTTCGTTATCCCGGTCGTGCGCTGACACCCGGCGAGCTGATCCCGCAAGAAGTTCTGTCCTTCATCGGAGCGCAACTCGGTGTTCCGGCCGATGCGCTTCTCACTTACGCCACTCGCCGCCAAACTCGTCAGCAGCATATGGAAGCCTTGCGCGAGATTTACGGTTACAAGGCGTTCGCAGGCCGTGGCGCCCGCGATTTGCGAGACTGGCTTTTCGATCAGGCCGAAGATGCCAGGTCCAACGAAGATCTGGCGCAGCGCTTCGTCTCGCAATGCAGGAAAATGGTGACGATCCTGCCAGCGGTGTCCACGATAGAGCGCCTGTGCGCGGATGCTCTCGTTGCCGCCGAGCGACGCATCGAGACACGAATTGCCGACCGGCTCGACCTTGATGCGCGTGAGCGCCTGGACGGGCTTCTGACTGAAATGGTGAACGGAAATATCAGCCGCTTCATCTGGCTTCGCCAGTTCGAGGTCGGCAGCAATTCCGCGTCAGCGAACCGCTTGCTTGATCGGCTGGAGCTCCTGCGCGGTCTGAAGATCGATCCTCAGATCCTCGTGGGTATCCCGCCACACCGCATCGCGCGCCTGTGTCGGCAAGGCGAGCGCTATTTCACTGACGGGCTGCGCGATATCAGCTCTGATCGAAGGTGGGCGATCCTCGCCGTTTGCGCCGTCGAATGGGAAGCGGCAATTGCCGACGCCATCGTCGAGACCCACGACCGCATCGTCGGGAAAACCTGGCGGGAAGCCAAACGACTTCATGACGAGCGGATTGCCAGTTCCAAAGCGGCCGTCACTGATACGCTTCGCGCTTTCACGGCGTTGGGAGCCTCATTGCTGGAAGCCCGCGACGATGGCGTTCCGCTGGAAAATGTATTGGCGCGATCAGCTGAATGGCATCAACTTGAACAATTGGTCGCGGCAGGGACGCAGCTTACCAGCACGTTGGCAGACGAGCCACTCGCTCATGTAGGACAAGGTTATCATCGCTTCCGTCGATATGCTTCAAGGATGTTACGATGCCTGAGGCTCAAGGCCGCGCCGGTAGCCGAACCATTGATTGTAGCTGCGAAAGCCATCGGTGAAACGCGTGCGCCGACACCAACCAGTGTGTCCTTCTTGCGACCGAATTCGAAATGGCATCGTCATCTCCGCGCGCAAGATGGGAATGACAACCGCTTATGGGAGGTTGCGGTCCTCTTCCATCTTCGCGATGCTTTCCGATCGGGTGACATATGGCTCGATCATTCCCGCCGATACGGTGATCTCAAGCAGGTCCTTGTACCGTTAACCTCGGCGCAGGCAAACGCCAAGCTGGCAGTTCCCATTGATCCTCAAGCCTGGCTGACAGATCGCAAAGCCCGTCTTGCGGACGGTTTGAAGCGGCTGGCGCGTGCCGCTCGGGATGGGACTATTCCCCATGGCAGCATCGAAGATGGAACGCTGCGCATCGATCGGCTCACCGCGGACGTTCCCGAAAACGCAGAGGAGCTTGTTCTCGATCTTTATCGTCGAATGCCGGCGGCGCGGATCACGGACATCTTGCTGAAGGTTGATAAGGCGATTGGCTTCTCCGACACCTTCTCCCATCTGAGAACCGGAGCGCCATGCGCCGACCGGGTCGGCTTGCTGAACGTCCTTCTCGCCGAAGGACTAAATCTTGGCCTCCGAAAAATGGCGGAAGCTTCAAACACACATGATTACTGGCAGCTCTCGCGCCTCGCCCGCTGGCATGTCGAGAGCGAGGCTATGGACCAGGCGCTGGCAATGGTGGTGACCGCGCAGGGGAAGCTTCCGATGTCCCGGTTCTGGGGCACGGGCACGACTGCATCAAGCGATGGTCAGTTCTTCCCGTCGGCCCGGCAGGGCGAGGCCATGAACATGGTCAACGCCAAATACGGCAATGAACCCGGGCTGAAAGCCTACACCCACGTCAATGACCAGTTCGCGCCGTTTGCGTCACAGACGATTCCCGCAACGGTCAGCGAAGCACCGTACATCCTCGACGGCTTGCTGATGAATGAGGCAGGTCGGCAGGTTAGAGAGCAATATGCCGATACGGCCGGCTTTACCGATCACCTCTTCGGCATCAGCGCCATGCTTGGCTATCGCCTCATCCTGCGTATTCGTGATTTACCATCGAAACGGCTCTACGTGTTCGCCCCCGCAGCAACGCCGAAGGATTTACGCGGCCTGGTCGGCGGCAAAATCCGGGAAGAGTTGATCGTCGCAAATTGGCCTGATCTATTCCGGTGCGCCGCCACGATGGCTGCCGGCAAGATCAGGCCGAGCCAGTTGCTCCGGAAACTGGCGTCCTATCCCCGACAGAACGATTTGGCGGCGGCTCTGCGCGAGATCGGACGCGTCGAGCGCACTCTCTTTATTATAGAGTGGATTCTCGACACCGATATGCAGCGGCGCGCCCAGATCGGCCTCAACAAGGGCGAGGCTCATCATGCACTCAAGAATGCCTTGCGCATTGGCAGGCAGGGTGAAATCCGGGATCGAACCACGGAGGGGCAGCATTACCGGATCGCCGGGCTGAACCTGCTCACGGCGATCATCATTTACTGGAACACCGTCCATCTCAGCCACGCCGTGGTCGAACGACGAAACGAGGGCCTTGATGTCCCGCCCGAGCTCTTAGCCCATATCTCTCCTCTGGGCTGGGCGCACATCCTGCTCACCGGCGAATATCTCTGGCCCACGGAGGCAAGCGCTTAGGGTGTCATTCCGCCCCGAGCCGGAACCGACCCCATCATGTCTCAATACCTCAGCCCGACGAACGGCTCTGTGTATTATCTTGAGCAGGCTTAGTGCTCTTGGATTTTTGAGGGGGCTGAGATGTCCCAAAAAATCCTGACAGGGCCTTCATTGGTCTCTGCATATAATGGTTTGAGAGGCGAGGTAGTCCGTAAAAGATACTGTATAGTATCTTTTTAGTTCCTATAAGATATCTAGTAGCTATCTGATAGCTTCAGCATTGGGTAGATATCTGATAGCTATCTGGTAAGGTGCGTAAAAAAACAGAGTCGAGCACAGATGCCAGTTATATCATTTGCCAATCCCAAAGGCGGTGCGGGGAAAACCACGACAGCCTTGATCCTCGCTACGCAACTTTCAGAAAGTGGCGCTAGCGTTACGATCCTTGATGCCGACCCAGAACGTTGGATATCGCAATGGGCCAATCTCCCAGGTAAGCCAGAGAACATCTCTATTGTTAGCGGTATCACGGAGGATGGTATTGTTGATCAAATTGAGGAAGCCTCCGGAAAATCTCAATTTGTGATCATTGATCTGGAGGGAACAGCCAGTCTGATGGTTGCAAACGCCATTGGTATGTCTGATTTGGTGCTGATCCCAATTCAAGGCTCTTCGATGGATGCGAAGGGAGGCGCCAAAACTATTCGTTTAATACATAATCAAGCGAAAATGGCACGACGTGTTATTCCGCATTGCGTAGTGCTAACCCGTACTAGCGCCGCAGTTCGTTCACGCGCACTCAAAAATGTGCAAGAACAGCTTACACAAAGTGGTATTGATGTGTGTGAGACGCCAATCGTAGAGCGCGCTGCCTATCGTGACCTTTTCGATTATGGTGGTACGTTGACCAGTCTTGACCCATCACAGGTAAGTAACGTTGCTAAAGCAATTGATAATGCACGACAATTTGCGGGCGAAGTGGTTGAAAAATTGATGCAAGTGCAGGGGCATACTGATGAGTAAACAACGAGCAAATCTTGGCTTTGGTGATGCTCTGAGTGATCTCAGTGCATTCGTTCCAACCCCCAAAACCGCACCAAAAGATAAAGCGACAGAGGAGGCAGCTGTGGCCGCAGGCTTTGTAAGCAGGGAGCCCAAAGCACCGGAGCAAACAAAGCCGCAGCGTCGTCGCAGAACTGGCCGTAATGTGCAGTTCAATATTAAAGCAAAGCCTGAGACGATTGCAGCCTTTTATGAGATCGCTGATGCTAATGGTTGGGGGCTAGGGGAAACCTTGGAGCATGCGGTTGACCTCCTTGCGAAGAATAATAAGCCGTAGTACGCCATTGACTTACGCGCCATTGAAGTATATATAGATGACTAAATTACAAACCGTAGTTGAGTTGCCAGAATTCCAGCGCCGTGCGCGATCCATTATGACAGATGCCGAGCGTGAAGCGGCTATTACTTGGATTTCTACAAACCCGGAAGAGGGTGTCTCTCTTGGGGGTGGATTAAGAAAAGTCCGCATTCCCAGAGAAGGTGGTGGCAAAAGCGGGGGCTTTAGAACGATCTACGTATTTGGCGGGCACCACATGCCGATCTTTCTGATCACGATTTTCGCAAAAAATGAAAAAGCGGATCTAACTCCTAAAGAACAGGCAGCAGCGGTAGAAATGAGTAAGGCGATCGTTTCAATGTGGAGCAGTAAACAATGAGTGCATTTGAGAGCATCAAGAAGGGATTGGACGAAGCCCTTGAATTTTCCAAGGGGCACGAGGCTGGCTCTTTGGTTCACGAAATTATTTTACCGGAAATTGATGTAGCTAAAATTCGGGCGCAAACAGGCTTGTCTCAAACCGATTTCGCCCGCAGTATCGGTGTGGCAAAGGGAACGCTTCTGAACTGGGAACAAAGACGCCGTACGCCACAAGGACCGGCTCAGGTACTGTTGGCTCTAATTGAACGCAAACCCTCTGTGGTTCAGGATTTGCTCGGTAAGCTATGATGTAGCGCCTTCGTGCGAGCCTTTGTCAATTTTCAATGGATTTCTAATGGCCTGGCTGTCTATGGCGCACTTTAACGGCTCAGCCTGATAACTTATAAATTTACTGATTTCTTGTAGAGCCACCATCACTCAGTGTACAGATTTTCTATGGGAGCTTTTAGTTAAAAGCTCGCATGACGCATGTCTCTGAAAACCCGACAAAATAAGGGGATAGAAGCATTTCTCTTGACTGATCCAACTTCTGATGCAAGCTTTACCAAAAGAGCACCACAAAAGCTTGCAAGGAATTTTGTATGTCTGCCACCGCTAAGACCGCTTGGAATAAAGGCCGTGTGGTAGGCAAAAAGCCACCTCTTACACCCGATCAAATCGCGTTGATCCGATTACTGTTACGCCAAGAACATACTTTACGTGATCTCGCTCTGTTCAACGTAGCCCTCGACACCAGTTTTCGTGGATCTGACTTGGTGCGCTTGCAGGTCTCAGATGTGGCAACCCCGGCAGGGATCCGCGAGATCGTTGAAATTCTCCAAAAGAAAACTGAAACTCGCCACACCCGCCCAGTTCAAGCACGTTTATCTTCAAACACGCGCGAAAGCTTGCGCACATATCTCTCAGCTTCTGGAAAACCATTACATAGCTGGCTGTTTACGGGACAGGGAGTAAGATGGTCTCATACTCACCTCAGTGAAAGTCAGCTATGGCGGTTGTTTAAATCCTGGCTTGAAAAGGCTCACATTGATCCTAGCCTCTATGGTCTTCATTCTTTGCGAAGGACATTCCCAACTCATATTTACCAACAAACAGGGAATCTACGTGCGGCCCAATTATTGCTCGGCCATGCCAGTATTGAAAGTACAAAAGAATATATTGGCACCGAGCAGGCGGAAGCTTTAGAAATTGCACGCAAATATCATCTATAACCTCGGGTAAAATTATCTAAAAATGATGCCTTAGACAAAGGTTGCTTTACTGAGTGGTCTATCAGATTTGAGCGCATTTATACTACTCGATCAACCTCTCAGTTACAAAGGGGATGTTGATCTTGACCTGGGCCCCAATGCTCCTCCATTTTTCAGGAGAGTCTTAGGTTATACTATTGGCCTTAAGCGGCCCGTTTTTCTAGAGCCATTTTTATAGCGAACTCATTCGGCATGACATTGCCGAGTGAGGAGTGCGGTCTGTTTTTGTTATAATCATCCTTACATGCTTTGATCTCGGTGCGTGCCTGAGCGAGCGATGAGAACAAGGTCTCGTTCAGGCATTCGTCGCGGAAACTACCGTTGAAGCTTTCGACAAACCCGTTTTGCATTGGTTTGCCCGGCGCGATGTAGTGCCATTCAATGCCTGTCTCCTGACACCACTTGAGAATGGCATGACTGGTCATTTCTGTCCCGTTGTCAGAAACTATCGTTCGCGGCTTGCCGAATTGACTGATCAGGTAATCCAGCTCGCGTGCCAACCGCAGGCCTGACAGGGATGTGTCGGGAACCAAAGCCAGACACTCCCGCGTGAAGTCGTCAACGACCGCAAGACCCCTGAACCGACGACCATCTGTGAAGGCATCACTTATAAAGTCCAGGCTCCATCGTTCATTAGCTCGTGATGGTAAAACTATCGGCCTCCGCGTTCCCAGAGCTCGTTTGCGCCCACCACGCTTGCGCACAGTTAGTTTCTCTTGCTTGTACAATCGACGCAGCTTCTTCAGGTTCATGATGATCCCCTGTCGTTCCAGCATGACGTGAATACGCCGATAACCGAAGCGCCGTCGCTCGGAGGCCACTTGTATCATTGCTTCACGAATATGCCCATCATCAGGCCGCTTACGACGATAGCGCACACTTGATCGATCAACACATAAAACGGCACACGCCCGACGCTGGCTCACGGCATACACTTGGCAAACACGACCAACTGCGTCTCGCCTGGCATCGGGCGTTACCATTTTTTTGCAGCAACATCTTTCAAAATAGCATTATCCAGCATCGTCTCGGCCAGCAGCTTTTTTAGCTTGGCATTTTCTTCTTCCAATGCTTTCAGTCTACGCGCATCGGAAACCTCTAGGCCACCAAATTTGGCTTTATATTTGTAAAAACTGGCGCTGCTAATCCCATATTTGCGCCACACTTGTGCAGTTGGCGTTCCCGCTTCCTACTCTTTAATCATCCCGATTATCTGTTCGTCTGAAAACCGTGAGCGTTTCATTGTCCATCTCTTACCAAGGATTGGACTCTACCAAAATCTGGAGGAGTTTGCGGGGCTCAAGTCAATCTCGAGGCAAAGCTGGCAGAGTGGGAGCTCTTTTACAACAGCAGCACGGAGCGCTCAGAGAAAAGCTATAAAGCGTAATCGTGATTTTATGCGCGCACCATTTCAATGAATTACAGGTGACCATGCCACACTCATTTTGGGTGCATAACCGTGCACTCATCAGAAACGTATTTTACAAACCAAAAATTGGCTCTATAAGCAATTAAAACTTAAACATCTCACTATAACCGATCACATCATCCGCCCAGTTCGATACACAATAGTGAGTGAAATTACGTCATACCAGATTGAAACTACACCTGATGTGATGTAGCCGCAGTTATTCGCAGATTTCCAGAGCCATTTAATGGAATGCTATATGAACGAGCTCCACCTCAATTTAGCAGAACTTGGATTTTTGAAAATGATAAAACGGATTGGTTCATGAACAGCACCCCGACTTCATCAAAACTAGCTATAGTTAAGAAAGAAATTTTTGATGCTTTAGCTAAGGTGAACTTTGCCCTTTATATTGCATCAAGTGATACGAAAACCCGCTATAGGCGCTCCGTTTTAGGACCGCTGTGGTTAGTCCTAGGCACATTGATTGGCGTTGGAGGGCTGGGTATAGTATGGAGTACGCTCTTTGAAGTGGATAGAGGGACCTTTATACCCTCTTTAGCCATCGGCCTTGTAACTTGGTATTTATTAACTGCATGCATTGTTGACTCAGCCTCGGCATTTTATGGAAACCGAGACATATTTCTCAACATGCAAACGTCTTCCATTCTAGTCTCCCTGCTAGTTTTAATAAAAAATCTAATCAACTTCGCACACAATTTTATTGTGGTGATTATCGTCTTAATGATCTATCCAAAAACTGTTGGCTTTGTGTCCCTGTTGGCCATCCCAGGGTTAATATTGGTAAGTTTCAACTTACTAGGTGTCATTCAACTATTGGGTTTTGTCGGCGCTCGATATAGAGACTTAGCTCCCCTTCTAGCTGCAGTCATACAGCCGCTATTCTTTATCACACCGGTACTCTTCAGACCTCAGCAACTCGGTGCAAACGCATTTATTGCTGAGCTCAATCCCTTCACATATTGGCTATCTTTGATCCGTGATCCGATCATGGGCAATGCACCAACTGGTACCACTTGGCTGATAGTCATTTTAATGACGGTATTAACTTGGGCAGCCGCCCTACTTATGACAGCGAATAAGCGTCATCGTTTAGCGTATTGGGTGCACTGATTATGGCTCAAATCATCGTAAAAAATGCGACAGTTGAATATCCCCTGTTTCAGGGTGGAAGCATGTCTTTAAGAAACACATTAGTTGCAGCAAGCACAGGCGGCATAATTTCCAGAGGCACCAAAAATATCGTTACAATTAGAGCAATTGACGATGTAAGTTTCACGCTAAAAGATGGGGACCGGGTTGGTTTGATCGGTCATAATGGTGCGGGTAAGTCCACGCTATTGAGGACATTGGCTGGGATTTACACGCCGACAAGCGGAAATGTTTTTACCTCAGGGAAGATATCTACGATTTTTCAGCTTGGTGCTGGGTTAGATAACGAGCTGTCCGGCTATGAGAACGTTGTTCGCATGGGTATGTTTCTTGGCGCGAGTAAAGCGCAGGCACGCAGCTTTATCCCAGACATTGAAGAGTTTACTGAGCTAGGAGAGTTTCTCTCAGCACCTGTACACACATATTCTGCGGGTATGCTAACCCGCCTCACCTTCGCGATTTCCACTGCGATGAAACCAGAAATCCTCTTGATTGATGAAGTTTTGGGAGCTGGCGATGCATCCTTCCAGGAAAAAGCTAAACTGCGCATGGAGAACGTCATAAAAACCGCCCGGATATTTGTTTTAGCTTCTCACTCAAATGAAATGATAAATCTCTACTGCAATAGGACATTGCAATTTGAGCATGGCAAATTAATAGAAGATAAAATGCTGTAATTAGTAGTGATGCGTCTACCGATCTAGACGCATCGTATGAAGGGCAAGCGCCGGATTGAAAAATACAACCATCACCATCTTACTGGCTACTTATAATGGCGCAGCCTTCCTCGATGAACAACTCAATACCATAGCCAATCAATCGTGGAATAACATTGACGTATTAGCCAGTGATGACGGTTCGTCAGATGATACATTAAAGATATTGGAAGCATGGAAACATAGCTGGACCAAAGGAACTTTCAGAGTGCTGAAGGGCCCGCAAAAAGGATTCTCTGAGAACTTCAGACATCTTTTGTGCTCAGTAGAGAACGATCAAACATACATCGCATTTAGCGATCAGGATGACATTTGGCACCTCGACAAACTTCATAATGCAATTAGCAAACTCGCTGCATTTGGAGAAAATACACCAGCAATGTACTGTAGCCGTACGCGCTTAGTTGACATTGAAGGCAAAGAATTAGGTCTTTCCCCTTTATTTTCGAAACGGCCATCATTCGAAAACGCTCTGACGCAAAGCTTGGCAGGTGGAAACACCATAGTACTGAACGCCGCTGCATTTCGCACTGTTCGTGAAAGCGTGAAACGGACAGATTTTGTTAGCCATGACTGGTGGTGCTACCTATTTCTTATGGGAACTGGAGGACATGTGTATTATGATCCAGCACCTCAGATTGACTATCGTCAGCATCCGAACAATGTATTTGGCCGAAACACTGGGATCAAAGCAATTTGGAAACGAATTATAGGAATAATCACTGGAGATTATTCAAAATGGTTCGGTGCTAACCTTCAATCTTTGGAACGAAACCATATTTTTCTTACAGAAGAAAACTATAAAATAATACAAAAACTTCTGGCAGCACGAAGATCCGGAGGGCTACCAGAAGTGGTTCGGTTTGTCTGAACAGTTTCGGGCGTTTTGTTAAGTGGATTTCCGCCGCAATTATGCCGCCACCATCATTGGTGTCAGCTCGTTGAAGTAAACCTGATCCGGTGTCTGTCGGTCAAGCGATGAATGTGGCCGTCGGCTGTTGTAGAATTTTAGATATCTGCCGATGCCAGTGCGGGCCTCGGACACGGTCTTGTAGGCGTGAAGATAAACCTCTTCGTATTTGATTGACCGCCAGAGCCGTTCGACGAAGACATTGTCCCGCCACGCACCCTTGCCATCCATTGAGATGGCGATTTCTGCCTTTTTCAGCACGTTGGTGAAGTCGATGGATGTGAACTGTGATCCTTGATCCGTGTTGAATATGTCTGGTTTTCCATAGCGGGCCAGTGCTTCCTCAACCGCTTCGATGCAGAAGTCCGCCTCCATCGTGATCGATAGTCGCCATGACAGAACCCGGCGGCTGAACCAGTCGACGACAGCGCACAGATAGACAAAACCACGTGCCATCGGAATATAGGTTATGTCCATTGTCCACACCTGATTGGGCCTGGTGACCGCTAGCTTGCGCAGGAGATAAGGATAGATTTTATGCCCTGGCGCTGGCTTCGAGGTGTTTGGGCGACGGTAAATCGCCTCGATGCTCATCTTTTTCATCAGCGTAGCGACATGCAGCCGACCAACCTCAAGCCCTTCTCCCTTCAAAAGCCCCCGCAACATGCGACTTCCCGCGAATGGATATTCCAGATGCAATTCATCGATCCGGCGCATGAGTGCCAGATCGCCATCCGATACCGGGCGTGGTGAATAGTAAACACTGCTGCGGCTAAAGCCGAGAAGCTTGGCTTGTCGTGTGACCGACAACTTGTGCGTGCGGTCGATCATTTCTTTCCGCCCAGCAATCCCGCCTTGCTGAGCGCACCGGATAAAAAATCATTTTCCAGAGTTAGCTCGCCGATCTTGGCGTGAAGCGTTTTGACGTCGACGGTAGGACCTGCTGGTTCCGCCTTGGTCTCATCGCCGAAAACTCCGGTCGCCCCCTCAAGAAGCTGATCTTTCCATTGCTTTATCTGGTTCGCGTGCACGTCAAACTGCTGGGATAATTCAACTAGCGTCTGCTCGCCTCTGATCGCAGCGAGCGCAACTTTTGCTTTAAAGGCTGGGCTATGGTTCCGGCGTGGTCGTCTCGTCATGGTATCTCCTGTTCACGGCATCTAAGCCGAAATTAGGCAGAATTTCCACTTATCCTAGCTGTGCAGATTTCCCGAGCCACTTCTACCATTCGCCATATTTTTATGGCGAAATGGGATATCTCGACAAACTCGCCTTGCGAATGTCGGGCTCTATCTGTCCGCTATGATTGGAAAACTATAAACATTTTGTCATTACTGTCTAAACCTCTTCAAATTGAAAAGACATATCGTTCGTAAAAATATTGAAAGCGAGCGCTACGGCAGACTAAGGAAGAACAATGCGAATTGTAGTAACCGGAAAATGTGGTCAAGTAGTACGCAGCATGTTAGAATCGGCACATCCCGGTGTGGAAATCGTTGCGTTAGGGAGGCCGGAGTTGGACCTAGCCGCGCCAGAAACGATTTATGCAACTATCGCAAATGCAAGACCGGATATTGTCGTCTCTGCCGCAGCCTATACCGCAGTTGATAAGGCTGAAGATGAGCCCGCCCTCGCATACGCAGTTAATGCGGCAGGTGCCGGTGCAGTTGCTCAAGCGGCCGCTAAACTGGATGTGCCAGTAATCCATATCTCTACTGATTATGTTTTTGATGGGAACAAATTAGAGCCATATACCGAGATGGATGAGCCTAACCCACAAAGTGTTTACGGCGCGAGTAAGCTTGCAGGAGAGCAATTGGTCGCAGAGGCCAATACTAAACACATCATTTTGCGCACCGCATGGGTTTATAGCCCTTATGGAAATAACTTTCTTAAAACCATGCTGCGTCTCGGTCGAGAACGTGATGAAATAAGCGTGGTGTCGGATCAGCATGGAAACCCCACATCTGCTGCCAACATCTCGTCTATTATTCTGACTATATGCCACTCAATTCTGAGTGATAAAGATTTTCATCATTGGGGAATATATCACCTAGTCGATGACTCTGAGACCACCTGGTTTAATTGGGCGGAGTATATTTTTACATGTGCCAGTTTAAAAACTAATGTGAAACCGATCAAAAGCATCGAATATACTTCAAAAGCAAAACGACCCAACAACTCTAGATTATCAAATGATAAGCTAAAGAATATTTTTGCTAACAGTAGCTTCTATGATTGGAAAAGTTCTACAGACACTGTGATCGGTGAATTGGTGAAAAGCTAACAGAAATTATACGGAAATATTTTAATCAGAGTTATTAGGAGGGGCCATAGCTAAAAGCAGTGCCGCCCCTTTAACTCAACTACAATCTTGTGGAGGCTGCACGCCCCTCCATCTAAAGATCGGCGCCTAACAGCTTTTGCTCCAGATGCCGATCTATATAAAAAATACTAGGTCGCGGCGCTTCCAAGCCTTTCTCCGGCGTAAGCCTTTTCACGAATTGGACGCCACCACCATTCATTGGCCAGATACCAATCAACCGTACTTTCAAGTCCGGTTGAGAATGTTTCCTGTGGAACCCAACCCAACTCACGTTCAATTTTAGATGCATCAATGGCATAGCGACGATCATGGCCCGGACGATCCGTTACGTACGTAATCAGATCACGATAGCGCTCGCCATTTTCACGTGGGCGTTTTGCATCCAATATATCGCAAATAGACTCAACCACCGCCAAGTTCGTTTGTTCAGAACGCCCGCCAACATTATAGCTTTCACCGACAACGCCGCGTGTGATGATCAACTCCAACGCCCGAGCATGATCCTCAACATAAAGCCAATCGCGGACATTGGCGCCAGCGCCATAAATAGGTAGCGACTTCTCATGCAACGCATTCAAAATGACAAGTGGGATGAGCTTTTCAGGGAAATGAAAGGGACCATAGTTATTCGAGCAATTCGATAACACAACTGGCAAACCATAAGTCTCATGCCAAGCTCGAACTAAATGATCCGATGCAGCTTTTGATGCCGAATAAGGTGAAGATGGCGCATATGGCGTCTCTTCCGTGAAAATACCGCTATCAAAGGGAAGATCACCAAAGACTTCATCCGTAGATACATGATGGAAGCGAAAGGTGGCCTTTTCAGGAGCCGACAATTCACGCCAATAGGCAAGTGCTGCATTAAGCAGTTTGAAAGTGCCGACAATGTTGGTCTCGATGAACGCACCAGGACCATCGATTGAGCGATCAACATGGCTTTCCGCGGCAAGATGCATCACCACTTCAATCTTCTCATCGCGCATCAGCTTTAACAGTGTCTGATCATCGCAAATATCAAGCTGATGAAAATGATAATTGGGGAAGCTCTCGATATCACGTAATGAATCGAGATTGCCTGCATAAGTCAATTTATCGACGTTGAAGACCGTATTCTTTTCGTTTTTCACCAAATGGCGACACACGGCAGAACCAATAAATCCGGCACCGCCGGTTACAAGAATTCTCATGTCGTTTTCTTAACTCCTGAAATCAAAGACATCAGCGTCAGCTAATAATGGTGCATTGCGGTCTTTCTCCGACAGCTGCACTTCAGTGGATGAAATAGGCCAGTTTACACCAATGGTAGGATCATCAAACCGGATGGATCGATCACATTCCGGAGCGTAATAATCGGTTACTTTATAAACTACTTCTACGCCTGGAACGAGGGTCAGAAAGCCATGCGCAAAACCAGCAGGAATATACAGCTGGTTCCACCCCTCTTCTGAAAGCTCAACCCCCACCCATTGAGCAAATGTTGGCGATCCGCGGCGAATATCAACGGCTACGTCGAAAATCCGCCCTTTGGTCACACGCACAAGCTTGCCTTGCGCATGCGGATCCAATTGATAATGCAAGCCACGCAGAACACCAGTTGCCGCCGAATAAGATTGGTTATCCTGTACAAAAGCAGTCGGAATACCCACATCAGAAAAGCGCTGTGCATGATAGGTTTCAGAAAAAAATCCACGGTCATCGCCAAATTTCTTTGGCCGAACTTCAAGCACACCATCAAGCTTCGTTTTAAAGACTTCAATCATCAGTCAACTCTTTAATACGACGACGCAAATAGGCCGCATATTCTGTTTTACCGAGTTTGTCGGCTCTCGCCAGAACGGCATCTGCAGTTAAATAGCCCGCCTCAAATGCGATTTCTTCCGGGCACATTACCTTGATGCCTTGGCGATGTTCAATCGTCCGAACAAAGGAAGATGCCTCATGCAAACTTTGGTGGGTTCCCGTATCTAACCAAGCATACCCACGGCCAAGTCGCCCGACATGCAAATCTCCGCGCTCCATATAGACACGATTGACATCGGTAATTTCTAATTCACCACGCTTTGATGGCTTGATTGAAGCAGCTATGTCCAGAACGTCATTGTCGTAGAAATACAATCCGGTGACAGCCCAGTTAGACTTAGGGTGTTCCGGCTTTTCCTCAATGGTCTCAGCCTGCCCTGTCGCCTTATTGAATGAAACGACACCATAACGCTCCGGGTCTTCGACACGATATGCAAAAACCGTAGCACCCTTCGTGCGTTCAACTGCTTGCTGACAAACAGAAGATAGGCCATCGCCATAAAAAATATTGTCGCCGAGAATAAGTGCTACCGAATCTGAACCAACAAAGTCCCGACCAATGATGAACGCCTCGGCAAGCCCATTAGGCTGCGGCTGTTCCGCATAGGAAAGAGAAATACCATATTCACTACCATCACCGAGCAATTCTCTAAACTGCGGCAGATCACGCGGTGTGGATATGATGAGGATTTCTTTAATTCCAGAGAGCATCAGTACGCCCAGTGGATAATAGATCATTGGCTTATCGAATATCGGAAGCAATTGCTTTGATACCGCCATAGTCACCGGATAAAGGCGCGTGCCGCTACCTCCCGCCAGAATGATACCCTTCATACTGCATGCTCCTTATTTGCAACCCTACTAGCCAGACTGACGAAGTGATTTCAACGAAAATAACACCTATTGTCTAGACTTTATGAAATAAACAAAAATTCCAAACGCGATTTAACACCAACGTCAATTCACACTGGCTATGCGCCGTAAGCAATTTTCACATTACGTAACCCGTCCCATGTTGGGCCTGACTAGGCGCCAACGAGAATTAATTAAAGCCCCTAATGACATCCACGTACATCAGCTATATGAATGAGAATGCAGGCGGGCTTGTTTCGCAAATAGATGATGAATTACATTCTTTTGGATGCACTTCAACGTTTAGACAACTCCCAATCATAGAAATCGCGAAAGAGGCCCCTCATGCCTAGCTTACCCCCTGTTCCAAATGACAGTATCGCTGCAATAATCGTAACCTTTAACCCCGACCTAGCCCAATTATCCCAACTCGTAAAAAACCTACAATCACAATCTGTGTCGGTTGTTATAGTCGATAATAAATCGAACACTGATCTCTCAGATTTTGTAAAAAAAATAGATCGCCCCGTACAATTTGCACCGCTTGATCAAAATTACGGTATAGCTAAAGCACATAATGTTGGCATTCAAATTGCGCGGGAAAGCGAGTTTGAATATGTTCTACTAATGGATCAGGACAGCATTCCTGCAGGTAATATGGTCCGAACGCTTTACGCAGAAGCTAAAAAAAAGATGCAAGCTGGAATAAAACTTGCGTGTGTCGGGCCTCGATACGAAGATCCTAGACAAAAAAATCCACCCCCGTTTATCAGCATCAAGGGTATTCGGCACGTTCGCCATACATGTTCACGTCCCGAAGACGTCATAGAAGTAGACTATCTCATTTCTTCTGGCTCACTAATTCCTCTAAGTACGCTGAATGTCGTAGGTGATATGAAGGAAGAATTATTCATCGATTATGTTGACATTGAGTGGGGATTGAGAGCTCAGCGTAACGGCTTCGCCTCTTTCGGGTTATGTGGAGCTTATATGGAACATGATCTTGGAGATGATCCGATTGTATTCTTTGGGAGAAAAATTCCGATCCACTCTCCTTTGCGTCACTATTACCATTTTCGCAACGCCATATGGCTCTACAAACAAAGTGAGCCTAAAGCCAACTGGAAGGTCGTAGATGCAACACGGCTGGTGCGAAAGTTCGTTTTTTATAGCATTTTCACGAAAAATTCATTGCAGCACTTCAAGATGATGACCCTCGGAATTTTTGATGGAATCACCAATCGTATGGGCCCCAAAAACCTCTAATTCAACGCACCTTCGGACACTGCTTTTGGATGAACAGGTATCGTCGTATAAAGCCCATCTTGACAAACAAAAAGCAATCCGTAAACGGCTTTGATGCTACGGCATTCGCTATATCTCCTGTCAGTAGGTATAGCTCCGCTAAATTGTCAAAAGGGGTTACCCGTGTCACGCAAATCGTATCTTTTCACCAGTGAATCTGTTTCCGAAGGTCATCCCGACAAGGTTTGCGACCGGATCTCCGACGCGATCGTCGATTTGATCTACAAAGAAGCGCTGCGTTCAGGCGTTGATCCGTGGGCAGTTCGCGGCACTGTTACGTTAACCTGAGCAAGTCCGCAATTTTGTCTATGACGCTGAAATTATGCAGCTTTCAGGCATGCGATTTCACGCCACATGTTTG
>NZ_MOYL01000014.1:0-22952 GCF_001939785.1 Pseudochrobactrum sp. B5
CGCCAAAACACCTTTTATGGAATTTTTATAACAAAAATCGAAAAACAGCGCCCATCACCCCGCTTTATCCCCTCACCACACCGCTCCAACACCCAAAACCTCCCCAAATCACCCCAAGAACCCAGCCAAATATATCAAATCACAGCACCAAACCCTTGTTTCGACTCGTAAATTCAGAATCAAAACGCCTGAAGGATGAGAATCGGGGGAACAAACCTGCAAAAAACAAACGCCGCCAAGATTTATTGGCGGCGTTTTTGTCATTTATGATTCCCGTGAAACATTTTATGCGCTCAGCAAAGCTTCCACAGCTGCACCAATAGCCAGAATTTTACGATCAGAACCATTACGGCCAACCAGCATCAGACCTGCCGGACGCTCCGGCATTGGCATAGGAATGGAAAGCGCAGTCATCGCGAACTGGTTCACAATCTGCGTATTGCGCAGATACAGAGTTTCAAACCGGTCATATTCCGGTTCATCATTTTCTACCTGAGTAATCGGCACTGCTTTGACAGGTGTCGTCGGCAATACCACAACATCAAATGCGGCCATCATCTCATCCGCTTGTTTGACCAGTTCTCCGCGGAATGCCAGCAATGCCTCATATTCCGAAGCCGGAATTTTTAAACGGTCACGCAGTGGCACGCTGACACGCTCATCTACCGGCATCGATAAATCATTGAGCCACTCTTTATGTATATGTGCCGCCTCAATGCCGGTGAGTGATCCTTTGTTCGGGCCTGTGCGCAGTGTATTAATAAGAGTGTCAAAGCTGCACTCTGTAAATACCGCACCGGCAGCCTCCAGTTTTTTCAACACGGACTGATAGGCCGCAGCTACGTCCTCTTCCATATCCTGCAGCACAATGCCCTGCGGAATACCGACTTTGAGACCTGCGAGTTCGATCTTTTCTAAAGGCCGCGGCGCTTCACCGGCCATAATCGCATCAGCATCCGCACAAGCCACAACAGTCTTGGCCAAAGGCCCGACGGAATCGAGGGTCGGCGACAACGGAAACGCGCCTTCCAGCGAAACGCGCCCATGGGTCGGTTTAAAGCCGACAACACCGTTCAATGCCGCCGGAATACGAACCGATCCGCCAGTATCTGAACCGATTGCAATATCACATGTGCCTTCACCCGCGCTGACAGCTGCACCAGACGAGGAGCCGCCGGTCACCAGACTTGCATCATAAGCATTGCCCGGCACCGGATAATGCGGATTAAGCCCCGTTGCAGTGAAGGCAAACTCCGTCATATGTGTTTTGCCGATGATAATCGCACCGGCTTTACGCAGGCGCTCGACGATCACCGCATCTTTTGTCGCCGGCTTTGCTGTTTTACGAATGATTGAACCGGCAAGATTAGGTTCTCCCGCCACATCGAACAGGTCTTTGATCGAGACAATCTTGCCATCCAGCGGGCCAAGACTCTCCCCTCTTGCTGCTCTCTGGTCTGCGGCATCGGCTTCAGCGAGCGCTGTATCCGGATAGAGTTTGACATAAACCGCTTCCGTAGCCTTGCGATCTTCAAGACGTTTTAAAATTGCATCCAGTTTTTGGCGTGCTGACAATTCCCTGCCCTCATCATTGTGTTCAGTCACCATCTCTCAGAATAAAAGGCCACGAGCCGTAACCGGTTCATGACCTTTTCTCTCTTTATAATATATTATGCATCAATATCCGTCATTATCGCTGAGCGATAAACCGGACTTTATGCGTGTCGGCAACAGGCAAAAGCTCTGTTACCGGCGGCACGGTATAAACATCATGTTTGCCGAATTCCCGCGGATAATAATCATAGCCTGCAGGCGGTGGCGGAGCCTCATCCATACCGCTGCGTTCTTCACCGCGAACAATTGCAAACGGATCAGGAATCGCGCCCATCAATCGCCGTGTATAAGGATGTGTCGGATTGGCAAACACATCCTGCCACGGACCTTGTTCCACCACCTGACCGAAATACATTACCGCAACGCGGTCACTCATATGCTCAACCACACTCAGATCATGGCTGATCATTATATATGAGAGTTGCAGTTCATCCTTCAGTTCCAGCAACAGATTGATGATCTGTGCGCGGATCGATACGTCCAGCGCGGAAACCGGCTCATCCAGCACCACAACTTTCGGATTGAGAACCAGCGCGCGGGCAATACCGATACGCTGTCGCTGACCACCGGAAAATTCATGCGGCAGGCGTTTGGCATGCTCTGGCTTCAGACCGACAAGTTTCATCGTGTTCTCAACACGGTCATTGAGTTCCGATTTTGTCGTCACACCCTGCAGACGCAAAGGCGCTGCAAGCGAGGTATAAATCGTCTGGCGCGGATTGAGCGATGCATAAGGATCCTGAAAAACCATCTGCGCCATCTGTGCCCGCTCAAGACGGCTTGGCCCTTTTTCACCGGTAATCGGTTTGCCTTCAAAATAGATCGTACCCGAAGTCGGTTTTTGCAGGCCGAGAATTGACAGCGCCAAAGTGGATTTGCCGCAGCCGGATTCCCCCACAATGGAAAGACATTCACCTTTATTCAGATCAAGACTGAAATTATTGACCGCGCGCACGGCTTGTTTTGACTTACGAAACAAGCCGGCAGCCACCGGAAAATGAACATTGAGATTTTCAATACGCAACAGCGGCGTGTTTTTCTCACTCATGATGATAACACCTTACGAAACCGCGTTTGGCTTCCGTATCCCCGTTCTGAATGCTTGCATTCTGTTCCAGCTCGGTTTGCGGCGGTACTTTTGTCAGGCAAATATCAGTCGCCCGTGTACAACGCGGCTGAAACCGGCAGCCTTTCGGAAAAGCCGAAATAGAAGGTACAACACCTTCAATCTCCTGAAGCTTTTTACGTTCATCCGGTTTCCGCTGCCCCAAAACGGGCAGTGAGCTCAAAAGCCCGTGCGTATAAGGATGCGCCGGATGCCCGAACAAGTCCGCTACATTCTGCTCTTCAACCAGATGACCGGCATACATCACACCGACGCGCTTGCACATTTTCGCAATCACGCCGAGATCATGGCTGATCATCAGCACGGATGTTCCGCGCGATGAGCACAATTCCTGCATCAGTTTCAGAATTTCCGCCTGAACCGTCACATCAAGCGCGGTCGTCGGTTCATCCGCAATCAGCAGATCAGGATTGCAGGCCAGCGCGATGGCAATCATCACACGCTGACGCATACCGCCGGACATCTGGTGCGGATAGTTTTTCACACGGCTTTCCGGTGCAGGCACATGCACTTGCGCCAAGGCCTCAATCGCCTTCTTCTCCGCTTCATGCCATGTTGCGCCCTGATGGAGCACAAACATTTCAGCAATCTGCCGTCCCACTGTTGCCAGAGGGTTCAGTGCAGTCATCGGCTCCTGAAAAATCATCGCAATCCGGCTGCCGCGCAATTTACGCATATCGCGATTGCTCAGCTTACGCAGATCCTGTCCTTTAAACAGGATCTCACCGGAACTCACTTCCAGAGGACGGTTCAAAAGCCCCATAATGGAAAGCGAAGTGATGGATTTTCCGCAACCGGATTCCCCCACCAGACCAAAGGTTTCACCGGCACCGATCGAGAATGAAACATTCTCAACCACGTTAAACCGCGTTTCACCGGAGACCATATCAATATGCAGGTTCTTCAGTTCTAATAATGGTGTATCGCTCATGATTTGCGGCTCCTCATATGCGGATCCAGCACATCGCGTAAGCCGTCACCAAACAGATTAAGCCCCAGAACTGTCAGGAAGATTGCAAGCCCCGGGAAAATAGCCGCCCATGGCGCAATGGCAATCAGCTCACGCGCGTCGGTCAGCATACTGCCCCAGCTCGGGAATGGCGGACGAATGCCCAGACCGAGATAGGAAAGTGCCGCTTCTGCCAGAATAGCATCACCCATGCCGAGTGTACCGATAACCAGAATTGGGCCAATCATATTCGGCAATATCTGGGTGATCATAATGCGGATATCACTATAGCCCAGCGTCTTTGCGGCCTGAACATAGCCCTGCTTCTTCAAAGACAATGCGGATGAGCGGGCAATACGGCAGGTCCATGACCAGTTGGTCAGACCCAGCGCAATCAGCAGGCTACCAAGACCAGGCCCGAGGATCGCCATAATTGCCAGTGCAAAAATCAGCGACGGGATCGACAGCATCAGATTGGTCAGACCGCAGACAAAATCATCCCAGCGGCCACCGAAATAACCAGCGGAAATGCCCAAAGTCAGACCAATGATCGTGTTGATGATCTGCGAGACAATACCCACAGTCAGCGAAATGCGTGCCCCGTAAAGCACACGGCTGAACACATCACGCCCCTGTGCGTCGGTGCCGAACCAGAAATCACCGTCCGGCGGCAGCTCCGCATTAATCAGGTCAGCATCCAGCACCGGATCATAATGTGCCAGCAAAGGAGCGAAAATACCGGCGGCCAGAATAACCACACACAGCACTCCGCCGAATAACAGATTGAAACGTAATCTCATGGCGCTACTCGTGGCTGATGCGCGGATCAATTACCGCATAAAGAATATCGACAACCGTATTGATGATCAGGAACCACAATACGATCATGAGGATAGCACCCTGCACCACCGGAATATCGCGCATTGATACGCTGTCAACGAGCAGTGAGCCGAGCCCCGGCCATGAGAATAATTTCTCGATAACAACGGCTGCGCCCATCAGCGAACCAAATTGCAGACCGACAGTGGTGATAATCAGAACCAGCGCGTTACGCACCAGATGCCACGTAACCAGACGATATGCATTCATACCTTTGGAACGGGCTGTACGGATGAAATCCGCGCCCATCACTTCCAGCACTGCAGCACGGGTTGTGCGCGCCAACAAGGCCAGTGGTGCCACGCTCAAGGTTACCGCCGGCAATATAAGATTACGAATACCGCCGTCGCCATAACCGAAACTCGGCAACCAGCCCAAAGTCAGTGCAAAGAAATACATCAGCAGCAGACCAAGCCAGAACTGCGGCAGCGACAGGCCGGAAACCGCCCCAATCATCGTGAAAGTATCTAATATACTGCCCGGTTTCAGCGCCGCGATAAAGCCGAGCGGCACACCAATCAGCACCGCAAGCATCATAGCGGCAATAGCCAGCTTCATCGTCGGCCACATACGCTCCATCAGCACCTGTGTCACAGGCTGGCGTGTGCGGAATGATTTACCTAAATCAAATTGCACCAGACTGACAATATATGTCCCGAACCGCTCATAAACCGGTTTGTCGAGGCCGAATTCCTTATTCATCTGCTCGACAACTTTGGGATCATTGCGTCCCTTACCGTCAGCAATCTGGCTGGATGTAAAACTGCCCGGAATAACACTGAAAATGACGAAGATAAGAAGAGATACCGCCAGAATGGTCGGTATCATCTGCAATACTCGCCTGATAACAAATCGAAGCAACCTGCGTGCCCCTTCCTACAGCATATCGTGAAAAATCCGGAAACATATCCGCAGGATAGCCTGTTCACCCGACTGATTTTTCCTGCATCCGCTCCGTACCGATATGCGACGAAACAAAAACCGAGAGCATTTTGGACAATAAAACCCGCGCGACAGGCTCAATCCGGTCACGTGCGGTCAAAAACACAATGCTCTGAAGACTGAAATTGGACCGGAGAGCAGAAATCCGCTCTCCGGCACGCCCCCCGCCTCAAACGGGCATGGGCTTAACGACCGCTCGGAACGCTGTCGTCCACCCAAAGCTCTTCATAGGCCTGAATTGCAAGCTCGGCAGAGTTTGGCTGCAGGCCATGCAACCATGGCTGATAGGCAATAACGGCCTTGTTATAGTTGAAGAACCAGTATGGTGCTTCATCCTGCAGGATATTATTGGCCTGACGCAGCAGATCGTTGCGCTCATCCTCAGAGGTTGTTTTCTGAGCGGCCTCATATAACTTGTCAAATTCAGCATTGTTGAATTTTGTGTAGTTACAGGAGGACTGCGGTGTCTTGGAATAGAAGCACTGCAGCGCTGTCAGAGGATCCGGACCGCTTTCCAGCGACCACATAAAGGACTGGAAATTACCGCTTGGCACATCTTCCGAAAGCACAGCGGATTCAACCGGCTTGGCTTTCAGCTTGATGCCGACTTTATCCAGCATAGGAATAATCGCTTCTGCAATTGTCAGACCCCAGCTTTCATTCTGCGTTGCGGTCAGCTCGAATTCAAAACCGTCCGGATAACCGGCTTCAGCCAGCAGGGCTTTCGCTTTTTCCGGATCATAAGGATATGGCTTGGCATCCTTGTCGAAAGCAGGCGACGACAATGGCAGCCAGCTGACAGCACGATAGGCTTTATCTTTAGCCAGACGCTTGATGATCAGATCAGAATCGATCGCATAATTGATCGCCTGACGAACACGCTTGTCCTGAAAAGGCTTCACATCTGTATTGAAGCCCATAACACGGGTGTAAACTTCCGCTACTTCCAGAATGTTCTTCGACAATTCCGGATCAGCTTTATAGGTCACATATTGTGCAGGCCCGAGAACCGAAACATCAATTTCCTTATTACGGAAAGCAACATCGCGGGCTGCGGCTTCACCCATCAGCATAATGTTGATCTTATCGGCATAAGGCTTGTCTTTAAGGTAGAATTTTTCCCATTTTTCAACGGTCAGACGCGAACCCGGCACATATTCAGCAAATTTGTAAGGTCCGAGACCCACAGGACGGCTCTTGAAGCTGTCTTTATCGGCTTCGCCATCCGGATAAATCACTGTGCTCGGCTGCATGAAAATAAAGCCCGGTGCAAGTGCTTCATTCAGTGTGATTTCAAGTGTGAAATCATCGATTTTCTTCAGGCCTTCGATTTCCTGAGATTTGCCATCGGAATAGGCATCAGCACCCTTAATATTGCTGATATAGCGCGCAGCCGGATAGGCTTTGCCCGGTGTCATCGCACGCTTATAGCTGTAGATGATGTCATCAGCAGTCATCTGCTTGTCATTATGGAAGAATGCATCCTGACGCAGTTTGAAAGTATAGGTCAGACGATCCTCCGAAGCCGTCACTTCCGTTGCCAGATCAAGCTGCGGCTTGTTGGCTGTGCCATCCCATGAATAAAGGCGGCGATGCAGCGCTTTGGTCGGGAACTCGTCCTGCGTTGCAGTGGTTGCCTGATTGTCCAGCGTACCGAAGCTTGAACCGTAAGGCGCAACGAAATTAATCGTGCCGCCTTTGCGCGGTTCTTGAGCGGAAGCATTCATGGCCACGCCGGCCAGCAAAGATGCCGCCATTGTTGAGATTAAGGCTAAGCGTTTCATCATTGAGAATATCCCCTCCTCAGAATTTATTTTTATTCCGGCTGCGGTCTCCTAATCCCGCAGCCTTATTCTCTGCTTTTGCCGCGTATCTTGTCCGAAAACCGCTTCACAATTTTCGGGATACGCTGCCGCTGTTTCAGCGTGCAAACACAATCTCACCGCCGCGCAATGTCATAATGCACTGCGTATCGCTGAGAATTTCCTCCGGTGTCGCTTCCAGCATATTGCGTGAGAACACGGCAATATCCGCGACCTGACCGGCAACCAGCTTACCTTTCACAGTCTCCATCTTCTGTGAAAATGCACCATATTCGGTGTAAACCTGCAAAGCTTCCTCGATGGAAACACGCTGGTTTTCATCCATTACAGTGCCTTTCCACGTCTTGCGGGTCAACATCGTGTAAAGATTTGGAAACGGATTCGGATGACAGACCGGGCTGTCGCTGCCGGTCGCCGGTTTGAAACCAAGATCGCGCCATGTCTTCAGCGGATAGCTCGGACGGGCACGTTCATCTCCCAGAACCGAAATATAAGCATCGCCGAAATCATAGATGAAAACCTGCTGCGGGCACGGATAAATACCGGCTTTGAGCATACGCTGATGCTGTTCATCACTGGAGAAACCGCAATGTTCAATACGGTGGCGACGATCCGGATCAGGATAAGCAGCCAGCGCTTTTTCATAGGCGGTAATCAGCTGTTCAATCGCCATATCGCCGATCGCATGGCAAGCCAGCTGGTAACCTTTGGCGTGAGCATCCATCACCATGGCCTGCAAATCTTCATCACTGAGAATCTGCACACCAATATTGTCCACATCATCGCCGTGATATGGCACGGACATCCATGCGGTTTTGCCCCCCGCAGAACCGTCAAGGAAGAGTTTGACCGCACCGATGGTCAGCATATCGTCGCCGACACCGGAAACCAGACCGCTTTCATAGCATTGCGGCACCACTGACTTGCCCGGATCACCAAGCAGAACCAGCCATGTACGCACCGGCAGACGGTTGTCACGCTTGGCAATATTATAAGCGCGGATTTCTTTATAACCGGCAATCTGACCGACCGCCGCATCCATGCAGGATGTAATACCATAGGAAAGCAGCATATTGCCGCCGTCCTCAATGGCTTCAATAATCTGCTCTTCGCTTGGCTCAGGAATAACAGCACGCACCAGATCCTGCGCATTTTCAGCCAGCATACCGGTCAGAGCGCCGTTTTTCTGTTCAATCAATCCGCCATCCGGCACAGGTGTTGTTTCATCCACACCGGCAAGTTTCAGCGCAAAGGAATTGGCAATCGCCACATGACCGCAGGCGCGGGTCAGCAGAACCGGATGTTCGGGGGCCGCCTGATCCAGCTCGGATTTATGCGGATGACGGCCAATATCCAGCTTGGTCTGGTCATAGCCGCGCGCCAGAATCCATTCGCCTTTCGGCAATGTTGCCGCTTTTGCACGGATCGCTTCCTGCAAATCAGCCAGTGTCGGCAAGACAGCAGGTGTTGCATCAATCCGCTTCAGAGACAAACCAGTGGAAATCAGATGCAGATGCGCGTCGTTCAGACCCGGTGTGGCGAATGCGCCTTTGAGGTCAACAAGCTCTGTAGCCTCCCCCTGAAACTGCAGAATATCCTGAGACTTGCCGCCGGCCAGTACCTTGCCCTGCCAGATGGCCAGTGCCTCAACAGTACCTTCTTCATAACCGCACCAGATGGTACCATTGTGCAAAATTTTATCGGCAATAATCATCCCGCTCGCGGACATGATGTGCCCTCCCCTTCATGCTGCTGCAGGCATTCGTCGCTTTGTTCCCGCGCATTCTGCTCTGCAGTATTGTCACTGTTTCCCGCCATGCCGGTTCGCCTTACCCTTCCTTGCAAGGTATAAAGCTCCGGCATTTTCCATCTTTGAGTGAAGCCTTTCATTATACGAAATGAAAAGCAAGCTGCGCATTTGTTAAAATTAGATGTTATTTTTACGTCATTTTGCGCAATAAAACTTCGTTTCGACGATTTTTAGGATTTACAGACGACCATATGCACAGCCTTCATGAGGCTATGCATAAATTCGATAGATATATCACCCTGGTGATCTGCAACATTGCGGGCAGATTCGCCCGCTTTATGTCTATACGAGACTGGATTTTGCCATCTGATGGAAGAAAGAGGCTCCGCGCTCCAATATCTCATCATTAAAATTGTAGCGGCTGGTATGCAACCCGCTGCTGTCACCATTGCCAAGGAAAATATAGGCTCCCGGCACGGCTTCCAGCAAGAAGGAGAAATCCTCACTGCCCATCATCGGCACATCCAGCTCTTCGAAAGCATCCTCGCCAAAGCTGGCAACCGCCACATCCCGCGCCAGTTCATAGGCTTGTTTGTTGTTGATGGTTGCCGGATAGCCCACAGCCCAGTCAAGCTGTACTTCCGCCTGATAGCTTTTCGCCTGAAAACGGGCAATTTCATCCACGCGATCACGCAATGCTACCCGTACAGACGGATCCATTGCCCGCATCGACAGTTCTAGCACAGCAGTATCCGGAATAATATTGCAGGCAGAACCGGACTGGAAAGAGCCAACGGTGAGCACCGCAGGCTGATGCGGAGAAATATTACGGGAAACCAGCGTCTGCAAAGCCATCACAATACTGGATGCAACCACAACCGGATCAACGGTCAGCTCCGGCATGGCACCATGACCGCCGCTGCCTTTAACAGTCAGCGTCAGTACATCAATCGATGCAGCCATCGCACCGGCTTTGGCTGAAAATACGCCTGTCGCCAGCCCTGGCATATTATGAATCGCGAAAACCTGCTCACAAGGGAAGCGCTCAAACAAACCGTCTTCGATCATCATTTTGCCACCGCCGAAATTCTCTTCCGCCGGCTGGAAAATCATATGAACCGCACCGTTAAAATCCTGATCCTGCGACAGCGCATAGGCTGCTCCCAGCAGCATCGCTGTGTGGCCGTCATGGCCGCAGGCATGCATCACACCTTCATGCTGGCTTGCATAAGGCAGGCCGGTTTCTTCCAAAATCGGCAAAGCGTCAAAATCTGCGCGAAAACCGATTGAGCGGTTGCTGTCGCCGCGCTTCAGCGATCCGACAACGCCCGTCTGTCCCAGACCGCGCGTTACCTCAAAGCCCCATTTTGTCAGATGCTGCGCAATGAATTCCGATGTTTTAAATTCAGATAATCCGATTTCCGGCATCGCATGCAGCTGATGCCTTATCTTAATCAGCTCCGGCAAAAAGCTGCTGAAATCAAATTTTCCCATAGCCCACTCCCATTATGCCCCAATGCAAATCACCTGCAAACCAGCGCGTCCATACCGGTTACGAATTCCGCAGCACCCGATCAATGCACAGCCATATTTGCAGGATCAGTATTTCTTATACTATTCGATGGACGATTTGCACGAACATAAGCACCACCTATAATTGTTTTTCTTTGTTTTATCTTTCCGCCATTTGAATTTCACTTGCCGGAAACAAACCGCTCTCTTAAAAGTGCTGGATATGCAATAAAACAGGCATCTTACAGGCTGCGGTTGCTGTCTGTTTCAGCCCATGGCCAATAAAACGGAGCAGAA
The DNA here is from genome assembly GCF_001939785.1 of Pseudochrobactrum sp. B5. Classification (NCBI taxonomy): domain Bacteria; kingdom Pseudomonadati; phylum Pseudomonadota; class Alphaproteobacteria; order Hyphomicrobiales; family Brucellaceae; genus Pseudochrobactrum; species Pseudochrobactrum sp. B5. The sequence goes on from NZ_MOYL01000014.1 coordinate 10,893, forward strand.
TGTGCGTTTATCAATCAGTCTGATTTCTGCTGCGCTATTTGCTCTGTCCGCCTGCGCGTCCAAAGATGTCGGCCCGATCAACAGCCATGAGTCGGATATTCAAAGCAAAAGAACCGACTATATCGCCGATCACGGCAATGACGGATCAACCGTTGTAGCGCTGGCCTTTTCAGGCGGCGGAACGCGCTCTGCCGCTTTTGCCTATGGTGTATTGCAGGCGCTGGATGAAACGGTCATTGATGAATATCCCTATAAGCGGCGGCTGATTGATAATGTCAGGCTGGTTTCCGGTGCTTCCGGCGGTGCAGTTGCTGCCGCCTATTACGGCATGACCGGCCCTGAACAGTATCGCGACTTTCGGGAGAAATTTCTGTACCGCAATGCAGAGGAAGGCCTGCGTACCTCATTGCTGCATCCCGAAAATGTCGTACGCACCATCGGCGGCGGTCTGAATGACCGGAACGGATTTGCCCAATGGCTGAACGACAATCTGTTTCATGGTAAAACCTTTGCAGCCCTCAGACGCAGTGATGCACCGACCGTGTGGATTACCGCATCCGATATTTATAACCGCACGCCGTTCCACTTTACCGATGATACATTTGAAGCTTTGTGCAGCGATCTCGATAAAGTCTATCTTGCCGATGCAGTGAGTGCCTCGGCTGCAGTTCCCGTGGTGTTCTCTCCGGTGGTTATCTCCGCCATGCACAAGAAGTGTAACTATCAGCCGCCACAATGGCTACAGGAGACACTCACCAATCCGGATGTTTCACTGCGTCTCAATGCCTATGCACGCAGCCTCTATGCTTATCGCAATGATCCGAAGCAACGCTATATCAAGCTGCTGGATGGCGCATTGACCGATAATATCGGTGTCACCCCATTCGCGCTGGCACGAGCAGGCGCAAAAAATCCTTACGGCCCGCTGTCTCCGGCAGAGGCGGTCAAATTGCGCAAGCTGATTTTCATTGTTGCGGATGCCGGAACTGAGGGTGAAGAACCATGGGCAACAAATGTAAACGGCCCGATATTGACCGAGGTCGCCGCTGCCACAGTCTATACAGCAATCTCGGCCTCTGTGCGTGAGGGTTTTGATGCTCTGAAACTGGCCACCAATCAATGGCAGCAAGATCTCATTCAGTATCGCTGCTCACTGCCTTCAGCCAAGGTCAAAGAATATCGCGGTACTTTGCAGGGCTGGAATTGCAGGGATTTATCCCTGATTGTGGAAGCCGTCAGTTTCCGTGATCTGGATAGCGCCACGCAAGCCCGTCTCAACAAAATTCCGACCCGTTTCAGCCTGCCGAAACAACAGGTTGATCTGGCCATCGCTTCCGGTCGTCAGGCGATTTTGCAGCACGAAAAAATTCAGAATGCGGTTCTGGATATTCAGAAATTCGCTCAGGTGAAGCGCTCAGAACAGGTTGCGCCGGTTAAACGCGCCTCTGCCGCACTTCCTATTTTTCATTAGAGCGCCGTGTGCCAGACTTAGAGCGGTTTACGTTCATGTTGGATCGCAATGTCCGCTCTAGATTTCTTAGTTTGTCGCATTATCCCGACGTCAAGTTGATCCAGCTTGACTGTGAAATGCTCAAGCACACAAAACTCGCTCGAGCACTTTAAGATCAGAGCATAATTTTACCTTCAACTGACCCAAGTTTTAAAATTATGCTCTAAGACTACAGTCGTTTATACTCATATTTCGTGCCCTTTTCTGATCCGGTTATGATGATGCAAGATCTTTTTTCAGGACTGACCTCCGCGCAACCAGAGCAGGAAAACCTTGCTGAAGGCGCTGTATTGTTACGCGGATTTGCTCTGTCAGCGGAACAGGATCTGCTCTCAAGCCTGTCTGCCATCACCGAACAGGCTCCGTTCCGGCACTTGATTACGCCCGGCGGCTTTACCATGTCTGTTGCTATGAGCAATTGCGGACCACTCGGCTGGGTCAGTGATCGCAGTGGTTATCGCTACAGTCCTGTTGATCCGCAGACAGGCCGGAACTGGCCGCAGATGCCGGAGAGTTTTCTGCAGCTTGCCCAAAAAGCAGCGGCCAAAGCCGGTTATGCTGATTTTATGCCCGATGCCTGCCTCATCAACCGCTATGAGCCAAAGACCAAACTCTCTTTGCATCAGGATAAAGATGAGAAAAGTCCTGACCATCCGATTGTCTCAGTATCGCTGGGTCTGCCTGCCACCTTTCAGTTCGGCGGCTTGAAAAGGACAGATCCGGTGCTCAAATATGCATTGCAGCACGGCGATGTTGTGGTATGGGGCGGCGTATCACGCCTTTATTATCATGGTATTACGCCACTGAAAGACGGAGATCATCCGCTGCTTGGCCGTTACCGCATCAATCTGACCTTCAGAAAAGCGGCTTAGAGCGGGTTACGTATAATCTGATGCGCTATACTCGCCCTTTCGCTTTATTTTAACGCATGTCTGTATCCCAAAACCGGCACTCACTTTTGGGATACATGCTCAAATTTGAAAATAAGATTTGCAGTGCAACAGTAAAATTCACGCGATAACCTGTGATCCATTCAAAGAAAGGTAAGATCGTGAACAAGCACGCCCGCATAGACAAACTCCTTGATGATCCGCGCTGGCAGGCCGTGCTGGATCGCAAAACTGATGCCGACGGCACATTTGTTTATGCCATCAGCACAACAGGTATTTATTGCAGGCCGACTTGCCCTTCCCGCAGACCAAAACCTGAGCATACGCAGATTTTCGACCACCCCCGTCAGGCTGAAACAGCAGGCTACCGGCCATGTCTGCGCTGTCTGCCTCAGCGTCAGGAAACATTGCTGCAACAGCAGAACCGGATTGTCGAAGAAGCTTGCCGCCTGATCCGCGACAATGAAACCGCACCGGATCTCAGCAGCCTCGCCGCCCATGCCGGTTTCAGCACATCGCATTTTCACAAGCTGTTTAAGCAGGTTACCGGCATCACACCGAAAAATTATGCCCAGTCACTGCGGATGCAAAGGCTTGAACATGAACTTAAAAACAATAAAACCTCTGTGACAGAGGCGATTTACAATTCCGGTTATAATGAAAGCAGCAATTTCTATGCCTCAAAAAACAGGCTTTCCGGTATGACCGCATCTGCCTATAAAAAAGGAGGCGCAGACATCATGCTTCAATATGCAATTGCCCCCTGCTCCCTTGGTAAAATACTGGTTGCCGCAACGTCAAAAGGCATCAGCTCGATTTTGCTCGGTGATAATGCTGACGACTTGCTGGATGATCTGAAGAAACGCTTCCCGAAAGCTGAAATCTCACAGGGTGGCAGTGATTTTGAAACGACACTGAAGACCTGTCTGGAATTTATCGATCAGCCGCAGCCGCAATTTTCCTTGCCGCTGGATATTCACGGCACGGTCTTTCAGCAAAAAATCTGGCAGATTTTGCGTCAGATTCCACCGGGACAAACCGTCAGCTATGCGGAACTCGCCAGTCTTGCCGGCATGCCTAAAGCTGCGCGTGCAGTTGCCGGTGCCTGTGCGGCCAATCCGGTTGCCGTTGTCGTTCCCTGCCACCGTGTTGTACGCAATGACGGCGGTCTTTCCGGCTATCGCTGGGGTGTGGAGCGCAAACGCACATTGCTCAGCAAAGAGAAAAGCTAGAGCATTTCACAGTCAAATTGAATCAATTTGACGACTGTGACAATGCGGCAAACTAAAAAATCCAGAGCGAGCGCTATGATCCGATCTGAACGCAAACCGCTCTAGGCACAAGGCTAATCCGGCCTTGAGAAGAATGACTGTAACAGCCCTGCAGCTGTTACAGTCATTGCGCTATTAATGCTGTGCGAAAACAGAGCGCTCCGTCTTTGAAAAACGGATAACCTGATAAGGCTCACTCATACCGCCCTGTTCCATTCCCGGAGAGCCGACAGGCATACCCGGTGCGGCAAGACCGGCTTTTTCACCGCCTTCAGCAAGAAGTTTCTCAATATCCTGCGCAGGCACATGACCTTCAATAACATGGCCATCAATAATAGCTGTGTGGCAGGACTGAAGATCATCCGTAACACCGTATTTGGCTTTGATCGGGCTCAGATCTTCAATATTATGCTCTTTAATCTCAAAGCCCGCCGCTTTCATGTGGTCGCCCCATGCACCGCAGCATCCGCAATAAGGTGATTTATACAATTCAACCACTTTACTATTCTGGGCAGATGCTCCGGAGACAAACCCGCTCAGCATCAGGGCAAACATACCGGCACCGGCCACTTGCATAAGCTTCATTTTACAAAATCCTTCTTTGAACGGGTTATGTCATATTTTACGAACTGAACAGCAACACGCTGAAAACAGCAAACAGTGCCAGATGCAAAATCCCCTGAACCGGAGAGGTTTTCTGCCCGATAAAGCTGAAAGCCGTGAGCGCAATTGTCAGCAGAAACAAAATTGTTTCAACGCCGGAAATACCCATTGTCACGGTTTTATTCATCACCAGACCGATAATCAGCACCGCCGGTACAGTCAGCCCCACAGTCGAGACAAAAGCACCGAGACACAAATTAATCGCGCGCTGCATTTCATTATTCAGCGCCGCTTTCACAGCTGTAATCGACTCCGGTGTAAACACAATGATTGCAATCAATACGCCACCAAGGGCTACAGGCGCATTGACCGCCTCAATACCGTAATCAATCAGAATAGCCAGATCATGAGCCAGCAAAACAATCGGCAGGATCATCGCGATCAGAATAACCGAGCGGATAAGGATTGCCCGTTTATCCAAAGCTGCCGGTGCCTCATCGTCTTGGGCAAGCATTTGCGCTTCACTCGCCAGTACGGTCATATCGCCTGATTTTGGCTGAATAAACAAGCGGCTGTAACCGCCGATCTGCATCCATAGAAACAGGCCATAGACTGCTATCGTAATGGCAGAAAATGCTACGGCCTGCACAAAGTTGAACTCACCGGCACCGGAAACATAATTTGGCAGCACCAGAGCAAGTCCGGTCAGAACGGTAATCAGCGACAAGTAAGTGACTGCGCCCTGCGCATTATATTCCTGCTCACGATAGCGCAAACCGCCTGCAAGCAAACAAAGGCCGGTCACAAGATTAAGAATAATCATCATGACGGAAAAAATAGCGTCACGACCGATTGTCGGAAATTCACCCGGCCCGAGCAGAACCGATGCGATCAGAATAACTTCAATAGAGACAATCGACAGCGTGAGAATAAGCGTGCCGTAAGGTTCACCCAACTGATGCGCCAGATGATCCGCCTCTCCTACAACACCAAAAGATGCCATGATGATTGTTGCAAACAGCGCAAGAAAACACAGAACTGCAATTGTACTATCAAACGGCTCGCTCAGCCATTGTTTGCCCCAAATGGCAAAAACAGCAACCACAAGCCATGCAATCAGAAGGCGGATAATTGTCAGCGGCGGGAAAAGTGACCGCAGCGATGCAACCTTAGTAACGGCTGGCATAGCGGCTGGTTCAGATCGTTGTTTCATATGGGCCTGCTCTCCATCTGTTCGAGCGCATCTGAAAAACAATTTCAGAACAATGCGCGTCATTCAAAAGGGCAGAATGCGGCTCGGAACACTGGGTTCTGATACACTCTGCACCGGATAGAGGGGCCGTCCCCGTATGATGCAATGGCAGGTCGTCCTGCACTGTGGCTATATAATGATAGCCGTCGGTTTTCGCAACCTTTACATCGCCTGCGATTTGTCAGCCGGAACTGTCTTCAGCCATTTGCGCAAGCGCCCGCAGGCATTTTTATAGGGCGATGAAGTGTTGAACTGTATCATACGCCCCATCGTCCATTTGTCGTACCAGCCGGCACCATAAAGTGCTTCATCTGATCGCTCTGAAATCTGCTGAATGATTGTTTCTTTAGCGGCCTGCAAACGCAACAACAGCGCTTCATAAGTCAGAGCATCATAATCCCTGTAAAATTTCTGAGCCAGTCTGCCCAACTCATTCCATTTAAACCCTGTCTCCGGAAAATCGATCGGCTCACCGGTACGGTCCTTCTCCAGCCATTTAATCACGAGTTCATTCCAGCCGGTGAGATAAGCCAGCAAATCCTTCACACTCATTTGCGTGTCTTTGGCATGACCATCGAGGCTTTTCTCTGTGATCCTGTCGGCCGGAACCTTTCGGACAAGCCGCATCAGACTGTCAAAATTTACAGTAACAGCGTCGGTCAACTCGTCTTTTGTCTGCGGAATCGCCATGGAATTTCACCTGAATTCTGCTGATCCGCTCATGCAGCAGCAGTTTTAAACCACCTGCAGATACGTAACTTTGCGTAAATCTTACGTTCTACAAAAACAGAAATACAGTTCCGGTTTAGAGAAACCATAGACAATAGGGATAATAAATTTACAGGCAGGTAAAGAAAGCCCATCAATATTATTATTCCGATTAATCAATTTTCCAGCATTTCAAAGCCCGAAACATACTTACAATCAGTTTCAGCAAAGCAAATCCGCTTTGTCAGCATATGTCATCAAACAATCAAGCCACACAAAGCCGGGCGTTCTCGCGCCCCGGAAAGGAGTTAGCTATGGCTAAACTGGGTATCCTATTGTGCGCTGGTATTATCAGTATTACTGGCGGTAACGCATTGGCGCAGTCCTTTACAATGGACAATAATGCCAATTCCAACTCTCAGTCAGGGGCAACGGCGATTGCCATTGGCAGTTCCAACACCTCCCCAAACAGGATCAGAACGACTGTTCCTGCGATCTCTCCGGGGTTGGTAGCTGCAGGTGTTCATTCCTGCGCGGGCTCAGCCAGTGCCGGTATCGGTGCAACCGGCTGGGGTTTTGGTATCGGTTCGACCTATGAAATGAAGGAATGTAACCGTCGTGCCTATGCGTCAGCTCTGGCAGGTCTCGGGCACAGAAGCGCTGCCCTTGATCTGGTCTGCCTCAACAAAGAGGTTCGCGCCTCATTGAATGCGACAGGTATTGTCTGCCCTTCTCAGGGGGTGGCTGCACGGCAGGTCTCATACCGCACCACGCCGACAGCCGTAGCATCCGCTTCAGTTGCCCCCGCTCCGCGCGTACAGAGAGCCTCTGCTCCCGCCCCCGTCGGCAACAAACGGACTTACTCTGCGAAAGCCCTTGGTCTTTCCAGCAGTGATCTGGAAGCCAAAGGCTGCACACTGCGCAATGACGCGCAAAGAGGTCGCGCCTGGTTTTGCCCGCGTCCTGTGATGTGAGCAGACAAACAGAGCATGAAAATCAACCACATGACAAAGATTTTGCCATTCGTGGATATAGCCTTTTGCCCATGGCCAAGCCTTCTGAGCGGCCATGGGCAGCGGGATATATCGTCGGATATATCTGGCAAACGGGAGATTTGCCATAACAGTTGGAGGATATAAAAATGAAAAGACTTCTTGCTTTTGCAGCAGTCTCAGCGCTGGCTCTCGCCGGAGCACTGCCTGCTTCCGCACAAACAGTTGAATGGGGCGGCGGCTTCGCCGGTCAGACTATGGGTAACTCCGCAGTCAGCGGCGGCGGCTTCTTAGGAGCCGGTTCCACAGCTCAGGGCTATGGCACAACCAATGGCTGGGCCACCACAACCGGTATCGGCGGCGGCGTCGTTGTACCTGGCTTTGGTATCGGTGCTTCCGGATCTCTTTACAGCTCTGGTATTTCCGGTCAGTCAGGTGCCGTTGCAAACTCGAGCACAGGGTTTCTCGGTGGATCGTCCGCAGCCAGCGCAACCGGTGGTGCAATGGGCTCAGCCTCAGGCTTTGTCAGCATCAATCCCTGACTATCGCTGGATAATGTATTTTCTTGATGCCAGCGGTAATAGCAATCGCAGGCAGCCTGAAACTTACTCTTCGCCCCCAAAGAGTAAAATAACGGGAAGTTTCTACTTCTTCCGTTTCGAAAAGAATGAGAGTCCGAATCAATAGGATACCCGCTCTCATTCTGTAGGAGTGGACAACATCCACTCCTACACAATTTCTAGAGCATGTCTCCCAAAAGCGGGAACCGGTTTTTGAATAAAGACATGAGCAAAAACAAAAAATTAGAGCTGTTTTACCGATTCAAGATGAACCGGAACCGCTCTAAGATTCAGCCGGCACAAGCGGGTCAGCCGGTTAAAATAAACGATGAAATGATTTGGGATATTAAACGACCGGAACTTGAAAATTATTTGAGCGCAAAGAAATCCTCACACCTTGCAATGCGCTCAAATAATCTTCTCAATTCCGGAGAATGTATTAAAATACATTTTGATATAAATTGTTCAATTTATAGGCGACTTCTGTCCGGTTTGTAGCACCGAATTTCTTCATAATATTATGCATATGAACTTTGACAGTCGCCTCACTCATACTCAGTTCATAGGCAATCACTTTATTTGCTTTTCCCTGTCGCAACAGCTGAATCACCTGAATCTCACGGGCAGTAAACAACCCGCTTAACTCATGGGTGTCTGTCTTTTTGGGCTGTGCTTTTCCGGTAATGCTGGTTGCCGGTATAAATGTCCCTCCGGCCATGGCCAGATGAACCGCTTCAACACAAACACGGATACCAACAGAAGTCGGAATATAACCGCGGGCTCCAAGCTCTATGGCACAGACGACCTGATCCCAGTCTTCACATTCAGACAGCAATATGAGCGGCACGGGATCCCATTCCGCTTTGATGTTTTTAATCTCTCCGGAAAGCTCCGGATCCGTTACTTTTCTGGTGCCGATATGCAGCAATAAAACAGCTGCACTCAAACCGGCAGATTCAGCGTCGCTATGCTCCAATGTTTCGTAACAAACAATTGGCAGCCTCAAACCTGTATTAAGTAATCCATTATACAGACATTCGCGATCAAGATTATTTTTGCAGATGAGAACAAGACGTTTTTCCAGATTTTTCTCTGCGATCATCATCTTATACTCCCCTGCACCTTCGGAAGCTGCCCTGTATTGCATCCCCCCACTCCTCCCTACTCTACTTTATAAACATTCATCTTATACTTGATGTTTTTAGTCATAATAAGCGCGCAACCAGCTTCGCACCATCTGCGTTGCTTAAACAAAACTAATGCGGATGGTTTGAATTATTGCTTTTATAGGATAAGCTTGTCCTTAACCTAAGTTAGCAAAAATAAATTTTATAAATATGCGTGCCGAAATTTAATTACACAAATAGGGGTAACAACTACATCTTTTGATCTAGTGCGTTTCCGGCAAAACAAAAACCGGCTGTGTAATGGATCGTATATAAAAACAAATAAACAGAGCATTTCCAAAGTGTAAGTCTAATTCCGGCAATGTTCGTATGCGCATCCCGAAGCCCGCAAAACGGTTTCGGAACAAAACCCATATATGAACGCCCTGATTTCGGCGTTTTCAGTTTAGTAAGAGCGGGGGAGGAGGATGCATAATAAATCACAAAATGCCAATGGCGTTACAAACGCTCTGTCAGAGCTTCTCACAGCACCGCCCATTGCAGCCGACTTCGGAACAACTGAGCTTCAGGCCATCTCCGGCTTGCAGGTTGAAGAGCGCCATTTTCAAACCGACCAGACTATAATCAATCAGGGTGAGCGTATCCGCAGTATCCATCTGGTGCAAAGCGGATGGGGCTGTGTCCATCGCGATCTGTCCAACGGGGAAAGGCAGGTACTGGATTTTCCGATGCGCAGTGATTTTGTCGGTTTAAGAACCGCTGCAGGCCGCAGTTATAACACTGTCGCCGCCATTACCCCGATGACCGTTTTCGAAATCCCGCTGAACTCCCTCGCCCACGCTATCAATAGCGCTCCAAAACTCAGTTTTGTGCTCATTGAGCTTTTTGCACGACAACGATCTATGCTGATCGAGCATATTACGAATATCGGTTGCCGTAGCGCTCTGGTGAGAACCGCACATTTATTGCTGGAGCTGGGAGACAGAGCGAAAGCCTGCGGCATGGGTGAAGACACGGGTTTCTACTGTCCTATCACGCAATATCAGCTTGCAGATGCGTTGGGACTAAGCCCGATTCATATGAACCGTATGTTGCGGGAACTACGGGAAGAAGGCCTTCTGATTTTCAAAAATGGCAGGGTCGAATATTTAAATCGCAAAGGTCTGGTCTATCTCGCTGAATATGACGGCGAGTTTATGAATATGTCCGTTTTCGACCGTGCAACACTACATTAAAGACCAAAATAGTGTCTTTACTACCAATACAAAAAACACTGGCCGGAACCTTTCCGGCCAGTGTTTTGCTTTATCATTAAGCCGTCTCGCGACGACCAATGCCAAGAAGCTGGTATAAAACCAATGCAGCAAGTGTGGAGGTACCGATACCACCCAATGCAAAATCACCGATCGTAACAGTAAAGTCACCTGCACCGAAAATCAGCGCCACACCAACAGTGAAAAGATTACGCGGATCGGCGAAATCAACTTTATTCACAACCCAGATGCGTGCCATTGCAGAAGCAATCAGACCGAAAACCGAGACGGCCAGACCAGCCAGAACCGGAGCCGGAATGGTCTGGAGAATTGCACCGAATTTTGGTGACAGACTCAAAGCCAGAGCAACAACCGCGGCGATAACAAAGACAAGAGTCGAATAAACCTTAGTCATTGCCATAACACCGATGTTTTCTGCATAGGTCGTTACACCTGTGCCACCACCGGAACCGGAAACCATAGTCGCCAGACCATCTGCAAAGAAGCCTCTGCCGATATAGCGATCCATATTCTGACCGGTAATAGAGCCAAGCGCTTTAATATGACCGAGATTTTCTGCAACAAGAACAATAGCAACCGGCGCAATCAATGTAATTGCAGGCCAGCTGAATTCAGGCTTCACAAAATGCGGCAAACCAAACCAAGCAGCTGCTCCGACAGCATCAAAATTAATGCCCGGAACCATACCCAATCCGTTACCAAAAATCAGAACGAGCAGATAGCCGAAAACCAGTGCCAGCAAAACCGCAACACGACGGGTCGCGCGCGGGCCATATGCAGAAATAATCGCCATGCACAGGACTGTCATCAGAGCGATCGTAATATGCGCATGCGTTCCTTTAAGCTGACTGACAGCAACAGGTGCAAGGTTCAGCCCGATAGCAACACCGATTGCACCGGTAACAGCCGGCGGCATCAGCCTTTCAACCCAGCCGGTGCCAACGCCCATGACGATAAGACCAATCAAAGCATAAAGCGCACCGCAGGCAATAATTCCGCCTAAAGCAACGCCAATATTGGCATTAGCACCGCTGCCACCATAGCCTGTCGCAGCAATAACAACGGCGATAAATGCGAAAGAAGAGCCAAGATAGCTTGGTACACGGCCACCGGTGATCAGAAAGAACAATAATGTACCGATACCGGAAAAAAAGACCGCGACATTGGGATCAAAGCCCATAATCAGCGGCGCAACAATCGTGGATCCGGACATTGCAAGAAGATGCTGAATGCCCATCGGGATTGCGGCAGACGTCGGCAATCGTTCATCAGGTAAAACGGTGACGTTATTGGTCAAACGCCAGGTTGGAAAATAAGCCATATTGTCCCCTTACATAATATGCAGATTTTTTCTTTAGCTATTTGTGTCAGAGATATCCACGAGGCGCAGTGTAAAAACCGGTACAAATAGCTAAATTACACTGAAAACATGGATTGCATGCAAAGATACGGCACTGCTGTCTGGCCCATCATTTTCTTAAAGATAGTTCTTTCTTAGATTGAGCGTCAGCCATGTTAACTTGAACGAGTAATTAAAGTTAATAAGTATATTTGGTCATCAACATATAATTCACAGCATAAATCGCTCTTGTCATTATATTTACTTCATCGAAATGCAGTTCTTACAATACAAACTGTAATTACAAACATATGACGCGGCTTTGATATCAACCAGCTAACAGGCAATCGGGATCAATCAAAATCAGCAAGGCAAACAATGATAAGAATGTTTCCCCGCCGTGATCAGAGTTGCACGACTTCAGCTGTGAACAATATACGATGAAACGACCTAGAGCTGTTCGACCATTACTATAAGCACAGTAATGCTAAGGAAGATTACATATTGTCTAGATGGCGAGGCTTTGGTCTCCCC
>NZ_MOYL01000015.1:0-20524 GCF_001939785.1 Pseudochrobactrum sp. B5
CACTGGAGAGAATACACATAATGAGAGGTCAGGCATTTTTGTCTGGCCTTTTTTATTTCTCACATCAAGATTGGCTACCAGATGAAATCAATGCACAGCTTATTACGTCAAAATGCAGAAATTGCCTTTGAGAAAACACAGCTTCAAAGCAGTGTTCATGCACGTATCTCCGATGAAATCGAAGAAAATGTGAAACTTCGTGATGAGAAGACCGCGCGATTAAAAGCACAAAGACTTGCTCAAGCGGCGATCACTCCACCGTTAAAAACAAAGAAAACGAAACCCACGAGTATCGTTAAGGCACATTAAAACCACCCTTTAGCATGAAGCTGACAACTCCAAGGATCAGAGCGCTTATTATAAGCCAAACGACCTTCGCCAGAGTATCACTCACACCGGATATCTTCTTTTCCAGATCATTGAACCGGTTGTCCATGTGCTTCCACTGCTCATCTTTGCGTGCATCTGCGATTTCAGATTGAACCTGAAACTTCTCCAGAACCACAAGGCGCGGGAGAATACCGGTCAGCTGCTGCTCAAGATTTACAACGCGGGAACGAAGATCGAAATCATTCTCTGTTGGCGACATTACCAGCACCCCGCCTTGTTTCCGTAGGCATTGTGACCGGCAATGCCTTTGCCCGCGCTCTGGTCATTACCTGCCATATAGACAGCGGTTTCCGGTTTAAGGCTGATTTTCTGCCATCCCGCGCAATTGTTCGCACTGGTCGCGCACCCCGCCAAGCTCAACACACAGAGCAACGCCGTCCATATTGTTGATTGTTTCATTAATCCCTGCCCTGTTCTGGATTGCCTGCGTCACAGCTTGAGCGGCTTTTAGTGCCGCATCCTGTTTGCCGTCATGAACCCCAAGCGCATAAAAAAAGAGGCCTGAAACTGCCCCTCCGATTACCGCGCCGATGATGTCTTGAAGACTGATCCTCATGCTGCTTGATCCTGCATACGCTTGATGAGGAAATACGTACCGGTGGCAAATGCTCCGACCATGATGATTGCAAGCGCCCACTGTATAGGGCCGGTGCCGGAAGCCATACCGCCAAGACCAGATAAAAGGCCGCCAATTGATGCCCATGCCTCTGGCTTTTTAAATGTTTCCATGAGAGATTGATCTTTGGGGTTGGCCTTAGCCGAGGAAGTATTCACATCGGTATTTACTTGGAATCCCCGTATGAGCTGACGTGATTGCGCCTCCACACTGATCACCCGCTTTTGCCAACCCCGCCCGAATGTCGGCCATGTCCTCAGGGTTTTCATGAACCGGAGGCGTTCAGCAGCATATGCCGCAATAAGATCGCCTTTATAAGCCTTCACTGCAGCAACCGTCTGACCGCCAACAATGCCGTCCGCAGTCACACCAACCACGCGCTGGAGCGACTTAACCGCCTGTGCAGGACCGCTATTCACCCCATAATCAAACGCCATGAAGTCGATACCCACCGGAAGGAGATCTCCGCCGGATTGCACCCAATAAGAGCGCCGGTAAATCTTTGCAGCTTCTTCCTTGGTGAGCGCTTTGACCTGTGCCGGTGTAACGCTGGCAACACCACGGTGTGCGGCTAATGTCCTATGTGTGATGCCGTATTTCGTGGCGCCGCCCGGGTCTTTCGGATTATTCACATATCCGCCCTCATGACCAAACATCAGGTCAAGCGCGGTCGTTAAGGTCTCACGCATAGCGTTCCTTTCTAAAAATACCCTTGAAATGAAAAATCCACTCACTAAATCGAGCGCGTCACACCAACACATCGTTCGTATTAAGGAGGTTTTTGTGAGCGACCGTTTGTTTGACAAACCCGTTTACGTTAAAAATGGACGTTATTTAACGTTAGAGATTGCCAGTGTTCACGATGCACTTATGTTCCTACATGAATGGCCAGAGAATGATCGCGATTTGATATATGACACCGCTTGGAAGGCATGCTGCGACGCACATGATGGTATAAAGCCAGTGATTGCGGCGCAAAATGCGATTAAAGGTTTTGCCCGCAAGCGTGGTATTCTTGATACTCCTACCGCCCCCATACCTTGGGCAATTGAAAAATCATCAAATAGTGGGCAGTTGTCTGCTTAACTAAATTTTGTGAGTAAGTCTGAGGTGTATCGTGCTCGGGCTTACTCACTGCAATAAATACCTCTTCAAAGGCAGATAAAATTATTAATGAGAGAGCAATAGTCAGGCAGTTAAAGCTTGCTGCCACATTGCATCAACCTGTTCCTGCTTTAACGACAGATGCGCTGCCACTTGGTTGAGCAATGGGTGCAAACGCCGGTACTCAGAAGCATCCTGCCATTCGATAGTAGCTTCATCGCCCATCGCGAGAATAGCCGCGTCAAGATCAGAAAGGCTGATGCCGTTGCGCACTAATGTCAGGCGAAGCTGCCGCTTGCTGATTGGCGGCATTTGAGCGCGTTGCTCTTCAGGTGTTAATGGCGTCGGCATAAAAATTTCAACCTTGCCATTCACGTACCGACGTGTCTGCTGATTTTGATATAATTCTTCAAACGTAGGTTGATCGACCTCGGTGAAACCTTCGATCTGTTCCGCACTTGGCTCGTAATAGATCGTATCAAACACGCCGGTTAAAAGCCCGTCAGCATTAGTTTTAATGTAGAATTTGTGCATATTCATGTCTTCCCTATCAACCCCCTGTAGCAATCCATGAGATCCACTTAGTCTGACTAGGCGAGTTGCTGTAAAGGTTAAATGCGCCTTCATTAATAGGCTGCACCCCATATGACGCTGCGGTAGTAAATTCTGCGGATGTGATTACGACGCTCGTTAAAGTGTTTGGGAATGGTGTAAAATTGACGGTAGCGTGTCCTGATGCGTTGAAGGTTACCTGCTGCCGTCCTGCACGCAATTGCATGCCATTTACAGAATATGATTTGTTAGCTGGTTGGTCATATCGAAGAAGCCGGACAACCTCGTTAGATGTTTTATGCCTCATGTAAGGAGATTGAGCATTTTGAGATATAAATCCGCCAATCTCACATGTGTCCCCTGTCATTTTCCCGTCAAGCGAGTCAGCAATAGCGCCAGTAGCCACCATCTGCGCTTCGGTCTTGTTAGCCACATTCCCAAGGCCGACTTCTGAAGGCGTATGAGTATGTGCTGATGGTGGGAAAGTTGCGGGTTTATTGGCGATTGAAGATACCCCGCTTGAGGCATTCCAATCCGTTTGAACCTGTGCGGCTGGAATTGTTGGCTTATTAGACAAGTCATTGTAACTGCCAGTCGTGGCAACCGCTGCCAGTGCTGGTGTTTTGTCCGCATCAGCAGGAATTCCGGCCAGCTTGTTTGCTTCTGCTGTGGTATAGCCTTGATAGCCGGTAGCATACGAAATGGTGATTGTGCCGCTCGTGGTAATCGCACCAGTTGCAGATAAACCAGCTGGTACAGCAACCCCGACACTAGTTACCGTTCCTGTATTTGCCGTCGCACCAGTGGCAACACCTGCAAGCTTTGTCCGCTCAGCTGCGGTCATAACTTTGGCAGCTGTCGTTTCGACCATGCTGCCCATGCTGAAAGCATCGGCGGCCTTGTTGTTCGGGTCATATGTTGCACGGAACATGTCGCCGCCGCCGGACGGATCAACCCATACACCGCCGCGGGTTAGCAACGCCCCACCTGCTGTTGAGCCGGAAGCATCAATATCTGCTGTCGCAACTTTGCTTTTTGTTGCCAGAGCACCAAGATCAGACGGCTGAACAGCAGTATCTGCCAAAGCCAGCGAGGCGAGTGAAGTGGAGGACAGAGCAAGAGCTATATTTGCAGCCAATGTACCGCCGCCGCTCAACCCCGCTCCGGCAGTTACAGTGATGCTTTGTTGAGCGGCATTAACGATACGGGCATCGTCACCTGCCGCAACAGTTCCCGCAGTCGTGCCAACATTCAGCCCCGAAGCACTACCAAGCGAAGGCTTGTTCAGCAAATCGTCATAGCGACCTGAAAAGCCCACAGCGGAAACCTGTGCAGGCTGCACTGCCGTATCTGCCTTCTGCCCCTGCTCTTTGGTCGCGGCATCAACAATGCCATATCCGGCAAGGGTGGTAGACTTATCGGCCTTGTCTGCAAGCACAGGGAAAAGCCTATCAGGCGTGATAGCTTTACCGGCTTCTACGCCAGTGCGGATTTCACCCTCAGATGCGGTGGGAATGTCAAATTGATGGGTATGATAAGGAATATCAACCATGCGTCACCTCTTATAAGCCAGCCGCAGTAAGGCGGGCTTCAAGTTCTGTTATTCGGTCAGCGAGAGGTTTCAAAAGGCCGTCTAACGGCGCATGCACCTGTTGCCCGTTCGCAAGGAGCAGGACACGGATGCTTCTCGTATCTGAGACACCGGAAATCGCCTGTGGAGTAGGAGATGTTTTTTCCATCACAGCACCCGAATAATCTTGTTTTTGATAATCGTCGGCTGAACGTTGTTGTGAGGCAGGTTCCCGCCCTTGTAATTTGTCTCAACATAGTGGGAGTGCTCACCGGCTTCGTCTGTCGCAGACTTGCTGTTGCCTCCGGTGCCAGATGGGCGGTCGCCACCGTAATTCACGTTCGTGGCTGCGCCTGTATAATGGTGCCAGTGCCTGCCGGATTGATTGGTATTGCCTTCATGCCGGTGACTTGGCATCTGCGCTTCCGTCAGTACATGGGTTTGCGAGCCACCCACAGCGCCAAGAACATCACCGTCAACCCCACCGTACGCAGCGGTGAGCCTGCCGGTTCCGCGATTAATGCCAGCTACAACGCGCCCCCGACAATCAGGGATATTGAAAGTCGTCGTACCGTTTCCAGCTCCCCATTTTGTGCCGAGAACAGCGAACAGTGCCGGATATGTTGTACGGGACAACGCGCGCCCATCCTCGAACATCCAGCCTTCCGGCTCCGTATCGCCGTTCCATTCGATCGTTCCGCCAACAGGCACGACCATATTGTAAAGCTTTGGATCATAAGCCTGCACATCCGTACCAATCACCACATTGAGAAAGGCTTTCAGTGCCTGCTTGTCTGCCAGATCAGCCATAAGCTGCCGGATCGCATTGTTAATGTTGGAAGGCGCACAACCCTCGGCAATATTAATCCCGTTGATGGCCGTGTTATTTGACGGTGTGGTACTGTAATCTTTGATCGGCATTATGCGCGTCCTTGTTTGATGGATGCCACAAGCGAGGCGAGAGCGTTGGACTGGTTGGGAGAAACGCCGGAGAACTGAACCGGCGAAAACGGTGAGGCTTGCTCCTGCTGTTGCCCAAAGGCTTGCAAAAGCGCATTCAAGCTGGATTGCGTGCGGCTTGGTTCTGACACTGCGGCGGCTTCTGCAAAGGTTGGCGCTTGCTCATTGCCTACGACAGCTTGCGCTGGCACTTGTGCTGACAGTTGCGGGGATGTGCTCGGCAGAGGCAAGGCGGACTGTGAAGGCGGAGCGCTTGCAACCAGTGCCGGATCAGGCTTCCCACCTCGCCTGCCTGCAAGTTCGATATGCCAGTTCTCATTTGAAAGCGGGAAAGCCAGCCCAAACCGGCCGGCATTCTCATGCGCCCATGTCGTTGCTGATGGATCGAGGTATTTCAGATCGGCGGCATGACCGTGGTTGTGGTTAGATCGCCCCGGCGGCGCTACCCACTTCCTCGCTTTTTCCGGTGATCCGTATTTCTGCAACGCATCCTGCCATAGCTGTGCCTGCCGCTCAGGTGAGCGAAAACCGGAAGTAATGCGCAAATGCTGTGCAATCTCCGGCGGCGCAGCCGCAAACATATTGGACAGTGCAGAAGCAAAGCCTTGATCCAGTCCTGAGAAGCTATCAGGCCGCATCGCCCCTCCGACAGCGTACTTTTTGAAGTCAAAGGACATATGGCTTTCTCCAATAAAAAAGCCCCGCAAAAGCGAGGCTGTGGACTTAGTGCAGAATTGATTCAAGTATCACGAGATTAGGCGGAGGAAGAATCATGGTTCACACGGGTATTTGCGAAGCTATCCGCGCAAAGAAAATTATAAGCTTCGTATACAACGGGAAAATTAGAACCGTTGAGCCCCACCTTTACGGGTACGACGCAGACGGCGACCTATCGCTGTATGCTTGGCAACTTCAGACAGGAAGCGGCGAAGGCTGGCGCCAGTTTCACGCTTCCAATATATCCGATATGTCCATAACTGAACGAAATTTTCTACAGCCACGTATAGACTGGAAGCCGCATAAAATCGGCGTTTCACGGGTTTTGTGTAGTCTGTAAAACCACCGCAGTCACATTTCATCGGGAATTTTGCTGGTAGCCGATGTAAGGCACAGCACGACCAATGTTGCTTAAACATGGCGCTTCCATTCCTTTCAGGATTGAGTATTGTTTATTCAATAATATAAAATTTAGGATGCCACTATTAATGAAAATATCGTTGGCTGCATTTGCACTATTGATCAGCTGCGTTACTGCTTTTAGCCAAGCTTTTTGGGATGGCAATAAGCTACACTCACATTGCAGTCAAAATAAAACTCATGCGATGGCATACGTTATGGGTGTAGTGGATGAAATAACAAATAGACCTTACATAGTGTCTTCTGAGAATAAAATAATAGAACCACGACCATATATATGTTTCCCGCAAGGAGTTACAGCAGGACAATTGGTAGATATAACTTGCAAATATCTTACCGATACACCCGAGAATAGGCATTGGACAGCCAATATAAATATCTCATCGGCTTTGGCTAAAGCTTTTCCGTGCCAATGAACCCAATGCAACCAAGGCCGACAAATGAAGCAAATAGACCACGATCCTAGAACCATCGAACACATCCCCAACGAAAAGCGCCTCCCAAAATGGATTTGGAAGGCGGGATTTGCGTTGATTGCTCTGTTATGGGCTGCCCAATGGTACATTGATGGGTTTGACTGGGATCAGCTTATGCTTGGCTTAGGAACGGGTATAGTATTAATGGGTTGGGTCATGGAAAGAACCGGCGGTGAAATCCCCGCCTCATGGCGTAGTAAGCCGCCCCGCCAATAATCCACCTTGCGCATTTACCAGAGCAGTTAACAAGCTACGGCTTTGCGGAGTTAATGGCTGGCTTATGATCTGCCGAGCCAGATAGTTTTGCATTGGCTTTGACATAAGTGTTTTTCCGGCAAGATATGGTGCTGCCAGTCCAGCCGCCATTCCCACCGGTCCACCAACTGCCCCACCTCCGCCTCCGAGAACGGCTGCCGTCACGCCCTGAGATGCAATACGCTGTGCAGTTCCTGAATTTGGCAATGGCGACATTGCAGCCTGACCCGCCTTCACGAGATCGGTGAAATCGCTTTTGCCTGTTGCAAATGCAAGCCCATTCTTGCCCTTGCTTGCCGCCTGAGCGAGTTTTGCTGGTGTGATATAACCTTGGCCGCCCGCCTCACCAGCACCACGCGATGCATCCGCAACTACACGGAAATTCCCCCAATGCTTACGAAGCTGCTTCCATGTCCCTAAATCAGATGGGTTCGTCTTTTGAATAGACCGCTCCATCGCGTCATCAAGAGCATTGCGCAGACCACGATAAGCACCTGCCAGCATATCATCATTGCCACGAGCTGATTGTGCAAGCTGAGAAAGATCAGATCGCGCCTGCTGGTACCACTGCCCAGAAGCGCTTCCTTTGTTCTTCATGAACTCGTTAACGATATCAATGCGCACCTTATCAAACACAGGCTTTTTAAGGGCATCTAGCTTTTCACCGTATCGGTTCATTGTTCTTGAGATATCGTTGACCATCCCGCGGTCAATACTGATCGTGTTACGAGCTGATAAGTCTTGAAATCCCTGTGATAACCGTTGTTCAAGCGCTCCTAAATTATCAGGGCTTGCCAGACCGGAGCCGCCAGCCCTGCGCATTGCTGCATCGGTGAACGCTCTAGCCTGCTCATCCATGAGATCGGCGGCCTTTGCCCCACCCAATTCACTTTCTCGATATTGCAACCACTTACTGCCGGTCTTCTGACCAGCAGAAAGAGGGACGCCCTCATTGCTAAGAGTTTGAACGGCGGCGGCACGCTCTGGAGAAGTTGCAAACGGGGCGCGAGCTTTATTGTACAATGACGATGCGCCGGATATTGCAACGGGAGTTAGCGCCCCTATACCAAATCCAAGTCCGCCTCCTGTTTTTGCTCCCTGTAGCCTGCTGTCCGTCCCTTCCCCCGCACCGAAGCCATAACCGGCACCAAGGGCAGCGCCTTCTGCACCGGATGCAAGGGCTACTGCCGGCAGTTTAGCGCCGGAATTGATTGCTGCATTGGTTGCAGACAAGCCACCCTTTGCCAGTCCAATACCGGTGCCAAGCGCACCGCCGATCTGTCCGCCATAATAGGCGACAGGATTATCCTCGGATGCTCGACGTTCTGCCTCACGCATTCGCGCAAGGTTATAATCGTAATCCCCACCGAATGGCACTGACAGCGCGGCACTGGCCTCGTCCAGCATGTTCAAGCCTGTACCCTGCCCGATGCCGAGGGCAAGAGCATTGGCTCCACCTTGCGGAATGTTTGGATTAGCAGGGCTGCGCAAATCTTCCATCTGACCGGTTGCGGGATTGAGCACCATGCCTTCCGGCGGTTGGCCAAATGTGCCGTCAGGATTTGCTTGTGGCTGCTCTACCAATGGGGCAGCCTCCCACCAGTTGCCGCCTGCTGTGTCTGTCTGTGGCTGCTCAACAAGAGGCGCAGCTTCCCACCAATTTGCCATTATGGTTTCCTCCGAATACTTCCATCCGGTGCCGTAAATTGTGTTCCACTCGGCAGAGCATCAAATTCAGCCTGACTGTTAACTTTGGCTGTGCCAGCAGGAGGATACGCTGCATCTGTGTTTCCACCAGCTTTCTGCTTTAATTTCTGCATGCCGTCTGAGACTGCGCTTCGAAAATCCTTTAGCGCAGTTTTAAAATCATCCTCGCTTAGCGAGCGATCCATTCTCGCCATTGCTGCTTCCGCTTTTGCGCCTTCAATTTCAGTGATAGCGCCACCGCCTTTGAGCATGCCGAATGCCTGAAGAAACGCGCCGCCTTGAAGCTTTTTGAGATATGTCAGTGCATCACGCCCACTTGCTCCCATTGTCCAATTGGGACGGTACTGGTCAGCAGGCCCCACAATTGCAGATAACCCGTCATGTGAGAGCAGTGTATCAATATCAGCAATCGTTTGTTCACTCCTCGCAAGATCAGAAGGAAGCGCAGTGAAAGCCTCTCCCTGCGCCTTTCCTACGACTTTTTCTTTCTCAGCATTTGCAAGATTTTTAGGAACGGAGCCAATAATCTGACCGGAGCGCTTGTCCTTAATGGCATAACTATCACCAAGATCGATTTGTTCAGTACCGGACGAAATATCAAACCCGCCTGTATCGACCTGCTTGAAAGAACCGTTTTTACCAAGAACGCCCAAAACTGGTTTGCCCTGATCATCCTGCCCCCAAATAGGATTAAGACCATATTCAGTAGCCCCACCACCGTTGTTTTTCTCCCACTCGAATTTCTCACGGGCAAGCTGATCGGATGGTGAAAGCTGAGGGTTTTCCAGCTTCTGAATTTCCAGTTCCATCTTGCGCTGTTGCAGTGCCTGCATCGGATCAACACCTTTGCGCATGGCAATAAGATAGGCATTGAGAGAAGCGCGGTCACTGGCAACGGCCTGCGCTTCGCTTTCATCCATCCCTTTGCTTTTCAGCCATTCAACAGTCTGGTTCTGGTTTTTCTTCGTCTTCCTGTCCTGATTACCGGCGGCAATCATCTGACTGCCTTTTGACAGGCTGTCCTGCATAGTACCGCCCATGCCCCAACCAAGAAACATATCTCCTAAACGTTGACCAAAATCGCTTTCTCCAAACTTGGACAGGCCATCAAAAAATCCGCCAGATTTGGACTGTGGCGGCTGTGCTGGCATTGCTTGGGATGTTGAGTGTGTCGGCATTGGGTCAACCGCTCGCGGGACCTGTGCGACC
Organism: Pseudochrobactrum sp. B5; assembly: GCF_001939785.1. Taxonomy (NCBI): domain Bacteria; kingdom Pseudomonadati; phylum Pseudomonadota; class Alphaproteobacteria; order Hyphomicrobiales; family Brucellaceae; genus Pseudochrobactrum; species Pseudochrobactrum sp. B5. The sequence goes on from NZ_MOYL01000015.1 coordinate 9,977, forward strand.
TGCTGTTGCAACACATCTATTGGTGCAGATAATGGCGGGGCTGGCTGCTGTGCAGCTTCTGCTCCCTGCAAAAGCATGTTCGGATTTGGTTGCGGCGCAAACTGTTGTGGTTGACCGGTGAGGAATGGCGCGAGCAAATTGCCGATGGTTTCGCGCTGATCCATAAAACTTGTAAGAAGATTGCGCATTATACTTGTCCACCTTTCCCCATGATCTGGGCGATATAGGCTGAGAGCGGGTTCCCCTGCTGACCGCCTGCCATCTGTACCGGTGAGAACTGTGCTTTGGGCTGGTTCTGTCCGATCTGGGCAAGCAAATCCTGCCTGCTCTTTTCTGCGTCCGTCATTTCAGAGCGATACTTACCGAGTTTGCCGCCGCTCATATCCTGCAAGGCTTGAGAGAACATATTGCGGTTCTCCGGCGTGCCAGCAATTGCCTGCTGAAAACTTTCCAGCTTGTCACCGATACCACTGAGAAATCCACCGCTGGCGGCAGCTGTTGGTTGCGCAATGGTGTTCATGGCGCTGCCTGCGCCTTTCAAAGCATTAAACATGCGCCACCACCTCCATGTTAATGCCGAGAGCGTCGTAATTGACCGCCAGATAGCCGTCATCTTCCAACACAACCGCATCCGGATACTTATCGGCCACATCATGCGCCATCAGGCCACGGAAGCGTGTGGGTTCGCCCCTATAATTGAATTCATACATTGGCAGACCATTCTCATAAGTGCCGGTCTGTACGATATGCTCTTTGAGACGCGCGTCAGATTTAGCAAAGAGTGAGCCAATCGCCCCGATAGCACCAAGCGGATTAGATGGCTGATTAACGGTCTGAACATTGGTACCGTAATTACCCGCAGAACCGGCAGCAGCACTCTGCAACAGACCGAGCCGTGTCCAGTCCTGCATATCCTCTGCCTGCCATTTGGCATAATCAGCCTGCAGCTTATCCTGCGCATTCTTATCCTGAATTTGTCCGGCACCGATCTGAGCCTGACCACGACCAAGCTGCGCGGCATCCACGCCAAGCTGGTTCTGAATAGACTGCGCGTTGGCCGCATCAATCGCTCCAACAGCCTTGAACTGATTATCCATTGCACGGTTGTAATCGCTCTCCAACCCTTGCAGCAGCATATTAGTGGTGTTCTTGCCAAGCACATCGGTATTCGCGCCGGAGCCATAGCGCCCTGATCCGGCAAACTGGCTCTGGATCAGATCATTGGCTGAGCTGATCTCGTTATTCAACCGCTCACGATAATAGGGATTACCCTCTTTGAGATATTTGCCGGAGGCATAATCCTGCAAATTGGATTGCGCACTGGTTGGTTGTCCAGCTTGATCACGCAAGGCACCATAATCAGCGCCACCATTCATGACGCTACCAATACCGGCCTGCGTATTGGCTCCAAGATCGGCAACGGTCTGGCCTTGATAGACATTGCCACCTTTACCGCTGTTATAAAGATCCATTGCCTCGCTGGCAGACTTTTGAAACAAAGGAGCCGCCCATGCAGGCGGCTTATTCTCGGTTGTCTGTGTCTGTGAGCCGCCTTTTTTACCCATTATGCAAGTCCTTTCCGAAACATTGCCAGCTCAGCGCCATAGCCCTGTTTTGCTAATGCGCGTTTCCAGCCCAAACGGCCAAGAACGCTGCATTCATGGCAACCCTGATCACGGCCATATTGTTCGATTTTTTCAATCAATGGCGTGCTGTCCAAACCATCTTCACCGGCCAGTACCGTCACCATGATTGTGCGGTGATCTGTTGCCTGATTATGTTTGATTTCAGTGAGCACAAAGGAAACATAATCCTCGCCATCGAGGATCAGCCAAAGCTGACGCTCACCTGACAGGATCTCCTTCATCAGGGATTTAATCTCAATGTCCTTGGGAAACCGCGCTACCATTTGCTGCATAGAGGCAGTGATTTGTCGGCCATAATGCGCAATACGCTCCGGCGGCCAATCGTTTGTCAGATGAATGTCGAGTGTCATTTGGAGCCTGCTGTGCTGATTTTGGTTTCAATGCCTTGCGCGTGCGTCCAGATCGAACCTGCAGGAATGCGGACTTTGACCTTGTGAAACCGTGAGCGTGACATCCGCCGGTACATGCCGGTGCGTGAGGATGGCGCTTGCTCATCCTGCCAGCGAAAAGCTTCTGAACGGCGAAAGCGTGAACCAATCGCCAAGCGGGCATCACCTGTATCGGCAATCAGATAGGTTTCATGAATACGTGTCACGCCACCTGTGGTATCGCCGATCTCCTGTGTAGTAATCACGGCTTCCTGCGTCTGGCCGTTGAAGAAACCAAGCGCCCCATCCCGCGTAAAAGCTGCCAATACAGGCGAACCGCCCTGCCATGAACGGGCATCAAGCGAATAAGGCAGGGCATCAATCGAAGTTGAAACCGCGTCCAGCCCTTCCAGCGTATAACCAAGTGTGGCAGCAGACATGAGCATGGATGCGGTAATATCCGCCTTTGTCCAACGGCTCAGCGCCCAATCATAGGTATATATCTGATTGTAATTCTCATTACCGAAGCGCCGGATTGCAAAATAAACACGAGAGTAAAACGGATCGACAACGCCCATGATTTCAGCAGTATCCGACCATTCTACCTGATCAAAAACCGTGCGATCGACCTTTTCAAAACCGATATTTGCCATAGAGCCGTCAGGGGCAATCTGGAAGAACCCGCCCTCGTCAGCATAAAAAGCCAGATTGGCTCGCGATGCGATAGAAAGGCGTGACCTTGCACCGCGCAGATCATGAATTTTCTGGAAGGTGAAAATCTCCACAGAACCCGGAACGAAGGTCACACGCCGGATTGCTTTTTCCTGAAACACAAGCGGGTTGGTTGCCTCGGTTGAACCTTGAACCACGCCACCATCAGGAAACTCCTGATAATCGCAATTCTTGGCACCAACAGTCCAGTGCTCTGCATCATTTAAACCAGACCACCACACGCGACGCGGATGCGCAGGCAGCCCCATCAGAGCAACAAAGTCACCCCAGACGCGCACAATCGCAGCGCGGGGCGGATTGCCGCCAAGATCACGAAACAACGCCTGCCCAAGCTCAATTACCTGCGGATTGTCATTTTCATTCACCGCGATTACAAAAGTGCCAAATTGCGCAAATGACCAACGCGCCTCGCGGCTGGCATTATACTGCGTGTCGGTCTTCGATATATTGACCCATCCCAGATCGGTATTATCCAACCGGTAAAGCCCTGTTGCTGTGCCAGCAAAAACATAGGTGCCGCCCAGATCATCGCGCGCCATAAATCCACCGAGACAGGCAGTAGGCAGCGCTTGCGACAAAGGTTTAAACTGAGGAAACGGGATATAAGACCCGTCAGCGCAGAGCACATTGTTCACATCACCGGTAAAACTACCGTTCAGATCAGAGACATCGGGGCGAAACTCTGCAAATGGGATTGTCGGCATGGATTATACCTTAAAATGCTGTCGCACGGATAACTCCCCGCGCATAGCGTGAGGTTGTTTCTCGCTTCAAAGCTTTGTGCTGATCCTGATAATCACTTAGCGCTTCTGTGGCGACCTGCGGGTCTTTGAGCGTATCTTTAGCCAAAATATATTTGGCGCGGGCTTTGATAAGGTCATAGGCCTCAGTCACCCATGCATTGGGGATTTCAAAGCTGGTCAATGGTGCAAGACGATATGCTCCAAGCTGTAGCCGGATTTTATAAGCACCGTCCGGCACCGGATAGAGGCGCAATTGCTGATTGAAATAGGTATAGGAAACCGGTTCGCCTTTGACAGCATTACGGTCTGAAAGCCGTTCCATATTTTCCGGCGTATCACGACGCAGATCGAGCACATTTCCTGCATTATCCTCACGATAAGCAGCCTGAATATGCACAAGGCGCGGAATTTGCTCATGAGCTGGTGCGCCATACCATTGCTGATCGGCAACGGTATTAAACGTCACATCACGGGTTTCATTGAAATAATAGGTTTCGCGCTCGCAATAACGGATTGAAGCCGCAATCGCGCGCTGGATATCAGCAGTATATTCACCGGTCGTATCGTCAACATCGCGGGATATATCTGCGATAAGTTGCGGAAATGTATAATCGCCACCGGTGAAATTCGGCCCCGATGTTACAACTGTAATCGCCATATGACCTCGCCTTTCACAAAAGAGAAAGGGCGGGAATGACCCGCCCAATCAGGATTTATGCAGCCGGTGCAGCAAAAGAGGTCAACACAACGGTGCCGTAATCCACGCCGTCATAAACGGTCTTTTTAAGGCCGCCGATCATGCTGGCACGAACACCAAGTTCACGATCATAGTCAAACAGGTCTTCCACCCATTTGAACTTGTTTTTGCCGCCGTCTTTACCAAACGCCATCGAGGCCGACTGCGCACCGCAGAATATTGCACGGCGGGTATTGGCTTTCTGCTTGAGGCTTGCCGGATCGGTTGCATCAATGCCAAGCGGTACACGGCTGTTCTCAACAATCAGCGTACGGTTATAAACACCGAGCGCACCGGTATAGAGACCGTTCTTGTCGATATCACCGCCCTGCAAGCGTTTGCCCTGCAGGTCAAACCAGTTGCCGACCGTTGCCACGTCCTTGCGCATTGAGAGCGTCTGATCCGGATGAATAAAGCAGACATAATCAATATCCGCGCCCAAGCCCTTGATCGGACGCACCATTGGAGCCGCGTTTTTCGCACGGTTCACAGCATCGTCGATCATTTGCAGTTTGAACACATCAGCAGCAACAAGTGCCTGATCCGTTGCTTTACCACCGGCGCGCAGGATGCGGCCAGCACTTGGAGCAATGGCGGCATTGAAACCGGTATATTTGCCATTGGTGACAAAGGTATTGCCCGCGAGCTGGTTGAAGAACCATGTATCAATACGGTCGGCCATCCAGTCTTTCAGGCTGTCATAGCTTTCTTCACGCATATTGTAAGGTACGCGCTGACGATCAATTGTACCTTCGTTGCGGACGCGATGGGCATGACCAAGTTCGTTGATCACCATCTTGTCGCTCTGGCGGGTCAGGCTTTCTTCATTACCTTCCTGCACTTCGTTTTCGGTCGTACCGTCGCCGGTAGCCAGCATACGAATGCCCCATGTGATCTGGTCACCCGCACCTTTTTTGGTCTCGGTCATGATCTGGCACAGAGAACCGGCCTTTTCGCCCATATACTGATAGGCGGTTGTTTCTTTGAGTGCCTCAACGTCCATACGCTGAGACCAGAGTTTTACAGTCAATGCATCATTGACAGGCTGAACAGTGGTAGCCATCGGGCTAAACCTCCAAAATCTGATTGGGAATTTGAGTTAATGCTTGCGCATCACGCCGCGCGGCTAAGCGGAAAGCAGGATTACGCCTGCTGCGGTTCGGTCTGACGTCCCGAATGACGAAGGGCAGTTTGAAAGCATACCGAGGCTTCATTGCTGTGCTCAACGACCGCCAAGCACCTTGATAAGACGTGTCTGATTTTCAGGCTTGGTGTACCACCGCTCGAAATCTTCCGGCGACATGTCTGCAATCGCTTGAGAGGTCAGTACATCACCACTTGGCGCGCCACTTGCCTGAGCAACTGTTTTATTACGCGACTGCGCATCCTGAATTGTCTTTAGCTGTTCTGCTGCTGCATTGGGAGCCGGAGCGGCACCAGTAAAGCCGTATGCTTTGGACATATTATAAATCACCTGTGCCGGTGACTGGCCGGTTTTTGCTGCCGTGATTACAATATCACGCAACTCGGCGTTCATTTGCTGATTGCGCCCTTCTTGCGTCTGGAACTGAGGATAAGCCGCCGCCATAGACTGCAACTGCTTGTCGCGGGTTTCGGACAGAAAATGTACAGCATCCCCATAGTCTGGCGACTGAGTTGCAAATTCCTGACATGAATCCCGCCAGTAATCAGCAACAGCTCTTTCCTGAGCCTGCACCTGCTGCTGTTGTGCAGCTTGGGTTTCTCGCTCCTGAATTTGTTCGAGCACTTTCTTATTCTGCCGACCCTGCCACTGCATATGGGCGAAGATATCAACAGTCGGATCTGGTTCCGGATCATCGTCGACAGCCGCAGCCTCACCATTCTGCCGCATAGCCTGAGCGAGAGTGTTCCAACGGTCTTCAAGGACCGCTTTCGCTGTTATTTCAGCTTGCAGTTTAGCCTCAATTTCCTTGCGCCTGCTACGCTCCTTGCTGAGTGCACCATAAGGCACGGTACGGTTCGGATCACCTTCCTGCTCAGCGCTGTCCCCATCTGTCACAGGGGCTTCCGGCTGTGGCTGCTCCTGAACAACGCTTGTTTCCGCCTGCTCGATAGCTGTATTCGGTTTATCTTCCGGCAGCACTTCACCGCCCGACGAAAAATAAGCCTCTGCCTCAGCAGAGAGCTTGCCTTCTTCCATATCCGACATGATTTTTCCTTGAGAATAGTCTGACGTGACCAACGGCAACCGATAGCGCTCGGTTCAGCGAGAACAGGGCTTCCCCCTGCTATTTGTTAAATGGCTGAGCCGCGCCGCGCCTCTGAAGTACGCCGGATTGCATTGCGGCTCTCCTCAATGGCAAGGCGTTGCGCATCCAGTCTGCCTTTTTGCTCCGCAGTACCGGCCTCAATCTCAGCCTTGCGCTGCGTGACCATAAGCTCAGTCGCTTTTTCCTGCAATTTCATCTGCCCGAGCTGCTGTTTAACAGCCAGATCAGCTTGTGCGCTCTCCGCCTTAGTTTTAGCCGCAATTTCTTCCGGAGAAGGCTGCGGCGGTTGCTGGCTTTGCTGTTCCTGCGCTTGTTTAGAGCGCTCTCTGATGCTTGCCACAAGTGAGGCTGGCAGCGGTGAAAGCTCCAGAAGCTCAAGCAGAATATCCGGCGTGACCATATTACCGATCAGCGGGAATAGGCTCTGCATCACCGCCCAAGTGCGCTCTTTTTCGTTCGGGCTGGTCGGGCTGTCATCAATGATGATGTCGTATTTCTTGTCGACTTGGCGAACCAAGGGCAGATATTGCTCTTGTCCTTTACCAACGACACGGATTAGGCGGCCATCCGACAAATAATTCTGCAAGAGATAGAGAATGGTTTCTGCCTGACGCTTGCGATAAAGCCGCAATGCATTGAACAAGGAGGCAAGCACCCCAAGCGATGACTGCTTGCGGGTGTTTTCCAGCACACCAGCCTGATCAACTTCACGCGTACCGATAAACTCCCGTGAGAGACCAGTTACTTGCGTAATCGCTTCCTTGCTCTCGTTGAACAGTGCGAAAAAGCCCTGCGGGAATTGCGCCGGTGGTTTGGGCTGGATTTGCCCGCTTTGCAACGCTCCGGCATTCACCCATGTGATTGCATCCGGACTTGCCCATGTTTCCTCAGCCTGCCGAATATTATCGAAAGCCTCTTTTTCCGCCAGCAACCCGCCTTTGGATTGCGAGTTGAGCAGATGCATGATCTGGCTAAAGAACTTGTTCGTCCAGCGCTGCGGATCAATTGCAGCGCGAACAATACCGTAAAACAGCCCGTCTTTAGTGTCGAAATAGCCGGTCATAACATCCCAACCAAGACGGCCTTGCGGCGCCAACGGGCTATCGATCTCAGCCAGCAGACTGTTGCCAAGAAATGCACGTCTTGCCACTTTGCGCATCTGGCGCACCAGTTTCAGACTTGGCGCAATCTCCGGCATTTCCTTATTGATCTGCTTGACCTCAGCAGTCGTAAATTCGCGCATAGCCTGTGGATTTTGCGGATCAAGGCCACGATAATATGGCTCCCGTTCCAGCCACCGCGCCTCAACAATAACAACCTTCTCACCTGCCTCGAATGTCCGCTCTCCCTGATTATCATCAGAATAGCGATTGCCGTGGTTCACTTGATGCGGATTGTCCCGCCCTGCATCATCACGCGCCCAACCGGCGTGCAGCGCTTCCTTAGGCATGTCCGGAAACATATCTTGCGCTTCTTCAATGCTCATTTCCCGCACGCGAAACATGCGCATAGCATCAGTCATGTTGAGCTTACGAGCAGTTGACGGAAACACCATTTCAAACGGATCAATGCGCTCAGTCACCGGCGCACCGTCTGGATCATCCTCATAATCAAGGCGCGTATCCATGAAACTGAGGCCGCTGACAATCATATCGCGGAAAGCTTCACTGTCCTCATATTCGGCATTGGCTTCATCACGAAACCACTCGCCGCCAGCTGTCAGAATTTCATTGGCATGCGCATCACCCTGCTCTCGCGGGATAAAGCGCATTTCACGACGGTTGTTCATCTCAGAACCAACAACCGCATTAGCCAGAGGAGCGATATTGTTGAAGGTCAGCACAGGGCGCTGTTGCTTCTGCATAGCCTCAAGGTCACCGTCTGACCACTGATTGCCCGCCACAAAGTCAAAATGCTCTTTGGCATGCTTGCGCCATGCACGCACTTTATCGATATCGTCTTTGTACCAGCCTTTGAGCCGGTCAAATATCGCTTCGCTGTCTTTTGCTCTTTCAGCCATATTTTACCCACTCATCCAACTTGAACCGGTATTTGCCCCAAACCCTCGATAAGCGCGGCTGGTTTCCGGAGGCGGTGCCTGCTTGGCAAACCGCAACATCATCAATGCGTAACGGGACGCAGAAATCACGTCATCACGCTCTTTCACAACTTTGCCGTCCTTACGGTGATAGGTCTGGCGCTCCTGCAACCAATCCTGACAGGTCGAGAACACTTTCCAGCGCCCTGTCTGCATCCGCAGCAACATGTCTGACAGTCCGGCCTCAACACCGTTTGAACCGTCAAGAAACTGCGCGCGTTGTGGCAGCATCTTCATGCCCTGCTCTTTGTATTGCTTCGCTATCTGCTCACCGGAGCCTTTATCGTGCTGCAAACCGTCATGCGGCCATGACCACGGCAGCCATGCGCCCCACGGCTTCAATGCTGCTGCATGAATGAGCGGTGTCGCCTCACGTTTACGGTAATCTCTGGTGACATAGACAATATCGCTGTCCCGATCCCAAGCGAGACTGGCGGCGGCAGTCGGGTGATCCCAACCAAAGTCAATACCGCCGATCTGCACCCAATGTGGGGGAATCGGAAACGGCTGTACCACAATATCTTCTTCCATCACCGGAAAGATCAGGCCGGAGCCAAGTGTTGGTATGCCCTTTGTGCGTGCTTCACGCTCATGTGCCGGATAGCTGGCAATGATACGGTCGCGCTCCTCTTGCGAGTAATGCAGCGCATCCTGAATGGTCATCATGATCTTGATGCGATCAGGCGCATCTTCAAGAAAGAACCGCGCAGAAACCGCTGACATACCTTTGAGCGGCGTATAGGTCATCATCACGCTGCCCTTAGTGGCATTGGAAACACCTTGTCTGCGCGTCGTGCGCTGAATGCAGCGTTTCGGGATAAAACCTGTGCCCCATTCTTCTTCGCGGTCTGGCTGACCAACAAGCAAGCGCTGCACACCATCGCGGGTCAGCTCACCGCTCTCGGAACCTGCTATCACCACAATCGGATGGTCAAAACGCAAGCCCTGCCACCAGAACGGATATTCACCGGTGAGGTGCATGGCAACTTCTGCTGCACCGGACAGGGTTTTACCCAACTGGTTACCGGCAGCAAAAAGGCGCTCCCGATATGACGCGCCTGCATTATGAAATTCTATCTGTTTTGGATAAGGCTCATACCCTTTGAGCCTATTCACCTTCTTCCGGTGCGCTCTCTCGGCCAGCAAGCTTTCCAGCTCCAACTTTTCCGAGTAACTCAGTGATCCGAGCATCTAATTGCTCCTCTGGCATAGACTGGAGCGATCCGGAAACATTCAGATCAAGCTTGTCGCTGTATTTCTTCGGGCGCAGTTTACCAGCCATCCATTTACGAGCATCGACACGCAAAGCTGACCGGCGCAATGCCTCACCATTCTCCCGCCAGCCAATGTTTTCGCCGTCCTCGTTCTGGCGCTCCATCCAGTCATTGCGCCCATCATCGGCAATTTCAAGGATATCATCGAAAATAGCGTCTGCTTGTGCCTCGCGTGCGCGTGCGTACTGGTCTGAAAACTCAGGATGCAATGAAAGCCATCTGAAAACCGTAGAACGAGCTGGGAGAGCTTCATCTTCACAAATGCTGCGTAGGCTCTCCCCGTCTGCCAGCCTCTCACAGATCAGATCAGCTATGTCCTGACTATAATCTGTCGGCCTGCCTGTTACCGGCGCTTCATCAGTCATCACTTACCCCTTGCTCCTGCTGCAATCCATGCAATGCCAGCGAGTGCCGTCCACATGTGAATTAGCATGCCGCTAAAGTGCCAGAGTGATTGAAAGGTGAATTCGAGAAAGGTCATTCACACTCTCCAAGTTTGGACAATAAAAAACCCCGCACTAAGCGGGGCACCAAGAATTTCATACATATTTACTTAAGAAGGTTATATTAGTAATATATAAATTCACGGGGTAATTTTTATTACTTTGGAAGGTTGATTATGCATCATTCAAATAATGAAAATCAAACAAATCATTCAACTCCACATCCTATAGAAGATGAATGCCAAAGATCATTGCA
>NZ_MOYL01000016.1:0-17085 GCF_001939785.1 Pseudochrobactrum sp. B5
AATCGCTATGGAAGAAAAACTCCGTTTCGCGATCCGTGAAGGTGGCCGCACCGTTGGTGCAGGTATCGTCGCTTCGATCATCGAATAATAGATTTCACAAGGCTGGTACGCCAGCCTTGTCCGCCGGTCTGATAGATTAGGGCGGAAGAGTTTAGGGGTATAGCTCAGTTGGTAGAGCGACGGTCTCCAAAACCGTAGGTCGCGGGTTCGAGCCCTGCTGCCCCTGCCATTTCAGAAAAGCGGTGCTGTATTGATTTACAGTGCCGCTTTTTTGTGCTTAATAGGTGCCGAGCTGGTCTTGTGTGTCAGCGCAGTCGTTTTATAAATAATATTAACCCGCCGCAGGGCAGGGGCGCCATGCACTTTCCGTGCATGATATGCGGGAATTTATTATATCTTAGCATATGGGCTTGTTTTTTTATGGAATCGGCTCTATGTAGGGCAATACGTAAACGGTGCGTGGGATTGAGTTTTCGTCCGACGTGCCGTAATCTTGTGAGTTCTTTCTGATTAATACATTCTTAACGGCTTGTTTTGATTGGGATTAATTTTTTTCAAGCGCAGAGTGGCAAATGGCGTCCAAAACAAATCCGATTACGTTTTTCCGTCAGGTTCGTGCTGAGACGGCTAAAGTAACGTGGCCAACCCGGCGTGAAACTGTTATTTCAACCGTCATGGTTGTTATTATGGCTTTTCTGGCGGCGCTGTTTTTCTTTTTTGCGGATCAGTTGATGGCTTATGGCGTTGAATTGCTTCTGAGTCTCGGTCGTTAATATAGGCTTGGTTGGCATTTGGCTGGTGTGAGCTATACGGGAGAAGCATAATGACTGCGCGTTGGTATATCGTACACGCATATTCGAATTTCGAAAAAAAGGTTGCTGAAGCAATCGAGGAAAAGGCGAAGCAAAAAGGTCTGTTTCATCTTTTTGAAAAAATTCTGGTACCTACAGAAAAGATCGTGGAAGTGCGCCGCGGCCGTAAGGTTGACGCAGAGCGCAAATTCTTTCCGGGCTATGTTCTGGTTCGTGCCAATCTGACAGATGATGTCTATCATCTGATTAAGAATACCCCGCGCGTAACCGGCTTCCTCGGTACAGAGTCGAAGCCTGTTCCGATCAGTGACCGTGAAGTTCAGCAGATTCTTTCTCAGGTGGAAGAAGGTGTTGAGCGTCCACGTGCTTCTGTATCGTTTGAAGTGGGTGAATCTGTTCGTGTTTCGGACGGTCCTTTCGCTTCCTTCATAAGTATCGTGCAGGAAGTTGATGATGATCGTTCGCGTCTGAAGGTTGAAGTGTCGATCTTTGGTCGCGCAACACCTGTTGATCTCGATTTTGGTCAGGTTGAAAAACTCTGATCATTTCAGCCTAAGGGCTGAATTGTCACCAAGGTGACAAATTGGGTGGAAGGGGCGCAGGCTTAGCCGCTCTGTTAACCGGACCACCCGCTGCAACGCTGCATATGCAGTGGTGATAGAGTGCCGTAAAGGCATTTAACATTGCCCTGAGGGGCAAGAAAAAAGGCAGATAGTAATGGCTAAAAAAGTTGCAGGCCAGCTGAAGCTACAGGTAGCTGCTGGCGCCGCAAATCCATCGCCGCCAATCGGTCCGGCTCTGGGTCAGCGCGGTATTAACATCATGGAATTCTGTAAGGCATTTAACGCTGCCACGCAGGAAATGGAAAAAGGTTCGCCTGTTCCGGTCGTGATTACCTATTATCAGGATAAGTCCTTCACATTCGTGATGAAGACTCCTCCTGTAACCTACTTCCTCAAGAAGGCTGCTAATCTGAAGTCCGGTTCGAAAGAGCCTGGCAAGATTTCTGCCGGCACGGTTTCCCGTGACAAAGTGCGCGAAATTGCTGAAGCCAAAATGAAAGACCTGAATGCGTCTGACGTTGAAGCTGCAATGCGCATGGTTGAAGGTTCTGCCCGTTCGATGGGTCTGAAGGTGGAAGGCTGATACGATGGCGAAAATTTCAAAGCGTGTCGCTAAAATCCGTGAAGGCGTAGAGCCTATGAAACTTTACGACCTGAGCACTGCTCTTGGTCTCGTAAAGGAACGTGCTGTTGCGAAATTCGACGAAACTATCGAAGTTTCGATGAATCTCGGTGTGGATCCACGTCATGCTGACCAGATGGTTCGCGGCGTTGTTAATCTGCCAAACGGTACAGGCCGTACTGTTCGCGTTGCTGTATTTGCCCGTGGTGACAAAGCTGAAGAAGCTAAGAAAGCCGGTGCGGATATCGTTGGTGCGGAAGACCTGTTCGAAACCATCAATGCCGGCAATATCGATTTCGATCGCTGCATTGCTACCCCTGACATGATGCCACTCGTTGGCCGTCTGGGTAAGGTTCTCGGCCCGCGCGGCATGATGCCAAACCCTAAAGTCGGTACTGTGACTGTTGATGTTGCCGGTGCTGTTAAGGCTTCCAAGGGCGGCGCAGTTGAATTCCGCGTTGAAAAAGCCGGTATCATTCATGCAGGTATTGGTAAGGCTTCTTTCGAAGTTAAGGCTCTGGAAGAAAACATCCGCGCTTTCGCAGATGCAGTTCTGAAAGCCAAGCCAGCCGGTGCAAAAGGTGAATACCTGAAGCGCGTTGCGGTTTCTTCGACCATGGGCGTTGGCGTCAAGGTTGAACCTTCGAGCGTTAAAATCGCCTGATTTGCTTTTACGGAATAAATCTGTAAAAGCCTGATTCAAATGTTGCCCGAGTAATTGCGACATTCGAATTGAAACAAGTTTCCGGGGCCTCTGGGCCCGGATCACCGGAAGTAAAATTCCGGTATCCTGTCCGAGATTGCAGGTGGTTCGCCTTAATTTTATGAGCCTGCATGAGACGTGGAATGACCTTATTTTTTGCAGCTTTGCTGTGTTTTAAGGTTTGAACCGTAGTTGCCTTGACCGGATCTGCTCTCGGGCGGTGAAGGGGAAGGGGACAGGAACCTCGTAAGTTGGATAGCACTTCTTACACGCTATCCGGCAAAGGCAACCCGGTAAGAATACTCCTGTGTATTCTTATCAACTGGAGAGAGACAGTGGAAAAAGCGGAAAAGCGCGAATTTGTCACTTGGCTGAACGGCACTTTCAAAGAGTCCGGTTCGGTCGTCGTGGCCCACTATAGCGGTCTCACAGTTGCACAGATGAGCGATCTTCGCGAAAAAGTCCGTGCAGCAGGCGGCGCCGTTAAAGTCGCGAAGAACCGTCTTGCCAAAATCGCTCTTCAGGGCACGGAGTCCGAAGGCATTGCAAATCTGTTCACCGGACAGACTGTAATTGCTTATGCAATCGATCCGATTGCAGCTCCGAAAGTAGCGGTAGAATTTGCTAAGACCAATGACAAGCTTGTCATTCTTGGTGGTTCTATGGGTGCGACTACTCTCGATGCAGAAGGCGTGAAAGCTCTTGCTTCCCTGCCGTCGCTCGACGAACTGCGCGCCAAGCTGGTTGGTATGGTTCAGACACCAGCCACCCGTCTCGCTGTGCTCACAAGCGCGCCAGCAGGTCAAATTGCTCGCGTTATCGGCGCACATGCCCGGAAGAACGAGGCGGCGTAAGGCCGTTCTCGCTGTTATAACAGTTCAAACCTTAATCAAAGGAATATACAAATGGCTGATCTCGCAAAGATCGTTGAAGACCTGTCCGCACTGACCGTTCTGGAAGCTGCAGAACTGTCCAAGCTTCTTGAAGAAAAGTGGGGCGTATCTGCTGCTGCTCCTGTAGCAGTTGCTGCTGCTGCCGGTGCTGCTGCACCAGCCGCTGAAGAAAAGACCGAATTTGACGTTATCCTCGCTGATGGCGGCGCAAACAAGATCAACGTGATCAAAGAAGTTCGCGCGATCACCGGTCTGGGCCTGAAAGAAGCTAAGGACCTCGTAGAAGGTGCTCCTAAGGCTGTTAAAGAAGGCGCGTCGAAAGACGAAGCTGAAAAAATCAAAGCTCAGCTCGAAGCAGCTGGCGCTAAGGTTGAACTCAAGTAATTTGAGTGATCCGGCGGGCTTAACGGCCCGCCGTTTTCCGCTTATGAGCGGACGTTTTTTGTAAGCGCCTGATTTTAGGTGACAAACAAAAATGGATAGCATAATGAACTGTATATGTCTTTCATGATACGTGGCAGATTTTATAGTTCAAACGGTTACAAACCCTTTTCCTGACAGAAGAGCAGCTGTCAGGAAACGGGTTTTGACCCGTTCATAGGACCGTCGTAAGACGGCAAGCAACAGGCCCTGGTATTCCCACGGGCTCAGAACGCCGTAAGGCACAGAACGAGGAGCGACGATGGCTCAGACCCACTCTTTTAACGGTCGTAAGCGCGTACGCAAATTTTTCGGCAAGATTCCAGAAGTCGCCCAGATGCCGAACCTCATTGAGGTTCAGAAGGCATCCTATGACCAGTTCCTTATGGTCGATGAACCTAAGGGTGGACGTCCTGACGAAGGTTTGCAGGCTGTTTTTAAGTCGGTGTTTCCGATCTCGGATTTTTCCGGGGCCTCTATGCTCGAATTCGTCAAATACGAATTCGACGCGCCAAAGTTCGATGTGGATGAGTGCCGCCAGCGTGATCTGACCTATTCAGCACCGCTGAAAGTGACACTGCGTCTTATCGTTTTTGATATTGACGAAGATACAGGCGCAAAGTCCATTAAAGACATCAAGGAACAGGATGTCTATATGGGCGATATGCCGCTCATGACCGACAATGGTACCTTTATCGTCAATGGTACGGAGCGTGTTATCGTTTCGCAGATGCACCGTTCGCCTGGTGTGTTCTTTGACCATGATAAAGGCAAAACCCATTCTTCGGGCAAGCTCTTGTTCGCTGCGCGCGTGATCCCGTATCGCGGTTCCTGGCTCGATATCGAATTCGATGCCAAGGATATCGTATACGCACGTATCGACCGTCGCCGTAAGATCCCTACCACATCGCTATTGATGGCGTTGGGTATGGACGGTGAAGAAATTCTTTCGACCTTCTATAATGCTGTCCCTTATACACGTGACGGCGAAAACTGGCGTATTCCGTATTCGGCTGACCGCTTCAAAGGTATGAAAATCATCGGCGATATGCTCGATGCAGATACCGGTGAAGTTGTTGCTGAAAGCGGCCGTAAGCTGACTGCGCGCGCTGCCAAGCAGATCGCGGAGAAGGGCGTTAAGGCGATCCGTGCGACGGATGATGATCTGCTCGGTTCCTATCTGGCAGAGGATATCGTCAACTATGCAACCGGTGAGATTTATCTCGAAGCCGGTGATGAAATTGACGAAAAGACTCTGAAAATTCTGCTCGAAACCGGTGGCAACGAGATCAATATTCTTGATATCGACCATGTGAATGTGGGTGCTTACATCCGCAACACGCTGGCTGCTGACAAGAACCAGTCCCGTCAGGATGCGCTGTTCGACATCTATCGCGTGATGCGTCCGGGTGAGCCTCCGACAATGGATTCCGCAGAAGCGATGTTTGAATCGCTGCTGTTTGATTCAGAGCGTTACGATCTGTCGGCTGTTGGTCGTGTTAAGATGAATATGCGTCTTGACCTCGATGCCGCGGACACTGTTCGCGTTCTGCGCAAAGACGACATTCTGGCTGTTATCAAGACGCTCGTTGAGCTGCGTGACGGCAAGGGCGAAATCGACGATATCGACAATCTCGGCAACCGTCGTGTGCGTTCCGTTGGCGAGCTGATGGAAAATCAGTACCGCGTCGGTCTGCTGCGTATGGAACGTGCGATCAAGGAACGTATGTCCTCGATCGAAATCGATACAGTCATGCCGCAGGATCTGATTAATGCGAAGCCGGCTGCTGCCGCTGTTCGCGAATTCTTCGGTTCCTCGCAGCTGTCGCAGTTTATGGATCAGACCAACCCGCTGTCTGAAATCACTCATAAACGTCGTCTGTCGGCTCTCGGACCTGGCGGTCTGACCCGTGAACGCGCAGGCTTTGAAGTCCGCGACGTTCATCCGACCCATTACGGCCGTATCTGCCCGATTGAAACACCGGAAGGTCCGAATATCGGCCTGATCAACTCGCTCGCAACTTTTGCGCGCGTCAACAAATATGGTTTCATTGAAAGTCCTTACCGTAAAATTATCGACGGCAAGATCACCAATGAAGTCGTTTATCTTTCCGCTATGGAAGAAGCCAAGCACTATGTTGCTCAGGCCAATGCTGAAGTGGGCGAAAACGGTGAATTCGTTGAAGAATTCGTAATTTCGCGTCATGCCGGTGAAGTTCTGATGGCGCCGCGTGAAAACGTGGATCTGATGGACGTTTCGCCGAAGCAGCTGGTTTCTGTTGCTGCCGCGCTTATTCCGTTCCTGGAAAACGACGACGCCAACCGCGCTCTGATGGGCTCGAACATGCAGCGTCAGGCCGTGCCTCTGGTACGTGCGGAAGCGCCGTTTGTCGGTACCGGTATGGAGCCGATTGTTGCCCGTGACTCCGGTGCTGCTATCGGTGCACGCCGCGGCGGTATTGTTGATCAGGTGGATGCGACACGTATCGTTATCCGTGCAACTGAAGACCTCGATCCTTCGAAGTCCGGCGTTGACATTTACCGTCTGATGAAGTTCCAGCGCTCCAACCAGAGCACCTGCATCAATCAGCGTCCGCTTGTGCGCGTTGGTGACCGTGTAGGGAAGGGCGACATCATTGCTGACGGTCCGTCGACCGATCTGGGTGATCTGGCGCTTGGCCGTAACGTGCTCGTCGCGTTCATGCCTTGGAACGGCTACAACTACGAAGACTCCATCCTGCTTTCTGAAAAGATTGTTTCGGATGACGTGTTCACTTCGATCCATATCGAAGAATTCGAAGTTGCTGCCCGTGATACCAAGCTTGGACCTGAGGAAATCACACGCGATATTCCGAACGTATCGGAAGAAGCACTGAAGAACCTCGACGAAGCCGGTATTGTCTACATCGGTGCGGAAGTTCATCCTGGCGATATTCTCGTCGGTAAGATCACACCAAAGGGTGAAAGCCCGATGACGCCGGAAGAAAAGCTTCTGCGCGCTATCTTTGGTGAAAAGGCTTCTGACGTCCGTGACACCTCAATGCGTATGCCTCCGGGAACATACGGTACTGTTGTGGAAGTTCGTGTTTTCAACCGCCACGGCGTTGAAAAAGATGAACGTGCAATGGCGATTGAGCGTGAAGAAATCGAACGTCTGGCAAAAGACCGCGACGACGAACAGTCTATCCTTGACCGTAACACCTATGGTCGTCTGGCAGATATGCTGGAAGGTAAGATTACTGCTGCGGGTCCTAAGGGCTTCAAGAAGGGCGTTGCGGTTAACCGCGATATCCTGACTGAATATCCGCGTTCCCAGTGGTGGCAGTTTGCCGTTGAAGACGAAAAGAGCCAGAGCGAACTCGAAGCTCTGCGCAACCAGTATGACGCATCCAAGAAGCTGCTTGAAACACGCTTCATGGATAAGGTCGAAAAGGTTCAGCGCGGCGACGAAATGGCTCCGGGCGTCATGAAGATGGTTAAGGTCTTTGTTGCTGTTAAGCGCAAGATCCAGCCAGGCGACAAGATGGCCGGCCGTCACGGTAACAAGGGTGTGGTTTCCCGCATTCTGCCAGTAGAAGATATGCCGTTCCTTGAAGATGGTACCCATGCGGACATCGTGCTTAACCCTCTGGGTGTGCCGTCGCGTATGAACGTGGGCCAGATTCTTGAAACACATCTGGGCTGGGCATGTGCCGGTATGGGTAAGAAGATCGGGGAACTGATCGAGGTCTATAAAGAGACCGCAAATATCCAGCCGCTACGTGACACTCTGGAACATATCTATCCGGACAATGACCGTAACGAACCGGTTCGCTCTTATGATGACGACAGTGTCCTCATGCTTGCAGATCAGGTGAAGCGCGGCGTGTCGATTGCAACACCGGTCTTTGACGGTGCTGTAGAAGCAGACATCAATGCGATGCTTGCAGATGCAGGTCTGGCAACTTCCGGTCAGTCGACGCTCTATGACGGCCGTACAGGCGAACCTTTTGATCGTCAGGTGACAATGGGCTATATTTATATGCTCAAACTGCACCACCTGGTTGATGATAAGATCCACGCCCGTTCGATCGGACCTTACTCGCTCGTCACACAGCAGCCGCTGGGTGGTAAGGCGCAGTTCGGTGGTCAGCGCTTCGGTGAAATGGAAGTCTGGGCGCTTGAAGCCTATGGTGCAGCTTACACGCTGCAGGAAATGCTCACCATCAAGTCTGATGACGTGGCAGGCCGTACCAAGGTTTATGAAGCGATTGTTCGTGGTGACGATACATTCGAAGCGGGTATTCCGGAGAGCTTCAACGTTCTCGTGAAGGAAATGCGTTCGCTTGGTCTGAATGTCGAACTCGACGATACACGCGACCTGGTAGCGCCGACAGAGCTGCCTGACGCAGCAGAGTAAAAACAAAGGCGTGACGCGGTTTTCCGCGCCACGCCATTATTGCCATTATTCGGCAGTATGTTTTGAAAGAATGACGGTTTCAGGCGCTGTGTCTGGCCGTTGCGCAGATTAGGGCAATTGCCCGTCAGAGAGTATCAGGGCGCTAAAGCCTGTGCCGGATACTGCTCTGCATATAGATTCAAACGCATGATGCTGTCGCGAAGTAGGCCAACTTTTGTGAAGCATGATGCCCTAAGGAGAACGGCATGAACCAAGAGGTCATGAATCTTTTCAATCCTCAGGCTCCGGTGCAGACATTCGATTCCATCCGGATTTCGATTGCCAGCCCTGAGAAGATTCTGTCCTGGTCATACGGCGAGATCAAAAAGCCAGAAACGATCAACTACCGTACGTTCAAACCTGAACGCGATGGTCTGTTCTGTGCCCGTATCTTCGGCCCGATCAAGGACTATGAGTGCCTGTGCGGTAAGTACAAGCGCATGAAATACAAGGGCATTATCTGTGAGAAGTGCGGCGTTGAAGTAACGCTGTCACGCGTGCGTCGTGAGCGCATGGGCCATATCGAACTGGCTGCTCCTGTTGCCCATATCTGGTTCCTGAAGTCGCTTCCTTCGCGTATCGGCACATTGCTTGATATGACGCTGAAGGATATCGAACGCGTTCTGTATTTCGAAAACTACATCGTAACAGAACCAGGCCTGACTTCCCTGAAAGAGCATCAGCTGCTTTCGGAAGAAGAATATATGATCGCTGTTGATGAATTCGGTGAAGACCAGTTCACAGCGCTGATCGGTGCGGAAGCGATCTATGATCTTCTGGCGACAATGGAACTCGAAAAGATTGCTGTGCAGCTGCGCACCGATCTGGCCGAAACCACTTCGGAACTGAAGACCAAGAAGCTGATGAAGCGTCTCAAAATCGTTGAGAACTTCATGGAATCCGGTAACCGTCCTGAGTGGATGATCATGAAGATCGTTCCGGTGATCCCGCCGGATCTGCGCCCGTTAGTGCCGTTGGATGGCGGTCGCTTTGCGACTTCCGATCTGAACGACCTATACCGTCGCGTGATCAACCGTAACAACCGTCTGAAGCGCCTGATGGAGCTTCGTGCGCCTGGCATCATTATCCGTAACGAAAAGCGTATGCTGCAGGAAGCTGTTGACGCGCTGTTCGATAACGGCCGTCGCGGTCGTACCATTACCGGTGCGAATAAGCGTCCGCTGAAGTCACTTTCGGATATGCTGAAAGGTAAGCAGGGTCGTTTCCGTCAGAACCTTCTCGGTAAGCGCGTCGACTATTCCGGTCGTTCGGTTATCGTGACCGGTCCTGAGCTGAAACTGCACCAGTGCGGTCTGCCGAAGAAAATGGCTCTGGAACTGTTCAAGCCGTTTATCTATGCACGTCTTGACGCCAAGGGCTTCTCTTCGACTGTTAAACAGGCGAAGAAGCTGGTTGAAAAAGAACGTCCGGAAGTTTGGGATATCCTTGATGAGGTTATCCGCGAGCATCCGGTTCTGCTTAACCGCGCGCCGACGCTGCACCGTCTTGGTATTCAGGCTTTCGAACCAACGCTGATCGAAGGTAAGGCAATCCAGCTGCATCCGCTTGTTTGTACTGCGTTTAACGCGGACTTCGACGGTGACCAGATGGCTGTTCACGTGCCGCTGTCGCTTGAAGCGCAGCTTGAAGCACGCGTTCTGATGATGTCGACCAACAACATTCTGCATCCGGCAAACGGTCTTCCGATCATCGTGCCGTCGCAGGATATGGTTCTCGGTCTCTATTACCTGTCGATCGTTGCTGAAAACGAACCTGGTCAGGGCATGGTCTTCGCCGATATGGGTGAATTGCAGCATGCGCTGGAAACCAAGACCGTTACACTGCACACCAAGATCAAAGGCCGTTTCAAATCTGTTGATGCGGAAGGCAAGCCTGTATCGAAACTCTTTGACACAACACCGGGTCGTCTGATCCTCGGTGAATTGTTGCCGAAGAACGCCAATGTTCCTTTCGATATCTGCAATCAGGAAATGACCAAGAAGAACATCTCCAAGATGATCGATCTGGTTTACCGTCATTGCGGTCAGAAAGAGACAGTGATTTTCTGTGACCGCGTGATGCAGCTCGGCTTTGCCCATGCCTGCCGTGCCGGTATTTCCTTCGGTAAGGATGACATGGTCATTCCTGATGCCAAGGCGAAAATCGTTGCCGATACAGAAGCTTTGGCCAAGGAATATGAACAGCAGTACAATGACGGTCTGATCACTCAAGGCGAAAAGTACAACAAGGTTGTTGATGCCTGGGGTAAAGCGACTGACAAGATCGCCGACGAAATGATGGCCCGCATTAAGGCTGTTGAATTCGATCCGGAAACCGGTCGTCAGAAGCAGATGAACTCCATCTATATGATGTCGCACTCCGGTGCCCGTGGTTCGCCTTCGCAGATGCGTCAGCTCGGCGGTATGCGCGGTCTGATGGCCAAGCCTTCGGGCGAGATTATCGAAACACCGATTATCTCGAACTTTAAAGAAGGTCTGACCGTGAACGAGTACTTCAACTCGACACACGGTGCGCGTAAGGGTCTTGCCGATACGGCTCTGAAAACCGCTAACTCCGGTTATCTGACACGCCGTCTCGTTGACGTTGCGCAGGATGCGATCATTTCTGAACCGGATTGCGGTGCAACCGTTGGTCTGACAATGAACCCGATCGTTGATGCGGGTCAGATCGTGGCTTCGCTCGGCATGCGTATTCTGGGCCGTGTTGCTCTGGACGACATCAATCATCCGGCTACGGGTGAGCTGATTGTTGCTTCCGGTGACATGATCGAAGAACGTCATGTGGAAGTGATCGAAAAAGCCGGTATCCAGACCGTTCGTATCCGTTCGGCTCTGACCTGTCTCACCCGCTCCGGCGTGTGCGGCAAGTGCTATGGTCGTGACCTTGCACGCGGTACTCCGGTGAACAAAGGTGAAGCTGTCGGTGTTATCGCTGCGCAGTCGATCGGTGAGCCTGGTACCCAGCTGACCATGCGTACGTTCCACCTTGGTGGTACAGCGCAGGTTGTGGACAGCTCCTATCTGGAAGCTTCCTATGAAGGTACTGTTGCACTGCGTAACCGCAATGTGGTTCGCAATTCCGACGGTCATCTGGTGGTTATGGGTCGTAACATGGCCGTTCTCATCATGGATGCATCCGGCAAGGAACGTGCAAGCCATCGTGTAACTTACGGTTCGCGCCTGTTCGTCGATGACGGTGATGCAGTGAAACGCGGTCAGCGTCTGGCCGAGTGGGATCCGTATACCCGTCCGATCATCACCGAAGTTGAAGGTGTGATTGAGTTCGAAGATATGGTTGACGGTCTGTCGGTTGCTGAAAACACCGATGAATCCACCGGTATCACCAAGCGCGTTGTTATTGACTGGCGTTCGACCCCGCGCGGTTCGGATCTGAAGCCTGCTCTCGTTGTTAAAGACAAGAACGGCAAAGTTGCGAAACTGTCGAAGGGTGGTGAAGCCCGCTTCCAGCTCTCCGTTGAGACCATTCTCTCGGTTGAGCCAGGTGCAACGGTTCGCGTCGGTGACGTGATTGCCCGTCTGCCTATGGAAAGCGCGAAGACCAAGGATATTACCGGTGGTCTGCCACGCGTGGCTGAACTGTTCGAAGCTCGTCGTCCGAAGGATCATGCGATCATCGCTGAAGTTGATGGTACAATCCGTTTCGGCCGCGATTACAAGAACAAGCGCCGCATCATTATTGAACCGAATGACCATAATCTGGAGCCGGTTGAATATCTGATCCCTAAAGGCAAGCCTTTCCATCTTCAGGATGGCGATGCGATCGAAAAGGGTGACTATATTCTCGACGGTAATCCTGCACCGCATGACATTCTGGCGATCAAGGGCGTGGAAGCACTTGCTTCTTACCTCGTGAACGAAATTCAGGAAGTCTACCGTCTGCAGGGTGTGACGATCAACGATAAGCATATCGAAGTGATCGTTCGTCAGATGCTGCAGAAGGTTGAGATCACGGAATCCGGTGACAGCACCTATATTCCGGGCGATCATGTTGACCGTATTGAACTTGACGAAATTAATGATCGTCTGGTTGAAGACGGCAAGAAACCTGCTGAAGGTCTGCCGGTTCTGCTCGGTATTACGAAGGCATCGTTGCAGACACCTTCCTTCATCTCGGCTGCTTCCTTCCAGGAAACAACCCGCGTTCTGACCGAAGCCGCAGTTGCCGGTAAGATGGATACGCTGCAGGGTCTGAAGGAAAACGTGATTGTGGGTCGTCTGATCCCTGCCGGTACCGGCGGTATGATGAGCCAGATCCGCCGTATTGCGACAGCCCGCGATGATCTGATTATCGACGAGCGCCGCAAAACTTCCGGTGCGGATGCTGCAAATGCAATGCTGGTCGATATGACCAATAATGCAGCGGAATAATCCGACCTTATAAGAAATGAAAAAGGCCACCTTCGGGTGGCCTTTTTTGTATGCGAGCAGGAGAAACTGTTCATAAAAAAAGCGCCGCATGAAGCGACGCTTTTTTATCGTTAAGGTGAGGGACGATTATTCTTCGTCTTCATCATCTTCATGGGAACCGTCAAACTCGATCATCGCAACCTGACCGGAGAGGGCGGTATTGTAACCGCTCAGATATGGCTCTTCTTCCGGCTGCTCGGTCAATGTACCGATTTCTGTAATTTCGGCTTCAGCAAAACCTTCATTGGCAAGGATTTCCAAAGTTGCCTGAATGACATCTTCTTCCGGTTCCGATTTCAACAGGATGTGGACATTGACGGGATCGCTCTCGCCGTCCTTCCATGCATCTGCAATAATGAGAAACACTTCATTCGAATCGGGATTTGTGTCTGACACGGGGCATTCCTTAATTTCCGGTTAAACTTGCCCTGTATCAGGGCCTGAAACGGCTGAATCAGACTGTCTGCATAAAAGATAATCATCCAAAAGGACAGTCGGATAAGGATTCTGCCGGTATTTTATGTGATTTGCATAACAAGTGATGCAATTTCAGACAAAATTACCCGCTTTTGAGGGGTGAAATTCCGATTTGTCTGTCATAAATCAGAAAACTCCGCTGCCGGTCTTGACGAAACGCGCCTTTAAGCGTATCAGCACACCATCTGAGCCGATGTGAGGCTGGCTGTTCCGGAGTGACATACTCTGGAGTTTGTCTCAAACAGGGTTCGTTTTACGATCTAAAATGCAAATTGCCGTTCGCATGAAGGTAACTTCCTCTGCTTTTGTTCGGGCATGCCAGCGCTAGCGTTGGCACAATGTCCGATTTTGTGCATATGCATAACGGTGAAACGGCCCATTTGGGCAAAAGATACGAGTTTATTTAGTAGAGGAAGGTTCAATGCCTACCGTAAACCAGCTGATCCGCAAACCTCGCCAGGCGCAGGTTAAGCGTAATAAGGTTCCTGCTCTGCAGGCAAACCCACAGAAGCGCGGCGTATGTACCCGCGTTTATACAACAACCCCGAAAAAGCCGAACTCGGCGCTGCGTAAAGTAGCAAAGATTCGTCTGACCAACGGCTTTGAAGTTATTGGTTATATTCCGGGTGAAGGTCACAACCTTCAGGAGCACTCGGTAGTTATGATCCGCGGCGGCCGCGTCAAGGATTTGCCGGGTGTGCGTTACCACATCATCCGTGGTGTGCTCGATACCCAGGGTGTTAAAAACCGTAAGCAGCGTCGTTCGCTGTATGGTGCTAAACGTCCTAAATAATAATTTTCCGGGGATACCGGCCACCTGATCCTCAGGTGAGTTGAGCCCGATGTAATTAAAGAGACAAATATGTCCCGTCGTCACAGTGCTGAAAAGCGTGAAATCAATCCGGATCCAAAGTTTGGTGATCTGGTTGTGACCAAATTCATGAATGCAATCATGCTTCATGGTAAGAAATCTGTTGCAGAGTCCATCGTTTACGGTGCTCTGGATTCTGTTGAAGCGAAAGCTAAGCAGGATGGTCTGGTGATGTTCCATCAGGCGCTCGACAATGTTGCGCCGCATGTGGAAGTGCGCTCCCGCCGTGTTGGTGGTGCGACTTATCAGGTTCCTGTTGATGTTCGCCCTGACCGTCGTCAGGCGCTGGCAATCCGCTGGCTGATCAATGCCGCTCGCAACCGCAACGAAACAACGATGATTGATCGTCTGTCCGGCGAATTGCTTGATGCTGCAAACAACCGTGGTTCGGCTGTTAAGAAGCGTGAAGATACGCACCGTATGGCTGAAGCTAACCGCGCATTCTCGCATTACCGCTGGTAATCGTCGAACTCTATTCAAAGAGCAAATATTATGGCCCGCGAATATAAAATCGAAGACTACCGTAATTTCGGTATTATGGCGCACATCGATGCCGGTAAGACGACAACGACTGAGCGTATCCTGTTCTACACAGGTAAGAACCATAAAATCGGTGAAACGCACGACGGCGCCTCCACAATGGACTGGATGGAGCAGGAGCAGGAACGTGGTATCACGATTACTTCTGCTGCGACCACCACATTCTGGGAAGGCCGTGATGGCAAGAAGCGTCGCTTCAACATCATCGATACTCCTGGTCACGTTGACTTCACGATTGAAGTTGAGCGTTCCCTGCGCGTTCTCGACGGTGCGATCGCACTTCTCGATGCTAACGCCGGTGTAGAGCCGCAGACTGAAACCGTATGGCGTCAGGCTGAAAAATACCACGTACCACGTATGGTTCTTGTCAATAAAATGGACAAGATCGGTGCGGATTTCTATCGCTGCGTAGAAATGATCAAAACCCGTCTGGGTGCAACTGCTCTCGTTATTCAGCTGCCAATCGGTGCTGAAAACGAATTTGGCGGTGTGATCGATCTCGTTGAGATGAAGGCCCTGACATGGGATGGCTCAATCGGCGCTCCGACGCAGGTTGGTGAAATTCCTGCTGACCTTCAGGCAAAAGCAGAAGAATATCGCGAAAAGCTGATCGAAACTGCTGTTGAAATCGATGAAGCTGCAATGGAAGCTTATCTGGAAGGCACTCTGCCAACCAATGATGAGCTGCGTGCGCTGATCCGTAAGGGTACAATTGCTGTTCAGTTCCATCCGGTACTTTGCAGCACCGCGTTCAAGAACAAGGGCATTCAGCCTGTTCTGGATGCAGTTGTTGATTATCTGCCAGCTCCTAACGAAGTGCCTGCGATTAAAGGTATCGACGTAAAGACTGAAACAGAAACAACCCGTGAATCTTCAGATGAAGCTCCGCTTTCTCTGCTCGCATTCAAGATCATGAACGATCCGTTCGTTGGCTCTCTGACCTTCGCACGTATTTACTCGGGTAAGCTGACCAAGGGTGTTTCTCTCGAAAACACTGTTAAGGGCAAGCGCGAACGTATCGGCCGTATGCTGCAGATGCACTCGAACTCCCGTGAAGATATCGAAGAAGCATTTGCCGGTGACATCGTTGCTCTGGCTGGCCTCAAGGAAACCACAACCGGTGACACGCTCTGCGATCCGCTGAAGCCTGTTATTCTGGAACGTATGGAATTCCCTGATCCGGTTATCGAAATCGCGATTGAACCAAAGACCAAAGCTGACCAGGAAAAGATGGGTATCGCCCTGAACCGTCTGGCTGCTGAAGATCCTTCATTCCGCGTTAAGTCGGATGAAGAATCCGGTCAGACCATTATTGCCGGTATGGGTGAACTTCACCTCGACATTCTGGTTGACCGTATGCGTCGTGAGTTCAAGGTTGAAGCTAACATTGGTCAGCCGCAGGTTGCCTATCGTGAAAGCATCACCCGTAAAGCTGAAATCGACTATACACATAAGAAACAGTCCGGTGGTTCCGGTCAGTTCGCTCGTGTTAAGATCGTATTTGAGCCGCATGAAGGCGATGACTTCATCTTCGATTCCAAGATCGTTGGTGGTGCTGTTCCTAAGGAATACATCCCGGGCGTTCAGAAGGGTATCGAAAGCGTTATGGGTGCAGGTCCTCTGGCAGGCTTCCCGATGCTCGGTGTTAAGGCGACCCTTATCGATGGTGCATACCACGATGTTGACTCGTCTGTTCTGGCCTTCGAAATTGCTGCCCGTGCAGCATTCCGTGAAGGTGCACAGAAAGCCGGCGCTCAGTTGCTCGAACCGATCATGAAGGTCGAAGTCGTGACTCCTGAGGATTACGTTGGTGACGTTATTGGCGATCTGAATTCCCGTCGTGGTCAGATTTCCGGTACTGAAGCCCGTGGTATTGCTACTGTAGTTAACGCAAATGTTCCGCTGGCCAGCATGTTTGGTTACGTGAACAACCTGCGCTCGATGTCACAGGGCCGCGCCCAGTACACCATGCAGTTCGACCATTATGAGCCGGTTCCTGCAGCAGTAGCCGCAGAAATCCAGAAGAAGTTTGCGTAAGCCTTTTGGCTTACGCTCGTTAAAATAAGAATGCCTGAGCAGGCTAAATTTATGGAGAGCTCAGATGGCAAAGAGCAAATTTGAACGTACTAAACCACACGTCAACATCGGCACCATCGGTCACGTTGACCATGGTAAGACCTCGTTGACAGCTGCAATCACCAAATTCTTTGGTGACTTCCGCGCTTACGACCAGATCGATAACGCACCGGAAGAAAAAGCCCGCGGTATCACCATTTCGACCTCGCACGTTGAATATGA
>NZ_MOYL01000017.1:0-7636 GCF_001939785.1 Pseudochrobactrum sp. B5
CACTGGAGAGAATACACATAATGAGAGGTCAGGCATTTTTGTCTGGCCTTTTTTATTTCTCACATCAAGATTGGCTACCAGATGAAATCAATGCATAGCTTATTACGTCAAAATGCAGAAATTGCCTTTGAGAAAACACAGCTTCAAAGCAGTATTCATGCACGTATCTCCGATGAAATCGAAGAAAATGTGAAACTTCGTGATGAGAAGACCGCGCGATTAAAAGCGCAAAGACTTGCTCAAGCGGCGATCACTCCACCGTTAAAAACAAAGAAAACGAAACCCACGAGTATCGTTAAGGCACATTAAAACCACCCTTTAGCATGAAGCTGACAACTCCAAGGATCAGAGCGCTTATTATAAGCCAAACGACCTTCGCCAGAGTATCACTCACACCGGATATCTTCTTTTCCAGATCATTGAACCGGTTGTCCATGTGCTTCCACTGCTCATCTTTGCGTGCATCTGCTATTTCAGACTGAACCTGAAACTTCTCCAGAACCACAAGGCGGGGGAGAATACCGGTCAGCTGCTGCTCAAGATTTACAACGCGGGAACGAAGATCGAAATCATTCTCTGTTGGCGACATCACCAGCACCCCGCTTTCTTCCCATAGGCATTATGACCAGCAACGCCTTTGCCTGCGCTCTGGTCATTACCTGCCAAATAGACAGCGGTTTCCGGCTTAAGGCTGATCTTTTGCCAGCCTGCGCAATTGCTCGCACTGGTCTGACATCCCGCCAAGCTCAACACACAGAGCAACGCTGTCCAAATTGTCGATTGTCTCATTAATCCCTGCCCTGTTCTGAATTGCCTGTGCCACGGCCTGAGCGGCTTTTAGTGCCGCATCCTGCTTGCCGTCATTTTGCCCGAGCGCATAAAAAAAGAGGCCTGAAACTGCCCCTCCGATTACCGCACCTGTGATATGTTGAAGACCGATCCTCATGCCGCCTGATCCTGCATGCGCTTGATGAGGAAATAAACACCGGTGGCAAATGCTCCGACCATGATAATTGCAAGCGCCCATTGGATCGGACCCGAGCCGGAAGCCATACCGCCAAGACCGGATAAAAGGCCGCCAATTGATGCCCATGCCTCTGGCTTTTTAAATGTTTCCATGAGAGATTGATCTTTGGGGTTGGCCTTAGCCGAGGAAGTATTCACATCGGTATTTACTTGGAATCCCCGTATGAGCTGACGTGATTGCGCCTCCACACTGATCACCCGCTTTTGCCAACCCCGACCAAACACTGGCCAAGTTTTCAATGTCTTCATGAACCGAAGACGCTCCGCCGCATAAGCGCCGATCAGATCGCCCTTATATGCCTTCACAGCCGCAACGGTCTGAGCGCCGACGATACCATCAGCCGTCACGCCAACAATCCGTTGTAGCGATTTAATCGCCTGTGCTGGGCCACTGTTCACACCATAGTCAAAAGCCATGAAGTCAATGCCAACCGGAAGCAGATCGCCGCCGGATTGCACCCAATAGGAGCGCCGATAAATCTTTGCAGCTTCTTCCTTGGTGAGCGCTTTGACCTGTGCCGGTGTAACGCTGGCAACACCACGGTGAGCGGCCAATGTCCTGTGAGTAATGCCGTATTTCGTGGCACCGCCCGGGTCTTTCGGATTATTTACATATCCGCCCTCATGACCAAACATCAGGTCAAGCGCGGTCGTTAAGGTCTCACGCATAGCGTTCCTTTCTAAAAGAAAAAGCCGCCTCAAGGGCGGCGCGTCGGTCAGGTTATGGAAACGGTCAAAGCTTGTAGGCATCTCGCCAGAAATCATCCTTCTGGGCTGCGATACTTGAAAATCACAGGATCGAGCGGTCTGCGCAAAGCACAGGAAGGCCATTATGATTATAGTTTATGTCGGACCCGTAAAATATCCCTAACAGAAACCTAGCGTTGGTAGACCCAAAATTTGCTAACGATGAAACTAAATGCCGGGACTGCCAGAAGTATTCCCGGCAGGGAAAATGTCCAAGGTAATCCCAAATATCGAGTTACGATCCAAACGTTCGCATGGTTTATCCCAAATCCGCACAACGACATGACAATGAATCGTGCAATATTGCCGTCAACCTTAAATGTCAGCGATCTGTTCCCATAAAACGAGACGGGTACTGCACAACAGAAAGCCACCATGTTCGACAGAATTGGATCAACTCCCAAGGCTGACAGAATAGAAAAAACGATAAAGTGGATGCCCGTTGCCAGCAGCCCTACAATTCCAAACGAACCAACCTGTCTAACGATTTCAAACATCTTGATCGACACGGTGAACTTTTCGAATAATAACCAACGGGCGCTTCTTTGTTTCGATGAATATGCGGGATAGATACTCTCCTATCACTCCGAGGCCAATCAGGACGATACCATTAGAGAATAGCAAAACAGTCATCAACGATGCATAGCCCGGCACATCTCTGTGTCCAAGGATCAGAACTTTAAAGATGACGACGAAGCCAAACAGCAGCGCGCATCCAGCAATCATGACGCCTATGTAACTCCAAATACGCAGCGGCGCGGAACTGAATGAGGTTATGCCGTCGAGAGCAAAATTCCAAAGTTTTCGATAATTCCATTTCGTGGTGCCGACTTCACGCGATGGGCGTTCATACTCGACAGTAACCGTTTTGAAGCCAAGCCACGCGAAAATACCCTTATTGAAGCGACTTCGCTCGGGTAATTGTTTCAATGCCTCGATCACGGCGCGATCCATGAGACGGAAGTCACCAGCATTCGGCGGAATGGTTATTTCGCTAATGGAATTTATAATACTATAGAAGGCGTTCGCAGTGGCACGCTTCAAGGCAGTATCTGTTTCACGCTTGGCCCGGACAGCTAGAACTACCTCCGCTCCTTTATCCCATTTATCCAACATCTCTACGATGATTTCAGGCGGGTCTTGCAGATCAGCATCGAGAGGGATAACGGCGTCCCCTATCGACTGCATCAGACCTGCGGTGAGCGCTGCTTCTTTTCCGAAATTTCGGCTCAAGTCCACGATGACAATGAATGGGTGCCGCGCTTGATGTTCGCGCAGCACGGCCAATGTTTCATCGCGGCTACCATCGTTAACGCAAACCACTTCAAAGGATCGCCGGGTATTTTTTAAAATCGGAATAAGCCGATCAAATAGAACCGGAATTCCTTCCTCCTCATCCATCATCGGAATAACAACTGACAGCACTGGCTTTTCAGCCATTTCACACCCCAAGAAACCACAACGTTTTATGCATCCTAATCACATTTATGGCGCACACTCCATTAACATTAAGCAAAACACCAAAATAATTCTGCTTGGCTTCACCATAATTGTATTTTTATAGCCACGGTGATATGAACCCGAACTGTGATTTCGGAGTGGGGTGCAGGGATGAATTTTAGACATAAATCTGTTTACTCTAATGCTATCCCTATAGCAGCATTATTTATTAGCTTTGCTGTTTTTTACTTGCGCAGACCGGACATTTTGCAA
This sequence comes from Pseudochrobactrum sp. B5, assembly GCF_001939785.1. Lineage (NCBI taxonomy): Bacteria > Pseudomonadati > Pseudomonadota > Alphaproteobacteria > Hyphomicrobiales > Brucellaceae > Pseudochrobactrum > Pseudochrobactrum sp. B5. The sequence continues at coordinate 3,487 of NZ_MOYL01000017.1, forward strand.
AACCCATCATTCTGGGCAGAGGATGGGGTGGTGTGGTACAAACAAGCCTACGAATTTGGTATAATTTCACTTGTTTGGCCCCAAAACGGCTACTATCAGACAATTTCAAAGTTGACAGCTTTAGCTTCATTATCTTTCCCGATGGAATATGCGCCGCTTTTTTTCAACGTGGTAGGCGTTACTATCCGCAGTCTTTTCGTTGCATACATTTTGACAAACAGAATGTCCGCCATTCCCCTTAGTTATCGAATTGCTATCTGTGCCTACATCGTTCTGATGCCTGGACTAATGGAAGTACATGCAAATATTACGAATACCCACTGGTATTTATCGATGTGGATTCTGTGTGTTCTGATATCCAATAGACCAAACAGTCAGTTATGGTTTATTCATGACCTTGTTCTAATGTTTATAGCTGGCCTTAGTGGACCGTTTGTCGTGTTTCTCGTTCCTGTTTTCGCGGTGCGATTTTGTTTTGATCCCGATTTTCGAAGATACCTCAAGACGACGAAAGGAATGCTTTTTGCTGGCGCATTGACAGCTGTATGTGCAATTCAGGTAATTGCGGTGCTCCTGTCGTACAATGAGACGAGGAGTAGCGCTCCACTTGGCTTCTCTTTCGATGTAATGGCAAATATTCTGTCCGCACGCATTTTCGTGGGGGCTTTTCTCACCGCAGATCAGATCAGATGGTTGTTCGATCACAGCGTAATAAATGCAGTTGCCACCATTTTATCGCTTGCGTTGTTGTTTTTTGTATTATTAAAATCTAATTGGATAGTAAAGAGTATTATTCTTTTCGCATCTATTATGCTGTTTTTTGCACTTTCAAAGCCCATGATAAGCTTAACTGATCCTCAGTTGCCTTTATTGTCATCAGCAGGAGAAAGATATTTTGTGATTACAAATATCGCATGGGTAGCATCACTACTCTCGGCTTGTGGTTACGTCGCAAAAAAATTATCCGATGCAGTAAAATATACTGTCTCAACAACCATAGCCGCCGTTTTTTTGATTGTAAGTGCATTCAATTTTTCAATCGAACCACTATCAGACACCAACTGGACAGAGCAGGCAATGGCATTTCAGAAGTTAAACAGCGGTGAGCGTTTCGAATTTCAATTAAATCCGCCATCATGGAAAATGACATTAGTTAGGTAAACCTCCGGCGACCATATATTTATGGTGGCGAACGCTACAAATGGTGAGCTATTATGATGTCAACGATTTTTGCATACGTATCAATAGCGCTAGTCATCGCTGTTTTGATGCGGTTGTTTTTCAGAGGTAGAACGGGCAAAAAAAACGATGATCTCCCGCCTCCTCCCCCTCGGAAATTTGGATGGTGACCCATTTACAAGCCAATAGCAACAAGGCCAAAATCGGCCAACCCCGCTGGAAGATTGCCGCCTCCTATAGGCCTGAATATCAACTTAGCTAGAGTTGATGTGCTAGCATTCACGTCATAGGTGCATTGAATATTGACTCCTGACCGGTTAGTAGAAGATACGCTCGTAGGGGCAGTGCTAAACAAGCCGGGAGGGAGCGGCATGTCATAGGTGTAGGTTTCGGTCGCGGTGAGGTTGATGACGCTACCTGTGGCAAACTGCTTGAAGTCACGGTCCACGGACTCGCTGACCTGCGATGGTGACGCGGGGTTGACTTCAATATTCCCTTTATAGGTTCCAGATAAGACAGAATTAAGCAATACGGGCAAAACGGTCTGATTTTCCAATATATTGTTGTTCACAGACAGGTTCGTGGGAGCGCCTTCGCACTGTATGGCAGTCGTACCCTGAATTATGATGTTATTATTAATGGTGATTTGCCGCGCTTCGCTGCGCAAAAATATGGCAGGCTTGCTGCTATCTTTTGCATCAATCCTATTTCCAGAAATAATATGATCGTAACCATCAAGCACTACGGCCACGTCTGTGTTACCAGATGCACTGTTAATCCAGTTTCCAGTTATAAAGCATACATTGTCCTCATGGCGGATGCTTTCGCCTTTCATAAGGTCAATAACATTATTTGCTATCGTCGGAAGCAGACCAGCCTCGCCATGGAAAAAGCGATATCCTCCAGCATCAATGTTATTGACTATCTGCCAGCCTTCACACTGATAGCCCTGCACAGGATGCGCTTCGGTTGTCCAATGGATGAATAGCCCTGTAAATTCTGCATGGTTCCCTTGCACAACGATGTTTACGGAATAATTGCCCCGTATATTGATTGCGTTAGGGTGTTCATTGGTCCCAAGTGAATAGTTCTCTACGATGGATGAATACCAAACATTGAATAACTCAACCTCAACACTGAAATGATACGGCGGTGTTTGTGACCCAAACTTACAGCCTTTAACAATCGTACCTCTTGAAGCGCCTATCGATGGATCGCCTATAACGAGTGCGCGATCTATAGCAACTCCGACGGGGTCAAAGTGGATACCTTCCACTCTGGTTCCTTCGCCAGCGAAGATGAATTTGGCATCTTGTGTGCTGTGAATTATTCTAGCCAAGCAGTTACTAGCCGACCGCATTACCGGCCCTTTAACTGATTTTGCCGTAATCTCTCCTGAAATCAGATAGTCTTGGGAAAATTCAACCTCTTTCCCCGAAGACAATGCATATTGTATGGAAGCGGTATCATCGGTTTCGCCGTCGCCCTTGGCTCCGAACATTTCAGGACGAACAACGCTTTCAGCCAACTCCCACCACGCGCCATCAGCAGATTGCACTTTACCAGCATGGGAAGGTTCGGACAAAACGCGCTTGTAGAGCGCCCCACCACCATCGCCGGGAGCGTAATAACCGGCAGTGCGGAGATATTGCACAGGCTCCTTAATGGTGGACGCTTCGACTTCGGCAACGCTGGCGTAATCGCTTGATTTTGGCAGGTTCCCAAGCTGCGCTTCTGGTACCAGGCCGTTTTCATCAAGCGTAGCAACGCCCTCTGCGGCTCCCTTTTCGCGCGCCATCAGCGTGGCATGCCAACCTGAAAATCCGATTTCGATGTCACGATTGTTGCGTGTGTATTTAACTGCCATCACTTACCCCTTGCTGCTGCTGCAATCCATGCAATGCCAGCGAGAGCGATCCACATGAGAATTAGCATGCCGCTAAAGTGCCAGAATGATTGAAAGGTGAATTCGAGGAAGGGCATAATTCATCCTTATGCAGGTCAGCCGAAAAGGTTAAGACAGCATTGGCAAAAATGAATCGCAAATATTCGTAGAGGTGGTAACTTTAGTTTTTACTTACATGCGGGAGGATACAATGCCATTTCGATCTAAGGATTATATCGGGTCTTACACGCCCGAACAGTTGGATATGCTTCAAAACATGTACAACGAAGTTTGCGCTATTTTAGGCGAATGCCCCACCACAGGAGAAAAACGCGAAATAATTGCAAAGGCGGTGATACGTTTAACTGAGCAAGGCGAGAAAGACCCAATCCAGATCGCACATACCATAAAGTTGCTTGCGCCAATTATGTACTAATTCTCACTCCGCAGTGTTTGTCTTTAGTATCACATCTATCCTCTCTCCTGAGGAGATAGAAATGAGCACCCGCGCCGAACCGTGAGGAACGGCGGGGTGAAACCGGCAAATTAAAATCTCAACGCCCTGCAGCAATGTGCGGGTCGATATGCTTGTAGGTATCAACGGCAAGCCGGAAGGCCGAGTTGGGCTGGTTCTGAATATTGTACTCAACAGCATGGGAGTTGGTACTTCGATCAGGCAGCGATGTGATGCCGACAGTGATAACGTCTGCCTTAAAGACATCCGGCACGTCATAGTCAGAAATGGTGAGTTTTACTGCATACACTGCTGGGCTGACATCAAGTGCAGCAGCCGGCGTACTCAGGCAGAAGGCGGCAGCAAGCATAGCAATGCAACCGAAGAACATACTTCGTAAAAGTTTCATGCGTTTTCCTTTCAATTTGATATCAGACAATAAAAACCCCGCACTAAGCGGGGCACCAAGAATTTCATACATATTTACTTAAGAAGGTTATATTAGTAATATATAAATTCACGGGGAATTTTTATTATTTTGGAAGGTTGATTATGCATCATTCAAATAATGAAAATCAAACAAATCATTCAACTCCACATCCTATAGAAGATGAATGCCAAAGATCATTGCA
>NZ_MOYL01000018.1:0-7576 GCF_001939785.1 Pseudochrobactrum sp. B5
CAAACATGTGGCGTGAAATCGCATGCCTGAAAGCTGCATAATTTCAGCGTCATAGACAAAATTGCGGACTTGCTCAGGTTAACGTAACAGTGCCGTATCTATTGTTATAGTTGATAATAATTCGAATGCTGATCTTTCACATTTTATAAAAGAGTTAGATAATCCCGTGCGATTTGCACCGCTTGATCAAAATTACGGAATTGCTAAAGCACATAATGTTGGCATTCAGATCGCGCGTGAAAACAATTATCAATATGTTTTATTAATGGATCAAGACAGCATCCCCGCTCATGATATGGTTCGTATTTTATACTTCGAGGCAGAGAAGAAGATAAAAACTGGTATAAAATTGTGACCTGAGCCCCAATGCTCCTCCATTTTTCAGGAGAGTCTTAGGTTATACTATTGGCCTTAAGCGGCCCGTTTTTCTAGAGCCATTTTTATTGCGAACTCATTCGGCGTAGCATTGCCGAGTGAAGAGTGCGGTCTGTTTTTGTTATAATCATCCTTCCATGCTTTGATCTCAGTGCGTGCCTGAGCGAGCGATGAGAACAAGGTCTCGTTCAGGCATTCGTCGCGGAAACTACCGTTGAAGCTTTCGACAAACCCGTTTTGCAGTAAGCGATGTTTCGATCACACCTTGCTTGGATAATTCCATGGTAAAAGTTGGTCAATTTGGTTTTGTTTATGGCCATTGACGATTGCAGTTAGCGTGCTTGTCAGCCACTTTTGCGGATCGATGGCATTGAGCTTACAAGTCTCGATTAGCGAGGCGATTGTTGCCCAGTTTTGGGCTCCTGCTTCATGGCCTGCAAAGAGCGCATTTTTTCTATTCAATGCGATTGGGCGGATGGTTCGCTCGACACTGTTGTTATCCAGTTCCACACGTCCGTCGTATAAGAATAGGCAGAGGCCGTCCCAGTATCTGGCAATGTATTTTAAAGCCTCACCCAATGGGGCTTTTGCCGATACACGTGCACGATGGTGAGTAAGCCATGTTTCCATATCACTGATCAGCGGCTTTGCATGTTCCTGACGGGCTGCCAGGCGTGCTTGCGGATTAAGACCACGTATTTCCGCTTCTATCCTGTAGAGTTCAGCAATGCGCTTTATGCCGTCTTCGGCAATCGGGGACGAACCAGTCCGTGCGATCTCAATGAACTTGCGACGCGCATGCGCCCAGCAATAAGCCAATTGTATATTCGGTCCAACACGATCAGGCGCGATCAGCCGATTATAGCCCGCATAACCGTCGACCTGTAGGATGCCTGTGAAGACCTGTTTTGTGTTTGATGATCTTATCTGTAGAATGCAACATTGTGGTTTCCTTCGTTTTGAGGTTGGGTTTGCACCACCATCAAAACCGATAACCACACCGCTCTGCAAGAGCTTGCACCGTTCCCTATTCAGCAAGCTGGAAAGGGAACGGTGTCAGATAAAGTCGAAACTAATACAGCTCAGAAACATCCTCGCCAATGCAATGCAGACAGCCACCGCAGGTACAGATCAGGCTTTCCGGCTCAATTACTTCATCAATACGTGGCAGATGTTTTGGCAGAGAACCACGATTGACGGAACGCGTCTTGGATGTTCGTTTGATCGAAGCTGTATCAGCGTCGTCCTCTGCATGGATCTGCGCAATGGCAGTTTCCAGATCCTCCAGTGCCAGATCAAACTGCTCTGGATTGACCTTTTCTGACTTGCGCCCAAAAGCTGCCTGTTTGAAGGCTGCAACCAGTTTCTCCAGCCGTTCAATGCGCTCATCTTTACGAGCCCCAAGCGCAGTTGCTGCGATTAACAGCGCTTTGAGTTCAGCAATATCATTCGGAAGATCAGCTGCGTTTAACATGGACCGATCTTACCAAATTCTGCCTTGATTTGCTTGTTGAATATGCTGTCAGAGTCATCGTGCCGCAGCTATTTTTAGAGCATTCTATTGTCTGTCAAACAGTGATCGGCGCTCGTATCTCCACAGCGCGGACGCGCCGCCAATCCAGTCCTGCAAACAAGGCTTCAAACTGTGCGTGGTTCAATGACATCAGCCCATCACGGATCTTTGGCCAGCTAAAGTTATGTGCTTCCAAACGCTTATAAGCCAGCACCATGCCTGTGCCATCCCAGTAAATCAGCTTTAATCGATCTGCCTTGCGCGAACGGAAGACAAATACTGTTCCCGTGAATGGATCCTTGCGCAATTCATTTTTGACCAATGCAGCAAGCCCGTCATGGCCCTTACGAAAGTCGACAGGCTTTGTTGCCACCATGATCCGCACCCGATTTGAAGGAAAGATCATGATTGAGCCGCAAGCGCGCTTGCAACAGCTGCAATCCGGGACGCGGACACACCTTCTTCCAATCTGATAATGACCGAACCGCTGAATATCTCAACGCGAGAAGTGGTTGGTGTTACCGGTTCGATGGTTTGCTTCTCGACAACGATTGCTGCAAACTCCACTTCATCCTCAGGTGGAGGCAACAAAAGCTTACCCTGACGAGCCAGTGTGCGCCACGAAGACAGGTAATTTGCGCGAACGCCATAACGCTCTGCGACTTGCTGGACGCTCACGCCAGGCCGCAAGCTTTCCGAAACAATCCGCGCCTTTAAATCGGTCGACCACTGGCGATGTTTACCACGCTTACTCTGATCTGTTGTGAGAAACTCTATTCGAGGCTCCATCGAGAAACTCCGGTCTGTCCATTCAAAGCCTCTTAATGACAGATCAGAAAATCAAACAGAATGTGGGGCCAAAACACCGCTTACGCAAGAACCCTGAACCGACGACCATCTGTGAAGGCATCACTTATAAAGTCCAGGCTCCATCGTTCATTAGCTCGCGATGGTAAAGCTATCGGCCTCCGCGTTCCCAGAGCTCGTTTGCGCCCACCACGTTTGCGCACAGTTAGTTTCTCTTCCTGATATAATCGACGCAGTTTCTTCAAGTTCATGATGATCCCCTGTCGTTCCAGCATGACGTGAATACGCCGATAACCGAAGCGCCGTCGTTCGGAGGCCACTTGTTTCATTGCTTCACGAATATACGCATCATCAGGACGCTTACGACGATAGCGCACACTTGATCGATCAATACATAAAACGGCACACGCCCGACGCTGGCTCACGGCATACACTTGGCAGACGTGAACAACTGCGTCTCGCCTGGCATCGGGCGTTACCATTTTTTTGCAGCGACATCTTTCAAAATAGCATTGTCGAGCATCGTCTCCGCCAGCAGCTTTTTTAGCTTGGCATTTTCTTCTTCCAATGCCTTCAACTTGCGTGCATCGGAAACATCAAGGCCACCAAACTTGGCTTTATATTTGTAAAAACTAGCGCTGCTAATTCCATATTTGCGGCATACTTGTGCAGTAGGCGTTCCCGCTTCCTGCTCTTTAATCATCCCGATTATCTGTTCATCTGAAAACCGTGAGCGTTTCATTGTCCATCTCCTACCAAGGATTGGACTCTACCAAAATCTGGAGGAGTTTGCGGGGCTCACGTCAGATGCGTTGCTCATCCCATGCTCCCGGCAAAGCTCGGCTACAGGCACACCACCCTCAGCTTGGCGTAGAATAGATAGAATTTGCGGCTCTTTAAATCTGGTCAGCTTCATAAAAATCTCCTCGTTTATTAAACCGAGAAAATTCTACTTTGAAATACCTTTAATTTCAGGGGGGATTACCGCGAGCCCACTTTTATATCAGCCAAATAGTTAAAATATTGGCGCATCAAAGCAGCGCTAAATCCTTACCACGACGAAATAAAGACCTGTTTGACACTGCGACAAAAAAGGAAATGGTGCAGAGACCATCTCATCGTAGATCAAACCCTATTGGCAGAGTACAGCCTCTTAGATCAAGTAGTGAGAACCTCATCTACTTCTGCCCTGCCCCACCCAGCGCACAGGCAAGCTGAGCCACCTTGAACTCGAAAGGCTTTATCGATCTATGGCTCACCAATGCTTCGAAATATCGTCGTGAAATCGCACTGGTCTCCCACATCCTCCGTCCTTTGATGGTGCCAATCTGTGAGCACCGCTTTTCCAGAAAGATCGGCAAGAGCTGCATCCGAATCCACCGCCGCGAAGCTTGAATCCAATACAAGGCGGGCTGGAAGGCCATTCGAGCGCGCATAATTAAGTGAACGTTTATCCCGTACAGTGAAATCTGTAAGACGAAGTATGACATCTTCATGATAGCGACTGTCTTCATAGACTGCATTAACAAGCAACGTGGACTTTCCCATGCGCTGCGCAGCTCCAAGCACCACTAAAAGATGTACCCCCGCACCGTGGTGGATTGTCCCTTCACCGTTAACTAAAACGGCATCAACAGGCTCAATTCGGCTTAGAAATTCTTCGTTTTGTAGTAACTCATCAATAGCGTCAGGCGACTTGGGATCGGTGATACCATGTCGCCAGTCCATAAAAAATCGTTCGACAACTTCATGTCCAGCTCGACCAAGCATGCGAGCATGCGCATCAGATACAGCTTGACAGCCAAAATGCGCGAACGGCGCGGTGTCATTAAATAATGCGACTTTCATAATGCCTCCAATTGATTGGAGGCATTTACACATATGTAGCAGTAGAATGAAACCGCTTCTCTTATATTGAATGTGGCTAGATGTGATATGGATACGTTCATTTTGATTTGACCGCACAAACTGCTTCGTTATCTTCTGGTGACACGCGATACTAGAACTAAAGATACCAGCCTACAGATTGATGCCGTTATGTCTTGCTGCCTTGCGGAACATCGCACCACCGACGCTCCCATATGAAAATCTCTAGGGATTCCTTCGCAGGCAAACACAGCAGCCAACTATAACAACCCAACGTACAACCGAAATCTAACGTTGCATAGAACCGATTTCTGGTAGACTTGACTCACCTCGAGTAAATTCCATTTAAACCATCGGATAATTTTTCACGAAAGCAACATCTCGGAAATCCCAGAGGGATTAACAGCCCCCAAGCCAGATCCACCGTGATTACAGCCAGTTAATTTCACCTCCGTTGAAGCAAGCGGCCTAACCATCGATACGGCGCGGTAATACGCCAGCTTGTCGAGCAAAAAAGGGCATCCCTCTCATCTTTAAGTAAACGTTTTTCTACAATCAATTCGTCATGCTCTTTGGCTAGTTGATCACACCGTTCCGTCAACCCTTCATGCTGCCTCACCAATTGCTCGTGCTTCCTCATCAGCTGCTCATACTGAAAGGCCTGCAATTCACTCTGATGTGTTTTTTGGAGCAAGTCATTTTGATTATGTTTTATTATATTCCAGCAATCTTCGACTGATTTCAGCAGACTATAAGTCCTAAACGTATTCGTCGCATGCTTTTTCTTCACAAGAACGTTTGAAAAAACTTTATAAAAATCTAAATTATCAGCATCATTATAAATTCTCTTAAAGTCGGCTCCATCAATAGAAGCAACCGAATCGTCTCTGAGAGCAAAGTTCAATCTAGATACATCGAAGGGTTTACATCCGTCATACTGTACAGAGCTCCCCGTATCGTACTGAATGCACCTCTTCCCCGAAACAGCTCCATCTAAAATCAACGTGGAAAGAGATGAAATTACTGTAGATACACCGCCAATAATCCTTGAAATTGAGACATCAGCGCACCCAAGTATAATATCATCCAAAACAACACTGTTAGAAAATTTTAAATCAGAATACTCTTGAGAGCGCTCCGACGGGTGAGGCTTTACTACAAATAAAACATCAGGGTTCTGCTCAATCATGGTATGAATGCCAGATATTATTCGACTTGAGGTCACCTTATGAGCGGACCATTTAAGATTAGTACCGATAAGGACAGTTTTCCTATAATTCTGCGGTTCGAGCCCTAGCCGCCAGCGCAGTACATCCGCATTTGGAGAAATCTGGGAATCACAAAACTTAGGGGAACCCGCAGCAATGAATTCGCTAGACATACAACCCACACTAGTAGCTTGCCCCGCAACCATATTAGCTGCCTGCTTGAAAAACGTCTCGTGTTCTCGTCCCCAGCTCAGCACATAATCCGATGAAAATGAAATCTGCCGGTCGCGCATAGATTCTATCCAAATCCCGTGCTGCAACAAAATTGTCCGAACACCATTTAATTTGGCAGCTTCTACGAGTTGCGAGCTCAAAGCATGATTGAATGCAGCCGTTGACTCGGCTGCCGAAATCAACGTTTCTACCATTAGTAGACGCCAATCAATCTCCTCAACCTGGGCGTACTTTACAAGCATCACACCACAGCGAAAAAAGAAACCTGTAACTAGTTGATCTTCATCCTCCTTAAGCACCCCGTCCCGCAAGAAGACAACACATGCATCGCGCGCGATCACATCCAGCAAAGGCCGTATATTAAAAAAATCTTGAATATGATGAATATTAAAAGCGATTATTTCTGACTGCGGCATCACGAATTGCGCTCGCTTGATTTTACGGTATGCAATGTCTAGCACCCGCTCAATTCTCTCTCGAGCCAAATCCCTATCCGTCGAGTTGAACTTTCTAAGTAGTAGGTAGGTAGGTTCACCAGCTAATCGATCGCGAAATACATCCGCCTTTGCCCATTGAGTAACGAGCAGTGATGTCGCGTCTACATTATCTTTGGAGATAACACGACGCCCTTCAGCTGCAAATTTTTCATCAAGTACCTCGAAACCAGCCGTTTCGAGAAGATGCGTCCATGTCGAAATTGGCAAAATGGTCGAAGAATAAGCATTCCTATGGCTACTTGGACGTGTTGATATCGAGACTATGACGAATTCGTTTGAAACATCAAATAAGTTAAATATGGCGCTAGGAATATCCTCAACATCAATGCGCTCCAGAACATCGATGCAGGTAGTCACATACTCCTGCCCGCCCCAAATATTTTGTACAGCATTTATTGCGAGTTTCGCCCCATTAGTATCTGAAGAAGCCAAATCGAAATGGATAATTTCTGAATGGGGAGGCATATAACCACATGCAGCAATCTTAAGGGCATTACCCTCTGCAATTTCTTTTAAACGTCCCCCACCGGAGCTGATATCGACAATCGCCGAAATATTCATATCCTGACAGAAACTAAGAAAACTTTGTTCGAAAGCACTCCCCTTAAAACTGGCGGAATCTTGTATTTTTCTGGAATAATCTGGCTTATTCAATTTTGAATAACACGTTTTGGAAGCCCACATAATTCCACCGCCATCTATCATTGAATGCCATTTTCTACAGAACAACGACATTATACTAGTTACATAAGGGACAACCAGATATTGCTTGGTTGTTTGAATAAAGGTTTTTTCTTTATAGCTATTACGCTATTTTTTTGTAATGAGACAAATTTAAAAGTGCCGCTTTTTTCGAGCAGAGCGCTCACCATCAGCACGAGCATTCACCGTCCGACCGATCTGATCCAGTTCTTTTTCATAGGCATCGGCCCGGTCTTTGGCTGGTGCTTTGCGTCGATTTACCGGCGGCAAACGATTTTCGGCACAGTTACCTTAACTCTGGCGCAAGCATAAGCTGCGAAAATAGGCCATGATCGAATCTCGTTCCTCACTTTATCACCGCCATCGTTTCCCTG
>NZ_MOYL01000019.1:0-517 GCF_001939785.1 Pseudochrobactrum sp. B5
CGGCACTGTTACGTTAACCTGAGCAAGTCCGCAATTTTGTCTATGACGCTGAAATTATGCAGCTTTCAGGCATGCGATTTCACGCCACATGTTTGTGGCGGTCTGGCGTAGCTCGCGATGGTCTGCTGAGGAGAGAAGGTTGCGGGGAAAGTAGTGGAGATTGTAGACCGGGTCGTGAATGGATGTGAAGCGTTGCACGTGTCGCGCTGATTTAAAGCGCTTCATGACCCGCTCTCGTCGTCGGATGGGCTGGTGCGAATTCTCAGCGCGGTTACGATGCTCGCAAACGCTCATCCCCAGTTCTCGTTTGGCAGCACCATAAGATCTCAGCTTATCGCTGACCATGACACGGGCTGAACAGCCCTGGCCGCGTAGAAGTTTACGCATGAAACGCTTGGCAGCCTTGGTGTTACGGCGCTTCTGAACAAGAACATCGAGTACAAAGCCATCCTGATCAACGGCGCGCCACAGAAAATGCTTCTCACCCTTGATCGTGATGACCATTTCATCAAGGTGC
>NZ_MOYL01000001.1:0-1430932 GCF_001939785.1 Pseudochrobactrum sp. B5
CAACCAATCTCAGGGGCGAAGCTCTCTGCCGCTAGCAGCGCCGCCGCCCTCGTTGTGTCGCTATATAGACCCCACTCTCCCAAACTGTCAACACGACTTTTCAAAAAAATTACACAAATCGCAAACTTTCTTTCCACAGGGAAAACTTCGAATTTTATGCAATCATTAACCAATGATTGGGTGGTTGTGGAATGGAGATTCTATTTATATATAGCAGAGCATATTAATGCTGGCTGCCGAGCCGCTCCATCTCCGCTTCCGACAGACCTAAGCTCTGGCCGATCTCATGCAGCAATATATGACCGATGATCTCGCCGAGCGTTTCCGTATTCTCGCTCCAGTAATCCAGAATAGCGCGACGATATAATGTCAGCACTTCTGGGCCTTCCTGCGCGCGCAAATGAAACCGCTCTCCGACACCCCGCCCCTCAAAGAGACATAGAATGTCATAAGGCGTATCCAGATCCAGATCTTCCATAACCTGTTCATCCGGAAAATCGGCCACTTCAATACGAATCTGCGGGCTGAGCGCACGAAACTCATCCGGCATATGCGCATACGCATTCAATGCCAGTGATTTCAGTTCGTCTACAGACGGGGCAAGCCGTGTTGCCCAATCTCCGCTCAGATCAGTCTGAACCATTGTTCCCGTCTTTCTGCCCCGCTTATTATACAGCAGGTAGTCCAAAATTGATTCCATAAAAAAACCACGCTGACAGCCATCTGCAGCGTGGTTTCAAAACTGATATAGGCATTTATCCTGTAAATGCCAAGTGAGCCTTATTTTAAAGGCTCAGGCCCACGGACGGCTTGCAGAATTCTTCTTCTCGAAAACTGAAATATTATCCGCTTTTTCCATTGTCAGGCCGATATCATCCAAACCATTGAGCATACAATGGCGTTTGAACTCATCCAGCTCAAAAGCAATTGAGCCACCGTCTGGGCCGGAAATTGCCATCCCCTCAAGATCAACCGTCAGCGTGGCATTGGCACCACGCGAAGCATCGTCCATCAGCTTATCAAGATCTTCCTGAGAAACTTTGATTGGCAAAATGCCGTTCTTGAAACAGTTATTATAGAAGATATCCGCAAAAGATGTGGAGATCACGCAGCGGATGCCGAAATCCAGCAAAGCCCAAGGCGCGTGCTCGCGGGATGAGCCACAGCCAAAATTATCACCGGCCACCAGAATCTGTGCATTGCGGTAAGCAGGTTTGTTCAGAACGAAATCCGGATTTTCGGAACCGTCCTCATTAAAACGCATTTCCGCGAATAGACCTTTACCAAGACCTGTACGCTTGATTGTCTTCAGATAATCCTTAGGGATAATCATATCCGTATCGATATTGATGATCGGCAACGGAGCGGCAACGCCGGTAAGCTTGGTAAATTTTTCCATCGGTCTCGTAACCTGTAAGTCAAAATGCTTTTCTCATTGTGCTTTACACCAGCTTTTTGCAGAGTCAAAGGCCTGAAATCCAAGCGAAGTGCCGCACCATGACAATAATGCGCCCCTCAACCCCAAAGGCAACTACCTTTTCATTGATTGCCTATGATATTCAATTCAAACAATATCCTGTCATTTTTGGCTGGTTTTCAGATCAAAAATAACACGAACATCTTTGTCAGGGAGAAATTCTGAGTGACACTTTATCAGCCGCGCCGTGCCGTGCTTTATGTTCCGGCCAGCCATCAGAAAGCCCTCGCCAAAAGCACACAACTACAGCCCGATGCCATTATATATGACCTTGAAGACTCTGTTGCCGAGCAAATGAAGCATGAAGCGCGTGATAATCTGCGCGCACATTTTCAGGAACAACACCAAACAGAACAAAGCCCGCTAAAAGCTATCCGTATCAACAGTCTTGCCACGCAATGGGGTGAGGATGATCTGAAACTGGCAGCAGAACTCAAAACTGAGGCTATTGTTCTGCCGAAAACAGAAACGCCGCAACAGGTGATAGATGCTGCCCGCAAGCTTGATGATTATGATGCACCGGAGCCCCTCGGCATCTGGGCAATGATTGAAACGCCGCGCGGTATTCTCAATGCGGATGAAATTGCACGGCTGGCGCAGAAATCCGCTGCACGCCTCAAATGTTTCATCGTCGGCACCAATGATATTGCTCTGAGCACTGGCGTTAAAACCACCAACCAGCGCAGCGCATTACTGCCATGGATGATGCAGATTATTCTCGCAGCCCGTGCGGGTGGTATTGATGTATTGGACGGTGTTTATAATAATTTTCAGGATCAGGAAGGCTTCAAAGCCGAGTGCGAACAAGGAGCAATGCTTGGTTTCGACGGCAAAACACTGATCCATCCTTCCCAGATTGAAACCGCTTTGAACAGCTATTCCTCAACTGCCGAAGAAGCCGCATGGGCAAATCAGGTAATTGCTGCTTTTAATCTGCCGGAAAATGCTGCCAAAGGTGCCATCTCTCTGAATGGCTCTATGGTCGAGCAATTACATATTCGTCAGGCAGAACGCGTCCTTGCGCGTGCGCGCTGATTCTTCTTTCTGCAAACTACAGGAGTTTCCTATGCAGCTTTATCGTTTCCTCACCGGTCCGGATGATTCTTCCTTTTGTCATCGCGTTACTGAAGCCCTGAACAAAGGCTGGATGCTCTATGGCTCACCAAGCCACAGCTATAATGCCGAAGAAAAGAAGATGTATTGCGGTCAGGCTGTAACCAAGACCGTTGAAGGTCATGAATATTCGCCGGATATCAAACTCGGCAGCTTCTAAAAATGAAAGCCCCTGCATATCTTGCAGGGGCTTAATTTACACGTATTAAAGGCCGCGCTTTTCGATCATAGCCTGCGGGCTTGGCATCCGGCCACGGAATGTTTTGTACAATTCCTCCGGATCTTTGGAACCACCCGCCGCATAAATATGGGTCTTCAGCTTTTCTGCCAGATCGGCATTGAACACATCGCCGCTTTCTTCAAAAGCCGCAAAAGCATCGGCGTCCAGCACTTCCGACCACATATAAGAATAGTATCCGGCCGAATATCCGTCACCGCTGAACACATGCAGGAAATGCGGGGTACGATGGCGCATAATAATCGCGTCCGGCATATCCAGTTTTTTCAGAACTTCCGCTTCAAAAACCAGCGGGTCAGTCACAGGCTTGTCACTGGTATGGAATGCCATATCGACCAGCGCCGATGAGGTGAACTCCACCGTGTTGAAACCGGCATTGAAAGTGGCGGCTTTCAGCACTTTATCAATCAGATCCTGCGGGATTGTCTCACCGGTTTTATAATGAGTAGCGAATTTCTCCAGCACCGGACGCTCTGTCAGCCAATGTTCATAGAGCTGGGACGGCAATTCGACAAAATCACGTGAGACTGCAGTGCCGGAAATCGCTGGCCATGTCACATCACTCAGCAATCCGTGCAGGGCATGGCCGAATTCGTGGAACAGTGTATGCGCATCATCGAGCGACAACAGTGCCACCTCGCCTTTCGGCGGCTTGGCGAAGTTCATCACATTATAAATGATCGGTGGCTGACCACCATCCAGACGATGAGACGACTGCAAAGCGCTCATCCATGCGCCGGAGCGTTTGCTCTGACGGGCAAAGTAGTCACCCAAGAACAGGCCGCGTCGTGAACCATCCGCGTTGAATACTTCCCACACACGCACATCCGGATGCCATGTCTGAATATCCTGATGTTCTTTGAATGTCAGGCCGAACAGACGTGTTGCCACATCAAAAGCTGCTTCAATAATTTTATTGAGCTGCAGATACGGCTTGAGATCGCCTTCATCAAAAGCGAAGCGCTCGGCACGCAGTTTTTCTGCATAATAACGCCAGTCCCAACCGGCTACCGGATGATTAAGCCCCTCACCGGTAATCAGCTTTTCAAGATCAGCCTGCTCTTCCGATGCGCGCTGTTTGGCTTTATCCCAAACCGGCATCAGCAAATCCATCACCGCATCGGGTGTTTTGGCCATTGTGTCATCAAGCTTGAACGCAGCGAAATTTGCATAGCCGAGCAGCTTTGCCTTTTCATCACGTAAGGCAACAATCTCTGTTACCAAAGTCCGGTTATCAGTCTCACCACCATTTTCACCGCGCTTTGCCCATGCTTCATAGGCTTTTTCACGCAAATGACGAACAGAGGAGAAGGTCAGTAACGGCTCAACAATCGCGCGGGAAAGCGTAACCGCCCATGCATCTTCACGGCCGCGCTCTTCAGCCGCCGCTTTCATCGCAGCCCGCAACTGCTCCGGCAGACCGGCAAGCTCTGCCTCATCAGTAATAAACAACGCCCATGATGCTTCGTCTTTTAACACATTCTGGCCAAAACCGGCACCAAGACCGGCGAGCTTTTCATTAATATCGGCCAGTCGTGCCTTGTCCTGTGCATTCAGTTTAGCGCCGTTACGCACAAAGCCTTTCCAGCTCTTTTCCAGCACACGCAGAGTTTCTGTATCCAGCCCAAGCTTGGCACGGCTCTGATAAAGCGCATCAAGGCGGGCAAACAGCGCTTCATTCATCATGATGCGCGAGTGATGGCGGGACATTCTCGGCGCGACTTCACGCTCCAGCGCCTGAATATCCTCATTGGTATGGGCACCGGTGCGCATCCAGAAAATCGCGGCAATATGGGAAAGATCACGGCCGGAAAGCTGCAAAGCTTTCAGCGTATTCTCAATTGTCGGCGCATCAGGATTCTGCAGAACGGCTTCCACATCCGCCCAGTCTTTTTCCAAAGCGATATCAAAAGCCGCTTTGAAATCCGCATCACTGAATTTACTGAAATCCGGCAAACCAAGCGGACCGCTCCACTGGCTGAGTGCTGAATAGGCGGGCGTCATCTGATTGTCCTGCGGCATGTTTCGCGGTCTCCGGTTTGCAGAATTGCATTTCAAACATTTAAGCAGCCCGCTTATCCGCCACAAGTGATTTATGCGGATAATTGACCGGTTTGAAAATAAATAGTAAGGAAACCTTATTATAAGGATGACTTACAATGTTTGCAGGAAAATCCTACGATCCCGATAGTTTCGGTTTCGTTGTCTATGATATCAGCCGGCTTTTCAGCCTTGAGCGCGAACGCAAGATCGTTGCCGCAGGTCTTGAACTCACGGCTTTCGAGTCACGGACACTGGTTCATGTTGCGCGTTATCAGCCAGCCCGCCAGTCTGTCCTCGCCGAGAGTATGAATATTGAAGCGATGACCCTGTCCGGCTATCTCGACAGGCTGGAAAATCGTGGCTTGCTGCGCCGTGAGCCTGATCCCGATGACCGTCGTGCCAAACTGATTTTTCTCAATGATACAGCCGTGCCGGTTCTGGATGAGCTGAAACGTATTGCGAAAGAAACCATCGCCGATGCTTCACAGGCGCTGCCGCCGGAAGAGTGGCAGAGATTTTTGAATAATCTTCTGACCGTCCGCGCACATTTAAGACAACTCAATCAGGAAAACCGGAAAAGCTGACCCGGTTATCCGCAATTTAGCTCCCAACCATAAAGCATGCCGCTATGCCCGATTCATCACCCCGCGAAAAAACATCCCCGCTTGTCATTATGTCCGAGCGCCGCGTTGGCATTATCGGCGGCTTTCTTGCCGCCATCGGCCCGCTGGCAATGTCACTTTATACACCGGCGATGCCGGAAATTGTCTCGGATTTCGGCACCACAGAAGCAGCAGTTAAACTGACCCTGACCGCCTATTTCGGCGGCTTTTGTTTTGCCCAGCTGATCTGCGGCCCCTTATCAGACGGCTATGGCCGAAAACCGATCACTATTCTTTTCATGTCTGTCTATCTGGCAGCCAGTGTGCTGGCATTGTTTGCTCCGACGATTGAGATCATGGTGCTGGCACGCCTGTTACAGGGAGTGGGTGCAGCGGTCGGCGTTACCATGTCCCGCGCGATTGTCCGCGATCTGTTTACCAGCGACCGCTCGGCGCGGGTGATGAACCTGATCGGCATCGTGCTGTCCGTCGGCCCTGCCATCGGCCCGACACTTGGCGGGCTGACCCTGGAATTTCTCGGCTGGCATGCGATCTTTCTGGTAATGATCCTGCAAGGGGCAGCCGTCATTCTCATGATGTTGCTGTTTGTACAGGAAACCGGCAAGCCCGATCCTTCCCGTGTCCGGCCACGGGCACTTGTGCAATCCTATTTCAGCCTGCTCAAAACCCCGCATTTCCTGTTTGCCAGTCTGGTGCTTACCGGCGCTACCGGTGCGCTCTATACATCAGCCACCATCATGCCCTTTATTCTTATGACGCGTGTGGGACTGTCACCGAGCACTTTCGGCATGGGGATGTTGTTACAAACTGCTTTCTATATTTCAGGCGGCATTATTTACCGCATCCTGATGCAGCGCGTGACCGTTTTCCAGATGTCCTGCATCGGGTTGCTCTGCACCGGCTCCGCCAGTATCCTGCTCGCTGTGTTGCTGCGCATTTATGAACCGGGCTATCTGCTGGTAATGCTGCCGATGGGGCTTTACGTGATGGGCATTGCCTTTCTCACGCCGCAGATGACAACGGCAGCCATGGCACCTTTTCCGAAAATTGCCGGTTCGGCTTCCGCTTTGATGGGCTTCTTCCAGATGGGCGGTGGTCTGGTCGGCGGCATCATCTCGGCCTCTATGGGCGATCCGGTTATCGCCATGGCAACATTATTGCCGCTGATGGGATTACTGTCATTAATCAGCTATATAATGTGGAACAGGTTCAAACTGCCTCTGGCCCCTACTTTGGAGCATCCGATTACCCCTGAAAAATCTGCAGACCGGTAAAGTCAGACTCTCATAGAATTGTCAGGCAAAAACAGCAGGGTTGACAAGCGCGGCCCGAGAGCACAAAACACGCCCAGACCATCAGGTCTGATTTTAACCGGAGTTTTACTCTTATGCCCAGCGACAGTCACAGTCGATTGTTTATGCCGTCAATGGCAGATCTGACCTGATCGCAGGAGCGATTGGTTTGTCACGATCTGCCATGACGGCGGATCGACAGAGAGGCAAACCAATGAACAACAATAACAGCACCTTCCGTGCTGCTCTCGATACAACGAATCTTGCAATCTCCGCGCTGCTTGAGCAGATCGGCCAATTGCGTACTGGTGATGCTGTTGAACTGATTAACGAGCTTGATCTCGACGATCAGGTCACTTTATTCCGCAGCATTTCAACCGAACAGGCTGTTCTTTTTCTGGATCAGCCGGAACTGCATTATGCAGACCAAATCATTGACAGTCTGGATAACGGACGCGCCGCAGAGATCCTGAACGGCATGTCTGCAGACCGCGCCACTGATATTTTCCATGATCTGGACTGGCCGTCCCGCAACCGTCTGTTTTCAGTTCTTTCACCGGAAACCAAAACCGCGCTTAAAAAACTGATGGGCTATCCGGCCGATACCGCCGGTGGTCTGATGACAACGGAATTTATCGCTGTGCCATCCACATGGACAGTCGAACAGACTTTAGCTCATATCCGGCAGGTCGAGCGCTCCCGTGAAACGGTCTATGCCATCTATGTTGAAAATCCGGAAACCCGCATTTTACAGCATGTGGTATCACTGCGCCGTCTCATCACCGCCAATCCGCAAGCCGGCATTGCAGAAGTCGGCCGTGATCAGGAACCGCTGACAATTCCGCCAATGATGGATCAGGAAGAAGTCGCACGTCTGTTCCGCAAGCACGATCTTCTGGCAATTCCTGTTGTGGACGAACAGCACCATCTGATCGGAATTGTCACCGTGGACGATGTGCTGGACGCCATGACCGAAGAAACTTCGGAAGATGCCTATAAATTCTGTGGTATGGAGGCTTTCACCAAGCCTTATATGCAGATCAGCTTCTTTGAAATGCTGCGTAAACGCGGCGGCTGGCTTTGCATTTTGTTCTTGAGTGAAATGCTTACGGCCAGTGCCATGCAGCATTTTGAAGTGGAACTGGAAAAAGCCATCGTTCTGGCACTGTTCATTCCGCTGATTATGAGCTCCGGCGGCAATTCCGGCTCGCAGGCCACATCCCTGCTGATCCGTGCCTTAGCATTGCAGGATCTCAAACTCGGTGACTGGTGGCGTGTGGCACTGCGCGAAATACCAACAGGTCTGGCGCTGGGCTCCATGCTAGGCTTGATCGGCTTTGTCCGTATCGCAATCTGGCAGAAAACCGGCCTCTATGATTACGGTGAGCATTGGGTGCTGATTGGCATCACAATTGCCGTGGCCCTAATCGGTATTGTGCTGTTCGGCTCTCTCTCCGGCTCGATGCTGCCGTTTGTTCTGCAGCGTCTCGGTCTTGATCCGGCCAGCGCCTCTGCACCTTTTGTGGCCACACTTGTCGATGTGATGGGCTTGGTCATCTATTTCAGTGTTGCGGTTATTTTCCTCACCGGAACACTGCTTTAAGCTCGGAAGAGGCCGGAATTTTCCGGCCTTTTTCTTATGCTGAAAATGTCCGTCAGGCTTTTTATGCAGTCAGTGCACAGCAGCAATGAGATATGCAATATGCTAAAATCAGCCCGCCCCCTTTTAAAATTGGCGAAAAACCTGTAAGAGCGCCCCATTATCTGCGGCGTTCACGAGGGATATCCTTAAGCGTCCCAACCCCCTATTCAGAGTGATAACTCAATGCAATTGCGCAACATCGCGATCATCGCACACGTTGACCACGGCAAAACGACCCTGGTTGACGAACTTCTGAAACAGTCCGGTGTATTCCGCGACAATCAACGCGTTACCGAACGCATGATGGACTCCGGTGATATCGAGCGCGAGCGCGGCATCACCATTCTTGCCAAGGCAACTTCCGCTGTCTGGAAAGATACACGCATCAATATCGTTGATACTCCGGGCCACGCCGACTTCGGCGGTGAGGTTGAGCGTATCCTTTCGATGGTTGACGGTGTTGTTGTTCTCGTTGACTCCGCTGAAGGCCCGATGCCTCAGACCAAATTCGTGGTCGGTAAAGCCCTGAAGCTTGGCCTGCGTCCTATCGTTGCGATCAACAAGATCGACCGTCCGGATGGCCGTCATGAAGAAGTCATCAACGAAGTTTTCGACATGTTCGCAGCGCTCGATGCGACTGACGAACAGCTCGACTTCCCGATCCTTTACGGTTCAGGCCGTAACGGCTGGATGGCAGAAAATCCGGAAGGTCCAAGCGATCAGGGTCTGGCACCGCTTTACGATCTGATCGTCAAGCACGTTCCGGCACCAAAGGTTGCTGAAGGCCCGTTCTCGATGATCGGTACCATTCTGGAATCTGATCCGTTTCTCGGCCGCATCATTACCGGTCGTATCCATTCCGGTACTTTGAAGCCGAACCAGTCGGTTAAAGTGCTCAGTCAGGACGGTAAACTGCTGGAAAACGGTCGTATTTCCAAGATCCTCGCTTTCCGTGGTCTGGAACGTACTGCCATTGAAGAAGGTGTGGCAGGCGATATCGTTGCTATTGCCGGTCTTTCCAAAGGCACCGTGGCTGACACATTCTGCGACCCTTCAATCAACGAAGCCATGAAGGCTCAGCCGATTGATCCGCCGACCGTTACCATGTCCTTCATCGTGAATGACAGCCCGCTGGCCGGCACCGAAGGTGACAAAGTTACCAGCCGTGTTATCCGCGACCGTCTGCTGAAAGAAGCTGAAGGTTCGGTTGCTCTGCGCATCGAAGAATCCGAAGACAAAGATTCGTTCTATGTTTCCGGCCGCGGCGAATTGCAGCTGGCTGTTCTCATCGAAAACATGCGTCGTGAAGGCTTCGAACTGAGCATTTCCCGTCCGCGCGTTGTGATGCACAAAGACGAAGACGGCAATCTGCTGGAACCGGTAGAAGAAGTCGTTATCGACGTTGACGAAGAATATTCCGGTACTGTTGTTCAGAAAATGTCTGAACGCAAAGCGGAAATGGTTGAGCTGCGTCCATCCGGCGGCAACCGCGTTCGTCTGGTATTCTTTGCACCGACCCGCGGTCTGATCGGTTATCAGTCTGAACTGATGACTGACACACGTGGTACAGCGATCATGAACCGTCTGTTCCACGAATATCAGCAGCACAAAGGCGAAATCGGCGGACGTAACAACGGCGTGCTGATCTCCAATGATCAGGGCGAATCGGTTGCCTATGCAATGTTCAACCTTGAAGACCGCGGCCCGATGATTATCGACGCCGGTACCAAAGTTTATCAGGGCATGATCGTTGGTATTCATACCCGCGACAACGATCTGGAAGTTAACGTGCTGAAAGGCAAGAAGCTGACCAACATGCGCGCATCCGGTAAGGATGAAGCTGTTAAGCTGACCCCGCCGATCCGCATGACTCTGGAACGCGCTCTGTCCTGGATTCAGGATGACGAACTGATGGAAGTAACACCAAAATCCATCCGTCTGCGTAAACTCTATCTGGATCCGAATGAACGCAAGCGTTTCTCGAAGTCCAAAGGCATGTAATCTTGCTTAAAAAGAAAACGGCGCTTAAAGCGCCGTTTTTTTATTCCCTGAAGAACTCAAGGCCGGTTATTTAACAACCAGAACCGGTATTTTGCTCAGTGACAGAACTTCTGCTGCCTGACTGCCCAGCAAAAGCTTGTTCATGCCACGGCGGCCATGCGATGCAACCACAATCAGTTCAGCCTGATGGGTCTCGGCAGCTTCAACAATACCCACAGCCGGTGACTGATTTTCAATATGCAGACCTTCAACAGTCACACCGGCATCGCGCGCTTTGGCGATCGCCTGCTGCACAATGGCTTTGGCCTGCTCTGCCATGGAGGTGCGGTATTCTTCAAAAATTTCAGGTGAAGTGCTCAGACCCGGCGCTACAACAATGCCGTAGCTCGGAAACAGATCCGTTACAGTCAGCACTGTAATTTTAGCGGAAAGTTCTTTGGCCAGACCAATTGCCTGTTCCAGCCCTTTATTGGCAAGCTCCGAACCATCAGTCGCCACTAAAATATGTTTATACATGTTCTCGTCTTTCCCTTTTACAGCATCCGCCGGAATGCACCCTGTCTATTATATGTGTGTTTCTGTTCCGGTTTTTCAATCGGCATTGCCACAAACACGCAATATTCAGAATAGACTCCTGTGAGACACATCATAATATAAATCTAAGAATGAACAGGCCAAATTACATTGATCAGGATCAAAATGATTGTGATTTCCCGCATCGGAAAAAGCCTGAAAACTATATGGAATTTGCTGAACTGCGACTCCCGCCCCGCCCTCATGCTATAAAATAATTCTAATATTTCACATTGATAGAATAATATTCTAAGTTACCCCTGCATTCTGGAAGCCTGCTTCTATAATCCTGAACGGTCAGGCTCTATGCTTTGCGAAAAGATCAGGAGATTTGGTATGAGCGATTCTAACAAACCAGGCCGCGGCCGTATTTATTCTTCTATTATTGATACAATCGGCAACACACCGCTTGTCCGTGCGGATAAATTTGCCCGCGAAAACGGCGTGGTCGCCAATCTTCTCGTTAAACTCGAATTCTTTAACCCGCTGGCCAGTGTCAAAGACCGTATTGGTCTGGCTATGATTGAAAGCCTTGAAGCTGAAGGCAAAGCTGTTCCGGGTAAAACCGTATTTATCGAGCCGACATCCGGTAATACCGGTATCGCACTGGCTTTTGCCGCCGCCGCCAAAGGCTACAGCCTGATTCTCACCATGCCTGAAACCATGTCGATTGAGCGCCGTAAATTGCTCAAATTGCTGGGTGCGGAACTGGTGCTGACCGAAGGCGCAAAAGGCATGAAAGGTGCGATTGCCAAAGCGGAAGAACTGGCTGCAGGCAATCCGAACGCAATTATTCCGCAGCAGTTTGAAAATGCCGCGAATCCGGAAATTCACCGCAAAACAACAGCGGAAGAAATCTGGAATGACACCAATGGTGAAGCGGATATTCTGGTTTCCGGCATCGGTACCGGCGGCACGATCACCGGTGTTGGTCAGGTGCTGAAAGCCCGCAAGCCGTCATTCAAGGTCGTCGCGGTTGAACCAAAGGATTCGCCGGTGCTTTCCGGTGGCAATCCGGGGCCTCATAAAATTCAGGGCATCGGCGCAGGCTTCGCGCCAAAAACATTGGATACCGGTGTTTATGATGAGATCATTCAGGTCGCCAATGAAGATGCATTCGCGTTTGCACGCCAGATCGCCAAAGTTGAAGGTATTCCGGTCGGTATCTCTTCCGGTGCGGCACTGAAAGCTGCAGTGGAAGTCGGCAAACGTACGGAAAATAAAGGCAAAAACATTGTCGTTATTATTCCGTCCTTTGCCGAGCGTTATCTCTCAACCGCTCTGTTCGACGGGCTTGATGCCTGATTTGCCTGCTTAACACCATCAGCGATAAAACCGGCGCAATCGTGCCGGTTTTTTTATGTCGCTCTTTGGGTTCCGGTTCAAAAGCGTTCCGGTAAATATAAAACCACAACAAACGAATGCTTTGTCACCCATGCCCGATTCAGCAGATCAGGCACTGGTCTCTCAGATGCAGTCTCTTTCATCACGCAAAATTCATATCAGAAAAATATCCGGTTCTGTTAAATGGGAAACAAGAATCGAACCGTACGGTTTAATACACTTGACCTATGTTTCAGTTCGTTTACTTCAGGAAAATACAAAAAAGATTTCACGTGAAACGCAAACAATCCAAGCGCAGAGCAACTGATCTATGACAGACAAACTTTCTGAACCATCTTTAACGCTGCCATTTCTGGCGCCTGTTTATGCCCGTTTTCATGATATTGCCTATGCAGTGATGCGTGCGGCCAGCGGCGGTATCATGGCTTTCTTCGGTTGGGAGAAGCTTTTCAACGGCGACATGCCACGCGATATCGAATTGTTTCAGCAACTGGGGCTGGAACCGGCAATCCCTTTGGCCTATTTCACCAGTATTCTTGAATTTATAGGGGGCATAGCCATAGCAATCGGCCTGTTCACCCGCCCCCTCGCTTTCATGCTCTTCATACAGATGATTGTTATTCTGGTGATGGTGATGATCCCGCGCGGCAGCGGTTTCCAGCTTTCTACCGTCTGGTTCGGTGTCTTCATGTATCTGAGCGTAGCTGGCAGCGGACGCCTGTCGCTGGATCGCCTGATCGGCAAACAGTTCTGAAATACAAAAGCCGGCTCATGAGCCGGCTTTATTCATTTTCAGTTGACCGGATCTGGGAGCTATCCGGAAAACAGTAAAGTCAATGCGCCATGCACCCAGCGGGCGCACAGGGATCGCTTTAGTGCGAATGACGGGCAGCACAGGCCGGACCCGGGCCACGCATATAATGGCGTTCCGGACGATAGCTTGGTGCCAGAAACTCGCGAATAACTTTAAAAATTTGACGAAACTGAACGATCAGACCCATCACACTACACCCTGATTAATTTAACATTATTATTTTTGCTGAAGCACAAATCACAACAGTGAATTTAAGGTAAATATTAGCGAAGAAAGGTGAACACGAAGTGAATTCACATGCTTAATGAGCGATTAAAAATAACCTTTTATTTATTAACCCGACAAAAAACCCTGCATTTCTTGACCAAATGCAGGGTTTTCAGCAATTTATGCACTCAAAATATTAACGGGTCGGCACCGGTTCGTCACCACGATAGTCATAGAAACCGCGACCGGTTTTACGTCCGAGCCAACCGGCTTCAACATATTTCACCAGCAGTGGGCATGGGCGATATTTTGAATCCGACAGTCCTTCATAAAGTACCTGCATAATCGAAAGACAAGTATCCAGCCCGATGAAATCGGCCAGCTGCAACGGCCCCATCGGATGATTGGCACCAAGCTTCATGGCTGTATCAATGGCATCCACAGTGCCAACGCCTTCATAAAGCGTATAAATCGCTTCATTAATCATCGGCAGCAAAATACGATTGACGATAAAAGCAGGGAAGTCAGCAGAAACCGTGATGGTCTTGCCCAGCTTCTGCACGAAATCCTGTGCAACGGCGAAAGTCGGTTCTTCTGTGGCGATACCGCGGATCAGTTCAACCAGTTTCATCACCGGCACCGGATTCATAAAATGAATACCGATAAAACGCTCCGGACGATCAGTGGTAGCAGCCAGACGGGTAATTGAAATCGAAGATGTGTTGGTTGCCAAAATAGCATTGCTGTGCAGATGCGGGCAGACCTGCGCAAAAATCTGCTTCTTAATAGCTTCATTTTCCGTTGCTGCTTCGATCACCAGATCGCAAGGTGCCAGATCAGCCATGGTTTTGGCCGGCTTAATCAGCGCAAGACTGGCAATGCGTGCTTCCTCAGCCAGCTTGCCCGAAGCAACCTGACGCGCCATGTTACCGCTGATGGTGGCAATACCGTTTTCCAGTCGCTCAAGCGAAGCATCATGCAGGAGCACATCGTAACCTGCCAGCGCGCAAACATGAGCAATACCATTGCCCATCTGCCCTGCACCGATGATACCCACTGTTTTGATTGTAAAACTCATGATCCGCCCCGATCCCTTCGTATCAATAAATTTACAGCAATAACGCCAATTTTTCTCCGCCTACATGAGCAGTCTCATGCAGATAAGTCTATCCCTGATTAAAGCAAAACGCGCCCGGATTAAATATCCGGACGCGTTATAATATCAGAGACAATCATGCCTGATTGTCATGATCCTGATTAAAGTGCTTTTTCAAGCTCCGGCAAAATAGTGAACAAGTCACCAACCAGACCGTAATCAGCAACCTGGAAAATCGGTGCTTCTTCATCCTTGTTGATCGCAACGATCACTTTGGAATCCTTCATACCGGCCAGATGCTGGATCGCACCCGAAATACCGCAAGCGATATACAGTTGTGGCGCAACCACTTTACCGGTCTGACCAACCTGCCAGTCATTTGGTGCATAACCGGCATCAACCGCTGCACGGCTCGCACCGATTGCAGCACCGAGCTTGTCAGCAACCGGTGTGATCACTTCATTGAATTTCTCAGCAGAACCGAGTGCACGGCCACCGGAGATGATGATTTTCGCTGAAGTCAGCTCAGGACGATCACCGCCGGAGATTTTTGCCTCAACAAATTTCGACACAGCCGGATCATTGCCTGCATCCACACTCTCAACTGCAGCTGAACCGCCTTCACCGGCAGCCGCAAAAGAAGCGGTACGCACGGTGATAACCTTCTTGGCATCTGTGGTTTCAACAGTCTGAATCGCATTACCCGCATAGATCGGACGTTTGAAGACTGTCGGAGACACAACTTCGGTAATTTCCGAAACCTGTGCCACATCGAGAAGTGCTGCAACGCGTGGCAGTACGTTTTTACCCGAAGTGGTCGCCGGAGCAATTACAGTGTCATAGGAACCGGCAAGAGCAACCAGCAATGCTGCGGTTGGTTCTGCCAGACGATTTTCCAGTGCATCGCTCTCAGCGAGCAGGACTTTGCGTACGCCTTTCAGCTTGGCCGCAGCATCAGCAGCAGCTTTGGCGCCTTTACCCGCAACCAGAACATCCACATCACCGCCGATAGCGAGTGCAGCAGTCAGAGCCTTTGCAGTCTGGTCAGAGAGGCTTGCATTATCGTGTTCTGCAAAAAGAAGAATAGCCATAATCGTTTTCCTGTCCTGACCGCTTACAATACGCCTGCTTCGTTTTTGAGCTTGTCAACAAGCTCAGCAACGGAAGCCACTTTCACACCGGCTTTACGGCCGGAAGGCTCTTCGGTTTTGAGGATTTTCAGACGCGGCGCAGTATCAACACCGTAATCAGCCGGTGCCTTCTCATCCAGCGGCTTCTTCTTCGCCTTCATAATATTCGGCAGAGAAGCATAGCGCGGCTGGTTCAGACGCAGGTCGGTCGTGACAATCGCAGGCAGCTTGACTTCAATCGTCTGCAAACCACCGTCAACTTCACGGGTCACATTGGCAGAAGTGTCTGAGAGCTGTACTTCCGAGGCAAAAGTTGCCTGTGCCCAGCCAAGCAATGCAGAAAGCATCTGACCGGTCTGGTTCGCATCATCATCAATCGCCTGTTTGCCGAGAATAACCAGCTTCGGCTCTTCTGCGGCAACAACGCCTTTCAGAATCTTTGCAACGGCAAGCGGCTCGACAGCATCATCGGTTTTCACGAGGATAGCGCGGTCTGCGCCCATAGCCAGAGCGGTACGCAAGGTTTCCTGCGCCTGTGCAGGTCCGATAGACACAACCACAACTTCAGAAACTTTACCGGCTTCTTTAAGTTTCAGCGCTTCTTCAACCGCGATTTCATCAAACGGGTTCATCGACATTTTGACATTGGTCAGCTCAACGCCTGAACCGTCACTTTTCACCCGGATTTTGACGTTGTAATCAACAACCCGCTTAACTGCGACCAGAACTTTCATTCGGTTAAGATCCTCTCCACTTGAGCAGCATTTGCTGCTCTCTTCGACCGGACATAAGCCCTTTTCTTGCCTGTGTCCGCCTGCCTCTCAGTCAGATACAGTTTTAAAGCATGGCCTCATAAACAACTTGCCTGAAGCCGACATACCAAAACTCTATCGCAAACACGCCTGATGCACCGTCAATTTTTGACGGAGATTTCAGAAATTTCATAAGACCGTAATTCTGAACCATAGAGAGGTCAATCATAACCGGCAGAAGGGCTATGAAATATCATCATAACTATCTTCGAAACATGACGGATGATGTCGCAAATATACAAAGATTAACGCGCATTTTGATCTGATCGTAGCGGGATAAGAAATCAATCCGGTGGACTGATTTCCCCGCGAAGGTACATTCACTTTCCAGAATGCGCTCTTAGAGCATGTCGCATTTAATTCCACCCACTGCGCTCGCTCTATCCTTTGTTTTAACGCATGTCGTTATCGGAAAACCGGTGCCCACTTTTCCGCGACATGCTCTTAGCGTGTCAGCGCCGGTATCCATAAAATATCATCCCGCCCCTGATTATTCGCAATACGGGCAGCCACAAAAAGCAGATCAGACAAACGATTGATATAACGCAGGGCAGCGCCTGAAACCTGCTCATCAGTCTGCGCCGCCAGTGCTACCATGGCACGCTCTGCACGTCGTGCAATCGTTCTGGCCATGTGCAGATGCGCGGCGGCCGGTGAACCACCGGGCAAAATAAAGGAGCGAAGCGGTTCCAGTTGTGCATTCAGCACATCAATTTCCTGTTCCAGCCGGTCAACCTGCTTGTCCACAATCCTCAAAGGCTCATAGCCGAGATCTGCAGCAGTGCCGGAGGCAGGATCTGAAACAGCAGCGGGGGTGGCAATGTCAGCACCGAGGTCAAAAAGATCATTTTGCGCCCTTGTCAGCATAGCATCAACATCCGGCAGGATCAGCGCGGTATAAAGCCGTGCCATACCGATCGATGCATTCAGCTCATCAATATCACCACAGGTCACGATGCGCAGATCATCTTTTCTGCGTCTCGGGCCGCAGGCCAGACCTGTTGTACCGTCATCGCCGGTACGCGTGTAAATTTTATTCAGCTTAACCAAAAATGCCTCACCGGTTACTGCTCATACAAGTGCAATTAGCGGCGGGCAAAATATAATGCACCAACCATCAGCACCACGGCAATGAACTGAAACATAATACGCAGACGCATCAGCTTGTTGGATGTGTTGCCATCACCGTTACGCATCATATTGCGCAAGCCCAGCAACAGAACAATCGCCACGGCAATCATGGCAATGATCGCTGCAAATTTAAAACCGCTGTCCATTCTTTCCTCCCGATTGCTTTTCAGCAATCCTCCGTCTTTCCCGCTCAATGTGTAACAGAAGCTTTTTGCGGCAGATAGAGCATTTCCCGCAAAAGTGCGCAGCGGTTTTGCGTTAGGACAATGCGCCTAAACAAACCAGCATTTCCCGCAAAAGTACGCAGCGGTTTTGCGTATGGACAATGCGCCTAAACAAACCAGCATTTCCCGCAAAAGTGTGTAGCGGTTTTGCGTAAGGACAATGCGACTAAACAAACCGACATCTCCAGAAAAAAAGCACCTAACGGCTTTCCCTATGACTGATCGGCCAGCATTTTATAAAGCCAGCGTGCAGGCAGCAGGCGTTTGGCAAGTATACCGAGCTTTGCCGGACGGGTAACCGGATAATGCGGGCGCGGACGATCACTTTCCAGCGCATGCAAAAGAACCTCATAAACAGCATCCGGCCCCAGTTTCACCGAGGATTTCGTACCGCCGCTTTGTAACTTGGCGAATTGCTGCCGATAATCTTCGGCATGAACAGAATTGTCCATATCGATATATCTTTGCGCATAGGCCGCAGCATTGGCTGCAAATTTACTGGTAATCGGCCCCGGCTCGATCATGGAAACAGAGATGCCGGAACCTTCGAGTTCCATACGTTGCACCAACATCAGTCCTTCCAACGCAAATTTGGAGGAGACATAAGCTCCGCGCCATTTCATCGGCACCAGACCGAGAATAGACGAACAATGCACCAGACGCCCCTGTTTACGCGCCCGCATTGCAGGGATCAGCCGCTGTGTCAGATCCTGCCAACCGAAGAAATTGGCATCGAACTGCAAACGCAGTGCCTCCATCGGTAAGTCTTCCACCGCACCCGGTTGTGCATAAGCGCCATTGTTAAACAGCGCATCAAGCTGATGATTGCACAGATTCAGCACGCTCTCTGCTACTGCCGCAATCGACTCCGGCTCGCAATAATCCAGATAAAAAGCTTCAAAACCCTGTTCCCGCAAATAGGCCAGATCCTGGTCTTTACGGGCAGTGGCAAAAACCCGCCAGCCACGCTCTTTGAGAGCCTGCGCACAATAGGCACCAATACCGCTGGAGCAACCGGTGATTAAAATAGTTCTTTGCTGCGCAGATGGAATTTGCACATTTTTGGCCATATGCTGATCTTTATCCGTTGGTTTGCGGGCTGATATCATTGCAATTCCTGTCCGCAGAGTTTTTATACACGTTGAATTTTTGACTTGTGGTCGGTTATACCACACAAACTTGTAATCAGCTCTGCCACAGACGAAAACGAATGAGCCGAAATAAAGGAATTTTCTGTCTATGCGAAAAATAATCCGTTTCCTCAGACAGACCCTTACCGATGCAATCGGCCATTTTATATCCGATGATGGCTGGGCATTTGCATCTCATATCGCCCTCTCCGGCCTGATGGCGCTGTTTCCGTTTTTGATTTTTGCAACAGCGCTTGCCAGTTTTCTTGGTGCGGATGCTTTTGCTGAGACAGCGGTACATGTGATTTTTGATACCTGGCCACCCGCCATTGCTGCCCCGATTGCCCGTGAAGTGCAAAATGTTCTGACGATTCCGCGCGGCGACCTCCTGACTCTCAGTGTGATTGCCGCAGCCTATTTTGCCTCCAACGGCGTGGAAGCACTGCGTGTGGCGCTCAACCGCGCCTATCGCGTGACAGATACCCGCTCTATTCTGTTTTGCCGTGCGCAAAGCCTTGGCTTTGTGATTATCGCCACGCTCAGCATCATGGCCATCAGCTTCCTGCTGGTGCTTGCGCCGCTGGCCATCCGTCTTGCAGAACAATGGGTTCCCGCACTGGAAACCATGTCGATTTCATTCGGCTTCTGGCGCTATGCAATTGCGCTTTCAGTGTTGGTTTTCGGATTATTTGTCGTGCATATCTGGCTGCCGGCCGGACAAAGATCATTGCTGGATATTCTGCCCGGTATTGCGCTGACACTGATTGCATGGCTGGCCGGAGCAACCGCTTTTGCCCGTTATCTTGAAAGCTTTGCCAGCTATGTCACCACCTATGCCGGTCTGGCATCGATCATGGTGGCGATCGTGTTTCTCTATATTATTGCCGCGATTTTCATCATTGGCGCAGAAATCAACGCCGCTATCATGCAATACCGCAATCGCGAACAGCAATAAGGATAAAAAAAGGCGCGGAGACCGCGCCTTTTTCTTTATTATTTTCTCAAAATCAGGCAGCTGATTTCGGTTTGATCAGATTACGCTCCAGCAACAATTCAGCGATCTGGATCGTGTTCAGTGCTGCGCCTTTGCGCAGATTGTCCGCCACGATCCACATGGAAAGACCGTTTTCCAGTGTGATGTCTTCACGGATACGCGAAATGAATGTTGCGTCTTCGCCGGCGCTTTCATAAGGCGTGATGTATCCACCGTCTTCATGCTTATCAACAACCTGACAACCCGGTGCATCACGCAGGATATCACGGGCTTCATCAGCGCTGATCGGCTTGTCGAATTCAATATTCACAGCTTCAGAGTGACCGATAAAGACCGGTACACGCACGGCAGTGCAGGAAACTTTGATCTTCGGATCCAGCATTTTCTTGGTTTCGGCCATGACTTTCCACTCTTCTTTGGTGGAGCCGTCTTCCATGAAGGAATCAATATGCGGGATAACGTTGAAAGCAATGCGCTTGGTAAATTTCTGTGCTGTGACAGGATCAGCAACAAAAACCGCGCGAGACTGCTGGAACAGCTCGTCCATACCTTCTTTACCGGCACCGGAAACCGACTGATAGGTTGCAACAACAATACGCTTGATGGTGGCCGCATCATGCAAAGGCTTGAGAGCAACAACGAGCTGGGCAGTCGAGCAATTCGGATTGGCAATGATATTGCGCTTGCGGAAACCGTCAATCGCATCCGGATTGACTTCCGGCACGATCAGCGGCACATCGGCATCATAGCGCCATGCGGAAGAATTATCGATAACCACGCAACCCTGCGCGCCGATTTTTGGTGACCATTCCTTGGAAATATTACCACCGGCCGACATCAGACAAATGTCAGTATCGGAAAAATCATAGGTGTCGAGCGCTTTAACTTTCAGTGTCTTATCGCCGTAAGACACTTCCGAACCCTGACTGCGGCGGGAAGCAAGTGCCACCACCTCAGAAACCGGAAAACCACGCTCTTCGAGAATATTGAGCATTTCGCGACCCACATTACCTGTGGCGCCGACAACAGCAACTTTGAAACCCATGTGAAAAATCTCCTGTCCCTCTCCGCTTTCACACCAGAAAACCCGTGGCCACGCAGGTTCTCCGCCCCGGGCCTAACCCGGGAGAGGGTGAGCAGGCCAAGGGATCAGACCGTTTTGGTGGTCGTTTTCGAGGTGATTGTCTTCAGGGCAATCATGGCCGTTTTGGTAATACCGAATGCAGGAGAAGCTACACCCATAGCTCCGCCGCCGGAGAAATCTCCGGAAAATGCTGGCAAAACTGATGGCAAAGCGAGGGATTCCACGCGGTGTCTCCTAATTCACTGCTGCTTTTAACGCGATTTTGCCAAGAGTCAATTGCCGTTTATGTCGTCAAAGCCGCCAAATGTTTAAGAAAATACCAAATTTCCAATAAGCTGCGTTTGCATCCGCGCCACGCAGAAAAATATTTCACCATTATTATACTAAAGAATACTGACGCAAATCCCGTTTTCAGTTCATTCTGTCTGCGACTGCTTTGCCAGGCGGCAATAGAAACCGCGCGACTGCAGGCACCTCCGGCCATACCGGCCACGAGACGAATTCCGCATATTGAAAGGCTGAGAATAATCAACACCCGGTGGCAATAAGGGAACTGCCGCAGGGTTTATCCGGGAGGACAAATTATGGCAGCAATTGATGGTGCGCGTGAACGCGCCCCTAAAATGACCAAGGAGGAGCGCAAAGTTATTTTTGCCTCGTCTCTTGGTACAGTATTTGAATGGTATGATTTCTATCTCTACGGCTCACTGGCAATTTATATCGGTGCTGCCTTCTTCAGTGAATATCCTGAAACAACCCGTAATATTTTCGCGCTGCTGGCTTTTGCGGCGGGCTTTCTTGTACGCCCGTTCGGTGCGTTGTTCTTTGGCCGTATCGGCGATCTGGTAGGCCGTA
The DNA here is from genome assembly GCF_001939785.1 of Pseudochrobactrum sp. B5. NCBI lineage: Bacteria > Pseudomonadati > Pseudomonadota > Alphaproteobacteria > Hyphomicrobiales > Brucellaceae > Pseudochrobactrum > Pseudochrobactrum sp. B5. The sequence continues at coordinate 21,824 of NZ_MOYL01000001.1, forward strand.
AATATACGTTCCTTGTCACCATTGTGGTGATGGGACTTTCCACCTTCCTCGTCGGTCTGTTGCCGGGCTCGGCATCTATCGGCATTATCGCACCGATCATTCTGATTGGTCTGCGTATGCTGCAGGGTCTCGCACTTGGCGGTGAATATGGTGGTGCGGCCACTTACGTGGCTGAACATGCACCAAACGGACGCCGCGGTTTCTATACTTCATGGATTCAAACTACCGCGACTTTCGGTCTCTTCCTGTCTCTGGTAGTGATTCTGCTGATCCAGAACTCCATGACAGCTGAAGAATTTGCAGCATGGGGCTGGCGTATTCCGTTCCTGATTTCCGTCGTTCTGCTCGGTATTTCCGTCTGGATCCGTATGCAGATGAGTGAATCCCCTGCTTTCAAGAAAATGAAAGAAGAAGGCAAACAGTCCAAGGCTCCGCTGAAAGAAGCTTTTGGTCACTGGAAAAACGCCAAGATTGCTCTGATTGCCCTGTTCGGTCTCACCGCCGGTCAGGCTGTGGTCTGGTATTCCGGTCAGTTCTATACGCTGTTCTTCCTGCAAAACGTGCTGAAGGTTGAAAGCATCTCGGCCAATATCATGATTGCTATTGCCCTTCTGATCGCAACCCCGTTCTTCCTGTTCTGGGGCTGGCTGTCGGATAAAGTCGGCCGTAAGCCGATCATCATGGCAGGTCTGGCACTGGCAATCTTCACCTATTTCCCGCTGTTTAAAGCTCTCACAGCAGCCGCCAATCCGGCGCTTGCCCGTGCAGAAGCCACCATCAGCGCAACCGTCACCGCAGCACCGGGCGATTGTACTTTCCAGTTCAATCCGGTCGGCACAGCCAAATTCACCACATCCTGTGACGTGGCAACCGCCTTCCTGTCCCGCTCTTCCGTTCCTTATACGGTTGAAACCGGCGCAGCAGGTACACCAGCAAGTGTGAAAATCGGTGAAAGCACCATCACATCCTATGATGCGACCGGTGCGGATGCCGCAACACGTGCACCGGCTTTTGTGCATGATGTGAATCTGGCTCTGCAAAAAGCAGGCTTCCCTCTGGTGCGTAATGCTGCCAAAGTACCGGATGCCAAGCTGGATGCATTTGTTGCCGCCAATCCGGAACTGTCACTGAATGCAGATACGATCCGCGCCGGTGAATCCGTCAGCATGACAGCTGATCAGATGGTTGCTGCCAAACTGGTTCCGGCAGCTGATGCCGCAACAATCGGCGAGCAGAAAGTTTATACCATTCCTGATGCAGGCACCTTCAAAATGGTTGCCGATCCGGATGAAGTAAACTGGCCGCTGACCATTCTAATCCTCACCATTCTGGTGATCTATGTGACGATGGTTTATGGTCCGATTGCCGCTATTCTGGTGGAAATGTTCCCGACCCGCATCCGTTATACCGGTATGTCACTGCCTTACCACATTGGTAACGGTTGGTTCGGTGGTCTGCTTCCGGCAACCGTGTTTGCGATGAGCGCTGCCAAAGGTGATATTTATTATGGCCTCTGGTATCCGATCATTATCGCTCTGATGACTCTGATTATCGGTCTGATCTTTGTACGTGAAACCAAAGACCGTGACCTCAATCACGTAGAGTAAAAAGCTCTGCTGCAAAACAAAACCGCCGGAGCAGCAATGCTCCGGCGGTTTTTTATGATCAATCGGTTATTATAGATGTTAAGCAGACAATGCTTTGAACTTGGCGAGGATCGCATCGCCCATTTCAACAGTGCCGACTTTCTTCGAGCCTTCCGACCAGATATCACCGGTACGGATACCATCATCAAGAACCGCAGCAATGGCAGCTTCCAGACGATCTGCTTCTTCAATCAGGTTGAAAGAATAACGCAGGCACATTGCGAAAGAAGCAATCATTGCAATCGGATTGGCAATGCCTTTACCTGCAATATCCGGTGCCGAGCCATGCACAGGCTCATACAGTGCTTTGCGTTTGCCTGTTGTTGCATCCGGTGCACCGAGCGAAGCGGATGGCAGCATACCAAGTGAACCGGTCAGCATAGCAGCAACATCAGACAGCATATCACCGAACAGATTGTCGGTTACGATCACGTCGAACTGTTTCGGCCAGCGTACCAGCTGCATACCACCGGCATCCGCCAGCATATGCTCAAGCTGCACATCCGCATATTTTGCTTTATGAGTTGCGGTGACAACTTCGTTCCACAACACGCCGGATTTCATCACATTGCGCTTTTCCATCGAGGTGACTTTGTTGCCGCGTGTCCGCGCCAGTTCAAAAGCCACACCGGCAATGCGCTCGATTTCATAGGTTTCATAAACCTGCGTATCGATACCGCGCTTCTGACCATTGCCCAGATCGATGATTTCTTTAGGCTCACCGAAATACACACCGCCGGTCAGTTCGCGAACGATCAGAATGTCCAGACCTTCAACGACTTCTGGGCGCAGCGACGAGGCATCAGCCAGTGCCGGATAGCAGATTGCAGGGCGCAGATTGGCAAACAGCGCCAGATCTTTACGCAGACGCAGCAGACCAGCTTCCGGACGCACTTCATAAGGTACGCTGTCCCATTTCGGGCCACCAACAGCACCAAACAACACGGCATCAGCGGCGAGCGCTTTTTCCATATCGCCTTCTGAAATCGCCTGACCATGGGCATCATAGGCGGAGCCGCCCACAAGACCTTCCTCTGTCTCGAAGCCGAGGCCTTTTTCTTCATTCAGATAAGTGATGATTTTGCGGACTTCCGCCATTGACTCAGGGCCGATGCCGTCGCCGGGCAGAAGAAACAGTTTTCTGGTCGCCATAATGCCATGCCTTTTTTCAGATCGCCGGACGGTCTGTTCCCGCCAGCGATCTTCTTTAAATTCAGAGCACCCTCCCCCGCAATTAATCTCAAAGGCAAAGCGCTCACGCGAAAAATTCGCGTTATTCATAGCCCAGAATCTCAGAGAGGGGGAAGTGTCAAACGCAAGATTTGACTCATATTTTTGCGATTCTCGCAATAATCCTAAACGGCATGCAGCCATGGATGAAAATACTTCCGTCTGCTTTGCCGCTTAGACGCTTATCGCTTTGAGAGATGTATTTTAATCTAAAGAGCGGGCTTCCGATGCCAGCAGAATCGGTATGCCTTCCCGAACCGGATAAGCCAGTTTTGCCTTTTTAGAAATCAGCTCACTGTGCTCGCGGTCATAATCCAGCACACCCTTGGTCAGAGGGCAAACCAGCAATTCAAGCATTTTCGGATCGATCTGCTTTATACTATCCTGATCATGCATACTTCAGACCCATATATTCTCAGGCTATTGCAAGCCTGAACCATAATCATCGCCGTTGCGCACCAGAGCAATTTCAGTAATCGCAACCAAAGTTTCCGCACGGGTTTTCAGATCAGGCGCTTCCAGCAAAGCCTGTTTTTCCGCCTCACCAAAAGGCGACATCATTGACAGCGCATTGACCAGTGTTTCATTGCCTGCCTTGGCAATGCTTTCCCAATCCGCCTCAAGACCATTGGCTTCGAGATAATCGCGGAATGCCTGCAACAGCGCTTCACGATCAACCTCTTTTTCGCCCTGCTCTTCTTCGAGATCCTGCAGATAAGGTGTGATCCGCGCCATACGGAACGGATGCGGCACCGGCAGTTCTTCCTCCAGCCGGAAACGGCAAATGCCCTGCAATGTAATCAGCACACGGCCATCACCGGTTTCAGTATAGGAGGTGATCCGTCCGAGACAGCCGACCGCACTCAGTTCCGGCCTGTCCGTACCTTTGGCGGCGCCTTCTTTATCTTGCACCGCAACACCATTGACGATTTGCGGCTGGATAATCCCGATCACACGGTCACCGGCCAAAGCCTCATCAACCATCACCAGATAGCGCGGTTCAAAAATATTCAGAGGCATTTGCCCGCGGGGTAAAAGCAGACCGGCTACCAGCGGAAATACAGGAATCACTTCCGGTAAGTCTGACGCTTTTCGGTAATGGACATTGCCCGCCTGCATAAATTCACCTCACATCTCAATACCGGATTACTGTTCCGGTATTGTATCATAATTTAACAACTGTGCCCGCTGCTCAGGAGAATAGCAGCGACGACAATTTACGGCGACCGTTCAAAGTTGCCGGATCTTTAAAGCCCCATGCTTCAAAGAATTGCAGCAATTGCTTGCGCGCACCATCATCATTCCATGTACGATCCGCTTTCATAATCGCCAGAAGACCGTCAGCGGCTTCCTCACGCTTATCCAGCGCATTGGCAATCATCGCCAGATCAAAACGTGCCTGATGGTCGTCCGGATTGGCAGCCAGTCGTGCCTGCAACTCAGCAGGATTGCCAAGATGCGCAACCTGATCTGCCAAAGCGAGACGCGCCTCAACGGCGCGGATTTTCGCATCGTCTTTCTGTTTATCCGGCACCTGAGCAAGCACTTCGCGTGCTTTTTCAAGTTCGCCCAGATCAAACAAGCACTCGGCCAGACCGGCAAGAGCAGTCACATTATCCGGCGCATTCTGCAAAACCGCTGCATAAATCTGTGCGGCCTGATCCGGTTCGCCATGCTCCTGCATTTCCTGCGCAGCAGCCAGTGCCTCTTCAATCGCAGCCTGAGGGCCGCTTTTTGCACCGGCGCTTTTGGCAACCTTATCAATAAATTCTTTGATTTTGCTTTCCGGCAAAGCACCCATGAAACCATCAACCGGCTGCCCATTGACGAAAGCAATCACGGCTGGGATCGACTGAATACCCAATTGTCCGGCAATGACCGGATGGTCATCAATATTCATTTTCACCAGCTTGACCGTGCCCTGCGCAGCATTGACAGCGCTCTCAATCAGCGGTGTCAACTGACGGCACGGACCGCACCACGGCGCCCAGAAATCCACCAGCACCGGCTGATTGCGGGACTCACTGATAACATCCGCTGCAAAGCCCGCAGTCGTTGTATCTTTAATCAAACCGGCAGCGGAATCAGAACTGCCAAAACCCGCCAGCGATGACAGCGCACCGGCACTGTCTTCAGCCTCTGCCGGAGCTGCAGTTTCAGCGGACGTATTATAGGTCACGCTGGTATTACCCTGACCGGAGGCTTGGCCATAAGTTGCCCCGTAAGGGTTACCGCCATAAGGATTATTAGCGCTGTTCATTGTCGTCCCTTAATCCGTTCTTCCCGTAGCCATATTACATCATAAATTCAGCTGACTGCGAGCCATGCTGTAATTATGGCAGAATATAATATCTCTGCCATGTTAATTCGGCATTTTCAGCGGCGCTTTCAAGCCCCGCTTTAAGCCGGAGCTGTTTCTGCCGTGCTGACAGAGACTATACGCGCTTCATGTCCGGTGGCTTCCAGAAACTTCAGCAAATCATCACGGTGAATCGAGGTCGTCGCCTCATTGGTCAACGGATGCGCATTGATAATCTCATGACGCATCAATGCTTCGTCCAGAATGATGCTGACCTGATGGTGCGTATCATTAATCGCACCGAATGCAGATACGGCACCTGGTATAAGCCCAAGATATTCCATCAGCTTTTCCGGTTTCCCGAAAGAGACCTTACTGGCAGCACCGATCAGCGTATGAATGGTCTTGAGATCAACAACCGCATCTTCTTCAACAGTCACAAGGAAGAAATTGTCTTTCTTGTCTTTCAGAAAAAGATTTTTAGTATGGCCACCGGCAATTTCCCCGCGCAAATTCTGAGAATCGGCAACTGTAAACAGAGGCGGATGCGTAACGGTTTGTACCTTGATCCCGAGCGTATCGAGATAATCATGCAAATCAGCAGTGGTTTTAGGCATTTTGTCTTCTCCTCCAAAGCAGGCTGCATATCTCTTACAAGACAAGCATAAAAAGCTGCAAGAAAACGACAAAGATATGCGTTTGAAACAAAAATGCCGCCGCTTTCACGACAACAGCCTCAAATTAATGACTGCACCATGCTTCGACTCATTTATTTGCGCTCAAAATATCCTGCTCGCAGGGTTCAAGATCGAATCATTACAAGGATTTATGCACTTTAAAACAGTGGTCTCCGATATATCAGGTCATCCAACCGTGCGAAAAATGCCTGTATTCAGGGCTTATGGAATTATACACAAAACTGTTTGAAGTTTTTGCAGATTTCCTGTTGCAAATCACTCAGGCTTTTGCCATATAGCGCAGGCCTAACCAACAAACTGGCGCGAGCGGGTGTAGCTCAGGGGTAGAGCACAACCTTGCCAAGGTTGGGGTCGAGGGTTCGAATCCCTTCGCCCGCTCCAGTTTGGTTAAGCCTTCAAAAGCCGCGCACTGCGCGGCTTTTTGCTTTTCAGATGCAATTTCCCCGTATTATTACCAAGACAAAGCCACCTCTCCGTTTCGTCTTAAATCCTTTAAAAAAATTACAGATTTTTGCATTTTTCCTGTTGCAAATCACTCAGGCTTTTGCCATATAGCGCAGGCCTAACCAACAAACTGGCGCGAGCGGGTGTAGCTCAGGGGTAGAGCACAACCTTGCCAAGGTTGGGGTCGAGGGTTCGAATCCCTTCGCCCGCTCCAGTTTGGTTGAGCCTTCAAAAGCCGCGCACTGCGCGGCTTTTTGCTTTTCAGATTTCCGCTGCAATATAATTTTCAGCTCAAAAAATATGGCGCCGCACTCACATGCGACGCCTTGCCTGCAGAGAATCGTTTTCTTGCATGAAGTTAAGAGGAGAAAACCTGCCTCTCTGTACGGGCAACACGACGACGCGCAATAATAAACGCCGCAATAAACATCAATGTCATCAGCAGAACGATTGTCGGTGCCGGTGCGCTGTCGATAAAGAAGCTGGCATAAACACCAAGTCCTGACGCAGCGACTGCCACAACAACCGCAACAACCAGCATGGACCTGAAATTCCGTGTCAGCAGGAAGGCAATTGCCCCCGGTGCAATCAAAATCGCAATGGCCAGAATGATACCGACCGCTTTCAAAGCACCGACAATGGTCAGCGAAAGAATAGCCAGCAAACCATAATGCAGCAATCTGACTGGCAGCCCCACGGCCTGCGCCTGCGCCGGATCAAAAGCATGTAGCAGCAGATCCCGCCATTTCAGCACCAGCAAACCGGTAACAATCACAGCAATGATCGCTGTTTCAATCATATCCTGCTTGCCGATACCAAGAATGTCTCCGAACAGAATGTGGTCGAGATGCACATCAGACTGCACCTTCACATACATCACCAGTCCGAGACCAAACATACCGGAGAAGACAACGCCCATAATGGTATCTTGTTTGATCCGGCTGTTTTCTTTCAGAAAACCGGTTGCCAGCGCACAGAACATCCCTGCAACGAAAGCGCCGATCGCCAGCGGAATATTGATGATATAGGCCAGCACCACACCCGGCAGCACCGCATGGGAAACCGCATCCCCCATCAGCGACCAGCCTTTAAGCACCAGAAAACACGACAATAATGCAGCCGGTATCGCGATCAGCATGGCAATGACCATAGCATTGACCATGAATTCAAAGCGAAACGGCATCATTAGAGTTTCAATCAGGCTCATGACTGCACCTCTGCTTTGAGAGTTTCAGCTGCCCGACGTCTTGCCGCCAGCATGCCGTGCTTCGGCGCGAAGAAAAACGCTGCCAGAAAGATCAGCGTCTGCATCACAACAATAATCCCGCCGGTCGCACCATCGAGAAAATAGCTGATATAAGCGCCGGTAAAACTGGTGAGCGTTCCGATGATCACAGCGATCGTCAGCAAACGCGGAAAGCGATCTGTCAGCAAATAGGCTGTGGCCCCCGGTGTCACCACCATGGAGATCACCAGAAATGCACCCACAGTCTGCATTGCCGCAACAGTACAGGCCGACAACAGCGTGAAGAAGATCACTTTCAACACAGTCGGGTTCAGACCGATAGAACGGGCATGACTTTCATCAAAGAAAGTCACCATCAGATCCTTCCAGATGAACAACAGCACAGCCAGCGACACAAAACCGATAATCGCCAGTTGCAGCGTATCCGCCGGTGTGATCGCCAGAATATTGCCGAGCACAATGGTCTGAATGCTGACTGCTGTTGGCTTCAGCGACACCATAAACAGGCCGAGGCCAAAGAAAGATGTAAAAATCAGACCGATAATCGCATCTTCTTTCAGCTTGGTACGCTCATTGAGAAACAACATAGCGGCTGCAGCCAAGCCACCGGAGAAGAATGCACCAATCGCAAAAGGCAGGCCGAGCATATAAGCCCCCGCCACACCCGGTACGATGGAGTGAGACAGAGCATCACCGATCAGCGACCAGCCTTTGAGCATCAGATAGCCGGACAGGAATGCGCACACACCGCCGACCAGCGCCGAAACCCACATGGCATTGATCATATATTGATAGGAGAACGGCTCAAGCAGCAGTTCCATTACTCTGCTCCCTTACCGTGGTTATCCTGATAGAGCACCAGCGGCCGCTCATCATCGGTCAGAATATTCACCGGATGCGCTTTACCTTTATCGGTATCATTGAGCACGAAATGGCGCAGAACACCGCCGAAAGTTTTCTCAAGATTGGCCTGTGTAAAGATGGTTTCCGTAGCGCCATAGGCCAGAACCGTGCGGTTCAACAGCACTGTGCGATCACAGAATTCCGGAACACTGCCGAGATTATGGGTCGAGACAAACATCACCCGCCCCTCATCGCGCAGATCACGCAGGAGTTTGATAATCGCTTCTTCGGTTTTGACATCCACACCGGTAAACGGTTCATCCAGCAGAATGACTTTGCCATCCTGTGCCAACGCACGCGCCAGAAAGACACGTTTTTTCTGACCGCCGGATAATTCACCAATCTGACGCTTGCGGAAGTCACTCATGCCGACCCGTGCCAGCGCATCCGTCACGGCCTGATAATCGGCAGGTTTGGCACGGCGCATCATACCCATATGACCGTAGCGCCCCATCATCACCACATCTTCAACGAGAACCGGAAAATTCCAGTCCACATCTTCTGACTGCGGAACATAGGCAACGAGATTACTCTTGAGTGCCTGCTTCACCGGAAGGCCGAGAATGCGGATATCGCCTTTTGCCAGCCGCACAAAGCCCATAAGTGCTTTGAACAAGGTGGATTTACCGGAACCGTTCACGCCCACAAGTGCGGTGATGGTACCGGTCGGAATTTCAAAACTCGCATCACGCAGAGCCGTATGGCCATTGCGATAGGTTACTGTCGCCCCACTGACCATAAGCCCTGCTCCCGCATCGGATGATGCGGGAGAGCGGACTGTCGTTGGGCGGACATTAAGCGGGGCATTCATTATTTTGCGTCTCCGGATTTAAGACCCTTCGCAATCGTGTCAGTTGTCACACGAAGCAGGTCGAGATAGGTCGGCACGGCACCGTCCGGCTCTGAAAGCGAGTCCACATACAGAACACCGCCATAATTCGCGCCGGTTTCAGAAGCCACCTGCTGAGCAGGAGCCGGAGAGATTGTGCTTTCAGAGAAAACCACATTGATATTGTTCTTGCGAACGGCATCGATCACTTTACGCACCTGCTGCGGCGTGCCTTGCTGATCGGCATTAATCGGCCACAGATAAAGCTCTTTCAGGTTGAGGTCGCGTGCCAGATAGCTGAAAGCACCTTCACTGGTCACCAGCCAGCGCTTGTCTTCCGGAATATCTTTCAGCTCATCCTTGATCGGATCAATCAGTGCCTTGAGTTTGGCCTTATAGGCTTCAGCATTGGCCTTATAGGTTTCGGCGTTTTTCGGATCATGCTTCACGAAAGCATCGCGGATATTATCAACATAAATCATACCTGCAGACGGAGACATCCAGGCATGCGGGTTAGGCTTACCGCTATACGGACCTTCGGTAATGCCCATCGGCTCAACGCCTTCAGACACAACAACACTTGGCACATCTTTCAGATGCTGGAAGAATTTTTCAAACCAGCGCTCAAGATTAAGACCATTCCAGAAAATCAGCTGTGCGCCTTGCGCCTTCATAATATCGCCAGGGGTCGGCTGATAATCATGAATCTCGGCATTCGGTTTGGTAATGGATTCAACAATCGCGGCATCACCGGCCACATTACGGGCAATATCGGCAATCACAGTAAAGGTTGTCACTGCCTTGAATTTTTCTTGTGCCGTAGCGGGCACCACCACAAGCGCGGCAGAAAAAGCCGTACCAATAATACCGGCCAGCAGCACGCGCCTCATTTTGCTGAACATCCTCAACTCCTCGATCCATACCAATTGCGTTTATTGCAAGTAGAAAATCCCACTTGCAAATGATTGTCAATTGCATTCTTCGTAATGAGTCTACAATAATTTTGCAAGTGAAAATCATTCGCAACTGAAGAATGGGTCATGTCATGCTGGAAGTACCTGAAAAAATACGTGCGCAAATGCGTATGCAACGCCTGATGCAAATGCAGGATACGTCTCTTATCCGGCCCATTCTGCAAAAGGCTGGTCTGCGCCCTACCCGTCAGCGCCTGATACTCGGGCAATTCCTGCTGAGCCTTAAGAAAATATAGGCAGCGACCAATGTTACAATTTTGTCATTGCTCTGAGGTCTGCCTGTCACCAACACAGTGTAAGAAACGCGCATTAGCGGCCTGTGTCCCCCGTTAGAAATACACATCCGCATCTTCTCTTCAACACAGTGAAGGAGCAGATCCATGCGGATTGTTCAGATTACCGACACCCATTTCAGCCCGTCCAAAACACATTTTACTAAAAACTGGCAGCCTCTCGCCGAATGGCTGGAAGAAGTTAAACCGGATCTCGTGATCCATACCGGCGATCTGGCCGTGGATGGTGCGGATTTTGACGACGACCTGACTTTCTGCGCTGATCTTCTGGGCGAACTGAACATGCCGGTACTCTGCGTTCCGGGTAATCATGATGTCGGCCATCTGCCTTCCTCCCTGCAACCGGTCAATGATGAGCGTCTTGCACGCTGGCGCGATCTGGTCGGCCCTGACCGCTGGGTGCATGACCAGTCCGGCTGGCGGTTGATCGGCCTCAACAGCCTGCTGATCGGCAGCGGCCATAAGGAAGAAGAACAGCAATATCAATGGCTGGAAGACGTATTGAACGGTGCCGGTGGCAGACCGGTTGCGATTTTTGCCCATAAACCGCTTTTCGTCGATAGCCCCGATGAAGGCGGCAGTGGCTACTGGGGCGCCTCCCCCAAAGACCGTAAACGCCTGATGGATTTGTTCAGCGCACATAATGTCCGCCTTTATGCCAGTGGTCATCTGCACCGCGCATGGGCTGGCCATCATCACGGCATTTCCCTGATCTGGGGGCCTTCATCAGGCTTTATCGTCGGGTCAATGGAACGTGATTTACCGGGCGAGCGTATTGTCGGTGCGGTTATTCACACTCTGACCGATAATGTGCATAGCGAAATCACCGAACTGACGCAGTTGCGTCCTTATCTGCTTGATGATGTGGTGCATGAAGTTTACCCGTCGAGCCACACTGCCGCCATTACCAGCGCCGATGCAACGGAGCAGGCATAATGGCGTATTTCGCACTGAAAAATATCGCCAAATCCTTTGGCGATCAGCACATTCTTAAAGATGTGACGATTGAAGCCGAAGACGGTGAATTCATTGCACTGGTCGGGCCTTCCGGTTGCGGCAAAAGCACCATCCTGCGTATCGCCGCCGGTTTGGAACATGCCGATGACGGTAATATCTGGCTGGGCGGGCGCAATATTACCGCCGCTCATCCTTCAGACCGCAATATTGCAATGGTGTTCCAGTCCTATGCGCTCTATCCGCATCTGACCACGCGGGAGAATATCGCCGTACCGCTGGCCATGCGTGATCTGACCATGACAGAACGTCTGCCGCTGATCGGCAACTGGATGCCGGGTCAGGCGGCAAAACGTGCCGCCATTCAGCAACAGGTGCAGGCAACTGCGCAGAGCCTCAAGATCGACCATCTGCTCGACCGCAAACCTGCGCAAATGTCCGGCGGTCAGCGCCAGCGTGTCGCGCTTGCCCGTGCCATGGTGCGCCAGCCACAGGTCTTCCTGATGGATGAACCGCTTTCTAATCTCGATGCCAATTTGCGCGTGCATACCCGTGCTGAAATTGTCGATCTGCATCGCCGTGCCGGTGTGCCAAGCCTCTATGTGACCCATGACCAGTCCGAAGCGCTGAGCATGGCCGACCGTGTTGCTGTGATGATCGGTGGCAACCTGCTGCAAATCGATACACCGTCCGAGATTTACAATAATCCGCGTCATATCGAAGTTGCCCGCTTCATCGGCAGCCCGAAAATCAATGTGCTGAGCGCCCGCGCCAGCGATCAGGGCATTATTCACTTTGCCGGCAAATCAATTTTAAGCGAAATTGACATTCATGCCGGCTCTGCACTCAGTGTAGCGATCCGGCCTGAAGACCTGCAAATCCGCCGCGCCCACGAAAAACCTGCGGACAGGGCGATCTCAGCCACAGTAGCGCGTATTGAATTTCTTGGCTCTGAAGCTCTGGTCTATCTCAATGCTCCGGGTGCTCAGGAATTACTGACTGTACGATGCAGTCCGGCCATGGCAGCGGATCTACAACCGGATATGCCGGTTTTTCTGACTTTTGATCCGCATAAAGCACTGCTGTTTGATACGGAAGGTCAGCGCCTGCGCAAACTTTCCCATACAGTTTCAAGCCGCATTAAGGCTGACAGCCATGTCTGATATTGCGCAAAGCTTCTCCCCTGTAATGACAGCGCGTGAGGCAGCCAATGCCGCACGCAAACGTGAAGAGCGTCTGGCATGGAAGCTGATGGCACCGGCTGTGTCGCTGGTACTTCTGTTCATTTTACTGCCGACCTTGGCGGTGTTTTATCTCAGTTTCACCAATTTTGAACTTGGATATACGGATTATCAGTTCGTCGGCTTAGAAAACTATATCGAACTTTTCAAAGACCGTACCTTCCGTATTTCCTTGCAAAATACCGCACTCTATACGCTGATCGTCACTCCGCTTTCCGTTTTTCTCGGATTAGGTGCAGCTCTGCTGATTGAGAGTGAAACACGAGGCAAAGCCTTTTTCCGCACAGTTTATTTCCTGCCCGTTGCCTCGCTGCTCGTGGCCATGGCCACTGTCTGGCAATATCTGCTGCATCCAACAATGGGGCCGGTCAACGCGATGCTCGGCCTGTTAGGCATCGACGGCCCCAACTGGCTCGGCAGTTCTTCAACCGTGCTGCCAAGTCTTGCCATGATCGGCATCTGGCAATCGGTCGGCTTCAATATGGTGCTGTTTTTGGCTGGCCTTACCGCCATTCCGCGCGAACTATATGCTGCTGCCGAAATGGACGGCGCTAAAAGCGCATGGGAGCGTTTCCGGCTGGTGACATGGCCGCTGCTCGGCCCTACCACACTTTTTGTTCTCACTATCAGCGTCATCAATTCCGTCAAAGTCTTTGAATCGGTCAAAACCCTCACACAGGGCGGGCCGAACAAAGCCTCGGAAGTGCTGCTGCATACGATCTATCAGGAAGGCTTCGTGTTCCTGCGCGTCGGCTATGCCTCGGCCATGACCGTTATTTTTCTCATGGTGCTGATCGTGATGATGTTGTTGCAATATCGCGTGCTTGACCGCCGCGTGCATTATTAAGAGGCGGAAATCATGTCAGTCTTACGCTTTACCCGCCTCGGGATTTTGTCTCTCGGTGCGATGCTGTTCCTTGCACCTTATATCTGGATGCTCTCCACGGCCGCCAAATCACAATCCGATATTTTCTCCTCATCGCTCAGCCTCATTCCGCAAAACTGGGCGCTGATCGAAAATGTCACCAAGGCCTTTTCCCGTGTGCCGATGGGGCAATTGCTGCTCAACGGCGTTCTGGTCTGCGCACTCATTTTGGTGGTTCAGGTTATCATCGCCATTCCATGCGCCTATGCTATGGCCAAGCTGCGCTTCCGTGCGGCACAGGTGATGATGAGTGCGGTGATGCTTGGCCTTTTGGTGCCGATCCATGCCACGGCTCTGCCTTTCTATTTAGGTTTTGAGCGCACAGGCCTGCTGAACACCTATTTCGCCATCAGCGCCCCCTTCTTCATCTCGGTATTCGGCATCTTCCTGTTTCTGCAGTTTTTTCGGTCGATGCCGGATGATCTGATTAATGCCGCCCGCCTTGACGGTATGTCGGAAACCGGCATTGTCGCCCGTGTTATTGTGCCGAATGCATGGCCTGCGATTACTGCTTTTTCGATCTTTTCCGTGGTTGCACACTGGAATGATTTGTTCTGGCCGCTGATTGTTGTCACCAATATGGACATGGCCACACCGCCTCTGGGGCTGCTGTATTTCCGTGCTGCCGAAGCCGGCGATGACTATGGCGCACTGATGGCTGCCACGCTGATTATCACCCTTCCCCTCGTTCTTGCTTTTCTTGCAGCGCAACGCCGCTTCATTGAGGGCATTACCATGACCGGCCTCAAAGGCTGATCGCAACCTCACGTCTGTAACGCTCTTCCTCCCAAACATTTACGGAGCCTGTAATGACATTCTTCTCCCGTACTCTGACCGCTGCTGCCCTTTTTTCCGGTCTGTGCAGCACAGCTCTGGCTGAAACCACGCTCAATGTGCATTATCCTATGCCGGGCTTTTTTCAGGACGTGATGGCCAATATTTCCAAGAAATTCACGGAAGAAAATCCGGATATCAAAATCCATTTCGTCAATCCTTCCGCGACCTATGAAGACGGCATTCAGCTGATTATGCGTCAGAATGGCACCGCGGAGCTGCCGGACATCACCTTTACCGGCCTGAACCGCCTGCGCATTTTAAGTGAACGCAATATCGGCCTTGATCTGAAACCGCTGGTCGAGAAAGAAACTGATTTTGAAGCACAGGGTTTCACTCCGACCATTCTGAACCTTGCCAAAATCGGTGACCGTCAGGTTGGTCTGGCTTTCGCAACCTCCAATCCGATCATGTATTACAACGCAGATCTGTTTAAAAAAGTCGGCGAAAACCCGGATACGCCTCCGGCAACATGGGACGATGTCATCCGCATCGGCGGCAAGATCAAAGCGCTCGGCAACGGCGTTCAGGGTATTGATTTCCGCTGGCAGGGTGATGACTGGATGTTCTCAGCCCTGTTATTCGGTGCCGGTGGCCGGATGCTTTCAGAGGATGAAAAACAAGTCGCATTCAGCGGTGCTGAAGGTGAAGCGGCTTTCAAACTGCTCGACCGCATGGTCAAAGAAGGCGGCCTGCCGGTCTTTACCAAAGAAGCCGGTGAACAGGCCTTTGCAGCAGGCAATGTCGGCTTTGCTTTCCAGACCACCGGCGGCCTGCGCAATACAATCAAGAATGTCGGCGACAAATTCGACATGCGCACCGCTAAAATTCCGCTGCTTAATCCGGAAAAAGGCCGCCTGCCAACCGGTGGCAATGCGGTTGTTATCCTGACATCGGACGACGCAAAAATTGAAGCCGCATGGAAATTTGCCAAATTTGCAGCCGGCCCTTACGGCGCATCAGTCGTCGTACCGGGCACCGGTTATGTGCCGAATAACGAATTGGCCGCAAAATCCGACGAATATCTCGGCAAATTCTATGACGAAAACCCGCTGTTCAAAGCCGGTCTTAGCCAGATGAATATCATGATCCCTTGGTATGCTTTCCCCGGCTCGAACGGCGTGAAAGTAACCCAGACCATCGTTGATAATCTGTCCCGCGTTGTTGAACAGAAGGCCACACCGGAAGAAGCCCTTGCCGATGCGGCCGATGAAGTGAAAAAGCTGCTGCCGCGCCGCTAATCACATCAGAATAATAATCAGACCGGCGGCTTTAAGCTGCCGGTTTTTTCTTTTGTAAAGTTGCCAGTGCCACACCAAATGTGGTCAGCACCATGCCAAGAATCTGCACCAGCGTCAGCGTTTCCCCAAACAGCAAATAGGCCATTATCGCCGCTGTTCCCGGCACCAGATAGAAGAACGAAGCGACTTTTGAAACTTCGCCCTGCCCGATCAGGATCAGCAGCAGCAAAATTGCACCGATTGACAGAACCAGCACCAGCCAGAGCATTGCAAACAGCAATTCCGGTGACCAGATCACCGTCTGCGTTTCAAAAGTCAGCGACAACAAGCCGGTCAGAATACCCGCTGCGATATATTGCACGGTCGTACCGGTTCTCAGGTCAATTTTCACCGCAAAGCGTTTTTGCCATACCGTGCCGATACTGATCGCCATCACAGCAGCGAGCGCCGCACTTAATGTTGCGGGATTAATCCCACCGGAACTCAAGGAAAATTTCGGTGCAACCACCAGTGCCACACCGCAAAAGCCGATCAGTAGCCCCAGCCATTGTCGTGGTAACACGGTCTCTCGCAAGAAGAGTGCGGCAATCAACGTGGTAATCAGCGGCTGCAAGCCGGAAACCAGCGCTGTCATACCCGCAGGCAAACCATGGCGCACCGCCCAGAACACACCGGAGAGATAAATCCCGTGAATGAGACAGCCGACAATCGCGGCGTTCACAAGTCCGCGTTTGTCCGGCCAGCGGGCACCGGTTGCCAGTGCCCAGACCGCCAGAATAATAGCAGCAATGAAAAACCGTGCGGTCATAAACCAGAACGGCTCAGCATAGGGCATAGCAAGCCCCGCACCGATAAAACCGGTTGCCCAGAGAAAGACGAATAAAGCAGGGAAATATTTGACTGGCATGATCTGTTCCACGAACTATACAACCGGCTTATCCCTGCCGCCCTGCCTCGCCAAGCGTTAAACGCTTGCCATTCACATTTGGCTTTGCCATGAAGCATGAATGACACACTCCGATGAAAACAAAACCATCTGCATTTATGTCGATGCCGATGCCTGTCCGGTTAAAAACGAGACTTATAAAGTTGCTGAGCGTCATGGCATCAGAACCTTTGTGGTCGCCAACAGCTTCATCGCTATTCCGCGTGATGAACCGCTGATTGAACGTGTGATCGTCCCTGCCGGTCTGGATGTGGCCGATGACTGGATTGCCGAGCGGTCGCGTGCCGGTGCGGTTGTTATCACGGCAGATATTCCGCTGGCACATCGTGCAGTCACCGCCGGAGCTGTTGCGCTTGCACCGGACGGCCGCCTGTTCAGTGCGGCCAATATCGGCAATATTCTTGCCACCCGCAATCTGATGGATGAGCTGCGCTCCGCCAATCCGGTTTCATCAGGCCAATTCGGCGGTTCAAAGCCGTTTTCAGCCCGCGACCGCTCCGCATTTCTCTCGGCACTTGATCTCGCAATTGTGCGGTTGAAGCGCGACGGTTTCACAGCATAACAAAAAAATTACGAAGAGCGCATTGTTGCCGTTGCTACGCCGGCGCCGATCAGCAATGTGCCGCCGGTACGGTTGAAAGCACGCAAAATCCGCGGGCTTTTAAACAGTGCGCGCGCACGATGCGCTGCAAAAGCGTAGAGAAACGCATTGCTGAAAGACAGCACCAGAAATGTGGCTTCAAAAATCAGCATCTGCGTCCAGAAATCGCCATGCCGGTCAAGAAACTGCGGCAGGAAAGCCACGAAAAACGTGATGCTTTTCGGGTTGAGAGATGTCACCAGCCATGCATGCGCCAGCATTTTCACAGGTGATACATCGGCATCCCGCGCCTCTGCCTGCATTGTAGCACCTGAACGGAATAATTTTATACCAAGCCAGATCAGATAGGCAGCGCCAAGCCATTTCACGATTGTAAATATTGTGGCAGAGGCCGCAAGCAACGCACCGATGCCGAGCATCGACAATGTCATAGCCGAAAAATCACCGAGCGCCACACCGGCCGCCATCGGCATGGCAGTGCGCCAGCCCTGCCCCAAGGCATAGGAAACCACCAATAAAATTGTTGGCCCCGGTATCACGAGTAAAACAATTGATGCAGCCGTAAAGGCAAGCCAGACATCCAGCCCCATAGAAAATCTCCCTTAAGATCTTCAGCAGAGCAGAAAACCCAAATCCTGTAAAATCACATTATACAGGATTTGGCGACCAATCAGTTACGCAGGCTCTTGGCTGTATTCACCAGATTAACAGCGTCCTGCCCCGCCCAGTGTGCTGGTCCGTTCATTGCCGCAATCTGACAACCGGTTTCATCAATCAGCAAAGTTACAGGCAAACCAAAAGCCAAACCTCTGCGTTTCAGATCATTAAAAACAGTCAGACTGGCATCGCGATAAAAACCGAGCTTCTCAACGCCGATCTCGTTGAGGAAATTCTTCGGCTTGGAAATATCGCCGGTGTCGATATTCAGCGCCACCACTTCAAAATCGTCACTGCCCTGCTCGGCCTGCAATTTATCCAGCGCAGGCATTTCCTCACGGCACGGCGCGCACCAGCTCGCCCAGAGATTAACCAGCAGGGTCTTGCCCTTCATATCCCCGATGGTGGTTTTGGAGCCATCCGGCGCATCAAATTGCAGATGTGTCAGCAAAGCAGGCTTATCCGATGGCTGCATTCCGGCAACTTCACCGGTTGCAGCAGCGGAGAGTTTAGCTAACTGCTCCTGATTTAACGCACATTTTGCATCCTCTGCGCCGCCTGCTGCGGCATTACTGGCCGTATTCTCTGTCGGAACAACATTGCCAGAAGGCGGTTCCATCACGTATACCGCAAGGGCACCGGCCAGAAGTCCGGCAATACCGGCGAACAAAATCATCTTCGGGCTGATTGCGCTTTTCGGTTTTGTCTCTTTATTATCTTCGGCCATAATATCGTTCTTTTACTTCACAGTTCCGGCTCAGGGCATAAGCGCATGACGACAGAAAAATCCAGTAACCAGATGTGGGGTGGCCGTTTCGCCTCAGGACCCTCTGCCATCATGGAAGAGATTAATGCTTCGATCGGTTATGACCGCAAACTCTATGCTCAGGACATTGCCGGATCGCTGGCGCATGCTGCCATGCTTGCCAAGACCGGCATTATCTCTGCAGATGATCACAAACAGATCTCCGATGGTCTCAATACCATATTAGCCGAGATCGAAAATGGCAAATTTACCTTCTCGCGCAAGCTTGAAGATATTCATATGAATGTGGAAGCCCGTCTGGCTGATCTGATCGGCGCACCGGCCGGTCGCCTGCACACTGCCCGTTCGCGCAACGATCAGGTGGCGCTGGATTTCCGTCTCTGGGTCAAAAATGAGCTGGAAAAAACTGCTGCTTCGCTAAAAATTCTGATCGAAGCCTTCCTTATCCGTGCGGAAGAACATGCAGCAACGGTTATGCCGGGCTTCACCCATTTGCAGACAGCACAGCCGGTGACTTTCGGCCATCATTGCATGGCCTATGTGGAAATGTTTGGCCGTGATCTCTCCCGCGTGCGCGATGCGATTGAGCGTATGAATGAATCTCCGCTCGGTGCCGCAGCACTGGCCGGTACCGGCTTCCCGATCGACCGCCACATGACTGCCGAAGCGCTCGGTTTCCGCGAACCGACCCGCAATTCGATCGACAGCGTTTCCGACCGCGACTATGCGCTGGAATTCCTGTCGATTGCTTCGATCTGCGCAACCCATCTGTCGCGTCTGGCCGAAGAAATTGTGATCTGGTCAACCTCGCAGTTCAATTTCATCCGCCTGTCCGACGCTTTCTCCACCGGCTCATCCATCATGCCGCAGAAGAAAAATCCGGATGCCGCAGAACTGGTGCGCGCCAAGACCGGCCGTATCACTGGCTCGCTAGTCGGCCTGCTGATGGTGATGAAAGGTCTGCCGCTGGCCTATTCCAAAGATATGCAGGAAGACAAAGAAGCGGTTTTTGATGCTGCCGAATCCATTGAGCTGGCACTGGCTGCCATGAGCGGTATGGTTTCCGATCTGACTGTGATTGAAGCCTCGATGAAAAAGGCTGCCGGTTCCGGTTATTCCACTGCGACTGACCTCGCCGACTGGCTGGTGCGTGAACTCGGTCTGCCATTCCGTGAAGCGCATCATGTGACCGGCCGTGCCGTTGCACTGGCAGAATCGAAGAAAGTCGATCTGTCCAAACTGACGCTGGAAGACATGCAGTCGATCCATCCGCAGATTAATGATGCAGTGTTCGGTTTCCTGACTGTGGATAAATCGGTAAAAAGCCGCCAGTCTTTCGGTGGCACCGCACCGCAGGAAGTGCGCCGCCAGATCAAATACTGGAAAAAACGCCTTATTAAGGCCTGATCCGCCCCGCTATACAACAGACCGGAGGCCGTTCACGTCTCCGGTCTGCATCCCTTCAAAGATTTGTGTTTGTCTCCGAACAGTTTGCGTTGTCCCGTAATTCAGCTAAAACTGTCAGCGAAAATTACTCACGGCTTTGCGGCCAAACACCAGTTTCAGGATATTTTTTGATGAATAGCCGCGTATTCATGACCTCTGTGATTATGCTTGTTGCCGTTGGCAGCATTGTATCCGGCTGCGGCCGTCGTGGCGCACTGGAAGCCCCGCCAAATGCGACAGTGCATGATGACTGGCGCAAACCGGATAAAAAAGCTGTCGAAGAAAAACCATTTATTCTGGATAAGCTGATTTAAAGCGGGTCGCATTTCAACCTATCCACTGCGTCCGCTTCAGATTTTTTGAGCAGCCGCATGTTCGCTGAGGTTAAATTCAGTCAATTTAACTGCGCTAAGATACAGAACCGGATATTGAATGCCTGAACCGGACACCAGATCTTTTGAAAACGCAGACCGCAGGCTTTATCGTCTGCGGATCAAAGCGGCATTGGTCTTGTGCTTTGAGCGTTTATGGCCGCTGGTATTACCGGTTCTGCTTTTAACAGCATTATTGGCCAGCCTGGCCTGGCTCGGTCTGTTTCAGGCCATGCCGCGCTGGCTGCATTTCACGCTGTCTGCCGTTTTTATACTGGCCTATGCCTATGCGCTTTTCCGTTTCCGGCATTTTCAATTGCCGGACGATCAGACGGTCAACAACCGGATTGAGCGTGAAAACGGCTTGCAGCACAGCCCGTTGCAACTGAGCGATGACCAGCTTGCCGGACAGAGTGACGATCCGCTGGCACAGGCACTCTGGCAGGAACACCGCAAGCGTATGGCCGCGCTGACGGACAGGCTGCACGGATTTCTGCCCCATCCCGATATTCCGCAGCGCGATCCTTATGCCCTGCGCACATTTGTCATTCTGCTGTTTGCTTCAACGGCGGCTTATTCCTTCAGCCCGTCCTCCGGTAAAATCAGTGATCTGTGGAACCCGCCTGAAGGCTTTGCAGGGCCGGAAGGCCGCATTGATGCATGGATTACGCCACCCGCCTATACGGGCAAAGCACCCGTCTTTCTGAGTACCAATACAGATGTAAAACCGCTGGATGTGCCTCAGGGCAGTATTCTAAGCGTTCAGATCAGCGGCAGTACACGTAATCAGCTGACTATGACCGGTCAGGACGGCAAAGCCTATTCAGTTGAGGCCAAACCGGCTTCCGGTACAGCGAAAACACAAGACGGCACTAATTTTGAACTGCTTCTGAATAAAACGGTCGCCGCCAGCCTGCAGGCCGGTTCACGTCGTCAGTCATGGCAGTTTAACATCACGACAGATACGCCGCCTGTCGTCGATTTTACCCGTAATCCGACCTATGCGCTGAACGGCACACTGGAACTGCATTATAAAGCCAATGATGATTATGGCGTGACTAAATTACAGCCTGTCATCAAACTGCTGGAAAAACCGGAAGAAGGCGCGCAATCGCTGACAGACGCGCCGGAACTGCGGCTGACTATACCCAAGCGCGGCAAAAACAGCACGGACGAGACCACAGCCCTTCAGGATCTGACTATGCATCCGTGGGCTGGCAAATATGTCTCCCTGCAATTGCAGGCGATTGATGATGCAGGCCAGGCAGGCACAAGCAAAGAAATCCGTTTTGTGCTGCCGCAACGCCCGTTCATCAATCCGCTGGCACGCGCCGTTGCCGAGCAGCGTCAGGTGCTGGCGCTCGACAGCAATCAGAAAACACCTGTTGTGCAAATGCTGGATGCGCTGACCATGCATCCGCAGACCACCATTGCCAATGTCAGCCATTTTCTGGGTCTGCGCTCTGTGCGGGAACGTCTGAAACTGGCACGCAATGATGGGGAGCTGCGCGAGATTGTCAGCTACATGTGGAATGTCGCGCGCGGCATTGAAGATGGTCAGCTTTCCGATGCGGAAAAAGCCCTGCGTGCAGCGCAGGAGGCGTTAAGTCAGGCATTGCAGAATAATGCCAGTCCGGAAGAAATTGCCCGACTGACGAAAGAACTGCGCGAAGCCATGAACCGATACTTAAACGAAATGGCACGCCGCCAGCAAACCAATCCGAATAAAAACGCCCAGAACAATCCCAATACCCGCGTGCTCAGCCAGCGCGATATTGACCGGATGATGCAGCAGATTGAAGACCTAGCCCGTTCCGGCAATCATGCGGAAGCTCAGCAGATGCTGTCGCAATTGCAGGAAATGCTTAACAATCTTCAGCCTGGTCAGAGTGCTCAGCAAGGTCAGGGTAGCGGTCAAGGCCAAGGTCAGGGACAAGGTAGCGGCGCACAGCAACAGCTGAACAAGCTCGGTGATCTGATGCGCCGTCAGCAGGAGCTGATGAATGAAACTTTCAAGCTGGATCAGCAATTGCAGGAACAGTCTGATGATTTCAATTATGACGGCGAAGGAGAGCAGCGCCCGCAAAACGGCCAGTCCCGTCAGGAAACCGAACAGGCTCTGAAAGATTTACAGCAGCAGCAGCGCGACTTGCAAAATGAGCTGAATGCGCTGACAGACCAGCTAAAACAACAGGGGCTGGAATCCTCGAAAGAAATGGATCAGGCGCTGAACTCCATGGGGCGTGCAGGCCGCTCGCTGGGCAATGGCGAAAGCGGACAGGCCACAGATCAGCAGGCTGAGGCGCTTGATGCCTTGCGCCGCGGTGCCCGCTCCATGATGCAGCAATTGCAGCAGGCGCAGGGTGAAGGTCAGGAGCAGCAGACTGGCGAAGGTCAGGATCCGTTAGGGCGTCAAACCGGTCAGGGCAGTTCGGAAGGCACCGGCAATCAGCTGCCGAACCAGATTGATATCCAGAAAGCCCGCCGCATTCTTGATGAAATCCGCAAAAAACTCGGCGATGCGCTGAGCCCGCAGCAGGAAAAAGACTATCTGGAACGTCTGCTGAAACGCGATCAATAAAGCATTTTCAGAAAAAGTGCGAAGCGGTTTTGCGTTGGATAATGCGCAAAACAAAAGGATAGAGCGGTTCCAAAAATTCAGACTTAACTGGAACTACTCTATTTCATAAAAAAGCCGCTCATAATCATGAGCGGCTTTTTATATTCAGCGAATGGGCGGAAGCTTATTCCTGCTCATCCATAACGCGGCCGACATAAGGCAGCTGGCGGAAAGAATGCGCCACATCCATGCCATAGCCGACAACAAAATAATCCGGACATTCAAAAGCTGTGAAATCCGCATAAAGATCAAGCTTACGGTGACCCGGCTTGTCCAGCAGCACAGCAATACTCACACTGCGTGCGCCGCGTGACATCATCAGTTCACGCACAAAATTCAGCGTTTTGCCGGATTCAAGAATATCATCAATCAGCAGAATATCGCGGCCTTCAACATCGCTGTCGATATCGCGCACCAGACGGATCTCGCCGCCTTTTGTGCCTGCGCCATAGCTGGAGACAGTGATGAATTCCACATCCGGTTCAACACCGGCATCATGCATGGCGCGGATCAGGTCTGCTGCAAAAATGAATGAGCCCTTGAGGATAGAAACTGCCAGCGGCCGTTCCAGCTTACGCTCGGCAATTTTTTGCGCCAGTTCACGATTGCGTTCTGCAATCTGCTCCGCACTGAACAGAACTTCAAGATTTCTGCCACCTACATAAGGCATAAACACGTCTCCGGTCTTAATCCGCACTAGGATTTTATATTACGCAGTTTCTAACGGATCGAAGCGGGAAAAGAAAACAATCCGGTGAATTGTTTTCCCCGCCGAGGCGGTTCCCACTTTTCCTGAAACTGCTTGAACCGAAATATCTCCGGCAAGAAAAAAGTAGCTGTTACAGTACTACGCCTTTTGCTGAAAGGGCAGTTTTACATTATTTACGCCTGTTCCGCATCAAATCTGCGTTTTAACCGGTTACACACAGCAGGTCTGTGCACAAAGAGCCATAAAATTTCTATTCTTTTTTCAACCTCAAAATGCCAAACTTGCATGCAGATTAACGCGAGATTAACCACAAGGGTCAATGTTCGGCAACCATAAGAAAACCGGCAAAAAACATCGGGAAAATAATCAGTGATTCGCTTTGAAAATGTAGGATTACGGTACGGCATGGGATCGGAAATCCTGCGGGATGTTTCCTTTCATATTCCGCCGCGCTCCTTTCAGTTTCTGACCGGCCCGTCAGGTGCCGGTAAAACATCGCTGATGCGCCTGCTTTTCATGGCGTTGAAACCGACACGCGGCCTGATTACAATTTTCGGCAAAGACATCTCCACAATGCAGCGCAGTGAAATTCCGCTGCTGCGCCGCCGTATCGGCATCGTCTTTCAGGATTTTCGCCTGCTCGACCATATGACGACCTATGAGAATGTTTCATTGCCATTGCGTGTTCGCGGCAAGGAAGAAGCAACCTACCGCCATGAAGTGCAGGAACTGATGCAGTGGGTTGGTCTCGGTGATCGTATGCATGTGCTGCCTCCGGTTCTGTCCGGTGGTGAAAAACAACGTGCCGCTATTGCCCGGGCGCTGATTGACCAGCCGGAAATTCTGCTGGCCGATGAGCCGACCGGTAATGTGGACCCGCCGCTGGCACGCCGCCTGTTGCGCTTGTTCGCGGAACTTAACCGTTCCGGCACTGCCGTGATTATCGCCACCCATGATCTGACATTGATGGATCAGGTGGATGCGCGCCGTATGATTCTTGATCAGGGAAGGCTGGATATTTATGGCTGACCTGCGTGCAACGATTGATCATTATCACGGGATTTTTCTCGAACTGCTGGGCAAGCGCAAACGGGAAAAACGCGGACCAACGCCGATTGTACCGCCGGTCAGTGTTTCCGGTACCACGCTGATTACCGTTATCGCGATTATGACCTTTCTCGCCTGCATCACTATCGGCGGGGTTAGTCTGGTGCGCGCATCAGCAGCCCAATGGCAGAGCCAGATTTCACGTGAAGCAACAATTCAGATCCGGCCGGTCGACGGTCAGGATATGGAAGCTGCCCTTGCACAAGCCAGTCAGATTGCTTCCGGTTTTGCCGGTGTCACAGGTACTAATATTGTTGACCGTGCAGCTACAGCACGCCTGCTGGAACCATGGCTCGGTACAGGTCTGGACATTGACGAATTGCCGGTACCGCGCCTCGTGGTGGTGACAATTGACGAGCAAAATCCACCGGATTTTGAAACTCTGCGCTCGGAGTTGCAGAAGAATATTCCCGGCGCCAGTTTTGACGATCATCGCACATGGGTGGATCGTCTGGTGTCCATGGCGCACACAACCGTGCTGATCGGTATGGGTGTCTTGTTTCTGATGCTGTCTGCCACAGTGCTGACCGTGATTTTTGCCACGCGTGGCGCGATGGCAGGAAACAGCCATATTATTGAAGTGCTGCATTTTATCGGTGCGGAAGCCCGCTTTGTGGCCCGTGAATTTGAGTGGCATTTCTTCCGTACAGCACTCAAAGGTGCCTGCTACGGCGGCGCGGCGGCCTTGCTGGTATTTTTGATTGTTTCCTGGTGGACCAGCCGCAATCTGGCAACGCCGGAAGGCGATCAGGCGGCAGCTTTGTTTGGCAGTTTTGCCATCGGACGCGAAGGCTATATCGGTATTGCCGCCACAATTATCATTGTCAGCATTCTCACAATGCTGACCAGCCGTCTGACCGTGATCCGGCAGCTCAAAGATATGGACAGTATCAGCGGCAGCAAAGATTAGGGCAGTCAGCGGACAAAGCAGTTTCCTCCGCTGTCCTGTCTGCTCTATACTATAAGACTGATTTGCGCAGGTTACAGCAATCTGCGCTGATACAAGAAAATGAACAGGCCAAACGGCAATGCATGTGCAAAACAATGCTTCAGACACTGCGGAACAAAACCGGCAGAATGACGAACGACCGGCAGAAACAACCGGCCGCGAAGCATCCGTGCATGTCTCTAAAGACGGCTTTATTCGCCATTGGCTGAAGCGCCTGCGCAGACGCATCCCGCCGGTCGCGGTTGTCCTGTTCTCATTGATCGTTGCTCTCGGCATCGGATTTGTCATTTTCAGCGAGCATGTCAGCAATTTGCAGGCACCACCTGCCGATCAGAAAGCCGATGCGATTATCGTTCTGACCGGCGGGAAATCCCGTATTGAAGTCGCATTGGAACTGCTGGCAGAGAAACGCGGCGAACGGCTGCTGATCAGCGGTGTTCATCCGTCTACCAAACGCGAGGCCTTGCAACGGGTTACCAGAACAGATCCGGCCTTATTTGCCTGCTGCGTGGATCTTGATCGTACGGCACTCAACACAATCGGCAATGCGGTTGAAAGCGCCAAATGGATTAAACAGCATAATTACAAGCGCATATTCATTGTAACCAATAATTACCACATTCCACGCTCAATTCTGGAATTGTCACGGCAGGTCGGTAATGTCGAACTCCTGCCCTATCCGGTCATTAACAGCGATCTGAAAAACAATAACTGGATGCGTCAGGGCGATACGCTGCGCGTGTTATTTACCGAATATGTCAAATATATTGGCGCTCTTGCGCATATCAGTCTCAGCCAAAATGATTAAAACACAAGTTGCTGATCGATACGCAATGATGTCCGGAATTGATAAGCGCTGATTTTTCTTCTATTTGAAGAACCGCTCTGTTTAAAACCGAGCTATTTTACCTGTCATGCACGTATTAAAAGGCTGATACAAGATATGATCATAGTCATCCGGTCAGTGCTGTTTAATCTGGCTTTCTATATCAGTCTGATCATACAGATGATCCTGTTTTTACCGCTCACTCTGATTTTGCCGCGCAAAAAAGCATGGGTCGTCCCTAAATTCTGGGCACGCTCCAATCTGTTTCTGCAAAAATATATTGTCGGCACCGATTTTGTGGTCGAAGGAGCGGAAAACCTGCCGGAAGGCGCCTATATTTGCGCACCAAAACACCAGTCTTTCTGGGATGTTTATGCGTTTTTGTCTTACACGCCCGATCCGGTTTATATTCTCAAACGCGACCTGATGCGTATTCCGCTATTCGGCTGGTATCTGAAGAAAATGAAAATGATCCCTGTTGATCGCGGTACGGGGATCAAGGCTTTGCATTCCATTTCCGGCGGCACACAGGAAGCTATTGCTGACGGGCGCCAGATCATGATCTATCCGGAGGGCACACGCCGCGCACCCGGTGCGCCGCCGGCCTATAAATATGGTGTCGTCCATCTCTATGCCAATCTCGGCCTGCCGGTCGTACCGATTGCCCATAATGCCGGTCTGTACTGGCCGCGCCGTAAGTTCCTTCGCTATCCCGGCACCATCCGTTGCCGTATTCTGCCGCCGATTGAAGCGGGTCTGGATAAGGAAGTCTTTTTGCAGCGCCTGATTGAAGCCACAGAAACAGCTTGTGACGAATTTCTGGTACAGGCCTCACAGGATAAAAATGCGCCGCCTATGCCGCCGACAGCCAAAGCCCGCCTCGCGGAATTGCAGACGCAGCGCAATGAGGCTGAAACAAAGGCATAACAGCGCTCAGAATTTCACGAACATGACAATAAGCCGCTTTATCTGAAATTGCGTTTTTGTTGCACGGTTTCACGAAAACCGATATCAGAACGCCAAATGAAAGGACACGCCCATGAATATCGATGCCATTTCCATCGGCTCCAACCCTCCTGAAGACGTTAACGTCATTATCGAAGTACCGGTCGGTGGTCATCCGATCAAATATGAGATGGACAAAAGCGCCGGCGCTCTGATCGTCGACCGTTTTCTCTACACACCAATGACCTATCCGGGCAATTACGGCTTTGTTCCGCATACTCTGTCGGAAGATGGCGACCCGATTGACGTTCTGGTTTGCAACACCCGTCCGCTGATTCCGGGCTGTGTCATCAATGTTCGCCCGATCGGCGTTCTGGTGATGGAAGACAATGCCGGTAAAGATGAAAAAATCATCGCTGTGCCGTCACCAAAGCTTACCCGTCGTTATGAAAAAGTTCATAACTACACCGATCTGCCGGAAATCACTCTGCAGCAGATTGCTCATTTCTTTGAACATTACAAAGATCTGGAGCCAGGCAAATGGGTAAAGATCGGCGACTGGGGCGATGAAGATTACGCACGTAAATTCATCGTTGAAGCGATCGAACGCGCTAAAAACGCGAAATAATTGCAAAACTGGCCAGTCTCCCAAGTGGCCGGATTTTCAATCACAGATAATAAAAAACCCGCTTTCAAGCGGGTTTTTTATTGATTAGCTTAAGAGCATCGGAGCCAATGTCGTCCACATGAAGCGGCGGATAAAGAAGATCGCCAGCAGCAGAACAATCGGCGAAATATCAATACCGCCGAGATCCGGCAAAATTTTACGGATAGGTCGCAATGCAGGTTCTGTCACCTTGTAAAGAAACTCACCGATCGAGGCGACAAAGCGGTTGCGTGAATTGACCACGTTAAAAGCATACAGCCAGGAAAACACCGCACTGGCAATGATGATCCAGGTATAAATATCCAGCGCCAGATCAACGGTTTGCAAAATTGCGAGCATAAATGTCTCCTACTCAGTCGGACTGTTCATTGCACCGGTGCTTCAATCAGCACGGGCAAAGGTTGAGACACATTTAAACAGCGCTCTTGCTATTCACAAGATCACAGACCGGAAAAAGTCAGTCAAAGATCGGGTAAAACTACCAATCCTGTCAGCCTGTATGATTATCCAGCAGCTTTAAAACAGCTTCCAGCCGCTCATCCCAGATATCCATTGCCTGCAAATGACGGGCAGTATTGGCAACATAATCGCGGTTTGGTCCGGCCTGACCACTGGCGCGCCGGACAAGCAAAGCCATATCCTCAGCGCTGAGACCGCCTGCATATTGTTTATGCAAGGGATCGGCCACATAGACCAGCGCTTCGACATCACGACCGTCTGCCAGCTCAACCGTCAGCCATTTTTCCACATAAACACCGCTGATCTGTTCGCGTTCACGCAGATAGTTCATCACCGGCAATCTGTTGTCCGCTGTCACGCGAAATGCCTGTCCGTGGCAGAAGCCGCCGCTGTTCAGACCCAGCACCAGCCCCGGCAATTCAGGCGTACCGCGATAAACATGAGAATAGATGCATAAAGACCGGCTGAAGCCTGTCAGCAGCGCCGGAATATTCTCGGCACTGTCAAAACCCGGCCGCCACATCAGTGACCCGTAACCGAAGACCCAGAAGTCAGAACCGGAATCAGCCACATTATTCTGGAACACGAAATCCGTGTGTGAACTATCCATTGGGGTCATTTGTTTGCTTTTGCTTGTCTCGCCAAATTCATATAATGCATAGAATGCATAGAATGCATAGAATGCACAGAATGCACAGAATGCACAGGCATATAGTTTACACCCTGTGCCCCGCATTTCCCAACAGGCAAACATTTTTCCGGCACGATTTTGTGTAGAAAAATGTACCGCCGAATGACTTTTATCTGCAAAACAATACCGCATGATGTGTTGTCAGCGCGGCATTGTGAATAAAAAGATTATAGAAGAGCTCTTCTGCCCTGTCAGCAGAATGCCCTTTGAAATCTGAGAGGCATAGCTATGGTAGCTAAATCGCGTCCTAACCCGCAAAGCTCAAAACGCATGACATGGGGCATTCTCTTTGCTCTGGTCATCGTCATTTTATACACGGCGGGTTGGTTTTATCTCGCTTCCATGGCCAAAGACCGCGTTCGCACTGAGCTAGCCAATACTGCCGGTCAGGGCGAAACGCTGGAATGTCAGTCCCTCTCGGCACGCGGCTATCCCTTCTCCATGTATATCAGCTGTTCCGGCTTTAACTTCCGTGACAAAGATCAGACGCTGAATGCTGCAACCAGTGCTGTAAATGTCGGCGCTTCCCTGTTCTCTTTCCGCACGGTGCAGACACAGCTCACCGGCCCTGCGGCACTTGCGATGTCCGGCGCTGACCCGTTGAAAGCAGATTGGGACAATCTCAAAGCATCTGCGCGCATTGACGGCCGTTCGCCACAGAATATCAGCCTCAGTGCCGATAATCTGCGCGTGCAAACTGTGACCGCTGAAAATGCGGCTGCACCGGCAACACTCTCTTTGCTCGGCCTGCAATTTGATCTCAACAGTCTTGAAGAGCCGCTTCAAGCCAAAATGACCTTTGATGATCTGCGCCTCACCGGCGACAAATCTCTGGCTGCCCTGCCGGAGCTCGACGGTTTGATTGATATCACCTCTCCGGCAAGCCTCGCGGCATTCAAAGAGCCGGATGAAAGCGGCAGTCTGCTGCGCGGAAAATCCTTGCAGCTTAATCAGATGCTGTTTCTGCTGCCTTCCGGCGCCAGCATCAGCATCAGCGGCCCGCTTGCAGTCGACAGCGAAGGGCTGGCCAATGCGGATCTGAAAATCCGTCTGACCAATGCTCCGGCAATCGGCCAGACATTGCAGGCCGCCTTTCCCGATCAGGCTAAAAATATCAATACAGTGGTTTTTGCACTCGGCTCCATGCCGAAAGATGAAACAGGAGCAACGATTGTTCCGGTTATCATTAAAGAGGGAAAAATCAGTGCAGGCTTTATCCCGCTGGGACGCGTACCGCGCCTTTAATGCAAAAAACCCGCCGGAATGGCGGGTTTTTCATTTTTAATTTAAACAAAGCAACAGCCTCACGTATTTATTGGCTTGTTTGCAGCTTCGCATATTACTTTTGCTTGCTTGCAGCTTCGCGGCCAAAGTTCGGCGCATCCACTTCCTGACCGGCATCAATAATGCCACGGCGGATTGCGCGGGTACGCGTAAACAGGTCAAACAAGGCATCGCCGTCACTCCAGCGGATTGCCCGCTGCAACGAAGCCAGATCTTCCGAAAAACGCCCCAGCATTTCCAGAATAGCATCCTTATTATGCAGGCAAACATCGCGCCACATTGTCGGATCAGATGCCGCAAGACGGGTAAAGTCACGGAAACCGGAAGCGGAATATTTAATCACTTCCGACTCCGTTACCTTCTCCAGATCATTGGCCGTGCCGACAATATTATAAGCGATGATATGCGGCAGATGCGAAACAATCGCCAGCACCAGATCATGATGCTGCGGATCCATCTGATCTGTCTTGGAACCACAGGCTTCCCAGAACGCATTGAGCTTTGCCAGCGCGTCTGTATCCGTATCCGGCAGTGGTGTGAGAATGCACCAGCGATTGATAAACAGATCAGCAAAGCCTGCATCCGGCCCCGAATATTCGGTACCGGCAATCGGGTGCCCCGGAATGAAATGCACATGATCCGGCAATTCCGGCTGCATCTGCGCAATCACCGAGCCTTTAGTGGAGCCCACATCGGTAACAATCGCACCGGCTTTGAGGCTGCCGGCAATCTGGCTGGCAACCAGACCAGACGAGCCCACAGGCACGGAGACAATCACCAGATCGGCATCCTGCACCGCAACCGCATTATCCGTGGTGTAACTGTCGCCCAACCCCAGTTCTTCCGCGCGTTTCAGCGTTTCAGGACTGCGAGTAGCAATAGCAATATGACCAGCCAGACCTTCACGGCGGATGACACGAGCCAGCGACGAACCGATCAGACCAATACCGATCAGCGCAATTTTATTAAAATGAATATCAGACATATCAGGACTTCAAAAATTCTGTGAGAGCGGCAATCACACCGCGATTGGCTTCTTCCGAGCCGATGCTCATCCGCAGGGCTTCAGGGAAGCCATAGGATGTCACGCGACGCAGAATATATCCCTTGGACTGCAGATATTCGTCAGCTTTAGCGGCAGACTTGTTCTGTGTATCAGGGAAATGCACCAGCAGGAAATTGGTGACTGAAGGTGTAACTTTCAGGCCGAGCTTGGTGAACTCGTCTGTCAGCCACTGCGCCCATTCTGCGTTGAACGCACAGGCTTTCTGCACATGATCGCGGTCGCGGATTGCCGCAGTACCGGCAGCAATCGCCGCGCTGTTCATGTTGAAAGGTCCGCGCACACGGTTCACCGCGTCTGTGACATGCAATGGTGCATACATCCAGCCGATACGCAGCGCAGGCAGGCCGTGAATCTTCGAGAATGTGCGGGTCATCACCACATTGTCGCTCGCAGAGACCAGCGCCACACCGGCATCATAATCATTCTTGCGCACATATTCCGCATAGGCCGCATCCAGCACCAGCAGAACATGCGGCGGCAGGCCGGCATGCAGGCGTTTCACTTCCTCAAACGGGACATACGTGCCGGTCGGATTGCCCGGATTGGTGATGAAAACAACCTTGGTCTTGTCTGTGACCGCAGCAAGCACCGCGTCCACATCAATCAGCGTATCATTTTCTTTCACGATCACCGGTTTTGCACCAGCCGCCAATGTCTGGATTTTATAGACCAGAAAGCCGTGATCGGTGAAAATCGCTTCATCGCCCGGTGCCAGATAAGTCTGGCACAGCAGGCCGAGCAATTCATCCGAACCGTTACCGCAGAGAATATTCTCAATATTCAGGCCTTGCGTTTCCGCAATGGCCTGACGCAGCGCAATAACTTCGCCGTCCGGATAAGAGCTCAGATAATGATCGGTTGCACGATAGGCTTCAACAGCATGCGGGCTTGCACCCAGCGGGCTTTCATTGGCAGACAGCTTGTGCACTTTGGCAACACCGTGAACGGTGGCTTTGCCAGGAACATAAGCAGCAATATCCATGACGCCGGCTTTAGGTGTCGGGCGTTGAGCTTTCGCGAAATCGTTCATCATTCTTATCCAATATTAAGAGCCTGTATTGTTGATAGAGATTATGTACGGAAACAGCATTGCAGTAACATTTGCCGGTCTGTGACCAGCGAAATATTCCCACTGAAACCGAATGACTTTAGCGGCATAAACCGCATCGCAGAACAAGTCGAGAGAAACCTTGACTTTAAACCCCTCTAGCCCCTAGATCGCAGTAGTTTCAGATAAAAATATCTGAAATCACCAACGCGGCCGGCTAGTCAAAAATGCGCAAAACAGGCAAAAATTGCCTGCATATCCGCATCCAGTTCCGGTCACCGGACAAATTCTAACGTATAATCCCGAAAAACAAATCGGCTTTCGGAGAGGATTATGCGTAAAATCAGGGAATTAGAGCATTGGGTTTGTTGCAAACAGACCTGAAAATGCTCTGACGCAGACATGTTTTATGACAATATCAGCTGAAACTGCCGCCCTATCAGACAACCGCAATCAGGAAGCTGTTCAGCCGAACAGTCCTGTGGTGTATTTTGGTGAAGACAAACCGCTTCAACTCGACAGCGGTTCCGTTCTGAGCCCGTTTCAGCTCGCTTATCAGTCCTATGGCACACTCAATGCCGATAAGAGCAATGCTATCCTGATCTGCCATGCCCTGACCGGCGATCAGCATGTTGCCAGCACCAATCCGCTCACCGGTAAAGACGGCTGGTGGACTTCACTTGTCGGCCCCGGCAAGCCGATTGATACTGACCGTTATTTTGTGCTCTGTTCCAATGTTATCGGCAGCTGCATGGGCTCAACCGGCCCTGCATCCATTAATCCGGCAACCGGTAAACCTTATGCGCTTGATCTGCCGATCATAACGATCGGCGACATGGTGCGCGCTCAGGCGATGCTGGTTGAACATTTCGGTATTGAACAGCTGCTGGCTGTTGTCGGCGGCTCCGTTGGTGGTATGCAAGTGCTGCAATGGGCATCAAGCTATCCAGACAAGGTTTTCTCGGCTGTGGTTCTGGCCAGCGGCGCGCGTTTGTCAGCGCAAAATATCGCCTTTAACGAGGTTGGCCGTCAGGCGGTCATGGCCGATCCGCTGTGGCTCAACGGTCAATATCTTACCCAATCGGACTCCGTGCCGCGTAAAGGCCTGTCGGTAGCGCGTATGGCAGCGCATATCACCTATTTGTCGGAAGCCGCACTGCATCGCAAATTCGGACGTAATCTGCAGGATCGCACCAATATTACCTTCGGTTTTGAAGCTGATTTCCAGATTGAGAGCTATCTGCGCCATCAGGGTAACAGCTTCGTTGACCGTTTTGACGCCAATTCCTATCTCTATCTGACCCGTGCCATGGATTATTTCGACATGGCAGCAGAACATAACGGCTTATTAGCTTCGGCTTTCACCGGCACCAAAACCCGCTTTTTCGTTGCATCCTTCTCCAGCGACTGGCTGTTCCCGACATCCGAAAGCCGTCTCGTTGTCCATGCACTGAATGCGGCAGGGGCGTCTGTTTCATTCGTTGAAATCGAAACAGACCGCGGACACGATGCTTTCCTGCTGGATGAACCGGTTCTTTTCTCAACCATTGACGGTTTCATCCGCTCCGCAGCCCGTGCGAAAGGTCTGTAATCCGATGACTGATACCAAAGCCGGTTCAGGCGACACGACATTTTTCGCAGCTGAAAATACCGAAAACCTGCATATCCATAACCGCGTTGATTTTGATATTATCGCCTCGCTGGTACGCCCAGGAACACGGGTTCTGGATGTGGGCTGCAGTGACGGTGAATTGTTGCAATTGCTGCGCGACAGCCGCAATGTAGACGGACGCGGCGTGGAATTATCACAAAGCGGTGTGAACCAGTGCCTGATGCGCGGATTGTCGGTGATACAAGGCGATGCTGACCGTGATCTGGTCTATTATCCCGATTCCAGCTTCGATTATGTGATCCTGTCGCAGACTTTGCAGGCCACGCTTAATCCGAAAAAGGTCCTGAGCGAATTACTGCGCATCGGTGAGCGTGCGATCGTTTCCATTCCGAATTTCGGCTACTGGCGGGTGCGTGGTTCACTGCTGTTTCGCGGCCGTATGCCGGTGACCAAAGAACTGCCGTTCAGCTGGTATGATACGCCCAATATTCACTTCTGCACCATCCGCGATTTTGTCGATATGACCAAAGAGGTCGGTGCAACGGTTGAAGATGCTGTGGCACTGAACCGTAATGGTGAGCGCATGCCGTTCAGCCTGCCATGGGGCATGTGGAACCTGCTCGGCCAGCAGGCTGTGTTTCTGCTTAAACGCTAGAGCATAATTTCTTAAATCCGGTTTATTGACCGAAGCGCTCACGGTGATCGTGAATTTTCACCTTCACCGGTTGTTGCCGTGCAGTTCCCTGCGGTGTCAGCACCGGCACGAAAACACGGCGTGAAGCACGCTTCAGCACCGGCAGTCCCTGATAGAGGCGCTTATGCGCCTCCCCGATCACCACCCCGCCAAAGAGCGGCCAGAGACGGGTTCCGACCGTTTCTATCAAGCCGGATGATTGTTGCAGCCAGCGCCAGCGTGTCGGCGGCACATGCAGCGCATTGACCACTTTTCCCGGTGTGAAATTTGCTTCTCTGAAAGCCTGCAATAACTGCCCGCGACTGAAGGGGCGTCCGCTGCCGAAAGGCGTATGTTCCATACGCGCCCAGACACCACGGCGGTTTGGCACCACGACGATCAACTGTCCGTTAGGTGATAAGACACGCCACATTTCTTTCAGCGTTTCCGCGCTGCTTTCAGAAAATTCAAGCGTATGTACCAGTAAGATGCGGTCTACAGAACTATCCGGCAAAGGCAGCTCCTCATCATAGACCAGCGCCGTGCTCAGTGCCTCGCCATGCGGCCAGCCGGTTGCGCCCTGCCGTGCTGGCATAAAAGCAAATGCCCGCTCCGCTTGTGATGCAAAATGATCCAGATAAGGCAGCGTATAGCCGATCCCGACAAGCCGCTCCTGCGGCATTGGCAGCCATAAAGGATCCAGTGCTGACGTAATAACCGAAGCAGCCAGTTTGCCCAATGCTGTCGAATAAAATGACTGCAGCTCTATAATATCCAGATGCATCATTTACCCTGAATCAGTTGAGCAGCCCTGCATGTTTCAATGAAGCTGCCATGTCACACCGCCATACGGCTATTGCCAGCAACCAAGATTTTTACCTTTAAGATTATGGGAATCAATTTCCATAATCAGCGCAGGATCATCACGCATCAGCATGTAATAAGCACGCTGCTTCATATTAATCTTTTGCCATCCGGCGCATTCTTTTGGCAGTTCAACCTGTTCAATCGTGACTTTTTCAGTCCATGCCGTTGCAGTCCCTGTGCAACCTGCCAGCACAGCAGCCAAAGGCAAACAGAACAGTTTGAAATTAAAAGCCAGTCGGCGCTCGAACCTAGACATCAAGCCGGTACTCCGGAAACCGTTAATATTATCCCGAAACCTTATAAAGCGTCGAAACCGCTCATGAATTCCCAAGACGGTACAACACTTTAAAACACCATAACAGCCCGAAAAAATGAAAACCGCCACAATCCTGCAATCAGCCGTCTGTTGCTGCCGGTTAATAACAGGATAGTTGCTTACCCTCGGCCTGACATCTGCGCCTATTTTATAATAATTATAATATAAGACAGAATATTTCTTTGTAAGACAAATATTTACACCAATTGTGTTCAAAAAAAGACTGTTCAATCCTGACAAATCTGTCCATATTCGGCGGGCAATATAAGTTCCGTGCAGATTTCATTTTTGTTCAATCGTCTACGGGGATTAACATGCAAGATACGCCTTCCATGATGAATAAATTGTCGGCAGAGTGTTTTGGCACCTTCTGGCTGGTCTTCGGCGGTTGCGGCAGCGCCGTTCTCGGTGCAGCCTTTCCGGAACTGGGTATCGGCTTTGCCGGTGTCGCGCTGGCATTCGGCCTGACTGTCCTGACAATGGCCTATGCTGTCGGTGGTATTTCGGGCGGACATTTCAATCCGGCTGTCACTCTCGGCCTTACTCTGGGCGGGCGCTTTGAGGCTAAAGACCTCATTCCCTACTGGATCGCACAGCTGGTCGGCGGCATTATTGCTGCTGCAATTCTGTATTTTATTGCCAGCGGTAAAGCTGATTTCAGTGCAGGCGGCTTCGCTTCCAACGGCTACGGCGATCTTTCACCAGGCAAATATAGCCTTGGGGCAGCCCTTGCCATTGAAGTCGTGCTGACTGCCTTCTTCCTGATTATTATTCTCGGCTCCACCTCATCGCGGGCACCGGCCGGTTTTGCACCAATCGCGATTGGTCTCGGTCTGACACTGATCCACCTGATTTCAATTCCGGTGACCAATACATCCGTCAATCCGGCCCGCTCCACAGCTGCAGCCCTGTTCGCAGATACAGCTGCCATCAGCCAGCTCTGGTTGTTCTGGGTTGCTCCGCTGATCGGTGCCGCTATCGGCGCAATCATCTGGAAAGGTCTTCTCGCGAAAGACTGATTGACCGCAAAAAATAAAAAAGGCCGTCAATGACGGCCTTCACACTTTCAAATCCACTGCTTTTATTCAGCCTTTTCGGCCTCGGCATTGGTCTGCTCTTCAGCCATGGATATTGAAGCCAAGGCATCGCGCATTGAACGTGCACGCTCAGCGACCCGTAATTTAATCCCGATGCGCTGCTCCTGATCCACACCGATCAGCTCGGCAATACGCCACATAATATTATCTTCGATTTCACCGACATCACCATCGGCATAAACCATTTCCCACAGCACCTCGATAAAGCTCAAACGAGCCGGCATATCCAGATGGCGTTTCAAAACACTGGTGAAACGATAAAGATCAATCGATTCCTGATCCGCAACTTCTGCCGCTTTAATCAAAGCCTGCAAGTCATCGCCCTGCAAATCATAGGCCTGCGACAGCAAATCCGACAGACGTTTGCGCTCTTTTTCGTGCTGCTCACCATCCGCTTCAATGACATGAAACATCAATGCAGCAGCGGCCAGACGCGGGTCTTCATCAGAGAATGTTTGTTTTTTCTTCGAGGGATCAAAACCCGGCAATTCTTTGAAAAAACTGATCAGACGCTCAAACATACATGCTCCAGTGCTTATACAGCCTTTGACAGGTCTTACACATAGACCAGCATCCGGAAGGATGCCAAGCATACAGACATGTTTTGTCTTACAAGTATCTTCTAATCTTTCTCAGAGTCACCAAGCTGCAACAAAAATACTGTTTTGCAGCGGAAGTAACGGACTTCATTCTGCAAACCCGTCCGGACGCAGTATTAAAACAGCCGGAACGTCCCTTCCTTACGTAACGGCACATCATGTTCTGCCGCCACACCCGGATCATCAACAATCAGACTATGCTTATCCTTCGCAGCGTCGGAACTATCAGGCTGCGAATCTTTTGCGGCCTGCACCGCAGGATTATCGCCCGTCTCAGTGAGAATGGTTACTTTGGCATTGCGCAGATTATTGTCCTGCGGTTCCGTTTTCTTCGGAGCAGCTTTAGTTTTATCCGCAACAAGAGGCATAGTTTCCGCATCATCAGGATCATCGGCAAAGATCGGCTCCTTCACGGCAGGCATGTTTACCGGCTCAGCCTCTTCCGCACGCGAATAAGTGACGGGTAAAAACGGCTCTTTCAAACTGTCATCATCGAGAACCGGAGACGTATCCGCCGCTATTTCCGTAAACGGCACCTTCCATTCAAAGGCGTTCAGGCGACCTGTCACCGGCGAGGCCGGTGCCCAATGGTCAGAAACAATACCGTCAGCCGTCCATGCCGGATCGCGCGGCGCTTTGACAGCCCGTGCAAGCCATTCACGCACGCGCCCCTGATCGCCTGTCTGCGCTTCTTCAATATCAGCCATCAGCAAATAAGCGCTTTCACGCGGATTAAGCTTCAATGCAGCTTCGGCATTTTCCCGTGCCAGCGTCAGCTCTCCGGCATCCAGCGCAGCCCGTGCAACAATCAAAACCGATTCCGCATGGTGACTGCGCAAACTTGCGAGCTGGCGCGCTTTTTTCAGCCGGTCAAGCGCCGTATCTCCGGCGCGTCCGTGAATATAGGCTTCGGCAATCTCAGGATGCGGCTCGCGTTTCCATGCCGCTTCAAGAATACGATTACCCTTGCGGATACTGCCGTCACGCAGCAAGCAACGCGCAGCAATCAATGCAGCCGGTATCAGTTCCGGTTCCAGCTTGAACGCCTCATTCGCTGCCTCGCGGGAAGCCACAGCATCCGTTTCAAAACTGTCCATTGCCTGTGCCGTCAGCAAAACCGCGCGATTACGTTTCAATGTCTCACGAGCAGCTTTACCGTCTTTGCCATAAGGAATAACCGCTTTGCGTGCCTCAAGCACCCGCAATGCACCGGTAACATCATCCTGCAAAACCTTATGTCCGAGCACTGCATTCGACGCCCATTCCAGCTGCGGTGCCATCGTGCTGGCTTCCTGCGCATATTGATAGGCTGCTTCCTGCACGCCTTCACGGCTGGCCTCGAGATATAATCCCCGCAAACCCAGCAATTTGGTTTCAGGATCCGCAATCATTTCTTCAAAATAACGGCGCACATCATCTTTACGCCCTTCCAATAAAGCGGTTTGCGCATCAAGCAACCGGATCAACGGCTCCTGATCCACGCTCAGCAATTTGGACGCCTGTTTGCTCATACGCCGCGCCGCTTCGGCATCACCGGCACCGGCAGCAATCAGGCCGGTCGAGAGTGACTGATAGCCACGGTCACGCTTGCGGGCGCGAAAATGACGCTGCAAAATATAAGGCGAGCGAACAAGATTTTTGACAATCCACCACAGCAGCATGGCACAGGCAATGGCAGCCACAACCATACTGGCGGCAGTCATCAGAGAAATATTGTGCCGCTCTCCGGCAAATGTGAACACCAGATCACCGGGACGATCCGCCAGCCAGCCGAAACCCAGCCCCAGCACTGCGACTACAACAAGAAACAGGATTACCCGTATCATACCGTTCTCCCTTTCCTGTTCCGCTTATTGCGCAGCCGGTTTTTGCTCAGATGCCTGCGTTGAAGCGGTCATCAGCTGTGCAAGCAATGCATCCGCATCGCGCCGTGCATTCAATGCATTATAAAAGCTCTGACCAACCTGTTTAGCCGCTTCCGGTAATTGCGCCCATTCGGTCATAGCCCGCTGCACGTCACCATTCTGCAAAGCAAATTCTATGCGTGCAGTCACCGGCCCGACACCGGAACCAGCGACATCACCGATTGGCCGTGACCGTACCAGATTTTTTGCACTGCCCACCAGCTGATCCCAGATACCGGCATCTGCCGCAGGCTTGTTCACCGCGGCCACCATATCATCCGCCAATGATGCAAATTGTGTGTTCAGCTGGCTTAGTGTCGGAATACCGGTTTCCGCCTGCGCTTCAAGCGCGGCAACAGAACCTGCCTGCTCCGGCAGCAATGACTTATAGGTCTGCAATTCATTCAGATAAGAACCACCGCGATCAATCGCGGATTTCAAAGCATTGGCCGCAATAATCGCCGCCATATCCGGCTGTGTGGCCTGCGCATCTATCTTCGTCTGCAAAGCACCCAATTGCTGTTGCAGCGCTTTGACCTCGTCCGTATCAGTATTTAATGCGGCATTGGCCTGTTCTGCCTGAGAGCCGATCGTATTGAGCTTTGTTTCCATCGCATTCAGGCGCTCGGTCAGACCATTCACCAGCGCGCTATCCGCAGGTTGCGCCTGCCCTGCCAGTGTTTTCAGCTGCTCCTGCAAAGCTGTCACATCGGCACGGATCGCCTCATCATTTCCGGCAGGTGTTTCACTGGCTTGCGGCAATGCATTCAGGCGTTGCTGAGCTTCTGCAGCATTTTTCTCTGCGGCTTCCAGACGTGCTAACAAATCCGCATCCGGTTTGGCTGCGGCCTGCAAACCGGAAATCTGCTGTTTCAGATCTGCGATTTCTGCAATTGCCGCCTCATCACGATTGCTGGTCTGTGCCGGAAACAAACCCAGCCCCGCCCATTGCAGTGCGGTCGTGCCCAGCAGAACAATCACACCACCCGCCAGTCCGGCAATCCAGGGTGAAGTTGTTTTTTTCGTCTGCGGTGCGGAACTACTGGCAGAATTCATGGTTTTTCCTGATGCAAAAGGATTAGGGCCGGAGACACCGGCTGAAGAAGCCGGTCGGGATGTGCTCTGCGGCGGAACCGAGGTTGCAGATTTCGCTTCAACTTGCGCTTTTGGCGGTGGTGGTGCGGAAGATTTTGCAGCCGGTTGTGCCACAGGTTTCGGATCGCCCACCGGCTCTGCATCCGGCACAGTTTTACCCGCAGATTTTGCAGCGGATGCCTCAACAGCTTTCACATCAGACGGATCAAGATCAATCACCACCGGTTTACGGGTGGTCTTGCTGTGACGTGACACTGTGGATTTAGCCATGAGTCCTCTCGCAAAATCTGTATTTTAAACTTCAGATGCAACCTAAATGACGAAATTGAACAAATGGTTGCATATTTTCGTCAGATCAATGCCAGCAGGCGTAATAAAGCATCCTCATCCGGCGTTTCACTGATACGCACCTGCGCATTACAATTATCTGGTAATTCTGCAGCAATCCGCTGAGAAAGACAAAAAATATATTTCGCGTTCTGGATAAAAGCACCCTTTGCCTGCTTGTCCAGTGCAACAAACTGCCGTGCAGCGACAGCGGAATAGAGCAAAATCACCTCTGCACTGCCGGTATCAGCAATCCCGTTCAGCTCGGCATCGCTATAGGCAACAGGGCGGGTGTCATAGGTCTCAGTAACCGTCAGATTGATACCGGCCGCTGACAGTTGCGCCTCAAAATCCGGCCGCCGGATTTTGCCGGTCAGATAAAGCACATGGCTGCCCGCAGACATAACAGCTGCCACATGGCGCCCCAGATGCAGCCCCCAGCCATCACCGGCATAGATTGTCTCAAAGCCCGCATCCCGCGCAACAGATGCCGTTTTTTCACCCACCGCATAAAGCTGCAAATGCCGGTAGGGTGCCAGTAAATGAGGATTGATATGGCGCAAGGCATTGGCACTGGTCACAGCAACGGCATCAAAACTGCCCAGCGGCAATGATGCGCCCGTCGCCACAGTTTCACTCACCGGCAGACAAGCCGGCTGATAACCTGCCGCTTCAAGTTTCGCAGCGGTTAAAGCTGCATCCGGTTGCGGGCGTGTGACCAGAACCCTGCGCATGTTTCAAGCCCAGCTGGTGAAGAAATCAGCACCGGCTTCTGCACGGATCCGCTCCGCGGCTTCCTTGCCAAGCGCCGCCGCATCTGCTGCAGCACCATCTATGAAAACGCGATGCAGGCGTGAACCGTCCGGTGTCAAAATCATACCGGAGAAATGCAAATGCCCGTCTTTAACTTCCGCCAGACCGGCAATCGGCGTGCGGCAGGAACCGTCAAGCTGCGCCAGAAATGCGCGTTCGCAAGTCAGACGGATAAATGTTTCTTCATGATTGAGCGGCTTGAGCAATGCATCGACACGTGCATCATTCACTCGGCTTTCAATGGTGATCGCCCCCTGTCCCGGCGCGGGCAAAAACCGTTCTGTATCCATCAACTCAGTCACCACATGCTCCAGCCCGAGGCGCTTCAGCCCTGCAAAAGCAAGAAATGTACCATCAACCTGACCTTCATCAAGCTTGCGCAGACGGGAATTCACATTGCCGCGAAAAATAATAACATTGAGATCAGGACGGATATGCCGGATTTGTGCCTGACGACGCAGACTGGATGAACCGACTGTTGCCCCATGCGGCAGATCGGTCAGTTTTGCGCTGGTTTTGCCGACAAAAGCATCACGCGGGTCTTCACGCTCGAGATAGGTGGAAAGATGCAAACCCTCAGGCAAAACCGTCGGCATATCCTTGGAAGAATGCACTGCAATATCAATACGTCCCTGTAACAGCGCATCTTCAATCTCTTGGGTAAACAGGCCTTTACCACCAATCTCCGACAATGCACGATCCTGAATACGGTCGCCCTGTGTGGACATCGGCACGATTTCAACATCCGTTTCGCTTAAACCATGCGCAGCCATCAGGCGTGCGCGTGTTTCTTCTGCCTGTGCCAGTGCTAAAGCGCTGGAACGTGTTCCGATTTTTAAACGTGGTGTTTGCATCTGGCTCTGTCCGTGATACGCGAATGTCAAAGGCTTCTCTAACTGCCTTTCACCTCAGGGGCAAATTCATGACTGTAATATCATGAATATAATGCCACTATCCGGTGCAAGACAGAAAGATCAGCGAAGTTTGTTTATTGAATGCATTCTCCTTATGCAAAAGTGCTTCACGCTTTTTGCCGGAAATGCTTTGTTAATACGGGTCTAATCGCTTATGCGCGTGCTTGGAATAGAGACAAGTTGCGACGAAACAGCCGCAGCTATCATTGAACGCCATGAAAATGAACAAGGCGGGGTGTCTTCACGCATCCTGTCTAATGTTGTTCTCAGCCAGATTGCCGAGCATGAACCTTATGGCGGCGTGGTGCCGGAAAT
Source organism: Pseudochrobactrum sp. B5 (assembly GCF_001939785.1). Taxonomy (NCBI): domain Bacteria; kingdom Pseudomonadati; phylum Pseudomonadota; class Alphaproteobacteria; order Hyphomicrobiales; family Brucellaceae; genus Pseudochrobactrum; species Pseudochrobactrum sp. B5. The sequence goes on from NZ_MOYL01000001.1 coordinate 65,271, forward strand.
CGCCGCACGCGCCCATGTGGAAGCGCTCGACGGATTGATTGCCAAAGCGCTTTCCGATGCGGATATGACCATCAATGATGTGGATGCTGTCGCTGCAACTGCAGGGCCCGGCCTGATCGGCGGGCTGATTGTCGGACTGATGACGGCGAAAGCCATGGCCTTTGCTGCAGACAAACCCTTCTATGCCGTCAATCATCTCGAAGGCCATGCCCTGACAGCACGCCTGACCGACGGACTGGCTTTTCCATATCTGTTATTGCTGGTATCCGGCGGGCATACGCAGGTTATTCTCGTGCACGGCCTCAGCCATTATGAACGCCTCGGCACAACCATCGACGATGCGTTGGGTGAAGCTTTTGACAAGACCGCCAAGCTGCTGGGACTACCTTATCCGGGTGGCCCTGCCGTTGAACAGGCGGCTTTGAAAGGTGATGCCTCACGTTTTGAACTGCCGCGCCCGCTCAAAGGTGAAGCACGGCTGGACTTCTCCTTCTCCGGCCTTAAAACCGCCGTACGCCAGACAGCAACTCAGCTTGTGCCGTTGAGCGATCAGGATGTGGCGGATATCTGCGCATCTTTTCAGACTGCCGTTGCCGATACGCTGAATGACCGTGTGAAGCGTTCTCTGCTCCGTTTTCGTGAAACCTATCCGGATAAAGAAAATCCGACATTGGTTGTTGCCGGTGGTGTTGCTGCCAATAAAGTGCTGCGCAAAGGCCTTGAAACGCTTTGTGAAAAACACGGTTTCGATTTCCTCGCACCTCCGCATATTCTGTGTACCGACAATGCGGCCATGATTGCATGGGCAGGCGCCGAACATGCAGCACGCACGGAGCCTGACAATCTCGATTTTGCACCGCGCTCGCGTTGGCCGCTGGACAGCACATCAGCGCCGCTGGTCGGCTTTGGCCGCAGGGGAGCAAAAGCATGAGTAAAAAAATTACGATCTTAGGTGGCGGCGCATGGGGAACAGCGCTCGGCTGCATGGCCGCACAGAACGGCCATGAGGTCGTGCTCTATGCCCGCGATCCGGCAACGGTTGATGATATCAACCACAACCACCGCAATCGCCGCTATCTTGGCAATATCGCCCTGCATGATAATCTTCGTGCGACCAGCGATGCAGCCGCAGCTCTGAGCAATGCCGATACGGTTCTGGCTGTTATCCCTGCACAATCCATGGCTGCGGCATTACAGGAACTGAAACCGCTCATTCCGGCTGATTGCCCTGTTGTGCTTTGCGCCAAAGGGATTGAACGCTCCACCGGACGGCTGATGTCGCAGATCATTGCTGATATTTTACCCGATCATCCGATTGCCGCCCTTTCCGGCCCGAGCTTCGCCAGCGATGTTGCCCGCGGCTTTCCGACTGCCGTGACGATTGCCTGTGAAAATATTGCTATTGCCGATGATCTGGCTGCACAGTTTTCCGGCAGCACCTTCCGTTGCTATTCCTCCGATGATCTGACCGGTGTTGAAATCGGCGGCGCGCTGAAAAACGTCATTGCCGTTGCAGCCGGTGCCACGATCGGTAAAGGTCTTGGCGCATCGGCACAGGCAGCTTTGGTCACCCGCGCTTTTGCAGAACTGCGCCGTATTGCTGTGGCCTTTGGCGGGAGGCCTGAAACCCTGATGGGATTATCCGGCCTCGGCGATCTGATGCTGTCCTGCTCCTCACCGCAATCGCGCAATTATTCCTACGGGCTGGCCTTGGGACGCGGCGAACCGCTGGAAGGCCTGTTGCTCGCCGAAGGTGTGGCCACTGCGCCGGTGATTGCCGAGCTTTGCGCGCGCAAGCAGATCAATGCACCGATTATCATCACTATTGCGGCTTTGCTCAATGGCAGTATTACTATTGATGCGGCTGTTACCGGATTACTGTCCCGTCCTTTGAAAAACGAAGATTAGGAACCTGACCTCATGCTGTTCGCCATTCTCTGCAATGACAAAGCCGATCATTTGCAACTGCGTCTTGATACCCGTCCTGCCCATCTCGATTATTTGAAAAGCCTTGGCGACAAGATCAAATTCGGCGGCCCTTTTCTGAGCGAAGCCGATCAGAAACCGGTTGGCAGCATGCTGATGGTTGAAGCTGAAACCATTGAAGATGCAAAAGCCGTTGCCGCTGCAGATCCTTATGCATTGGCTGGTCTGTTCGACAATGTGACTGTGCGCCCGTGGAACTGGGTCATCAACAAACCTGCTGAATAAACTTGGCCTGCTGAATAAATCCGGAGAAAACTGTGGCATATTGGCTGTTTAAATCTGAACCATTCAAATGGTCGTGGGAAATGCAGAAAGCCAAAGGCGCTGTCGGCGAGCAATGGGACGGCGTGCGTAATTATCAGGCACGCAATAATATGCGCGCTATGCAGCTTGGCGATAAAGGCTTTTTCTATCATTCCAATGAAGGACTGGAAGTCGTCGGCATTGTGGAAGTTTGCGCGCTGGCGCATCCTGACAGCACAACGGACGATCACCGCTGGGAATGTGTGGATATTCGCGCCGTCTGCGATATGCCGAAGCCGGTGACATTGAAAGATGTGAAGGTCAATCCGCTGTTGAGCGATATGGCGCTGGTCACATCCATGCGTCTTTCCGTACAGCCGGTCAAAGAAGACGAATGGATCGAGGTCTGCCGCATGGGCGGATTAGACCACACCAAAATTTAAGAGCACAACAATGCAGAACGCAACCCAAACACTATTCCGGAAGCGTTCTGCGTTTGCAGTCGCTTATCCTCTGCTTGATCCGGAGCGTCTATGCCCCTCCTGATCCCGGACTCGACGCGCGCTACGCAATTCATCCTCGACAATACCGGCATTCACCACCCTCCCCATGTGCCGGAAATCGCGCTTCATCTTGCCGATGAGGCTCATGATCTTTGGCACAAGACCGAAGAAGAACTTTCCGAAATCGGATTACCGCCGCCCTATTGGGCTTTCGCATGGGCAGGCGGACAGGGCGTTGCCCGCTATATTCTCGATCATCCGCAGGCTTTGCAAAATAAACGCGTACTGGATTTTGCTTCCGGCTCCGGTCTGGTCGGCATTGCCGCCCTTTTGAGCGGCGCAAGTTCCATGACCACCAATGATATCGATCCTTTTGCCCGCCATGCCATCAACCTGAACAGTGTTTTGAACAAAGTATCCTGCGACTTCAGTGACTCTGATCTGATCGGGCAGGATGTAAGCGGCTCTTTTGATGTTCTGCTGGCCGGTGATGTTTTTTATGACAAGTCATTGGCTGACCGGCTGATCGTCTGGTTTGATACGCTGGCTGCTAAAGGCATGCAGATTATCGTCGGAGATCCCGGACGGTCTTATCTGCCGCGGCACCGTCTGACAGAGCTGGAAGTCTATTCCGTACCGGTTACCTGCGCCCTGGAAGATGCAGACGTAAAGCGCACCACCGTCTGGCACTATGGTAAAACAAAAAAGGCGTAGCTGAGAGCTACGCCTGATTTGTGTCTTATGCAGCACCTGCACATCGCTTCGCATATTTTTAACTTTGTCGCTAAGCGCTATATTTGTGCAATAGTGCTCAAATATAGCGCTTAGCTCCGGCAACACACATCACCACAACACATGCCACAGCCATCATCGCTATGCTCACCGGTTCGCCCAGTACAAAGGCTGCCAGAGCGAGACCGAAAAACGGTTGCAATAATTGCAACTGGCCCACGCCTGCCGCACCACCAAGTGCCAGCCCGTGATACCAGAAGAAAAAGCCGATCAGCATACTAAACAGCGACACATATCCCACACCCAGCCATGCAGGCGCTTCAATACCCGCAAAATTATCCGGCCGCAACGCGACAGCCAGCACCAGCATTACCGGCAGCGCCAATACCAGCGCCCAGCAGATCACCTGCCAGCCACCAATCGTGCGGGACAGCCGCGCACCTTCCGCATAGCCATAACCGCAGACAATGATCGACAACAGCATCATAACATTGCCATAGAGCGAAAATTCACCGTCAGACTGATCTTTCGCCAAGGCAAAAAATGCCACCGCTGCACTGCCTGCCAGCGAGAACATCCAGAACCGCCATGACGGATTGCTGTCTCCCCGCAACACCGCAAAAATTGCAGTACTGAGCGGCAGCAGACCGATAAAGACAATTGCATGGGCAGAGGTCACATATTGCAAAGCCAGCGCTGTAAATAACGGAAACCCGACCACCACACCGCCTGAAACCAGCGCGAGTGAAATCAGCTCAGATGGCGTCGGCAATTTCTCGCGAAATGCCAGCAACAGAGCGCCGCCCAAAAGACCGGCAATGGTCGCCCGTAGCACTGTCAGAAAAACCGGATCAATCTGCAAGACAGCCAAACGCGTTGCAGGCAGAGAGCCGCTGAAAATTAAAACACCTATAAAACCGCTGATCCAGCCAGCACTTTGGCTATCCGCTTGCTTATTCATTTTCACATATTCTCGAAATTTATTGCGTATTTCGCGATAAATATTGATACACAGGCAAAATTGTCAGATACAATTTCAGTACAATTTAAACAAACTGTACTGCTCAATTCGGAGATACAGATGACTTATCATTCCGGATATACAGCGCCGGACGCGCTGCAAACAGCAAGCGATACGGCTGATCAGCTTTCCGTCAGTCAGGAAATTCTGGAAGCGACAACACTGGTTGAGAAGGTGATGACAATCATCCGCGACCGTATCAACGCCATGAGCCTGATGCCGGGCGCGCGCCTGCCCTCCATCCGTCGCTTGTCGGAAACCATGTCCATATCCAAATCCACAGTGGTGGAGGCCTATGACCGGCTGGTGGCTGAAGGTATTATTCAGGCGCGGCGCGGTGCCGGTTTTTATGTCGCTGAGAAAAATCATCCGCCGCTCATCAGCTCGGATTTTGCAGACACTCATAACCGCAATATCAATCCCTATTGGGTGATGCGGCAATCACTGAGCAATACAGAAACCACCTTCAGACCGGGTTGCGGCTGGCTGCCGTCAGACTGGTTGCCGGAAGAAGCCATCCGCCGCGCCTTGCGCCAGATCGCCCGCAACCCTGCATCGAATATATCGGAATATGACGAACCGCTCGGCCTGCCATTGCTGCGCCAGTTGCTCAGCACCCGTCTGCGTGAACAGGGCGTTACAGCAGCCCCGTCACAAATCCTGCTCACCGATTCCGGTACCAATGCACTTGATCTGATCTGCCGTACATTTATCCGCTCCGGCGATACGGTGCTGATTGATGATCCGTGCTATTTCAATTTCCGTGGCCTGTTACTCGCGCAGGGCGTCAATCTTGTCGGCGTACCTTACACCCCCCAAGGACCTGATCTGGAAAGCTTCGCACGCCTTTGCACGCAATACCGGCCAAAACTCTATCTCTGCAATTCCGGCATTCACAATCCGACCGGTGCCACCATACAACCGGCAACGGCGCATCGCCTGCTCAAACTTGCCGAACAGCATGATCTGATTCTGGTTGAGGATAATATTTTTGCGGACTTTCATCAGAATCCGCCTCCGCTCTTAGCAGAACTCGACGGTCTGGAGCGGGTGATCCATATTGGCAGCTTCTCCAAATCCCTGTCAGCGGCCACACGCACCGGTTATATTGCCGCGCGTCCTGACTGGCTGGAAAATCTTACCGACATGAAACTGGCAACCAACTTCGCCAGTAACGCACTGTCCTCACAGATCATCTATCAATTGCTGACAGACGGCAGTTACCGCAGCCATATTGAGAAAATCCGCGTCCGACTGGCAGAATGTCAGACACGGACGCGGCAGAAGCTTCTCAATGCAGGCTTCAAGCTCTGGTGTGAGCCGGTTGGCGGCATGTTTCTCTGGGCACAATTGCCGGATGATCTGCCGGAAGGCGTGGACAGCGACATGATTGCCAGACGCGCTTTGGATCACAATATCGTTCTGGCACCCGGTAATATTTTCAGCCAGTCACAGACATGCAGCCGATTCATGCGGTTTAATGTTGCCCAGTCCGTTCATCCGAAGATTTTCGATACGCTCAGACAGATCATGTATCTGCCCGCGACATGAATGTGAGATAAATCAGCCGCGTCGCACACGGATAACCGTATCTCCCGAAAGATGCGGTAATAAACGCATCATATCGCGACGGCTCAGGGCAATACAGCCCTCTGTCGGCGTATAGGTTTCCCGTGAAAGATGGAAAAATATTGCACTGCCGCAGCCTTTTTTGCGCTCGGTAATATTCCAGTCCATGACCACGCAAATATCGTAGAGTTCATCCTTGCGCCACATCTTCTCATGGCTGCGCTGATAGGTGGCTGCGACCGGCCGGTTATAATTGCGGTCATTGGCGGCATCACACCAGCCATCCTGCGGCTGCGTAGCCCGAAAGCGCAATGCTGTTGCCGGCTGATCCCCGATCACCGGTGTCTGACGGCGGTATCCGTAAAGCAGACGCATCTGCGTCAAAGGCGTTGCACCATCCCCTTCGCGCTTGCGGGAGGACACGCCACCCTTGCCCAAAGCACAGCGCAGCACCAGCGGTCCGGCAACCAGATAACCCTGACTGCGATGCCCGGGACGCACATGAACATCCATAACTTTAATCGTGCGGGATGTTTTTCTGCCTGTGTCGCTCTGCATCAGGCCGCTTTGCTTTGCTTCTCTGCCGAGTATCATATGTATAGGCCCCCTCCGGACCGGTTTTGTATGCTATTTTCCGGTAACGCTCTGGAAACACCAGAGAATCATTTCTCCTGCCATATATTTACACAGCTAATTTTATTCACATCCATAAACTGATGTCAGATCGCTTAAAAGCAGCATTAAAGGCGTATTTTATAAGGTAAATTTTGTTTCATCTGACCTCTCTTTAGTTTTTCTTCGTTAAATGTCATAAATCACCCATCTTGCTGATGTTCAGCTCCCGTTTTTGAAACCGAATGAGGCAGATATGATCGCCCATACACTTCTGATCGTTGATGATGATGAGGATCTTCGTTCCATCCTGATCGACCAGCTGTCACTTCATCCTGAATTTCAGATCCTGCAGGAAGATACTGCCGGCAAAGCAATTCAGACCGCACGGGCAAATAATATCAGCCTGCTGATTATGGATGTCGGCCTGCCGGATATGGATGGCCGTGATGCCGTCAAACAGCTGCGTGCCGGTGGTTTTACATCACCGATCATCATGCTGACCGGTCACGATACAGATTGCGACACCATTCTGGGCTTTGAGTCCGGTGCCAATGACTATGTGACCAAGCCGTTCCGTTTTGCAGTGCTGCTTGCCCGCATCCGTGCGCAGCTGCGCCAGCATGAACAGAGCGAAGACGCGACCTTTATCGTCGGGCCTTATACATTCAAACCAAGCCAGAAGCTGCTGCTTGACCAGAAAGGCGATAAAATCCGCCTCACTGAAAAAGAAGCGGCAATCATCAAATTCCTGTACCGCGCCGGTGGTGTGGTCGGACGCGATGTCTTGCTGGAAGAAGTCTGGGGCTATAATTCCGGCGTTACCACGCACACGCTGGAAACCCATGTCTATCGCCTGCGTCAGAAAATCGAACTGGATCCGTCCAATGCCAGCCTGCTGATTACCGAAAGCGGCGGGTATAAGCTGGTTCCCTGAGAATGAAGGCAGCCCGGCATTCATTCTGTCCGGGCTGCTTAATATTCTGCATAAAAGATGATTTTATCGAAAACTTTAGATATTTTTCGGTAATTTGGGTTACAGCATAATTCTTCCGGAACAGGACACGATTATTCCCGAGCGGGAACCGGTTCCGAAATAAGGATTATGTGTAAGAAAGAGACATATGGCGCTCGATGATGACATTCAGTTCCTGAGTACGATTGGTCTTTTCGAGGCCTTCTCGGCTCAGCACCTGCGGCTGCTTGCCTTTGGCGCAGAACGCATGGTTCTGCGTACCGGCAGGGAACTGTTTCATGAGGGGCAAAGTGCTGACTGCGCCTATATTGTTGTCAGCGGCAGCATTACCCTTTTTCATGAAGGCAAGCAGGGACGCGTCAATCTGCGCTCAATCAGCACCGGTTCAGTGCTGGGTGAAATGGCACTGATTGCGCAGACCAGCCGCCTGACCGGCGCCGTCGCTGATACAGAAACCGAAGTCATCCGTCTCAGCCGCTCCATCTTCCACCGCATTCTGGAAGAATATCCGGAGCTTGCCGCTTCGCTCTATCTGCATATCAGCAATAATCTGAATGAGATGGTCGAGCAGATCGACAAGCTGTCATCCCGTTTTTCCGATTAAAACATCTCCAGCTTTGCCTGACATGCTTTAAAGCGGCAATTCGATACGCCGCGTAAGTGCGATTGCGTTCAAAAACACCTCATCATGGCTGGTAATCAGCAATGCGCCTTCATAGGCATTGAGCGCCGTTTCCACCGATTGTAATGCGACAATATCCAGATGATTGGTTGGCTCATCAAGGATGAGCAGTTCCGGTGCCTGAACACCACCCAGCACACAGGCCAAACCTGCCCGCAGCCTCTCACCACCGCTGAGTTCTCCAGTTTTTTGCAAAGCCGCATCCGCACGGAACATGAAGCGCGCCAGCGCGCCGCGGCAATCATTGTCCGTAGCTTCAGGTTGCAGAAGCTTGAAATTATCCCTGATACTCAGATCATCATTCAACAGGCTCACATGCTGATCCAGCATGGCATGACGGACATAATATTGTACACTGCCCTGCTGCGGTGTCAGCTTTCCCGCCAATATATGCAGCAAAGTCGTTTTTCCTGATCCGTTCGGCCCGCATAATGCAATGCGTTCCGGGCCGGTAATCTGCAAAGACAAATCCTGAAATAACGGCTGGTGACCATTAAAAGCCATTGTAAGATGTTCCGCAACGAGTACCGTTTTCGTTGCGGCAAGACTGAGATTGCCGAGAGCAAAATTCTGCGGGATCAGCCGCTCAAACTTGCTCTGCGCCTCGCTCAGTGCCTGCTGGCTGCTTTCTCCCTGCTTTTGCGCCAATTGATTATTACGCCCGCCGGTTGCCTCTGCGCGATCTTCTCTGGCATCCAGCAGCAATTTGCTTTGCCCTGCACTGAAACGGGATTTCTTACCGGCAGAATCCCGCTTTTCCTGCCGTTCCCTGATGAGCCGTGCCTGTTTCTCCGCCTGTTTGACAGCTGTTTCAGCCACAGCAAGATCATGACGGGCAGTGGCAAGTTCTTCCGCTTTGCGCGTCTCATAAAAATCCCAGTTACCACTATAAGACGACACACCAATCGACGTCAGCTCAATAATCCGGTCCATCTCGCGCAATAATGTGCGGTCATGGCTGACCACCAGCGCCCCGCCACGCCAGTTGCGCAGCAAATGCAGTACAGCCTCACGCCCCTGCATATCCAGATTATTGGTCGGCTCATCCAGCAGGATCAGATCCGGCTCGTGAAAAATCAGGGCAGCCAGAGCGGCACGGGTTTTCTGCCCGCCGCTTAAAGTACTCAGTTGCGTTTGCGGGTGGAGTTCTGGCAGACCCATTTGAGAGAGCGTATCCTCAATCCTGCTTTCCAATGTCCAGTCCGCATCAGCCAGATCATCGTCGCTGCCTTCACCTGCCAGAATACGCGCCTGTGCAGCCAGTTGCGCCGTCACACCAAACAAGTCGGCAATCGTTTCATGCGCTTCATTCGTATTCTGATGCAGGAATCCGAGTTTGGCATGACTGGTCAGCGAACCACTGGCCGGTGCTGTTTCACCGGCAATGATACGCAACAAAGTTGATTTACCCGTGCCGTTACGCCCGATCAGACCGGTACGTTCACGGGACAGATGAAGAGAAAGATTTTGAAAAAGACTGCGGCCGTCAGGCGTTTGCGCAGAAATATTTTGCAGTGTGTACAGAGTTATCAAGAGCAGCATCCAGTGAAACAACAAAAACATCAGTTAAGAAAAACTGTGCTGTCTGCTTCATTGTGATGAACTCCTCAAATACACTTTTAACCGGCATGAGTAGCCGTGACATTTATTTAGACAGGCATCGTGACTTATTCAAGTCACGATGCCTTGAATGCTTCAGTCGAGATCGAAGCGGGCAATAACCGGCACGTGATCGGAAGGCCGCTCCCAGCCACGGGCATGGCGCAGAACCTGCAATTCTTTCATATGCGGTTCAAGATCTTTGGAACCCCAGACGTGATCGAGACGACGGCCACGATCAGATGCATCCCAATCCTTGGCACGGTAGCTCCACCAGGTGTAAATTTTCTGATCTGCAGGGATAACCTGCCGCATCAGATCACTCCAGCCGCCTTTCACCCGCAAATCTTCCAGTGTCTCGGTTTCAACCGGCGTATGGCTGACAATTTTCAGCATCTGCTTATGTGACCAGACATCATTTTCCAGCGGTGCAATATTCAGATCGCCCACCAGAATGGAAGAAAAACCATCACCGCGATCTGCCGTTACTGCCCGCATTTCCTCAAGGAAATTCAGCTTATGGGCAAATTTCGGATTGATCGTCACATCCGGTTCATCCCCGCCGGCAGGCACATAGAAATTATGGATGCGGATTGATTTACCACCCGCCTGCACAACACTGCTGAGATGGCGGCAGTCCCCCATATCACAGAAGCCGATAGTTTCCGTATTTTCCATCGGCCTGCGCGACAGTGTGGCCACACCGTGATAGCCCTTCTGGCCGCTGATCGCGATATGTTCATAACCGGCATTTCGCAGCTCTTTGAGCGGAAACTGGTTATCAGGACATTTGGTTTCCTGCAGGCACAACACATCCGGTGTGTGCTTCTCCAGAAAGTCCAGAACCAGCGGCAAACGAAGGCGAACTGAATTGATATTCCAGGTGGCGACGGAAAAACTCATTAAACTGCTCAACGGGCTGAAGGGTAAAAGACAAAACAGGTGAGGTTTCACCATAGTTTGCGTAACATAAGCCGCTTATGCAGGATGTGCAAATGCCGGATAAATAAAAAATGCCGCGCTAAAGCAGGCGCGGCATTTTCAATAGTTTGAACAAGGATCAGCGATTTTTGCGCTTCATAGCCAGACGCTGATAGTCAATCTTGAACATATTATCCGCAAAACGCACACCTTTCTGCACGTTGAAGATCATCACCGTGGTATCCTGACGCTGCGCATCAGTAATCGTCCACTGCTTCAGTTCCGCATTGGCCGGATCAAACATCAGCGCGATTGTGGCATCAGCAAAAACCGCTTTGTCGCCCAAAATCATAGTCAGCGCATCCGGTTCGTTTTTCAAACCGCGTAAACGACCGCCGCCCAGATCAACATGATCGCTCAACAAGAGTTTCAGTGGTGTTTTCGACAGCGGATACAAGTCCCATGTATCCAGCTTCTTATTATTGACGACGACGGATTCGCCATCGGAGATCACTGTGATCGGCGATTTATCATAGTTGAATCGGATTTTTCCCGGACGCTCAATGTAGAATTTACCGCCGGTCTGATCACCTTTCGGGCCAAACTGCACAAATTCACCGGTCATGGTTTTCACAGCTGTAAACTGATTGGCAATAGCCTGCGCCTGCGCACCACTATTTGCTGATTGCGCCTGCGCAAAACCGGCAGGCAGCAGCACGCCCAGAGCAATGGATGCAGCAGTGAAATATTTTGCGACCATGAAAGGCAATTTCAGTTTCATCAGAGACATATGCTCCCGTATTCGTTATGACGGTTTTCACCGTGTTCTTTTATCTTTTAAACCGGCAGTTTGACCTGACTGTGGCAGAGCAAGATCAGTAATCATCATCCTGCGTCGGGACAAGAATATCGCGTTTGCCCGCATGATTGGCAGGTCCCACAATACCCTCTTCCTCCATACGCTCGATGATCGAAGCTGCGCGGTTATAACCAATGCCGAGACGGCGCTGGATATAGCTGGTTGAAGCCTTTTTATCGCGCAGCACCACGGCTACAGCCTGATCGTAAGGATCATCGGAATTTTCCAGATTGGACGTACCGGAAGGTGCGGAACCGCCCTCGTCCTCATCATCTTCCATAACGGCATCCAGATATTCCGGCACGCCTTGCGCTTTAAGGTGCTGAACCACCTGTTCAACTTCATCATCGCCGACAAAAGGCCCGTGAACACGCTGGATACGCCCGCCACCGGCCATAAATAACATATCACCCATACCCAGCAGCTGTTCAGCGCCCTGCTCGCCCAGCACCGTACGGCTGTCAATTTTGGAGGTAACCTGAAACGAAATACGGGTCGGGAAATTCGCCTTGATCGTACCGGTAATCACATCCACCGACGGGCGCTGCGTTGCCATAATCACATGGATACCGGCAGCACGCGCCATCTGCGCAAGACGCTGCACCGCACCTTCAATATCTTTACCGGCAACCATCATCAGATCGGCCATTTCGTCGATAATCACGACGATATATGGCATTGGCGACAGATCCAGCTCTTCGGTTTCATAAACCGCCTCACCGGTATTGCGGTCAAAACCGGTCTGCACCGTGCGGGAAATCTGCTCGCCTTTTTTCTCAGCCAGTGAAACACGGCTGTTAAAGCCGTCAATATTGCGCACACCGACTTTCGACATTTTGCGATAGCGGTCTTCCATCTCGCGCACAGCCCATTTCAGGGCGACAACCGCTTTTTTCGGATCAGTCACAACAGGGGTAAGCAAATGCGGAATACCGTCATAAACGGAAAGTTCCAGCATTTTCGGATCAATCATAATCAGGCGGCATTCCTGCGGGGTCATGCGATAGACCAGCGACAGGATCATGGTATTAATCGCCACAGATTTACCGGAACCTGTGGTACCGGCTACCAGCACGTGAGGCATTTTGGCGAGATCGGCAATCACCGGCTCGCCATTAATGGTCTTGCCCAATGCCAGTGCCAGTTTGGTTTTGGTCTGCATGAAATCACGGCTCGCCAGCATTTCACGCAGGAATACCATTTCGCGCTTCGGATTAGGCAGTTCAATACCAATCGCATTGCGCCCCGGCACCACCGCCACACGGGCAGAAATTGCACTCATGGAGCGGGCAATATCATCGGCCAGACCGATCACACGGGAAGATTTAATCCCCGGCGCCGGCTCCAGCTCATACATGGTCACAACCGGACCCGGCTTGACCTGAATAATCTCACCGCGCACACCGAAATCTTCCAGCACACCTTCCAGAACACGGGCATTCTGCTCCAGCGCTTCTTTTGACAGTGACGGGTCACGCGCAACCACTTTCGGTTCGCTCAGATAATTGAGATCCGGCAACATGAAGCGACCGCCATTATTCACCGGATGCGTTGGTGCACGGGCTGTCGGTGCCTTTCGTGCCGCCTGCATGCGCGGTGCTTGTGCCTGTGCAGCCGCAGGTTGCTGCGGTGCCGGTCCATCATCATAATCATCATCGTCAAAATGCATGTCATCAGCAGCATGACCGGCAGGTTCAAAGCCCGGTTCAAAGCGCTGACCTGCACCCCGACGCGCGACTGTTACATCACCGAACGGATCATCATCACGGTTGCGTTTGCGCGATGAAGACGGATTGCGCTTCAGACCGAACATGCGCCGTACCGATGCCTTGGCGCTCAGCATCCAGTGCGATGCAGCACCCAAGGTCGATGCGGACAGGGTTGAGAAAAAGCCCGCGCGGATTTCACCGGTTTCCTCATCATAGTCTTCATCATAATGATCATCTGCGACCTGACGGGCTTTGGCACGGACAGGTTTTGTCAGGCTGCGCTCACGGCCGATCAAACCACTGGCAAAGGCGCATAACCACAAAGCCGGAACAGACAAAATAACAGCAATACCAAGCGCAATCACACCGGTAGGGAATTCCCCCAAAAACACACCCGGTACTTTGAGCACCATATCGCCGAACACACCGCCAAGCCCGATCTGCATCGGCCAGCTTTCCGGCGGCGTGACACAGCTGGCAATCGCAGCAAACAGCAAGGATGCAAAAAACCATGCGGAAATACGTCGTGCCAAACGGTCAATACGACCATTGACGATCATCAAAATGCCCCAGAAAACCAGCGGCAGCAGCACAACAACACTGGAAAGACCATAAAACTGCATGGCAAGATCGGCAAAAACCGCACCCGGATAACCTGCAGCATTGGTCACTTCATTGGCAGTCGCATGGCTGAAACTCGGATCAGCCACATTCCATGTGGCAAGTGCGGCAACAGCGCCCGCCACCAAAGCCAGCAGCAACAGGCCGGAGAAAATATCAATCTGACGACGCAGCAAAGCGCTGAGCCTCAGACGTTCTCCCCGAATTTCCTGTTCATCTGGCCCGTAGGACGGTGAATAGCCTTGCCGCATGAAACCTGCCTCAATTTTTTTCACCTGTTTCAATCCGCAGAAATGCGGAAGACAGGTAAATTTTATGAATCGCGTCCGATCATACAATAACGGTAGTTAAGACAGCATTAACCATGAGTCCATCATTCCTTGACATATTCAGCAGGCTTAAAATACAGAAACACGCCCGTTTTCGGGCGTGTTTCTGTATTTTCACTCTGTTTTGCAGTGCATATCTCAGTCGCGGACGCGGATCAGACCTTCCTGCGCCGTAGAGGCAATCAGCACACCGTCACGGGTAAAGATTGAACCACGGTTGAAGCCGCGCGCACCGGTCGCCATAGGACTGTCCTGACTATAGAGCAGCCAGTCATTCAGCCGGCACGGATGATGGAACCACATCGAATGATCAAGACTGGCAACCTGCATACCCGGATCAAATACTGCGCGCCCGTGCGCATGCAGTGACGTATCCAGCAAAGTCATATCTGAGAGATAGGCCAGAATTGCCGCCTGCAATGCACGGTCATCCGGCACCTCACCGCAGGCGCGCACCCAGACATTTTGCTCCGGCGGCAGCGGATCTTTGGTGAGATAATGGCTGAGCGATACCGGTTTCATATCAATCGGCTGGTCGCGCTCCAGATATTTGCGCACGGCCTTTGGCGCCATCTGAATATATTGCTCTTTCATATCTTTGATGCTGAGCAGTTTTTCCGGCATCGGTACATGAAGCGGCATCGGAATCTGATGCTCAAGCCCTGCTTCATCAATCTGGAACGAGGCAGACAAAGTAAAAATAGCCTCGCCATGCTGGATCGCCACAACCTGACGGGTCGAAAAACTCGAACCGTCACGAAGCCGTTCCACACGATAAATAATCGGAATGGAAGGATCGCCGGGGCGCATGAAATAGCCGTGCAGGGAATGGACAAAACGCCCTTCCTCAACAGTGCGCTGTGCCGCAACCAGTGCCTGACCGATCACCTGCCCGCCAAAAACCCGCTGCCAGCCCACCTGAGGGCTGCGACCACGGAACAGATTATGTTCCAGCGGCTCCAGATCAAGGATCGACAAAAGTTCTTTCATTGCTTCAGACATAGGAAACTCATTTTCTGCGACAGCTAGAGCATTTCACAGTCAAGTTGGATCAACTTGACGCCCGTGACAATGCGACCAAACAAAAAACCTAGAGCGAGCGCTGTGCCTCACTCCGGATATAAACCGCTCTAAACTATGGCTACAACCGGTCGTCTGACGGCGCAAGGGATTGCGGGTAAAAACTGCGGCATTTCCGCTTGAGACAAACCGGCTTAAAGCCTATCTACATCTATGTGTTATAAAGCACGAACTGGTTGAAAGAGAACTGACAGTCCTGCAAACCTGTCGTGCAGAGAAGGAAACCGTCATGGCCAAATCGTCCCGCAAATCATCTCCGGCTGCTGCTGAGGCGGCATCTGCTCCGGTCAAAACAGATGTTCTGATCGCGGGCGCGGGTTATGTGGGGATGACCACGGCGGTTGCCATTAAAACCGGCGCACCTCAGCTGGATGTCACAATCATTGATGCGGCACCGGCCGGTCAGTGGAAAAAAGATCCGCGCGCTTCAGCGATTGCCGCTGCTGCCACCCGTATGCTGGAACAGCTTGGCTGCTGGCAGGCGATCAAACCGGATGCACAGCCGATCAATGACATGGTGATCACAGATTCCCGCGTGTCCGATCCGGTGCGCCCTGTTTTCCTGACCTTTGCCGGTGAAGTAAATCCGGGTGAACCCTTCGCCCATATGGTTGAAAACAAGGTTCTCAATGCCTCGCTTCATGCCAAGGCAGCTGAACTCGGTATTCATGTGATTGAAGGCTGCGGTGTTGACGGTTTTACCACCGAATCCAATGCCGTGACTGTAACACTGGCCGATGGCCGCATACTGGAAACAAGACTGCTGGTCGGCGCCGATGGCGTGCGCTCCCGTATGCGCGATCAGGCCGGTATTAAAACCGTTCACTGGAGCTATGGCCAGTCCGGCATTGTCTGCAATGTCTCCCATGAGCGTCCGCATGAAGGCCGCGCGATTGAACATTTCCTGCCTGCCGGGCCTTTTGCCATTCTGCCGCTCAAAGGCAACCGCTCCTCCCTCGTCTGGGCAGAGCGCACTGAAGATGCAAACCGTCTGGTTGCGCAGGATGATTTTGTTTTTGAAGCCGAACTGGAACAGCGCTTCGGTCATCATCTGGGTGAAATTCGTGTTGAAGGCAACAAGCGTGCTTTTCCGCTGGGTCTCACATTGGCGCGTGAATTTGTAAAGCCACGCTTCGCACTGGTCGGTGATGCCGCACACGGTATTCACCCGATTGCCGGACAGGGACTGAATCTCGGCTTCCGCGATGCGGCAACGCTGGCACAGGTGATTGTTGATACCGAGCGCCTCGGTCTCGATATCGGCTCATTTGCTGCGCTGGAAAAATACCAGACATGGCGCCGCTTCGACACCGTGCAGATGGGCGTCAGCACCGATGTACTGACCCGACTGTTTTCTAATGACAATCTGGCACTGCGCACCGTGCGCGATATCGGCCTCGGTCTTGTTGACCGCCTGCCGGTGATGAAGAACTATTTCATCAAACAGGCCGCCGGTTTCGGTAAGGAAAACCCGCGCCTGTTACAAGGTGAAGCGATCTGACAAAAATCTGCTTGGATTGCACTGGATAATAGGCACGTCAAAACTATTTCTTTTCATAGAGTCTCAGACACGGGATCAATTAGGAGAGAGACAATGAACCGAACTGCCACGGCCATCTGGAACGGCGACCTGAAAACCGGCACCGGAAAACTGACAACCCAGAGCACCGCACTCAATGAGCTGCCTTACAGCTTTAAATCACGCACTGAAGATATACACGGCAATGCAGGCACCAATCCGGAAGAACTGATTGGTGCTGCCCATGCGGGTTGTTTTGCCATGATGCTGTCGTCCCTGCTTTCCACCAATGGCACACCGCCAACGGAATTACAGGCAACCGCGACCATCAGCACCGTGCCGAATGAAGGCGGCGGTTTTTCTATTGCCAAAAGCGATCTGACCTTGCGCGCACGTGTCGCCAATATTTCCGAAAATGATTTTCAGAAACTGGCCAAACAAGCCAAAGAAAATTGTCCAGTCTCCCGCGCTTTGAATGCGCTGGAAATCAATCTCACGGCCACATTGCTTTAAATCTGAGTACAATTAAAAAAGCCGCAGATTTGATCTGCGGCTTTTTTCTTTCAAGCGCATCCCGAAAAGTGTGAAGCGGTTTTCGGAATAAGATGTGCGTCAAATCATATAAAAAGAGCGGTTCTAACTATTAACTTGAGCTGGAACCGCTCTAAGCGGGCATGTGACAGACAACTTCAATAATATGCCCGTCCGGGTCTTTAACCTGAGCACTAAAATAGTCCGCATGATAATTCGGGCGTAAAACCGGTGCGCTGTGCTCAACACCGCCTGCACTGAGTGCTGCCTGATAAAAGCGCTCAACCTCGCCGCGTGTGCCCGCCAGAAATGCCAGATGCATCTGCCCCTGATAGGCAGAACCTTTTTGTGAGCCGATCCAGAATTCCGGCTTGCCATGACGGCCATAGCCCTGCCAGTTGCCGAATTCCGTGACAGCATCAATGCCCAGTGGTGCCAAAGCAGCAGAGTAAAAAGCCCGCGCTTTATCTTTATTGGTGACCATAAATCCGATCTGATCCAGCATAGCGGCCTCCGCCAAAGATTACACAACTTATGTAAACACGAAACGCTGACAGCGCGTAAGAGTTGCAGACTAAAGCATAAAAATTTAAGTGCGCTTAATCGGGCAGATTTATGAGGCCAATAAAAAAGGCACCGCGAACGGTGCCTTTTAGTTTTTTGGTTATTCGCCGTGATTATACGCGGCGCTCGACCATCATTTTCTTGATTTCAGCAATCGCCTTCGCAGGGTTCAGGCCTTTAGGGCATGTCTGCGCACAGTTCATGATTGTGTGGCAGCGATAAAGACGGAACGGATCTTCGAGATTATCGAGACGTTCGCCTTTTGCTTCATCACGTGAGTCAATCAACCAGCGATAAGCCTGCAGCAGCACGGCAGGACCGAGATAACGATCGCCGTTCCACCAGTAGCTCGGGCACGAGGTCGAGCAGCAGGCGCAGAGAATGCACTCATAAAGGCCGTCCAATTTGGCGCGGTCTTCATGGCTCTGCAGCCACTCTTTCTGCGGCTCAGGCGAAACCGTTTTCAGCCATGGCTCAATCGAGCGATGCTGTGCATAGAAATGGCTCAGATCAGGCACCAGATCCTTCACAACCGGCATATGCGGCAGAGGATAGATCTTAACAGTGCCTTTGATATCTTCCATGCCTTTGGTGCATGCAAGCGTATTCGAACCATCAATATTCATGGCGCAGGAGCCGCAAATACCTTCACGGCAGGAGCGGCGCAGCGTCAGCGTCGGATCAATCTTGTTCTTGATATACAGAAGTGCATCGAGAACCATCGGGCCGCAATCATCAAGATCGACATAAAATGTGTCGAGACGCGGGTTCTGACCGTCATCCGGCGACCAGCGATAAATCTTGAATTCACGCAGGTTCGTTGCACCCGCAGGCTTGTCCCAGACTTTGCCGGGACGGATCTGCGAATTCTTGGGAAGTGCCAGTTCTACCATTGCTCTTTCCCCAATCCTTAGTAAACGCGCGCTTTAGGCGCAATTTTAGCGAGGCTGATACCACCGTCTTCTTCCTTGACCAGCGGGTCAAGATGAACTGGGCGGCTGCCAAGCGTAACTTTACCGTCTTCTGAGAGCCAGGACAGCGAATGCTTGCGCCAGTTCACGTCATCACGGTTCGGGAAATCCTCATGGGCATGGGCACCACGGCTTTCCTTACGGGCTTCAGCGGCCACAACAGTGGTCATCGCATTGGCCATCAGGTTTTCCAGCTCCAATGTTTCCATCAGGTCGGAGTTCCAGATCAATGAGCGATCAGTCACTTTAATATCCGGCATTTCTTTCCAGATCGCAGCCATACGTTCACAACCCTGTTTCAGGGATTCTGAGGTACGGAATACTGCGGCATCTTCCTGCATGGTGCGCTGCATTTTTTCACGCAGAACAGCAGTCGGAGTGCCACCGTCAGCAAAGCGCAGACGGTCAAAACGTTCCATGATCTTATCGCAGGCAGCGAGATTGAGATCAGGAATTTTTGCAGCGCGGTCAATCACTTCACCGGCGCGGATTGCAGCCGCACGGCCGAATACCACGAGATCGATCAGTGAGTTTGAGCCAAGACGGTTTGCACCATGCACAGACGCACAACCGGCTTCACCCACAGCCATCAGACCAGGCTGTACACGATCAGGATTGTCTTCCGTCGGGTTCAGCGCTTCACCCCAATAATTGGTCGGCACGCCGCCCATATTGTAGTGAACTGTCGGCAGAACCGGAATCGGTTCTTTGGTCAGATCAACACCGGCGAAAATCTTGGCGCTTTCCGAAATACCCGGCAGACGCTCATGCAGAATTGCCGGATCAAGATGA
The DNA here is from genome assembly GCF_001939785.1 of Pseudochrobactrum sp. B5. Taxonomy (NCBI): domain Bacteria; kingdom Pseudomonadati; phylum Pseudomonadota; class Alphaproteobacteria; order Hyphomicrobiales; family Brucellaceae; genus Pseudochrobactrum; species Pseudochrobactrum sp. B5. The sequence goes on from NZ_MOYL01000001.1 coordinate 85,090, forward strand.
TCCAGATGCAGATAGATGTGATCTTTGTTCTTGCCAACGCCGCGGCCTTCACGGATCTCAATGGTCATGCAGCGGGACACAACGTCACGCGATGCCAGATCCTTAGCGGAAGGTGCATAACGCTCCATGAAGCGCTCACCCTCAGAGTTCACAAGATAACCGCCTTCACCGCGTGCGCCTTCAGTAATCAGGCAGCCTGCGCCGTAAATACCGGTCGGGTGGAACTGAACAAATTCCATATCCTGCAGAGGCAGACCGGCACGTGCAACCATGCCACCACCATCGCCGGTGCAGGTATGGGCAGAGGTTGCCGAGAAATACGAACGACCGTAACCGCCGGTGGCCAGAACGACCATTTTAGCGGAGAAACGGTGAATGGTGCCGTCATCCAGATTCCATGCCACAACGCCGGTGCAAACACCGTCAGTCATGATCAGATCAAGCGCGAAATATTCAATGAAGAACTGCGCATTGTTCTTGAGTGACTGGCCGTAGAGAGTGTGCAGAATAGCGTGACCGGTACGGTCGGCAGCAGCACAGGTACGCTGTACCGGAGGGCCGTCACCGAAGTTCTGCATATGGCCGCCGAACGGACGCTGATAGATTTTACCTTCCTCTGTACGCGAGAACGGTACGCCGTAATGTTCCAGCTCATAAACCGCCGCAGGCGCTTCACGGGCCAGATATTCCATGGCGTCTGTATCACCGAGCCAGTCGGAGCCTTTAACAGTGTCATACATATGCCACTGCCAGCTGTCCGGACCCATATTGGAAAGCGAAGCAGCAATACCGCCCTGCGCTGCAACCGTGTGGGAGCGCGTCGGGAAAACCTTGGTAATACAGGCTGTTTTAAAGCCCTGCTCTGCCATACCCAGTGTTGCACGCAAGCCTGCACCACCGGCACCGACAACCACAACGTCAAATTTGTGATCGACATAGGTATATTTGCTGCCGTTAGCAGCTGTGTCTTTAGTTGTTGCCATTTGGCCTATCAACCTCCGAAGCTGAGCTTGAGGATTGCAAATACACTCGCGCCGCCAACAACAATCGCAAAGAAGGTGTTGAGCATAACGCAAACAATCTTCAGGCCTTCGCCGTGAATATAATCTTCGATAATAACCTGCATGCCCAGACGCATGTGATAAACACCGGTCAGAACAAACAGTGCCATCACAATCGCATTAAACGGATGGGCGATTGCAGCGCGGACTTCTGCATAATCTGCACCATTGAGGCAGATAATCAGGCCGATGAAATAAATCACCAGCGGCACAAGTGCGACAGCACTCATACGCTGTGTCCAGAAATGGCCGGTGCCTTCCTTGGCGGAACCAAGGCCGCGAACCTTACCCAGAGGGGTGCGCATATCTTGCATATATCAGTCCTCTCAGCGCAGGCTATAAGCCACAACCCAGATCAGGATTGTCGCAATCACGGAAAATACCACAGTCGCCCAAGCCATTTTGCTGGCGGTGTGTTTTTCGAGGCCTGCGCCCATATCCCAGATGAAATGGCGGATACCGCCTGCCAGATGCTGCATCAAAGCCCATGTGTAGCCGAACAGCACAAGGCGTCCGATCCATGAGCCGAACAGGCCGTTGACGAAATTAAAGCAATCTTCACTGACCGCTGCGGAAATCAGCCATACGGCAAGCAATACGGTGCCGAAATAGAGTGCGCCGCCGGTAATGCGGTGAATGATCGACGTTGTCATGGTAATTGCCGGTTTATAAATCGACAAATGCGGTGACAGCGGGCGCTGGCTTTTGACTATTGGTCTTGTTGTCATAGCTATCCTGGTAAATGTTACCGATAAACAGGCCTTGCTAAACATGCCGCTATACCGGCAAAATCTATGGTCTGTTCATGCCCAACAGAGTCTATATCTATGATGAACCTGCGCCCAGCATAGATATAAACTCTGTCATTTTAACATGCTGCGCAATTCTTGAAGCTTCACAAGCTCAGGAGCCGCGCAGTAGAGCGAATACGGCCAAGATCGTTTAAAGGACGACCATGTTAGGGCTTATCTACTGCGCTTTTGTCACCACGTCAAAGTCACAACCATGCGACCAGCCATGCAATTAGTCGCACCTGAGCAGAGAGATGACGTTTTAAACGGTTTTATGCGGCCTATTACCTGACATCCGCGATAAAAATAAAATCCGGCGGCAGTTAAATTGTCCTGATTATGAGCCGCCGGACAGTGTTTCAACAGGTTTACTGGAGATGTGGTGCAAAACGAATCACAAAACTGCTCCAGTCCGCTGTGGCCGCGACCTGTTCATACAGCTTGCGGCCATCTTCCGGCTGACGCGGTGCATTGAGTGCCAGCTTGCTCCATGAGCGTTCTTCGGCCTTATCAGCCAGCACATCAATCAGAGCCTTGGCGATACCTTTTTTGCGGTGCTCGTGATGGACGTAAATATGATCCACCTGCCCTGCGCGCATGCCCGATACCGGCTCCGGCAGATCATAGAAAATCACAAAGCCGACCAGTACGCCATCAAGCCGCGCACCGAGCAATTCAGCACTGCGATCCTGCAACAGCTTTTCCGCATAATATTCATCCGGACGACGCGGTGCACCACGCTTCAGCGCCTGCGCATAATCGGCCAGCAAAGGCGCAAGTTCACGGGCATCACGTAAGTGAAGCAATGAAATATCAATAGCGTGATCCTGTGTCATGATGCCTTCCCTTTTGGCGAATAAGAACTAGTGGTCTGATTCCGACATTTGCATTCCGTGGGGTATTGTGCAGAGCAAATGTCGGAATCAAAAAGACCACTAAAGACTATATAAAACTAGTGGATTTTTTGAATTTGACGTTTGGAGCAGCGCTTGTGTCAGTCGGCAGCCAAACGTCAAATTCAATCCACTAGAGTAGCTGCTTCGTTAAAAAAAACCAGCCTAATCAATGCTGCTTTAGCTGAAAAGAAAAACCCGCCCATTGATCTTACGCAATGAGCGGGCTTTTTCTTAGGATGCCGAATTAATACCTGAATCAAAAAGCGGCAGGCGCAAGCGAAAATGGTGATTTCGAGAACCGACGCACAGCGTACCTCTGCATAATCCTTTCATCATACGATGAAAGATAAGATTATGCAGCAACTAAAGATCATGGCGTCCTTTGCACGTCCTACGGACGTGCGGCGCCATGAGTACGTGAGCATCGGAAGCACAGAAAATTGCCATTTGCAGCCAAGCATGGCGACTTTTAGATCAGGTATTTAGTTCCAGTCGCGGATATCAACAAAGTGCCCCGCCACGGCTGCTGCCGCTGCCATTGCAGGCGACACCAGATGAGTACGGCCTTTAAAGCCCTGACGACCTTCAAAGTTACGGTTTGAAGTGGATGCACAACGCTCACCCGGCTTCAGACGGTCATCATTCATTGCCAGACACATCGAGCAGCCCGGCTCACGCCAGTCAAAGCCTGCTTCGATGAAAATCTTGTCCAGACCTTCAGCTTCAGCCTGCTCTTTTACAAGACCGGAACCCGGAACAATCATCGCATTGACAGTGGAGGCAACTTTTTTACCTTCAACCATGCGTGCAGCATCGCGCAGATCTTCAATACGGCCATTGGTGCAGGAGCCGATAAAGACGCGATCAATCGCAATATCGGTGATCTTGGTGCCAGGCTTCAGATCCATATATTCCAGCGCACGCCATTTCGATGAACGCTTGGTATCATCCTGAATGTCATCAGGGTTCGGCACCACATCGGTCACAAAAACCACGTCTTCCGGTGAAGAACCCCATGTGACAACCGGTGAGATTTCAGCGGCATCAAGGGTCACGATCTTATCGAAATGCGCACCTTCATCAGAGCTCAGGGTCTTCCAGTAAGCAAGCGCCTGTTCAAACTGCTCACCCTTAGGTGCGCGCGGCTTGCCACGGATATAATCAAAAGTTGTCGCATCAGGCGCGATCAGACCAGCGCGTGCGCCGCCTTCAATCGACATATTGCAGACCGTCATGCGGCCTTCCATGGTCAAAGAGGTGATTGCATCGCCGGCATATTCGATCACATAGCCGGTACCGCCGGCAGTGCCGATTTTACCGATGATCGCCAGTGTAATGTCTTTCGCAGTCACACCTGCTGCCAGTTTGCCATCCACACGCACCAGCATGTTTTTGGCCTTTTTCTGGATCAGGGTCTGGGTGGCCAGTACGTGTTCCACTTCGGACGTACCGATACCATGCGCCAGCGAGCCGAAAGCGCCGTGGGTAGAAGTGTGGCTGTCGCCGCAAACAATCGTCATGCCTGGCAGGGTGAAGCCCTGTTCAGGACCGACGATATGCACAACACCCTGACGCTTATCGCGCTCGGAATAATATTCAACGCCGAACTCGGCCGCATTTTTGGCCAGAGCTTCAACCTGAATACGGCTTTCTTCATTCTTGATGCCATTCACACGATCTGCCGAAGTCGGCACGTTATGGTCAACAACAGCAAGGGTGCGTTCCGGATGGCGCACTTTGCGGCCAGCCATACGCAGACCTTCAAAAGCCTGAGGGCTGGTCACTTCATGCACAAGATGGCGATCAATATAAAGCAGGCAGGTACCGTCATCCTGCTGATCTACCAGATGATCGTCCCAGATCTTGTCATAGAGTGTACGCGGCGCGCTCATGGCTCTTAGTATCCTTTGCAAGCGTTCTGCAGCCATTACCTCCCGGCAATCACAGGACCACAGAACCGATATGATTATGGTTCATATGCACCCGCTATGCGATTTCGTCAAGAAATGACAAGCGGAACAGGGTGTCGCAGCAAGATTATTACCCAAGCGGCATTTAATCTTTGCAAATAGAAAAAGGGCGACCCTGAGGCCGCCCTTATCCCTGGAAATTTTATAATCGCAGAAAGATGCAGAAAATTATTCTGCAGCTGCCTTGGCAGCAGCATCACGCTCAGCAGCGCGCTTGTCTGCTTCACGTTCAGCTTTCGAACGATTGTCTTTTTTCTCAACGATACGGGCAGCCTTACCGGTAAGACCACGAAGGTAGTAAAGTTTCGCACGACGGACTTTACCGCGGCGAACAACTTCAACGCCTTCAACCAGCGGAGAATAAACAGGGAATACGCGCTCTACGCCTTCGCCGTAAGAAATCTTACGAACGGTGAAGCTTTCCTGCAGACCTGCGCCCGAACGGCCGATGCAAACGCCTTCGTAAGCCTGTACACGGGTACGTGTACCTTCAGTTACGCGTACGAGAACGCGAACTGTATCACCGGCGTCGAAATCTGGCAGAACGCGCTTTTCAGCAATCTTTGCAATCTGTTCAGCTTCAAGCTGCTTAATAATGTTCATAGTTTTAATCCTTCTGATTCTTCTCGAACAGTCAGAGCGCTATCACTTGCAAAACAGTCTTTGCCGTCATGCTATGCCGTTAAGGCAGGAGCGGTTTCACTACTCATTGATTTCAGGTCAACGAAAATCGGATTTCAGGAAATCCCGAAATGTGAGGCGGCAATACACCATTACCGCCTGTGAATCAACTCAACTCTGCAAGAAGTTCTGATTCAGTTGCGACCGATCCGTCCCAAATGCGTATCCTGAAAAGAAGACGCATATTTCAGCCCGTAGCCCAGCATCCGGTCAAAAGTGATATGGGCAGTCCAGATCAGCACATAAGGCCACAACCATTGCTGCCCTGACACATACATCAGTAGGCCAAGCGCGGCCACACTCAGAAAACTGTGACCGGCATTATAGACCAGCGCACCAATATGGTTGCCAAATGCATAACCTGCCATAGTAATGTCAGGCACCAGAAACAACAGCGCAAACCACCACCAGCCCTCACCGCTTTGCGCATAAAACCCCAGAGCAATCAGCAAAATAGCTGCATATTCCGCACGTCTCAGAATCTGCATTATTTACTCCTGTTCTGATAGGCCTCCCACAAATCGGGACGGCGCTCACTGGTAATGCGCTTTGCTTCTTCCAACCGCCATTGATCGACAGCCTTATGATTACCAGACGTCAGCACCGCAGGAATCGAACGCCCTTCCCATTCCTGCGGACGGGTATAATGCGGATGCTCCAGCAGGCCGGTTTCAAAACTCTCGGTTTCACCGGATTCATGATTGCCCATCACACCCGGAATCAGGCGGACAATCGCGTCAAGCAGCACAATCGCACCGGTTTCACCGCCGGAGAGAATATAATCACCGACTGATACTTCCATCAGGTTGCGCGCTTCAATAACCCGTTCATCCACGCCTTCAAAGCGGCCGCAGAGAATCACTGCGCCCTCGCCGCTCGCCAGTTCGCGCACCAAATCCTGAGTCAAAGGTCGCCCACGTGGGCTCATCAGAATACGCGGGCGATTATCCTGTTCTAAGCTATCAAGCGCACGCGCCACAACATCCGGCTTCATCACCATACCGGCACTGCCGCCAGCCGGTGTGTCATCAACCATCCGGTGCTTATCGAGCGCAAAATCTCTAATCTGGACGGTTTCCAGCTGCCATTTATCATCGCGCAAGGCGCGGCCTGCAAGGGCAGAGCCCAGCGGCCCCGGAAACATCTCAGGATAAAGGGTCAGGACAGATGCTTTGAAACTCATTACCGCGCCCATCCGTCATCATCAGTCTCAGGTGTCTCAGGCTCATCACCCTCTTCATCCGCAGAGGTTGAACCATCATCAACAAGACCTGCCGCCAGCGGATCAATCAGAATCGCGCCTTCTTCCATCAGGATTTCCGGTACAGAAGTCAGTGTGAACGGGATCATAACCGGCTTTTTGCCGCTTTCCTTAATCTCCAGCACATCACCGCCGCCGAAATTAAACACGGCAGAGACTTTACCATAGGACACGCCTGCGCTGTCGCGCACGGCAAGGCCGATCAGATCGGTGTAATAAAACTCGTCCTCATCAAGATCCTGCGGCAGCTGCGCATGATCGACATAGAGCTCTTTGCCATTCAGCGCTTCCGCCGCATTGCGATCCTCAACACCGGCAAAGCGCACCACGACTACGGTTTTACTCGGGCGGATCGACAGCACTTCATAGCTTTTACCGGACGCATCATAAAGCAGACCATAGGAGCCCAGATCCATAGGGTCGCCCGTATAGGTTTTAACGCGCACTTCCCCTTTGATGCCATGGGCAGCGCCGATAACGGCGAGCTGAACCGGATTATCAAGATTTGCAACCCGCACCGGACTGCCTTTTTTCTGAGAAGACATGAAAAACCTTAAACTGTGGCGGCAACGGTTCCGTAACCTCGCCGTGAGAAACTCTATTTTTATTAAGATAACCGGATTACAGATTCAATCCATGCAAACGGCCAAAACCGAAACCTCAAAAGCAGAATTTCTGATTATCGCTGCGCCCGACCTCAATCAGGCGCGTCAGGACTGGCTCGGCAGCTTAACCAACAGCCGCAGACTGGCCGCCCATACGCTGGATGCCTATGAGCGCGATACCCGTCAGTTTCTGCAATTCATGACCGGTCATCTGGGCGCACCACCGGCTTTGAAAGATGTCTCGAACCTACGCATTGCAGATTTGCGCTCCTATCTGGCCTCACGCCGTAATGACGGCGCAGGCGCCCGCACTCTCGGGCGCGGTCTTGCCGGTGTCCGCTCGCTGCTGCGCTATCTCGAAAAACAGGGGCTGGCCAATGCAGCTGGTGCCAGTGCTATACGCGCACCGCGCCAGCCGAAATCTCTGCCCAAACCTTTGAGCGCAGATGCAGCACTGCGGGTTGTCAACACACAGCAACAGCTGGCGGAAGAGCCATGGATTGCCGCACGCAATGCCGCTGTTCTCACTTTACTCTATGGCTGCGGCTTGCGTATTTCCGAAGCGCTTGGTCTGACACCGGATGCCGTGGCCGACACAACAGCCCGCTCCCTGACAATTCAGGGTAAAGGCGGCAAAAGCCGCCTCGTACCGCTGCTGCCTGCTGTTCATCAGGCAATTGCCGAATATCGCCGCCTCTGCCCCTTTCATTTGAACGGCACAATGCCGCTGTTTCGCGGAGCAAAAGGCGGCGCACTCCATGCCGGTATTATTCAGCGCGAAATGCAGAAAATGCGCTCCGCGCTCAACCTGCCGGAAACCGCAACTCCCCATGCTTTGCGGCATTCTTTTGCCACCCATCTTCTGGCCCGCGGCGGCGATCTTCGCACTATTCAGGAACTGCTCGGCCATGCCAGCCTTTCCACCACACAGGTCTATACCGGCGTGGATACCGATCGCCTGCTTGAGATTTATGATAAAGCACACCCCCGTGCGCACCCTTAAGCACCATCAATAGCGGCAGAAAATCTCCGATCTTTCTTGACAAGCCGCAGATCAGCAGCGATTGACTTTACTCAAGTGTTTCAAATGGAAGCACCGTCACGAGAAGAAGACGATGCCGAACCCAAATAAAAAAGCTGACCAGACGCATTTGCGCAGTCAGGCCGACGAAATTAAAGCCCTCCTCAACCAGCGCCCTGTGGTGCTTGTCGGACTTATGGGAGCAGGAAAATCCACTATCGGCAAGAAAATGGCCGCAATGCTGGATTTGCCGTTTTTCGATCTCGATACGGAAATCGAAAATGTCTCCCGTATGAGCGTTACTGAATTATTTGCCTCCTATGGCGAGCCGGAATTCCGCGATCTTGAACGCCGTGTTATGCAGCGCCTGCTGGAAGGCGGTTCAATGATCCTCGCCACCGGCGGCGGCGCTTTCATGAATGAACAGACCCGCGAGAATATTGCTTCTGCCGGTATTTCCGTCTGGCTCAATGCGGAACTGGATGTGCTGATGGAGCGCGTATTGCGCCGTCAGGATCGTCCGCTTTTGAAAAATGACGATCCGCGTGCAGTGATGCAGAAGCTGATGACCGAACGTTATCCGGTCTATGCCACAGCTGATCTGAGCATCATCTCCCGCGATGAAAAACGTGAAGTGATTGCACAGGAAGTCATCACCTTGCTGCTCGATCATTTACGCAAGACCGAACCAATCCAAGACTAAATCATAATCACGAGTATCGTCCCATGACATCTACCGGACATGTTGCAACCGAAACCGTTCATGTATCACTGGGAGACCGCTCTTATGACATTCTGATCGGCAGCGGCCTGATTGCCCGCGCCGGTCAGGAAATTGCTGCACGTCTGCCGGGCATCCGTGCGGCTGTGGTCACCGATGAAAACCTTGCCAAGCTGCATTTGCCGTCCCTGCTCAGCGCTTTGGAAGCTGCCGGTATTAATGCAACACCGGTCGTGGTTGCAGCCGGTGAAAAATCCAAAGGCTTTGCCACGCTTGAAACCGTGACCAATGACATTCTCAAAGCCCGCCTTGAGCGTGGCGATGCCGTGATTGCTCTGGGCGGTGGTGTGATCGGTGATCTTGCCGGTTTCGTTGCCGGTATTGTGCGCCGCGGTATGAATTTCATCCAGATCCCGACTTCACTGCTGGCGCAGGTTGATTCTTCTGTCGGCGGTAAAACCGGCATCAACACCGCTTACGGTAAAAATCTTGTCGGCGTTTTCAATCAACCGCAACTGGTGTTGGCCGATACGGATATTCTCGACACGCTGAGCAAGCGTGAATTTGCTGCCGGTTATGCAGAAGTTGCCAAATATGGTCTGATTGACCAGCCGGAATTTTTCGAATGGCTGGAAAACAACTGGCAGGGTATCTTTACAGGCGGTGCTGCACGCCAGCAGGCCATTGCTACCTCCTGCCGCGCCAAGGCAGCCGTTGTTGCCCGCGATGAGCGTGAAACCGGCGACCGTGCTTTGCTCAATCTCGGCCATACATTCGGCCACGCATTGGAAACTGCCACCAATTATGATTCCTCACGCCTTGTGCATGGTGAAGCCGTTGCCATCGGCATGGTACTGGCGCATCAATTCTCTGCACGCCTCGGTCTGATTTCAGAAGATATTGCTGTGCGGGTAGAAAAGCATTTGAAAGCTGTCGGCCTGCCGGTTTCCATGAAAGAGATTGCCGGACTGCCTTCCGCAGATGTGCTGATGTCTTATATTGCACAGGACAAGAAAGTGTCTCGCGGTTCGCTCACTTTCATCCTGACCCGTGGTCTTGGCCAGTCTTTCATCGCCAAAGATGTGAATGCGGCAGATGTACAGGCTTTCCTGCAGGAAAAACTGGCTTAAAACTCCATATCACCAATTTAAAAAACCGCTCGCAAATGAGTTTTGCGAGCGGTTTTTGTTTAAGCCCTTATGGCTTGTGACAGACAATGCCGACCAGACGCCGCACCAGTGGCAGCACCAGCAACAATACCGGAAACGCCACGATCCACGACAAGCCCCATGCGGGCATCCAGTGCGATAAAAGATCAGCCCTGAACCCGAGGTTTTTTAGCGTCGCAATCAGAGACACAACAAAAGTCATCAGGACAGAGAGAATAAAAGGCATCACAACCGGAATGTACCGTGCCGGAAGCTTCGGAAAAGCAGGAACAGATTTGGAAGATTGCATAATCATTTCCGTAAATTTGCGGTCTTACACATCAGCACATCCCTCCCGCCCGAGACAGGAGCTTGTCCGGTGTAAGACCGGCATGGATGCGTTGCTTAACGTTAAACGCTTACGGAAGAGCCAAAAGCTCACTGCTGCCTCATAACAGCAGATGACAAAGGAAACAAGTAACCGGAAGTCTGCGGTTACTTGTTTTAAATAATCAGGCAGGCTTGCGGGTACGGCGGGTCGGCTCCCCCGGTGCGCTCGGTTCCAGCGCAATCGCATGCAGACCGCTCTGCAGTTCTTCATCAAGCTGCGCATTGATCGCACGATGACGGTCAACGCGGCTCAAACCTGTAAAAGCCTCTGCCACAATTATAACGCGGTAATGTGTTTCACCGGTACCGTCGAACACTTCCTCATGACCGCCGTCTGTGTGATGATGACCGGCATGAAGATGACTTTCATTGATGACATCAAGCAACACAGGCTGAAAAGCCTCAGATAGTTTTGCGGTAATCCGTTCTTGACGCGTCAAAGGAATAGACATTCTGCTCTCCTGCCCCCATATAGGGACTATGTTATGTGCATGCGTTACCATTCCGGTATACATAATGCAGCTAAATCCCGATTTCACGTCCGCTTCGACTCTCGGCCCCGCAGGGTTCGGTCATGCGTCGTGAAATGTCAATTCTTGTATCATCAGATCTGACCCCGTAATATTGATATCATGGCAACGAATTCAAAATTTTTTGACAGCATCCGTATCCGTTCCCGCAAGGAAGACAAAAAACCGGCTGGCCCGCAGTGCCAGTGGGAAGGATGCGAAGAAACCGGAACACACAAAGCGCCTGCGGGCGGTGCGCGTGAAGGTCTTTATCTGCACTTCTGTCTGGATCACGTCCGCGAATATAATAAAAACTTCAATGCTTTCTCCGGTCTTAGCGATGAGGAAATCGCCAAGTTCCAGAAGAATGCGGCCGTTGGTGACCGTCCGACATGGACAACCACCAAAAACTCCACTTCGCGCCAGTCAGCCCCGCAATTTGCCCGTATGCGTTCAGGCACTGCAGCCTATCACAACAAGATCCGTGATCCGCTGAACCTCTTTGAACAAACACGCGCCCGTGCGGAAGCGGCAACCCCGACCAGACGCCCCCGTCCGCTCGAATCCAAGGCTTTTGCGACCCTGGGCATTGCGGCAAATTCGACCAGTGACGCGATCAAATCGCGCTATAAAGAGCTGGTAAAGCAGCATCATCCGGACGCCAATGGCGGCGATCGCGGTTCGGAAGAACGTTTCCGCGAAGTTGTGCAAGCTTATCAATTGCTAAAGACCGCAGGTTTTTGCTAAACAGGCAAAGACTAAAGCATGCCGCCCGAAAACGGATATCTGTTTCGAGTGAAAGACATGCGGTAAAACAAAGATTATTTGCAGGGAACTAAGGGAAATTACGGAAGCAAAAAACTTTCGTTCCCTGTTAACCTGCCGAAACAACTACACCGGCACAGCACTTCAGACAGTTTCAGCAAAAACCGGAACTGTTTGTGCCGGAAGAACTGAGCCAAGACGAACAGAAAGCGATAGAGGGGTTTTCCGCTGCAGGAAAAGGGAAAGGCTCTCTGAACATATGATGATACAGCGGCATGCAGGCGCCGCTCAGGAGGCATGATGAGCAAGGTTGATCTCGACATAAACAATATGCCGGACACAACTGTATCGGTGCGTGACGTGTTCGGGATTGATTCCGATATGATCGTGCCCGCTTACAGCAAAAAAGATCCGCATGTACCGGATGCAGATCCGGATTACATTTTTGACCGCCAGACAACCTTGGCGATTCTCGCCGGCTTTGCCTATAACCGCCGCGTTATGGTTTCCGGCTATCACGGCACCGGTAAATCCACCCATATTGAACAGGTTGCAGCCCGTCTGAACTGGCCATGTGTTCGCGTTAACCTCGACAGCCATGTCAGCCGTATTGATCTGATCGGTAAAGATGCCATCGTCGTCAAAGACGGTATGCAGGTTACCGAATTCAAAGACGGTATTCTGCCATGGGCCTATCAGAACAATGTTGCTCTGGTGTTCGACGAATATGATGCCGGTCGTCCGGACGTGATGTTCGTTATCCAGCGTGTTCTGGAATCGTCCGGCCGTCTGACCCTGCTCGATCAGAGCCGCGTTATCAACCCGCATCCGGCATTCCGCATGTTTGCAACCGCGAACACTGTCGGTCTCGGTGACACCACCGGTCTTTACCACGGCACCCAGCAGATCAATCAGGCGCAGATGGACCGTTGGTCGATCGTCACCACGCTGAATTATCTGCCGCATGACAATGAAGTTGAGATCATTCTCGCCAAGTCCAAGCATTACCAGAATGCGGAAGGCCGTGAGATCGTCTCGAAAATGGTTCGCGTTGCCGATATGACCCGTCAGGCTTTCATCAATGGCGATCTGTCGACCGTTATGAGCCCGCGTACTGTGATTACATGGTCCGAAAATGCCAATATTTTCACCGATGTCGGCTTTGCATTCCGCTTAACCTTCCTGAACAAATGCGACGAGCTGGAGCGCCCGATTGTTGCTGAGTTCTACCAGCGTGCTTTCGGACAGGAACTGCCTGAATCCGCAGTTAATGTCGTGCTTGCATAAAACGCACAAAGCGTCCCTGTCATCACAGGGGCGCTCTCGCTTCATTAAGACAGCGAAACAAGGTTAAGTTCTTCTGATATAAGGCAGTTTCATCATGGCAGGCCCCGGCGATAACACACGCGAACGTCCTAAAGGTCCGGTCGATTCCGAACCTTTCAAACGCGCGGTCACAGCCTGTGTGCGTGCAATCGCCGGCAGCAATGAATTTGAGGTCGGCTTCAGCCATGACCGTCCGGCACTGACCGGCAATCATGCCCGTCTGCCGGATCTGCCAAAGCGCCCGACTGCAGAAGATATTTCCATCATCCGTGGTCTTGGTGACTCGATGGCGCTGCGTCATGCACGTCATGATCCGCGCATTCATGCGCAGCTTGCGCCGCAGGGGAGCCAAGCCCGCGCTATTTATGACGCCGTAGAACAGGCTCGCGTTGAAGCGATCGGCGCTCTGGCTATGGAAGGCGTGGCAAGCAATCTGTCGGCCATGCTGGCTGACAAATACAGCCGTGCCAATTATTCCGCAATTACATCGCGCGATGATGCGCCGATTGAAGAAGCCATCTCCCTTCTGGTTCGTGAGAAACTCACCGGCTACCGTCCGCCTGTACAGGCGGGCAATGTGGTTGAGCTGTGGCGCGATTGGATTGAAGACAAAATCGGCGACCGCCTCGAAACACTCGGCGACCGCCTGAACAGCCAGCAGGATTATGCCCGTCTGGTGCGTGAAATGCTGGTTGCGCTGGATATGGCTGAAGAACTGGCCGAACCATCCGAGAGCGACGACGAGGAAAGCCAACAGGAAGAACAGGCTGATCCGGAAGAATCGCAGGAAGGTGCATCAGAAGAAGATGCAGAAAACCAGTCCGGCGACGGCGACAGTTCTGAAGACACCAATGATGACCGTGAGCGCGGTGATCTTGAAGCTGAAGATGCCGCCTATGAAGATGCTGATGACGGTGAAGAGGAAGATGCGGAAACACCGGGCGAAGCGCGCCGGTCTAACCAGCCGTTTTCCGATTTCGACAAGCATCATGACTATAAAGTTTTCACCCGTGAATTTGACGAGATCGTAGAAGCAACCGATCTCTGCGATGATGCGGAACTGGATCGTCTGCGTGGTTTCCTCGACAAGCAGCTTGCGAATTTGCAAGGCGTGGTCGGACGTCTCGCCAACCGACTGCAGCGCCGTCTGATGGCGCAGCAAAACCGTTCATGGCTGTTTGATCTGGAAGAAGGGCATCTCGACAGCGCCAAACTGGTGCGTGTGGTGATTGACCCGACCCAGCCGCTGTCTTTCAAAACCGAACGCGATACCAATTTCCGCGATACGGTTGTGAGCCTGATTATCGACAATTCCGGCTCGATGCGCGGACGTCCGATTACTGTGGCTGCCACCTGCGCCGATATTCTGGCACGCACGCTGGAACGCTGCGGCGTGAAGGTTGAGATTCTCGGCTTTACCACCAAAGCGTGGAAAGGCGGCCAGTCCCGTGAGGCATGGCTCGATCGCGGCAAACCTGCCCAGCCGGGTCGCCTCAATGATCTGCGCCACATTGTTTATAAAGGCGCTGATGCCCCTTGGCGTCGCGCACGACGCAATCTCGGCCTGATGATGCGTGAAGGCCTGCTGAAAGAGAATATCGACGGTGAAGCGCTGATGTGGGCGCATAACCGTCTGCTCGGCCGTCCTGAACAGCGCAAAATCCTGATGGTGATTTCTGATGGTGCGCCGGTTGATGATTCGACCCTGTCGGTTAATCCGGGCAATTATCTGGAACGTCATTTGCGTGCAGTGATTGATGAAATCGAAAACCGCTCACCGATTGAGCTGATTGCGATTGGTATCGGCCACGATGTGACCCGCTACTATCAGCGCGCGGTGACCATTGTTGACGCGGAAGAACTGGCCGGTGCGATGACTGAGCAGCTCGCCTCGCTGTTTGATGATCAGGATCAGCCGAAAGGCCGGACAGCACGGCGCTGATTTGCAAAGCTGAATAAAAAAGCCTCCCGAGGATGATCTCTTCGGGAGGCTTTTTTGATATGCTTGTTCTGCAGGCGCTTACCGGATAGCCGGTTTTGCAGTGTCGGATTTACCTGCACCATAAATAGACGGGGCAAACAGTGCCAGAATCGCTCCGTAAGGCACCAGCATCACCACACTCATCAAAACCTTGATACCAAAGTCACCAAGCGCCAGAGACAGCCACAGTGGCATTGCAAGGCCAAACCACTGCACCTGATCGGTCATGGAGCTGTCAGCCAGTCCGAAAGCCGTATCAAGCATGCTGAACGGTGCCGCAAAAGCCAGCGAGAAGAACAGGATCGTATCCAGCACAGAACCGCAAAGTGCTGCCGCCAGCGGTGCTTTCCACCAGCGCAAACGACGCAAACGGCTGAACACACTGATATCCAGCAATTGTGCAAACAGAAATGCACTTCCTGAGGCCACAGCAAGGCGCGGGCTTGCAAGCCAGATCGACATGATAACACCCAGCGCAAAACCGGCATAAACGACCTGACGGGCGCGCTGCGGGCCAAAGCGGCGATTTGTCAGATCATTGACCAGAAAGGCAAACGGATAAGTGAATGCGCCATAGGTAAGAATATCCTGCAAGCCGAAATAATGAACCGGATATTGCACAAGGATATTGGAGGCGGCGACGGCCGCACACATGGCCAGAACGGGAAAAATCAACGCTTTAATAGCGGAATTATGCTGTAGAGGCATTTTTTTATCCTGGGTAATGGAACCAGCAAAAAGGCCGGACGAACCGGCCTTTAGCAAAACTAAATTCAGCCGTAAAAGCTATTAAGCAGCAGCTTCGGCCAGTTTCTTGGCAACCTGACGCTTCAGCAGACGTGCGCGCTGTGACAGTTCATTGTCAGAAGCTTTCGCAAGGAATGCATCCAGACCACCGCGATGCTCAACAGTACGCAGCGCATGCGCAGTAACGCGCAGACGGTAGCTCTGGCCCATTGCATCGGACATCAGGGTTACATTGCAAAGATTTGGCAAATAACGGCGACGCGACTTGTTGTTCGCATGGCTTACATTGTTGCCGTAGAGGACCGCTTTACCGGTCAGTTCACAAGCGCGGGACATTGGTCTCACCTTCAAAATTCTGTTTCAGGCCCCGGCACAAATATCCGATACCGTCTTCGCTACTATCATAATCAATCCGTGATTGATATGTCGCGGCGCGCAATATCGGACAGCGGCCCATTGGGAAAGTCGGGTTTCTATAGTGAAAGCAGCCCTTCCCGTCAAGCCGTTTCAAGCTGATTACGGGTTCAATTGCAGGAATGACAAGGAATTGACTGTCATTGACTGCATTTTGCCGCTTTTATCATACAAATAGCGGGCACAAAAGTCACCTGTTCTGCATTTTCAGACTGGGTGCTGCACATTATCCGCTCAGGTGAGTCTCAGGGAGATCTGAATGATGTTTACGGACAAGGCTGCAAGAATCCATATAGCAACCGGTCAGAACCGGATATTTGCAGCAGCAATTCTCACTGCCCTCTCCGTAATGCCCGCTACCGCTTTTGCCGCTGATTCCGGCTACCGCACGGAATATGGTATTTCCGTTTTCGGCATAACAATCGCGCGTTCCGAACTGAACACCAGAATCACGAATAATGCTTACGCACTCGACGGAAGTTTTCACAGCTCCGGAGTTGCCCGTATTTTTGACAGTACCAAAGGCTCCATCACTATTAATGGCAATATGCGCAAGCAAGGCGCTGCCGCCGCTGTTCAGCCCGTTTCTTATCTCACCACCTATCGCAGCGGTAAAAAACACAAGCGCACAGCCATCAGCTTCAAAAACGGCTCGGTCAGTGCTTTCGACAATCAGCCGCCGATCCGGAAAAACGATCCGTGGGTGGAAACCCGTCCCGATGATCTGAAAGCAGTCTTTGATCCGATCAGCGCGATGATGATTACCAGCCCCACTGCCGCAGCAGTCTGTAACCGGACATTACAGATCTTTGACGGGCAGACACGCGCGCAGATCCGGTTAAGTCCGGCAGGAACTGAGGCCTTTTCGATCAAAGGTTTCGACGGCACTGCAATCACCTGCAATGCTAAATTTGTCCCTGTCTCCGGCTATGAGAAAGACAAGAAATCCGTGCGCTATCTGGCGGACAAAAGCAAAATCACTATCAGTTTCGCCTCGCTGAATACGGATAAACAGGGTGCGGGAATTTACGCTCCTGTGGCCGCCAGTGTCGGTACACAGATCGGCACGGTTAAAGTCCGTGCAACACGTTTCGAGCAGACGAAATGATCAGCAATATGCCCAGAGGGTCAATTATTCGCCCAACAGCTTATGGATACGGTCAATATATTGTTTGCCGAAAGTTATATGAGCCGGATTGATGCCTTTTAATTCATCAACAAGCTGTTCTTCATTTTCAGATTCCACAGCGCTTACACTGCTGACCAGAGCGAAATAGCCGTAAATATAATCCTGCGCGGTCAGGCCGTGCTTTTCGAGCACAGCCATCACTTTCGGCTGCTTTTCAATGCGGGCAGCCAGCGCCTTTGGTGAATGATCGCCGGTTCCGGCCTCATCATCACCGCTGCCGGACATATCCATCGTGTTGAGCTCGGCCTGTGCGGCTTCCATCTTGGTCAGAAACTTCTCATCAAGCGGATAATTATTCACTTCCGCCGGCACTTCCGGTTTGGCCACTTCCGAAAAGCTCTGCGCAAATGCCGCATGACCGGTCAAAGGCATAACAGCGAAAAAACCCGCTGCGAGAAAAGAACCGGCAATAATTGTAACAGCCGGACGGCGGAACAGACAAACCATACTATACCTTTGCCTCAAACGGCTTTTGTCAAAAATGATCTTTGCGTTTACGCAGTTCCGCAAAAACCTGCAACTCGCTGGCATCTTCCATCCCAAGCTGTTTGCGCACTGCACTGTCATGCACGCGCAAGAACGGATTGGTGGCCATTTCCAACCCGATACTGGTTGGCAGGGTCGGCAGACCTTCCGCCCGCAGCCGCTCAATCTCACGACCGCGCTCTTTCAATGCCGGATTGGTACCGTCAACATCCAGCGCAAAACGCAGATTATTCAGCGTATATTCGTGCCCGCAATAGACTTTTGTATCAACCGGCAGCAAAGCCAGCTTTTGCAGCGATGCATACATATCTGCCGGCGTGCCTTCAAAAAGGCGGCCGCAACCCAGCGCAAATAATGTATCGCCTGTAAAAGCAACTTTTGCCTGCGGCAGATAATAGCTCACCTCTCCGGCCGTATGACCGGGTGTAGAAATCACCTGCACTTCAAACGAGCCGAACTGAAACTTGTCGCCGTCTTTCACGCCACGATCCGCACCCGGAATCTTTTCCGCTGCGGGTCCTGTGATCTGCGCACCATAGATGCGTTTCAATGCTTCATTCGCATCGACATGATCGAGATGATGATGGGTCGTAAAAATATAATCGAGCTTCCAGCCGCGACGCGCCAAAGCCGAACGGATTGCCAGTTCTTCCGGCGCATCAATCGATGCTGTCAGCCCCGTTTCCGGATCATGAATCAGAACGCCGAAATTATCTTCGCGACAATAGAACTGTTCAATTTCAAGACGAGCCATCCGTTTCGCTCCCGCTTATTTTTTATTCACTGATGCGGTGTCATCTTCTGCGCCCCACGGCACCAGAGAATGTTTTTTAATCAATGGCAGCTGGAACATTGTAAAAGCAATGGTCAGCGGCATGACGCCCCACACTTTGAATGTGACCCATGTATCGGTAGGGAAATTCCGCCATACAACTTCATTAATCACAGCCAGCACGAAGAAAAACAAACCCCAGCGCAATGTCAGCTTACGCCAGCCTTCGGCATCCAGCTTGAAAGCCTGATCGAAGACATAGCCGAGCAAAGCTTTGCCAAACAGCAGACCGCCCAGCAGAATCGCACCGAACAGGCTGTTAACAATGGTTGGTTTCATTTTTATGAAAGTATCATTGTGCAGCCACAGGGTCAGCGCGCCGAAAACCAGCACCACAATACCCGAAACCAGCGGCATGATCGGCAGGCTGCGTGTCATGATCCATGATACAACCAGCGCAATCACAGTAGCGGCCATAAACAAGGCTGTTGCAATGAAAATCGGCTGACCGATCTGTGCCAGAACCGGAAAACGCTCAACCAGCCACTCACCGCGCGAATTGGCAAAAAAGAACACCAGCAAAGGCCCGAGTTCCAGTGCCAGCTTTAACAGCGGCGGCACTTCCTTGCGTTGCGGGTCAGACGGATCGCGCTCAAAAATATGATCGTTCATCGTGCTTCTCCTGCAATCGCTCCTGCAAAATCCTGCGCCGTAAACGGTTCAAGATCATCAATCTGCTCACCGACACCAACAAAATAGACCGGCAATTTATGTTTGGCGGCAATCGCCACCAGAATACCGCCGCGTGCGGAACCGTCGAGCTTGGTCATCACCAAGCCGTTCACACCGGCAATATTTTTGAAAATTTCAACCTGATTAAGCGCATTCTGACCGGTGGTAGCATCCAGCGTCTGCAACACTGTATGCGGCGCTTCTGGATCATGTTTACCAAGCACGCGCACAATTTTAGCAAGCTCATCCATCAGTTCGGCTTTGTTCTGCAAGCGCCCTGCCGTATCAATAATCAGCACGTCGCTGCCGGCATCTTTGGCCTGCTGCCATGCGTCATATGCCAGACCGGCAGCATCGGCACCAAGCTTGGATGACACAACCGGTGAACCGGTACGCTCGCCCCAGATATGCAATTGCTCAATCGCTGCGGCACGGAATGTATCACCTGCTGCCAGCATCACTTTCAATCCGCCTGCGGTCAGTTTTGCCGCCAGCTTGCCGATTGTTGTGGTTTTACCGGTACCATTCACACCAACCACAAGAATGACATGCGGCTTGTGCGACAGGTCAAGTTCCAGAGGCTTTGCCACGGGCACCAGCACTTTTTCAATCTCGGAGCGCATAATGCGGCGCACTTCATCGGTCGAAATATCTTTGCCGTAACGGCCGGAAGACAGGCTGTCTGTGATGCGCATTGCGGTTTCCAGACCAAGATCAGCCTGAATCAGCACATCTTCCAGTTCCTGAAGTGTGTCTTCATCCAGTTTACGCTTGGTGAAAATACCGCCGATGGAGTCGCCCAACTGCTGTGAAGAGCGCGACAGGCCGCTGCGCAGCCGCTCAAACCATGACAGTTTCTTTTCCGGTTCGGCTTCAACGACTACCGGTTCCTGTTTTGCTTCAACCGCTTTGCTGACAGTCACTTTTACCGGTTTTGGCGCAGGGACAACTTCCGCATCAACTTCGGTAATTTCAGGCTCGGTTTCAGGATAGACCGGTGTCAGCTCAATGGTTGCCGGATCGGCAATCACCGGTTGGGAAAGCAATTCCTCAACCTTTTCCAGAAAAGTCTCGTGAGGCGGCTCTTCCGCCTGCGGCTTTTCTTCGTCAATAGTCTCATCCGGCTCCGGCGTATCATAAACCGGTTTCAGTTCAATCGTCGCCGGATCAGCGATAACCGGCTGGGAAAGCAGGTCTTCGATCTTTTCCAGCACAGTCTCATGATGCGGTTCAACATGCGTGTGCTCTGCTGCAACCGGTGCGCCCTCTTCCGCTAAAGGCGACTGGACTTCCTCTGACGGAGCGGAAGATACCTCTTCCTTTTTGCCGAAAGAAAAAATCTTTTTTATAAAACCCATAGCCATGAATACAGCGCTTCTTATTTTCGAATGATGATCAGATATTTTGCGGAACAGCCAGCAGCTTGTCCCCATCATGACCGGAGATCACGCGGCTGACAATCTGTCCTGCTGTCAGATCCTGTGTATCCAGTCCAGTCAGTGTAAAGCCTTCAGTCCGGCCTAAGCCATCACGTTCTACCAGAATATTCTGCACAGTGCCTTTGAGGCTTTCCAAATGCAGGCGATAAGCCGCATCACCGGCAACACGCAGACGGGCAGCCCGTTCCTTAATCACCTCACGACGCAATTGCGGCATGCGTGCGGCAGGTGTGCCTTCACGCGGGCTGTATGGGAAAACATGCAAATGGCTGAGACCGCATTCTTCGACAATACGGATAGAATTCTGGAACATCTCTTCCGTCTCGGTCGGGAAACCGGCGATAATATCCGCACCAAACACCGCATCCGGACGCAGTTTACGCACATCTTCGCAAAACCGGATGGAGTCATCACGCAAATGGCGACGTTTCATCCGCTTGAGGATCATATTATCCCCTGACTGCAATGAGAGATGCAGATGCGGCATCAGGCGTTTTTCATTAGCCAGCGCTTCCATCAGGTCTTCATCCGCCTCAATCGAATCGATGGAAGACAGACGCAGACGCTGCAAATCCGGTACCTGCGCCAAAACGGTTTTCACAAGTTTGCCGAGACGTAAATTGCCCGGCAGATCAGGCCCGTAGGAGGTCATGTCCACGCCGGTCAGCACCACTTCGGCATAGCCGTTGCCGACCAGTCTCTTGACCTGTTCAACCACACCGCCCATCGGGACAGAGCGGGAATTACCACGGCCATAGGGAATAATGCAGAAAGTACAGCGATGATCGCAGCCATTTTGCACCTGTACAAAAGCACGGGCACGGCCTTCAATCGCATCCACCATATGGCTGGCGGTTTCGCGCACTTCCATAATATCGTTGACGCGCACCTTCTCGAACTGGTTCACACCAAAGTCCGGCAACATGCGATAAGAATTGGATTTCAGTTTTTCTTCATTGCCGAGAACCAGATCAACCTCGTCCATCGCCGCAAAATCATCGGCACCGGTCTGCGCTGCACAACCGGTCACGATAATACGGGCTTCCGGATTATCCCGACGTGCTTTACGAATGGCTTGGCGTGCCTGACGCACCGCTTCCGCCGTTACCGCACAGGTGTTGAAAATAATCGCGCCGTTTTCCAATGTACCGAGACCGGCCTCATCAGCCTCGCGTTTCATCACTTCGGATTCATAAGTATTCAGCCGGCAGCCGAATGTTACAACCTCAACCGCCATAATCAGGCACCTTCCGCTGTTGTGTCTTTTGTCCAAAGACCTGTTGCCGGATCAAACTGCCCCGAAAACTCCCATTCAGCCGGTCCCGTCATTAAAACATGATCATCATCGCGCCAGTCGATCTGCAACGGCCCGCCCGGCACAATGACTTTTACATTGCGCCCCGTACGACGTGTGCGCGCTGCCGATACACCGGCAGCGCAAGCAGCAGAGCCGCAAGCCCGCGTCAGACCAACACCACGCTCCCAGGTGCGGATGGTCAGCTCGTCTTTGCCCGTGACTTGCGCGATTGAAATATTTGCCTTTTCCGGAAAGATCGGATGATTTTCCAGCAATGGGCCGAACTTATCCAGCTCATAGGACCAGACATCCTTATCGACCCAGAAAATGGCATGGGGATTGCCCATCGAAGCCACAGACGGCGAATGCAGCACCGGCGCATCAATCGGTCCGATCTGCAATTCGATCATGCGGGTATCACGAAATTCTTCTGCAAGCGGAATAGCCTGCCATTCGAAACGCGGCTTGCCCATATCCACACGGATCTGGCCGTCCGGCAGTTCCTCGGCCAGCAATAGTCCTGCCAGTGTCTCAAAGGCAAATTGCGATTTGCCGGTTTCCGCAGCAAGTGCCTGCACCACACAGCGTGTGCCATTGCCGCAAGCCTGCGCTTCACTGCCATCGCAATTGATAATGCGGATATAATAATCCGTACCCGCCGTTTTCGGATCATGGATCGCCATGATCTGGTCAAAACCGGTCGCAGTATCAGCATTCAGTGCGCGTGCGGCATCAGGCGTGATCCGGTCACTCCGGCCGCG
This sequence comes from Pseudochrobactrum sp. B5, assembly GCF_001939785.1. NCBI lineage: Bacteria > Pseudomonadati > Pseudomonadota > Alphaproteobacteria > Hyphomicrobiales > Brucellaceae > Pseudochrobactrum > Pseudochrobactrum sp. B5. The sequence goes on from NZ_MOYL01000001.1 coordinate 108,053, forward strand.
CATATCCGCCACAATAATTTTATTGCCAAGGCCATTCATTTTGGCAAAAGCAGCATCAACTGACATAGCTACAGACATAGTTTCACAATTATAAGATATATTCCGGTTACGGCATATCAGCAGCCTTAATGCGGAACATCGACAAAATTCGGTTCGCAGAGATACGAGGAACAGGCAGCATCCGGAGATTTTGCCTGAAAGCACATCCTGAAAGCGCTTCACACTTTGCGCAAGGCACTCCGGATATACATTTACAGGCCTATATGGCGGAACTTCTCTCAAATTGCCAGTATATGTGCCAATGATTCGAAAAGCAGTGATGCGTTTTTGCCTGAATCTGCCGTAGAAGACCGATCACGCCTTGGCCTGCCGGTAAAATATGTTTATCTTTAAAACATAATCTGCTCAAATTTTGCTGCCAGACAGGCTTTCACATTGTCAGGCCATAACCTGTCAGATTAAAACAAGGCTGAAGCCGTAAAATCGTGCAATCCTACTTATTTCCCTTTTGTTCAATGATTCCTTTTGATTACAAAATGGTCTAAAGTGCAGCGGATTTTGCCTCAATATTGACCTGAGGACGGAACTGTTTCAAAGATTCCGCTTCGGAAACCACACTATCAAGGAGATGGGTATGGGAGTTTCTAAGATTGGCCTGCTCGGACTTGCAGCTGCCACCATTCTCGCCGGTTGCCAGAGTTCGCGTTTTGACAATATGGCCAGCAACACTCCCCCGCAGGCACAGCCTGCTCCTTTGCGCCCTGCTCCGACGACATCGGTTCAGTCCGGCTCGCTGAATGATGTGAACGCATCGCAGTTTCCGGCCAATCCGAATGATATGAATTCACAGCCGCAGGGCAATACACAGGTTGCCAGCCTGCCGCCTGCATCGTCCGTAGACCTGACACCGGGCAAAGTTGCCGGTGTGTGGAATGCATCGCTTGCCGGTCAGAGCTGTAAAGTTGCCACCCCGCAGACCAAATTCGGTCAGGGTTACCGCGCGGGTCCGCTGCGTTGCCCGGGTGAACTCGCCAATCTGTCCTCATGGTCCGTCAACGGCAAGCAGCTGGTTCTCTATGATGCAAATGGCGGCACAGTAGCTTCTCTCTATTCGTCTGCTGACGGCCGCTTTGACGGTCAGACTTCCGGTGGCCAGCCGATCAGCCTGTCCCGCTAAAAACTTGCTGACATTATAGAATTATAAAAGCTGCAGACACAATCTGCGGCTTTTCATTTATAGAACAGCGCCTGAATGAGCCCGAATGAGGTTGTCATGTCTTTCAATGAAACGCTGAAAGCCTATCCGTCCGTGTCAGAACGCTACGACTCTCTGGCCATGGCCGGAGATATTGAAGCAGACCCGCAGCAGCAAATTCTGGCAAAGCGCTTTGATGCTCTGATTGATGCAATTTGCAGCAAACGCCTTTCCCGCAAATCCAGTGCTTTGGGCTGGCTGTTCGGCAAATCCAAAAAAGTGGCTGAGCCGATCAAGGGTCTGTATATCCACGGTGAAGTCGGCCGCGGCAAGACCATGCTGATGGATATGTTCTTTGAATTGCTGCCGGTTGAACGCAAACGCCGCGCACATTTCAATGATTTCATGGCTGATGTTCATGAGCGTATTCATGCTCACCGTCAGGCTTTCAAAAAAGGTGAAACCAAACAGGAAGACCCGATCCCGCCGGTTGCTGAAGCACTGGAAAAACAGGCATGGGTTCTGTGTTTTGATGAATTTACCGTCACAGATATTGCCGATGCGATGATCCTGTCGCGTTTGTTCTCAGCGCTGTTCGAGCGTGGCGTGGTGCTGGTTGCCACATCCAATGTGGCACCGGATAATCTCTATCCGAATGGTCTCAACCGTCAGCTGTTCCTGCCTTTTGTCAGCATTCTCAAAACCCGTGTTGATGTGATCAATCTGGATTCGCGCACGGATTACCGGCTTGAAAAGCTCGATCGCCAGCCGGTCTATCTCACACCGCTCGGGCTCAAAACAGATGCCAGAATGGACGAGGCATGGCATATTCTGACGGAAGGCGGGCTTGAGACGGCAGAGGTTATCAAGGTCAAAGGCCGCAGCATTCATCTGAACCGCACTGTCGGCAAAGCCGTGCGTGTGACTTTTGATGAACTCTGCGCCAAACCGCTGGCTGCTGCTGATTATCTGGCGATCATGGCGCGTTTCCGCACTATGTTTATCGATCATGTACCGGTGCTGGATCTTGCCAAGAGAAATGAAGCCAAACGTTTCATTCTGCTGGTGGATACACTTTACGACCAGCGCGCCCGTGTTATCATCTCTGCCGCAGCGACACCCGACAAACTCTATAGTGCCTCCAGCGGCACAGAAGCTTTTGAATTTGACCGTACCGCATCGCGTCTTTTTGAGATGCAGAGTGCGGAATATCTTGAAGCATTTGAGACAAATGAATCAGCTGCAATACGGGCAACAGCCTGAGTAACAGGTGAAACACAGGCCAATTCTCTGATCGTCACTATTTTGTGACGATCATGGCCTAATTTATGCCAGTCAGGGGAATCATAAGAGCACTTATGATTCATCAAATAAGCATTCCGCAATCGGGCTGACTGTAAGCCATTCTGAACAAACAAAAATCAGCTGTAAGCGGACAAAAATTCCGGTAAAATTCCTTTCCCTGATTTCATGATATGAAACAGGAAAAACTTCGGCTTTTGTCAAAAACGACTTACGTTTACGTAAGAACATATTTAGCTAAACGATTGAAATCTTTAAATACAAAATTATTAGTTGAGTTATTTTGAAAACGGGCATATCGACCATACAGCGTAATGGCCTCTGCGGGCGTAACCGATCGGAAAGCTCAAGCAGAGGTAAAGCTGTTTTAGTTAGATTTTAGATCAGGGAAGTAACCAGCATGGCTCGCAATAAGATTGCTCTCATCGGTTCAGGCATGATCGGCGGAACGCTCGCCCATATGGCCGGTCTCAAAGAGCTCGGTGACATTGTGTTGTTCGATATCGCCGAAGGTATCCCGCAGGGCAAAGGCCTCGATATCGCGGAATCCTCACCGGTTGACGGTTTCGATGCCAAGTTCACCGGTGCCAATGACTATGCCGCCATCGAAGGCGCAGATGTTGTTATCGTTACCGCCGGTGTACCGCGCAAGCCGGGCATGAGCCGCGATGACCTGCTGGGCATCAATCTGAAAGTCATGGAACAGGTCGGCGCCGGTATTGCCAAATACGCCCCTGATGCTTTCGTAATCTGCATCACCAACCCGCTTGATGCGATGGTTTGGGCTCTCCAGAAATTCTCCGGTCTGCCGGCAAACAAAGTTGTCGGTATGGCTGGCGTGCTTGATAGCGCCCGTTTCCGCTACTTCCTCGCTGAAGAATTCAACGTTTCCGTTGAAGACGTCACCGCATTCGTTCTCGGCGGTCACGGCGATACTATGGTTCCTTCCAGCCGCTATTCGACTGTTGCCGGTATTCCTCTGCCGGATCTGGTCAAAATGGGCTGGACCACACAGGACAAGCTCGACAAGATCATTCAGCGCACCCGTGACGGCGGTGCTGAAATCGTCGGCCTGCTGAAAACCGGTTCTGCTTATTATGCACCGGCTTCTTCCGCTATCCAGATGGCTGAATCCTACCTCAAGGATAAGCGCCGCGTTCTGCCTGTTGCAGCTCAGCTGACCGGCCAGTACGGCGTGAAAGACATGTATGTCGGCGTACCGACCATTATCGGTGCGAACGGCGTTGAACAGGTTATCGAAATCCAGCTCGACAAAGAAGAACAGGCCGCATTTGAGAAATCAGTTGCTGCAGTTCAGGGTCTTTGCGACGCCTGCATCGCGATTGCACCAAATCTGAAATAATTGCCTATGAAAAAAAAGATCGGACAAACAATTTTTGGATTACTCATTCTAGCTGTCTTAATGATAGCAGGATGGTATATCATTAATTGGTTGTTCCGTTCTTTTTTGGGCTTAGATAAAGCACTTGCTTCATCAATAATTGCAGGATTTGTTGCGTTAATCTCTTTAATTTTTGCGTATTGGAAAGAACGTGAGAAATCACGCCAAGAAGCTCATAGAGAGAAAAAAACAGAAATTTATTCGATTTTTTTTGATATCGTTTTTCGCATATTAAAAGAGACTAAGAATAAAAATCCAACAACACCTTACGCAGAATCCCAAGAGTTACAAGATTCCCTATATGAACTCATGAAAGGTGTACTAGCTTATGGTTCACCTGAAGTTGTTCTTTCCATTGGTCGTTGGAGATTAAACTCCAACGCATCATCCAATACTATTTTACTGCATGTAGGTGACATTTTATTGGCTATGAGGAAAGACATTGGGCTGAGCAATAAAGGGCTTACCAATATTAATATTCATCAAGTTTACGTACTCGATGATATGGAAAAGCTTCTAAAGGAAACTCAATAAGATGAATATTCACGAATATCAGGCTAAGCGCCTGCTCCACTCCTACGGCGCACCGATTGCCAACGGCGTGGCTGTTTACTCCGCTGAACAGGCTGAAGAATGGGCAAAGACCCTTCCTGGCCCGCTTTATGTGGTCAAGAGCCAGATCCATGCCGGCGGCCGCGGTAAAGGTAAGTTCAAAGAACTGCCAGCCGATGCTAAAGGCGGCGTGCGTCTTGCCAAATCCATCGAAGAAGTTGTTGCGAACGTTAAAGAAATGCTCGGCAACACTCTGGTGACCAAGCAGACCGGTCCTGCCGGTAAGCAGGTAAACCGTCTTTACATCGAAGATGGTGCGGACATCGACCGCGAACTGTATCTCTCCCTGCTGATCGACCGCTCCGTCGGCCGTCCGGCTTTCGTTGTTTCCACCGAAGGCGGTATGGACATCGAAGCTGTTGCGGAAGAAACACCGGAAAAGATCATCAATGTTGCAATCGATCCTGCCAAAGGCGTGACCGATGAAGACAATGCCAAGCTTGCCGATGCTCTGAAGCTCGAAGGCGAAGCCCGTGAAGACGCTCTGAAGCTGTTCCCGATCCTCTACAAAGCTTTTGTTGAAAAAGACATGAGCCTTCTGGAGATCAACCCGCTGATCGTCATGACCAATGGTCGTGTACGCGTGCTGGATGCCAAAGTATCCTTCGACGGCAATGCTCTGTTCCGTCATCCTGACATTCAGGAACTGCGCGATCTGTCGGAAGAAGACGAAAAAGAAATCGAAGCTTCCAAGCATGATCTGGCCTATGTTGCCCTCGACGGTAATATCGGCTGCATGGTCAATGGTGCCGGTCTTGCTATGGCAACCATGGACATCATCAAGCTTTACGGTGCAGAACCGGCAAACTTCCTCGATGTTGGCGGCGGCGCTACCAAAGAAAAAGTAACAGCTGCATTCAAGATCATCACTGCTGATCCGGCTGTTGAAGGTATTCTCGTGAACATCTTCGGCGGCATCATGAAATGCGACGTTATCGCTGAAGGCGTGATCGCTGCTGTTAAAGAAGTTGGCCTTAAAGTTCCTCTGGTTGTTCGTCTCGAAGGCACCAATGTTGAGCTCGGCAAGAAAATCATCAACGAGAGCGGCCTGAATGTTATTTCAGCTGACGATCTCGACGATGCAGCGCAGAAAATCGTTGCTGCAGTGAAGGGAAATTAATCCATGTCTATTCTTGTAAACAAGGACACCAAGATTCTCGTTCAGGGTCTGACCGGTAAGACAGGTACTTTCCACACTGAACAGGCTCTTGCCTATTACGGCACCCAGATGGTCGGCGGTATCCACCCTAAAAAGGGCGGCGAAACCTGGACAGGCTCCAAGGGCGAAAACCTGCCGATTTTTGCAACTGTTGCTGAAGCTAAAGAACGTACCGGTGCAGATGCATCCGTAATCTACGTTCCGCCTGCAGGTGCAGCTGATGCCATCATCGAAGCAATCGAAGCTGAAGTCGGCTTCATCGTCTGCATCACCGAAGGTATTCCGGTTATGGACATGGTACGCGTGAAAGAACGTCTGGAACGTTCAAAATCACGCCTGCTCGGCCCTAACTGCCCGGGCATCCTGACCCCTGAAGAATGCAAAATCGGCATTATGCCGGGCAACATCTTCAAAAAAGGTTCGGTCGGCGTTGTTTCCCGTTCCGGTACACTGACTTACGAAGCTGTGTTCCAGACCTCCAATGAAGGTCTCGGCCAGACCACTGCTGTCGGTATCGGCGGCGATCCGGTTAAAGGCACAGAATTCATCGACGTGCTGGAAATGTTCCTCGCTGACGACAACACCAAATCGATCGTTATGATCGGTGAAATCGGTGGTTCGGCTGAAGAAGAAGCAGCTCAGTTCCTCAAAGACGAAGCCAAGCGCGGCCGTAAGAAGCCAATGGTTGGCTTTATCGCCGGTCGTACTGCTCCGGAAGGCCGCACCATGGGTCATGCCGGTGCTGTTATCTCCGGCGGCAAGGGCGGCGCTGAAGACAAGATTGCAGCTATGGAAGAAGCCGGTATCCGCGTTTCCCCATCTCCTGCACAGCTCGGCAAGACTCTTGTTGAAGTTCTCAAGGGCTAATGCCCTTAGGCTGAGGTTCTCAGGGGGGTAATCCCTTTGAACTAAAAGAATATTGGCAGTCGCACTGCGTGACTGCCTCTAAAAAGCCCGGTTCGTGGCCCATGGCACGCCTGAAGCCTGAACCGGGTTCGCTAGACTAAAACTTATGCCCGTTTCTGTTGGAAATCAGTACAAACGCACTATTTCTCAGAACAGAGACAACAGACCAGCAACTTAAAACGGGACCGGAAGATTTTCCGGTATGGCCGGTATAAGGAGACGGAGTGGATACTCCGGCAAGGACAATGGCACGGCAAGAAGAAGCCAATGACGTTTTCGCCCTGACCTCGTTTCTCTATGGCGGCAATGCCGACTATATTGAGGAGCTCTATGCTGCATATGAAACCGATCCGAATTCGGTCAATGCAGAATGGCGCGATTTTTTCGCAAATCTCGGTGACAATCCGAAAGATGTGATTGAAAATGCCCGCGGTGCATCCTGGGAAAAAAGCAGCTGGCCTGTGACGCCGAAAGATGAGCTGACCAATGCTCTCGACGGCAACTGGGCAGATGTTGAAAAACATATGACAGACAAGCTGAAAGGCAAAGGCGGCAAAGCTGCAGCTGCTGCACCGGCTCTGTCTGAAGCAGAAATTACACAGGCAGCACGCGACAGTGTTCGCGCGATCATGATGATCCGCGCTTACCGTATGCGCGGCCACCTGCATGCCAATCTTGATCCGCTCGGTCTTTCCGAAAAGCCGGATGATCATAACGAACTGGCTCCGGAAAATTACGGTTTCACACCGGCTGATTTTGACCGCAAAATCTTCATCGACAACGTGCTCGGCCTCGAATATGCGACCGTTCGCGAAATGCTCGATATTCTGAAGCGTACTTATTGCTCGACAATCGGCTTTGAATTCATGCACATTTCTGATCCGGCTGAAAAAGCCTGGCTTCAGGAGCGTATCGAAGGCGCCAATAAGAGCATTGCTTTCACACCGGAAGGTAAGAAAGCCATCATGTCCAAACTGATCGAAGCTGAAGGCTTTGAACAGTTCATCGACGTGAAATACAAAGGCACCAAGCGCTTTGGTCTTGATGGCGGTGAATCTCTGATCCCTGCCCTTGAACAGATCGTCAAGCGCGGCGGCTCCATGGGCGTGAAAGAGATCATTTTCGGTATGGCTCACCGCGGCCGTCTGAACGTGCTTTCTCAGGTTATGGGCAAGCCCCACCGCGCTATTTTCCACGAATTCAAAGGCGGCTCCTATGCGCCGGATGATGTGGAAGGTTCAGGCGACGTTAAATACCATCTGGGTGCGTCTTCCGACCGCGAATTTGACGGTAACTCCGTTCACCTGTCGCTGACAGCCAACCCTTCGCATCTCGAAATCGTCAATCCGGTTGTTATGGGTAAAGCCCGCGCCAAGCAGGATCTGCTGGCTGGTCGTACCCGTGATGAAATCGTACCTTTGGCAGAACGCGCCAAAGTCATGCCGCTGCTGCTGCATGGTGATGCGGCATTTGCCGGTCAGGGCGTTGTTGCAGAATGTCTCGGCCTGTCGGGTCTGCGCGGTCACCGCGTTGCCGGTACAGTTCACTTCATCATCAATAACCAGATCGGTTTCACCACCAATCCGGCCTTCTCCCGTTCTTCGCCATATCCTTCCGATGTAGCGAAAATGATTGAAGCCCCGATTTTCCACGTCAATGGTGATGATCCGGAAGCTGTTGTCTTCGCTGCAAAAGTTGCAACCGAATTCCGCCAGACCTTCCATAAGCCGGTTGTTGTGGACATGTTCTGCTACCGCCGCTTCGGTCACAACGAAGGCGACGAGCCTGCGTTCACACAGCCATTGATGTACAAAGAAATTCGCAAGCACAAAACCACTGTACAGCTCTACAGTGAAAAGCTGATTGGCGAAGGTCTTCTGACACAGGCTGACATCGACCAGATGAAAGCTGACTGGCGCGACAAGCTGGAAACAGAATTCGAAGCCGGCCAGAACTACAAGCCGAATAAAGCCGACTGGCTCGACGGTGCATGGGCAGGTCTGCGCACAGCTGACAATGCTGATGAACAGCGTCGCGGTAAAACCGGCGTACCGGCGAAAACCCTCAAGGAAATCGGTAAGAAACTTTCCGAAACCCCTGAAGGCTTCAACGTACACCGCACCATTCAGCGCTTCCTCGACAATCGCTCAAAGATGATCGACAGCGGTGAAGGCATTGACTGGGCAACAGCTGAATCGTTGGCATTCGGTTCGCTGTCCCTTGAAGGTCACCCGATCCGTTTCTCCGGTCAGGACGTGGAACGCGGTACATTCTCGCAGCGTCACACTGTTCTTTACGATCAGGAAAATCAGAGCCGCTATATCCCTCTGAATAATCTTCAGAAGGGCCAGGCAATTTACGAAGCCATCAACTCGATGCTTTCGGAAGAAGCTGTGCTCGGTTATGAATATGGTTACTCGCTGACAGATCCGCGCGCACTCGTGCTGTGGGAAGCCCAGTTCGGTGACTTCGCCAACGGTGCTCAGGTTGTATTCGACCAGTTCATCTCTTCTGGTGAGCGCAAATGGCTGCGTATGTCCGGTCTCGTCTGCCTTCTGCCGCACGGCTATGAAGGTCAGGGTCCTGAACATTCGTCAGCACGTCTGGAACGTTATCTGCAGCTTTGCGCGGAAGATAATATGCAGGTTGCCAATGTTACGACACCGGCAAACTACTTCCACATTCTGCGTCGTCAGATGAAACGCGACTTCCGCAAGCCGCTGATCATGATGACACCGAAGTCCCTGCTGCGTCACAAGCGTGCGATTTCTTCCTTGAGCGAACTGTCCGGAGACAGCACATTCCACCGCCTGCTGTGGGATGATGCGCAATATCTCAAGGATCAGCCGATCAAGCTGCAGAAAGATGCCAAGATCCGTCGCGTGGTTCTCTGCTCCGGTAAAGTCTATTACGATCTTTACGAAGAGCGTGAAAAACGCGGTATCGACGATATCTACCTGCTGCGTGTTGAACAGCTTTATCCGTTCCCGGCAAAAGCTCTCATCAACGAACTGTCCCGCTTCCGCGGTGCAGAAATCGTCTGGTGTCAGGAAGAGCCGAAGAATATGGGCGCATGGTCGTTCATCGAGCCTTATCTGGAATGGGTTCTGGCGCATATTGATGCGAAATATCCGCGTGCCCGCTATGCAGGCCGTCCGGCTGCCGCATCGCCTGCAACAGGTCTGATGTCCAAGCATCTTGAACAGCTCGCAGCCTTCCTTGAAGATGCGCTCGGTTCTTAAAATTTAAATTTCTGACCCGCTGATTTATCCTCAGCGGGTCGCCTATCATTCAGATTAAAGATCCAGGGAAGATAAAACCATGGCAACCGAAATCCGCGTTCCCACCCTCGGGGAATCCGTCACAGAGGCAACCATCGGCAAATGGCTCAAAAAAGTCGGCGACGCTATCGTTGCTGATGAACCATTGGTTGAACTGGAAACCGACAAGGTTTCTATTGAAGTTCCTGCGCCTGTTTCCGGCGTTCTGACAGAAATCACCGCTCAGGAAGGTGACAATGTTGGTCTCGATGCCCTCCTCGGCCAGATTGATGCATCGGGCGCAACTGCTGCTCCTCAAGCCAAACCTGCTGCTGCTGCGCCAGCCGCAGCGCCTGTAGCCGCTGCTGCACCTGCCGCAACTACCTCTTCCATGCCAGCCGCTCCTGCTGCTGCCAAGCTGATGGCTGAAGCCGGTCTGAACAGTGATCAGGTTGACGGTTCCGGCAAGCGTGGTCAGGTTCTCAAAGGTGATGTTCTTGCCGCTCTGGCAAAAGGCACTGCACCTGCAGCCGCCGCCGCTCCAGTTGCTGCACGTCCTGCATCCCCTGCTGGTGATGCACCACGCGAAGAACGCGTGAAAATGACCCGTCTGCGTCAGACTATTGCACGTCGTCTGAAAGATGCTCAGAACACTGCAGCCATGCTGACCACTTATAACGAAGTCGACATGTCGGCTGTTATGGATCTGCGTTCACGCTACAAAGATATCTTCGAGAAGAAGCACGGCGTTAAGCTCGGCTTCATGGGTTTCTTCACCAAAGCTGTAACCCATGCTCTGAAAGAAATTCCTGCTGTTAATGCCGAAATCGACGGCACAGACATCATCTACAAGAACTTTGCTCACGTCGGCGTTGCTGTCGGTACTGACAAGGGTCTCGTGGTTCCTGTTGTTCGCGATGCCGACCAGATGTCGATTGCTGAAATCGAAAAAGAAATCGGTCGTCTCGGCCGTGCAGCCCGTGACGGTCAGCTTTCCATGGCTGATATGCAGGGCGGCACATTCACCATCTCCAATGGTGGTGTATATGGTTCCCTGATGTCTTCCCCGATCCTGAACGCACCGCAGTCCGGTATTCTCGGCATGCACAAAATTCAGGAACGTCCGGTTGTTGTCGGCGGTCAGATCGTTATCCGTCCGATGATGTATCTGGCTCTGTCCTACGATCACCGTATCGTAGACGGCAAAGAAGCTGTGACCTTCCTCGTTCGCGTGAAGGACAGTTTGGAAGATCCGGAACGTCTGGTTCTCGACCTGTAATAAACTGACTAAGAGCGCTGTCCCGCGACAGCGCTCTTTTCAACTGCATCTTTTCTGAGCCCTGCGGCTCTTTCTTTTTCTGATCTCACGGAGCCTCTCATGCAGTATGTGATCGAATTCACCGGTCTGATGGCGGTATTCGTGATCCTGCTCGTAGCACCCGGTGCGGATTTCGCGCTGATTGTGCGTCAGAGCATTGTGCATGGCCGCCGTGCAGCCTTCATCACCAGTCTTGGCATCGGCGCATCGCTGATGTTCCACATCTCCTATACGATCCTCGGCATCGGCCTGATCGTATCCCAGTCTCTGTTTCTGTTTTCGCTGATTAAATGGGCAGGTGCTGCCTATTTGTTTTATCTCGGCATCAAGGCGCTGCGGGAAAAACCGCTCAATGCAGCCGATGCAGATAAAATTCTTCAGACAGACGGCGAAGCTGCTCAACCACAACAAAAAGCAATTTCGGCCAAGCGCTGCTTTACTATGGGTTTCATCACCAATGCGCTGAACCCGAAAGCCGTGTTGTTTTTCCTCTCCCTGTTCTCATCCCTTGTCAGCCATGAAACACCGGCTGCAATTCAGGGTATTTACGGGATTCTGATCGCAATCGTCGTCATCGGCTGGTTTGCAATTGTGACTTTGTTCTTTACGCTGGAACCCGTGCGTAAACGCTTTTTCGCTCTGGGTGCATGGTTTAATCGCGTGACCGGTATGGTATTTATCGGATTAGGAATTAAGCTGGCCAGTCAGCAAGCCCATTAGAACTACGGATCGTGCTTCAGGCCGATGCTGTAAATCAGAATTGACAAGCCCGGTGAGGGAACAATGCCTATCAAATCAGCCATTTTCAAAAAGACTATTGCCTGTCTCGCAAGCTGTACGATTCTGCTGACCGCCACTGCTGCTGCCTCAGCCGCCTGTATGCAGAACCGCGCCGCCTATTCCGACAAAGACCAGAATTACACACTGACTTTCAGCCCTGTTCAAAAAGATGATGAGCAGTCAGGCAACAGTTTCACCATCATTGCCAATGACAAACCTGAATTCAAATTACAGGGCACTGTGCAATGGACAGACGGTGCAGCCCGCCCGACAGCCATGATCACCTATAATTGTGCGGGTGACGATAATGCTGAAGATGAAATTGATGACTGCACAATCTGGCAGGGCGTAGTATATGCGCTTAAAGATGGTGCAGATGCAGAGTTTCTGCCCCGCAATGATGAACCGGCTGCCGCAGCAATCCTCCTGCCGGATTTTGTCAGTATGCTGGACAGTTATGATTTTGGAACGGCCAAACCGGCCGAGCCGCTGAACTGGGAAGTGTTTCGCTTTAAAGCCTGCACACCCGAAGAATAAAAGATCGACCCTTGTCTTCATGCAGAAATCCCCTGCCTGAACGGACTTAAAAAGAGTTAAAAGGATTAAGCAATGTCTTATGATGTCGTTGTTATCGGTACCGGCCCTGGCGGTTATGTTGCAGCTATCAAAGCTGCCCAGCTCGGCCTGAAAGTTGCCGTTGTTGAAAAACGCAGCACTTTCGGCGGCACCTGCCTCAATGTCGGCTGTATCCCTTCAAAGGCATTGCTGCACGCTTCTGAAGTTTTTGCGGAAGCCGGTCATTCTTTCGACGCGCTCGGCGTTGAAGTGAGCGCACCGAAGCTGAATCTCGAAAAAATGCTGGCGCACAAAGTAACAACTGTTAAAGCCAACACCAGCGGCGTTGAATTCCTGTTCAAGAAGAACAAGATCGAAGCTTTCACCGGTTTTGGTAAAGTTGTTGCTGCAGGCAAAGTTTCTGTCACTGCTGAAGACGGTTCTGTCAAAGAACTCGAAACCAAAAACATCATCATCGCCACCGGTTCTGATGTTGCCGGTATTCCGGGCGTTAATGTTGATATTGACGAGAAAGTCATTGTTTCTTCAACCGGCGCGCTGGAATTCACCAAAGTGCCTGAAACTCTGGTTGTTGTCGGCGGCGGCGTGATCGGTCTGGAACTCGGTTCCGTATGGTCGCGTCTGGGTGCCAAAGTGACTGTTGTTGAATATCTCGACAAGATCCTCGGCGGCATGGACGGTGAAGTTTCCAAGCAGTTCCAGCGTATGCTGGCTAAACAGGGCATTGATTTCAAACTCAGCGCCAAAGTGACTGCAGTTGAAAAATCCGGCAATGGCGCCAAGGTGACTTTCGAACCTGTTAAAGGCGGCGATGCAGTGACCCTTGAAGCTGAAGCCGTTCTGATTTCGACCGGCCGTCGTCCTTACACAGATGGTCTGGGTCTGGCCGAAGCCGGTGTTGCTCTTGATGAACGCGGCCGCGTTGCGATCAACGACCATTGGCAGACCAATGTTGCCGGCATTTATGCAATCGGCGACGTGGTTAAAGGCCCGATGCTGGCGCACAAAGCCGAAGATGAAGGCGTTGCCGTTGCAGAAATCATCGCCGGTCAGAAAGGCCACGTCAATTTTGATGTGATCCCGAGCGTTGTTTACACCCAGCCGGAAGTTGCTTCTGTCGGCAAAACCGAAGAAGAACTGAAAGCTGCCGGTATTGAATATAAAGTCGGCAAATTCCCGTTCACAGCCAATGGCCGTGCACGCGCTATGCAGCACACAGACGGTTTTGTGAAAATTCTGGCTGACAAAGCCACAGACAAAGTTCTGGGTGCGCATATCCTCGGTTACAATGCCGGTGAAATGATCCACGAACTGACCGTTTTGATGGAGTTTGGCGGTTCTTCTGAAGATCTGGCCCGTACCTGCCACGCACATCCGACCATGTCGGAAGCTGTTCGTGAATCGGCAATGGCCACTTATGACAAGCCAATTCATATGTAATACCAAAACCCTATGAGTATGACTCATGGAGTTTTGGTTAAGCCCGAGTGGCGATTGAACTTTTTCAAGGCGTGATGCGTCAGCATCTTAGCGCCTTGATATAATTGGTTTGATGTAATCTGCGGATTATACAGAATGCGAGGCCCGGTTTTTACCGGGCCTTTTCTTTTTCCTGTCGAATTTGGTTAGGCTTTATTGAGATTATCAGGGCACAATGGCACCAAATATCTTTGTCACTGTGAAAGCACTATTACCCTTATGCCGACTCTCACCCGCCTGATTATCATTCTGGCTCTGATTTCTGCCTGTATTTACGGGCTGATGCTGGTGCTTGTGAAAACGGTCAGTCCGGTGACATCAGAGATTATTGTTCGCGTACCGGCGCATAAAATGGTGCAGCAACCGCGCGATACAGCACCTGTCAGCCCGGCCCCTGTGCCATCGCCCTATACAGAGGGTGAACCGGAGGCTGAAGATGCAGAATAATCTCTCAACAGATGCTGCAATCGACTCGTTTCTGGAAATGATGAGTGCTGAACGGGGTGCCGCCGAGAATACGCTGGAATCCTATCGCCGCGATCTGGAAACCGCTGCGGAATTTATGGCAGGCCGCAAAACCGGACTGGTTTCAGCCAATTCCGTCGATATTAAAGCCTGCCTTGATGAGATGAATATTCAGGGCTTCGCTTCCACTTCACAGGCACGCCGCCTCTCCTCTTTGCGACAATTCTTCCGCTTTCTCTATACTGAAGGTATGCGCAGCGACGATCCGACCGGTATCATCGATGCGCCGAAGAAAAATCAGGCACTGCCTAAAATTATGAGCGAAGACACAGTTTCAAAGCTGCTGGCGCAGGCTGAAACAGAAGCGCAGCCCCAGGAAGATATGAGCGGCTACTTCAACGCCGTGCGTCTGCATGCGTTGTTGGAACTGCTCTATGCCACCGGTATGCGTGTCAGCGAGCTTGTAGGATTGCCGGAAAAAACCATCCGCAGCAATCAACGCTTTCTGCTGGTGCGCGGTAAAGGTGCCAAGGAACGCATGGTGCCGCTCTCGGTCAAAGCGCAGAATGTCCTGCAGCTTTATGTGGGTCTGCGTGACAGAGTACCGGAATGGCAGGATAGTCCCTGGCTGTTTCCTGCCCGCTCAGAAAGCGGTTATCTGGCACGGCAGGTCTTTGCCCGTGATCTGAAAGCACTGGCAGCGCGTGCCGGTATTGCAGCGGCTGCGGTTTCTCCCCATGTGCTGCGTCACGCCTTTGCCAGTCATCTTTTGCAAAATGGTGCAGATTTACGTGCCGTTCAGCAATTATTAGGCCATTCGGACATTTCTACGACACAAATTTATACCCATGTGCTGGAAGAAAGACTGCATCAGCTCGTTGCAACGCATCATCCGCTTGCCGATTGACGCTATGAAGTTTAAGAGAAACATATTCGGCAGATAGATTTTTCTGTCAGACAATCTATATAGGACAGATGAAACCCTCTCTCAGACCTTAATGTCTGATGGTTTTAGTCTCCGGAGCGTAATAGTCAGGTCATATGTATAATTACCTTGATTTCGAAAAACCCGTCGCAGATCTCGATGGTCAGATCCTCGAACTGAAAAAGCTGGCGCAGGAAAGCGGCAGTGTCGAGATGAGTGATGAGATACGGCGCCTTGAAAAGCGCTCTAGCGACGCGCTGAAAGATATTTACCGCAAACTCACCCCTTGGCAGAAAGTGCAGATCGCCCGTCATCCGGACCGTCCGCATTGCCTGGATTATGTGAACCGCTTGTTTACAGAATTCACGCCGCTGGCCGGTGACCGTAACTTTGCCGAAGATCAGGCCATTCAGGCCGGTTTTGCGCGTTTTAACGGTCAGGCTGTTGCGGTGCTCGGTCAGGAAAAAGGCAATGACACCAAGACCCGCCTGAAACATAATTTCGGTTCCCCGCGTCCGGAAGGCTATCGTAAAGCCATCCGTATCATGGAGCTGGCTGACCGTTTCAAACTGCCGGTAATCACATTCATTGATACTGCCGGTGCCTATCCGGGTGTGAGTGCGGAAGAGCGCGGTCAGGCAGAAGCCATTGCCCGCTCGCTGGAAATGAGCCTGAAACTGCGTGTACCGGTTATCACGGTTGTGATCGGTGAAGGCGGTTCCGGTGGTGCGATTGCGATTGCTGTCGCCAACCGCGTTTACATGCTCGAACATGCAATCTATTCGGTGATCTCACCGGAAGGTGCTGCTTCTATTCTGTGGCGTGATTCGACCCGTGCCAAAGATGCAGCCACCAATATGCGCATCACAGCGCAGGATCTGCTTGAGCTGAAAATCATTGATAATATTATTCCTGAGCCTCTCGGCGGCGCACATCGCGGTAAAAATGCGATTATCGATGCTGCAGGCGAAGTGATTGCAACAGCGCTGAAATCTCTTGAAGGCGTGGACGGTGAAACACTGAAACAGGAACGTCGTCAGAAATATCTGGCCATGGGTCGTAATCTCTGATTGTGATTTCAACCACTTGTTCCACATAAAGGCCGCGCAACCAGCGCGGCCTTTATGTTTTAAGAGCATTTCCGGCAAAAGTGCTAAGCCGTTTTACGTTGGACAATGTGCTTAACAAAAAAAGAGAGCTGTTCCGGCAATTCAGCCGTCACAGGAACTGCTCTAAGGCATATGGTCAATACAGGTCATTTGCTGTAAATATTGCCCGATGCTAAGTTAATAACACTTTATCAATCATACTGACCGATACTACGGGACAAACTGATCGCGGCTGAAAATTTGCCTTTTTGCTATTTCAGGATATTTTGTTCCAACTCTTGCCTAATATTGCCGGTGACACTCATGAAACTCAGAACTGCAATTTTTGCTTCACTGATCGCAACCGTAGCACTTGCCGGTTGTCAGGGTTCAGTCTTTGATGGTGTCGGTGCCAAAGCAGAGCGTGAGCTGCCTTCCAAAGTTCTGGCTAAAATCAAAGCCAAGGGCATGAACAAGACATCGCCGGTTATGGCGCGTATCTTCAAGGAAGAAGGCGTTTTGGAAGTCTGGAAACAGAAAACCAATGGCCGCTATGACATGGTTGCGTCCTATGAGATCTGCAAATGGTCAGGCAAGCTCGGTCCTAAATATATAGAGGGTGACCGTCAGGCACCGGAAGGTTTCTATTCGGTCTCTGCTGCGCAGATGAACCCGAACTCCCAATATTACCTGTCATTCAATCTTGGCTTTCCGAATGCCTATGACCGCGCCAATGGCCGTACCGGTCAGCATCTGATGGTGCATGGCGCTTGTTCTTCCGCCGGTTGCTATTCCATGACTGACGAAAGCATGTCCGAAATTTATGCTTTCGGACGCGATGCCTTTAAGGGCGGTCAGCGCGATTTTCAGGTTCAGGCCTATCCGTTCCGTATGACTGCCGCCAATATGGCGCGTTATAAGAATGATCCGAATTATCAGTTCTGGACCATGCTTAAAGAAGGCTATGACCAGTTCGAAATTACAAAAGTACCGCCGAAAGTCGATGTTTGCGGCAAGCGTTACGTCTTTAATCAGAACTTCCCGGGACAGCAGGGACTTTCGGCTTCTGCCGCCTGCCCGCCAATGTCACAGCCGGATTCAATCCAGTCTGCTTATTCCAGCTACCAGAAAACCTATGATGCAGCGTTTTCGAGCGCGCTGAATAAATCATCGAAAAAACAGCCTGCGCCTTCAATCATGGGTGTTCAGGAAGCAAAACTGGTATCTGACTGGAGTGCACGCCGCGCACGTGGTGAGAAAGTATCCCGCACGCCGCCATCCTTAAGCCCTGCCTCTTCCGAGACACCGGGCGCACCGGATACTGCAGCACCGACAGCGATCGCTCAGACACCTGTAACAGCACCTGCTGCAACCTCGGTTGCAGCTAATGTACCGGCAGCAGCCCAGCCTGTTCTGGATCAGAATGCAACCGCTTCTGTTCCTGTGCCGAACAATAATCCGGCAGCAGCAGCCGTTGTTGCCCCTCAGGTAACACCGGATATGCCGGCTACAACAGCTGAGAAGAAATCTCTCTGGAACCGGCTGACCGGCCAATAAAATGACCGCTGAAGCTGAAGTTTTTTATGATTTTAAGGGGCTGCAATGCCCCTTACCTGTTTTGAAAACCCGTAAAAAATTGCAAGACTTGTCTGCCGGTGACCGGATCAGGATTGAAACCACTGATCCGCTTTCCCCACTCGATATTGCCCATTTCTGCCAGTCAGAAGGGCATATTCTGCTGGAACAGCAGAATGAGGGTCGGGTTTTTCATTTTCTGATACAAAAGGGCTAAAGCATTTCACAGTCAAGTTGGATCAACTTGACGCCCGTGATAATGCGACCAAATAACGAATCTGGAGCGAGCACTATGATCCAATCTGGACGTAAACCGCTCTAAGACTTTTAGCCCTTCATGGAAAAACCGGGGATAGCCAGCGGATTGTCGGTTAGCGCCTGTGCATCAGCCTGATCAATACGCGGCTTGCCTAAAAACGCATCAAACAGATCACGTATATAGGTCTCATCCAGATCTTTGGTAATCAGAACCAGACGTGTCTGATATTTGCTGTCCTGCAATTCCTGCGGCCAGCTTTTCAGACGCACAGGCGGATGCAAAATCTGCTGCACACCGTGAATAACCAGCGGTCGTTCAGCATCTTCTGCAACAGCGATAATCCCTTTCATGCGCAGTAATTTGTCGCCGTGGGTAGAGCGCAGCAAATCCAGAAACATTTCAATGGCTGCAAAAGGTACCGGCGCATCATGTTTCAGCGAGAATGAACGGATTGTCTCATCGTGATGGTGGTGATGATGATGTCCATGTTCACCGTGATGATGGCCGGAACAGCCTGCACCATGTATCTCACAAACGTGGTCGTGATGGTCATGATGATCATCATAACTGTCTGCTTTCAGCCAGTTCTGCACGTCCGGTGTCTTGCCTGCCGGATTGTACAATCCGCAATCAAACAAAGCTGCATAACCGATATCGTCTGCAACATTGTCATAGATTTCGGCTGCCGGATTAAGGTTTCTGATCCGCGTCTTTAAAGCTGCAAGCTGTGCTGTATCGGCAAGATCAGATTTGGTCAGAACAATCCGGTCGGCAACAGCAACCTGTTTCACGGCCTCGATATGGGCATCCAATGTCGCCATACCATTCACAGCATCAACTGCGGTAATCACACCGTCCAGTTTCAGAACCTGCATTAAAACCGGATGCCCCATCAGCGCCTGCAATACCGGCACCGGATCAGCCAGACCGGTTGTCTCGATCACAATGCGCTGCAAAGCGTTGATCTTGCCCATCTGGACCCGTTCAATCAGATCCGCCAGCGTATCCACCAGCTCACCGCGAACGGTGCAGCAGAGGCAACCGTCAGCAAGCTGGATAACCCCGTCAGCCGTCTGCTCAACAAGCAGATGATCTATACTGACATCACCAAATTCATTGATGATAACCGCCGTATCCTGCAAGGCAGGATCTTTCAGCAGCCGGTTGAGTAATGTGGTTTTTCCTGCTCCCAGAAAACCTGTGAGCACAGAAACGCTGATCGGTTTGAAGGACATGTTAATTCACTGCTGTTGTCAGATTACCGCGCATAGGACGCTGCAGCGGAATCGGTACTTGTGAAATATGCAGCACGCCGCCTGCCTGCACTTCCGGTGCTTTGGCAACCAGTCCGACAGGAACCGCAACCGGTTCACGGGTCATCGCCGTAATATAAGGCGAATTGATTTTCAAACGGCCTTCCACATCACGACCGTCCCAGCGGTCCGACATAGCCTGCTGACTGCAAATCTGCGCCCGCAAATCTGTGACCTGATTATTATTGCTGCCATAAGGCACAAGGCTGGCAAGTGTTGCACCGCCGCCGCCACGGGTAGCAAACCCATTTTGCAGCAATTCCGCAGCCTGCACAGCGCGGTCTTCCTGTTTGGCAGCACCCAGCACAACAGCAACAATTGTACGGCCGTTTCGGGTTGCAGAGCCGGCGAGGTTAAATCCGGAAGCGCAGATGAAGCCGGTTTTCATACCGTCAGCGCCGTTAAACCGGCCGAGCAGAATATTGTAATTGGCCTGAACTTTTTTGCCCTCACCCGGATCAATCGCTTCCGTATTAAAGTAATGGGCATATTCAGGAAATTCACGACGCAGCTGCGCGGCAAGCAAAGCCATATCGCGCGCGGTCGAATAATTGTTCGGATCAGGCAGACCATGCGGATTGGTAAAGTTTGAACCGAACATGCCAATGCGTCTTGCCTCGGCATTCATCATTTTTGCAAATCCGGCTTTGCTGCCGCCAACGGATTCAGCCACCGCAACGGACACGTCATTGGCGGATTTCACCATCATGATTTTCAAAGCACTGTCCAGTGTCATCACCGAACCGGCCTTATAGCCCATTTTGCTCGGCGGTTCTTTTGTCGCTGCAACAGACATACGCACCGGCGATTCCAGTGTTTTCTGACCGGAGCGCAAAGCACGGAACACCACATAGGCTGACATCATTTTGGTCAGCGATGCCGGATACCAGCGCTTAAAAGCATCATTATGCGCCAATACCTTACCGGTCGACACATCAACAGCCATGTAGGGATTGGCTTGCGCCACTGAAACAGCCTGCGAAATTGCAAGGCATGAGACAGTCATTGCCAGAACAGATTGTTTTAAAATATTCGGGATCATGGGATGACCACCTTTCAAGGCGTAATATTCGGTATTCAGATATCCGGAACTATATCCTGCTTCACCGCAGATCAGAACCTGCATTTGTTTTGTCAGGTCTACAAACGGTATAAAGCGGCAAAAATCCGGTCATCAGAAAAAATGCCTGCACATTTTTCTTAAGTAAACTTTTCTACCTCAGACACCGCATAAAAGGCAAAGACCGATTGGCGAAATTTTATAAAACACACTATGTTATCTGAGAGCGTTGTGTTTTACCCACACCCGCTCATAGTGTGTATAATTTTATTGCATCATTACTGTGACGAGTGATTTCAGTTTTATGCAGTCCACATACCGCCTCGCTCATAATGCCTCGGAGGAGAGGCACACAGGTTCGGAGAACAGAAATGCCGCTTTTAGATCGCGCCGCACAATTAAAACAGGAAGTCAGCCTGTGGCGCAGACATTTACACAGCAAACCGGAATTACTCTATGACGTGCATGAAACTGCGGCATTTGTAGAACAAAAACTGCGTGAATTCGGCTGTGATGAAGTTGTGACCGGTATCGGACGCACCGGTGTTGTCGGCGTCATTAAAGGCAAAAAAGGTGCGGGTCAGGCAATCGGTCTGCGTGCGGATATGGATGCATTACCGCTAACTGAAACCGGCACACCGGAATGGGTTTCGCAAAATCCGGGCAAGGCACATTCCTGCGGCCATGACGGTCATACATCCATGCTGCTCGGTGCTGCAAAAATTCTCTGCGAGACCCGTGATTTCTACGGCGAAGTCATCGTCATTTTCCAGCCTGCCGAAGAAGGCGGTGCCGGTGGTCTGGCTATGGTCAAAGACGGTATGATGGAGCGCTTCAATATTGTTGAAGTTTACGGCATGCATAATATGCCGGGCATTCCTGTCGGTGAACTGGCCGTTTGCAAAGGCCCGATCATGGCCGCGACTGATGAGTTTACCATCACCATCAACGGCAAAGGCGGCCATGCCGCACAGCCGCATCGCAATATTGATCCGATCGTCATCGGCTCCCAGCTGGTCACCGCATTGCAGAGCATTGTTTCACGTGGATCAAACCCGCTGGATTCACTGGTAATCTCGGTCACCAAATTTAATGCCGGTGAAGCTTACAATATCATTCCGGAAAAAGCCGTGCTCGCGGGCACAGTACGCAGCCTCACAAAGCACAACCGTGCTTTTGCCGAACAGCGTATGCGTGCCCATTGTGAAGCCTTTGGTCTGCTCAACAATATCAAGATCGATCTTGATTTTAAAAACAACTATCCGGTGACATTCAACCATTCCGGCCAGACAGAAATCGCCGCCGATGTTGCTGACAAGGTCAGTATCAATGGCCCGATCACCCGTGAAGTTGAACCAATGATGGGTGGTGAGGATTTCTCCTATATGCTCGAAGCGCGTCCGGGTTGCTATATTTTCCTCGGCAATGGCGAGAGCGCAAACCTGCATCATCCGGCCTATGATTTTAATGATGATGCCCTGCCCTTTGGCATGAGCTATTGGGTTGAGCTTGCACAATATCGTCTCAAAGACGCGCAGCTAGCGCCGGCTGAGAAAATCGCAGCCTGATCTCAGACTGCAAATTAAACAGGTTTCTGTTCAGCGAAGAGGCATAATCCCCTCTTCGCTTTTTTATTTCTCATCAGACTATTCCGGTATTTTCTGCCCTGCCTGCCCTTGGCTTACGGTCAAAAAATCAGTATGTGTGCACCATACTATCCGGTCCCGTAGCTCAGTAGGATAGAGCGACAGATTCCTAATCTGTAGGCCACTGGTTCGAATCCAGTCGGGATCACCATTTCTCTCTCCCCCTACCAACCGCTTGTATGAACGGAACAAAAACCTAAGTAAGGTTTAGTTGTTCAATAAAGCGGATTCTGGCCATGAATGATAATCAAGAGACTGTAACAAAACCGGCACTGCATATGGCCTTTAAAACCGATATTCTGATTATTGGTGCCGGACAGGCCGGTTTATCATCTGCTTATCATCTGCAAAAACTGGGTCTGAAAGCAGGCCGCAATTTTATCATTCTCGATAAATCGCCCGATGCCGGCGGCGCATGGCAATATCGCTGGCCTTCCCTCACACTCAGCACAGTAAACCGGATTCATGACCTTCCGGGTATGTCTTTCGCAGATGTTCTGGAGCCCGAAGTATCAGAGGTCAAAGCATCCATTGCTGTTCCCCGATATTATGCGGCCTATGAAAAGAAGTTTCATTTGCCGGTTTACAGACCGGTGAGCGTCAATGTTGTTTGTGAGCGCAATGAGCGTTTTCGTATTGAAACCGATAGGGAAACTTTCACTGCCCGCGGATTAATCAATGCCACCGGCACATGGGAGACACCGGTCATACCGCATTATACCGGTGCTGAACTTTTCAAAGGACAGCAGCTTCATACCCGCGATTATCAGACAGCTGAAGCATTCATCGGTAAACATGTTGTCATTGTCGGTGGCGGTATTTCCGCTCTGCAGCTGCTTGATGAAATTTCACAAGTCACCACAACAACATGGGTAACCCGCAGCGAACCGCAATTTCGTGAAACACCATTTACAGAAGAAGATGGCCGAGCAGCTGTGGCTATTGTCGAAGATCGTGTCCGCCGCGGTTTGATACCCGGCTCTGTTGTTTCTGTAACCGGTATTCCCCTCACCCCTGCTTTGCATGCTGCCCGTGAACGTGGTGCATTAAACCGCCTGCCAATGTTCAGCGAGATAACAGAAACAGGTATCCGTTGGGCAGACGGCACAGAACAACGTGCCGATGTCATCTTATGGTGTACCGGCTTCCGCAGCTCACTGGATCATCTTGCACCATTACAAATCCGCGAAACCAATGGCGGCATTATTATGGGCGGCAGACTGGCAACAGAAGTTGTCAAAGATCCGCGCATTCATCTGGTTGGGTATGGATCATCGGCATCAACCATCGGAGCCAATCGCGCAGGCGCTGCAGCAGCTAAAGAGCTGAGCGAATATCTTGAGCTGAATAAACAATATGCATAACGGATTTTGATTTCGTGAAATCGATAAATCATAAAAAATGCCGTTAAGTTTTTGCTAACCACGATGATTCACGTGAAACAACTATGCTTTTACCGCCACGCCTGCCGGTAAGAATAGCGCTAAAGTGTCCGCCTCTTGACTATCCCATATGATGCGCGTTGACCTCTCTCCGAGAACTGATTATTCGTTTTGATCGGGACGCGGAACAGAGGGAGATTTTCATGCGTACACTTTTCCTGGCTTTGCTGTCGACAGCTATGGCCACAACAATGATTGCTGCACCGGCAAATGCCAAAGATGTCAGTGTTGCTGTCACAGCAATTGTTGAACATCCGGCTCTTGATGCTGCCCGCGACGGTGTAAAAGATGCACTGGCCGCAGCCGGTTTTAAAGAAGGTGAAAATCTGAAATTCACCTATCAGTCTGCTCAGGGCAATCCTGCGACAGCTGCACAGATCGCCCGTCAGTTCATCGGTGAAGCACCGGATGTAATTGTACCGATCTCCACACCATCTGCGCAGGCCGTGGTTTCCGGCACCCGTGATATTCCGGTTGTGTTTACTGCCGTGTCTGATCCGGTTGGCGCACAGCTTGTTAAAAGCATGGAAAAGCCTGGCGGCAATGTCACCGGTCTGTCCGATCTTTCACCGGTTGCTGATCACATCAAACTGATCAAAGAAGTAGCTCCGAATGTAAAGACCATCGGCTTCCTTTATAATTCCGGTGAGGCCAATTCGATTTCGCTTCTCGAAGGCCTGAAAGTTGCGGCCAAAGAAGGTGGTCTGGAAGTGGTTGAATCAGCTGCAACCAAATCGGCTGAAGTTCAGGGCGCAGCCCGCGCTTTGATCGGTAAAGCAGACCTGATTTATATCCCGACCGACAACACTATTATTTCTGCGCTTGAAGGTGCGGTCAGTGTTGCGGAAGAAGCCAAGATTCCTCTGATGACTGCCGATACAGATTCCGTCAGCCGCGGTGCTTTCATCGCTCTCGGTTTCAACTATTATGATGTTGGCAAGCAGACCGGTGAAGTTGTTGTCCGTATTCTGAAGGGCGAAAAGCCAGGTGATATTCCGGTGAAAGTTGCCGCCGGTACAGATCTGGTTGTCAATCTGGTTGCAGCAAAGAAAATGGGGATTGAAATCCCGCAGGCTGTGGTCGACCGCGCAAGCAAAGTCATCAAAGAATAATCTATATTCTAGAGCGCCGTGTGCCAGACTTGGCACACAAAACTTGCTCTAACACTTTAAAATTAGAGCATAATTTTACCTTAAACTGATTCAAGTTTAAGGAATTATGCTCTAGCCGGTAAAGCAGCTTTACCGGTTTTTCATCATCCGGATATTCGGGTTCAATTTTTAAGACCTCAATATCCGGATCATCTCCTTTGTATCTTTTAAATCCGGCACAGACCGCAAAACAAAAGATACTCAGATTTCAACAGGCAGGCTGCCCCGTATTATCAGACGGTCAAAACAGAACTGTGATTGACCCGTTTGAGAGTGCCGGCCGTCTGCACAAGCCGAAGGAACATTATTGTGAGTCTGATCGCTTTTTGGGGTGCGGTCGAATTAGGTCTGGTCTTTTCATTTGTAGCCCTCGGCGTATATCTGTCGTTTCGTGTGCTTGATTTTCCAGATCTGACTGTGGATGGTTCCTTTCCACTCGGCGCCGCTGTTACTGCTGTTTTAATTATTGCCGGTGTTAATCCGTGGCTTGCCGCGCTGATTGCCATGATGGCAGGCGCTGTTACCGGACTTGTAACCGCAACATTGAATATCCGCTTCGGCATCCTTAATCTTCTGGCCTCCATCCTTACCATGACTGCGCTTTTCTCAGTCAATCTGCGTGTGATGGGCAAGCCGAACGTCGCTCTGATTAATCAGGATACAATGATCTCACCTTTTTATGGATTAGGTGTTCCTGAATATTATGTGCGTCCGCTTTTTGTTGGCGTTCTTGTTATCATCGCCGCCCTGCTCATCTGGCGTTTTCTGGAAAGCAATATCGGCCTTGCCATGCGTGCAACCGGTACCAATGCGCGTATGGCACGCGCACAGGGCGTGAAAACCGATCGTCAGATTTATCTCGGCATGGCTATGTCCAATGCTCTGGTTGCTCTTGGCGGCGCATTATTTGCCCAGACAAACGGCTTTGCAGATGTCACCTCCGGTGTCGGTACAATTGTTGTCGGTCTTGCCGCGGTGATTATCGGTGAAACATTATTCCGCACGCGCTTTTTGCTTTGGGCGCTGATCGGCTGTATCATTGGTTCCATACTTTATCGTATCGCCATCCAGCTGGCGCTGAGCAGTGATTTCATCGGGCTCAAAGCATCTGACCTTAATCTGGCAACAGCTGTACTGGTGACACTGGCACTCATTCTGCCACGCCTTCGTCGCGGAGGAGCTTCCAAATGATTGAAGTCTCAAATCTTGGTGTTGTATTCGGTCGTGGCACACCTCTGCAGAAACAGGCACTTTCCGGCATCAATCTGAAGATTGAAGAAGGCACATTTGTTACCGTGATTGGTTCCAATGGTGCGGGTAAATCAACCCTGCTCGGTGCCCTCGCCGGTGATGTTCAGGCCTCTGAAGGAAAAATCCTGATCGGCAATAAAGATGTCACCAAACAATCGACCGCTGACCGTGCCTCCATGGTAGCACGCGTGTTTCAGGACCCGCTGACCGGCAGCTGCGGGGCATTGTCGATTGAAGAGAACCTTGCCCTCGCTGCCATGCGCGGCCAAAAGCGTGGCTTGTCCCATGCGCTTAATCATAAGCGTCGTGAACTGTTCCGCGAGCGCATTGCAGGGCTTAATCTCGGTCTGGAAAACCGTGTGCAGGATCGTATGGATCTGCTCTCCGGTGGTCAGCGTCAGGCACTGTCTCTCATCATGGCCACCCTGACAAAATCAGAAGTCTTGCTGCTTGATGAACATACGGCTGCGCTTGATCCGGGCATGGCAGATTTCATCATGAAACTCACAGCCAAGTTGGTCAGTGAAAACAAGCTGACGACGATGATGGTAACGCACTCCATGCAGCAGGCACTTGATTACGGTACCCGTACAATCATGCTGCATGGCGGTAATATCATCCTCGATGTTTCCGGCGATGAGCGTAAGAACCTCACTGTTAAAGACCTGATTGATATGTTCAAAAAAGTACGTGGTGAAACACTGGATGATGATGCATTGCTGATCCAATAAATAGGACTGTCATCTGAAACTTGAAAATGCCGCGCTCATCCCGCGGCATTTTTATTTGAAAGCTGAAACACGGATTTCACTTTAGCTGCCTTTGTTGTAAGCAGACATATGGCACAGAAAAAAGCACATGAAGTTGACGGGTTTCTCGCGCGTCCGGCTCAAACCGGAACGGTAGTCTTGCTCTATGGTCCCGACAAAGGTCTTGTTAGTGAGCGCGGCGCAAAATTCGCCAAATTGACCGGCCTGCCTCTCGATGATCCGTTTGCGGTTTTGCGCATTGAAGCGGATGAAATAGACAAAGACCCTGCCCGCCTGATCGATGAAGCCAGAACAATTTCCATGTTCGGCGGAGATCGTCTGATCTGGATTAAAAATGCTTCGGCACAAAAAAATCTGGCTGAGGCCGTTAAAAACCTAATTTCAGAACCACCTCAGGACACCTATATTCTGGTTGAGGCCGGTGATCTGAAAAAAGGTGCAGCACTGCGCACCAATGTGGAAAACGGCTCCACAGCCATGGCTCTGCCCTGCTATAGCGATGATGCGCGCGGCATTGACGGTTTGATCGACGATGTGTTGCAAGCCAATCATTTGCAAATTTCCAATGATGCCCGTCAGTTTCTGCGCCTGAGCCTTGGTGGCGACCGTCTGGCCACACGCGGTGAACTTGAAAAGCTTTGCCTTTATGCGCGCGGCCAGCAGCGTATTGAGCTTGAAGATGTGCGGGAATCTGTCGGCGATGTCGCCGCTCTTTCTCAGGATGAGGTAATCGACGCTGTTCTGATCGGTGATCTGCCAAAGTTCAACATTGCCTTTGACCGCGTGGTTAATACCGGCACCCACCCTTTCCTGCTCGTCAATTCGGCTATCCGCCAGTTCAGCCAATTACAGACATTGCGCTATGCTATGGAAACAGGAAATCTACCGGCAGGACTTGTTGTCAATTCTGCAAAACCACCGATTTTCTTCGCCCGTAAAAAGCTGGTTGAGACGGCTTTAGGACTCTGGAGCGTTGCAGCGCTCAACAAGGTGACAGACAGGCTTCAGCGCACAGTTCTGGAAAGTCGTCAGAATTCGGCACTTTCAACTGCAATCATCAGACAGGCTTTTATTGCTCTGACAGTAGAAGCAATAAGAAATAAACAAAGACGTTGATTTCATCATAATAAAAAAGCCGGTACTCAGACCGGCTTTTCTTTTATTTTTTAGTAAATCAGCTTTGCAAGCGGCGACAAATTTCATCCAATTGTTCAAGAGAACTATAACGGATGCGAACTTCACCACCACGATCACGATGATTAATTTCAACTTTCATACCGGTTACATCAGAAAGCAGTTTTTCTAATGCCCGTGTATCAGCATCTTTTTCTACCGGTGCACGTTCTGGCTTAACCGCCGGAATACCCTTGCTCTCAGCCTGAGACAGAGCCTCAACCTGACGGACTGACAGACCTTCTTTGACGATGCGTTCTGCAACAGCCTGAGGATTTTCCATTGTAATCAGTGTGCGCGCATGACCGGCAGTCAAAGCACCATCATTGATCAGTCCCTGCACTTCTGTCGGCAGTTTAAGAAGACGCAACGTATTTGCAACATGACTGCGGCTCTTGCCGATAACCTGCGCCAGATCGGCCTGCGTATAATCATGCTCATCAATCAGCAGCTGATAGCCCATTGCTTCTTCAACAGGGTTCAGATCAGCACGCTGAACGTTTTCGATAATTGCCAGCTCAAGAGCAACGCGATCATCCACATCGCGCATAATAACCGGAATTTCGGTTAAACCGGCACGCTGTGCCGCACGCCAGCGGCGTTCACCGGCAATCAGCTCAAAATGCTCACGATTTTCCGGTGCCGGACGCACGACAATTGGCTGTACAATGCCATGTTCACGAATGGACTGTGCCAGATCTTCCAGCTCAGCTTCCGTAAAAATGCGACGCGGATTGCGCGGATTACGGCTTACAAATTCAATAGGCACATAACGTTCAAGCGGAACCGGTGCCTTACGTTCTTCCACAGGCCGGTCGATATCCCCAATCAGAGCTGCCAGACCGCGACCAAGACGCTTTTTTGAAGGATCATCGTTCATCAGTTGAATGCTTTCTGCAAATTGTTACGTAGTCGAATCGAATAGTCAGTTTCATGCTGCGGTACGAAGCTGGCGTTCCCGCTGGATCACTTCGGATGCCAGTTGAAGATAGGCCTGACTTCCCGCGCATTTCAGATCATAAAGAATAGCCGGTTTACCATGAGACGGTGCCTCCGATACCCGCACGTTGCGCGGAATAACAGTCCGGTAAACCTTCTCGCCCATAAAGGCGCGCACGTCATCAACAACCTGATTGGCCAGATTGTTTCGGCTGTCATACATGGTCAGCACAACCCCCTGAATCGACAATTCAGGATTAAGCGAATTGCGCACCTGATTGACAGTTTCGAGCAACTGGCTCAGACCTTCCAGAGCAAAAAACTCACATTGCAACGGCACCAGAACAGAGTCTGCGGCAGCCATTGCATTCAATGTCAGAAGATTGAGTGACGGCGGACAATCAATCAGAATATAGCTGAAATGATCGGCAATACCTGAATCAAAGCGCAGCGCATCACGCAAACGTCTGGTTCTGTCCGGTGCATGGGAAATTTCCATTTCAATACCGAGCAAATCCAGTGTCGATGCAACCAGATAAAGATTTGGTACATCAGTCGCAATTGCTGCATCCGGCACAGAAGCATTCTGCGTCAGCACATCATAAGATGACAATGGACGATTTTTACGGTCTACTCCAAGTCCGGTACTGGCATTGCCCTGCGGATCGAGATCAACAATCAATACATTTTCACCGATTGCAGCCAAAGCAGTCGCCAGATTAATAGCCGTTGTGGTTTTCCCCACACCGCCTTTCTGGTTCGCGATCGTTATAATCCGTGTTCTGTTATTCATAATAATTGTCCCGAATAACTTCCGTTTTCAATGCTCATTCAATGTCATTGCCATTCAACGGCGTTGTAAATTACTGATTTCCAAAATGACTGAATCCGCTTCTATTGCGCTTCCATGTCGTACAAGGTCAAATTTCCAGTTCAGCAGACTTTCATCAATTTCACGCTGATAGTCCCGCCCTTTTTGAAACAAAGCCTTAGCACCTTTTGTCATCCACGGTTCTGTCAGTTCAAACAGCTTGTCCAGCGAAGCCAAGGCTCTGGCAGTGATGATTTCCGGAACCTGAATTTGCTGATAACAGCTTTCAATTCTGGCATTCACAACCTGTCCGCGCGTCTGGAACTGAGCCAATGCATTTCTCAAAAACGCTGATTTCTTACTGTTACTCTCAACCAGTCTTATTGAACCGCCGGTTTCTTTCAGCAGTATTGCCAAAACCACACCTGGGAAACCGCCGCCTGATCCCAAATCCAGCCACTGTTTTGCTTGAGGTGCCAGTTTAAAAAGCTGAACACTATCAAGAATATGTCGTTCCCACAGTGTTTCCAGTGTATTCGGCGAAGCCAGATTGATTGCTTTGGACCATTTTTTGAACAGCGTTTCAAAACCAATCAAATCATCGGCTGTTTCACGTGAAACAGATGGGTATATTTGTTTCAGTGAATCAAAATATTTATCTTTTGTCATGCTGGTTTTGCCAAATCACCCGAAATATCCTGTGCAATACCATGTCTGCGGATATGTGTTATCAATAATGCGATTGCAGCAGGCGTCATCCCCTCAATTCTTTGCGCTTCTGCAATATTTGAGGGCTGGCGTTTCTCAAGTTTTTGTTTCAATTCAAGGGACAGACCAGAAATTGTCGAGAAATGTATTGATCGTGGTATAATCAACTGCTCTTCGCGTTCCATCACAGCAATATCAGCTGTCTGGCGATCCAGATAAACGGAATATTGCGCTTCAATTTCCAGAGCTTCTTTTGTCGCAGAAGACAAACCAGAAAGCTCCGGCCAGACTTCTGTGAGACGCTCGAGATTAATATCCGGATAGGAAAGCAGATCATAAAGCGTGCGGCGAATCCCATCTTTGTTGAGATTCAAACCAAAACCAGCCGCAGCATTCGGTGTAATGGACAAAGATTGAGCAAGCTCCCTTGCCTGATCCAGCTCTTGTTTTCTGTCATTAAAGCGTGTTTGCCGCGCTGAACCAATAAGTCCCCAGTTTTCACCCAAAGGCGTCAAACGACTGTCGGCATTATCTGCACGAAGTGAAAGTCTGAACTCTGCACGCGATGTAAACATGCGATATGGTTCACTAACACCACGCGCTGTCAGATCATCAATCATCACACCGATATAGGCTTCTGTACGCTGAAGAATAACCGGCTCACTGCCACCGGCATGTCGGGAAGCGTTCAAACCAGCAAGTAAGCCTTGTGCTCCGGCCTCTTCATAACCGGTTGTACCATTAATTTGGCCAGCTAAGAACAGACCTTTAACCCGACGTGTTTCAAGACTGCGCTGCAACTCACGCGGATCAATAAAGTCATATTCAATAGCATAGCCCGGCTGCAGCATCTCGGCATGCTCCAATCCGGGTATGGTTTTCAAAATATCAAGCTGCACATCTTCCGGCAGGCTGGTCGAAATACCATTCGGATAAACAGTATCATCATCAAGACCTTCCGGCTCAAGAAAAATCTGATGCCCGTCACGGTCACCGAACTTGACGATTTTATCCTCAATCGACGGACAATAACGAGGGCCAATGCCTTCAATATTCCCTGAATACATTGCCGAGCGATGGATGTTATCGCGGATCAATTGATGCGTCGCATCCGTTGTCCGTGTAATTCCGCAATCAATTTGTGGTACTGTGATCTTATCCGTCATCATTGAAAACGGAACCGGATCTTCATCTGCTGATTGTTTATCCAGACTTGCCCAGTCAATCGTCTTGCCATCAATACGGCAAGGCGTACCGGTTTTCAAACGACCTAAAGCAAAGCCAAGACCAATCAAACGTTCAGATAGTCCTAGTGCCGGTTTTTCACCCATGCGTCCAGCAGGGATAGTTTTCTCACCAATATGAATCAGGCCATTCAAGAATGTTCCACTTGTCAGCACAACAGATGCACAATTGATAATTGTACCATCCATGAGTTGAACAGCTTTGACTACACCATTTTCAACGAGAATATCTGCTGCACCACCTTCAATGACCGTCAGGTTTTGCTGTTCTCTGATGAAGTTTTGAATAGCCAGACGGTATAATTTGCGATCCGCCTGAGTGCGCGGGCCACGAACAGCAGGACCTTTACGACGATTCAATAGACGAAACTGAATACCTGCCTGATCAGCCGCCTTGCCCATCAAGCCATCAAGCGCATCAATTTCACGGACAAGCTGTCCCTTTCCTAATCCGCCAATAGCTGGATTACAGGACATAACACCAATCGTATCAAAATGATGCGTTACTAAAGCAGTTTTAGCGCCGGTTCTTGCTGATGCTGCGGCAGCTTCTGTACCGGCATGACCACCACCAATAACAATGACGTCGTAAAAACCTGTCATAATCATATCCAAAACTTGTTTGGTTTCACGTGAATCATCATTCTCATGTTCTCTCTGAAAAGGGAACACATAACTCAAGAGTGTACAAGAATTTCAGAAGTGGGAATCTGTCGACTCAGAATAATTCAATCGAGTCAAATTATGTTTTTAGATTCCACAGAATGTTTCACGTGAAACATCTCTGATTGTTAATCAGTCTATATCATGAAATTTGTTTCACGTGAATCATTTTCCGATACAAAATTGAGAGAATACGAGATCGAGAATATCCTCTACGTCTACGTCACCGGTAATTTTTCCAAGGTGTTGGGAGGCGATACGTAGA
The DNA here is from genome assembly GCF_001939785.1 of Pseudochrobactrum sp. B5. Lineage (NCBI taxonomy): Bacteria > Pseudomonadati > Pseudomonadota > Alphaproteobacteria > Hyphomicrobiales > Brucellaceae > Pseudochrobactrum > Pseudochrobactrum sp. B5. The sequence goes on from NZ_MOYL01000001.1 coordinate 140,790, forward strand.
TTTTCAGCTCTTAATTCCAATGGTAGAGTTTTCGAATTAACGGCTTTCTCAATTTCAGATTTGCATTGATTTAATAAATCAATATGTCTGCGGCGCGTCGGAACAACATCGTTTTGAAGTTTTGTTTTCTCTGAAATATAAGCACTCAACCTGTCCAGAAGGTTATTGATGCCTTCATTATTTTTGGTAGAAATCAAATAATCATAGTTTGGTATGGTTTCAGATTTAAGATCGGCTTTGTTTCCAATCGTCCAGATATCTGTCTGGAACTCAGAAATATCTACCGTGATGGGATTTGATATATCCTCTATGTATAAAATCAAATCTGCTTCCGCAGCTTTATCCATTGCGCGCTGAATACCAATCTGTTCAACTTTACCGGAGGTTTCCCGAATGCCGGCTGTGTCTGTTACATAAGTTGCAACGCCATTCAGATTTAGCTTCACTTCAAGCAGATCGCGTGTTGTGCCGGCTTCATCAGAAATAATTGCCACATCACGTGCAGCTAACAAATTCATCAAACTGGATTTTCCGGCATTTGGTGCGCCAATAATAACAATATGAAAACCGTCACGCAGCATCGAACCGCGCTTGCCATCTTCAATATGCTTTTCAATCTTTACACTAAGATCCTGCATCTCACTCCAGACGCGATCCGATACTGATCCCGGTACATCGCCTTCATCGGCAAAATCAAGTTCCGCCTCGATAAATGCACGCGCTTGAATGAGTTTTTGTCGCCAGTCCATGTAAAGATTGCGTTGCGCGCCGGAAGCAACTTGCTGCGCTAAACGTCTTTGCGTTTCTGTTTCAGCGGAAATCAGATCGGCCAGCCCTTCGGCCATCGTCAAATCCATCTTGCCATTCGCAAATGCGCGACGCGTAAATTCTCCGGCTTCGGCTAAACGGCATTTTTCAAATTCTGACAGGCTTTCCAGAAATTTTTCCACCACAGCAATTCCGCCGTGAATATGAAATTCCGCACAATCTTCTCCGGTAAAGCTCTTTGGGCCTTCAAAAAAGAGTGTCAATCCACTGTCCAGAACTTCTCCTGTTTTGCTTCTAAGATTACTAAATACGGCTTTTCGCGCTTCCGGCAATTTTCCAATGATAGTTTCAGTAATGAATCGAGTTTGTGGGCCTGATAATCTGATAATTGCTACACCCGAAGGCAAACGTCCGCTTGAAAGCGCAAAAATAGTATCGTGATGAAAAGACTGCACTGACATCGAAAATCCGTTACAAGTTAAGAGAATGATTGCCGTTCTTTAGCTGCCTTAAGCACTACTGTATCGGCTTGAAAATCGGAAAGGCAAAGCCATGAACCCGACGCAAAGCCCGACACAAAACAATGCCAGCTCTAATCGCCTTCATACAGCGAACAGCACATATTTGAAACAGCACAGTGCAAATCCGGTCAACTGGCAGCTCTGGGACAATGAAGCGCTCGAACTCGCTCGTATTCATGATAAGCCGATTTTGCTTTCGATCGGCTATTCCGCCTGTCACTGGTGCCATGTCATGGCGCATGAATGTTTTGAGGATGAGCAAGTTGCTCAACTGATGAATGAGCATTTCATCAATATTAAGGTGGATCGGGAAGAACGACCGGATATTGACCAGATTTATATGTCAGCCCTCACAGCCATGGGAGAGCAAGGTGGCTGGCCGCTCACAATTTTTCTGACGCCGCAGGGGGATGCTTTTTGGGGTGGCACATATTTTCCAAAACATGCCAATGGTCGTCTGCCCGGCTTTATGGATATTCTTCAAAGCCTCGGCACTTTATGGAAGAATGACCGCGAGCGAATTAATGGCAATGTGGCAGCGCTTAAAACACATTTGCAGACTGTTTTAACACCGGATGCTAAACCTGCTGAGAATAATGAAAGCGCTTTCCAACGCTATGCTGATACAATAGCCAGACGTATTGATACGACATATGGCGGTCTCAGCGGACAACCTAAATTTCCAAATTTTCCGTTCATGTCGATGCTCTGGACATCATGGAAAATCAGCCAGCAACAACAGCATCATGATCTGTTTATTCTCAGCACGGAGAAAATGCTCAATGGCGGAATTTATGACCACCTTGCCGGTGGCTTAGCCCGCTATAGTACCGATGCATTCTGGCTCGTGCCGCATTTTGAAAAGATGCTTTATGATAATGCGCAGACGATCAGGCAGTGCCTGTGGGCATGGAGCAGCACGCATAATCCATTGTTTCGGGTTCGAATCGAAGAAGTTATTCAATGGTTGTCATCTGAAATGGTGTTGCCTGATGGTGGTTTTGCCTCCGGTCTTGATGCTGACAGCGAAGGTGTTGAAGGCAAATTTTATATATGGGATCAGTCAGAAATAGAGGCCATTCTCGGCGAAGATGCTCCTGAGTTCATCACAAAATACAATGTCAGTCCTGCTGGAAACTGGGAAGGCAGCAATATTCTTCACCGGCTGGATATGCTGAATTTCAGCGAAGAAGATGATAAAATATTTAAACCACTGCGGGAAAAACTGCTTGGCATCAGAAATCAGCGAACCAGACCCGGCCGCGATGAAAAATGTCTGACAGACTGGAATGCCTATTTCATTCGTGCTTTGGCTGAAGCTGCCCGTGTTTTTGAACGTACCGATTGGCTGGAACTCGCAAAAACAACCTATCACCTATTATATCCTCAACAAGGCGCAGCGATCAGCCATGTCTGGTCAAAGACAGCATCAAAGCTCCCTGCCCTGTCCTCTGATTATGCAGCACTCATCAATGCAGCTTTGTCGCTTTATCAGGCTGATCCGCAGCAAAACTATCTTGAAGATGCCAAATCATTGCTGATCGCGCTTAATCAGCACCATCTCGATCAGAATGGTGATTACCGGCTAACAGCTTTGGATAATGATGATGTGATTTTCTATCTTTTTGGCGATCAGGATGAAGCTATTCCAAGCAGCACCAGCCAGATTATCGAAGCCTGTACAAGACTGGCGCTGATAGCTGAGGATGAAGAGCTTTTAATAAAGGCCGACAGACTTGCAGAGCGTGCCTTGGGGCGCGGTCAAACAATGGCTTATGGACAAGCAGGAATTCTCAATGCCTCAGTGCAACTGCTTGATCCGGTTAAGCTTGTGCTGATTATTGAGAATAAAGATGACGATTTATACCGCTGTGCATCACGTCATGCCGATCCTTGCCGTATAGATATCATTCTAAGCCGTAGCCAAGCCTCACAGCAGCCGCAATGGGCTTCTTTCCTGTCTCTGGCTGGCGAACGCTCCTGTGCCATTCTGTGCCGCAATCAGGTCTGTTTACCGCCGGTCTATTATGCCGCTGATCTTGAGAAGCTGCTCTAGAGCGATTTATTTCCAGATTGAAACACAACGCACGCTCTAGATTCTTTATTTGGTCGCATTATCACAGCCGTCAAGTTGATCCAACTTGACTGTGAAATGCTCTAAACAAAAACGCCGCCCTTTTGAGGCGGCGTTTTTAATATCAGCATAATGAAACAAATTACGTATTCATTGAATCGAAGAATTCAGCATTATTCTTCGTCTGCTTCAGCTTATCGATCAGGAATTCAATCGCATCGGTTGTACCCATTGGCGAAAGAATACGACGCAGAACAAAGATTTTCTGCAGATCCTGACGCGGTACCAGCAGATCTTCCTTACGTGTACCGGACTTGAGAATATCCATCGCAGGGAAGATGCGCTTATCAGCAACTTTGCGGTCAAGCACGATTTCCGAGTTACCGGTACCCTTGAATTCTTCAAAGATAACTTCATCCATACGCGAACCGGTATCGATCAACGCGGTTGCGATAATGGTCAGCGAGCCGCCTTCTTCGATATTACGGGCGGCACCGAAGAAGCGTTTCGGACGCTGCAATGCATTCGCATCCACACCACCGGTCAGAACCTTACCGGATGAAGGAATTACGGTGTTATAAGCGCGGCCGAGACGGGTGATCGAGTCAAGCAGAATGACCACATCACGGCCATGCTCAACAAGGCGTTTTGCCTTTTCAATCACCATTTCGGCAACCTGAACGTGACGGGATGCCGGCTCATCAAAGGTCGAAGATACAACTTCGCCCTTTACCGAGCGCTGCATATCGGTCACTTCTTCAGGACGTTCGTCAATCAGCAAGACGATCAGATAGCATTCCGGATGATTGGCGGTAATCGAATGCGCAATATTCTGCAGCAGAACCGTTTTACCGGTACGTGGCGGCGCCACGATCAGACCACGCTGGCCTTTACCAAGCGGTGCAACCAGATCGATCACACGGGCTGAATTGTCTTTATTGGTCGGAACATCCAGTTCCATTTTGAAACGCTCATTCGGATAGAGCGGTGTCAGATTATCAAAATGGATTTTATGACGGATCTTTTCCGGATCCTCAAAATTGATTGTATTCACTTTCAGAAGTGCGAAATAACGTTCGCCTTCTTTCGGGCTGCGGATCGGTCCTTCAACCGTATCACCGGTTTTCAGCGAAAAACGGCGGATCTGCGAAGGAGAAATATAGATATCATCCGGACCTGGCAGATAGTTGGCATTTGCGGAACGCAAGAAGCCAAAGCCGTCCGGCAATAATTCGACGACACCTTCACCGATGATTTCAACTTCCTGAGAGGCAAGGCTCTTCAGAATAGCGAACATCAGTTCCTGTTTACGCATAACACTGGCGTTTTCAACCTGCAGCTCTTCAGCGAGAGCGAGCAGATCGACAGGTGTCTTGTTCTTAAGATCTTGTAGTTTCATTTCCTGCATGGGTGCGGAACTCATATTATAAAAGATTGAAAAAAGAAAAATGCAGTTGAGCGCTCATAATGGTCATGAGGGGCATGACCGGCATCGGAAACCTGCTATTCTTGAAGGAAGGTGTCTTTCCTTAACCGGTTCCGGTGATTTGAGCAAGAGGCAGACCGCTCTGCAGCTCTATAAAATCGTCTCAGAGAGGGAAATTACGCTCTGAACAGCGCTCAAAGCGTAATTTCTTATTCTTATATAGGGATCAGAACGGCTTTACGACAACCAGAATGACGATCAAAATCATCAGAACTGTCGGAATTTCATTCACAATGCGCCAATGTTTGGTCGATTTGGTATTTTTATCCTGAGCAAACATCCGCACGCTCTTGGAAAGATAGCCGTGCAGACCGGACAGCAAAACAACCAGCAAAATCTTGCCATGCAGCCAGCCGCCGCGGAATTCAAAGATTTTCCACGCCAGCCACAGGCCTAAAACCCAGGTCACAATCATCGCCGGATTGATGATATAGCGCAGCAACCGGCGTTCCATGATTTTAAAAGTTTCGGATGCTTGTGATCCGGACTTTTCCTGACTGTGATACACAAAAAGCCGCGGCAGATATAACATGCCCGCCATCCATGCGATCACAGCAATAATATGAAATGCTTTGATCCAGAGATAGGCTGCATCAGTTGTCGCAAAAAACAACGCATAGGCTGCAATGGCAGTGATAGCGACAGCAATCACTGCTCTCACAGCAGGATTGCCTGTATTTGTGCCGGATTTATCCATTATGCACCTGCCTGACGGATACGGTTGACCATTTGAGCGACATTTTCGAGCGGCGCCTGCGGTGTGATGCCATGACCGAGATTAAAGATCAGCGGTCCCTGCCCCAGCTTCTCAAGAATGACATCAATACCTTCATCCAGAGCTTTGCCACCGGCAACCACACGCAACGGGTCGAGATTGCCCTGTACAGCGCCCTGTTGCTGTAATCCTTGAGCAAAGGTCAAAGGCACAGACCAGTCCAGTCCCAGAGCATTGACGCCGGTTTTGGCGCGGTAATCCCGATAGAGCATCCCTGCCCCTTTCGGAAAACCGATAATCACTGCATCAGGATGGGTTTCACGGACTTTTTTAACAATGCGGGCAACCGGCTTGATACAGAAATCTTCAAAGCAATCTTCATCTAAAACGCCGGACCATGAATCGAAAATCTGAACTGCATCGGCACCGCAATTAAGCTGTTCAATCAGATATTCAGCGGAAATATCTGCAAGATCAGTCAGCAGCTTGATGAAAACATCGCGGTGCTGATAGGCAAACAAACGTGCCGGTGCCTGATCCGGTGTGCCGTGGCCGGCAATCATATAGGTGGCAACAGTCCACGGAGCACCGCAAAATCCGAGCAGCGTGGTTTCATTAGGCAATTGTTCGCGCAAACGGCTGACGGTTTCATAAACAGCGCTTAATTTGGCTGCTTTACCTGTAATGTCGAGATCTTTGATTTCATCAACTGTCACAGGTGTCATTAAAGGCCCCCTTCCTTCTTCAAAGCGAAGGTCACGTCCAAGAACGTGAGGGATGACAAGAATATCTGAAAAGAGAATGGCTGCATCAAAGCCATAACGGCGGATAGGCTGAAGTGTCACTTCCGTTGCCAGTTCAGGATTATAGCACAGATCAAGAAAGCTTCCTGCCTGCTGCCGTGTCTGGCGATATTCCGGCAGATAACGTCCTGCTTGTCTCATCATCCAGATTGGTGGTGGAAAGACGGTTTCACCTTTGAGAACGTTCAGAACTTTACGTGTCATGCGATTTACCCACACCGGTTTTCCCCGGTTATCCCATAAAGAAAGTGATGATTTTTGGATTCTTATGATTCTTAGAGTCTGTTGATAACGGGGATTAAATGTTTCCCTGAGTTTTCCCACAGGACGATCATGAAAACCGGCTGATGTGGATAAATTGCCCATCAAACGGGAAAAAGCAATGCGACCAAAAATTTCTCAATAAAAACCGTAACTTATTGGAAATATCACTAAAGCTATCCTGTGGAAAACCATTGAATGAATTCCGTGCAAGTTTGAATTGCTCCTGTTACCCACAGTGTTTATTGTCACGAATATACAGTCCGGCGCGCTGTGGATGAATCCTGTTTAAATCAACAGGCAAAGAAAGACGTCTCTGAGCCGGTACTTTTTACACACAGCCATCAACAGGGATGTGAGAAATCTGTGACAAAGACTCTTTCTTACTTTCATCTTCATCTGATTTCAGATGCAACAGGAGAGACTCTCCTTGCAGCAGGCCGTGCGGCGGCCGCTCAATACAGCCATGCGCGGGCGATTGAGCATATGTATCCGCTGATCCGTACCGAGAAACAGCTGGCTAAAATTCTGGAGAATATTGATGCCGAACCGGGCATTGTTCTCTACACAGTGGTGGATCAGAAACTGGCTTTGAAGATTGATGAAGCCTGCTCGCAGATGGGTATTCCAAGCGTCTCGGTGCTGGAACCGGTGCTGGCAACTTTTCAATCCTATCTCGGTGCGCCTGCCCATCGCCGTGCCAGTGCGCAGCATGTGCTGGACGCCGATTATTTCCGCCGGATTGATGCGCTGAATTTCACGATGGAACATGATGACGGGCAATTGCCGCCGGATCTGGAAGAAGCCGATATTATTCTGATCGGCATTTCCCGCACATCCAAAACACCGACCAGTATTTATCTTGCCAATCGCGGTATCAAAACTGCCAATATTCCGTTGGTTTTAGGCATACCGCTGCCGGAAGCGCTGCTCCATGTGAAAAAGCCGCTTGTTGTCGGGCTGATTGCCAGTGCCGAGCGTATTTCTCACATCCGCCAGAACCGTTTGCTGGGTACGTCTCCGGGGCTGGATACGGAAAGCTATACGGATCGTATCAATATTGCGCAGGAGCTGGCCTATGCGCGCAATATTTGTGAGCGCAATAACTGGCCGGTGATTGATGTGACGCGTCGTTCGATTGAAGAGACAGCCGCAGCTATTCTGGCTCTGCGCCCGCGTGTAAGATCGGATGATTGATAGGTATTTTTTCACTGTGCTGTGTAGTGAAATATCTGATATTCTTCAGAGAAGTATTTTGAGCTGCGTATATGGCAGTGAGTTTTTGATATTTGAACGGAGTTTTCAATATGGCACTGCCTTTGATCCTTGCTTCTCAAAGCCCTTTTCGTGCAGCACTTTTAAAAAATGCGGGCATTCAGTTTACATCACAGAAAGCCAATATTGATGAGCGCGCTGTGGAGGCACCGCTTTATGAAACCGGTGCAACGCCGGAAGACGTGGCGCTGATCCTTGCAGAAACCAAAGCGGAAGAAGTGAGTGAACGTTTTCCGCATGCACTGATTATCGGCTGCGATCAGACATTATCACTCGGCAATGAAATTTTTCACAAGCCTGCGGATATGGACGGTGCGCGCCGTCATTTATTGGCTTTGTCCGGTAAAACCCATCAGCTGAACAGCGCGGTGGTGCTGGTGCAAAACGGCCAGACCGTATGGCGCCATGTTTCAGTTGCCAATATGACAATGCGTCATCTGGAGCCGGGCTTTATCGGCCGTCATCTGGCGCGGGTCGGTGATATTGCGCTTTCCAGTGTCGGTGCTTATCAGGTTGAGGGTGAAGGCATTCAGCTTTTCGACAAAATAGACGGTGATTATTTCACCATTGTCGGCCTGCCATTACTGCCTTTGCTGAAAGAATTGCGTGCCAGAGGAATTATTGATGGCTGAGATGAAACAGGCTTTTGTAACCGGTTTTCCGATTAAACATTCGCGCTCGCCTTTAATTCATAATTACTGGCTGCAGCGCTATGGTTTGACCGGCTCTTATAAGGCTATTGAAAACAGCCCTGAGAACTTTCCGCATTTTGCTAAAACCCTTGCAGAACAAGGCTTAAGCGGCGGGAATGTGACGATTCCGCATAAGGAAGCGGCCTTTGCATTATGTGAAAAACGTGATGCCGCCGCAGAGGCCATCGGGGCTGTGAATACGCTGTGGATAGATGCGGAAAACAAGCTCAATGGCGGCAATACGGACGCCTATGGTTTTGCCGCAAATCTCGATGCGCAATTGCCGGATTGGGACAAAGGCGGCAAAACGGCTTTGGTTCTGGGCGCAGGCGGTGCCAGCCGCGCGATACTTTATGCTTTGCTGAATCGTGGATTTGAGAAAATTATTGTAGTGAACCGTACTGTGGAACGGGCGCAGGCATTATCTGATCATTTTGGTTCAAAAATTGAAGCGGCAGGATGGGATCAGGCACAAGGCTTTGTCAGCTCTGCCGATGTGATTGTGAATACAACTTCACTGGGCATGAGCGGTCATGGCGAGGCAGAGGCCTTTCCGCTTGATTTCTCTGCAGCCAAAGCCGGTGCGGTTGCAACGGATATTGTCTATATTCCTTTGGAAACACCGTTTTTGGCTCAGGCGCGTCAGGCTGGATTACGCTGTGTTGATGGTCTTGGCATGTTGCTGCATCAGGCAGTGCCGGGCTTTGAACACTGGTTCGGCGTGCGTCCTGAGGTGACAGATGAACTGCGTCAGATCATATTGAATGATGTTCAAAAATCTTGATAGGCAGACTTATGATAAAGCTTGGACTGACAGGCTCAATCGGCATGGGGAAATCCACAACCGCACAGATTTTTGCGGATAGAGGTGTGCCGGTTTATGATGCCGATGCGGTCGTCCATCAGCTTTATCAGTCTGAAGCCGTGCCGCTGATTGCGGAAGCTTTTCCTGAAGCTGTTATTGGCGGACAAGTTGATCGTAAAATCCTGTCGGCCAGTGTTCTGGGCAAGCCGGATGAGCTTAAAAAGCTTGAGAACATTGTTCATCCGCTCGTCCATGCTAAAGAACAGCAGTTTTTGCGCGATGCTGAGGTCAAAGGTGCTAAGCTGGTGGTTCTGGATATTCCGCTGCTGTTTGAAACCGGCGGAACGAACCGTGTGGATAAAATCCTTGTGGTCAGTGCACCTTATGAAATGCAACGGGAACGGGTGCTTTCCCGAGAGAATATGACGGAAGAGAAATTTCAGTCTATTCTGGCGCGTCAGATGCCGGATGCTGAAAAACGCGCAAAAGCCGATTTTATTGTTGATACGGGGCAGGACAAAGAATTTGCCCGTCAGCAAGTTTCAGAGATTTTAAAAAAGCTGTTAAACACAGCTGTATAAGCAATTTACAGGACGAACTATGCGCGAGATTGTTTTCGATACGGAAACCACCGGCCTTGAGAAAAATGAAGACCGGGTGATTGAAATCGGCTGTATCGAGATGGTGAATAAATTCATCACCGGCAAAACATTTCATATCTATATCAATCCGCAGGGCAAAAAGGTTCATCCGGACGCATTGGCTGTTCATGGTATTACCGATGAAAGTCTGCTGGATAAGCCGACCTTTCCTGAAATTGCGGACGAGTTTCTGACTTTTATCGAAGGCGCAAAACTGGTCGCGCATAATGCGATGTTCGATATCGGCTTTCTGAATGCCGAACTGGAGCGGATTGACCGGACACCGATTTCTACCGACGTGGTGATCGATACGCTGGCTTTGGCGCGACGCAAGCACCCAATGGGGCCAAACACGCTGGATGCACTGTGTAAGCGCTATGGCGTCGATAATGCGCATCGTAAATTGCACGGTGCATTGCTCGATACAGAATTGCTGGCGGAAGTTTATATTGAGCTGCTCGGCGGCCGTCAGACATCTTTGGGTCTGAGCGTACAATCTGCCAATGAAGACAAGAACGGCAATGAACCTGTTGCAGAGATTGTTCTGAAAGCGCGTCCTCAGCCCCTGCCCTCACGCCTGACTGCTGATGATCTTGCTGCGCATCAGAAGCTCATTGATAAAATGGGTGATAAGGCAATCTGGAAAAAATATCTGAACTGATTATTGCTTAGAAAATAAAAAAGCCGCTGTGTCTGAGACGCAGCGGCTTTTTAAAACTCTTCAGATAGCTTAGTTTTTAACCTGAGCTTTTGCCTGTTCTTCAGCCATACGCTGCTGGAACATGGTGGCGAAATCGATCGGGTCGATCATCAGCGGCGGGAAGCCACCATTGCGTGTTGCATCAGCAATGATCTGACGGGCAAACGGGAACAGCAGACGCGGGCATTCGATGAACAGGATCGGCAGCATATGTTCCTGCGGAATGTTCTGAATGCGGAAAACGCCGCCATAAACCAGTTCTGTGCTGAACAGAACTTCTTTGCCTTCACCGGCCTGTGCGGTCAGGGTCAGAACAACGTCAAAATCGCCTTCAGCGATCGGATTTGCGTTCACATTAACATTGATGCTGATGTTTGGCGCATTTTCACGCGGACGCAGGGAAAGCGGTGCATTCGGGCTTTCAAAGGAAAAATCCTTGATATACTGAGCCAGAATGTTGAGGGATGGCTGTGCACTACCGTTACCGTTCTGTGCTTCGTTTGGCGTCTCTGCCATTATCATATACCTTTTTGTTAACGATGATCGACAGACCGTCGAACAGTATGACAACACATGATTTGTGCTGTAACACTTTGAAAGCTTATACAATTTTATTGTAAAACAAACTTCGCAAGAAGCAATTGAACCATAAAATTGAACCCCTGATTTCAGAAAACAATGGCTGTTGCAAAAGCAATCCGAAACATGTGTCTTTTGGCTAGCATATGTACCTTTTACAGGCAATAACGCGGCGCATTATTTGATAATACTAAAAAGACAGGCGTAAAAACGCAGTACCGGCAATAAATTATGCTGTTCTGCGGTTTTCACGCCGCATATTCATTTTCTGTTGTCTTCAATCTCTTTCGGATCTGTACCCCAGGGAGAGTTCTTACTCTTTTTGTCCTCATCCGATGAACTGGAATAATCCTCAGGGTCGAGATCAATAATATCGTCATCCTGTGGCGTATGTCTTTGCCCGTAATGTTGATAGCTGGCGCTGCCTGCCTGAAAATCAGTCGCCATCACCACACGGTTACGTAAAAAACGATTCCAGATCAGGTCGCGGACAAACGGGATAAACAGCAAAAGTCCGATAATATCGGTCAGAAATCCCGGAATAATCAGCAAAATACCGGCAAAAATCAGCAAGGTTCCGTGAATGATTTCACGTTGCGGTGCACGCCCTGCGGCGGTTTCCGCTTTCATCTGGTTAAGCAGGCTCAGACCCTGACGACGCAATAATGCAAAACCCAGAACCGCACTGAGGATAATCAGACCAAGTGTTGCCAGCACACCGATTTCTGAACCGACAATGACAAAACCGGCGATCTCTATAAATGGCAGGGCTAAAAACAGCAGCAGGCTGATCGGACCAAGCATTTTTGTCACGGGTGATGAACCTCTTGATAGTGGAGCGGCACGGACGGATTTTACCGTAAATATGCCGGATTATGATTTTAAACAGGATATACAGATAAGAATTCCGGTTTGGCATTTGAATGCCGGAATGCGGTGAACTATATATTTTTTCAAAACATAGCGTTTTTATGGTATCTTTGAGCCGTCTTAATAACTGGTTGCAGCACATCTGGCAGATTGCCCGTACTGAAGAATTATACAATATCCGGTCTGGTACAGCATATTCAGAATATGTTCTGTAAAAAAGATATTGTATAATTCTTCAGTACAGGCAAAACCTGAAACTGAATAGCTAGAGTGCATCCCGAAAAGTGGGAACCGGTTTTCGGAACAAGATACGCATAAAAACAAAAGACTAGAGCATTTATAATGATTCAATTTAAACTGGAAATGCTCTAGAAGTTCATTGTGAGTTCCGGCAGATCACTGCGGAGATAATTGGCGAGCGGTATGAATTTTTTCAGTTTTGGCACATTCTTTTTCTTCATTGTTGCAGTGATTATTTTCCTGCAGCTGCGCAGTGTATTGGGCAAACGCACAGGCAATGAGCGGCCGCCTTTTGATCCTTATACAACGCGTCAGGATGATACTGCCGCTCTGTCGCAGCAGAAAGATAACGTTGTTTCGCTGCCGCAACGTCAGACAATTGAAAATCAGGCAAAAGATTTTACAACAATTGATGCAATGGCACCGGAAGGCTCGGAGCTGAACAACGGCCTGCGCAATATTCGCGCACAGGATGCCGGTTTTGATCCGAAAGAATTCCTCAACGGTGCCAAAATGGCCTATGAGATGATTGTGCTGTCCTTTGCCGATGGCGATCGTAAAACTTTGAAAAACCTGCTTTCCAAAGATGTTTACGAAGGTTTTGATGCTGCGATTAAAGAGCGCGAAACCCGTGGTGAAAAAGTGAATTCTACCTTTGTCGGTATCAATCAGGCAAAAATCATTGCGGCTGATATGAAAGGCAAAGATGCACAGGTTACAGTGCGTATTGTCAGCGAGATGATCTCTGCGACACAGGACAAGCAAGGCAATATTATCGACGGCGATCTGGAAACAGTTGCGGAAATCCGCGATGTCTGGACTTTTGCCCGTAACACTGCAAACCGCGATCCGAACTGGAAACTGGTGGCAACCGAAGCGGAAGATTAATCTTTGTTACTGGGTCAGCATCGGTAAGTGTCAGAACTTAAAAATATTTGAGGAGCAGTGTTATGTCAGATCTGTCTGCTGCGCACTGCTCCACTGAGCTTCTCAATTTCACCGATTGCGCTGGCTGGGCAGAAGATAATCACGCTGCAGCTTTTAATGCTTTTTTGAAATCCGCCATCTATGCCGAAACGCATCTCTATAAGAGCGGTAGTCTTGGCCCGCAATTTGAAGACCTTGTGCCTGTTTTTGCGCAGGCCCGCTCATTGGCGGCGGCACAACAAATTGACCGGCAGACAGCGCGTGCATTCTTTGAGCGCTGCTTTTATCCCGTTAAAATCATTCCCCATGACCGGAAAACCGGTTTTGTAACCGGTTTTTACGAACCGGAAATTGCTGCTTCCCGTGTAAAAACTGCACAATATTCAGTGCCGTTTTATCGAAAGCCGCCAGATCTCATCAAGCTGGATGCGGATAACCGTCCGAAAAATTTGCCTGAGGACATGGCTTTTGGCCGGTTTGATCGTGAGCAGATTAGCGAATATTTTGACCGGCAGGCGATTGATGAGGGAGCATTGGCAGGGCAAGGTCTGGAAATTGCCTATGTAGCCAATAGAGTGGATGCCTATTTTGCTCATGTACAAGGTGCTGTGCGTCTGAATTTTGACGATAGCACGCAAATGCGCCTGACCTATGCGGCTAAGTCAGGACATGGCTTTACCGGTGCAGGACGGGTTCTGATTGATAAAGGCGAGCTGGAACCTGCAAAGGTTACTATGCAGTCGATCCGGCAATGGTTGGCAGAGCACCCTGCCCGTATTGATGAAATTCTGTGGCATAATCGGTCTTATATTTTCTTCCGTGAAGCTCCTGTGGATGATCCTTTATCCGGGCCGGTGGCGGCTGCCAAAGTACCTTTGACCGCACAAAGATCACTGGCGGTGGATCGTAAATATCATTGCTTTGGCACGCCGTTTTTCATAAACACACATAAGAATTTAGAAAATGGCGAGGTTTTTCGTCATTTGATGATTGCTCAGGATACCGGATCAGCCATTCTTGGCCCTGCCCGCGGCGATCTGTTTTTCGGTTCCGGCGATGCGGCTGGCGCGCTTGCCGGCGGAATACGCCATGATGCTGATTTTATAATGCTGGTTCCCCGAAAAAAGGTGGCGGATTAGCATTATGAAACACAAAAAGAATAAGCGCTCTGCCACGCGCATTTCGGATAAAAATACAATGAAAATACCAAAAAATCCGAAATTGGAACCTGATCCGGCTGAGGTTTTATCAAAACAGAATTCTGGCTTTCTCAAAAATGAGGATCGTATTCTCTGGGAAACAGTTGCACGCACAACCCGTCCTTTGCGTCCTGTTAAGCCACGACAGGCCTTTGTGATCGAGGATATGCATCTGTGGGATATTGAGAATGGCATCAATATTCCGCAGCGTGTGGAGGCCGAGCCGGTCAAAGCGTCTGTTGCCAAAGCAGCCGGTGAAACATCTCTGCAAAGCCGTAAAAAACAGGAAGTGGTCACCAATCCGCTTCACGATATCGACCGGCCGACAATCCGTAAGATTGCCAAGGGGCGCGTTGAAATTCAGGCACGGATCGATCTGCATGGTATGCGCCAGCATGAAGCGCATGATCTGCTATATGGTTTCCTCTCAGATGCCTGGCACAGAGGTCTGCGCTTTGTCTTGGTGATTACCGGCAAAGGCACATCCATGGGCAGTGACGGCGTGTTAAAACAGGCTGTGCCGCATTGGTTCTCCACGCCCCTCTTCCGCCTCTATGTGAGCGCCTATGAGGATGCTGTGCGCCATCACGGCGGTCAAGGTGCGCTCTATGTCAGGCTGCGCAAAACACCGGCTGAGAAGCTCGCAGAGCGCCAGTCCTTCCCGTCAGGAAAGCGGCCATTATCATGACACCATTTGGTCAGCGTTTACGGAAATTGCGTGAGGAACGCGGTGTCAGCCAGAAGGAAATGGCAACAGCTATCCGCGTGTCAGCCGCCTATCTTTCAGCACTGGAGCACGGGCGCCGCGGTCAGCCGACATGGGATCTGCTGCAAAGAATTATCGGTTATTTCAATATTATCTGGGATGAGGCAGAGGAATTGCAAAATCTGGCAATGATCTCGCATCCGCGTGTGACAATCGACACTTCTGGCCTGTCGCCGGAGGCTACAGAACTGGCTAATCTCTTGGCTAATCATATCCGTATTCTGGACAGGAATATGATCGAAAGCCTTAGCACAACGCTGCGGCTGGCTCATAAAAAACACCGCAGCCTGCGTTAGAGCATTTCACAGTCAAGTTGGATCAACTTGACGTCCGTGATAATGCGACCAAATAAAGAATCTAGAGCGAGCGCTGTGATCCAATCTGAATGTAAACCGCTCTAGAGCATGTCGTGGAAAGCGGGCACCGGTTTTCCGATAACGACATGCGTAAAAACAAGAAGACAGCGCGCGCAGCGGATACAATTAAACGCGACACGCTCTGAAACCTCAATTTAAAATAATGATTTCAGATCATCGATTTTGGAATTGACCAGCCAGCCATAGTAATTTTCCTGCGGCAGCTGTTTATTTTGTTTGCCTGCATTGATGGCCGCCAGAGCGCGGGCGCGGCTGTCTGCCCCGCCGGTATTATACAGGGTTGCGGTAATACCCGGATTTTTCGAAATATCGAAATCGGCATATTTATTATAAGCCGTGATGGAATGTTTGATGGTCGCCGCCATATAGTGCAGGCTCAAATCAGGGTCCATAATGGTTTTATAAACCTGTGCACCATCATCGGCACTGAGCTTCGGCAGGCCGGATACGCGGTTGACCATGTCAGACATTTGCAAAGCCGTCAGCGGGCTGATCTGACCAAGACCAAAGGTCTGACCTGCATAGAAAGGCTGGAAAAACACGGCAGCGAAGCGGTTATTCGGATAGGCATTACCGTCAATTTTTTTGCCGCGGAATTTGCTGTCCCAGATATTTTCACGGCAGGTCCAGAGGGAATAACTATCTGACAGACCCGCACATTTCTCAAATTCAGGGCGTTTGATGAAATCGCTGACAGATTCACCTTTATAGCTGAAGCTGACGCCTTGTTTCACATAGGAAATAGCTTTGACATAATAGGTCTGCAGCTGGTCATAGGCATCAACATTATAGGTGTGCTCGCCGATAATCGCACCGGCAATATGCACGGGATCAATATTATAGGCTGCGGCCGCCGATTTGATTTTGGTGCGCAAGCCACGATCCGATTTCAGCAATCCGTAGATTTTCTGATATTTGGCTTCATAAGTCGTGCGCATTTTTTTGGTGCGATTGGCGGAAGCGCCGGGAATAGTCGGCTGCTCGGCATTGCGGTTACCGGCCGGCACAACAGTTGTAGCCTGTGCATTGGAGACGAGTGTCAGCGCAAAAAAACCTGTTCCGGCAGCAATTGCTATCCGTTTAAAATTGTTGCCGAGGTTCATAGGTATTTTTGCTCCGTTCGCATTTGCTTGTCCTGCTGAATGGGAATTTCAGGAAAGCACGGCATTTTAACTTCGCGCAGAAAATATGAAACCCTCGCGCACAAGTCGAGAGGGTTTCAAAAACTTAACTGCATATGATGTGTGAATGTCACACAATGCTTATAGTCGGCTTATATCCGTATTAAAGGATGAAGCGTGACAGGTCGATATTCTTGGCCAGATCACCGATGCTGCTACGCACATAAGCTGCATCCACGGTGAAAGTGGAGCCGCTTTTATCCGGTGCATTGAATGAAATATCATCCAATACTTTTTCCATTACCGTTTGCAGACGACGTGCACCGATATTCTCAATGGTTGAATTGAGATCAACGGCAATATCCGCAAGCGCATCAATGGCATCGTCGGTGATTTCCAGCGTCACCTCTTCTGTCGCCATCAGCGCCACATATTGTTTCAGCAGGCTGACTTCGGTTTCCGTCAGGATTGAGCGGAAATCTTCGCGTGTCAGAGCATTCAGTTCAACACGGATCGGCAGACGTCCCTGCAATTCCGGCAACAGATCGGATGGTTTGGAAACATGGAAAGCGCCCGAAGCGATAAACAGGATATGGTCGGTTTTAACCGGCCCGTATTTGGTCGCAACGGTGGTACCTTCGACAAGCGGCAACAGATCGCGCTGCACGCCTTCGCGGGAAACCCCTGCCCCCATACCGCCTTCACGGGATGCGATCTTGTCGATCTCGTCAAGGAAAACGATACCGTCATTCTGGGTGACTTCCAGTGCTTCCTGTGTCACCTGATCCTGATCGAGCAGCTTGTCGGATTCATCATTAATCAGCAGCGCATAAGATTCTTTAACCGTGGTTTTGCGCGGCTTTGTCCGCCCGCCCATGGCTTTGCCCAGCATATCGCTTAAATTGATCATGCCGATATTAGCGCCTGGCATGCCCGGAATTTCAAAACCGGGCATACCGGAGCTGTTATCTGCCAGTTCAATCTCGATTTCTTTATCATCGAGATCGCCTTCGCGCAGTTTCTTGCGGAAACTGTCACGGGTCGCAGGGCTGGCAGTTTTGCCGACCAATGCGTCCAATACGCGTTCTTCCGCATTGATATGGGCTTTGGCTTTCACCTCTTCGCGCTTTTTCTCGCGCACGAGGCCAATGGCGATTTCCACCAGATCACGGATGATCTGTTCCACATCGCGGCCGACATAGCCGACTTCAGTGAATTTTGTTGCTTCAACCTTGATGAAAGGCGCACCGGCCAGCTTGGCAAGACGGCGTGAAATCTCCGTTTTACCGACGCCGGTTGGTCCGATCATCAGAATATTTTTCGGCATCACTTCTTCGCGCATATTGCCTTCCAGCTGCTGACGGCGCCAGCGATTGCGCAGGGCAATAGCAACAGCGCGCTTGGCAGCTTTCTGACCGATAATGAAGCGATCAAGCTCAGAGACGATTTCACGTGGAGAAAATGTGGTCATATTTATCAGGATCCGCTTTGCCACTGCCGGATAAAGTCAACCGGATGCAGCAGCATGATAACATTGAGAATAAGGTTGTCTCGAATAACGATAAGGGCAAGAATTTCGAAAAACACTGCCGTGACGATTATCACCCATATAGGAAGCCGGGCTGCGAGAAAAAAGCCCAGCACCATGGAGAGCGTATCGAATACGGAATTGAGAATACTGTCGCCGAAATAATCCACGGAGGATGTATTGGCCCTGTAGCGCTCAATAATGAAATTCGAATTCTCAACCAGCTCCCAGCCGATTTCCAGTCCGAGCGCCAGCAGCAACCGCACATGCAGCGGTGCTTTTGGTGCAATCAGCCAGAACAATCCGTAGAAAATAAAACCGTGAATGATGTGGGACAGCGTATACCAGTCAAAGAATTGCTGGGAATTTTCATTGCTGTTCACTTCATTGACGAAGAGACGGATTGTTCCGCATTCGCAGACCGGAACGCGCCCCATCATGTACAAAATAACCGCCTGAATGGCTGCTGTGATTGCAATGATGAGCAGGATTTTATCCCACTGCCAATGTGGCTTTGACGCGGCAGGCGGAAGTGATGATGCGGTCACGATAAACCTTTAGTGTTTTACAAAACTAAATAACGATACCGCATAATTGGCAGGTTCTTACGCGCAATCAAGACTTTCGACAGTGAAATTGCTGTTTGTGTAAACGCAGATTTCCGCTGCAATGGTCATTGCTTTGCGGGCAATTGTTTCCGCATCCATGTCTGTGTCAATCAGTGCACGGGCAGCCGACAGCGCATAATTACCGCCGGAACCGATGGCCATCACGCCGTTTTCCGGCTCCAGAACATCGCCGAGACCGGTAATGGCCAGCGTGATATTCTTGTCGGCAACCAGCATCATCGCTTCCAGCTTGCGCAGATAGCGGTCGGTACGCCAGTCTTTGGCCAGCTCTACGGATGCGCGCATCAGCTGATCCGGATATTGCTCCAGTTTGGCTTCCAGCCGTTCAAGCAGGGTGAAAGCATCGGCAGTCGCACCGGCAAAACCGGTAATCACACTGCCGCCTTTGCCAATACGGCGCACTTTGCGGGCATTGCCCTTCATAATGGTCTGGCCGAGGGACACCTGTCCGTCACCGGCGATCACCACTTTATTGCCCTTGCGCACGGTGACAATGGTGGTGCCGTAAATTGTATTCGGATTATGTTCAATCATTTGCGCAACTCCGCTGATTGGTCTTCATCAAATCGATCTGCTGTATTTATGATCTCATACGTAAATTACAACGGACAATAATACAGCCTGTTTCATCAAAGCATTTGGCAAAACTCAACCACTGTTCTAGAACAAGGCCGGAGAAGAACAAGATCGGGTTATCAATATGAGCAATCAGCGTATAGCAAAAGTCAGCCGCAGCACCAAAGAAACCAGCATTGAAGCTGAAGTCTTTCTGGATGGTACGGGCCGTTTCGATATTTCGACCGGCGTTGGCTTTTTCGATCATATGCTGGAGCAATTATCGCGACATTCGCTGATTGATATGAATATCACCACCAAGGGCGATACGCATATTGATGACCATCATACGGTTGAAGATACCGGCATTGCGATCGGTAAGGCTATTGCGGAAGCCTTGGGTGAACGTCGTGGTATTGTGCGTTATGCCTCGATTGATCTCGCTATGGACGAGACGCTGACCTCTGCGGCGCTGGATGTGTCAGGTCGTCCGTTTCTGGTATGGAATGTGGCATTCAATGCACCGAAAATCGGCACATTCGATACAGAGCTGGTGCGGGAATTCTTTCAGGCGCTGGCGCAGAATGCAGGCATTACCCTGCATGTGAATATGCGCTATGGTATCAATAATCATCATATTGCCGAGACCTGTTTCAAGGCTGTGGCGCGCGCATTGCGTATGGCGATTGAAACCGATCCGCGGCAGAAAGATGCCATTCCTTCGACAAAAGGCACGCTGAAAGGCTGATTATGGCCAGCTATATCGTTCTGGAACCAACGGACGCGGTAAAACTGAAACCGGTTAAAGCTGTTGCGGGTGACCATACGATTTTTGTGCGCGATGAGTTTACCGTCTTCGCGCTGATCCTGCCGTTTCTCTGGTTATTGGTGCATCGCTTGTGGTGGCATGCGCTGATGGTTGCTTTGATCGGCTGGGGTGCATTCAGCGTTTTGGGTTCTTATCTTTCTTCTGCTTTTGTCGTTTCCGGCCTGTCACTTTTGCTGTCGCTGTTTGTTGCGCTGGAAGGGCGTAACTGGTATCTCACAGCGCTCAGACGCAAGGGTTATGAGGAAGTGGCACTGATCAGCGCCAATGACTTGAGCGATGCGGAAACTCTTTATTTTTATGGTGCTGCAAAACCGGCAGAAAAAGCAGAGCCTGTCTCTGTGTCTTCTGACAATAAGGTTTTGTCCGGCACTGTGACCGGCACGGCGGTTCCTGCGGCAATACATGCTGCAGACGGCGCTATGATCGGTCTGGTTGATTATCACGGAAGGTCGTGACATGCGTGTTGCCATTATTGATTATGGTTCCGGAAATCTCAAATCGGTAGCCAAGGCTTTTGAACGTGCGGTATCGGATATGGGCAGTCCCATTCATGTGGATGTGACCAGTGATGCCAAAGCCGTACTGGCCGCAGATCATATTGTGCTGCCGGGTGTCGGCGCCTATGCCGATTGCCGTCGCGGTCTGGATGCTGTTTCCGGCATGGTTGATGCTTTGAGCGAAGTTGTTCAGCATAAAGCACGACCGTTTCTCGGCGTTTGCGTTGGGATGCAGCTGCTTTCAACGCGGGGGCTGGAAAAAAGCATCACCAATGGCCTCAACTGGATTGAAGGCGATGTGCGCGAAATGAAGCCGTCTGATGCCGCGCTGAAAATTCCGCAGATCGGCTGGAATACGATTGAGCTGAACCATGCCCATCCGGTATTCAACGATATAGAAACCGGCGAGCATGGCTTGCATGCCTATTTCGTGCATTCCTATATGTTTGATGTGAAAAACAGCGCTGATGTGCTGGCAACCACCAGCTATGGTGGGAGCGTAACGGCGGCAATTGCGCGCGATAATATTGTCGGCACGCAGTTCCATCCGGAGAAAAGCCAGCGCCTCGGCCTTAAACTCATTACTAATTTCCTGAAGTGGAAGCCATGATACTTTTTCCGGCAATTGACCTGAAAGACGGTGAATGCGTTCGCCTGAAACTGGGTGATATGAACCAGTCTACGGTTTATAACACTGATCCTGCGGCTCAGGCGAAAGCCTTTGAAGATCAGGGATTTGAGTGGCTTCATGTGGTTGATCTGAATGGCGCTTTTGCAGGTTCCAGCGTCAATGGTGCGGCGGTTGAGGCTATTCTCAAAGCAACCAAAAATCCGGTACAGCTCGGCGGCGGTATCCGCACGCTGGAACATATTGAGGCATGGCTTTCCAAGGGACTTTCCCGCGTCATTCTCGGCACCGTTGCCGTGCGTGATCCGCAGCTGGTGATTGAAGCCTGTAAAGAATTTCCGGGCAAAGTCGCTGTCGGCATTGATGCCAAAGGCGGCAAGGTTGCGGTTGAGGGCTGGGCAGAGGCTTCAGAACTCGGCGTGATTGAACTGGCGCAGAAATTTGAAGGGGCAGGGGTCGCCGCTATTATCTATACGGATATTGACCGCGACGGTATTCTGGCTGGCATCAACTGGCCGTCAACTCTGGGCTTGGCAGAAGCCGTGTCTATTCCGGTAATTGCTTCCGGCGGTCTGGCCTCGATGGATGATATTCATCGTATGACGCAAGCCGATGCCCGTAAGCTGGAAGGTGCAATTTCCGGTCGTGCACTTTATGACGGCCGTATTGATCCGGCTGAGGCGCTGGCACTGTTACGTGCCGCAAAGGAGGCCGCACAATGACTTTGAAAGCACGGGTTATTCCATGTTTGGACGTTAAAGATGGAAGAGTGGTGAAAGGCGTCAACTTTGTTGATCTGATTGATGCCGGAGATCCGGTGGAAGCTGCAAAAGCCTATGATGCAGCGGGTGCTGACGAATTATGCTTTCTCGATATTACTGCATCCTCCGACAATCGCGAGACGATTTTCGATGTGGTTGCGCGTACCGCTGAGCAATGTTTCATGCCGCTGACAGTCGGTGGCGGTGTGCGTGCGGTTGCTGATATCCGAAAACTCTTGCTGGCCGGTGCCGACAAGGTTTCTATCAATACTGCTGCGGTACAAAATCCTGATCTGATTGCGGAAGCGGCAGATAAATTCGGCAATCAATGCATTGTTGTCGCCGTAGATGCCAAGAAAGTATCGGGCGCAGGAGAGGCGGATCGCTGGGAGATTTTCACCCATGGCGGCCGCAATGCAACCGGTCTTGATGCGATTGAATTTGCCCGCACAATGGTTGATCGCGGAGCAGGGGAAATTCTGCTGACCTCGATGGATCGTGACGGTACCAAAGTTGGCTATGATCTGGCGCTGACCCGCGCTGTGGCCGATGCCGTGAGCGTTCCGGTGATTGCCTCCGGTGGTGTCGGCTCTCTGGACGATCTGGTGGCCGGTGTGAAGGAAGGTCATGCCAGTGCGGTACTGGCGGCGTCCATTTTCCATTTTGGCACTTACACAATTGAAGAAGCCAAACGCTATATGGCAAGTCACGGTATTGCTATGCGTCTGGATGATGTTCGAAATTAACAGATCAAACTGGTTTTCTGAGAGGAAACCAGTTTGATTTACTGATAAAATTAAGTTGTTTCATGCAATGAGGGGTGCTTTTCATCCCTCATTTGCTTTAAAGAGCATTCGCATTGCTGTGCGGGATTCTCATCGCGCATTCTATAAATTGCACTGAAACAGGAGTGCAGCATGACAGATTTCACCCTTGCTGAGCTTGAGCAGATTGTGGCTAATCGCGCGGCTGCAACAGACGGCTCATCTTATACAGCCTCACTGATTGCCAAAGGTCAGCATAAGGCCGCCCAGAAACTGGGCGAAGAAGCGGTTGAAACTGTTATTGCGGCGATGATGCAGGATGAAAAAGCTGTCATTTCTGAAAGTGCCGATCTGCTCTATCATTTGCTGGTAGTATGGAAGATTGCGGGTGTGTCGCTGGAATCCGTGATGCAGGAACTGGATAAACGTACATCGCAAACCGGTCTTCAGGAAAAAGCTGCACGAAAACCGGAATAGACTGAAGCATTCATCTGGTTCCCGGGTTTATTCAGAGATCGAAATGCACTCCATGGATCTTTTCAAAAAGAAGCATTATTCGCCTTATCAGGTTTTTACCGCTGCGGAATGGGCAGAGTTTCGTGCCGATACGCCGCTGACCCTGACGCTGGATGAAGTGAAACGTCTGCGTTCGCTGAACGATCCGGTGGATCTGGATGAGGTGCGCCGGATTTATCTGGCTTTGTCGCGTCTGCTGTCGACCCATGTGGAAGCGCTGCAATCGCTCTACAAACAGCGCAAACAGTTTCTGATGAAGGATGATACGGTCAAAACACCGTTTATCATCGGTATTGCCGGTTCCGTTGCGGTCGGAAAATCGACCACAGCGCGTATTCTGAAGGAATTGCTGAGCCGCTGGCCATCGAGCCCTAAAGTCGAGCTGGTGACGACTGACGGCTTTCTCTATCCCAATGAAGTACTGCGTGCCGAAGGCCGGATGGAGCGTAAAGGCTTTCCGGACAGTTATGATGCCGGTGCCATTCTCAATTTCCTGTCATCTATGAAGGCAGGCATGAGCCATGTTCAGGCGCCGGTCTATTCGCATCTGACCTATGACGTGGTTGCCGGTAAGCATGTGACCATTGATCGGCCGGATATTCTGATTTTTGAAGGCATCAATGTGCTGCAGGTGCGTGATCTGCCTGCGGACGGCAAAGCCGTGCCGTTTGTGTCGGATTTCTTTGATTTCTCGATCTATATTGATGCTGATCCGGTACTGATCCACAAATGGTATATCAACCGTTTTATGAAGCTGCGTGAAACGGCATTCCGTGATCCGCAGAGCTTCTTCCACCGCTATTCGCAATTGTCGGAAGAGGCGGCATTGTCGATTGCCGAAGGCCTGTGGACGAATATCAATCTCAAAAACCTGTTTGAGAATATTCTGCCGACCCGCCCGCGTGCTGATCTGATCCTGCGCAAAGGCGAAAATCATATGATTGAAGAAGTCGCTCTGCGCAAAATCTGAACTTCAGAGTTGTAAAAAAGCCCCGCTGTCATCGACAGCGGGGCTTTTTGTTTTGATCGGAATTATGCCAGCGGCGGAATACGCAGAACCTGACCCGGATAGATTTTATCCGGTGAGGTCAGCATTGGCTTATTGGCTTCAAAGATTTTCGGGTTTTTATCGCCATGGCCTTTGCCATACTGGGCTTCAGCGATTTTCCAGAGATTGTCGCCCTTTTTCACGGTGTAGAAAACCGGTGCCGCACCTTCAGCAGCGCCGTCAACTTTCAGTTCCGAGGCTTCTACTTTGGAAACGCCGAGGGAGTTACCGACAGCAATAATCGCTTTTTCAAAAGCGGACTGATCTTTGACATTGCCGGAAAGTACAGCCTTGTCGCCCTGAACAGTTACCTGCACATCGCCGGTGCCGAGATTATGGGAATCCAGCTCTTTTTTCAGATCTTCTGCTTTAGGCTCATCGTCACCAAAGCCAAGTTTGGTACCAACCGATTTCACAAAATCAAATATTCCCATTCCGTTTCTCCTTTGAGTGTCAGATATCATCCGCTTAAAGAATATAGGCAGGTAAATGAATTAAGGAAGCCACCCGTATAAAATAACAGGGATTATCGGGTATTAGAGCGCCGTGTGCCAGATCTGGCACACAAAGGTCGCTCTAATCACCTTTGACACGCTGGCGCATTTTCTTGACGTCTGCGCGACCGGACTTTGCTTTCAGGCGCCGCTCGACAGAGCCTTTGGTCGGCTTGGTCTTTTTACGCGGTGGCGGCGGCGGTTTGGCAGCCTCGATGATCAGCGCAATCATACGGTTGCGGGCATCTTCACGGTTCTTTTCCTGACTGCGAAAGCGGCTGGCTTCAATCACAATCTCGCCGTCTTTATTGGCACGCTGCCCAGCAAGGCTGATGAGACGCGCATAGACATCTTCCGGCAAGCCCGCTTGCATGGCTGTAAAGCGCAGCTGCACGGCTGTTGAAACCTTATTCACATTCTGTCCGCCTGGACCTGAAGAGCGGATAAAGCTCTCCTCCAGCAGGTTTTCATGAATGCTGATCCGGTTGGTAATGCGGATAAGATGTTTGTTTTGTTCCGTCATGAGCGGATTTATAACGGAATATCTGAAATCTGCGAAGATAAGTGCAGAAATAAAAAACGGTGCCTGAAAGGCACCGTTCTTAATTTCAGAAATGCAGATTTATTTATTCAGCAGCAATTGCCAGAGCCGGTGCAGCCGAACGGACTTCCGCATCTACATGGTCTTCAAACTTGGCAAAGTTTGTGATGAACATGTTGGCCAGTTTTTTAGCCTGTGCGTCATAAGCAGCTTTATCCGCCCATGTTGAACGCGGGTCGAGAATGCTTGAATCAACACCGGGAACAGCCACAGGAACTTCAAAACCGAAGTTAGGGTCTGTGCGGAATTCTGCACCATTGAGCGAACCATCAAGTGCTGCGGAGAGCAGGGCACGTGTTGCCTTGATCGGCATACGGTTACCGGTGCCGTAAGCACCGCCGGTCCAGCC
Source organism: Pseudochrobactrum sp. B5 (assembly GCF_001939785.1). Classification (NCBI taxonomy): domain Bacteria; kingdom Pseudomonadati; phylum Pseudomonadota; class Alphaproteobacteria; order Hyphomicrobiales; family Brucellaceae; genus Pseudochrobactrum; species Pseudochrobactrum sp. B5. The sequence goes on from NZ_MOYL01000001.1 coordinate 166,809, forward strand.
GGTATTGACCAGCCAGCAGTCAACTTTGTGCTCAGCAATCAGTTTACGCAGCAGATCGCCGTATTCCGACGGATGGCGCGGCATGAAAGGCGCACCAAAGCAGGTGGAGAAGGTTGCTTCCGGCTCGGTCACACCTTTTTCAGTACCGGCAACCTTAGCGGTGTAACCGGACAGGAAGTGGTACATAGCCTGAGCAGGGGTCAGCTTGGCAATCGGAGGCATGACGCCGAACGCATCAGCTGTCAGCATGATAACATTCTTAGGCTGACCGGCAGTGCCTGTCTTGGATGCATTGGAGATGAAATCCAGCGGATAGGCTGCACGGGTATTTTCAGTGCGTGAACCATCGTTGAAATCCGGCTGGCGGTTTTCATCAAGAACAACATTTTCCAGCACGGTGCCGAAACGCTGTGTTGTGGAATAGATTTCCGGCTCAGCTTCTGCCGAGAGACGGATGGTCTTGGCGTAGCAGCCGCCTTCAAAATTGAAGATACCGTTTTCGCTCCAGCCGTGTTCATCATCACCGATCAGCGTGCGTGTCGGATCAGCGGAGAGGGTGGTTTTACCGGTGCCGGACAGACCGAAGAAAATCGCGGTGTCGCCGTTTGGTGCTTCATTAGCCGAGCAATGCATCGGCATAATGCCTTTTGCAGGCAGAATGTAGTTCAGAGCGGTAAAGACCGACTTCTTCATTTCACCGGCATAGGAAGTACCGCCGATCAGCACAATTTTGTTGACCAGATCGCAGGCGATCACGGTTTCTGTACGGCAGCCGTATTTTTCAGGATCAGCACGGAAGGATGGCAGATCAATAATGGTCATTTCCGGCATGAAGCTCTGCAGGGCAGCAATTTCAGGACGGATCAGCAGGTTGCGGATGAACAGTGAGTGCCATGCAAATTCGGTTACAACGCGAACCTTGATATTGTGCTCGGCATCGGCGCCGCCGATCAGATCCTGAACGAACAGTTCTTTGCCTTTGGCGTGCTCAATGAAATCGGCATGCAGCTTGGCAAAATTTTCCGGGCTCATCGGCTTGTTGTTGTCCCACCAGATCTGGTCTTCGGTGGTTGCATCACGCACAACGAATTTGTCTTTAGGGCTACGTCCGGTATGTTGTCCGGTCACGGCCATCAAAGCGCCCTGTGCAGTCAGAGTTGATTCACCGCGGCGGATCGACTCCTCATAGAGCTGGGCCGGTCCGAAATTATAATAGACCGCGGCGAGGTCTTTTAGCCCCGTCGTTGCAATGGAAGCAGCTGGATTGCGATTGCCAGTCTCGATCATAATTTTCACTCGCAGTTTTCATTGGTTGGTCGACAGCGCATTTTCTCTCCGCGCTAAGGCAAAGTCACAACCAGATTAGCGAGACAATTTCAAATCTTTAATCGTTTAAAATTTTTTAAATTTTATTTAAATCGTTTTTATGGCAATTTATTTTGCCGCTATCCACATAAGCAAGGTGTCTGGAGCGGGTATAAATTGCAGGCGAAGCATCAGAAAAATTGCTGCTGCCTTACTTTGTACTTAATTTGTCCTGCTTAAAAGACGTGCTATATAAGTTGAATAGTCGAATTTGATTGAGGAGAAGCGACCTGATGAGGGAAGTTCCGGTAACACAGACCATTGCGCTCGTAGATGATGACCGCAATATCCTGACTTCTGTTTCCATTGCTCTGGAGTCGGAAGGCTATCGGGTCGAGACCTATACAGACGGTGCTTCCGCGCTGGATGGTCTGATGGCGCGTCCGCCAAATCTTGCAATTTTCGATATTAAAATGCCGCGTATGGATGGTATGGAACTGCTCCGCCGTCTGCGCCAGAAATCTGATCTGCCGGTGATCTTCCTGACATCGAAAGATGATGAGATCGACGAATTGTTCGGCCTGAAAATGGGCGCGGATGATTTTATCACCAAGCCGTTCTCGCAGCGTCTGCTGGTAGAGCGTGTTAAAGCGGTGCTGCGCCGTGTGGCGGCTCGTGAAGGTGCGGTTAAAAATCCGGGTCAGCCGACAAAGTCATTGCAGCGCGGCCAGCTGGAAATGGATCAGGAGCGCCATACCTGCACATGGAAGGGCGAACCGGTTACATTGACGGTGACTGAATTCCTTATCCTGCATTCGCTGGCACAGCGTCCGGGTGTTGTGAAAAGCCGTGATGCGCTGATGGATGCCGCTTACGATGAACAGGTTTATGTGGATGACCGCACGATTGACAGCCATATCAAGCGTCTGCGTAAGAAATTCAAAGTTGTTGACGATGATTTTGAAATGATTGAGACGCTTTACGGCGTTGGCTATCGCTTCCGCGAGGCGTAAAAGCCTCGCAATATAAGAAAAGCACGAGGCGTAAAAGCCTCGCATTTTAGAAAGTACGAAGTGTAAGCGCTTCGTACTATAAAAAAGCCCGAAGCGTGAAGCTTTGCAAATATAGCTGATATAAAAGCACGGAGCGGTTATAATGCATTGCATAACCGCTCCGTCTTAATTCGCTGAAGGAACTGATCGCCCTCAATGGTCGCTGAAACGGAAAACAGAACGACATTGCGCCGCAAGGAACGTCTTGCGCGCCGTCAGCGTTCGCTTGTCTGGCGGCGACTGTTTTCACCGCTGCGCCGTACATTGGGCAATTATGTTTTCTCCAGTCTGACCAAGCGTATTCTGTTTCTTAATCTGGCGGCGCTTGCGGTGCTGGTTTCGGGGATTATGTATCTCAACCAGTTTCGTGATGGTCTGGTGGACGCGAAGATTGAAAGTCTTCTGACGCAAGGTAAGATTATCGCGGCTTCCATTGCCTCATCGGCAAGCGTTGATACCAATTCGATTATGATCGATCCGGATAAGCTGCTGGAGCTGCAGGCCGGTCAGAGTATTACTCCGTCACCGGATTCTCCGGATAACTGGGAATTTCCGATCAATCCGGAAAAAGTAGCGCCACTGCTGCGGACATTGATTTCTCCGACCAGTACCCGTGCGCGTATTTACGATAATAATGCCAATATCCTGCTGGACTCGCGCCATCTCTATTCGCGCGGACAGGTGCTGAGCTATGATTTGCCGGTACTGGATGAGGATGATCAGAGCTTTGGCGAGCAGATCAGCACATGGTTCAATAATCTGATTAACCGTAACAGCCTGCCGCTCTATCAGGAGCCGCCGGGCGGTAATGGTTCTGTCTATCCGGAAGTGATTACAGCTTTGACCGGTTCTTCCGGTAAAGCACAGCGCCGGAATGAAAAAGGCGAGTTGGTTGTCTCGGTTGCCGTTCCGATCCAGCGTTACCGTGCGGTGCTCGGCGTTTTGCTGATGTCGACCGAGGGCGGTGATATTGATAAGATTGTTCGTGGTGAGCGCAATGCGATCCTGCGTGTCTTTGTTGTTGTGTCGCTGGTGATGGTGATCCTGTCGCTGTTTCTGGCTTCTACGATTGCTAATCCGTTGCGCAAATTGTCTGAAGCAGCGGATCGTGTGCGCCACGGTATTAAAGGCCGTGTTGAAATTCCGGATTTCTCCGACCGTCAGGATGAGGTCGGCCATCTTTCTACCTCGATCCGCGATATGACCGATGCGCTTTATGCACGTATTGAGGCGATTGAAAGTTTTGCGGCCGATGTCAGCCATGAGCTGAAAAATCCGCTGACTTCTCTACGCAGTGCAGTTGAAACGCTGCCTCTGGCGAAAACCGAGAGTGCTAAAAAACGTCTTCTTGACGTGATCCAGCATGATGTGCGCCGCCTTGATCGTTTGATTACCGATATTTCCGATGCATCGCGTCTGGATGCCGAACTTGCCCGTGAGCATACGGATCGGGTGGATATGCAGGCACTGCTCAATAATATTGTGGCAGCTGCGAGAGAAGTGCGCCGCAATAAAGTGGGCACAAAAATCCTGCTGGATATCGGCAAGCTTCCGGCAGGGGCAAAAGGTTTTTATCTGCCGGGGCATGATTTGCGGCTTGGTCAGGTTGTCTCTAACCTGATTGAAAATGCCCGTACCTTTGTGCCGGAAGATAATGGTGAAATCAGAATTTACCTGAACCATAAAGGTTCAAAAATTCAGGTTGTCGTTGAGGATAATGGTCCGGGTATCGGCGCTGAAAATATTGAACGTATTTTCGAGCGTTTCTATACGGATCGCCCGTCTTCTGAGGCTTTTGGTCAGAATTCCGGTCTGGGACTTTCAATCAGCCGGCAGATTATCGAAGCACATGGTGGTACACTAACGGCTTCTAATATTCCTGATCCTGAAGATGCTGAACATTGGCTGGGTGCGCGGTTCCTGATTGATCTGCCGGCAGAATTACCGGAAAACACCAGACGTCAGCGTGCACAGGCGGCACAGAATACGGAAAACTGATAATAAAGCGGAGAAACGCATGAGCAATTCTGAAAGTTTTGTGTTTCACGCCACATCTCTGGTTCTTGGTTCCTTTGGCATTTTAATATGTGGTGCTTCCGGCTCGGGAAAATCATCGCTGGCGCTCACTCTGATCGAACGCGCGCAGCAGACAGGCCGTGTCGGTACATTGATTTCTGATGACCAGACAACGATCAGTACAGAAGAGGGGAAGCTGATCGCTTCCACACCTTCAGCGATTGCCGGTGCTGTTGAAATTCGCGGGGCAGGTTTATTTGAGGTGCCGTATCAGCCACAGGCAGAAATCAATCTGCTGGTCGAACTGGTAAGTGCGGATAAAGCGCCCCGTTATCCGGCAGATGAAAAGCGCGAACTGGCAGGAATTATGGTTCCTGTGCTGGTCTTGCCGGAATTGGCAGGGGATTGCGATTCGCTGCAATGTGCCAGAGCAATAGAAGCGACTTTATTTATGAAACGCTGGGGCAGCCGTGAAACGGCCTGAAAGCCCTTGTTTTTTAACGGCTGGTTTAGAATAAAATCTGTGTTTCAGTGCGGCATAACCGACGAAAGCCGTGGGGGGCTTTATTTTTTGCTTGCACTCATTATTCTCGGTGCCAACATAGAAGGTCTGGCCAATATTAAAAATCTGAGCCTGAATTCAGAAAATAACGGCCATAGAATTTATGTCTTAGGGGTAAATGTCTGAACTTTTGGTTCGGATTGAGCTTACAAGCTTTTATATTGTGAGTGCGACAATGGAAAAGCGACCAGCAGGAGCAGTTTAATAATGATCGGACTCGTGCTTGTTACGCACGGAAGGCTGGCCGAAGAGTTTCACCATGCTGTTGAGCATGTTGTCGGCCATCAGGAAAATTTCGAAACCGTTAGTATCGGTGCCGATGATGATATGGAAAAACGTCGTGAGGATATTGTCGCGGCGGTTGCTAAGGCCGATCAGGGGCAGGGTGTTATTATTTTGACCGATATGTTCGGCGGAACACCTTCCAATCTGGCAATTTCGGTGCTTGATGCAGGCAGGGTTGAGGTCATTGCCGGTGTTAATCTGCCGATGCTGATTAAACTGACCAGTGTGCGTCAGTCCGGTGATATGGAAGCATCATTGCGTGAAGCGCAGGATGCAGGCCGTAAATATATTAATGTTGCCAGTCAGGTACTGACGAGCAAATAACAAAGTCAGGTACTGACGAGTAAGTAATAATCTCAGGTACTGATGGGTAATCAGATTAGGTACTGACGGGAAAAATAAATATGGCTCAGGTTGCTGTCAGCGGATGTTATGAGCCTGATAAGGCAGAGACCCGCAAATTTACGATCGTGAATAAGCGGGGTCTGCATGCGCGGGCTTCGGCAAAATTCGTGCAATTGGTGGATAGTTTTGACGCTCATGTCCGTGTTGAAAAAGACGGAATGAGTGTTGGTGGCACATCGATTATGGGGTTGATGATGCTTGCCGCATCACCTGGATGTTGCATTGATGTCAGCGCCTGCGGCGTTGAGGCAACAGCCGTACTTGATGCGCTGGAGCAGCTTGTCGGCGATAAATTCGGCGAAGAATGCTAAAGAGACTTAATTCAGTTTTTAAAAGCACCGGTCACTCCGGTGCTTTTTTATTGGCTGGCTCAGGTTACATAAAGATATAAAGATTACCTTATATTTTTGTTTGAGCCGCTTTCTCTGATCTGCTACACATATTTTTATTGAAGTTGTAACAGCTGAAAGCGGAGTGCAGATGTCTGTATCGGGAGAATATATCATCAAGGATATCGGTCTGGCTGACTGGGGACGCAAGGAAATTGTCATTGCGGAAACAGAAATGCCGGGTCTGATGGCATCGCGTGAGGAATTCGGGCCGAAACAGATATTGAAAGGCGCACGGATTTCCGGCTCCCTGCATATGACAATTCAGACTGCCGTGCTGATTGAAACACTTCAGGCGCTGGGTGCGGAAGTACGCTGGGCATCCTGTAATATTTTCTCGACACAGGATCATGCGGCTGCGGCGATTGCGGCTGAAGGCACGCCGGTTTTCGCCATTAAAGGCGAAACACTGGAAGAATACTGGACCTATACGGACAAAATTTTCCAGTGGCCGGATGGTGAGCCTTCGAACCTCATTCTAGATGATGGCGGCGACGCCACCATGTATATTCTGATCGGTGCACGCGCTGAGGCCGGTGAAGATGTGCTGTCAAAACCGGGCAGTGAAGAAGAGGAAATTCTCTTCGCTCAGATCAAAAAACGTATGGCTGAAACACCGGGCTTTTTCACCCGCCAGCGTGCGGCGCTGAAAGGTGTGACGGAAGAAACGACTACCGGCGTAAACCGTCTTTACCAGTTGCAGCGTGCGGGTCAGCTGCCTTTCCCTGCGATTAACGTCAATGACAGCGTAACTAAATCGAAATTCGACAATAAATACGGCTGTAAAGAGTCGTTGGTGGACGGTATCCGTCGCGGTACCGATGTGATGATGGCCGGTAAAGTCGCTATTGTTTGCGGCTATGGCGATGTGGGTAAAGGGTCTGCCCAGTCACTGCTTGGTGCCGGTGCCCGTGTGAAGGTCACGGAAGTTGATCCGATCTGCGCCCTGCAGGCGGCAATGGATGGTTTTGAGGTGGTCACACTCGACGATGCCGCAGCGGATGCGGATATCGTCATCACCACAACCGGCAATAAAGACGTCATCACCATCGAGCATATGCGCAAGATGAAAGACATGGTGATTGTTGGCAATATCGGCCATTTTGATAATGAAATTCAGGTTGGTGCACTGCGCAATCTGAAATGGACGAATATCAAACCGCAGGTGGATATGATCACCTTCCCGGATGATAAGCGTCTGATCCTGCTATCCGAAGGTCGTCTGCTCAATCTCGGCAATGCGACCGGCCATCCGAGTTTTGTGATGTCGGCCTCTTTCACCAATCAGGTGCTCGGTCAGATCGAGCTGTTCACCCGTGGCGAGACTTATAAAAACGAAGTCTATGTGTTGCCGAAACATCTCGATGAAAAGGTTGCGCGACTGCATCTGGCCAAGCTTGGCGTGAAGCTGACTGTGCTTTCTGAGGAACAGGCTGCATATATCGGTGTGACACCGCAGGGGCCGTTTAAATCGGATCACTACAGGTATTAACTATAGTTTAATTAACATACAACATATTGTGGCCGGAAGGATTGACATTCTTCCGGCCTTTATTTTTGCGCCCGCAGCGCTTCAAACAGATTCCCTGTAGCTGTATTGTGCTATGATTCGAAGATAATGGCAGAAAATTCTGCCGCTGATTTTTAAACAGTTATGAAGCAGCAAATGCTGCGGCGGAGAATTTTAAGGCATGTCAGGTGTCAGTTCATTTCGAAATATTGGCTCTGTTATAAGCCGTCATTTTCGCAAAGCTCTGGCAGCGACAGCCGCATTTTCTTCTGTTTTATTCTCCGGTCAGGCACTGGCGCAAAGCTATGATATCGGACGAATTCCGATGCCGGGCGGAAGCACTTTAGGCCCGAATGAAGTGGTGCAATTTGCCATTGTTGTGGGGGTAACAGGTGCCGCACTTTTGTCGGTCAGCTGGATCATTCGCAGCCGTAACCGTGTGAACCGCGAGAACAGTGCTTTGCGTGCCCGTGTTGCTGATCTCAGCCATGCAGTGACGCGCAGCGAAACCCTGCTTAATTTGAAAGATCAGCGTATTGTGGTCTGGGCAGGCGCGGAACCGGCAAAACGCGGGACGCCACAACATAATACGCAGACAGAAGTGCTGGGTCAGTTGCCGGTGGCCAGCGGAGTGCCGCAGGATCCGGCGGCTTTTTTAAGCTTCGGGCGCTGGTTGCGCACCGATTCCGTAGTGGCACTGGAACGCGCGATTTTATCGCTGCGCGAATATGGCCGCTCTTTTGATTTTCTGGTTGAGACCAATAATGGCACCATGCTTGAAGTGCAGGGGCAGACAACCGGTGCCTATGCCATTACCCGCTTCATTAATGTTGACGGTGTTCAGGCCAGAGCCGCGCAATTACAGGTACAGAATAATGAGCTGTCCGACACGCTGACAATGCTCCATGCACTTCTGAACCGTCTGGATCAGACTGTCTGGACACGCGATGTGGAAGGACGGCTGAACTGGGCGAATAATGCCTATGTGCAAGCTGTCGGTGCGGGTGATCTCGATCAGGTTCTGCAGGAAGGGCGCGAATTGCTGGGTGAGCAGGCGCGCCAGAAGATTGAGCGTGAGCGCGTTCTGTCAGCCGATTCGTCTGCAGCTAATCTGAGTCATCAACCGGTTATGATGCAGGCAGCACAACAGGGCGCATCCATTGCCACTTTCCGTGACCGGCTGGCCACGGTTATTGCCGGTGACCGCCATATGCTGGATGTGGCGGAGGTTTCCTGTTCGGCTGGTTCTGCCGGTTTTGCAGCTAATATGAGCGATCTGGAGCAGGTGCGGGCAGAATTGCAGCGCACGCTCCGCAGCCATGCGGAAACTCTCGACCAGCTTTCAACAGCTGTGGCGATTTTTGATCCTGAAATGAAGCTGCAATTCTTCAATCAGGCTTTTGCCAAATTATGGTCTCTGGATATTGCCTATCTGGAAAGCCATCCGAGCAATGCCATGCTGTTTGATGGTTTGCGCAGTGACGGCAAATTGCCGGAACAGCCGGAATGGCGACGCTGGAAAGAATCCATGCTGTCGGCCTATCGTGCTGTTGATCCGCAGGAACATTGGTGGCATCTGCCGGATAGCCGCACCTTGCGTGTGGTTGCCAATCCGCATCCGCAAGGCGGTGTGACATGGTTCTTCGAGAATATGACCGAGAAATTCGATCTCGAAAGCCGCTATAATACCTTGATGAAAGTGCAGGGCGAAACGCTGGATCATCTGGCGGAAGGTGTGGCTGTGTTCGGTGCCGATGGTCGTATCCGCCTGTCCAATCCGGCTTTTGCTGAATTGTGGTCAATCCCGCCGACTATTGCCGTTGAAGGCACGCATATTTCGGTCATTCGCAAGCAGTGCAAAGAACTGGCCGATGACCGTTATTGGGACGAGTTTGTCTCGGCAGTCACCGGTATTGCCGACAAGCGCGAAGGCACGCAGGGGCAGGCGGAACTGTCTACCGGCACTATCCTTTCCTATGCTGTAGTCCCGCTGCCAAAAGGCCAGATGATGCTGACCTTTGTCGATGTGTCCGATACGGTGCATGTGGAACGTGCGCTGAAAGACAAGAATGAAGCGCTGGAACTGGCCGATCAGATCAAGAATGATTTCGTTCAGCATGTATCCTATGAGCTGCGTTCGCCGCTCACCAATATTATCGGCTTTACCGAATTGTTGCAGACACCGGGCTTCGGTGAGTTGAACAACCGTCAGCGCGAATATGTTGAACATATCAGCACATCTTCCCTGACTCTGCTGACCATTGTGAATGATATTCTTGATCTGGCGACCGTCGATGCTGGTATCATGGAGCTGGATGTCAGCGATGTACCGGTGCGTGATGCTGTTACCGCTGCCAGCGAACGCGTCGCAGACCGTCTGCGCGAACATAATATTGCGCTGCAGATCAATATTGAAGATGCTGTCACCAGTTTCCGCGGCGATGCCAATCGTGTGCATCAGGTGCTGTTCAACCTGCTGAGCAATGCGGCCAATTATGCGCCGGAAGGTTCGGTTGTCGGTCTGGATGCGCGTCTTGATGGTGATCATATTCTTTTCAGTGTCCACGATAGCGGGCCGGGCATGCCTAAAGAAGTGCTGGATACGGTATTCAAACGCTTCCAGTCGCACAGCAATGGCGGCCGTCGCCGTGGTGCAGGGCTTGGTTTGTCACTGGTGAAAAGCTTTGTGGAGCTGCATGGCGGTACGGTTGATATCCGCACGGCACCGTCGTCAGGCACAACTGTGCTTGTTCGTTTCCCGCTGGATGCGCGCCTGTATCGTGCAGCAGCCGAATAACCGGATCAGGCTGTCTTTTCCTCTGAATATCATTATTCTCATCATGTCCGGAGATGACGGGCAGAGCATATAATAACGGAAGCTGATATGGCTGATGAACAGGATAGCAGCACTCTCTATACGGTAGAGTTGGTGTTGGAAAATGAAGCCGCGATGATCCGTTTTGCGGAAGATATCGCACTGGCGCTGGCTAAAGGCGACCTTGTTACGCTGAAAGGTGATCTGGGCGCAGGCAAATCCACTCTGGCGCGCGCGATCATCCGCACCATAGCCAATGACGATTTCTACGAAGTGCCGAGCCCGACTTTTACGCTGGTACAGTCCTATCCTGAGTTGCGTTTGAGTATTGCCCACACAGATCTCTACCGCCTGTCCTCGCCGGAAGAACTGGATGAGCTGGGGCTTGATGAGGCGCTGGAAAGCGGTGCTGTGCTGGTGGAATGGCCGCAGCAGGGTGAGGGCGTTTTACCTGTGCCGACAATTGCGATCACGATTGATCATGAAGGCGATGGCCGTCGCTTGACGATGGAAGTGACAGCCAAAGCGGCACGGCGTATTTCCCGCTCGCTCGGCATCCGCAGTTTTCTGGAAAAATCCGACCGCCACCATGCCAGCCGCCGTTATCTGCTGGGCGACGCATCACCGCGCGGCTATGAGCTGATTACCAGTGAGAGCGGTACCGAAATCCTGATGAACGCACCGGCGATGCCTTATGATCCGCTGGTCAAAGACGGACGTCCGTATCGCCAGATTGCCCATCTGGCGGAGAATATGGATGCTTTCGTTGCGATGAACCGGTTGCTGCGTGAAAAAGGTTTCCGCGCACCGGAAATTCTGGCGCTTAATCTCGATCGTGGTTTTCTGCTGATGGAGCATCTGGGCGCAGAAGGCGTGCTGGATAGTGAAGGCAAACCAATCGCAGAGCGCTATGTAGCGGCAGCGCGGATGCTGGCGCATTTGCATCAGCATGACTGGCCGCAGGATATTGCGATCAGTGAAGACCGTACCCATCATTTGCATATGTTTGACCGTGATGCGATGCTGATCGAAGCAGAATTGCTGCCAGTCTGGTATCTGCCCTATGTGCAGGGCGAGCCTGCCAGTGCAGACCAGACACAGAGCTTTGAACAGGCATGGGACAGTGTATTCAAAAGTCTGAATAATGCAGAATATAACCTGCTGATGCGCGATTATCATTCACCGAATATTCTCTGGCAGGATAAGGCAGAAGGCATAGCCCGCCTTGGCATCATTGATTTTCAGGACGCGATGATAGGCCCGTCCGCCTATGATCTGGCGTCACTGGCAATGGATGCCCGTGTGACAATTCCTGATGAGTTACAAGATCAGATTGTCGTGGCTTATTGTGATGAGCGCCGCAAGCTGGCCAAGGCTTTTGACGAAGAGGCCTTCCGTTCCGCCTATGCGATTATGGCTGCGCAGCGAAACACCAAAATTCTTGGCATTTTTGTGCGCCTGTTCAAGCGCGATGGTAAGCCGGCTTATTTGCAGCATCTGCCGCGTATTCAGGCCTATGCAGCGCGTGCCTTGCAGCATCCGTCGCTCGCACCGGTGCGCAAATGGTATCAGGACAATGGTCTTTTGCAGGATTAATACCCATGCCGGATAAGAAGAACTCAGAAGCATTTGCCCCTGATACAGCAATGGTACTGGCAGGCGGCTTGGGCACACGGATGCGCCCGCTGACCCTGACCACGCCAAAACCGCTGATCGAGGTTGCAGGCCGCACATTGATTGATCGCGGGCTGGATGCACTGGTTGAGGCCGGTGTTAAAAAGGCTGTGGTCAATGTACATTATCTGGCGGACCAGATGGAAGAACATCTGAAAACCCGTGATGATATTGCGATCACCATTTCCGATGAGCGCGAACTGCTGCTCGATTCCGCAGGCGGTATTGTCAAAGCTTTGCCGGAGCTCGGCGATAAGACATTTTATATCCTTAATGCCGATACATTTTGGGTGGATAGCCAGAATTCCAATCTGAAGCGTCTTGCGCAAAACTGGGATGAAAGCAGAATGGATATTCTGCTGATGCTGGCAGACCGGCATCATTCCACCGGTCATGAAGGACGCGGCGATTTTCATCTCAATGAAAACAGCACATTGCGCCGTGTGCCTGTGGATGAGCGTTCCGATTATATTTATGCCGGTGCGGCACTGGTTAATCCGCAGCTTTTTGCCGGAAAAGAGATCAGTGTTTCTTCGCTGAACAGCTATTTTAACGCCGCCATTGCCGCAGGCCGGCTTTACGGTATGGTCATGCAGGGACATTGGCTGACGGTCGGCACGCCGGAGGCAATCGGCGAGGCAGAAGCGGCCCTTTTGACACTCGCGTAAAGCAGAATATTCAGTTTAGGGAGACGGGTCTATGAGCGAGCGGCGTCCGCGTCTTTATTCGATTGCATCGGGAACACCATTTCTGCCGCGTTTTGCCGATGCTTTGCTGAATGGTGAGTTGATCGAAGGCTTTGGTGCCGATGCAGGCAATCCGCTGGCTCTGGCCGACGCGGTGATCTATGTGCCGACACGCCGTGCTTCCCGTGCCTTGCGTGCTTTGCTGGTTGACCGGAATCCGGCTAATGCCGCTCTTTTGCCGTCTATCCGCCCGCTGGGTGATGTGGAAGAAAGTGCCGCGCTGTTTGACAGTGCTGCGGAAGAGTTTCTCCAGCTTGCCCCGCCGATGAGTGAGCCGGAACGACTATTATTGCTAGCGCAGTTGATCCGCCCGTGGCGCGAAAGCCTGCCGTCGCATATTCGTGCCATGTTCGGTGCAGAGGATATTGCCATTCCGGCAACGACTGCTGATGCTATCTGGCTGGCGCGCGATCTGGTGCGACTGATGGATCAGGTGGAGACAGAGGGCGCGAGCTGGAGCGAACTTGGTCTGATCGCACCGGAAGAGCTTGCCGACTGGTGGCGGGTGACACTGCAATTTCTGGAAATTGTCACCAAAATCTGGCCGGATGTTTTGGCTGAGCGCAACCGCTCCAATGCTTCACAGCACCGCAACTGGCTGATTGAATTTGAAACGCAGCGGATGCAGAAAAATCCGCCGCAAGGCCCTGTGATTGTCGCCGGTTCCACCGGTTCTATTCCGGCAACGGCAAAACTGGTAGCAACGATTGCCCGCCTTCCAAAAGGTGCCGTGGTGTTTCCGGGGCTGGATCGTGATCTGGACGAAAAAGCGTGGACCTTGCTTGCCGACGGGCTGAATAATCCGTCCACCTATGGCCATCCGCAATATGGGTTGCGCAAGCTTCTGGATCAGATGCAATGCCGCCGTGACGATGTGCAGCATCTGGAAATTACGAATCCGGCTAAGCGTATGCGCGAGCGCATTGTCAGTGAGGCACTGCGTCCGGCAGAAACCACCGATCTATGGGGGCATTTAAAGCTCGATGCACAGGCTGTGCGCGATGCGATGCAGAATGTGGCACTGATCGAAACCGCCAATGAGCGCGAAGAAGCGCTGGCAGTGGCACTGGCTTTGCGGGATGCGATTGAAGCGCCGGATAAAACCGCCGCGCTGGTGACCGTTGACCGTAATCTGGCGCGGCGTGTGGTGCTGGAACTCACCCGTTTCGGCATTGATGCGGATGATTCCGGCGGTAAACTCCTGCGCGATACGGAAGCGGTTATTCTGCTGCGCCTGCTGATTACCTGTGTATTTGAGCCAGGTGATCCGGTGGCGCTGCTGGCACTGGCCAAGCATCCGCTGGTGCGGCTGGGACAAAAGCGCGGTGATCTGCGTCGTGCCGCGGAAATGCTGGAACTGGTCGCGTTACGCGGTGGTACGGGCAGGGCGGATATTGCCGATCTGCCGGGCTTTCTTGAACAGAAGATGATGGAAGCCTCCGCCAAGCCTTATGAACCGGCATGGCAGGATAATATTGCGGCGGCAGAGCTACTTCAGTTGCAGAGTTTCTGTGCGGCTATGACTGCAGCTGTGGCACCGCTGACCAATCTCATCCGCATTCAGGCGCGCATTGAAGTACCGCAGATCATGCGGGCAAGTGTTGAGGCACTGGAAAATCTGGCGCGCGATATCGATGATACGGTGCATCTGCTCTATCAGGGGCAGCAGGGCGAGCAGTTCAGTGCATTTCTGCGCCAGTTGATTGCCGCTGATACAGGGTTGGATTTTCTGCCGGAAGAATGGCCGGATATGTTTGAAGCACTGCTGGCCAATGAAACAGTTAAGCCGCATCCGGGCGGCCATCCGCGTGTGTTTATCTGGGGGGCGCTGGAGGCGCGTCTTCAGACGGTTGATACGGTGATTGTCGGCGGGTTGAATGAGGGGATCTGGCCGGCGAAAACCCGCAATGATCCGTTCATGTCGCGCCCGATGAAAGGCATGATCGCGCTTGATCCGCCGGAAGTGCGTACCGGTTTGGCCGCGCATGATTTTGCCATGGCAACGGGTATGGAGCAGGTGATTTTCTCCCGCTCACAGCGCTCTGAAAATGCGCCGACTGTACCGTCGCGCTGGTTGCTGCGTCTGGAAACGGTAACGGGTAAAGCTGTAACGGATGCCATGCGTGAACGCGGCGGCAAATATCTGCACTGGGCACGTCTGCTCGATGTCAGTCCCGATGTGCCGTTTGTCTCTCGTCCGGAGCCAAAGCCGCCGGTGGATGCGCGACCGAAACATTTCTCGGTTACGGAAATTGAAACACTGCGCCGCGATCCTTATGCGATCTATGCGAAGAAAATTTTGCGTCTTCGTGCACTGGAACCACTGATCCGTGATCCGGCAGCGGCTGAGCGCGGAACATTGTTTCATGACATTCTCGGCGAATTTACCCGCCGCGATATTGACCCTCTGTCACCGCAGGCGGAAGAAGAATTACTGGAAATCGGGCGTGGTGCTTTCACTGATGCTGATCTGCCGCCGGAGATAGAAGCCGTGTGGTGGCCGCGTTTTACCGCGCTGATACCGGAGTTCTTGCACTGGGAGCGCGAGCGCGCGCCTTATGTGCGTGAGCGCCATGCGGAGATTTCATCGGCAAAAGCGGTTGTCGAGCCGCTGGCCGTAACATTGTCTGGCCGTGCTGACCGTATTGATGTGATGCGTGACGGCACGACGGTAGTGATCGACTATAAGACCGGCTCGACCCCATCAGTGCGTCAGGCTCATGTGCTGTTGTCCCCACAGCTGGCACTGGAAGCGGCCTTGCTTAGGCGCGGTGCCTTTAAAGAGATCGGCCAGAGCGATGCACAGGATTTGCTCTATGTGCGCTTGCAGGGCGGCGGAAGGCTCAAGCCGGAATCCATTCTCAGTACGGATCGCGGCGCCAGCGTGAAAACCGCTGTGGAATTGGGTGAAGAATCGTGGACGCGTCTTGGTGAATTGCTGACGGAATATAATCGCGAGGAGCAGGGCTATCGTTCCCGTGCCTTGCCGTTCCGTGAAAGTGATCTGACGGGTGATTATGATCATCTGGCGCGGGTTCTGGAGTGGTCGGCGGGCGGAGCAGACGAAGGCGGAGATGCATAATGAAACCTAAAATCATCCCGCAGGAAACCATTGATGCGCAGGCCAAGGCTGCGAACCCTTATGATTCTGTCTGGGTATCGGCTAATGCCGGTTCCGGCAAAACCCATGTTTTGACAGAGCGGGTGATCCGGCTGCTGCTGGAGGGCACAGACCCGTCTAAAATCCTTTGTCTGACCTATACCAAAGCCGCAGCGGCTGTGATGCAGAACCGTGTTTTCCAGCGCCTGTCGGAATGGGCAGTGCTGGATGATGAGGGATTGAGCAAAAAACTCAAAGATCTGGAAAAACGTGAACCCGATGCGATCCGTCTTGAAATCGCTCGGCGTTTGTTTGCCCGCGCTTTGGAAACGCCGGGTGGTTTGAAAATTCAGACCATTCATGCTTTTTGTGAATCCATCCTGCACCAGTTTCCGCTCGAAGCGAATATTGCCGGTCATTTTGAAATGCTCGACGATATGATGCAGACGGCACTGGTAGGGGAAGCACGGCGGCAATTGCTGGAAGTGGCCTCCACCTCTGCCCATGCGGGTCTGGCTGAAGCTTTTGCCACCGTGCTGGAAACCGCCGGTGAAATGGGGTTGGAAAATCTGCTGGATGAAGCGGTGTCCAAGCGCCATGCCTTGCATGGATTTATACGGCAGACCGGTGTCGCGGAAACCCGTCAGGATGTTTTCTACCGTCATTTCGGCTTTGATCCGGAAGACACTGAAGCCGATATTCTCTCCGATCTCTGGCCGGTGGCTGAGTTTTCCGAAGATGTGCTGGATGCGGTGATGAACCTGCGCAAGCCTGCTGCCCGTGCGCAGGATGTGGTGCTGCAATTGCGGATGATTAAACCGCAGACCACACCGGCACAAATGCAGGAGATTCTGCGCAAGGCATTTCTCAAATCCACAGGTGAGCCGAAAAACGGCTCATGGGTGGCAACCGCTGCGGTTAAAGCGGAACTACCGGATTTCGAAGACGACTTTAACCGTGTCGCTGCCGATATTTATGAAGGGCTCGACCGGCTTAAACTGCTGAAGCTGATCCGGCTCAACCTTGCGGCCTTCACACTGATTGATGATCTGCTGTCGCGCTATGAGAAGATGAAGCGCAATCGTGGACTTCTGGACTTTGATGATCTGATCAACCGCACCGTCTCACTGCTGTCACGCAACGGTGCAGGCATGTGGGTGCAGTATAAGCTTGATCGCGGTATCGACCATATTCTGGTGGATGAGGCGCAGGATACCAGCCCTGAGCAGTGGCAGGTTATCAATATGCTCTCTGCTGAGTTCTTTTCCGGCTCGGGGCAGCGTGATGTGCGCCGTACCCTTTTCGCAGTGGGCGATGAGAAACAGTCGATTTATTCCTTTCAGGGCGCACGGCCTGAGGATTTTGCTGCGACTGGTAAAGCTGTTTCGCGCATGGCAGCGCGTGCGGAATTGAGCTTTGAAAAAGTCAGTCTCAACTTCTCTTTCCGCTCCACACCGGATGTATTGTCGGCGGTGGATACGGTATTTTCGCGTGAAGAGGCTTTTCGTGGACTTGGCATTGAGCGGCAGCCAACCGTTCATGCGGCGATCCGTTCCAATGACGCCGGTGAGGTTGAGGTCTGGGATATTCTTACGCCGGAAAAGGTTGAAGAGGTTGAGGACTGGCGTACACCGATCGACCAGTTACCTGCACCGGCCGTCAAGCTGGCTGAGCAGATTGCCACCACTATACGTCATTGGCTGGATACAGGCGAGCCGATCCATGGCAAGGGGCGGCGCATGGAGCCGCGCGATATTATGGTGCTGGTACGCAAGCGTGATCTGTTCATGCCCGCACTTTCCCGTGCCTTGAAAAATCGCGGTGTGCCGGTGGCCGGTGCTGACCGTCTGCGCCTGACCAGCCATATCGGAATTAAAGACCTGATGGCTGTCGGACGTTTTGTACTGCAACCGGCGGATGATCTGTCACTGGCAAGTGTACTAAAAAGCCCGCTCTTTGGTTTGACCGAGGAGCAGCTTTATCGTCTTGCGCAGCCGCGCGGCACCAAGCAGACGCTTTATGCCGCCATGGAGAAGCTGGGGGACAGCGATGCACCGGATGCGGGCGCATGGCAGGTGCTGTACACAAAACTGCGTCGCTGGCGCAATATGGCCGATACAATGCCGGTCTTTGAGTTCTATGCCCGTATTCTCGGACAGGATGGCGGACGGCGTAAATTGCTGGCGCGGCTCGGGCCGGAAGCCGGTGATGTGATCGACGAATTCCAGAATTACGCATTGGCAACCGAGCGCAGTGGTCTGCCAGGGTTACAGGCCTTTTTGGAAACACTGGAAGCGGCTTCACCGGAAATCAAGCGCGAGCTGGATCAGAACCGCGATGAAGTGCGTATCATGACGGTGCATGCCTCCAAGGGGCTGGAAGCGGCTGTGGTTTTCATGGTTGATCCCGGCAATGCCGCATGGTCGGCAGGGCGTGCACCAAAGCTGTTGAGCTTTGATATGGCTGAGCCGGACGGTTATGAGGGCAAAGGCTTTCTCTGGCTGCCGAAAAGCGATTACGGTACTGGTTTTACTGCGGAGCTGCTGGAAGAGCTTAAAACCCGCTCTGAGGAAGAATATCGCCGTCTGCTTTATGTGGGTATGACCCGCGCCGAAGACCGGCTGATCCTGTGCGGCTATCGCGGTGAGCGCGAGAGCGAAAACACATGGCTGAAACTGACCTCTGACGGGCTGGGTGATGAGGCCGTGGCCTATGATCATCCGGTTGAGGGTGTGAGTGCGCGGCGTTATCGCAAGACAGAACTGGCAGCATTGGAAATACAAGACAAAGCGGATACGGCTGAGACCGCCTATCCGCCGCTGCCTGACCATTATCGCAGGCCGCTGGAGCCGGAACAGGGGCTGCCACGTCCGCTGACGCCATCCGGTGCCTCTGCACTGATTGAGGCTGATGCGGAGCAGGTTGTACGCAGCGGTTCGCCCGTTCTGGAGCAGGGCGCACAAAGTGAGGGCGGTGGCCGCAGTTTTGGTTTACAGCGCGGTACAGTGATCCACACATTGTTGCAGCGCCTGCCGGATTTGCCTGCGGAACAACGCGAGCAGGCGGCGCGGCGTTATCTGAATATTGCTGCCGGCGATTGGCATGAATCACAACGTGAAAAAGTACTGGCAGCGGTCAGTACTATTCTGAATGATCCGCAATTTGCTGCGGTATTTTCACCCGCTTCCAAAGCGGAAGTCTCATTGATGGGTAAGCTGCAGCTGCGCGGCAAGGAACAGGTTGTCTCAGGCCAGATCGACCGGATTTGTGTTGAAGAAGACCGTGTGCTGATTGTCGATTATAAAAGCAACCGTCCGCCAGCCCGCACGCAGCAGGAAGTGCCGCAGGCCTATATCACTCAGCTTGCACTGTATCGCGCGCTGGTTGAGCCGCTTTATCCGCATAAACGTGTTGAGGCTGCATTGCTGTTCACTGAAGGGCCGCATCTGATTGTGCTGGATGAGGATGTGATGGAACAGGCACTGATTGCTCTGGGCAAGGCTGTATGAAGAGGTCGCTTCGAAAACTCTTTTATTATCGTAGTTTCGGACGGATCGAAGTGGGAAAAAGAAAATAGTCCTGTGGACTGTTTTCCGTGCGAAGGCGGTTCCCACTTTTCCTGAAACTACTTTATATTGACCTTTCATCACAATGACACCACATATCAGCTAATAATGAATTTCATAGCAGGTTTTGGCCTGTAACAGCGAAAGAGGAAAGCCTATGGCGACCGTTAAAATTGACAATAGCAATTTCGAATCCGATGTGCTGAAAGCTTCTGAGCCGGTTGTGGTGGATTTCTGGGCGGAATGGTGCGGACCTTGCAAAATGATTGCACCGGCTCTGGAAGAAATTTCATCGGAAATGTCCGGACAGGTGAAGATCGCTAAAGTGAATATCGATGAAAATCCGGAACTGGCTGCGCAATATGGCGTACGTTCCATCCCGACATTGCTGATGTTCAAAAATGGTGAAATCGCTGCCAATATGGTTGGTGCTGCACCAAAGAGCCGTCTGGCCGACTGGATTAAAGCTTCGGCTTAATCAGATTAAGCATTATCAAAAAAAAGCCCCGCATGAGTGCTCATGCGGGGCTTTTTTATTGATACAGATCAGTGCTATTGCGGCGGTGTGTTATTTGCTGCCAGCACATCGCCTGCCAGATATAGTGAGCCGCCGATCAGAATGCGCGGTGCGATCACCTCATCTTTGACTTGTTCTTTGATGGCTTTGAGCCCTTCAGCAACACTGGCAACCGGCAGAGCTTCCAGACCGGCTCTGCGTGCCGCATCAGCCAGCGTTTCATGGTCGATGCCGGAATCGCTGGAGCTGATTGCTACCGTATAGACCTGTCTGGCCATACCGGTGAAAGCTTCAAAATAACCGACCGGATCTTTGGTATTGATCATACCGGTAATCAGATAAAGCGGACGCGGATCGCGTTCTTCAAGTTCGGCAAGCGCCTCGGCAATGACCACGCCTGCACCCGGATTATGCCCGCCATCAAGCCAGACTTCAGCCTTTTCAGGAGCAAAACGCATCAGGTCACCCTGTGTCAGGCGCTGCATGCGCGCAGGCCATGTCACGGATGTCATGGCTTTTTCAACCGCCTGATCGCTTAACGCGAAACCGGCTTCGCGCACGGCTTTGATCGCTGCCGCTGCATTGGCAATCTGGTGACGGCCTGGGAGACGAGGCAGCGGCAAATCAATCAATCCGCTCTCATCCTGATAGACCATGCGGCCATGTTCCTGATAGGCAAGGAAATCCTGCCCGAAAACGCTCAGCGGACAACGCAAACGGTCAGCAATATCAATCATCACCTGACGGGCATCATCGCTGCTCTGGAAGCCGATCACCACCGGACAACCGCGTTTGATAATTCCGGCTTTTTCAGCGGCAATGATTTCGACTTTATCGCCGAGATAGGACTGGTGATCGAGTGATACCGGCATAATCAGCGATACGGCTGGTTTGGTGATGACATTGGTGGCGTCAAAGCGTCCGCCAAGACCAACCTCCAGAATAACTGCATCTGCCGGATGCTCGGCGAAAAGAACAAAGGTCACGGCGGTCAGAAGCTCGAAGACGGTGATCATATGCTCACCATTCGCCTCTGTTACCCGTGCAACGGCATCCGACAACGTTGCATCATCAACCAGCTGGCCAGCCTCGCCTTTGCGCCCCAGACGATAGCGCTCATGCCAGTTCACCAGATGCGGGGAGGTGTGCACATGCACGGCCAGCCCTTCCGCCTCCAGAAGCGCACGGGCGAAAGCTGTGGCTGAACCCTTGCCGTTGGTGCCGGCAATATGGATGATTGGCGGCAACTTATCCTGCGGATTGCCCAGCGCTTCCAGCAGGCGGCTGATGCGCTCAAGTGACAGATCAAAACCCTTCGGGTGTTTTTCCAGAAGGCGTTCAATACGATGTGCGGCGGTGGGATTTTGTGTCATGGCAGATCCGGAAGTGCTCTATCTATTTGCTTTTACGCGTATCTTATCCCAATCGAAGCAGGAAAAGAAATCAGTCCAGTGAACTGATTTCCCTGCGAAGGCGCTTCACACTTTTCGGGATACGCTCTGATAATCGCAGATGAACTGACCAGTTTGCGGTCTGTTTTGCAACAGGGTACTTATAAAAGAAAACGCGCCGCTGGTTTAGCGGCGCGAAAAGTCATCTTACCGGCAAAAAACTCTGCCGGTCAGGATAAATCCGTCAGGCAGAGGCCGCGCGTGCAGCATCTTCAGCAATAGCGGGTTTTGCTTCGGCTGCAGGCTGCTTCATCATGATTTTCAGAATACGGGCAACGGTTTCTTTCATCTCAAGACGAGAAACCACCATATCAATCATACCGTGATCCAGCAGATATTCCGCGCTCTGGAAGCCTTCCGGCAGCTTTTCACGGATCGTCTGTTCAATCACGCGTGCACCGGCAAAACCGATCATTGTGCCCGGTTCAGCAATATGAACATCGCCGAGCATGGCATAAGAAGCGGTTACACCACCAAATGTCGGGTTGGTCAGAACCACGATATAAGGCAAGCCTGCTTCTTTGAGCATTTCCACGGCAACAGTTGTGCGCGGCATCTGCATCAGTGACAGGATGCCTTCCTGCATACGCGCACCGCCGGAAGCGGTGAACAGAACCAGAGGACGTTTCTTCGCAATGGCTGTTTCTGCTGCTTTGATGATCGCATCACCGGCAGCCATACCGAGGGAGCCGCCCATGAAAGCGAAGTCCTGAACGGTGGCAACAATCGGCAGATCTTCAATCGTACCCAGCGCATTGATGATGCAATCATCCTGCTGCGTGCGGTTACGATAGTCCTTCAGACGATCAACATATTTCTTTTCATCGCGGAATTTCAGCGGATCTGTTGCAACTTTAGGGTTTTCCAGAACTTCATATTTGCCTTCATCAAAGAAGAAGCGCAGGCGGTCTTTGGCCGGAATGCGCATATGATGGCCGGAAGCAGGGATCACCCACTGATTGCTTTCCAGATCTTTGTGAAACACCATTTCACCGGTTGACGGGTCCTTGATCCAGAGATTCTCCGGCATATCCCGACGCCCCAGCATGGAGTTGAGCTTCGGACGGACATAATTCGTAATCCAGTTCATATGGGCTTTCCGTTGTTCTTAATTCCTGAAGTCTTTGTGCTCTTATACCAAATTGCGCTTAAAGCGCAAAATTCAGAACACAAAGAATGCCGGATTACTCCGGCAAGCTTAATTATCTATTTTACGCTGCTTATTGGGCAGGAGCAAGGCGGGCGCTGCGAACACCGGATGCAAGCTCGCTGACAACAGCCGTTGCGGCAGCAACAGGATCACCCTGAACCTTGTCATTGGCATCCAATGTGGCGGCAATGGCAGCCACGATCGCGGAGCCGACAACCACGCCGTCAGCCGATGCACCGATTGCTTTGGCCTGTTCGCCTGAGCGGACACCAAAGCCGACGCAAACCGGCAGGTCTGTATGGCTTTTAATCCGTGCAACAGCTTCACTGACCTGTGCTGTATCTGCCAGAGCCGAACCGGTAATACCGTTCATCGACACGTAATAGACAAAACCGGACGTGTTTTCGAGCACTTTCGGCAGACGCTTTTCATCTGTTGTCGGGGTAGCCAGACGAATGAAATTGATGCCGGCTTTAATCGCCGGAATGCAAAGTTCTTCGTCCATTTCCGGCGGCAGATCAACAACGATCAGGCCATCAATACCGGCTTCCAGGGCATCTTTGATGAAGCGCTCAACACCGTAAATATAGATCGGGTTGTAATACCCCATCAGCACGATCGGTGTTGTGTCATCGCTCACGCGGAAATCACGCACCATTTGCAGAGCCTTCGGCAAAGTCTGGCCTGCATGCAGTGCGCGCAGGGCTGCGGCCTGAATGGCAGGACCGTCTGCCATCGGATCGGAGAAGGCCATGCCGATTTCAATCACATCAGCACCGGCCTTTGGCAGGGCTTTCATGATTTCAACCGATGTTGCGTAATCAGGATCACCGCCCATGAAATAAGTGACCAGCGCAGGGCGTCCCTCAGCGCGAAGTGCCGCGAATTTCTCATCCATACGTTTTGTCATGATTACATTTCCATTCCGAGAATTTCGCCGACTGTGTGCACGTCTTTATCACCGCGGCCGGAGAGATTGACGATCATGATCTGATCCTGATCCATTTCCGGTGCCAGCTTCAGAGCCTGTGCAATCGCATGGGAGGATTCCAGTGCCGGAATAATGCCTTCCGTGCGGGTGGTGATCTGGAAAGCTTCGAGCGCTTCATCATCCATAATTGGCACGTAATTCACGCGACCGGTATCTTTCAACCATGAATGTTCAGGACCCACACCCGGATAGTCGAGACCGGCAGAAACCGAGTGGCCTTCAAGAATCTGGCCATCTTCATTCTGCAGCAAGTAAGTGCGGTTGCCATGCAACACGCCCGGATTACCTGCGGTCATGGAAGCGCAATGCTTGTCACCATCCAGACCAAGGCCACCGGCTTCAACACCGTAGATTTTAACTGATGTGTCATCAAGGAACGGATGGAACAGGCCGATCGCATTGGAACCGCCGCCGACAGCCGCAATAATCGCATCCGGCAGACGGCCTTCACGTTCCAGCATCTGTTCACGGGCTTCGGTGCCGATCACGGCCTGAAAATCACGCACCATTTCCGGATACGGATGCGGGCCGGCCGCCGTGCCGATCAGGTAATAGGTGTCTTCTACATTGGTAACCCAGTCACGCAGGGCTTCATTCATCGCGTCTTTCAGCGTGCCGTTACCGGCGGTCACGGCATTGACCTTTGCACCGAGCAGTTTCATGCGGAACACATTCGGCTTCTGGCGTTCAACGTCGGTTGCGCCCATATAGACCACGCATGGCAGACCAAAGCGGGCTGCAACGGTTGCCGAAGCAACGCCGTGCTGACCGGCGCCGGTTTCCGCAATAATGCGGGTTTTGCCCATACGCTTGGCAAGCAAAATCTGGCCGAGGCAGTTATTGATCTTGTGGCTGCCGGTATGGTTCAGGTCTTCGCGTTTGAAATAAATCTTCGCGCCGCCTTTGCCGCCCTTGGCTTGCGCCTGTTCACGCACATAGCGGGTCAGACCTTCAGCATAATAGAGCTTGGAAGGGCGACCGGCATAATGGGTGGAGAGCGCCTGCAATTCGGCTTTGAATTCAGGATCTTCTTTGGCCGCATCATAGGCAGCCTGCAGATCGAGGATCAGCGGCATCAGGGTTTCAGCAACGAAACGCCCGCCGTAAATACCAAACATGCCGTCTTCATTCGGCCCGGTTTTGAAAGAATTGAGCTCGCTCGACATGAGATATGCTTCCGATCTTTGATTCAAATGGATGCCTGATAAGGCAGTCTTATTTTGTATTGCTTGCTTCACGCACGGCTGCAAAAAATGCATCAATCAGTTTGATGTCTTTTTTGCCCGGCTCGCTTTCAACACCTGATGAAATGTCGATAGCAAAGCTGCCTGTTTTGGCAAGAGCCACATTAATGTTTTCTGCGTTCAGACCGCCTGAAAGCATGTAATTGCCCAGATCCTGCCGTGCTTTCAGAAGGTTCCAGTCAAAAGAGACACCATTGCCGCCCGGCAGTTCTGAACCCTTTGGTGCCTTTGCGTCAAACAGAAAACGGTCTGCAATGCCCTGATAGGGGGCAACCACATCAAAATCACTGTTTTCGCGGATGGAAAAGGCTTTCATCACCGGCAGGCCGTAGCGCTGCTTCACCTGAGCCACCCGTTTCGGTGTTTCATTGCCGTGCAATTGCAGAATATCCGGCTGCAGCACAGCGACAATTTCATCCAGCTGCGCATCATCCGCATTCACAGTTACAGCGACGATTTTGGCTTTGCCACGGGCAGCAGCGGCAAGCCTGGCTGCTTGTGCAGGCTCGAGATGACGCGGGCTTTTCGGGAAAAAGATGAAACCGATATGGCTGGCGCCGTTTTTCAGGACGGTTTCCACGGCTTCCGGCGTTTTCAGGCCGCAGATTTTAACTTCAATAGCGGAGGAGGACATTTGCTTAATTTCAGACTGTTTATTGAGTAAGTATGGAGTTTAGCGCGTAAAAAGCCATAGGGACAGCTTAATCCGTCACTGAGGCAAAGGAAACCGCATGGAGCGCACTGCCATGCCGTTTGAGCCATGCCCTTGATGTTGGTGTATCAGGGCAGAGTCTGGTGCAAAGCGCCCAGAAGTCCGGCCCGTGATTCATTTCGATCAGATGGGCAACCTCATGAGCGACCAGATAATTGATCACCTCTGCCGGTGCCATCATAATACGCCATGAGAATGCCAGATCCCCCTTCGAGGTGCAGGAGCCCCAGCGACTGGTTGTGTCTTTAAAGCGCACGGAAGTTGCCGGTTTACCGATGCGCCCCGTATGCACCAGCACCAGCCCGTTAATATCAAGCTTGGCCAGTTTTTTGAGATAGTCGGCAATGCGTCGTCCCATATGCTGGGCATCGCCATGCACGATCAGTATTGCTTGACCGTTTTCATCGCGATCCTGCCTTGTGGTGCCACGCTTTGCCGGTTCATGCACAATCCGGTGCGCAATGCCACGGATATGAATAGTGCTGCCGTCCATGAAAGGCACCGTGACGGGTACTTTGGATATCTGAGCTTCAATCCAGCCGTGATGGCGGGCGATAAACAGATCAAGCTCGCGCTCCGGCAGGCGCGGCGGAACGGTAACACGGATAGCTTTGCCACCGGTTTCAATGCGCAGGGTCAGTCTTTTGGCGCGCGGATTTTCCCAGACACTCAGCGGCAGACTGCGTCCCGCAACGGAATAAGCCCGCTCGGCACGCAGTGCTTTCGGAGCAGGTTGTTTTTTCGCTGCTTTTTTAAGCGGAGGTTTGCGGAACAAGGACAGGATCATGCGGGGATCATAGGTGATTCGCCAATGGAGTTATAAGCGGAACTATAAGAAAGGCGCATCTGCCGATGCGCCTCTGAGATAGTGTGTAAATATGCGCGCTGGTTACAGCTCAATCACATCATCTTTTGATGTGTTTTTGCAGCGTTCAGCCATGAAGCGTTCGAATTCTTCACGGTCGCGGGCGCGGCGCAGTTCACGAATATGCGCTTCAAATTCCGAACGGGCTTCATCAAGCTTGCGGCGTTCTTCATCAAGGCGTTTCAACTCTTCATCACGCCAGTCATCAAAGGCACTGTTGCCGGTCGATTGCATGCCGCCGGTGAAGCGGGAGAAATCCTGACCTTTGCGGCGGCATTTGCCGACAAATTCATCAGTTGCCTGATTGATGTCGCGTTTCACGCCGGGCAGACGGTCGCCCCAGATGATATAAGCCAGCATGGCAAGACCAAGCGGCCAGAAAAAGATAAAGCCTAAGACCATCAGTGCAATTGTTGCCGGTGTCCAGGCTGGACGGATCAATGCGGATGTGTTCATGAGATGGCTCCGTAAATCAGCTTGATGATCCGAAGTAATCATCAATCGCTAAAATACGTGGTGTGTACGGAGCCGGAATTCAAGAAAAACCCCGCAAAATCGGTGTTTTTACGGAGTTGGCATATCGGTTTTACCAGTGTTTCAGAACTGATTTTTAAACTTTTTCAAAGCTTTAAATTCTCAGCGGAATTTTGAAAGATATTCCGATCCGGCAACGATTAAACCGGCAATCAGCGCCCAGAAGGCCGAGCCGATGCCTAAGATTGTAATACCGGAAGCGGTGACGGCAAAAGTGATAATAGCGGCAAAGCGCTCATGCTCGTTTTTCAAAGCAAGTGACAAGGCGTTGATGAACGGACCAATCAGGCCGAGACCAGCAATCAGCATAATCAGTGCCGGTGGCAGCACTGCAAAAACTGCCACCAGTGACGCGCCGAAAATCGCAAAAATCAGATAGCACAGCGCATAGAACGGACCGGTCAGCCAACGCTGTTTCGGATCGGGATGGGCATCATGACCGGTGCAGATTGCCGCTGAAATCGCTGCCATATTGCTGGTATGCGCACCGAAAGGTGCTGAGATCAGCGAGACAAGACCCGTCATTTGCAGACAGGCCGCCGTCGGTGGTTCATATCCGGCAGCGCGTAAGACAGCAAAACCAGGCAGGTTCTGCGAGGCCATCGTCACCAGATAAAGCGGCAATGCCAGCCCGATCATGGCAGATAGCGAGAATTCGGGCACGATCATTGTCAGAGTGGAGAGTTCCGGTGTCGGCAGATTATCCGCACGGCCAATCAATAACGCAAAAATCACACCGCCGATCAGCACACTGATGACAGCCATAGCCGGATTATACAGCCGGATAATCAGAAACAAGCCGATCAGCGGTAAGACCAGCAACGGGTCAAGCGACAAAGTTTTGGCAGCATTGATCACAAAGCTCGATAAAACACCGGCCAGCATTCCGGAGGCGATGGATGCGGGAATCCGCTCGACAAATTTTGCCACCGGTTTGATCAGGCCGGTGATGATAATTGCAACAGCAGTGACGATGAATGCGCCGACAGCTTCCTGCATGGTGAAGCCGATACTGGCACCGATCAGCGCCAGACCCGGTGTTGACCATGCGGTGATAATCGGAATGCGGTAGCGCCAGCTGAGATAGCCGGATGAGACGGCGAGAGCCAGCGATATGGCTGTGACCCAGCTTGCTGTCTCGGCCTGCGTTGCACCAAGCGCTGTTGCTGCCGCTATAATCAGCGCCAAAGTGCCGCCAAAACCAACAAAAGCCGCAACTGCAGCCGATGCTATCACTGAAAACCGCATGATCCCCTCCCGATTGTTGCAGGCTTTTTATTGTTATATTTGCGCGATCATGGCTTCCACGGTGCGTGTCAGCAAATCAAGATCCTGTGGGCGCGAGAGGCGGTGATCGCCGTCGCGGATCAGTGTCAGTGTCACATTATCAACCGGCAGATGTTCGACGAGGCGCAGCGCATGGGCATAAGGCACATCAGGGTCTTCCATGCCTTGCAGAATATGCACGGGGCAGCCGGTTTCAATAATGCCGTTGAGCACCTGATTGGCACGACCATCCTCAATCAGATTTTTGGTGTAGATATAAGGCTGTGGTGAATATTCGGATGGCTCTTCCATATAGCCTTTTTGCTCAAGCTGGTTCTTCTGATCTTCCGTCAGCGCCGGTTCTATCAGAGCCTGTGTGAAGTCCGGAGCGGGGGCAAGCAGGATCAGACCGGCAGGCTTTTCACCGGCTTTGATGAGTTCCTGCACTATCCGCAGCGCAATCCAGCCGCCCATCGAGGAGCCGATTAGAATCTGCGGGCCGGTTGTGAAGGCGCGATAGGTGGCAAGGCTCTGTTCCAGCCAGAGCGAGATTGTACCGTCTTTGAATTCACCGCCGGATTCGCCATGGCCGGAATAGTCAAAGCGCAGCATGGAATGATTATGCGCTTCCGCCCATTGATCGAGATGCTGGGCTTTGCCGCCGAGCATGTCGGAGCAATAACCGCCGAGCCAGACAAGACCGGGAGCTTTGTCACCTTTTCTGTGACGCAAGGCGATTGATGTGCCTTTGACATCAAGAAACTGCGGGGCCTGATCGGTCATGGGGTGCTCCTGACTATGCTTATAAGTTTAGGCGTATAAATTTTGTTTGGTGGCGAAACATTGCTGTCACAAGCTATAAACTTGAAATTCTGCGAGGCAATGCTCATTTTAAAAGCAGCCACACAGATGCCGATTTGTCATCATAGTAATGAAACTGTGATGAGAAGCCGCTTTTAAGCCGGTTTTCGGGTGATTTTACTGCATTGATATTGCCCCGAGGGGGGTGATTTGCATTTCAAAAGATGCTATTGACTTTCGCGCTGCACTGCGTGCCTTAGACAGGCTGAAGGTGCAGCTGCGGTATTCGTAGCCCGTATCCGGACATGAATTCACCGTATATGTTTAATAATTCGAGGAGAATACGACCATTCGCCGACCGTTCAGAGCGACGCCGGTCCAGAAAGACGGACCGCGCTCCAACCGAGATATCCGGGTACCCCGGGTTCAGCTTATTGACGCCGAAGGCCAGAACCATGGCACAGTGACGATTCAGGAAGCCATTGCACTCGCTGAAGAGGCGGGTCTGGATCTTGTTGAGATTGTTCCTAATGCGGAGCCGCCGGTCTGTAAGATCGTTGATCTTGGCAAGCTGAAATATCAAAACCAGAAAAAAGCTGCCGAAGCGCGTAAGAAGCAAAAGACGGTTGAGATCAAAGAACTCAAAATGCGTCCGAATATCGACGATCACGATTATGAAGTGAAGTTGAAGGCTGCAGGACGTTTCTTTGAAGACGGAGATAAGGTCAAAGTTACTTTGCGTTTCCGTGGCCGTGAAATGGCGCATCAGGAACTTGGCATGAAGCTGTTGCAGCGTGTTAAAGAAGATACTGCGGAAATCGCTAAGGTTGAAGCAGAGCCAAAGCTTGAAGGCCGTCAGATGATGATGGTTCTCGCACCGCGCGGATAAGCATAACAGTTTCTGTTTTGTAAAATGAAATAGCCGCCTACGGGCGGCTTTTTATTTAGACTCTTTAGAGTTGCTTTTTACTGTATTTGTGCGTATTGAAGCGCTGTTCAAACCGACCGGCAGGGCATGCCGTGGCGGTTTTGTATGCTTTTCGGGCTTTGGTCGGCCTGAAAGTACAATCGAGTCTTTGTCTTATGCAGACAAAACGTCTTGAAAATAAGAACCGGAGTGCAGCGCACGAGGGGGATTTAAACAAGAGGCGTGGAGTATCGCAGATACGACAGGGACTAAAATTAAGGAGTAGCAAAATGCCCAAGATGAAGACCAAATCTGCTGCCAAGAAACGGTTCAAAATCACCGGTACTGGTAAAGTGATGGCTGCTGCAGCTGGCAAGCGTCACGGTATGATCAAGCGTTCAAACAAGTTCATTCGCGATGCACGCGGCACCATGGTTCTCTCCGAGGCCGATGCCAAAGTTGTTGTCAAGAATTACCTGCCGAACGGCCTGTAAGCATTAGTTTAAGGATATCATACTATGGCACGTGTTAAACGCGGCGTGACAGCTCACGCAAAGCACAAAAAAGTCCTGAAGCAGGCTGAAGGTTTCCGCGGTCGTCGTAAAAATACGATCCGCACTGCTAAAGCTGCTGTCGATCGTTCGAAACAGTATGCATACCGCGATCGCAAGAATCGCAAGCGCACTTTCCGCGCTCTGTGGATTCAGCGTATCAATGCTGCTGTTCGCATGCATGGCCTGACCTATGGCCGTTTCATCGATGGTCTTGCTAAAGCGAACATCGAAGTAGACCGTAAGGTTCTGTCGGATCTGGCTATTCATGAGCCAGCAGCATTCGGCGCGCTCGTTGCATCCGCAAAGAAAGCGCTTGAATATCTGAAAGACACAACTCCAAACGCTTTTGAGTCCGCTGTCAACTAAGCCAGCCGCTCTTCCAAAGCTTTTGAAATTGTATTTGGAGAACCCGCGCTGGTGGTACTGGCGCGGGTTTTTCGTTTGAAATAAAACGATACCGGATGGAGCAGAAGCGGCTTACGCATTGTTTCATGCGAGAAAAACAGATGTTGTTGCACGGCACAATTATCAAGGATCTGAATAATGAGCGATCTTGAACAACTCGAACAGGGCATTTTGGCAGAGATTGCCGCTGCCGGTGATGAACAGGCGATTGAGGCCGTGCGTGTTGCCGTTCTCGGCAAAAAAGGTTCGGTTTCTGAAAAGCTGAAATCGCTGGGCGCAATGAGCCCTGAAGAGCGCCAGACACAGGGGCCGGCCATTAATGGTCTGAAAAACCGTGTTACGGATGCGTTGACGTCCCGTAAAGCCGAGCTGCGTAAAATTGCAATTGCTGAGAAGCTGGAGCGCGAGAAGGTCGATGTGACCTTGCCGGTGCGCCCTTCCGCTGCATCGCGCGGTCGTATTCACCCGATTTCTCAGGTGATTGATGAGATTACGGCAATTTTTGCCGATATGGGTTTCTCTATTGCCGAAGGTTCGGACATTGAAACCGATTACTACAATTTCACGGCGCTGAACTTCCCTGAAGGTCATCCGGCGCGTGAAATGCACGATACATTCTTCTTCCAGCCGGATGAAAATGGTGAGCGCAAGCTGCTGCGCACCCATACTTCGCCGGTACAGGTACATACGATGGAGCGCTTTGCGAAACTGCGTGAAAGCCAAGGTCGCGATGAGCCGATCCGTATCGTTATTCCGGGCAAGACCTATCGTATGGATTCCGATGCCACCCACTCACCGATGTTCCATCAGGTGGAAGGTCTGGTTGTCGATAAATCCTCGAATGTTGCCAATATCAAATGGGTGCTGGAAGAGTTCTGCAAGGCGTTTTTTGAAGTGCCTTCAGTCAAGATGCGTCTGCGTCCGAGCTTCTTCCCTTTCACTGAGCCGTCGATGGAAGTTGACATTCAGTGCGACCGTTCTGGCGGCAATGTGAAATTCGGCGAAGGCAATGACTGGCTGGAAATTCTCGGCTGCGGCATGGTGCATCCGAATGTGCTGCGCAATGCGGGCTATGATCCGGATGTCTATCAGGGCTTTGCATGGGGCATGGGGATCGACCGTATCGCGATGCTGAAATACGGCATGCCTGATCTGCGCGCTTTCTTCGATGCGGATGTGCGCTGGCT
The DNA here is from genome assembly GCF_001939785.1 of Pseudochrobactrum sp. B5. NCBI lineage: Bacteria > Pseudomonadati > Pseudomonadota > Alphaproteobacteria > Hyphomicrobiales > Brucellaceae > Pseudochrobactrum > Pseudochrobactrum sp. B5. The sequence continues at coordinate 198,818 of NZ_MOYL01000001.1, forward strand.
CAATCACTATGGTTTCCGCCCGCTTGATCTGCCGACATTGTTCGGCGGTCTGAGCGCGTAAATACAGGAAGGTATAAACAGATGAAATTCACGCTTTCCTGGCTCAAGGATCACCTTGAAACCGACGCCACGCTGGAAGAAATTCTCGAAAAGCTGACAGATATCGGTCTGGAAGTGGACGGGGTTGATGACCGCGCGGCCTTTAAAACATTTAAAATTGCCAAAGTGCTGACAGCTGTTCAGCATCCGGATGCGGATAAGCTGCGCGTTCTCACCGTTGATACCGGCGAGGGTCAGCCGGTACAGGTCGTGTGCGGTGCACCGAATGCCCGCGCCGGTCTGGTGGGTGTCCTTGGCAAGCCTGGCGATTATGTGCCGGGTCTCGATGTTACTTTGTCTGTCGGCAAAATCCGCGGTGTTGAGAGCTTCGGCATGATGTGTTCCGAGCGCGAGCTGGAACTGTCTGATGAGCATAACGGCATTATTGATCTGCCGGAAGACGCGCCGGTAGGCATGAGCTTTGCGACCTATATGGGCATTGATGATCCGGTCATCGAAATCGGCCTCACACCAAACCGTGCGGATTGCACCGGTGTGCACGGCATTGCCCGTGATCTGGCAGCAGCCGGTCTCGGCAAGCTGAAAGGTGATGTGATTGCGCCGGTCAAAGGTGCAGGCGCTACACCGGTTAAAGTTATTCTCGATCAGGATGCTGACAAGCCGTTCTGTAACGGTTTCTCGCTGCGTCTGGTGAAGGGCGTTAAAAACGGCCCGAGCCCGAAATGGCTGCAGCAGCGCTTGACAGCAATTGGTCTGCGCCCGATCAATGCGCTCGTAGATATCACCAATTATGTGACCTTCGATTATGGCCGTCCGCTGCATGTGTTTGATGCTGCCAAAGTGCAGGGGAACCTGACTGTTCGCGCTGCCAAAGAAGGTGAAACCGTACTGGCACTCGATCAGCGCGAATATAAGTTGTCTGCAAATCATTATGTGATTGCTGATGAAAAAGGCGTGGAATCCATTGCCGGCATCATGGGCGGTGAACATTCAGGTTGCGATGAAAACACCACGGATGTGCTGATTGAATCCGCGCTCTGGGATGCGCGTATGATTGCGCGTACCGGTCGTGAGCTGGGTATCATCACCGATGCACGCTATCGTTTTGAACGCGGCGTTGATCCGGAAATGATGGAATCCGGTGTTGAACTGGCAACGAAACTGGTGCTGGATTTCTGCGGCGGTGAGCCAACCGAAACAGAAACTGTCGGCTACACACCATACAGCCCGCGCGCGATTGAATTTCCGGTATCGGAAGTCAAGCGCCTGACCGGTATTGAAGTCTCCTATCAGGAATCTGCGGATATTCTGGCACGCCTCGGCTTCGCGGTTGAAGGTGACGGCAAGGCTGTTTTGCAGGTCAAAGTGCCGTCATGGCGCGGCGATGTGGAAGGCAAGGCCGATCTGGTTGAAGAAGTGATGCGTATTCACGGCATCAATCAGATTGAACCGCAGCCGCTGCCGAATATGGGCAGTGTAAACACAAAAATCCTGACCACGCTGCAAATCCGTACCCGTCTTGCCAAGCGTATTCTGGCAACACGCGGCATGATGGAAGCGGTGACATATTCCTTCATTTCGGAAGCACAGGCCAAAGCTTTTGGCGGTGGCAAACCGGAACTGAAACTGGCGAACCCGATTGCATCCGATATGTCGGATATGCGCCCTTCGCTGCTGCCGGGTCTGTTGTCCGCAGCCCAGCGCAATGCTGACCGTGGTTTTGCTGATCTGGCACTGTTTGAAGTGTCGGGCACCTATGAAGGCGACAAGCCTGAAGACCAGCGCCGTGTGGCTGGCGGTATCCGTCGCGGTACAGCCGGTGTTGAAGGTGCAGGTCGTTTCTGGTCTGGCAATGCGCAGAATGTTGGCGTGTTTGATGCGAAAGCGGATGCACTGGCGGTTCTGGAAGCCTGCGGTGCGCCGGTTGACCGTATTCAGATCGAAGCCGGTGGTCCGTCATGGTATCATCCGGGCCGTTCCGGCACGCTGAAGCTCGGTCCTAAAGTGGTACTCGGTACTTTCGGTGAATTCCATCCGGATGCACTGGAACTGCTCGATGTTTCGGGCGCTCTGTGCGGCTTTGAAGTGTTTATCGATGCGATCCCTGAGCCAAAGCAGAAATCCGGTGCTACCAAACCTGCTCTGACACTGTCGCAGTTCCAGAGCGTGAAGCGTGACTTTGCTTTTGTTGTCGACAGCACTGTTGATGCAGCAGCGATTGTCCGTGCAGTGAATTCCGCCGAGAAGAAGCTGATTGCCGGTGCACAGGTGTTTGACATTTTCACCGGCGCATCGCTGGGTGAAGGCAAGAAGTCTGTGGCTGTGGAAGTCGTCTTGCAGCCGCTTGACCGCACACTGACCGATGAAGATCTGGAAGGCGTAGCCAAGCGGATCGTCGAAGCTGTTACCAAACAGACCGGCGGCACATTACGCGGCTGATTTTTGCCAATATGGAAAACAAAAAACCCGCCATTCCGGCGGGTTTTTTATTTTAGCCACGAAGGCCTATGCAATTGCCCCATGGATCGCGGATTTGGCACATGCGCAATCCGTCCTGAATATTTAACGGGCCGCGATAGAGAACTCCGCCGACTGACAACATATGCGCGACAGCCTGATCAAAATCCTCAACCTGCCAATAGACGACAGAACCGGCAGCGCCTGAGGCGACTTTTTCATCAGCAGGCACAATTTCAAGATCAATCGTGCCGATCCTGAGATAGTCGAAATCAAACTCATCTAGTCGGCAGGCAACAGCCTGCGGAAAAGCCCGCTGATACCATTGCAGAGCTTGAGCAACATCACTGACATGGATGAGGACGGAGGCGATTGTCTGGCTGGTCATTGTGGTTCTACCGGCGTTCAGGATGCCACCAGTCGGGCTTCATATCTTCAAAAGACGTATATTCCGGTGCGAATTCCGGCTGATTATTATCGTCGAAACAGCCGAGCAGCAGCGCCACAACCGGTTCATCATCAATCGCTCCGACAGAGCTGCCACAAGCAGGGCAAAAAGCGCGTTTGGAATAATGGGAGGAGCGATATGTGGCAGGCTCGCCGCCTTCCCCTGTCCAGCGCACGGCCTGAGCCGCAAACTCCACCCACACGGCTGTGAGTGAACCGGTATGTTGCTGACAGTTCTTGCAGCAGCAACCATGGGGCTTGAGCTTTAAGGGATCACTTTGCGCTTCAAAACGGATGGAGCCACACAGACAGCCGCCACTATAGGTTTTCATCATTTCTTCTGATGTCCCGTTTGTCAGGCCGGTACTGTTACACGCTCCGGCATGGCGCGCATAGCCATTTCAATAATGCTTTGCACAGACTCGCGGCTGCCGCCGTCACGGGCTTCATAGGACAGGCTCTGCAACATGGCATGGTAGAATTCTGCCATCTGCGTCAGGTCTGTGCCTTGCGGCAGGTCGCCGTCTTTCAGCGCGCGTTCACAGCGGGCGAAAATCCGCTCGAAAGCCGTTTGACGAATGGTTTTGAGAAATTCTTTGACCTGTTTGTTTTCCGGCTTGCACTGGATGCTGCTGACGCTGACCATGCAGCCGCCTGCAGAACAAGCATAGGTTTTATCCGCATGAGTTTCCAGCATGGCGCGGATGCCCTGCTGAATCGTCTCCGCTTTATCCAGCGCAACCAGAGGCGCTCCGCCGATTGTTGCGGTGTAATGATCCACCGCCTCACGGAAGGCCTGCTCCTTGGAGCCAAAAGCGGCATAAAAACTCGGCGGGGTAATGCCAATAGCCGCAGTAAAGTCGTTAATCTGGGCGCATTCATAGCCTTTTTCCCAGAAAACTTTCATAACTCTGTCCAGCGCATCTTCGCGATCAAAGCTGCGCGGTCTGCCGCGTAAAGCCATTTCATACCTTTCTTTAGTATGTCTTATATAATTCACTTGACCGCAGCATTCAAGTTGCTATGAATTATGTAATCATCACTACATAATGAGATTCACGATGACTGATATTTGCGATTCCGCGCTGCCCGCGGAGCGAATGACTAATATTGCTGTTAACACGATTACGCGTTCTGAAGCGCATAAACCAGCAATTCCGCTGGTTGTTTATTGCTTATCGCTGGGTGTTTTTGCTTTAACAACATCCGAACTGATGATTTCCGGTCTGTTGCCGTCGCTGCAGCAGGCCTTTGGCCGGTCCATTGCCGATATCGGCAATCTGATTTCCCTCTATGCTTTGGGTATGGTTTTTGGCGGGCCGGTGGTGACGCTGCTGTTTCTGGCTTTGCGTGTTGAACATAAAAACGGATTGCTTGGTATCCTGATCTTCTATGCCATTGCTCAAAGCGTTGCAGCCTCGACCTCAAGTTTTGAGGTGATGATGATTGCCCGTGTACTCACCGGTATTGCAGCGGCAGCAGGATTTGGCCTGATGCTGGCAATCACTGCGCGTCTGGTTGCTGCCAATATGCGGGGGCGTGCCGTGTCGCTGGTGTTTGCAGGGCTGATGCTGGCGACAGCATTGGGCGTGCCACTGGCAACATGGATAGACAGCCTGTTTGGCTGGCGCGTCAGCTTCTGGCTGATTGTGCTGGTGATATTGTTCTGCGCTTTGACTGTTGCGCTGAAAATTGAGAAAAGCCCTGCGGGTCACTCGGCAACCTTGCAGACTGAGCTTCAAGATATGCGCAACCCTGCTCTCTGGGCAGCTTATGCCACCAGCGCATTGGCAATCGGCTCGTCCTTTGCTTTTTACAGCTATTTCTCTCCGATTATGACTGATCTGGCACAGTTTCCGGTGCATCTCATGCCGTTTTTGCTGACCCTCTATGGTATTGCCAATATTGCAGGTAACTTTCTGAACGGTCGTTTTGCTGATCGCTATACGATGCCACTTCTGATTGGCGGTATAGCAGTCATGGTTGTTGCAATGCTGATTTTTGCGTGTTTCGCAGAATCAAAACCGGCGGCACTGCTTTCTGTTGTTCTGATCGGTCTGACGGGGATTGCGCTTAATCCTCCGCTGGTTGCCCGTATCATGCGCATTGCCCATCCCGGTGCACTGGTTAATGCCATGCATGCCTCGGTGATTAATATCGGCCTGAGCTTTGGCCCATGGGCAGGTGGTTTGGCGCTGGAAAACGGCTCCGGCCTGCATGCGCCGCTCTGGGTTGGTTTTGGCATGGCATTGGCAGCATTGCTGACACTGGCACCCCGTTCTTTGCGCCGCCTGTGATGGGTGTGTGATTGAGTGACGCTGTTTCATCCGTTGAAACAGCGTCATTTTGTTTAAAGACCCGTCATGGCCAGCGAAGCATCCGTGTAGCGTTTGCCGGATACCTGATCGGGCGTGATGATAGCGCCGATCTGTTTTAACTCCTCAGCCGAGAGATCAATCTCTGCAGCTTTGATATTCTCATTGAGACGGCTGATTTTACGGGTGCCGGGGATAGGCACAATAAATTCTGCCTGATTGAGCACCCATGCCAGTGCGAGCTGCGCCGGTGTGATTTGTTTACCGGCTGCAATCTGTTAGATCAGATCAATCTGTGCATTATTGGCAGCGAGATTTTCCGGCTGGAAACGCGGCAGGGTTTTGCGGAAATCATTCTCTGCCAGATCAGCCTGTGTGCGGACACTGCCTGCCAGCATGCCGCGGCCAAGCGGGCTGTAAGGCACAAAGCCGATGCCCAGTTCCCGGCAAACCGGTAGCACTGTGCTTTCCGGATCGCGCACCCAGAGCGAATACTCGCTTTGTAATGCAGCTATCGGATGTACGGCATGGGCGCGGCGCAGAGTTTCAGGCCCCGCTTCAGACAGGCCGATGGTGCGGATTTTACCCTCAGCAATCAGGTCTTTCAATGTACCGACCACATCTTCAATCGGCACAGCCGGATCAACGCGGTGCTGGTAGAACAGGTCAATCACCTCAATACCAAGGCGTTGTAAGGAGGCTTCTGCCACAGCGCGGATATGATCGGGATGGCTGTTCACACCATTTGATGTGCCGCCTTCAATTTTGAAGCCGAATTTCGTGGCAATAGTCACTTTATCGCGATGCGGTTTCAGTGCCTTGCCAACCAGTTTTTCATTTTCAAAAGGCCCGTAGACTTCTGCCGTGTCAAAGAATGTCACGCCGCTGTCCACCGCATGATGCAGAGTGCGAATGGCTTCTGCCTCATCCTGCCCGCCATAGGCATGGCTCATGCCCATGCAGCCAAGACCAAGAGTAGAGACTGTCAGTTCAGAGCCGAGTTTGCGCATCTTCATGGTGATTTTCCTTATTTCATCCGGTGACGAAAACATATGTCAGTTCTGATTGTTCGATAATCCGGTTTTATTTTTACGCCCTGTTCGGTAAAACAGATCAATGAAACGCTCTCAGCTCTCCCAATTGGCGGTTTTCGCCACAGTTGCCGATCATGGCAGTTTTCGTGCGGCGGCAAAAGAACTGGCTATTGCACCCTCTGCCGTCAGTCAGGCTGTTGCCCAGCTTGAGGCCGATCTTGGCATTACGCTGCTTTCACGCACTACCCGTTCCGTGCATTTGACAGAGGCAGGACAGCGTTTGTTGGCAGAGCTTGCACCGGCGCTGGGTGGTATCAATGCCGCATTGCTGGCCGTACAGGATATGCGTGCCAGACCTGCCGGAACGGTACGGATCAGCACGCCGCGCTCTGCCGCCCATTTGTTTCTGGCACCGAAATTTCAGGCATTCGGTGCGGCCTTTCCGGATGTGGTGCTGGATATCCACATTGAAGATCAGTTTGTGGATATTGTCGCTGCCGGTTTTGATGCCGGTATCCGCTTGGGAGAAAGTCTTGAGAAAGATATGATTGCCGCACCGCTCGGCCACGCCTTGCGCAGTCCGGTAGTCGGTTCTCCGGTCTATCTTGAGCGCCATGGCATACCGCAGCATCCGCAGGATCTGATGACACATCGTTGTATTCTCAAGCGGTTTTCATCCGGTAGTCTTTATCACTGGGAGTTTGAAAAACAGGGGCACCGGCTGGATGTCAAGCTGAGCGGCCCGCTGATACTGGATGATAATCACCTGTTGTTGCAGGCGGCGCTGGATGGTGCAGGGCTGGTCTCGCTGCTGGAACCCTATGTGGCAGAATATATACAGAACGGTACGCTGACAGAGGTTTTGCCGGACTGGACACAGCAATTTCCGGGTATGTATATTTATTATCCGAACCGGCGTAACATGCGGCCGGCGCTTCGTGCTTTTATTGATTTTTTCAAATTATAACCGTCGGAAATCCTATGTCCCATTTGCGTTTTTCCGGACTGCCCGCACAGGAGCAGCAAGATATTTTTCTGGATATTATCCGAAACAGCCCGCTTCTGAAGGATGTGCTGTGCCGCGCACAGCAGCTGAACCTGCCGGATTGGTATATTGTATCCGGCGCGCTCTATAATCTGGTGTGGAATGTGCTGACCGGCAGGCCGGAAGCCCATGGCATCAAAGATATTGACCTGTTTTATTATGATGCTTCCGACATATCCTACGAGGCAGAAGACCGGATCATCAAGACAGGTGACGGGGTGTTTTCCGCTGTGCCTTTGCCGGTGGAAATCCGCAATCAGGCGCGGGTGCATTTGTGGTATGAAAAGCATTTCGGACTGGTTTGTCCGCCTTTGCGCTCCAGTGAAAACAGCATTGACCGCTTTGCTTCGAAAACCCATGCGGTCGGCATAAGGCTTGAACAGGATGGCAGCTTGAAACTCTATGCGCCTTTCGGTCTGGATGATATTTTCTCGCTCCGGATGACACCCAATCCGGTGGCTGATAATCGTCAAACACATCATGTCAAAGGTCTGCGGGCACAGAAAAACTGGCCGGAAGTGACAGTTGTTCCCTGGCCTGAAATGACCGCACTCAATTCATAACGGAAAGGTATCCTTATGTTCCGCTGGGGTATTTTATCGACCGCCAATATTGGTATCACGCAGGTACTTCCTGCAATCGCGGCATCCGAAACCGGTGTGGTTCAGGGCATTGCCAGCCGTGATGCGGCGCGTGCCCGTGCTGTGGCCGACCGGTTCAACGCACCTTTGAGCTTCGGCTCCTATGAAGACTTGCTGGCAAGCGATCAGATTGACGGCGTTTATATTCCGCTGCCGACATCGCAGCATATTGAGTGGTCGTTGAAAGCGGCAGAGGCGGGCAAACATGTGCTCTGTGAAAAGCCAATCGCTTTGAAGGCGGAGGAGATTGACCGTCTGATCGCTGCGCGTGATCGCCATCAGGTGGTGATTTCAGAAGCTTTCATGGTCTATTATCATCCGCAATGGGCAAAGGTGCGTGAACTGATTGCCTCCGGCCAGATCGGCCGTTTGCGCATGGTGCAGGGCTGCTTCACATATTTTAATAATGATCCGGCGAATATGCGCAATCAGGTTGCACTTGGCGGCGGTGCCTTGCCGGATATCGGGGTCTATCCGACTGTGGCGACGCGTATGGTGACAGGGCAGGAGCCGCAGGAGATTTTTGCCCGACTTGAACGCGATCCGGATTTCGGCACCGACCGTTATGCAACTGTGCTGGCGCGTTTTGCGGATTTTGATCTGAGTTTTTATGTGGCGACGCAGCTATCTGGGCGTCAGCAGATGGTTTTCCATGGTGATCAGGGGATGATTACGGTTCATGCACCGTTTAACGCCGGAAAATACGATCATGCACGGGTCACATGGCATGACAGTTCACACACTGCTTCACAGGAATGGACTTTTTCCAATATCAACCAATATAGCCTGCAGGCAGATGCTTTTGTGCGCTTTGCCCGCGGAGAGAAAGAAGTGCTTTTCAGTCTTGAAAATTCAAAAGCCAACCAACATGTTATTGACAGGATTTATGCAGCAGCCGAAAAGCAGTGACATAAAGCGCATCCTAAAAAGCGGAAACCGGTTTTTGGATAAGATGTGCGGCATGCTTCGTGCTGTAATAATTTTTTAAATTCTGAAAAAACCGTCAAAATCGCTCAAAACAGATAAAAAACGCATCAAAATGCGGGATTTTTGTCGCAACCGCGGGCTTGTGGCTTGCAGTGAAAATCCCCCCTTCTTATATACCCCTCGACTCGTGGCGATCAGGCGTTTAAAAGCCGGTTCGTTTTGTCAAAAACCCGATAGGGGCTGCCACATGGAATGCTCGGCAGAGGTCCCGGCAGTTCGCTGAATGGAGAAGAATAAATATGGCTAAAGTAATTGGTATCGATCTGGGAACGACCAACTCCTGCGTCGCCGTTATGGACGGTAAGACTGCGAAGGTCATTGAGAATGCTGAAGGTGCACGTACAACGCCTTCGATTATTGCTTTTACCGATGGTGACGAACGTCTCGCTGGCCAGCCTGCGAAACGTCAGGCTGTTACCAATCCGGAAGGCACACTGTTTGCTGTTAAGCGCCTGATCGGCCGCCGCTTTGATGATCCGATGGTCACCAAAGACAAAGATCTCGTACCTTACAAGATCGTTAAGGGCGACAATGGCGATGCATGGGTAGAAACCCATGGCAAGAAATATTCGCCTTCGCAGGTATCCGCGATGATCCTTCAGAAGATGAAGGAAACCGCTGAATCCTATCTCGGTGAAAATGTAACACAGGCTGTTATTACAGTTCCTGCTTACTTCAACGATGCTCAGCGTCAGGCAACCAAAGATGCCGGTAAGATTGCCGGTCTGGAAGTTCTGCGTATCATCAACGAACCGACCGCTGCGGCTCTGGCCTATGGTCTTGATAAGAGCGAAGCCAAAACCATTGCTGTTTACGACCTTGGTGGTGGTACATTCGACGTGTCCATCCTCGAAATCGGCGATGGCGTGTTCGAAGTTAAGTCCACCAATGGTGACACTTTCCTCGGCGGTGAAGACTTTGACATGCGTCTGGTTGAATATCTGGCAGCAGAATTCAAAAAAGAGCAGGGCATTGATCTGAAGAACGACAAGCTGGCTCTGCAGCGCCTCAAGGAAGCCGCAGAAAAAGCGAAGATCGAACTGTCTTCTGCTCAGCAGACCGAAATCAACCTGCCGTTCATCACCGCTGATGCAACCGGTCCTAAGCACCTTGCCATCAAACTGTCGCGTGCGAAGTTTGAAAGCCTGGTGGATGATCTGGTTCAGCGCACCATTGAACCATGTAAAGCTGCACTGCGCGACGCTGGCCTCAAAGCCGGTGAAATCAGTGAAGTTGTGCTGGTCGGTGGTATGACCCGTATGCCGAAAATTCAGGAAGTTGTTAAAGCTTTCTTCGGCAAGGAACCACATAAGGGTGTGAACCCTGATGAAGTGGTTGCGATGGGTGCTGCTATTCAGGCCGGTGTTCTGCAGGGTGACGTTAAAGACGTTCTGCTGCTCGACGTAACACCGCTGTCGCTCGGTATTGAAACACTTGGTGGTGTGTTCACCCGTCTGATCGACCGCAACACAACCATTCCGACCAAGAAATCGCAGACCTTCTCGACCGCTGAAGATAATCAGTCGGCTGTGACGATCCGCGTTTCGCAGGGCGAGCGTGAAATGGCTGCAGACAACAAGATGCTCGGCCAGTTTGATCTGGTTGGCATTCCGCCTGCACCACGCGGCGTACCGCAGATTGAAGTGACTTTTGACATCGACGCGAACGGTATTGTTAACGTGACCGCGAAAGATAAAGGCACCGGTAAAGAACATCAGATCCGTATTCAGGCATCCGGCGGTCTGTCCGATGCTGATATTGAGAAGATGATCAAAGATGCGGAAGCCAATGCGGATGCCGATAAGGCACGCCGTGAAGCTGTGGAAGCCAAGAACCAGGCTGAAGCTCTGATCCACTCGACCGAGAAGTCGCTGAAAGACTATGGCGATAAAGTTTCCGGTGATGACAAGGCTGCGATCGAAACAGCTCTTGCTGCACTGAAAACCGCTGTTGAAGGCGATGATGCGGAAGACATCAAAGCGAAAACACAGACCCTTGCTGAAGCTTCCATGAAGCTTGGTCAGGCTATGTATGAATCAGCACAGGCTGAAGAAGGTGGCGAAGACGCTGCTGATGCCCGCGCTGATAAGGACGATGTTGTTGACGCCGATTTCGAAGAAATCGACGAAGACAAAAAGAAATCCTGATTTATCAGGTTGAAAGGCAAAGCCCGGCTTAGTGCCGGGCTTTTGTCCATTCAGTTGCCTGCGGTTTTGCATGTCTTTCACGGCAAAATGCAAAATTCAGGGCACATGAATTTACCCGTCTCTGGACATCGGTTTGCGGTGTCACCACATAAACCGGACGGGATGAACAGGTCAGCGCCGGATATTGGTTTGTTAAAAACTAGAGCATGTCTCCCAAAAGTGGGCACCGGTTTTGCGTTTAAGACATGCGTAAAAAAAACCGTTAGAGCGAGAGCAGTGGATACGATTAAACGCGACACGCTCTAGGGCTGCGACAACCTTCAATGACTGTCTGAAAATGTTCTGATCGGGGCGGCATCATCAGACAACAGCCATCGGGACGAATGGTTTATGAAAGTGGATTACTACGAAACGCTCGGCGTTGTCAGAACTGCGGATGATAAGGTTATCAAGACCGCTTATCGCAAACTGGCAATGCAATATCATCCGGATCGCAATCCGAATGATGCGGAAGCAGAGCGCAAATTTCTTGAGCTGGGCGAAGCCTATGACGTGCTGAAAGACCCGCAAAAACGTGCGGCCTATGACCGTTTCGGTCATGCAGCCTTTGAAAATGGCGGCGGCGGTGCCGGCGGTGCCGGCGGATTTGGCGGCTTCGGCGGCGGCGGTTTTGGTGCCGGTGGCTTTGCGGATATTTTCGAGGATATTTTCGGCGATGTTATGGGTGGCGGTCGCAACCGTCGCTCCGGCGGCCGTGAGCGCGGTGCTGATCTGCGCTATAATATGGAAGTAACGCTCGAGGAAGCCTATGCCGGTAAAACGGCACAGATCAGTGTTCCGGGTTCTATTTCCTGTGAGGAATGCACGGGTACCGGTGCCAAGAAAGGCACACAGCCGGTTACCTGTACAACTTGCGGCGGCGCCGGTCGTGTGCGCGTGGCGCAGGGCTTCTTCTCTGTGGAGCGTACCTGCCACACCTGTAACGGCCGCGGCCAGATGATTAAAGATCCGTGCCCGAAATGTGACGGCGCGGGACGTATCAGTCAGGAACGCAATCTGTCGGTCAATATTCCGGCAGGGATTGAAGACGGCACACGCATTCGCCTGACCGGTGAAGGTGAAGCCGGTACACGCGGCGGACCGAGCGGCGATCTTTATATTTTCCTGTCGATCAAGCCGCATGAATTCTTCCAGCGCGACGGATCTGATCTTTATTGCAAAGTGCCGATCTCAATGGCGACAGCAGCACTGGGCGGTCAGTTTGAAGTGGCAACGCTTGATGGTACGCAGACCCGTGTGAAAGTGCCGGAAGGCACCCAGAACGGCAAACAGTTCCGCCTCAAGGGTAAGGGCATGCCGGTATTGCGCCAGCAGACAACCGGCGATCTCTATATCCAGATTGCGATTGAAACACCGCAGAACTTAAGCAAGCGTCAGCGTGAATTGCTCGAAGAGTTTGAGCAGATTTCGTCAAAGGAAAACAGCCCGCAATCGACCGGCTTTTTCTCGCGGATGAAAGAATTCTTTGAAGGTATCCGCGATTAGAGCTTTAAAATTATGCTCTAAGCGCTTTTATTGCAGAAAATAACCGGAGCGGCATTTGTATTTCATGCAAATGCCGCTTTTTTATGCGCCCTATTTTATGGGGGTCACAAAGAAAAATATCATCTCTCTCCGTTTTTGCCTTGCTTCCGCCGCGAAACGCGGCAATTCTTTGTCTGCTGGCGACATATGGGAGTATTTGATGGCTGGGCTGATACCAAAGAAACTTGCACAAAAATTCGATGAAGAGATCCGCTTTTTCAAAGGCTGGATCGATAAGCCGAAAGCTGTCGGTGCCATCCTGCCGACAAGTGGTGTTACAGCACGCCGCATGGCCAGCATTGTTAACCCGTCATCGGGGCTGCCGGTTCTGGAGCTGGGGCCCGGCACCGGTGTGATTACCAAAGCCATTCTTGAGCGCGGAATTGAGCCGCAGAACCTGTATTCAGTTGAATATTCGGCTGAGTTTTTCCACCATTTGCAGAGCACTTATGCAGGTGTGAACTTCCTGCAGGGCGATGCCTTTGATCTTGATAATGTGCTCGGTGAAGCGCGGGATCAGCAGTTCGACAGCGTGATTTCCGCTGTGCCGCTGCTCAATTTCCCGATGGAAAAACGACTGGCATTTCTTGGCGATTTGCTGACCCGTATTCCTGCCGGCCGTCCGGTGATGCAGATTTCTTACGGGCCGGTTTCACCGCTGCCGGTCGGGCGCGGTGCCTATAGTGTCGAAGGTTTTGATTTTATTCTGCGCAATTTGCCGCCTGCGCGCCTGTGGGTTTACCGCCGGATTCTGGTATAGATTACGACCAACTGTAGAATGCAGCACAGAACGCCGTATCAGAATGTTGATGCGGCGTTGCTTTTTTATATGCGGCGCTAAATAGTGATGTTCTGACTATTTGTTTTGCCGCCATTGAAAGGATCAGCCCTATGTCCTCAGTTCTCGTTTTTGCCGGATCCACCCGTAAAAATGCCTATAGCGGTCAGCTTGCCGGAGCTGCCGTGCAGGAACTGACGCGGCAGGGCGCAGACGTAACCTATATTTCGCTCAAAGATTATCCGTTGCCGATTATGGATCAGGATCTGGAAGCGGAAGAGGGCATTCCGGAAAATGCTTATAAGCTTGCACGGTTGTTTGCGGCGCATAAAGGCCTGCTGATTGCTTCGCCTGAATATAATTCCTCAATCCCGCCTTTGCTGAAAAACACGCTGGATTGGATCAGCCGCATTCATGAAGATGGTGGTAAGCCGTTTCAGCCGACATCGCATCTGACGGTGGCACTGTGTTCGTCTTCACCAGGCGGATTTGGCGGTATGCGCGGTCTGTATCATCTGCGCTCGGTTATGATGATGCTCAATACCCAGATTATTTCCGAACAATGTTCTGTTCCCCATGCCCATCAGGCATTCAATGAAGACGGCGCTTTGCGCGATGAACGCACGGCGCAGACCCTTGCCCGTGTCTGTCGCAGCCTTATCAGCAAGATCTGATCTTTTCACTCAGCGCTTGTTGTGCGATGAGGGATAAATTTCAGATCAGAATGAAGTGCGGAGACAGATGATGGATGTGAGCAGCGTGCGCGACCGGTTGATCGTTGGCCTTGATGTGCCGGATGTAATTGCAGCGGAAAAGATCGTTGAGGAACTTGGCGATACGGTTTCGTTCTATAAAATCGGTTACCAGCTGGTGTTTTCGCAAACGGCAAAGGGTGGCGGTCTGGATTTTGCTTCACGCCTGCTTTCAATGGGCAAAAAAGTCTTTCTTGATGTGAAACTGCTCGATATCGACAATACAATCGCCAAAGGCGTGGAAAATATCGCCAAGCGCGGTGTGACCATGATGACGCTGCACGCCTATCCAAAAGCGATGCGTGCCGCTGTGGAAGCTGCCAAAGGCTCAGACCTCTGCCTGCTTGGTGTGACTGTGCTGACCTCAATGGATCAGGCGGATATGCTGGAGGCCGGTTACACTATGTCACCGGAAGAACTGGTGCTGCGCCGCGCGCAGCAGGCACGTGATGCAGGGATGGGCGGTATTGTAGCCTCTGCCGCTGAGTCGGCCGCTATCCGTAAAATTGTCGGGCCGGATATGGCGATTGTCACGCCGGGTATCCGTCCTGCGGGCAGTGAAGCCGGAGACCAGAAACGTGTGATGACACCGGCAGATGCACTTCGCGCCGGTTCGAGCCATCTTGTTGTGGCGCGTCCGATTGTTGGTGCTACAGATCGTAAAGCGGCGGCACAGAGTATTCTGGAAGAAATGGCTGCAGCTGTGTGAAAATCATGAATGGGAGTAAATGATGACGAAAGCTTACTGGATTGCCCGTGTCGATGTGCGTGATGCTGAGCGTTACAAAGATTATATCAGCACAGCCAAGCCCGCTTTTGAGCGCTTCGGTGCCAAGTTTATTGCCCGTGGCGGCGCTGCCCATGCGGTAGAAGGGCAGGGACGCGCGCGTAATGTCATCATTGAATTCCCGAGCATGCAGCATGCATTGGATTGTTATAATTCACCGGAATATCAGGCAGCTGTGGCAATTCGTCAGACTGTTGCCGATGGTGAGGTTATAATTGTTGAAGGCAATGCAGCCTGATCACATTAATGTAGTTAGCATTATAAATACCGGCCTTTACTGGCCGGTATTTTGTATTAAATATGCGTAGCAGTTACTGAAATTATGAGACAGAGGGCACCATGGCTTTGAAAATTGCGGTTCAGATGGACCATATCAATTCCATTCGTATCGCGGGTGATACCAGCTTTGCTTTGTGCCTTGCGGCAGCAGAGCGTGGCCATGAGCTTTATCATTACACACCGGATCGCCTGTCGATGCGTGATGGTGTGGTCAGCGCGGCACTGGAGCCTTTGCAGGTACGTGATATTGAAGGCGATCATTTCACACTCGGTGAAGCCGTGCATACGGATTTGTCGGAAATGGACGTTATCCTGCTGCGTCAGGATCCGCCTTTTGACATGAATTATATCACCACAACGCATCTTCTGGAGCGTATTCATCCGAAGACATTGGTGGTGAATGATCCGGCATGGGTGCGCAACAGCCCTGAAAAAATCTTTGTTACAGAATTTCCGGATCTGATGCCGGAAACACTGATTACCAAAGACTTGCAGGAAGTGCTCAAATTCCGCAGGGAGTTCGGCGATATCATCATCAAACCGCTTTACGGCAATGGTGGCGCAGGCGTGTTCCATCTGACGACAGATGACCGCAATCTGACATCACTGCTGGAAATGTTTGAACAGATGTATCGTGAGCCGTTTATTGCCCAGCGTTATCTGAAAGATGTACGCTCCGGCGATAAGCGCATTATTCTGATTGATGGTGAACCGGTGGGGGCAATCAACCGCGTACCGGCGGAGAGCGATGCCCGCTCCAACATGCATGTCGGCGGTCGTGCGGAAGCCACGGAACTGACACCACGTGAAAAAGAAATCTGCGCACGCATCGGACCGTCGCTGAAAGAGCGTGGATTTATTCTCGTCGGCATTGATGTGATCGGTGACTATATGACTGAGATTAACGTGACTTCACCGACCGGTATTCGTGAGATTAAACGCTTCGGCGGTGCGGATATTGCGCAATTGTTCTGGGATGTGGTTGAAGCCAAGCGCGCTTAAATTTCATCTTTATAACTAATTGATATAATTAATAAAACACCGGAAACTCATTTGCAGTTCCGGTGTTTTTGTTTGTTGATGTTGCTCATTTCCCCTGCTTAAAATGATGTATCGGGTGGGGGCATGAAATGATTGCACGGGTCAGTACAGTTGCTTTTCAGGGCATAGAGGCCAAGCTTGTTGATGTGCAGGTAATGGCGGCACCGGGCAAGATGAGCATGTCGATTGTCGGCCTGCCGGATAAAGCTGTGGCTGAGAGCCGTGAGCGGGTGCAGGCGGCGCTTCATGCTTCCGGTCTGTCGATGCCGGTGAAGAAAGTGACCATCAATCTGGCACCGGCGGATTTGCCCAAAGAAGGCTCGCATTATGATCTGCCGATTGCCATGGGGCTGATGGTGGCGGTCGGTGCTTTGCCGGAAGATTGTCTGCAATCCTTTGTGGTGCTGGGAGAGCTGGCTCTGGATGGCACAATCGCACCGGTTGCCGGTGTGCTGCCCGCAGCGATAACCGCCAATATGCATGATCTCGGATTGATCTGCCCACAGGCTTGCGGGGCAGAGGCTGCATGGGCTGATGCGGATATGCCGATCCTTAATCCGCGCAGTCTGATCGCGCTCGCTAATCATTTTCGCGGTACACAGGTGCTGTCCCGTCCGCAACCGGCCATACAGAGCTTTTCGGAGGGGCCGGAGATGTTTCCTGATCTGGCGGATGTGAAAGGGCAGGAGACGGCTAAGCGTGCTCTGGAAGTGGCTGCTGCGGGCAATCATAATTTGTTGTTTGTCGGCCCTCCGGGTTCGGGTAAATCGATGCTGGCGCAGCGTCTGCCCGGTATTCTGCCGCCTTTGTCGCCGCGGGAGATGCTGGATGTCTCAATGATTGCCTCAGTTTCCGGTACGTTATCCGGAGGCAGGCTCACAGACCGGCGGCCGTTTCGCAGTCCGCATCATTCGGCATCAATGGCGGCTATGGTTGGCGGCGGGCATAAAGCAAAGCCCGGCGAGATATCTATGGCTCATCACGGTGTGCTGTTTCTTGATGAATTACCGGAGTTTTCTCCGCAGGTGCTGGATTCGATGCGTCAACCCTTGGAAACCGGTGAATGTATGATCGCGCGTGCCAATCATCGCATTAGCTATCCGGCACGGTTTCAGCTGGTGGCGGCGATGAATCCGTGCAAATGCGGTATGGCGGGAGAGCCGGGCTTTACTTGTGCGCGGGGGCCGCGTTGTCGCAGCGATTATCAGGCGCGGATATCAGGGCCATTGCTGGATCGTATTGATCTGCGGGTGGATGTGGCTGCTCTCAAACCCTCTGATCTGATTTTAACAGGGCAGGCAGAAAGCAGCGCTTCCGTTGCACAACGTGTGGCGCAGGCGCGGCAAATCCAGCAGGAGCGTTACCGGCAATCGGGCATGGCGCATATTATGACCAATGCGGCCTGTCCGCCCAATATTCTTGAGGAGGTAGCCGCAGTCAGCAATGACGGACGCAGATTGCTTTATGATGTGAGTGAGAAATTGCGACTGTCAGCACGTGCCTATCATCGTGTTTTAAAAGTCGCACGTACGCTGGCTGATCTTGATGCGGTGGCGCATGTGGAGCGCACACATGTGGCTGAGGCTGTTTCCTATCGCACATCGACGGAAATGGTCAGTGCCTGACCAGGCCGTTATATTACGCTACTGGCTTATTTAACAGCGCCGACAACCAGATTGCCTGGAGTTTCAATGGAAACCCAGCGACCAGTATGGTTGGCAGCCTGACGCTTCAGATAGCTATAATCAGTTTCCTGCCAGTTTTTCACGGCATCGGTCAGATTATCGAGGATGAAATCACCACGATCAGTGCGCACGGTCAAAACCGCATGCCCTTCACCGTCCGGCTTACGCAGAACAGTGATGAGCAATGAACTGAGCGGAATACCGGCTTTGGCAAGTTCACGGCGCTTGAGCAGGACATATTCTTCACAATCGCCGACAGTGGTGGAATAGGTCCAGTATTCTTCTACACCATAGATTTCCATATCAGTCATTGGCTGGATCAGCGCGTTGACTTCAATATTGACCTGAACAATTTTCGCCCATGTTGCCTGATCGAGCTTGACCGGCGCTGTCTGCGCAGAAGTAACATTGCATTCGGCTGGCAGTCGTTTGCAGAATTCGTAATGACCGATTGGCTGTGATGTCAAACCGCCGGTTGCCATGAACGGGCTGCCTGTCTGGGCTGCAAGTGCTGATGAGCCAAACGCCAATACCAAACTTGCTACCAAGCCTGCGGCTGACAGTGTCAGATTTTTAAATTTTACAAAACTGAACATACACAACGCCTCAGCCACAGCTACTTATTAACGAAATGTTAATATCGGTAACAGGTAAGAGTCAATTGTGCGGGGCGCGCTGCACCCGAGTTTATTAAGAAATGGTTAACAAGTATTAAGGGGCAGTTTTGCCCCTTTAATATTCCCGAAAAAGCGGAAACCGGTTTGCGACCGGAAATGCGTGAAAGCAAACAGGCAGAGCATTTCCGGTGTTTCAGGATGAACAGGAAATGCTCCGGCGTTGATTACAGCTTGTTGTAGCAAACCTTGGTATGGCCTGCGCCGACAAAGCCGAGTTTCTGCGCTGCGCCTTTGGAAAGATCCAGAACACGGCCTTTGATGAACGGGCCGCGGTCGTTAATCCGTACCACGAGCGATTTTCCGTTGTTCTGATTGGTCACACGGACTTTGCTGCCGAGCGGCAGGGTGCGGTGTGCGGCAGTCATACCTGCCGGATTCATGCGTTCACCTGATGCGGTTTTTGATGTCAGTGCATACCAGGAGGCGCGGCCGCAATTGGCAGCAGCAGCTTCAGCCTGACTGCTGGAAAAAGCAGAAATTAAAAAGACAGCGGCGGAAAATGCAAAGAGGGCAGGCAGGCGCTTGGTGCGGATCGTCGTCATAGGTCGTACCGGTGTCAGCAGCCGGAGGTTGTACAATAAGTGTACAAAATATCGGGTGCGACGGTTGTGTCAGAGCGCGGGCGCAGAATGCTGATAAATTGCAGTCAGTCATCCGGTCTGTCGTTATCAATAATCTGAAGTAACAGAAGTTCAGGCGCTCAACTGCAATGTAAATGTGGCGCTGAAATGGTCACAAATGGAATATATTTTGGATTGAATTTTAGGTTAACAATCTGTAAAATTTCGTTATATTGAGTATATATTATGAGTTAAGACTTTTATATTTTCAAATTTGTCTTTTATGAATCGAAAATGTATTTGTCATTATTTATTTTTATGGAAATATGACTCTGCGTCTGATCGTATTTCAAGAACTGGACATGTTTACTTTCGGATTCAAGACTGAGTCCAAGGGGCGGCCGGTACAATCTGTGTTTGCAGGCCAAGTTTAAAAAGCTTTCCGCCAAGGTGTAAATATTGTGGCGAAATTGTGATTTTGGCCGGTGATCACGTTTTTGAAAGCTGATTGCTTGTCTCACCTTTTGGGTTTAGAGCTTAATACAGGCGTTTTTGGATGCACAATAAGACCGGCAGGCAGAATCGGGGAGGATGGTTTTGCTGCTGAAAAACGTGCAAACTCAGCCGGAAAACGTTGATAAACAAACGTTGGCAGGCAAAAGCCGGAACAGAAGATTATATCGGATCGTATTATGTCGCTTCCTCCATCGGATCATTCCCAGAGCAGGCCTGAGCTCAAGCCGGTCACGACACCGGAGAGCGTGCAGCAAGAGCAGACGCCTGCTCAAGCGGTTGTTCTGTCCGGCCCGCAACGCTTTCTTTATCTGTGTCTCGGTTTTCTGATGCTGGCATTGGGGATTATCGGTGCAATTCTGCCGGTGATGCCGACGACAATCTTTATTATTCTGGCAGCATGGTTTTTTGCCCGCTCATCACCGAAGCTTGAAAAGCGCATTCTGGCGCACCCGCAATTCGGGCCTTTGGTCATTAAGTGGCGCGATCGCGGCGCGATTCCGCGTCGCGCCAAGAAATTTGCTTGTGGCGGTATGATGATCGGCTATGCGATTTTTCTCTGGAGCGCCCAGCCCGGATTATATTTAGGCGCAGGCGTTGCGCTTTTTATGTTGGCTTGTGCTTACTATGTGGTATCCCGACCAGAGGAGTAAAATCCGGTGCATATCTGATGGTGCTGCCGGATGCATAATATCTGGGAGCCTATTATGAGTGACAATGCTGCGCCGCGGATTAATCCGGCAGTTTCTGCTTTATCTTTGCCGCCAATTCCTGCTGTCAAAGCATGGGCGCAGGCCTATGACGGTGCTTTGGGGCCGTTGATTGATTTGTCTCAGGCCGTACCGGGTTATCCGCCGCATGATGAAATGCTGCGTTTTTCCGGCGAAGCGGCATCTTCCAAAGCTTTTGCCAATTACGGGCCGATTGAAGGTCTGCCGGCTCTGCGTGAAGCCTATGCCGCGCATGTGAGCCAGCTTTATAAAGCCAAACTGGATGCAGCACAGGTGCAGATTACAGCCGGTTGCAATCAGGCATTTATCGCAGCCGTGATGGCGCTGGCCGGTGCCGGTGATACGGTGATGCTGAGCAATCCGCTCTATTTCAACCATGAAACTTCGCTGGCGATGCTCGGTATCAAGCTGGAGCTGATGCCATGTCGTGCGCAGAACGGTTTTGTACCAGACCCGCAGGAACTGAAACAGGTTCTGCATGCCGGTATTAAAGTGCTGGCGCTGGTCACTCCGAATAATCCGACCGGTGCGGTCTATTCACCGGACGTGCTGAAGCAGATTTATGAGATTTGCCGCGCCAATGGCACATGGTTGATTCTCGATGAGACCTATCGCGATTTTCTCGAAGATGCCGATGCGGTGCCGCATCATCTCTTTGATGAGGCTGACTGGAATGATTATCTGATCCAGCTTTACAGCTTTTCCAAATCCTTCTGTATTCCGGGGCATCGCCTTGGTGCAATTATTGCGGCGGAAGCTGTGATTGGCGAGATTGCTAAGATCATGGACAATCTGCAGATTTGTGCGCCGTTGCCGCCGCAGGCCGCAATTGCGCAGGCGATTGAACCGCTGACCGAATGGCGTAATGAAAACCGCCGTGAAATTGCGCATCGGGCACAGGCTTTGCGTAGTGCAATTGCGCAAATGGAAGGCTGGGAAGCCATTTCCGTTGGTGCCTATTTCGCCTTTGTCCGCCATCCATTCAAAGGAGTGGAATCTGCGGCTGTGTCAGAAAAACTGGCAAAGACCTGCGGGATTATCACCATTCCCGGCGCTTATTTCGGTGCAGGGCAACAGGACTTCCTGCGCTTTGCCTTTGCCAATGTGGATGCGGAAACCATTACGATGCTGCCGGAACGTGTAGCTACGCTGCGGTTTTAACTGCTGTTCATTGTGCCGCATATAACCATCTGGCGCTTAAGCTGATTCTTCCCCTATAGTGGCAGACGGTCTGCTGCATATCGGGGAGGAATGCATGTTTGAACTGGCAATCGCGTGGGACTGGCTTGGCTTTGCTGCCCGCTGGCTCCACGTTATCACCGCAATTGCGTGGATCGGCTCATCTTTCTATTTCATTGCTCTTGATCTGGGCTTGCGCAAAGCGCCCGATCTGCCGCCCGGTGCCTATGGTGAGGAATGGCAGGTTCACGGTGGTGGTTTCTATCACATTCAGAAATATCTGGTGGCACCGTCGCGGATGCCGGAAGACCTGATCTGGTTCAAATGGGAATCCTATGCCACATGGCTGTCGGGCTTTGCGCTTCTTGCCATCGTCTATTACGGCAGTGCTGATCTCTATCTGATTGATCCGCAGGTGCTGAATGTTTCCCGCACAACGGCGATCATCATTTCACTGGCTTCTATTGCCGGTGGCTGGATCATCTATGATCTGCTGTGTAAATCTCCGCTCGGGCGCAATACCACCCAATTGATGGTGATCCTCTATTTCGTGCTGGTTCTTATGGCATGGGGCTATACACAACTCTTTACCGGACGCGCGGCCTTCCTGCATCTCGGCGCTTTCACAGCCACGATTATGTCCGCCAATGTGTTTATGATTATCATTCCGAACCAGAAGAAAGTGGTAGCGGATCTGATTGCGGGGCGCACACCTGACCCCAAATATGGCGTGATCGCCAAGCAGCGTTCCACCCATAATAACTATCTGACGCTGCCGGTTATCTTTCTGATGTTGTCGAACCATAATCCTCTGGCATTCGGCACGAAATATAACTGGATTATTGCATCGCTGGTGTTTCTGATGGGGGTAACAATCCGCCATTGGTTCAATACCCGCCACGCGCGCAAGGGCAGTCCGACTTGGACATGGCTGGCAACGGTTTTGCTGTTTATCGTGATTATGTGGCTGTCCACCGAACCGAAACAGCTGGACAATGCCGGAGAGGCGCAAGCCTCGACACTCCAGCAAAAATACATCAATACGCCGGAATTTGAGACAGTGCGCGATACGGTTCTGGGGCGTTGTTCCATGTGCCATACGGCGGAGCCGTCATGGGAGGGTATTCTGGTGCCACCAAAGGGTGTCATTCTCGACAGTGATGTTGCGATCGCTGCCCATGCCAAAGAAATCTATCTCAATGCAGCGCGCTCCCATGCCATGCCGCCTGCCAATCTCACAGGTATGAGTGCGGAGGAGCGTCTGTTGTTGCGGCGCTGGTATGAGACCGCTTCAGCTTCTAAACCCTGATCAAAACTATGTTGTAATACTGACTATTTCTGCTTTTCAGCGAGGGTATTTTCATGTCTGTGAATATGACACAAAAGTATAATCAGCGTCTTATCCGCGGGCGTGTTCTGAGTTTTATCCGTGAGCCGCAGGATATCAGCGATACAGCGTCTTATATTTATCATGAGGACGGCGCACTGCTTGTTGAAGACGGGCTAATTAAAGCAGTCGGCGATTATGCAGCTGTTGCGGCACAAAAATCAGCGGACACACCGGAAACCGATCATCGCCCGCATCTGATCCTGCCCGGTTTTATTGATACGCATATCCATTTTCCGCAAAGTCAGGTGGTTGCGTCTTACGCGGCGGAACTGCTGGACTGGCTCAATGATTACACTTTCATTGAAGAGCAGAAATATGCCGATGAGCAATTCGGTGAGCATATTGCCGAACGCTTTATTGATGAATTATTGCGTCACGGCACCACGACTGTTGTGGCCTATGGTTCTGTGCACCCGCAAAGTGTGGATGCATTTTTCCGCGCCAGTGAGCGGCTGAATATGCGCAACATTGCCGGCAAGGTGATGATGGATCGCAATGCGCCTGCCGCTTTGTGCGATACGGCACAATCTTCCTATGATGATAGCAAAGCATTGATTGCCCGCTGGCATGGCAAGGGGCGTCTGGATTATGCGATCACGCCACGTTTTGCGATCACCTCGACACCGGCGCAGCTTGAGGCGGCGCAGGCTTTGGTGCGTGAGCATCCGGAATGTTACGTACAGACCCATCTGTCTGAGAACCATGCCGAGATTGAATTTACCTGTTCGCTCTATCCCGATGCGCCGGATTATACCGGCATTTATGAGCATTATGGTCTGCTCGGGGACAAGACACTGCTCGGGCATTCCATTCATTTGTCGGAGCGGGAAATAAAAGCATTGGCAGATAGCCGGTCTGTGGCGGTATTCTGCCCTACTTCCAATCTGTTTCTCGGCAGCGGGCTGTTTGACCGCGATGGCTTGCGCGATGCCGGTGTGCGCATTGGTGTCGCGACCGATATTGGCGGCGGCACCAGCTGGTCGATGCTGCGCACATTGGATGAGGGCTATAAAGTGCTGCAATTGCGTGGCCAGCGGCTCAATCCGCTCAGTTCATTCTATATGATGACTTTGGGCAATGCCCGGGCACTGTCGATGGAAGACAAGATCGGTACGCTGAATGCAGACACGGAAGCAGATTTTGTGGTGCTGAATAGCCGCGCCACATCTGCGATGCGACTGCGTATGGATGCAGGCTCCAATCTGGCGCAGGAATTGTTCCTGTTGCAGACGCTCGGGGATGACCGTGCGATTGTGGAAACCTATGTGTCTGGTCAGCCGGTGAAAACGGCTCACTGACAAAAAGCAGTTTAAAGAAAAACCGGCCGGAAAGTGATTTCCGGCCGGTTCTTCAATTTAGATATTTTAGTCTTCGTGGATCAGGCTGTGATCGCGGGTTTCTTTCATCCGGATATAGATGATCAGAGAAAGACCGATCATGATTGTCACATACCAGAAGAACCATGTTTCATAGCCGGACAGTTTGAATTTCAGCGCTACCCATTCAGCGGTACCACCGAAAATCGTATTGGCCAGCGCATAAGGCAGAGCAACGCCAAGCGCACGGATATGTGCAGGGAACATTTCTGCTTTCACCACCGCATTGATCGAGGTGTAACCGGTCACGATAATCAGACCTGCCAGCGACAGACCGAAAGCCACATATGGATTGGTTGTTGTCGAGAGGGTGGAGAAGATCGGATAGGTAAACAGCACGCCCATCACACCGAAACCGATCATCAGCGGCTTGCGGCCAACGCGGTCGGAAAGCGCACCGGCCAGCGGCTGGATCAGCATGAAGATCAGCAGCGCGAGCGCCGTAATTTCACTGGCGGATTCCTTGCTGAAACCGGAAGTGTTGACGAGGAACTTCTGCAGATAGGTTGTGTATGTGTAGAATGCCAGCGTACCACCGGCTGTCAGCGCCAGAACGGTGAAGGCTTCTTTCGGATAATGCTTGAACAGGGCAAAACCGCTGGAGCGTGGCTTGTCGCTGGTTTTGGCGTTATCGAATGATTTTGTTTCCACAAGACCACGGCGAACCCAGAAGACGAAGATCGCCAGCAGACCGCCGATGAAGAACGGAATACGCCAGCCCCATTCACCGAGCTGTTCCGGTGTGAGAAGACGCTGAAGGATCAGCAATACACCAAGTGCGGTCAGCTGACCGGCAATCAGGGTCACATATTGGAAGCTGGAGAAGAAACCGCGACGGCTTTTGCCGGCCATCTCGCTCAAATAAGTGGCGCTGGCGCCATATTCACCGCCCACACTCAGACCCTGCAACAGGCGGGCAAAAACGAGCAATGCCGGTGCCATAACGCCGATTGTTTCATAGGCCGGTGTCACTGCAATAATCAGCGAGCCGATACACATCAGCGTAACAGAAAGGGTCAGACCGGCTTTGCGGCCTTTGCGGTCGGCATAAATACCCATGATCCATGCACCGATCGGGCGCATCAGGAAGCCGACTGCAAACACGGCCGCAGCACTCAGAAGCTCGGCTGTCTGGTTGCCTGACGGGAAGAATTTAGGCGCAAAATAAAGCGTAAAAGCAGCATAGACATACCAGTCATACCACTCAACAAGATTACCGGCAGAACCGCCGAGAATAGATTTTATGCGGGTTTTTCGGTCGAGCTCCGGCGCCGGCGAATGAGCCGGTGAAGCATTGTCTTTAGGCGACATTTCAAATCCAATCTTACACCAAAAAGCAAAACCGGATTTTGCAAAGCGAAATATCGGCCTGAGAAACTGAAAACGGAAACGTCTTGGGAGACACGTTTATCCGTTCTGTTTCAGGCGATACGCTTTATCCGGTGTTGCCGTTCTCTAAAAAGGAAACGAAAAACACTCTGCTGCCGCAGATATTATCCGGCGCACAGAGCCAGACCATGTGTTTAACAACAGCCTGACTGATCGGGAGATGCAGCCTGAAAAATGCCTGAACAGAGAGGTTCTTTGACTTTAACGTAAACGGCCTATGCCGATAAATCGGTTTTGTCTACTGGCTGGCGGGCAATTTATGAGGCATTGGCTTGTATTCTTTAAATGCTTGAAAGTTTCGTGCGTATGAGAGTTTTAAAATGTTATAAAATTGCATCTGCATAGCTGCTGAAAAGAATAGATACGGGCCATTGTTGAAATCGAAACAGCTCTCTTGCTTTCTTCAAAAGAAACAGTAACGTCGCGCTCGCAACAGAGCCTTATGTTTCAGACTATGCTTTGGTGTCGATAATTGATCTGACGTCACATGCTGAATGTGAAGGGGGCTGAGTGTGGGGAGCGCCAGTCTGCCGGAATACTCTCCGAAAACCCGCACATTTATGGCCCCTTATTTTTTAAGGCCCAGCACCTTTACGGCAGTGACAATATGAATACGCAAACGCATAATCTCCGCGCAGCTTTGATCGCCTTTATTGCTTTCACAGCATTTTCAGGGGCGGATACAATTGTCAAAACACTGAGCGCCCGCATCGGTGTTTATGAGACAACATTTTTGCTGTCCGTTTTTGCTCTGTCTTTCATTGTTGTTCATGGCTGTCTCAGCGGGCAGGCAAAGCGTTTGCTGCCGGTTTATCCAAAACTGGCCTTTGGCCGTGCGCTGCTTTTGTCGATGAATACGCTGCTGATCTATTATGCATTTTCGGCTTTGCCGCTGGCTGAAGCTTATGTGCTGGGCTTTCTGTCTCCAATTTTTGTCGCGATTGTCGCTTTTATCATGGTAGGAGAGCGCCTCTCCTTGCGGGGCTGGTTCGGCGTTCTTCTCGGCTTCGCCGGTGTGATCTGGATTTTGCAGCCGGGCGCGGCACCATTGTCTGCGGGGCATCTGGCCGCTTTGGGTTCGGCATTGTTTTTCGCCATTGCGCAGGTTTTGCTGCGCCGTGCCAAAAGCGATGAGTCTGACAAGGCGCTGGTTGTTGCTCTGCTGATTGTCCAGTCCTGTTTTGCCGGATTGCTGGCGCTTTATAACGGCCTGATCACACCGCAGTGGCAGGATCTGGGGCTGGCGCTTCTCGGCGGCGGGCTGATTGCTTTTGCGCAGACGATGATTGTTAAAGCGTTCCGTCTGGGATCTGCCGCGATTGTTGCGCCCGTTCAATATAGCCAGATTATCTGGGGACTGTTCTATGGGGCATTACTGTTTAACGCTCCGGTGGAAATTCACATGCTGGCCGGTGCTGTCGTCATCCTGATTTCCGGCTGGCTGGTGCTGAATTAAGATATGCTTTTGCTTTGAACCAGCCGGATCATGCCGGCTGGCGGACTATATTTATCGCTTTATATTGACGGCATTGCTGTCTCCCTTAATTTACCGGCATAGCGGGAATAATCCGCATAGGAATGAGGGGGAGGCGGATGCAGATGCCGCATGATAATAAGACGTCGATATCCGATGCTGATAATGAGCTGATTTATCCGGCGCATCCTTTGCCTGAAAGCGGAAATCTGCAAAATCTGACGAAATATGTGCGTACAGGCCGCGCAATGCTGACCGGTATTTTTCTGATGATGCTGGTTTATGCGCTGTATTTTGCACGGGATTTTTTCATGCCGGTCACGCTGGCCATTTTGCTGGCGCTGATGCTGACACCGATTGTCCGTTTCTCCAAAAAACGACTCGGCATTTCCGAAGCTATTTCGGCCACTCTGCTTGTGGTCTTTTCTTTCTCCTTCATCGGAGTGACCGGCTATCTTTTAAGCGGGCCGGTTACGGAAATGGTGAGTGAAGCACCGGAAATCGGGCGGGAGCTGACAGAGAAACTGCACCGGTTGCGCGCACCCGCAGAACATTTGCTCAATATCAGCAAACAGGTCGATCAGGTCGCACAAATGGGACAGGATCCGAAAGTGCAGACAGTTTCGCTGGCGCAGCCCGGCATTCTTTCACAGGCTGCGGGCAATGTTTTGTCAGGCGGCACGACAATTGCTGTGACATTTATCCTGACGCTGTTCATTCTTGCCTCGGGAACCATGTTCTATGAAAAGATCATCCAGTCTTTTGGCAAGCTGAGCGAAAAGAAGCGTGCCTTGCGTGTTGTCTATGATGTGGAACAGGTTATTTCCAGCTATCTGCTGACGATCACGGTCATTAACGGGCTTTTGGGGCTGGCAATCAGTCTGGGACTGTGGGCATTGGGGATGCCGACACCGTTTGTCTTCGGTGTGATGGCGGCGCTGCTTAATTTCCTGCCCTATATCGGCGCATTGACGACAATTGTCGTGGTCGGGATCATTGCTATCGTGTCCTTTGACCAGATCGCCTATGCCATGCTGGCTCCGGCTTTTGTGCTGGCCTGTAATATTCTCGAAGGGCAGATTGTGACACCGACCATTATCGGCCGGCGTCTTGAACTGAATACGGTTGCGGTTTTTGTAGCCGTTGCCTTCTGGTCATGGTTGTGGGGCTTCATCGGTGCCCTGATAGCGGTGCCGCTTCTGGTTGTCATAAAAGTTTTCTGTGACCACTTTGAAACATTGCGCCATGTGGGCAATTTCTTGTCGGCGCAGACCACAGAAGATGAGAACGAGACCGGTGAGGAAAAAGCGAAGCCATCCTAAGAGATTGTTTTTATTTTGCTTTCAGGGTCCGAATTTTCTGGCTCTGTATTGGTCGTTCGGGAAACCGCATTTTTTTATTATAAAATGCTGAATTGAGCACTGATACAAACCTGTAATATTAGTGTCATATAGCTGTTATATAGAGCGCGTAGATGGCTGGTAACGTCCAAAACGTTACCTCATTCTTCTAACTGGAGCTGCTCCTATGAACAAGCTGATTACAACGACTGCTGCATTGGCAATTGCTGCTGTAGCCGGTGCTACTGCCGCTCAGGCTCGCGACCAGATTCAGGTTGCCGGTTCGTCAACCGTTCTGCCATATGCCAAGATCGTTGCTGAAACTTTCGGCGAAACCTATCCGGATTTCAAAACCCCTGTTATTGAATCCGGCGGTTCGGGCGCAGGCATCAAAGACTTCTGTAAAGGTGTAGGCGAAAACACAATCGATATCGCCAATGCATCCCGCGCAATGAAGTCTTCTGAACTGCAGTCCTGCATCGATGCAGGTGTAAAAGATGTTCAGGAAGTACGCATCGGTTATGACGGTATCGTTTTCGCAACCGATATTAACGGTCCGGACTGGAAGTTGGCTCCGGTTGATGTTTACAAGGCACTTGCTGCTAAAATCGTTGTAGACGGTAAGCTGGTAGATAATCCGAACACCAAGTGGAATCAGGTTAACGCCGCTCTGCCGGATTGGGATATTGCTGCTTACATTCCGGGCGAAAAGCACGGTACCCGTGAAGTTTTCGAAGAAAAGCTGCTCGCTGACGGTTGTAAAGAAAGCGGCGCGCTGGAAGTCATCAAAGCCGGTGGTGCAGATGACAAGGCAGCTGCCAAGACCTGTATCGCTGTGCGTAAAGACGGCAAGGCTGTTGATATTGACGGTGACTACAGCGAAACACTCGCCCGTATCAGCGCTAATAAAACCGGCGTTGGCGTATTCGGCCTGTCCTTCTATGAAAACAATGCTGACAAGCTGAAGGTTGCAACTGTGAACGATATCGTTCCAAGCGTTGAAACCATTGCCAAAGGCGAATATCCGGTTTCCCGTCCGCTGTTCTTCTACGTGAAGAAAGCGCATCTGGGCGTGATCCCTGGTCTGAAAGAATATGTGGAATTCTTCCTTTCCGATCAGATGATTGGTGATGAAAGCCCGCTGGCAGACTATGGTCTGGTTCCGGCACCGGAAGCAGAGCGCAAAGAACAGCGCGATGCATTTGCAGCCGGTACTGTAATGCAGGTTAAATAATTTGAATATGGTCCGGGTGCAGACAAGCTCTGCGCCCGGATTGTCTTTTGTCGTGGACGGTGATCAGGGAATTTAAATGTCGATCATGCTGGTCTTAACAATTGTCTTCGTGCTGGGCGTCGCAGGATTTTTCCTTGGCCGCGCCAAAGCGGTTGCACAATTGAATACCGTAAAAAACGTGGCAGATAAAAAAGAGAAACCACATTCCCGTCCGCATTATCACGGATGGTGGGTTTTCTCTCTGACAGTCATGCCGGCAATTATTTTATTTGTCGTCTGGTCGCTGAGCGCCACCGTCTATCTGGAGCAGACTGCCAAATCGCAGTTGCAGGATGCTCTCGGCAACACTGAAAATTACAGCGAAAGCCTGTCGCTCGGCGTGGTGAAAAGCCTCGCACATGGGTTTGAGCGTCTTGATCCGTCGAGCCGTGAAAACCTGCCGCAGACCTATTCTGAAGTTCGCGCTTTGATGGCTGAAAAAGGCATCGCGCTGGCGACAGAAGGTCAGGATGTGATGGTGCCGGTTGCGGTACAATGGAACAAGGCAGCCGCCTTTTCCTCGAATATCCGCGCAGGTCTGACGATTGCTCTGGCTATTGCCGGATTTATCTTTGGCTGGATGACAATTGCACCGCGCGTCCGCGCCCGCAACAATGTGGAAAGCATTGTGCTGTGGGGGCTGATCGCTGCCTCAACCATCGCCATTCTTACCACTGTCGGCATCGTCTTCTCGATGCTGTTTCAGACAATCAATTTCTTCAGCGATGTTCCGGCCTACGAATTCTTCTTCGGAACGGTTTGGGATCCGCGTTTTGCCGCTGCCGGTGCCACAGATTCCCATGGCCAGTTCGGTCTGATCCCGCTGCTTGCCGGTACGCTTTACATCGCGCTGGTCGCCATGGTCTTCGCGGTGCCGGTTGGTCTGTTTGCCGCGATTTATATGTCTGAATATGCCGGTGCCAAAACCCGCGCTATCGTCAAGCCGCTGCTGGAAGTGCTGGCCGGTATTCCGACCATTGTTTACGGTTTCTTCGCGCTGGTCACAGTCGGCCCGTTCCTGCGTGACCTGAGTGCAGCACTGACCGGTGGTCAGGGTTTCATCATGGCGCAGAGTGTGCTCACTGCCGGCTTAGTGATGGGCGTGATGCTGATCCCGTTCGTATCCTCTTTGTCCGACGATATTATCACTGCCGTACCACGCTCCCTGCGTGACGGTTCTCTGGGCTTGGGTGCCACCCGCTCTGAGACCATCAAACGTGTGATCCTGCCTGCTGCACTGCCGGGTATTGTCGGAGCGCTGCTGCTGACCGCTTCCCGCGCCATTGGTGAGACTATGATCGTGGTGCTTGCTGCCGGTGTGGCCGCCAATCTGACGCTCAACCCGTTTGAAGCAATGACGACGATCACTGTTAAAATCGTCAATCAGCTGACCGGTGACCTTGAGTTCAACTCACCGCAGACACTGGTGGCTTTTGCACTGGGTATTACGCTCTTCTTCCTGACCCTGCTGATGAATATTTTCGCTCTCTACATTGTGCGTAAATATCGGGAGCAATATGAATGACCGACGCTGTTTTCACTCCCAAGACAACTTCAACTGCACCTGCCCGCCGTGATATTGGCATCAAGCGCCGCTACGCTGCCGAACGCCGCTTCCGCATGTATGGTGTGATTGCGATTGCAATCGGCATCTTCTTCCTCTGTGCGCTGTTTTTCTCGGTGTTTTCCAAAGGCTACACAGCCTTCTGGCAGACAACGATCGAAATTCCGGTGCTGCTGGATGAGAAAGTGATCGATCCGTCCAATGAACGCGCAAGCAATCCGAATGTGCTGATTACAGCGAATTATCCGCTGCTGGTACGCAATGCATTGGCTGACAAGCTCGGTGTGGAGAAATCCAATCGTCCTGCCATGCGCGATATGACCCGTTTCTATTCGGATGGCGTTCGTCTGCAATTGCGTGAAATGGTGATGGCTGATCCGAAACTGATCGGCACAACCCAGACAATCAAATTCCTTGCGGCTGCAGATATTGACTCGGCCAATAAAGGTCAGATCGACCTGTCGGTTGACCAGAGCAAGCGCAAAGTCTCCGATCTTCAGGTTGGCTGGATGAAGACACTGAAGGATGAAGGCGTTATGCGCCAGTCCTTCAATACCGGCCTGTTTACAATGGGTGCCTCAAGCCGTCCGGAAACGTCCGGTCTGGGCGTGGCGCTGATCGGCTCGCTCTATATGATGCTGATCGTGCTGGTCTTTGCTCTGCCGATTGGTGTTGCTGCTTCGATATACTTAGAAGAATATGCGCGTAAAAACCGCTTTACCGATATTATTGAAGTGAACATCAACAATCTGGCTGCGGTGCCGTCCATCGTGTTCGGTCTGCTGGGGCTGGCGGTTTTCATCAACTTCTTCGGTATGCCGCGTTCGGCCTCGCTGGTTGGTGGTCTGGTGCTGACGCTGATGACATTGCCGACAATCATTATTGCAACGCGTGCAGCTTTGCGTGCGGTGCCGCCATCAATCCGTGCTGCGGCTCTGGGGCTTGGTGCTTCCAAAACGCAGGTTGTGTTCCACCATGTGCTGCCGCTGGCCGCGCCGGGCATTCTGACCGGCACGATTATCGGTCTGGCTCAGGCATTGGGTGAAACAGCGCCGCTGCTGCTCATCGGTATGGTTGCTTTTGTTGCCAATGCTCCTGTTACCCCTATGGATCCTGCGACTGCGCTGCCGGTACAGATTTTCATGTGGGCTAATGAAGCAGAACGTGCTTTTGTAGAGCGGACATCGGGTGCGATTATTGTGCTCCTCCTGTTCCTCGCTGTGATGAATATTGCCGCAATCATTCTGCGCCGCCGTTTTGAGCGCAGATGGTAATCGGGACGGAGTTGCGATCATGAACCTGATGAATGATTATACTTTAGAGAAAACACTCGGAGAAAAGATGAACGCCTTGCCAAAAAAAATCAAAATGCGCGGGGACAAGGTCAAAGTTTTCTACGGTGAAAAACAGGCTTTGCACGGCGTTGATCTGGATATTGAAGAAAACAGCGTAACCGCGCTGATCGGCCCGTCCGGTTGCGGTAAGTCGACTTTCCTGCGCTCGCTCAACCGTATGAATGATACGATTGAGGGTTGCCGCGTTGAAGGTCTTATCACGCTCGATGGCGAGGATATTTACGATCCGAAAATCGACGTGGTGGAGTTGCGTGCCCGTGTCGGCATGGTGTTCCAGAAGCCAAATCCGTTTCCGAAATCGATCTATGAGAATGTTTCTTACGGTCCGCGCATTCATGGTCTGGCCCGCAGTCGTGCGGATCTGGATGTCATCGTTGAGAAGAGCCTGCGTGGCGCCAGCCTCTGGGAAGAAGTGAAAGATCGCCTCAATGATGCAGGCACAGGTCTTTCCGGCGGCCAGCAGCAGCGTCTTTGCATTGCCCGCGCGATTGCAGTGAGCCCTGAAGTTATTCTGATGGATGAGCCTTGCTCGGCGCTTGACCCGATTGCAACCGCGAAAGTGGAAGAGCTGATTGACGAGTTGCGCCGTGACTATACGATTGTCATTGTGACCCACTCAATGCAGCAGGCTGCGCGTATTTCGCAGACCACAGCCATGTTCCATCTGGGCAATCTGGTAGAGGTCGGTGACACGGATATGATGTTCACCACGCCGAAAGAAAAACGTACGCAGGATTATATCACCGGTCGTTTCGGCTGATCGAGCTTACGCGTAAAAACAAACAAGATAGAGCATTTTCTATGAGGCAATATAAGCCGGAAATGCTCTGGAGTTTTACAGACTGCTTTGGCAGTGCCACAGGATAAGGAAATTTCCATGCCGTCACAGCATACGGTTACGTCCTATGATGAAGAACTGAAGTTTCTCGCCCGTAAAATCGCCGAAATGGGCGGTCATGCGGAGCGTATGGTGGAGCAGTCCATCAAGGCGATTGTTACTGCCGATAATGCGCTGGCACAGCGGGTCATTTCCGAGGATCTGATCCTTGATGCAGGCGAACGTGAAATTGATGACAAGGCGATTATGATTATCGCCAAGCGTCAGCCGATGGCTGTGGATCTGCGCGAAATTATCGGCGCGATCCGTATCTCAGCGGATCTGGAACGCGTCGGCGATATGGGCAAAAACATTGCCAAGCGTGTTGTTGCCGTTTCGGAAACACGTCAGTCGGTGAAGCTTTATCGCGGTCTGGAAACACTGGCAGAGCTTGCCCGCACCCAGCTTAAAGATGTGCTGGATGCCTATGCAACGCGTTCTGTGACCCAGATCAATATTGTCCGCGACCGCGATGATGAAATTGATGCGATGTACACATCGCTGTTCCGCGAACTTCTGACTTATATGATGGAAGATCCGCGCAATATTACGGCCTGTACGCATCTTCTGTTCTGCGCCAAGAATATTGAGCGTATCGGCGATCATGCCACCAATATTGCCGAGACAGTCTATTACATTGTCACCGGTAATCAGATGCCGCCGGATCGTCCGAAAGATGATCTGAGCCATGACGTCGTTCTCGACGAATTGCATAAAAACTAAGCTGTTCTAACCGGCAGCGGATATGCAGGGCATTCAGCCCTGCCTGTCAGAATAAACGTCATGCATTCCGGCTGCGCCGGAATGCAAATGCCCCCTTATGTCTAAACGAATAGTGGATACGCAATGTCACACACGCCAAGAATAGCGGTTGTTGAAGACGAAGAAGCCATCAGCGAATTGCTGCGCTATAATCTTGAGGCTGAAGGCTATCAGGTCGATACGATCCTGCGTGGCGATGAAGCCGAAATTTATTTACGCGAAAACGTCCCTGATCTTTTGGTTCTCGACTGGATGCTGCCTGGTGTTTCCGGCATCGAACTTTGCCGCCGTCTGCGTCAGCGTGCAGAGACAGAGCGTCTGCCGATTATCATGCTGACAGCACGCGGTGAGGAATCCGAGCGTGTACGCGGTCTGGCCGTTGGCGCGGATGATTATGTTGTCAAACCATTCTCCACACCGGAACTGCTGGCACGTATCAAGGCGATGTTGCGCCGCGCCAATCCGAGTGTGCTTTCCCATGTGCTGAAAGTCGGTGAGATTGTTCTCGACCGTCAGCAGCACCGCGTTTACCGCAAGGAACGCGAAATCAAACTCGGGCCGACAGAGTTCCGTCTGCTGGAATATTTCATGATGGCACCGGGGCGCGTTTTCTCGCGCACGCAATTGCTGGATGGTATCTGGGGGCGGGATATTTACGTCGATGACCGCACGGTGGATGTGCATATCGGCCGTTTGCGCAAGGCAATCAATACCGGTCGTGAAGTGGATCCGATTCGCACCGTTCGCGGTGCCGGCTATGCTTTTGGCTGATAACCGGCCGGATATTTGTGAAAAATACTGAACCGGTGTGAAGAAAATTCACGCCGGTTTTTATGTTTCTGATTCTGCGAAAAGCCGTGTCTGCAAAGGCTCTAGCGTCATAAAAGCAAATTGCTTTCACAAAATATCAGCCATTTGTAACGCGCTGTAATGAATTATGACTAACGCAATGGGGCGGTCAATTGCATGATGCGCCCGTGTCTGAGGCGCTATCAGGTTGTGAAATAAGGCAATATCGCACCGGAATTGCTGCAAAGCCATGATCCGGCAAGCTGCTTCATTTCACAAGATTAGTGAAGTCTTTACGTAATCTTGCGTATTTTAGTAATCACTCAAAAGAATGCGTTAACAAAGCGTTAACTAATGAGGCGCATTTTCTTGGGGTAAATTTTAACCGGTTGTCGCTAACCGGAACACGAATATAAATCGGGCCTTGCGCCTTTATTTAGCCCTAATAGCCCCCGAATTTCCCGGGGCTCGCGCACAGGATCTCTGTGTGACCCGGGTGTACGGGAAATTATTGATAAGGATGAACCGTTGAAACGCTCTTATTTAGCGAAAACACTGTTTATCGGTGCTCTGGTTGCCACGCCGTTTATCCTTGCTGGCTGCACCACGACTTCGACCGGTTCAAAATCTGCCAAGGCTGCACAGCCTGCCAAGGAATCCGGTGTAACCGTCCGTAATGGCAAAAAGACCTATACATACACTTCCAGAGACCGCGAGTGCCTTGAGCGCGCAATGTTCTTTGAATCTGCCCGCTCCAGCCGTGATGGCCTTGTTGCAGTCGGCACGGTGGTGATGAACCGTCTGGTCTCGGAAAAATATCCGGAAACCATTTGCGGCGTTGTCGGACAGAAGAACCAGTTTGCACCGGGCGTTATGACCCGTGCCATGAATTCCAAAGCCTTGCCGGATGTGAAAGAAGCCGCAGATTCGGTGCTGAAAGGCGAACGCCATCCGAAACTGAAGAATGCAATGTTCTTCCATACGGCCGGTCTGAAATTCCCGTATAGAAATATGCATTATGTGCTGGTTGCCGGTGGCAATTCTTTCTACGAAAAGCGCCGCAGAGACGGTACGCTGGAATCGCCGCTGCCTGAAACCCCGTATAATCTGGCGGCTGCCTATGAGCCAAGAAACCAGTCCATGCCGGATAGCATTTATGATGTGACGGATACGGCTAAGGCTGGCAAAGGCGACCGCCTGCCTGTCGTTGCTCCGGTGATGGTGGCATCTGCCGGACAGGCTGTGCAGGATGTGCAGGCTGCACAACCGGCTGCAACGGAAGCACCGGTGCAGCTTGCCTATCATGCACCGGCTGTAAACACACCGGTTCCGGCGCAGCTTCCGTTTGAAACCAAACCGGTTGCAGCTTCTGCAACGCAGAATGCTTTTGCAGCGGGTGCGGAAGATATGAACAAGCAGAAAGTTGATGCAATCGGTGCATTGTTGCTGACGCAGGATCGTCCTGAACCGGCAAGCTGATCCCTATCTTGTTATCGACTGAAATAAAAAAGCCCGCGTGAAGCGGGCTTTTGTTTATGGAGATGAAGATCAGCGCGGCACCACCACCGGCTGATAAATAACCATCGGTGTGGAGAATTGCGGCCGTTCATTCTGCCATGCGCGGATATCGGCGCGGCGGTCGAGATGAATTTGCAGCAGGCAATTGGCCATGGCTTCAGACTTGGGTTTAAAACCATAGCTCAGACAGGTTTTCTCATCCTCAGCACGCTGCTGTTCCGGTGTAAGTGTCGTGCAGCCTGCCAGCGCTATCGCAAACAGTCCTGCAACAAGACTCAGCTTCTGAAATGATCGCGCATTATTGGAGTTTCGGTTCATGGATTTGTTCCGATAAATATGACTTCATATGGCATATTAACGCTGTTCCGCATCGGTGGCTACAGCGACAATATAAAATCCTGCCAAAGCTCTAGCTTACACGCTCTTGCAGGAGTATCTGTGATGATCAATGAAAATAAGCGGAGTATGTGATGTCAGATTTCAGCCAAAACAATCACGCGGATGCAATTATCGATCCGGTTAAACTGGATAAGCTGGCAGAGGTCGCGGTTAAAGTCGGACTGCAATTGCGTAAAGGGCAGGATCTGGTCATTACCGCACCGGTTATCGCATTGCCGCTGGTGCGCCGTATTGCGGAACATGCCTATAAAGCCGGAGCAGGGCTGGTAACACCGTTTTTCTCCGATGAAGATATGGCGCTGTCGCGTTTCCAATATGCGCCGGATGAGAGCTTCGACCACGCCAGCGACTGGCTCTATCAGGGCATGGCCAAAGCCTATGCCGGCGGTGCAGCGCGCCTTGCAATCACCGGCGATAATCCGATGTTGCTTTCCGCACAGGATGCAGGAAAAGTTGCACGCGCCAATAAAGCGCTGTCGATGGCCTATCAGCCTGCGCTGGAAAAAATTGCCGGTTTCGACATTAACTGGAATATCGTCTCCTATCCGAACCCGTCATGGGCAAAGCTGGTGTTTCCGGATGATGCGCCGGATGTGGCAACTCATAAACTGGCGGAAGCAATTTTCGCCGCATCGCGTGTGAATAATGCTGATCCTGTAGCCGCATGGGCAGATCATAATGCGCAATTGCGCAAACGTACCAAAATTCTCAATGAGCGTAATTTCCGCGCTTTGCATTTCACCGGACCGGATACGGATCTGACTGTTGGTCTGGCTGATGGCCATGAATGGCATGGCGGTTCATCGACCGCTAAAAACGGCATTACCTGCAATCCGAATATTCCGACAGAAGAAGTCTTCACAACGCCGCATGCTCTGCGCGTGGAAGGGACTGTTTCCAGCACCAAGCCGCTGTCACATCAGGGCACGATCATTGATGATATCCGCGTGCGTTTTGAAGGTGGCCGGATTGTTGAAGCCAAAGCCAGCAAGGGTGAATCCGTGCTGAACAAGGTATTGGATACGGATGAAGGCGCCCGTCGTCTGGGTGAAGTGGCTCTGGTGCCGCATTCCTCGCCGATTTCGCAGAGTGGCTTGCTGTTCTACAACACGCTGTTTGATGAAAATGCTGCCAGCCATATTGCGCTTGGTCAGTGCTATTCCAAATGTTTCATCAATGGTGCTGATCTCACGCCGGAACAGATTGCGGCACAGGGCGGCAATAAGAGCTTTATCCATATCGACTGGATGATCGGTTCCAATCAGATCGATGTGGACGGCATTGCACAAGACGGAACATCCGTGCCTGTGATGCGCAAAGGCGAATGGGTTGCCTGATAGTATCTGAATTCCCGATGCTTTCATAACAATAGCCGCCGCTTTTTTTAACAAGCGGCGGCTATTGTTATTTTTAAAAGCATTTCGGGAATTGCAGCTTGCCGGAGCGATAATCCGGTTTATCGTAAGCGGGCTGATAATTGTGTCGGGAGGGGCTGTATCATGAAAAGACCGCTGCGCATGAGCTTATATAGTTTGGCTCTGTTGCTGATTATCGCGGCAGGTGTGGGCTTTGTTTTTCGTAAGCAAATTCACGAATATTATGCGGTCTATCAATATGCCAATACATTCAAGCCCGATGTGATTGATGAAAATTTCCGCTCACTTTATAAAATTTACCCATCTATCCGTGTAGAACATAGCGGCGAAGTCAGTCCCTTGCCGCAGAATGAAAGACCTTTGCCTGAAACCTATCTTTATCAGGGAGAGACAAAACGGGTCGCGGACTGGCTGGAACGCACGCAGACGACCGGTTTCATAGTGCTGAAAGACGGTGCTGTTGCCTATGAGCGCTATGAGCGGGGCAATACGGCTGCAACGCAGGCAATCGCCATGTCGATGTCGAAATCCACGATTTCGTTTCTGATTGGCAATGCTGTGCGGGATGGTCTGATCGATATAAATCAGACTGTGGATCATTATGCACCGCAACTGGCGGAGGGCGGCTATAAAGGGGTGACCGTCAAGAACGCACTGCAAATGTCATCAGGGATCGGCTTTAACGAGGATTATGGCGATCTCTCATCCGATATTGTGCGCTACATTATCCAGATTTTGACCGGCTCGGTGAAAGATTTCACTGCTCATCTGCAGAAAGTGCGGGAGCAGGGCACGGTCAATATTTATGTTTCCGCCGATACGCAGGTGCTGTCTATGGTGCTGGAAGGCGCAACCGGCAAGCCGATGACTGATTATTTCAGGGAAAAATTATGGTCGCGTCTGGGCGCAGAAGCTGATGCCTGTTGGCTGGCTGATGCGAAAGGCGACGCAGTCTCGGCAGGCGGGCTGAATGCGGTATTGCGTGATTATGCGCGTTTCGGCCTGCTTTATATGAATGAAGGGCGTAATTTCAGAGATGAGCAACTGGTGCCGGCTGAATGGGTACATGCTTCCGTTACGCCGGATGCGCCGCATCTTATGCCGGGCAGGGATGATCCTGTGCAGGGCAAGCCGCTTGGCTATGGCTATCAGTGGTGGATACCGGGGAAACCGCAGGGGGATTTTGTAGCTGTCGGTATTTACGGGCAGTTTATCTACGTCAATCCTGAGCGCAAAGTGGTGATTGCCAAAACTTCCGCCTATGCGGATTACAATAAGGATGGTCAGAAAATGAAAGATGAAAGCATTATTGTTTTTCAGGCCATTGCCGACGCACTTTAAATCGTCACCAATTTAAAGCACCGCCTGTCCCGGGACAGGCGGTGTTTCGGAAATCTGTTCTGATTATTCCTGAATATGCGCTTCAAGGAACCACAGGGATTTGTCGAGGCTGCGGGATGCAGCTGTGAAAATATCCGCACTGTCATCGTCGCCTGCCTCAGCGGCATCTTTGATGGACTGGCGTACCAGATTGGCAACAGCGCCGTAATGATCGATCAGCGCATGAAGATGGTCTTTGATGGCGTAAATATCTTCCGGATATGGCTTGAGAATGCTCGCCTCAGTAATTGTCTGACTTGTGCCAAGCGCAGTGCCGCCGAGCTGAACGGCGCGTTCTGCAATTGCATCCGAATGTTCATCCAGATCGGTGCGGAATGTATCCAGCATCTCATGCACGGCAATGAACTGAATGCCTTTAAGGTTCCAGTGTGCCTGCTTGGTTATCAGCGCAAGATCAAGGATCGCAGCCAGATTTTTGTTCAGCAGGGCAATAACCGTGGTTTTGGCATTGGTCGGCAGATTGTTTTTTGTCGGATGATTTTTCAGTTTGGATGCAGACATAGTGATTTCCTTTATGAAGGGACAAATTTTCGTTTGCCTGAGGGGCTGCCGGGAGGTGGCAGCACAAGAAACCGGAAGCAGCAGATACTGCTATAAACCTAACGTATCAAAGATAGGATTGTTCCCAGTGATTTAAAGAGTTTAAGCAGATTTTTGTGTATCATTTTGTATAGATATCGGTGTTGCCCTCTTGAGCTGACAAGGCAGAATTCTTACGCAACCTGACTGCCTGTACTTGCCGATAACCGAATTCTGTTTTAGGTCGTAAGCCATGACTATACTTGCTCTCGACACCGCAGGCAGTTTATGTGCTGCCGCCCTTTATGACCCGCAGACGCAGCAGCTTCTTGCTGAGGTCAGCCATGATATTGGCAAAGGCCATGCGGAATTGCTGCTGGACTATGTTGCGCAGTGTTTTGAGACTGCAAAAATCTCCCACAATGAGGTTCGTCGTATCGCGGTTAATATCGGCCCCGGTTCATTCACAGGCGTGCGTGTCGGTGTTTCTGCGGCGCGTGGCTTCGGGCTGGCTTTATCCTGTCCGGTGATTGGTGTGAGCGGTTTTGAAGCGCTGTGCCATGAAATACAGGCCGGGACACCGGCGCAGCCTGTTGTGATCGCATTGTCTGCCTATCGTGGTGATATTTATGCGCAAGGTTTTGATGCGCAGGGACAAGCTTCAACCACACCTTTGGCCGGTAATGAGGCAGAGCTGTTGCCGGTTTTGCAGCAGCTTGGTGATGATTATGCATTGGCGGGTAGTGGCGCAGAGCAATTACAGACAGCAGAGGGCAGCGAACGCCGGATTATCAGTGCATCCGCCTATGCATCCATCGGTACTTTTGCGCGTCTTGCGGCACAGCGTGAGGCAGGCATGCCCCCTGAGCCGCTTTATATGCGCGGGCCGGATGTAAAACCTCAGACCGGATTTGCACTGCCTCGCCGCCAGTCGGATCAGGAGCGCGGATGATCGGCCTTCCTTTTTCGCGCCAGAGTTTTGCCTATGAATCGCTGATGCAGGCGCATTGCGCTGAGCTCGCGGATCTCCATGCACCGGCTTTCCACCATGCATGGAGCGAGGAAGATTTTGCAGGCATGCTCTCGCAAGGCAATATTTTCGGCTTTATCGCCCGCCCTGTGGGTAAACCAAAACAGGCTGCCGGTTTTGTACTGGCGCGTCTGGTCGCCGGTGAGGCGGAAATTCTGACGATTACAGTGTCATCAGCTTTTCAGCGTCGTGGCATCGGACGGGATCTGATGGAAGCTGTTTTGCGCCATTTGCATCATGAGCGGGCGGAAAGTCTGTTCCTTGAGGTGGATGAGAGCAATGTGGCAGCGCAGGCGCTTTACCGGCGCCTCGGATTTATTCAGGTCGGGCAGCGGCCCGCTTATTATGAAACCGGTCACGGGCGCAGCAATGCGCTGGTTTTGCGTAGGCAATTTCCGGAAGCGATGAGCGTATCATGATCGGTGCAATACGCATTGCGGTCATACTCGGCTTGTTTGTCAGTCTGGTTATTTCGCTGGTGCCGTTTCAATATCTGTTTGTCAAAGCGCGTTTGGGTTGGCAGCAATCGCTGCCGCGTTTTTTCCATCGGATTGCTGCATGGTTGCTGGGATTTCGCGTGAAGGTAAAGGGCGAGATCGTGCAGGATCGCCCGTTACTGCTGGTCGCCAATCATGTGTCATGGAGCGATATTGTCGTTTTATCCTCCGTAGCCAATGTCTGTTTCATCGCCAAATCCGAAGTGCGCAAATGGCCGGTTTTCGGCACTTTTGCGGTTTTGCAGCGCACTGTCTTTGTTGAACGTGAGAAAAAAGGCCGGACAGCACAGCAGGCTTCGGATATTGCCCTGCGTCTGGCTGGCGGTGATGCGATGGTTCTGTTTCCGGAAGGAACAACATCAGACGGTAACCGCGTGCTGCCGTTTAAAACGTCATTATTCGGCGCAGCCCATGCGGCCATCCGTGAGGCAGGCGAGGAGCAGGTGATCGTACAGCCGGTTTCCATCGCCTATACGGGTGTTCACGGAATGCCGATGGGGCGCTTTCACCGTCCGATTGCCTCATGGCCGGGCGATGTGCAGCTGATGCCGCATCTCAAAGGTATTCTCAAAGAAGGCGCGATTGATGTTGAGATCCGCTTTGGTGAACCGATGCGCGTGTCTGCAGATACCAGCCGCAAGGAACTGGCACGCATCATGGAAGAGCGCGTGACCACGATGCTGCAAAGCTCACTGATGGGGCGCGAAATCACCCCGTCAGCGGAAGACCAGTAAATTACCGGATTTATTTTAAGCAGGCGTGTCAGTCTTTACGACGTAAGCGCACAATCACATCGACATTAACGATTTCCATGCCTTCCGGAGCTTTCGGCAGATTGCTGACGATAGGCTGGCCGGTTTCACCATCAGGAATATCGAAGACAATATTTTCGCCTTCGACAAAAAAGTGATGGTGGTCGGAAATATTGGTGTCGAAATAGGTTTTTGATCCTTCGACCGAAATAATCCGCAGCATACCGGCTTCAGTAAACTGGTGCAGCGTATTATATACGGTGGCAAGAGAAACCGGCACGGAAGCAAAAACAGCTTCTTCATGCAGTTCTTCTGCGGAAAGATGGCGATCACCATGGGCGTAAATCAGGCTGGCAAGCGCAACCCGCTGACGCGTCGGTCTGAGACCGGCGATCCGAAGGCGCTCCTCAATCGAAGCGTTGCTGGCATGGGAGGAATGAATATTCATCACTGACCTGTCAGAAGCTTGAAACAAATTGGTTCAAAATTAATGCTTGAGGGCTGTTGCCCATCCTGTCACAAGATTGATATATGCGCTGAACGAATGACTGGCAATAGCTATTCCTGTATATCTTGACAGGCAAATAGTTTCTTGCAG
Organism: Pseudochrobactrum sp. B5; assembly: GCF_001939785.1. Taxonomy (NCBI): domain Bacteria; kingdom Pseudomonadati; phylum Pseudomonadota; class Alphaproteobacteria; order Hyphomicrobiales; family Brucellaceae; genus Pseudochrobactrum; species Pseudochrobactrum sp. B5. The sequence goes on from NZ_MOYL01000001.1 coordinate 242,196, forward strand.
GTGTTTTACAGCAGGAAACACTCTGTGTTAGGGGTGTGCAAAGATTTTGTCTGAGCCTGACGAATATGTTCGTTTCGGGCTGTCCAGACAACAGACAGATAAATGATTGGAGTCGGTAATGGCAGAGCAGAAGTCAAGTTACGGATATGAGGAGCTTCTCAGCTGCGCTCGCGGTGAAATGTTTGGTCCGGGCAATGCCCAGCTGCCTCTGCCGCCGATGCTGATGGTACACCGTATCACTGAAATCTCCGAAACCGGTGGCGAGTTCGACAAAGGCTATATCCGCGCTGAATATGATGTGAGCCCGGATGACTGGTATTTCCCTTGCCATTTTCAGGGCAATCCGATCATGCCTGGCTGTCTCGGCCTTGACGGCATGTGGCAGCTGACCGGCTTTTTCCTCGGCTGGCTCGGTGAACCGGGTCGCGGTATGGCGCTGTCCACCGGCGAAGTAAAATTCAAAGGCATGGTGCGTCCGCATACCAAGCTTCTGCAATATGGTATCGACTTCAAACGCGTGATGCGCGGTCGTCTGGTTCTGGGTACAGCTGACGGCTGGCTTAAGGCAGACGGTGAAACAATTTACAAGGCAACTGACCTGCGCGTAGGCCTGTCGAAAGACAGTGAGTCGTAAGTCGTAAAGACCGCGACGGGCATAGCCTCAAAAAGAGTATTATCCACGGGCGCGACCACATTTAATTGAAAGCTTTTATGTGGCCGCTCTCAAAATATGTAAAAGTCGCACTTATGTAACCGCGTAGCGGCATCCGCAAAAACAGGATGTCATTCAGGGAACAGGTGCAAAGGAGAACGCAATGCGGCGTGTTGTCGTTACCGGAATGGGGATTGTATCCTCGATTGGCAATAATACCGAAGAGGTGCTGACCTCTTTGTTTGAGGCCAGATCGGGTATCCGGCGGGCTGAAGATCAGGCGGAACTCGGTTTTCGCTGTCAGGTCTCGGGCGCACCGCAGATTGATGTTGAAGCGCTGGTTGACCGCCGCGCAATGCGTTTTCACGGTCGCGGTACCGCATGGAACCATGTGGCCATGGATCAGGCGATTGCCGATGCAGGCCTGACCGAAGAACAGGTTTCCAACGATCGCACCGGTATCATCATGGGCTCCGGCGGCCCTTCCACCCGCACAATCGTGGATTCTGCTGATATTACCCGCGACAAAGGCCCGAAACGCGTTGGTCCTTTCGCAGTGCCGAAAGCCATGAGCTCAACCGCATCGGCCACGATGGCGACTTTCTTCAAGATCAAGGGCATCAATTATTCGATCTCCTCGGCTTGCGCGACCTCGAACCATTGTATCGGCAATGCTGTTGAGATGATCCAGTATGGCAAGCAGGATCGTATGTTTGCCGGTGGCTGTGAAGATCTCGACTGGACCCTCTCGGTGTTGTTTGACGCCATGGGCGCGATGTCTTCGAAATATAATGATACGCCGGAACGTGCATCCCGCGCCTATGACAAAAACCGCGACGGTTTTGTAATTGCCGGTGGCGCCGGTGTATTGGTGCTGGAAGATCTGGAAACTGCGCTGGCGCGCGGTGCCAAGATTTACGGTGAAGTCGTTGGCTATGGTGCGACATCAGACGGTTATGACATGGTTGCCCCGTCGGGCGAAGGCGCAGAGCGCTGCATGCGCATGGCGCTGTCAACCGTGAACGGCAAGATTGACTATATCAATCCGCATGCCACATCGACCCCTGCGGGCGATGCACCGGAAATTGAAGCAATCCGTAAAGTCTTTGGTTCAGGCGATGCCTGCCCGCCGATTGCGGCTACCAAATCGCTGACCGGTCACTCACTGGGTGCAACCGGCGTTCAGGAAGCGATCTATTCGCTTTTGATGATGCATAATAATTTCATCTGCGAAAGCGCGCATATTGATGAACTGGATCCGGATTTCGCGGATATGCCGATTGTGCGCAAGCGCATCGATAATGCAGAAATTAACACGGTACTGTCCAACTCCTTCGGTTTTGGTGGAACGAACGCAACGCTGGTTTTCCAGCGCTATCAGGGCTGACGGAGAGAGAGTATGCAGGATTTAATGAAGGGCAAACGCGGGCTGATTATGGGTGTTGCAAACAACCATTCTCTTGCTTGGGGTATTGCCAAACATCTTGCCGATCAGGGCGCTGAGCTGGCTTTCACCTATCAGGGTGATGCTCTTGGCAAGCGCGTGAAACCATTGGCAGAGCAGGTCGGATCGGACTTCGTACTGCCTTGCGATGTGGAAGATATTGCAACCGTTGATGCGGTCTTTGACGAGATCGAGAAAAAATGGGGCAAGCTCGATTTTATCGTTCACGCTATTGGTTTCTCCGACAAAACAGAGCTGAAAGGCCGTTATGCGGATGTCACTACCCGTGAAAATTTCAGCCGGACAATGGTGATCTCTGCTTATTCTTTCACGGAAGTTGCTCAGCGTGCTGAGAAGCTGATGAAAGACGGCGGTTCGATCCTCACACTGACCTATGGCGGCTCAACCCGCACCATCCCGAACTATAATGTGATGGGTGTTGCCAAGGCTGCTCTTGAAGCCATGGTACGTTATCTGGCTGCCGATTACGGCCCGCAGAATATCCGCGTCAACGCTATTTCGGCTGGCCCTGTGCGTACACTGGCCGGTGCCGGTATCGGTGATGCACGTGCGATCTTCTCGTATCAGCGCCGCAATTCGCCGCTGCGCCGTACCGTTGATATTGATGATGTGGGTAAATCCGCAGTCTATCTGTTGTCGGATCTGTCGAGCGGTGTAACCGGTGAAGTTCACTTTGTGGATTCAGGTTACAACATCGTCTCCATGCCGACGCTGGAAGAGCTGAAAAGCTCGGATGCAACCGGCACTGAATAAGCCTGTTACATATGATATGAAAAAAGCCGCGCATTGCGCGGCTTTTTTGTCATTTTTTTAGCGCAGTTTCGGATGGATCGAAGCGGGACAAGAAAATAGTCCAGTGAACTATTTTCCCCGCGAAGGCGGTTCCCACTTTTCCTGAAACTGCTTTATTTTCGTGCTTCGATGACTTTGAAACCGTCTTTATCAGTGAGCGGCATCACCTGCCGGAAATGCTGTTTCAAGACAGCCTCATAAGGCAGCTGGCGATTTGCCACCATCAGGAAACGTCCGCCGGATTTAAGGCGTTTGGCAGCAGCCGTGATAAAGCTTTGGCCGAGCGAAATATCAGTTTTGCGACCGGTGTGAAACGGCGGATTGCTGATAACCGTGTCATAAATCTCTGTCATCGGCTCGGAAGCGACGTCATGCCAGTAGTAGTGCAGAGGTACTGAACTGTTGAGTTCGGCCAGATTGCTTTTGGCAATTTCCAGTGCCTCAAAATCCGCTTCATAAAGATCAATACGGCTGATCTTGGCCGGATTGTCGAGACAGGCGGCGCTCAGATAACCCCAGCCAGCCCCCAAATCCGCTACATGACCGAAGGCGATGTTTTTGAGATGCGGTACCAGCAGAGCGGAACCTTTGTCGGCTTCGCCATGGGAGAACATGCCTGCTTTCGTCCAGAAGCGCCCGTCTACGCGTTTTTGCTCCGGAATGAGGCTTTGTGTGATCCCGGCATCAATCGCCTCAGGGCGCGCCAGCCAGTAGGCTACAGCATGGTTTTTGGACATGCGGTCGATGGAAGTTGAAATCTGGTCGCTGCGCTTGCGGAAACTGTCAATGCCAAGCTTCTTGTCACCGGCGATAATAATCAAGCCGCCGACTTTGACTTGGGTCAGCAGTGCCGCCAGCCATTCCTCATTGCGGCCGCGATGTTTGCCGAGCAAAATCATACCGCCGTCATAGGTCTCATTTTCGCTGATCTGCGGCGTGACATGAAAGCCGGCTTTATTGAGCGCCAGCCATTCCGGCCTCAATGGCTGAATACAATGCAGTGCCTGTTTCCACTCTGTGCTGAGTGTCGTGTCGGCACTGATGCCGAAGCAAAGATATTTTTCTCCCGCCTGCGGCAGATCAAGTGTTTCATTCTCAAAGGGCAGAAAGAGGGTGTTTTGGGCGCCGGTAATCATAAAATTTCTTTGGTCTTTTCTACCTGAGAAGGATGACAGTAGGTGGTTTCTGGCAGATATTATATTGAACTTATTATCGGTTAAAGTTTCAAACTATCTGTAATGCTGTGTTGCTCGCGGGGGAGTAGTACTATGGCGCGCAAATGTTGTCAGCCGCAATGTTTTGCAACATGTCTGCCGCAACATCAGGCGCGCTTGTTGCAACTGAATGAGATGATTTCACAGGCCCATAAAAGCAAACAGAGTTTCTTTGCCTATTTGCTGACTATGGCTGTCAGTGAAGCGCAGGCAATTACCGATTGTGCCCATCAGGAGGCTTGGCTGCAAAAGGGCATAAAAGTTGAGACTCAGGCTGAGCCGGTTTAAACAACGCACTCCTGAACTGAGACTGTAGTTACTCCATGCTTTAAATGAAAAGCCCCGCATATTTCTATGCGGGGCTTTTTGAAACTCGAAATCAGCTTATTCAGCTGCGGTTTCTTCTTTCTTCTCGGCAACGATTTCCTTGCCGGTTTCCTGATCAACGACTTTCATCGACAGGCGCACTTTACCGCGCTCATCAAAGCCCATCAGTTTAACCCAGACCTTCTGGCCTTCCTTAACCACATCAGTGGTCTTGGCAACGCGGTCTGCAGCCAGCTGCGAGATATGTACCAGACCATCGCGCGGGCCGAAGAAGTTTACGAATGCACCGAAGTCAGCAGTTTTAACAACTGTACCTTCGTAGATTTCGCCGATTTCCGGTTCAGCAACAATGGAGTGGATCCATTTCTTCGCTGCTTCGATTTCCTTGGCGGAAGAAGAAGCAATTTTGACTGTGCCGTCATCTTCGATGTTGATTTTTGCACCGGTCTTTTCAACGATTTCGCGGATAACTTTACCGCCGGAACCGATAACATCACGGATCTTGTCGGTCGGAATGTTCATCACTTCGATGCGTGGTGCAAATTCACCGAGTTCAGCGCGCGCGCCGGACAGTGCTTTCGCCATTTCACCGAGAATGTGAACACGGCCGCCTTTAGCCTGTTCCAGAGCGGTTTTCATGATCTCTTCGGTAATACCGTCGATCTTGATGTCCATCTGCAGAGCAGTGATACCGTTTTCAGTACCGGCTACCTTGAAGTCCATATCGCCGAGGTGATCTTCGTCACCAAGGATATCGGAAAGAACTGCAAAACGGTCACCTTCTTTGATCAGACCCATAGCAATACCGGCTACAGGACGGGTCAGAGGCACACCGGCATCCATCAGCGCCAGCGAGGTGCCGCATACGGTTGCCATGGAGGACGAACCGTTGGATTCAGTGATTTCAGAAACTGCACGCAGAGTGTAAGGGAACTGTTCTTTGGCAGGCAGCATCGGATGGATTGCGCGCCATGCCAGTTTGCCGTGACCGATTTCACGACGGCCAGGGGAACCCATACGGCCGGTTTCACCAACGGAATATGGCGGGAAGTTGTAGTGCAGCAGGAAGGATTCTTTCTGCAGGCCGGCCAGAGTGTCGATGAACTGTTCATCTTCACCGGTACCCAGTGTTGCAACAACGATTGCCTGTGTTTCACCGCGGGTAAACAGAGCCGAACCGTGTGTGCGTGGCAGAACGCCAACTTCGGATACGATCTGACGAACGGTTACCAGATCGCGGCCGTCGATGCGGCTGCCGGTATCCAGAATGTTCCAGCGAACGATTTTAGCCTGCAGCGATTTGAAAACAGTACCGATCTGCTCAGCAGTATATTCGGTTGTTTCCGCATCTTCCGGCAGGAAGTGCGCTTTAACTTTAGCTTTGGCAGCATCAACAGCGGTATAACGAGCCTGCTTGTCGATGATTTTGTAAGCTGCGCGCAGATCATCTTCAATGATTGCCAGCATTGCGGCTTCAGGAGCCGACAGGTCTTCCGGCTGGAAGTCACGTGGTTCTTTTGCAGCAACTTCAGCAAGGCTGATGATTGCATCGATCACAGGCTGGAAGCCCTTCTGACCGAAAACAACAGCGCCGAGCATCACTTCTTCAGAGAGTTCCTGCGCTTCGGATTCAACCATCAGAACAGCATCGCTGGTACCGGCAACAACCAGATCCAGTTTGGATTCAGCCATTTCGTCGAGATGCGGGTTCAGAACATATTCGCCGTTGATGTAGCCAACGCGCGTACCACCGATCGGGCCCATGAAAGGCACGCCGGAAAGGGTGAGCGCTGCGGAAGCGGCAACCATCGACAATACGTCCGGATTGTTTTCCAGATCGTGCTGAATAACGGTGATAACAACCTGTGTGTCGTTCTTATAGCCATCAGCAAACAGCGGGCGGATCGGACGGTCGATCAGGCGGGAAACCAGAGTTTCGTTTTCGCTCGGACGGCCTTCACGCTTGAAATAGCCGCCAGGAATACGACCGGCTGCATAGGCTTTTTCCTGATAGTTTACAGTCAGAGGGAAAAAGTCCTGACCCGGCTTTGGCTCCTTGGCCGAAACGACGGTGGCCAGCACCATTGTTTCACCGTAAGTGGCGATAACCGCGCCGTCTGCCTGACGGGCGACTTTGCCGGTTTCGAGAATGAGCGGACGGCCGCCCCATTCGATTTCAACTTTATGAGTGTTGAACATATCTTGTCCTTGGTTTGGAATATTTATGTCCTGCGCTGATGTCAGCGCATGTAATATTCCGGTTTGGAACAGGGAGCGGGCAAGACAACAAGAAGCTCGGATAAGGACGAGCTGCCTGCAATCCTGCCTGCGGAACCTGTTCAATACAGTTCCATATCGGGCTTTTACGACAGTATTGTTAAAGCCCTGCTGCATTTTTCCCGTTTTGGCGCTTACACGCACGGAGAATGCATTATTGTATAATACAGAGCGTTTTCAGGCTGTTGAGCCATAAATACCCTGTTGCCGGAGAGATTTAATGAAAAGTCCTGCTCCGGTAAAAATTCCGGCGAAAACCGTTACGGGTTTTCGCCGGATGATGCGCTTAGCGGCGCAGGCCGAGACGGCCGATCAGGTTCTGATAGCGCGCTTCGTCAACACCCTTGAGGTAGTCGAGCAGGTTGCGGCGCTGAGAAACCATTTTCAGAAGACCACGACGGGAATGGTTGTCATTCTTGTGGCCTTTGAAGTGACCGGTCAGGTTGGAAATGCGTTCCGAAAGAACGGCTACCTGTACTTCAGGAGAACCGGTATCGCCTTCTTTGGTTGCATATTCTTTGATAAGAGCCTGTTTGCGTTCAGCAGTAATCGACATCGGAATGTCCTTTTTGTTTAAGAGGAGAAATGTCGCCCGTGGCCAAGATGTCGTCCAGCCGGGGCCGTTTACTTCAGTTCTGTACAGTCAGCATTGATTAATGCCTTATACGGAACCTGACGATCATATAATCGAAACTGTGGCTTATTTCCAGACACATTTCAAAAAAGCCTGCAATGCAGGCTTTTTAATAAAATGCGCTAAGCTGTAATCGCTAGAGCGGTTTACGTTTATGTTGAATCGCAGTGCTCGCTCTAGATTCTTTAGTTTGTCGCATTATCCCGACGTCAAGTTGATCCAACTTGACTGTGAAATGCTCTAGTTTAATAAGTGAAAACGCGTTTCGGCTTGAACATACCTTGTTCGATGTAACCGATAGCCAGCAAACGGTTTTTGTGATTGGCGCAGACCTCATCGGCTTCCAGCGGTGCATCGCGACCGCGTAAGATGACCGGATTGCCCATGCGCACACGGTGAGCCTGATCGTCGGACAAGGCAACCTGTACCAGATCTTCCAGCGCTGCACCGGTATCAATGATAAAATCATCAAGGGCTGAGAAATCACGAGGCGCTGCAGGTGCAGGTTCCGCATCTTCATCATCAGATTTCGGCGGCAGCGGCGGCCATGCGGCTTCAAGCTCTGCAAGCGTTACAAAATCATCTTCGTTGAAAGGCGCAACTTCCAGACGGCGCAGCTCCGCAATATGGCCGAGGCAGCCGAGATCGCGTCCCATATCGCGGGCGAGCGAGCGCACATAGGTGCCCTTACCGCATTCAACTTCAAACACGGCCTGTCCGGATTCGTTGATCTCCACCAGCTCAAGCTGAAAAATTTCAACTTCACGGGAAGGAATAGCAACTGTTTCACCGCCGCGTGCCAGATCATAGGCACGTTCACCGTCAATTTTAATGGCGGAGAATTGCGGCGGGATCTGCTGAATAGTACCGATATAATTTGGCAAAAGCGCCAGAATATCGTCTTCTGTGGGACGCTTATCAGAGGTTTTGGTGACAGGGCCCTCCAGATCATCCGTCGAGCGTTCTTCGCCCCAGGTCACGGTGAAGGAGTAGATTTTCGTGCCGTCCATCACGTAAGGTACGGTTTTGGTGGCTTCGCCCAGAGCAATCGGCAACATGCCGGAAGCAAGCGGATCAAGCGTACCGGCATGACCGGCCTTTTCAGCACTGAAAAGCCATTTGATTTTGGAAACGGCCTCGGTTGAGCCCATGCCTTTCGGCTTGTCAAAAATCACCCATCCGGAAACCGGACGGCCTTTTTTCTTACCTCTGCGTGCCATCAGCCGTTATTCTCGTTATCTTTATGTGTTTCTGTGTCGGATTCATCGCTGTCATCCTGCTGCAGATCACGCGCAACTTCCGGCGAACGCAGCAGGGCATCGATCTTGGCAAAATTGTCGAAACTGGTATCCGGACGGAAACGGAATTCCGGCATATATTTCATCTGGCGCAGTTGTGGTGCAACGCGGCCACGCAGAAATTTCGCATTATTTGCCAGTGCTTTAATGACTGTCTGCACATCTGTATTGCCGACGATGCTGATAAAGCAGGTCGCAATTTTCAAGTCAGGCGACATGCGCACTTCGGTGATGGAAACAACGGTATTATTCAGAACATCGTCACGGATTTCGCCGCGTGACAGCACCTGAGCCACGGCATGACGAACCTGCTCGCCGACGCGCAGCTGACGCTGTGATGGTCCTGTGGAAGAAAAACGGGACATGGGGACTCCAAAATCTGAGCCAAATATCGGTCGGCAACTGTACAAATTGCATGATTGCGGAAAAGCCTGCGAGGCTTTCATCCTATTCACAACCAGACTGATACAGCCTGACAATTATGACAATGCGGCCAATTAAAAATTCAGAGCGGCACTATGTCTGAAGATGAGTGTAAACCGCCCGAGAAATGAAGCAGCGGCAGTTCTGATAACTGCCGCTGCTTTGCTGATTACAGCGTACGCGTGATCATCTCAACGCGGAACGCTTCGATGATGTCGCCTGCGCGTACATCTTCGTAGTTTTCAAATGCCATACCGCATTCCTGACCCATCGGCACTTCGGCAACTTCGTCCTTGAAGCGCTTGAGTGTCTTGAGCTTGCCTTCGTGGATAACCACGTTGTCGCGGATAAGGCGTACACCGGCGCCACGCTCGACTTTACCGTCAACAACACGGCAACCGGCAACTTTACCGACTTTGGTGATGTTGAAGACTTCGAGAATTTCAGCGTTACCGATGAAGGTTTCACGACGTTCTGGCGGCAGAAGACCGGACATCGCTGCTTTCACATCATCAATCAGATCATAGATGATGTTGTAGTAGCGGATTTCGATACCCTGCTGTTCGGCTGCATCACGAGCCTGTTTATTGGCGCGGACGTTGAAGCCGATGATGGCAGCATTTGATGCTTCAGCCAGCGAGATATCGCTTTCTGTGATACCACCGGCACCCGAATGAACGATACGTGCGCGAACTTCATCAGTGCCAAGCTTGTCGAGCGAAGCGATAATCGCTTCAACTGAACCCTGCACGTCACCCTTGATAACCAGCGGGAACTCTTTGAGACCGCTTGACTGCAGATTAGACATCATCTGCTCAAGGGAACCACGCGAGCCTGCCTGACGGGCAACGGCCTTATCGCGGGCAAGACGCTGACGGTATTCAGAAATTTCGCGTGCCTTGGCTTCGTTGGCAACAACCGCAAAGCGGTCACCTGCTTGCGGCGTGCCGGACAGACCGAGAATTTCCACCGGCATTGCAGGGGATGCTTCTTTCACATGGTCGCCATGGTCATTGACGAGGGCGCGAACGCGACCCCATGCACTGCCGGCGATGATGATCTCGCCCGGATGCAATGTACCTTTCTGAACCAGAACGGTTGCAACCGCACCGCGACCGCGGTCAAGCTGAGCTTCAATAACCACACCTTCAGCTGTACGCTCAGGATCGGCTTTAAGATCAAGAATTTCAGCCTGCAACAGAACGGCTTCAAGCAGCTTGTCGAGGTTGATTTTGTTCTTGGCAGAAACTTCCACATCAAGCACTTCACCGCCCATGGTTTCCACAAACACATCGTGCTGCAGCAGGGCATTGCGTACTTTTTGCGGATCAGCGGTCGGCTTGTCGATCTTGTTGATCGCCACGATGATCGGAACACCGGCCGCTTTGGCGTGGTTGATCGATTCAATCGTCTGCGGCATCACGCTGTCATCAGCGGCAACCACCAGAATGGCAATATCCGTTGCCTGCGCACCACGGGCACGCATCTGCGTAAAGGCAGCGTGACCAGGCGTATCGATAAAGGTGATTTTCTGGCCGTTCTGTTCAACCTGATAAGCACCAATATGCTGGGTAATACCACCGGCTTCACCCGAGACCACATTTGCCTGACGAATTGCATCGAGCAGCGAGGTCTTACCATGGTCAACGTGACCCATAATGGTCACAACCGGCGGACGCGGCAGCATTGCGCTGAGATTGTCTTCCACGTTGAAGATACCTTCTTCAACGTCGGATTCCGCAACGCGTTTAACGGTATGGCCGAATTCTTCCGCGATCAGCTGTGCCAGATCGGAATCGATCACATCGCCCGGCTTCATCATCTGACCCTGTTTCATCAGGTATTTGATGATGTCCACGGCACGTTCCGTCATACGCTGTGCCAGTTCCTGAATGGTAATGGTTTCAGGAATAGTCACTTCACGGGAGATCTTTTCACGGACTTCCTGCATCTGCGAACGCTTGAACTTTTCCTGACGGCGACGCATAGCCGAAAGCGAACGCGAACGGCCTTCGTCTTCCAGATTGCTGTTCAGGGTCAGTTTGCCGCGACGGCGATCTTCTTCAGCCTTGGTCGGCTTTGTAGCGCGCACTTCCGGCTTTGCAGGTACGTTACGACGTACGCCTGCACCACGACGATCATCATCATCATCATTCTGCGGCTTGCGGTTCAGAACCTGCTGGGTCGGCTTTTTGTCGGCCAGCGGTGCTTCAGCATTAATATCGCGCGGGGCAGGTGCGCCGCCGGTGCGGTTGTAGCCACCCTGATTTGGACGGTTCTGACCAGCGGGGCCACGGTTCTGGCCGCCGGAGCGATCGCCAGAGCGATCACCCGAAGGACGATCGCCGCTTGGACGTGCAGCAGCAGGACGCACAGGTGCAGCCGGTTCACGCTTGCGTGCTTCAGCTTCGGCTTTAGCCTTGGCTTCAGCTTCTGCCTTGCGGCGTGCATCTTCTTCAGCCTGACGGCGTTCAGATTCCAGACGCTCGATTTCACGGCGCTTTTCTTCTTCCGCGCGGCGGATAGCTTCTGCTTCTGCGCGTTTGCGATCTTCCGCATCACGGATTACCGCATCCTGAAGGGCGCGGCGACGTGCATCCATTTCCGAGGAGGACAGGGTGTTCAACACCATGCCCGGACGGTCATTGGAACGGTTGCGCTGTTCATTGCGGCCACCCGGACGGGAACCCTGCGGCTTGTTATAGCCACCACCGGCCGGACGATTGCCCGCAGGGGCACCCGGACGGGTTGTAGCAGCCGGTGCCGCCGGACGGGCAGCAGCAGGCGCTGCAGGTTTAGGTGCAACAGGTTTTGCAACTGCGGCTTCAACAGGCTTGGCAGCCTGCGGAGCAACCGGTGCGCTTTCTGTTTTTGCAACAGGCGCAGCAGTTTCTGTAACAGGCGCAGGCTTTGGCGCATCTGCAATCACGGCCGGTTTTTCAGCAACCGGAGCAGGAGCAGCTTGTGCCGGTGTCGGAGCCGGTGCAACTGGCTGAACAGGAGCCGGAGCGGCTGCAGCTTCAGGTTTTTCGTCAGGACGGGTAAACTTACGTTTTTTCGTCTCAACAACAACCGACTTGCTGCGTCCGTGGCTGAAATTTTGCCGTACAGTGCTCTGTTCGACTCCTGGCCGCTTGATGGTCAGCGTCTTTTTTGTGTCGACGCTCAGCGTCTTGTCGTCGTTTGAATTACTGTCGCTCATTCTGATTCCGTTTCCTTCGCAGCAGTGGCTGCCAGATTTTCCAAGTTCGCTGCGCTCTCGCCGCGATATTTATGCAGCTGAAGCGCCCGCGTGACGAACCCGGTTGCTGCCGTTCCTTCAATCACGGCGGCATGTATTACATTTCCGCCGCCAAATGCCAAATCCATTTCATCCCCTGTAAAAAGGGAATAGGCTTTTATATCTGCTCCGGTTGCCATCTTCCTCGCATGACGCGCCTGATCCAGCTTTCGGATGCCGTCGGGAGCCGCTGTTGTCGCATGAAGCACCATTGTAACGCGGCCGGTACGCACAGCAGAATCAACTTTCGCCGATCCTGTCACCACAACACCGGACTTTCTGGCCAGTGCTAGACTGCCCAGCGCGGATTTTGTCAATAGCCTGTCGACCAGAGAACCCAAATCCGCCGGCACCGAAACTTGCGTTTTCAGTGCGCGGGGCAGCAGTTTGCGTTTAACCGCTTCATCAACAATATGCCGTTCTGCTTTAATCCAGCATCCGCGTCCGGGTAAATTGCGCTTCAGATCCGGTACAACACTACCGTCGGGTGCAGCCACAAACCGGATGAGATCTACAGCCGGGCCGCTCTCGCGCGTAACAATACAGGTCCTGTCGTTTTTATCCGGTTTCAACCAGAACTCCACTTCGCTCGAAAACAGCGCCGGTGGAGAGGAACTGTTTTCTACTTTAATATGAGTGCAAGGGCAAGAAGCCCTGCAATATGTGTGCGCAAGACAGCCGTAAACCGAGCGGTTCCGGCTGCATGCAGTTTGTCGGAAAACAGGCCTGTATCAAAAAAGCTGACACAGGCATTATTTCCGTTTTTATGACGCAATTTCGGACGGAAAACCGGTTTCCACTTTTCCTGAAATTGCTGTAGATGCCGATGCGCGGACATCAAAATCCGCCCGCGCGAGCGGCAGTTGCAAGATGCTGATTAAGCATCTGCCTGCTCTTCATCATCGCCTGTCGAAGCCAGTTCATTGGCAGCTTCTTCCAGCTGATCTTCTGTAATCCAGCCTGCTTTAAGGCGGGCTGCGAGAACCATCTGCTCTGCGTCTGTGCGGGAAACTTCAAACGGTGTCAGAACACCGGCATGAGTAACAGTTTCGCCGTCTTTACGCTCGCGCCAGCCCACGAGATCGTCTACCGCATAACCGGCAAAATCATCCATGGTCTTCACGCCGTCTTCACCGACTGCAACAAGCATTGCACTGGTCAGACCCGGTACATCGCGCAGTTCGTCGCTGACGCCCAGTTCGAGACGACGGTCATTCAGATCGCTTTCGAGACGATCCAAATATTCTTTCGCACGATCCTGAATTTCAGCAGCAGTATCAGCATCGAAACCATCGATCGAAGCGATTTCGTCGCTTTCAACATAGGCGATTTCTTCAACCGAACCGAAACCTTCGGAAGCCAGAACCTGACCAACCATTTCATCCACATTCAGCGCTTCCATGAACAAAGCAGAGCGTTCTGTGAATTCTTTCTGGCGGCGTTCGGATTCTTCGTTTTCCGTCATAATATCGATGTCCCAGCCGGTCAGCTGCGAGGCAAGGCGCACATTCTGACCGCGGCGGCCGATGGCCAGCGACAGCTGATCGTCAGGCACAACAACTTCGATACGTTCTGCATCTTCATCCAGAACAACCTTGGCCACTTCCGCAGGCTGCAAGGCGTTGACGATGAAAGTCGCTGCATCCGGCGACCAAGGAATAATGTCGATCTTTTCGCCCTGCAATTCGCCGACAACGGCCTGAACGCGGGAACCGCGCATACCAACGCAGGCGCCGACAGGATCAATCGAGCTGTCACGGGACACAACGGCCATTTTGGCGCGCGAACCCGGATCACGGGCAACCGATTTGATTTCGATAATGCCGTCATAAATTTCCGGCACTTCCATGGTGAAGAGTTTCGCCATGAACTGCGGATGGGTACGCGACAGGAATACCTGCGGGCCGCGTTGTTCGCGACGGACATCATAGACATAAGCGCGGATACGGTCGCCGTAGCGGAATGCTTCACGCGGGATCAGTTCGTCACGGCGGACAATGGCTTCACCGCGGCCGAGATCAACAACCACATTGCCATATTCAACGCGCTTGACAGTACCATTGATGATTTCACCCAGACGGTCTTTGAATTCGTCATACTGGCGGTCACGCTCAGCTTCACGCACTTTCTGTACGATTACCTGTTTGGCGGACTGGGCAGCAATACGGCCGAAATCCATTGGCGGCAGCTGGTCGGCAAGGAAATCGCCTACTTGCGCATCCGGATTGCGTTCACGTGCGGATTCCAGAGCGATCTGTGTGGCGTAATCTTCTACAGTTTCAACCACTTCAAGCAGACGCTGCAGCTTGATTTCACCGCTCTTGGAATTGATATCCGCGCGGATATTGGTTTCCAGACCATAACGGGAGCGGGCAGCTTTCTGAATGGCATCGGCCATCGCTGCAATCACGATCTCGCGGTCAATGGATTTTTCGCGCGCAACCGCATCAGCGATCTGAAGAAGCTCTAGCCTGTTTGCACTGACTGCCATTGGTCTCTCCTTGGTGCAGCACCCGTTTTTTGCTTCTGGGTGCGAAAGCTTTTTTGTTTTGTCGCATTATCATGACAAGCAAATGAAGTCATTCGCCTGTGAAATGCTTAGTTGTCTTTATCGCTCTCCGGAGCATCGGCATTGCCGCTGTCCAGATTGAATTCATCACTCAATTCGTCGCCCGGAATACGGCCTTCGCGCAGAGCTTTGTCTTTGCGCAGCGCATCACGGATCAGATCATCGGTCAGGATCAGTCTTGCATCAGCGATCAGCTCAAAAGGAATTGTGGTCTGAGCTTCCGCGCCGTAAGTGGCCTGATCGGTTTCGAGAGTGACAGTCTCAGCTTCAACCTTGATGATACGGCCGCGGAATTTCTTGCGGTTATCATGCAGCATCGAGGTTTCGAGTTTGGCAATATGACCCTGCCAGTTGGAAAAGTCAGATTTGCGTACCATCGGGCGGTCAATGCCCGGTGAAGAAATTTCAAGGTGATATTTGCCGTCAATCGGATCTTCAACATCGAGAACCGGAGAAACGGTACGGCTGACAATTTCGCAATCTTCAACGGTCATGGTGCCGTCCGGACGCTCAGCCATAATCTGCAGGGTGAGGCCGTTGAGGCCGGAAAGACGCACGCGCACAAGACGGAAACCCGCAGCATTAATCGCAGGTTCGATCAGCGATGCCACTTTTGCATCAATACCCGTTTCACGGATAATGCGTGGTTCATCCTGTGTCGCGTCAAGCGCTGTAATGATCTGGTCCTGTTGTGTTTGTTCGTTCACCCTGTATTCCTTAAAATACGTGCAATAGGATTTCCGGCGGCAGTCTGCGCAGTTTTCAGTGTGTACCAAACAAAAAAGAGCGGGACCGGTGGGACCCACTCTTGTTCTACCGACCAAGAATTTGAGGCAACTATACAGAAAAAAGCCGCCTGTGACAAGCCTTGTCCTTGAGGACGAATTATCGCCTGATAAAGGTAAGGTAAGCAGCCTGACGGCCTTCACGGAAAGCTTTGGCTTCATAGCGTGTGCCCGGCCATGCTTCATATGGTGTGTGCCAGTCGGCAGCACTTTGTGCCTGCCATTCAAACGCACCATGGTCGTGGCAATGCTGCAGCGTCCAGTTGACATAAGTATCAATGTCGGAGGCAAAACGGAACAAAGCGCCGGGTTTCAGCACGCGGGCAAAACGGCTGAGGTTTTTCTGGCTGACAAAACGGCGCTTCCAATGTTTCTTTTTCGGCCACGGATCAGGATAAAACAGATCAATGCCGTCGAGCGATGCATCCGGCAGCCAGTCCAGCACCAGTGTGGCATCGTCATCATAAAGACGCAGGTTCGGCAGCGGATTGGCATCCTGTGCGCCAAGCATTTTCGCCATACCGTTGACGAAAGGCTCAACACCGATGAAACCGGCTTCCGGTTTGCGGGTGGCTTCATGCACCAGATGCTCGCCGCCGCCGAAACCGATTTCCATACGCACTTTCGAAACATCGGCCATAAACAGTGTGCGCAGATCCTGCGGGGCAGGGTTCAGGAGATCGAGTTTGAGCTGCGGCAACAGGTCTTCGCGCAGAAAACGCTGATGCGGGCGCAAAGGTTTGCCGTTACGGCGGCCATAAAAAGCTTCCGTCGCACGTGAGCCGCGTGGCTGTTGTTCAGAGGACTCTGCGCTCATGGCTTCATCCTTGAGGTCACAGTTGCGTTCAGTATCAGACATCGGCACGTTTCTTTATGGTTCAGATAATCGGAATAAGCCGCTTTACACATAATCAGCGACGGAAAGTCTACTGATTTTTGTGTGGCTGTTAAAGAAACAGGGCACCATGAGAGAAACATGGTGCCCTGAAATCCAGAATATTGAGAATGAAATCAGACCTTAAGCGCAGCTTTCAGTGCTTTGACCAGATCTGTCTTTTCCCATGAGAAAGAGCCGTCGCGACCGGCTTTGCGGCCGAAATGGCCATAGGATGCGGTCTTGGCATAGATCGGTTTGTTAAGGTCGAGATGCTTGCGGATGCCGGTCGGGGACAGGTCCATGACCTGACGCAGCGCGGTTTCCACATCGCTCTCGGCAACTTTGCCGGTGCCGTGCAGGTCAACATAGACCGAGAGCGGCTGGGCAACGCCGATCGCATAGGACAGCTGAATGGTGCAGCGGTCGGCAAGACCGGCAGCAATCACATTCTTGGCCAGATAACGCGCGGCATAGGCTGCGGAGCGGTCAACCTTGGTCGTGTCCTTGCCGGAGAATGCGCCGCCGCCATGCGGAGCTGCACCGCCGTAAGTATCAACAATGATCTTACGTCCGGTCAGACCGGCATCACCGTCCGGTCCGCCGATGACGAATTTACCGGTCGGATTGATGTACCAGTTGCAATTTGCAGCAATCGGCAGATCGCCGAGGGCTTCACGGATCACCGGCTCAACGACCTGACGGACTTTCACGGAATCCCATGAAGCATCCAGATGCTGGGTCGACAACACAATCTGGGTGACTTCCGCAGGCTTGCCATCGGCATAGCGCACTGTGACCTGACTTTTGGCATCAGGGCCGAGCTTGCCATAGTCGCCTTCGCCTTTGTGGCGGGCAGCAGAAAGCAGCTCAAGAATTTTATGGGCATAATAGATTGGTGCCGGCATCAGATCGGGTGTTTCGCGGCAGGCATAACCGAACATGATGCCCTGATCGCCCGCACCTTCTTCACCCTGACGGTCGGCAGCATTATCAACGCCCTGCGCAATATCCGCCGATTGCGGATGCAGCAGCACGTCGATTTTCACATTGCGCCAGTTGAAGCCTTCCTGTTCATAGCCGATTTCACGGATAGCTTTGCGGGCAGCGGAACGGAAGCGGGAAGGGTTGATCTGCTTATGGCCTTTGGCATCGAGCAGAATTTCACCGGCTTTGTCTTTTTTCAGGAATGTGTCCGGCACACGCACTTCACCGGCAATCACCACGCGGTTGGTGGTGGCAAGGGTTTCACAGGCAATACGTACAGACCACGGATCAACACCGGTTTTACGTGCTTCCTTGTAGATCATGTCTACGATTTCATCGGAAATACGATCGCAAACCTTATCCGGATGACCTTCGGATACCGATTCACTGGTGAAAAGATATGAACTGCGTGACACGGGAAACCCCTCTTGAAAATCTGCGGAGCATTGTACTCTCCGGAGAAACAGTTGCTTTCAGCATTGTGCATTTCTGCGCACGAACTGCTGATAATTCATTGCGCGCCGTTTTCAAACCGTTTCAGGCCGCTTTCAGAAAAGCCTGTCTGCTACGGAATGAAAGTGAAGCAATCGCTCTATAAAGAAATCAGACGTTATTTGCGCGTATAATCAGCACGAAATGACAAGATATACAACTATCTGCATGTGTTTATGTGCGAGATTTAACGCAAGAAGCTGCCAAATTGTCGCATTAAGCGCCTGCTATAATACGACAAAACAATAGGATAGGGCAGTTTCAGGGATTCTGTTTTTACCGAATTCGCGCCTCTGGCGCTTCAGAGATTAATCATCATCATTGGCAAGGGTTTTTACCAGATCAATGATTTTACGACGCACTTTCGGATCAGTGATTTTTGTAAAATAGCGTGTCAGCTGCACGCCTTCATTTGTCTGAAGAAAATCAACAACATAGGTTGTTTCATTGTCTTCCGCAAAACCGCCGCTCTGCTGTCCTGCCTGTTCCGGTGCATCTTCAAAAAAGAAGGCAACCGGTACACTCAATATGGATGAAATGGCTTGCAGGCGGCTGGCACCGACGCGGTTGGTGCCTTTTTCATATTTTTGAATCTGCTGGAAGGTAATACCGAGATTTTCACCGAGTTTTTCCTGACTGAGGCCAAGCATGTTCCGGCGCAACCGGATGCGGCTGCCCACATGAACATCAATGGGATTGGGTTTCTTTTTATTCTCAGTCATTCACAAATGCTCCTCGCTTATGCGAGCTTTCCTTGATGAAAAATGGTTTGCTTAAATCAGCATATTTTTCGGAGAATTATAGGGTTCATCTGAAATTTCATCAGTTTCATGTGTATATCATAACATCAAAAATATGATGTCAACCGAAACGCTCGGTACGGATGGCATGTAAACCACATGAAATTACGAGCAAGATGAACAGAAGTGTGAAGAACTGTGTTTCTCCTGCCGGTTTGCGCCAGAAGCCTGTCGCTTTTGGTGGCAGACGGCCGTCAATAAATCCGACTTCATTCAGGTTGAGATGTTTGGTGATTCGACCGTAAGAATCGGTAATCGCTGAAATACCGTTATTGGCTGCACGCAGCAAAGGCAGTCCCTGTTCTACGGCGCGCAATTGCGCCTGCCGGAAATGCTGATAAGGCCCCGGTGTATTGCCGTACCATGCGTCATTGGTAATATTGATGATCGCATCAACACTCTTGCCCTGATAGCCAAGCTCGGACGGGAAAATCGCCTCATAGCAGATCAAGGGCAGCAGGGTCAGACTCGGGCTGACATTGAGGGCATGGCGCGCCGGTGCTGCGGTAAAGCCGCCGGGTAATTCCACCACTTCCTGCATGCCGACAGAGCGCAGCAGATCTTCCAGCGGCAGATATTCACCGAATGGCACAAGATGCACTTTGTCGGCAGTTGCGGTCACCTGACCAGCGGCATTTACCGCGAAAATACTGTTATAATAGGCGGAGAGGTTCTCTCCCTCACCGCGCACCGCTCCGGCCAGCAGCATTTGATTCGGCTGAAGTGCCTTGCCGATGGCACTCAAGGCTTCTTCGACCTGTGGCAGCACATAGGGAACGGAGGTTTCCGGCCAGATAATCACATCAGGCACCGGCTGGCCATTGGCAGGCGGGCGGGTGCTGAGATCAAGATGCTTGTCGAAAATCGCGCGGCGCAACTGATTATCCCATTTGGCATCCTGTGCAATGGAGGCCTGAACCAAGCGGATAACAGGTGCATCAGCGCCTTGCTCTGACAAGGCCGGTGCCTGCTGTAAGCGCCATGCGCCATAACCGGCATGGGCAATCAACAGGGCACAGGCCGTAATTAATCCGCTGCGCCAGCCATAGCGCTGTCGCTTGTCGCCAAACAATAGAGCAGGCATGGCGAAAATCACCACAGCAAGAATATTCATGCCATAGAGGCCGGTAATGGTGACCGACTGCATCAGCAGTGGTGTTGGCATCAGCATATAGCCGAGCGCATTCCAAGGAAAACCGGTGAGAATGAAAGCGCGCAGCCATTCTGTAACGCCGAGTGCGATGGCCAGCACCAGAATACGGATGAGACCGGCGCCCCAGAAAACCCGTGCAAATGCCGCAGCAAAAGCGAAGAAAAACGCCAGAAAGGCAGGGAGGCCGAGAATAGCGAATGGTAATGCCCAGGCGAAATTTTCTGCATCGACCAGCAATGCCATGCCGATCCACCAGAGACCGGCGAGAAAATAGCCGAAACCAAACAACCAGCCGGTGCGAAAAGCAGGGAGCAGGCGCTTCCATCCGGTTGCGTTTTTTGTGCCCGAACTGTCAATCAGCAGCACCAGCAGCGGAAAACCGATAAATCCTGCGGGCAAAAAATCAAAAGGCGGCAATGCCAGCGTGACACTTGCACCGGCGAGAATGGTCAGGAGCGCTTTACGCCAGCCGGTGAGGTTTTCAGTCAGGCGGAGATAAAGGCTGCTCACTATATTCGGTCTCTCAATGGGGATAAGGCGCTCTATTCAGTTTATGAGCCGAAGATTAAGAAAAACTGAGATGAGAATACAGCGATAAAAAAACACCGCCGGTGTTGCGGCGGTGTTTTAATAGATTGTGATGCTGTTAGAGCATTTCACAGTCAAGTTGGATCAACTTGACGCCCGTGATAATGCGACCAAATAAAGAATCTAGAGCGAGCACTATGATTCTAATCTGGACGTAAACCGCTCTAGCCTTGGAAATAATCCCCGTTTCGCGGTGTGATGCGCACTTTATGGATGCGCCGTGAATCGGCTTCCAGCACTTCCAGTTCGTAGGCAGGCAACACATCAATGATCGCGCCGGTTTCCGGAATATGATCCAGAGCCGAGATGATAAGACCGCCGAGCGTATCCACATCTTCACTGTCTTCGCCCTGCGTAAAGCCTGCGCCGATCAGTTGTTCCAGCTCTTCCAGTTCCGCACGGGCATCAACAGTATAAGAGCCGTCCGGATTGCGGATCAGCGACAGTTCTTCATCGTCATGTTCGTCTTCAATATCGCCGACAACCATTTCAACAATGTCTTCCAGCGAGACGAGGCCGTCTGTGCCGCCATATTCGTCGATCACCAGCGCCATCTGAATATGGCTCGCCTGCATACGCGCCATCAGGCTGCTGGCCAGCATGGAGGAGGGGACGAACAGCACCTTGCGCATCAGGTTCAGTTCATTGATCGGTGTTGTGAGATCAATTTTGGACAGATCATAGCGCTTGGCAGCGGCTGGCTGTTCCGAACCGGCAGGCTGTTGCCTGCTCATGCGGGTGATGTAGTTGAGAACATCGCGGATATGGATCATGCCGCGCGCATCATCGAGCGTCTCAACATAAACCGGCATACGGGAATGGCCGGAGGACTCAAACAGCTCCAGCAATTCACCCAGCGGTGTTGAATATTCGATAGCTTCAATATCAGCGCGGCTGATCATCACGTCATCGACGCGAAGTTCCCGCAGGCGCAGAATATTGTTGAGCATTGCCTTTTCTTCGGCGGAAAAAGCTGTGTCGCTGTTCGCATCATCGGACAGCGCATCCGTCAGATCTTCGCGGATCGAGCTGGTCTGGCGCGAACGGAGAAACGGAAATAATCCGGAAAGGAGTGAGCGTTTTTCAGATCCTGCCGCTCGTGCAGGATTTTGCCCCGTACTCTGCGCTTCCGGATCGTTCTGAGAAACGGCGTCGCTGTGAACAGCGCCCGTTGAAGAATTGTGATTAGTCTGATCAGCCATGGTCAATCGTTTTCATTATCGGTTGAATGTACAGTATAAGGATCAGGTATGGCAAGAGCATGAAGAATTTCGCGCTCCAGTCCCTCCATTTCTTCTGCTTCCTCATCATCTTCATGATCGTAACCCAGCAGATGCAGCAGGCCATGCACGATCATGTGATGCAGGTGCTGATTAAAGCTTTTGTTTTCTTCAAGAGCTTCACGTTCGACAGTTTCCCGCGCAATAATAATATCGCCGAGCATCGGCCCCGGAGCATCGCCCGGCGCGATGTCAAAGGCCGGAAAAGACAGCACATTGGTGGCTTTGTCTTTATTGCGCCATTGCGCATTAATCGTGCGGATCGAGGCATCGTCGGTCAGAACAAGGCTGAGCTCGGTCTCTTGCTGCGGCAGTTCAAGCCGCGCCCAGACGGCATCGACACAGGATCGGGCAAGCGTTTCATAGGTTTCATTGTCGTCCCCCGACGGGGTTTCCCAAAGAGAACTTTCAATGAGAATGTCGATTGTAATCATTTTTGTTTCGTGAACCGGTTTATTGTTAAGACAACAGCCCGCCTGCAAAGAGACGGGCTGTTATAAAAGTCAATTTGTAATCTAAAAACCTATTTAGGTTTCCGAAGGCGTGTTTTCACCCTCAGTCACACTAACTTTATGATGTTTCAGCGTTTTGGCAGCACCGCGCTTTTCATAGGCGCGGACAATAGCTGCAACCATCGGATGGCGCACCACATCTTTATCGCTGAAGCGCACAGTGACAATGTTTTCAACATCGCCCAAAATCTCCAGCGCTTCCACAAGACCGGATTTTTGACCGGCGGGCAGATCGATCTGGCTCGGATCACCGGTGACAATCATGCGCGAACCTTCACCCAGACGGGTCAGGAACATTTTCATCTGCATGGATGTGGTGTTTTGCGCCTCGTCAAGAATAACAGCCGCATGTGCCAGTGTACGACCGCGCATGAAGGCCAGAGGTGCAATTTCAATCACACCGGCGGCCAGTGCCCGCTCGACTTTATCCGCAGGGATCATGTCATAAAGCGCATCATAGAGCGGTCGCAGATAAGGATCGACCTTCTCTTTCATGTCGCCCGGCAAAAAGCCGAGCCGTTCACCGGCTTCAACCGCAGGACGGGACAATACAATCCGCTCAACCAGTCCGCGCTCCAGCAGCATGGCGGCATGGGCAACAGCGAGATAGGTTTTACCGGTACCGGCAGGGCCGGTGCCGAAAACCAGTTCCGAGCGCTCCATCGCACGCATATAGGCATCCTGCGTCGGCGTGCGGGCAAAGATGGTCTTTTTGCGTGTGGAGATTTGTGCCGCAGAAAGGCGGGTTTTGGTTTCAAGCGTCGGCAGGCTCAACTGGTCATCACGCACCGGCGTTGCAGTTGCAGCCATGCGCAAGGCACCATCGACATCGGATTTGCTCAGGTCATGACCTTTTTGCAAAAGCGAATAGAGGTGATCCAGTGCCATCCGCGCCTGTGCTGTGGCGGTTGCTTCACCGCGCAGGATCAGCTGATTGCCTTTGGAGCGGACATCAACACCAAGTTTTTGCTCAATATAAGCGAGATTCTCGTCGAATTGGCCAAACAGCGCACTCGCCAGCCGGTTGCTGTCAAAATCGAGGACTATATGAGCCATATCAGAAGCGCCATCCTGCAGAGCAGGGATTGTGGTGGCGGGTTTTTTCAGTTCTTTGCTAACCTGTTTGCCCGTGGTGACGTTCAACCGGCTCTCCTTGATTGCGGTTTAGCTTTATTTAATTGTCAGTGCGCTGATCCGCAGTGACGGATCATATCTGACACGATTATGGTACAGATTAATGACACTGTCACGCGGGAAAGCAGAGCCGGTTCAAGGCGAACGTTATTTAAGCTAATTTTTCGGCGACAAGGCTGTTGGTGCCGGTGGAATTGATGCGTACGCGGATCATATCACCGACTTCACCCGGATTATTTTCAATGATTACCGGAATGAGCCATGGTGAGCGGCCGATCATCTGGCCATCAAAACGTCCCGGCTTTTCAAGCAGTACATCCATTTCCGTACCGACAAGACTATTCTGAAATGCATATTGCTGTTCGCTGAGCAGCGCCTGCAAACGCTGCAGACGTTCGTCCTTCACGGATTCTTCCACATGATCGGGCAGATCGGCACCGGGTGTACCCGGACGGGATGAATATTTGAACGAATAGGCCTGCGCATAACCCACTTCGCGCACGAGCCGCATCGTGTCCTCAAAATCCTCATCGGTTTCACCAGGGAAACCGACAATGAAGTCGCCGGACAGTGCCAGATCAGGGCGCACGGACCGGATACGCTCAATCAGGCGGATATAATCCTCACCTTTATGTTTGCGGTTCATCGCTTTCAGGATGCGGTCGGAACCGGCCTGCACCGGCAGATGCAGATAGGGCATCAGAATATCGAGATCGCGATGAGCATTGATCAGCGCATCATCCATGTCACGCGGATGGCTGGTCGTGTAACGCAGACGCGCAATGCCCGGAATTTCCGCCAAGCGGTAGAGCAGTTCTCCCAAACCCCATTCACGACCGTCATCGCCCGCGCCGTGCCAGCCGTTGACATTCTGGCCGAGCAGGGTCAGCTCGCGCACACCGGCCTGAACCAGCTTTGTCGCTTCATTGATGATCTGGGCAACGGAACGCGAAACCTCTGAACCGCGTGTGTAAGGCACAACGCAGAAGGTACAGAATTTATCGCAGCCTTCCTGCACCGTCAGAAATGCGGAAACACCACGTTTGCGTACCTGTTCACGGCTGGCAAGCGGCAGATGCTCAAACTTGTCTTCCACGGCATATTCGGTATCGACGACCTGACGGCCTTCACGCACCTGAGCAAGCGCCTGCGGCAAACGGTGATAAGTTTGCGGGCCGACCACAAGGTCAACAGTCGGCGAACGGCGCAGAATTTCATCGCCTTCAGCCTGTGCCACACAACCGGCAACACCGATAATCAGATCTTTGCCGTCCGCCTGACGCTTATTTTTCAAATTACGCAGGCGACCCAGTGCGGAATAGAGTTTTTCGGAGGCTTTTTCACGGATGTGGCAGGTATTAAGCAAAACCATATCCGCATCATCGGGGCTGTCTGTGGTGACATAACCTTCTGCGGCCAGACTGTCGGCCATACGCTGGCTGTCATAGACATTCATCTGGCAGCCATAGGTTTTGACAAAAACCTTACGGCTATTGGCCAGATTATTACCGGAGGCAGTGACAGTTAACGGAGTGTCAGAGGCCGGATGATGCGGGTTGGGTGCTGTTTGATCCTTCATGGCGCGGCTTTTACCGCTTTTCCCTTAGCTTGAGAAGGGGACAGATGCGCGCAAAACACCATGAAAGACCAGATATTCTAAAAGCGGATCAATGCTCCGGTTAGAGCGCCGTGTGCCAGCTTGGCACACAAAGGTCGCTCTAACATTTTAAAATTATGCTCTAGTCAAAAACCTCATCCGGATAGGCACCCCAGATTTTTCCCTGACGGATCCAGCCGCGTGTGCCCTGTGTTTCGAGCTGACACCACTGGCCGGTGCATTCACGGATATTGGCGATGACACCTGCTTCTGCACGGGCAACAACGCGGGATGTGTCGCTGGCGCTGGCGTAAAGATCAATTACATTATCCGCCTTGCCGCGCTCCCACGGGGCAACGATAGCGGTGCGCTTGCCTGCCAGAAGTGACTGATAGACCCAGCCTTCCGTGCCGTCAGCATCACGGATACGGCGCCAGTTGTCATATTCCTGAATGATCTCAACCGGCAGTCCCGATTTGGTGTAAAGCCACGACACCGCATAATCGCGCCCCGGACCCACACGGATATTCACACGGGCAGGCTTCAGGCTGACAAAACGCGGGATCGGCAGGCCGCTTGGCCCCAGATTGGCAGATGAGGCTGCTTCTTTGCTCGGTGCATCTTCACCGGATGGGCCTTCTTCTGCGGAAGAGGGGGCTGCGCTTTCAGAAGCGTCCTGTGCATAGGCATGATGCGAGCCGGATAAAGGTGACAGCAGAAACAGGCAGGAAAACAGGCCTATAGCCAGTAACATACAAAAATTTGATTTTTCTGTTTTATGCATATGCTGTTTCATTCGCAGTCCTGACCGGCTTATATTCTGGTATAGTCGTCCCGACGGTTTGCAAGATTGGTCTGTAAGATCAATATGACGTTAGGAGACCAGAACCGGCGCT
Organism: Pseudochrobactrum sp. B5; assembly: GCF_001939785.1. NCBI lineage: Bacteria > Pseudomonadati > Pseudomonadota > Alphaproteobacteria > Hyphomicrobiales > Brucellaceae > Pseudochrobactrum > Pseudochrobactrum sp. B5. The sequence continues at coordinate 268,225 of NZ_MOYL01000001.1, forward strand.
TTTTCTTTGTCTTTGTTCGTCTGCCTTGCTAGACAGTGTATGAACCATGACAATGCCGCACTCTGCACCTTCTTGGTTAAGGAGGTCTCAACGCGACACATCAAAGGGGTAGAAATGTCGGGCAAAAAGAAACCATTGGTCGTCATTACCCGGAAATTACCGGATCCTGTTGAAACGCGCATGCGCGAATTGTTTGATGCGCGCCTGAATATTGATGATCATAAAATGTCGCGTGAAGAATTGGCTTCGGCCATGCGCGAGGCCGATGTGCTGGTGCCGACGATTCGCGATGTGATTGATGCGGAGCTGATTGAGCAGGCAGGCCCCAATCTGAAGCTGATCGCCAATTTCGGCAATGGCGTGGACAATGTGGATGTAACCGCTGCTGCCAAGCGCGGGATCGCCGTGACCAATACCCCGAATGTTCTGACAGAAGATACTGCCGATATGGCGATGGGGCTGATTCTGTCTGTGCCGCGCCGTCTTGTGCAGGGAGCCAATGTGTTTTCCACTTCCGGCGAATGGCCGGGCTGGTCACCGACATGGATGCTCGGCCGGCGCATCTGGGGCAAGCGCCTCGGTATTGTCGGCATGGGGCGTATCGGCACCGCTGTTGCACGCCGTGCCAAAGCTTTTGGCCTTGCTATCCATTACCACAACCGCAAGCGGGTTCATGCGGCAGTTGAGGAAGAGCTGGAAGCGACCTATTGGGACAGCCTCGACCAGATGCTGGCACGGATGGATATTATTTCCGTCAATTGCCCTTCGACACCGGCTACATTTCACCTTTTGTCTGCACGCCGCATCGAGTTGATGCAGCCCAATGCCTATCTGGTGAATACGTCACGCGGTGAGATTGTTGATGAAAATGCGCTGATCCATCAGATTGAGCAGGGCAAGCTCGCCGGTGCCGGTCTTGATGTGTTTGAACAGCATCCGGCAGTTGATCCGCGCCTGCTGAAACTGGCCTCTGAGGGCAAAGTGGTGATGCTGCCGCATATGGGCTCAGCCACGCTGGAAGGACGTATTGACATGGGCGATAAAGTCATCGTCAATATCCGCGCCTTCTGGGACGGTCATCGCACACCGGATCGCGTATTGCCGCCAAAGGTTTGAAATATTGAGCTTACAAAAAAGCCGCCGGAAATCCGGCGGCTTTTTTATTTTATGGACGCCTAAAATGGCTAGGTAAGTCATACAAATAAGCAATTCGCTCAATTGCTTCACGCAGCGGCTCATAGGCTACAGTCATGGTATGGCCATTGGCATGGATCATCATATCGGGGCTTGCCATAATCGCCACATGACCCGGCCAGAACACCAGATCGCCACGCTGCAGATTGGCATAATCCTTACCGGCATCAATCACATCACCCAGATGATCGCCCTGCATATCGGAATCGCGCAACACATCGCGCCCTGCATCCAGCATGGCAAGCTGCACCAGTCCTGAACAATCAATGCCAAAACCGGATGTGCCACCCCAGAGATAAGGCGTGTTAATCAGGCTTTCGGCTGTGGTGACATAATCAGCAGCAGTCTCGTCGATCGTCCGCAGATGCTTGGCGAAAATCGCTGTGCCATCCGGCAGCATGCCGTAACGGCTACCACGGTTTTCAACGAATTCGGTGATCTCAACGACTGAGCCGAGGGACAGAGCACTGGTATGGCGGAAGCGCAGATCAGCACCGGAATATATGAACGTACGCGGTACGCAGATACGATGGGTTGGCGCATTGCCGGTCTCGCCCAATTCAGCATCCGGCATATAACCGACATAGCCGTCGCGCACAGCTTGCACCCAGCTCCAGCCATTCGCCTGCTCAAAAACGGTGACTTCATCGCCATAGAGAATCTGGCTCTGCGGGCCGCTGGTCAGTTCAGGCTTGCTGCGCAGATCGCTGACGGGAACGATCACACGTTTGCGTTTGCCTTCTGTAAAGGCGGCGGCATCGACTTTTCCGCGTAAAGCGCTATCGGCCAGATCGGGGCGATAGGCATGGAGACGGCGGTCAGGCTGGGTCATAAAGGCAATTCCCTGGATTTTGCAATAACGCGGTCGCCCAGTCTTTCAACATAGAGCGCGCCGCTGACAGTTCGTTTAATCAGGACATTACGCAGATCCTGCGGATCGCGATGGCGGCTGACCAGCCCCATCGTGCCCATCGTATCCAGCGCACGGGTAATAACAGGTTTAGTCACACCAAGACGCGCGGCCAGCGCGCGCACTGTATGAGGCGGTGTTTCAAGATAGATTGTCAGCAATATGGCCATTTGCCGCCATGTCAGATCATGGGTTTCGTCACGCACCTGCGACAGGGAAACGGTCTGTAACAGCGTCAGCGCCTGCAGTGGTTTTAACTCGACAGCCATGAAATGCCACTTGTTTAAGAGAAAGGCCTGCCCGTGAGTACAGGCAGGCTGCTTGTTTACTTTACGTGTAGCGTATTCAACTGCTTTTGAATTGAACCTGCAAGAGGCTTAAACATAGCGTTGTTTGATCACCTGATAAAGTGCGCGGATACCCTGTGCAGCACCGCCGACAGTGGCTGCGGATTTCTCAACCGGTGTCCAACCATAAATATCGAAGTGACCCCAGACCTTGGCATTTTTGACGAAGCGCGAGAGGAACAGTGCTGCTGTGACAGAACCGGCAAAACCGTCGGTGGTCACATTGTTAATGTCCGCAACTTTCGAGGCGAGTTTGGCCTCATATGGTGCCCAGAGCGGCATACGCCAGAGCGGATCAGACTGTGCTGCCGCCTGTTCTGCCACTTTTGCAGCAAAAGCTTCATCATGGCTGTAGAATGGCGGCAGGTCAGGCCCCAGTGCCACACGCGCTGCACCGGTCAGGGTCGCCATATCGATGATCAAATCCGGGGTTTCTTCGTCGGCTAAGGTCAGTGCATCAGCGAGAACCAGTCGACCTTCCGCATCGGTATTGCCGATTTCAACGGTTTGTCCCTCACGGGATGTCAGAATATCGCTCGGGCGGAATGCATTGCCGGAAATGGAGTTTTCGACTGCAGGGATCAGCACACGCAGGCGCACCGGCAGCTTGGCATCCATGATCATGCGGGCAAGGCCGAGCACATTGGCGGCGCCGCCCATATCTTTTTTCATCAGCAGCATGCCGCTGGCAGGCTTAATGTCGAGACCGCCGGTATCAAAGCATACGCCCTTGCCAACCAGCGTAACTTTCGGATCGCTGTCTTTGCCCCAAGTGAAGTCAATCAGGCGCGGTGCAGTATCGCTGGCACGGCCGACAGCATGGATCATCGGGAAGTTTTGCTTCAGCAGATCATCACCGATAACAGCAGTGAATTTCGCGCCATAAGCCGTTGCAAGGTTACGGGCTGCCAGTTCCAGTGCGTCCGGCCCCATATCACTGGTCGGTGTGTTGATCAGATCGCGGGTCATGGCGCTGGCATCGGCAAGACGACGGGCTTCTGCAATATTTGTCAGGCCTGATACGAACAGGCGGACACTTCCCTGTTCGTCTGATGCCGCATCTTTTTTATAGCGATTGAACTGATAGCCGCCGAGCAGGAAGCTGACCGCGAATAATTCCGCATGGTCTGCTTTGCCTTCGATATGCCAGTTGCCTGCAGGCAAGAGGCGGGCAAGTTTGCCACCGATCAGACGACCTTCACCGCTTTTGTCTTTGTCGGCCGGTTCAATGCCGAATAAAGCGCCGCTGATCTGCCCCTGTTCATTGGCCAGTGTCAGCAATTGTCCGGCTTTGCCTTTATAGGCATTGGCTGCTGCCCAGTTGAGGACAGTTTGCGGAAACTGACCATTCGCCAGTGTCTCCGGTGTGACCAGCCATATCGGGCGGCTGTCCGCAGCCTGTTGATCGAGAAGAGCAGCACGGTTCGCAGAAAGAGGCAGGGAGGTCATATTGATTTCCGGTATTTATTTTCAGGAGAGCGGCATGAGTCGCTGATGTCAGCTCAATAATTAACTCTCTATTAGGGTTAATGGAATATTGATTTTATCATATTCAGGTGAAGCGCGGGTTAATGCAGAGGACTGATTTCAGGCGCTTTCAACGACCGTATTTTATGGAGACAGTTTGATGCAGAAAAATGCGCTGGCTTTTGAACAACCGGATAAATCGTGCCGTAGCCTGCGTTACGGAAAAAGCCGTTTTCTGACACTCACCACTGCTCTTTTCATCACTGGACTGGCACTTGCCGGTTGCAATAGCGTGGATCGCACCACAACCGGCTCGGTTGCTAAAGGCACCGGCACCAAGGCTGAGCGTTCCATTGAGCAAATGAATGCGCAGCAACTCGCACAGGCCGCTCAGACCTATGGCGCGCATTATCAGAAGAACCCGACCAGCAAAGTGGCCGCTCTGAATTATGCGACTGTGCTGAGTATGGCAGGCCGCAGCGATCAGTCATTGGCTGTGATGCGGGCAATTGCCATTCAATTGCCGAAAGATAAACAGGTTCTGGCGGCTTATGGCAAAGCTCTGGCTGGTGCAGGTGAGCTGGATGCGGCACTGGATGCCGTACGCCGTGCGCAGACACCGGATTATCCGGACTGGCGTTTGCTGTCTGCGGAAGGGGCTATTCTCGACCAGCAGGGCAATTCCGCAGATGCCCGTGCAATCTATCAGAAAGCACTGCAGATCAAGCCGGGTGAAGCCTCGATCCTCTCCAATCTCGCAATGTCTTATGTCCTAAGCGGTGATCTGCCAACAGCTGAAAAATATCTTCGTCAGGCGGCAACTGCGAATGGCAGTGACAGCCGTGTCCGCCAAAATCTGGCGCTGGTCGTCGGCCTTCAGGGGCGCTTTCAGGAGGCGGAAACAATTGCCTCCCGCGAACTGTCACCGGAACAGGCAAAAGCCAATACCGATTATTTGCGTGCAATGCTGGCAAAGCAGGGCGTTAAGAAACAGGCGTAAATTCTCTGTAAAGCTTATAAACAAAACGCCTGCCTGAAGAGAATATTCAGGCAGGCGTTTTTGTTTTAGTTTCCGGCGATACCACCTGCACCAAAAATCTGGATCATCGCGGGACCGAGAATAACCATGAACAAGACCGGCAGGAAAAAGACGATCATCGGAACCGTGAGTTTCGGCGGCAGCCCTGCGGCTTTCTTTTCAGCTGCCAGCAAGCGCATATCACGACTTTCCTGCGAGAGTGTACGCATGGCTGTTGCAACCGGCGTACCATAACGTTCCGCCTGAATAAGCGCCTGTGTCATGGATTTAATGGCTTCCATACCGGTGCGGTTGGCAAGGTTCTCATAGGCCTGACGGCGCTCCGGCAAAAAGGCCAGTTCAGCATTGGTCAGCATTAATTCTTCAGCCAGATCCACCGACTGAATACCGATTTCGTCGGCAACACGGCGAAAGGCAGCTTCTGTGGACATGCCGGATTCGACGCAGATTAGCATGAGGTCGAGAGCATCCGGCCAGGCTAGTGTGATGGATTCACGACGTTTTGCTGCAATATTGCTGACATAGAGATTGGGGGCGTAGAAACCGGCATAAGCGACAATAATGCAAACCAGAAAACGTATAAAAGCACTTTGCTGCTCCAACATACCCAAGCCGAAAATCAGGAATATTGCTAAACCTAGAAATGCAAACGGTAGAATAAAGCGCATAAACAGAAAAATATTGAGCGGATTTTGCCCGCGAAACCCTGCCTGCCGTAAAGAGGCAACGGTCTTCTCATCGGCAAGAGCGCGGCGCAGATCCAGTTTTTCAACAAAGTCACGAATTCCGGCTTTTTGCTGATGGCGCAGACTGATGCCGCGTTCTTTATCATTAGCTATTCGTGCTCTTTCGCGGGCACGAATAGCTTCGCGTTCAAGAGCAACAGATTTCATGCGATTTTTCAGCGGGTTACGCTGAAAATAGGGCAGCAACAGCGTCATTATGGTCGCGAACATCGCAAACATGATGAAAATGCTGATAAGCGTTTGCCGCTGAAAGAGAGTGGTTTCGAAAAAATCCCGCATGGCCACCTCCGCTTACATTTTGAAATTAATCATGGTTTTCATCACGAAAATTCCGAGAGAATACATTATGACAGAAATGACCAGCAAAACATTGCCGGCAAAGGTGGTGAATAATGTTCCGATATAATCCGGATTCATAAATGAGATAACTGTGGCCACAAAGAATGGCAGGGAGCCGATAATTGCCGCTGAGGCTTTGGCTTCCTGAGACATGGCCTGGACTTTGACAGCCATTTTTTTTCGGTCACGCAAAACACGTGACAAATTACCCAATGCTTCAGACAAGTTACCGCCGGCTTGCGACTGAATCTGAATTACAATCGAAAAGAAGTTGGTCTCAGGGCAGGGCATGTTTTCCGGCATTTTGGCGACAGCTTCCGGTATCGTCAGCCCCATTTGCTGCGCTTCAACAATCCGGCGAAACTCCTCTTTGACCGGAGAAGGTGCATCACTTGCCAGCAAGCGCAGACTGTCATTCAAAGGAAGGCCGGAGCGTAAGGAGCGGGTGATAACATCCAGTGCATTTGGGAAGTCATTCAGGAAAGCTTTCATTCGCTTCTTGCGAAAATGCATGACGATCCAGCGAGGTACCCCGAAAAAGCCAATCAGGGCAATCAGCGGCGCCATAATCAAAGGAATGCCAGCCATCAGCCCGAGCAGAAAACAGATAAAGGCGCTCGCCGTGCTGATGAGATAAAATTGCCGGACACTCCAGCTCAGACCTGCCTGAGCCAATAATATACGTAGCGGCGGTTTTTTTTGAGTTTTGTTTTGTGTTTTGTTGCGACGGTCAAGCTCGTCCAGATTATCCTGCAATGTCCGGCGGCGCTTTTGTGCCTCACTGGCTTTTTCACGCTCTGAGCGCATAACAGCACGGCTTGCCGTAGTCTTTTTGATGGCATCAAGGCGTTTCTGACCGGTTTTTTCAGTCGTAATACGGTCGAAAAAAATTGCATAGAGCAGGGCACCGACCGCAATTGCAGCCAGGACAACAAGCATAATTGTTGTGCCGTTCATTGAAGTGCCCTTTCAGTGCCTGCTTCGGTTCGTTCGGTATCGTATCCAACAAAGAAACTGAGTTTGTTTTAAAGTAAAATCACTCTGACAGCTCTATATCTGAGGACTGCCGGCGACCTCCATCGTGTCCAGAATAGTCGCCAGCCGCTGATCTTCATTATAGTAGCGCGCCCGCTCCCAGAAGGCCGGCCGGCCGATACCGCTTGATACATGCCGCCCGATAATATTGCCGTTAATGTCTTCACCGAGGAACTCAAAATTCATCAGATCCTGCGTGATGATGATATCACCTTCCATTCCCACCACTTCTGTGATGTGGGTAATCCGGCGCGTACCATCGCGCAGACGTGTCGCCTGAATAATCACGTCAACGGAGCCGACAATAATTTCACGCACGGTACGTTGCGGCAATGTGTAGCCGCCAATGGCAATCATGGCTTCCATACGGTTCAGACATTCGCGCGGGCTGTTGGAGTGGATTGTGCCCATTGAGCCGTCATGGCCGGTATTCATGGCCTGAAGCAGATCGAAAACTTCAGGGCCACGGACTTCACCGACGATAATTCGTTCAGGACGCATACGCAGGCAGTTTTTAACCAGATCGCGCATGGTAATTTCGCCTTCGCCTTCAAGATTGGGCGGACGGGTTTCCAGACGAACGACATGGGGCTGCTGCAATTGCAGTTCCGCCGAATCTTCGCATGTAATGATACGCTCGGTTTCATCAATATAGCGTGTCAGACAGTTAAGGAGCGTGGTTTTACCGGAACCTGTGCCACCTGAAATAATGATATTACAGCGCACGCGGCCGATAATTTGCAGCAGCTCCGAACCCATTTGCGAAATACTGCCGAAACGAACCAGCTGATCCAGTGTCAGCTTGTCTTTTTTAAACTTACGGATGGTCAGGGCTGTGCCGTCAATGGCGAGCGGAGAAGTGATAACGTTCACACGGGAGCCGTCCGGAAGACGGGCGTCACAGATCGGGCTGGATTCATCAACACGGCGGCCGACCTGAGAAACAATACGCTGGCAGATATTCAGCAATTGCTGATTATCGCGGAAACGGACATTGGTTTCCTGCACACGGCCATTGACCTCAATATAGGTTTTTCGTGCACTATTGACCATGATATCGGCAATATCATCACGCGCCAGCAGTGGCTCTAACGGACCATAACCCAGAACATCGTTGCAAATATCATCAAGCAGTTCTTCCTGCTCGGCAATCGACATAACGAAATTCTTGATCGAGATAATATCATTGACGATCTCGCGGATATCATCACGGGCGGCATCGGCATCCATTCTTGATAATTGAGACAGGTCGATTGTATCAATCAGCGCTGCAAATATCTGGGATTTTGTATCGTAATATGCCTGCGATTTTTCACGGACGACCGGTGCTGCTGGTGCTTTCACAGCAGGCTTTTCCGATGCAGATACAGCCGTGTTGGTCTGTGACGGCGGAGTCAAATTCGCTGTCTGACCGGCTGTCGCAGCAGCAGGTTTTACAGTACCGGTGGTTGGGGAGGCTGCACCTCTTTTTCCAAACATGGCTGTTGTTTATCCTTGTCCGTCAGGCAGATTTTTTGCGTTTAAGCTTACTGAGAAGTCCGGCCAGCGGTTTAGCTTTTTTGCCCTGTTCCGGTACATCATGTTTGCCAAGCAGTTCGCGTGCGATCTCAGTGATTTTTTGTGAAATCTTGTGGTTCGGATCGGCCTCTGCGAGCATATGAGCATTATTGGCCGCCGTACCGAAAAACTGCGGATCAAATTCAATCACAGCCAAAGGTTTAATATTCAGCGGTGAGCAGAAATCCGCAGCAGAAATTTCAGGACGTTTCGGTACGCCGGTCTGGTTCAGAATGAGATGTGCCGGCTTGTCATTCGGTCGCAGCAGGATCAGCGTATCCAGCAAATTCTTGGTATTGCGCAAACTGGCTAAATCCGGTGTGGCAACAATGACAATCTCATCGGCCCGCATCAGGGTTGTACGTGTCCAGCTGTTCCAGCTATGTGGTATGTCGAGTACCAGCAATTGTGTGGTACGCAGAGCAGCATCGATCACGGAAACAAAGGATTCCGTGTCAAAATCATAGGTTTTTTCGAGTGTGGACGGCGCCGCTAGCAGCGATAAATGTTCCGAACTCTCTGCCAGAAGGCGATCAAGATAGACTTCATCCACCCGTTCCGGTGCATAGACTGCGTCAGCGATACCAAGTGTCGGATCCTGATCAAAATTAATATTGACCGTGCCGAATGGCAAATCCATATCCGCCAATACAACTTCATGTTTGAACTGGTTGGCGAGACTCCAGCTGATATTATGGGCCAGTGTTGATGAACCAACACCACCTTTTGCACCAATAACGGCAACATTTCTGCCGGATGGTGCAGTTGCCGGATCCGTGAATAATGTATCCAGTACGGATATAACTTCCGTCAGGCTTGCAGGAGAAACAAGGTAATCGGAAACGCCATTGCGGATCAATTCACGATATAGGCGCACTTCGTTACTGCGGCCGATAATCAGAACGCGGGTTCCGCTGTCGCAGACTTCGGCAAGTTGCATAATATCTGCAAGCAGCTGATCCTGTCCTGCAGCACTTTCAAGAATAATAAGATGCGGTGTGGAAGTGCTCTGATAGGCTTCCAGTGCCACATCGACTCCACCGGAGCGAATATGCCAGCGGGTACGCGTCAGGCGTCTGTCTTGAGAGCAGGCCTGCAAAACAGACAGGCCGGCTTCTGTTTCACAGAACGCATCAATATTCAGGCGCGGCAGCGGGCGGATATGGGTTATATCCGTACCTGCATCCTGCAACATAGTTGTTGATGTGACACTGTCTTCCACGATCACGACCTTTTTTTATTCGTTTAAAGCAAAATTTCGATGATACGCGCCGGATGATGTTTTTGGATCCGGCGGCAGAAATTATGCGTCTTTAATACTGTGCTGTTAGACTGCGAGAATCCTGCCAAACTCCTGTTGCGGTCGGTGACATAGCCTCATAGCCTTCGTCTCCGCTGATAATGCGGTCATTACGCGTACCTTTCAGCGGCGATGTGGCCCGAGGCCCGAGGAAATCAGCCGGATTTGCCACCTGAGCTGCCAGATTCGCCTGTGATGCACAGCCAAAATTCGCATAATGTTTGTTCTCAGCCGTACTCAGCATATCAGCAGGCCATCTTCCGCACGGACCTGTCCCTGCTGTCATCGCATAGTAGCTGATACGAACAGGCGCGGAGATTTGCGGATTATTCACCTGATAGCTCTGGGTTGCAATATTGCTGGCCAGAACACCGCCTTGCCTTAAGACTTTGGCAATATCCATACTGATCCGGTAGGCGGCAGACTGATTGGCACTGCCCTCAGGTAAAAGGATGAAAACCATGCCAGAACCTTGGCGACGATATCCGTCAACGGCATTCTGCACAATGCTGCGCTGTGTGATACTAAGTTTGCGATCATTCCGGCTAACAGGAATATCCGCTGTTTTTTCACGTTCCTGAATCGTGATCGGATGATTGGTACGGTAATCATCTGGCGTGGCGCCGACTGTTACATGATGTGTATTGGCACATCCTGCCAGCAGCAGAGTAACAAAAAGGCTGCTGCCAATGAGGGCTGAACGGGAGTGGGGGACGGTAATTTTTCTCATAATGCCTGCCCTCTTATTTGTAAATGAAGCCGACAACGCCGTTATAGCGGCCGTTTGGCAGGTTGGTTTTTGCAGAGCCATAAACACGATTGACCTTGCCCAATACAAAGCCGGCTGCATCACTTGGCGGAGCCAGATTATCATCAGGTCGAGCCAGTTCTGTTCTGGCTGTCGGGCGTACCAGATAAGGGGTAACAATTACGACCAGTTCGGATTCATTGCGTAAAAAATCACGACTGCGGAACAAAGCCCCGAGTACCGGAATCTTGGACAGGCCGGGCGTGCCGTTAATAGATTGACGGGTTTCATCACGGATCAGACCGCCGATCATCATAGAGCCGCCGGAAGGCATCTCAACTGTCGTATCGGCAACACGTTTGCGCAGAGAGAGAATGCTTGCGCCGACACCATCAGAGGTTTGCGAGCCTGAACCTTCGGTTGTTGGTTCGGAAACGGATGTACGGACTTTCAGCGAGATACGTCCCGGTCCCAGAACAGTCGGCATGAATTCAAGACCGATACCATATTCAATCTTGGCAAGTTCGGCTGTGCGTTTGCCGTCATCATCGGTGGTGACGCTGTTGAGAACATTATATTCACCGCCAACTCTGAAAGCAGCTTTTTCACCGGAAATAGCTGTGAGTGTTGGTTCGGCCAGCGTTTTCATTGCGCCCGCTGTTTCCATAGCCTGCAGGTAGCCGCGGAAATTTTTGGTCTGTAACCCGAAACCTGTATTTGAGAGGGTCTGCCCAATCGCTCCGGAAAGACGATCCGACACACCGGTAAAGGTTACACCATTGCTGCTTGCGCTGCCCATCATATTAACGCCGAGCTGTTTCATCACAGAGCGGCTGACTTCAGCAACAGTTACTTTCAGTGTTACCTGATCTTCACCGGCAATGGTAATCAGATTGATGATTTTACTGGAGCGGCGGCGCTCCTGACCAAGTCCGCTTGTGATCGTAATATTATTGCCGTCACCGGAGGATGTGGTGGAGGAGTCGTTATACTGACCTGTTGTTGCTTCACCACCTGAAACAAGTAATTCGGCAAGCTTTGCAGCCTGTGCTGCATCCTGTGGTGTTTGAACAGAACCGGTCAGAACAATATTGTCATTGATGAGTTCGATTTTAATATCAGAGCCCGGAATATATTTCCGCAATGAAGAAGACAGGCTGCTGACGTCACGCTCGATTTTCAGGTCTAGACTGGCTATCTGTTCGCCGTCTTTGCCGAAGACAATAATATTGGTTTGTCCGACGGATTTACCGAACAGGTAAATGCGCCGCGCTGTACGAGTGACAGCATCAGCTGTTGCCGGATTGGCAACCAGAATATCATAGGCGTCTTGCGGCAGATCAACGACGATTGACTTTCCCAGTCCGAGATTGACCGGTTGTGAGCGACCTGCGCTGGAAATCTGAACGTCCTGTGCCTGCGCGGAATAGGAGCAGAGAACCGGCATAATCAGAGCTGTTGAGAGAAACAGGGTTTTCAACTGTGAACTGCCGCGAATTTTGGAAAAATATGGACGTGTCATTAGTTGATCCCGACTTCAGTAAGATTGCCAGATTTAATCATTTTGACCGGCCCGTTTTTAGAAGGTGACACAACAAGATAATCTGATGAGCTGGACGGTTCCGGTTTTGCATCGCGAACAGAACGTAATGTCAGGCTGATCCGGTCCGCCACAGATTGGGCAACAGCCATGATCTCAGCCTGTTCATGGGTAACTTCCAGAGTTGCGGTGCGGCCGATAATATCTTTTTTGCCTTCATCATCTTCTTTGATCGTCTGATCGATGGCCAGCACGCGAACATTTTCTAAAATGGTTTCCGTTAAGAATGGCATACTCTTATTGGCAGCATTCCGGTCCGCACGAGTGAGAATGACATCGACGCGATCACCGGGAAGAATGAAGCCACCGGCGGAACTTTCTGCAGCAATATTAGTCGCGATGGCACGCATACCTTGTGGCAGCAAAGAGGACATGAATTGTTCCCCTTCGCCGATCAGTTTAACTTTGCGGATAGGTTCTCCGGCCAGAACCGGAAGGCGCAGGCTGGATTTTTGCATGACATCCAGTGCGTCCGGTTGTGAATCACGCGTTATGTAATCTGCGGTTACTGAAGCTGTAGGCCAGGATTGCCATTGTAGTTGACCGGATAATGACGATCCGACGGCCAGATTAGATGAAGCAGTCAGAACATCTTTCACAGGCAAAACCGGTGCGGGAGCACTGACCTCAATGACCTGCGGCGGGGCGTCTGTCATGGTCAAAGCAATATAGCCTGCGGCACCGGCGGCAAGCACGGCAACAGCCAGAATGATCAGGCGTGAAGTGTTCATTTGATATCCCCGCATTGAGCGTGTGATTTTGGCACATACTCTAAATGCAGCAAGAATCGTATAATTATGGTTAACGAACTATTATTATTGATTTTATTAAAACAGTTATTACTGAATTGGTGGGGGTAAGATTTGTTATGCCGGTTTTCAGGCCCTAACCAAAGCAAGATCGGGATATATCCATAAACCGGCAATGGCCAAAGCTATACCATAGGGAATACCTTTTTTGGGGTCACTCAGACGGTAAAGAAAAGCGATATGTTCAATTTTACTTCTGTCGATAAGCTTGCGCATTAAGAGAATACATAGTGTTAAAATACCGCCTGTAATTGCGCTTATCAGTAAATAATCTGCAAGACTGACTGAAAATCCGGTCCAGAGAGCTGTGGCACTGATTAGTTTGGCATCTCCGCCACCCATAGCATTGATGAAAAACAAAGCAAAACATATGGCGAGGGCAATAGCGCCCGCTGCAATGTGAAGAAAGATATCTTTTGTAGGAAGTCCGTAAAGCGGTGCCATAACAAGAAATGCTGCGGCTAAAAACAGGCAGGCAATATTGTGTATCTTCATAAACAGAAGATCCGAAATTGCAGCATAAATCATAGTGCCGCAAAAAATCAGAGCAGTGAGAAAAGCGAGCATAAGCAGCCTGAGTTTTGCAAAGGAATTGTTGGATTATCATTCTGTTGATGCCAGAGATACTTTAAGCCTTTTACCTTCGGGTTAATACTGCTGGATATTCGGGCATTTTGTTGAGAGCATACAGACCGCCGAAAATTGAAATATAGCTATTAATTGTTCTTTCATCCCTGTTGCGCATAGTGCGGTGAGCTACGGGGCATATTTTATGGCTGATAAGAAGATGACAGATCTGAAAAAACTGATAGTTGCAGCTTTGCTGGGGGCAGGTGTCTTAACCTATCCGGCTGGGGCGACAGAAATTCAGGCAATACAGGTTCAGACAGATCAGGCGCATATTTTGCGACTGGATAAGCCTGTTAAGTCAGTCATTATTGGAAATGATGCTATTGCTGATGCCGTTATGCAGGATGCCAAAACCATTATTCTGACCGGACGTAATAATGGTGTCACCAATCTGGTTGTTATAGATCAGAGCGGGGATACATTACTGGATGAAAAAGTCATGGTCGGACAAAACGATCTGGCAACGACCCGTGTTTTCCGGGGTTCCAATATGATTGTATTGTCCTGCACGCCGATTTGTGAGCCGAAAGTTAAAGTTGTGGCTCCGCCAAGATCCTGATTATATTTCAGGTTTTCAATTTTCTGTCCTACTGCAGGAAAATTTAATAGATCATGAGTAGCCGAGCTGAGAAAAACTCTGTCCGACATTTTGTAAAGTCACTTCGCTCGTTCCGGCGGGATGAACGAGGCGTTACAGCGGTGGAGTTTGCGCTGGTCGCTTTTCCGTTTTTGTTTTTAATTTTTGCGATTATCGAACTGGGACTGAGTTTTACAGTGCAGCAAATGCTGGCTCATGCGACAGAAGATGTGAGCCGGCGATTTTATACAGGACAAGATACGAAAGAAAATACAACACCGGAAGTGGTGAAAGATCGTATTTGCCAGAAAATACAATTTATGCCTGTCGTTAATTGCAACAATCTTGATATCAATTTGGATAATTACAGTACTTTTTCGGCAGTTCCTGTTAAAAATCTTGTAACAAGTGAGGGGAAGCTTGGACTTCCGTCCCAGATTAATCTGGGCGGACCATCAACGATTAATCAGATTAATGTATTATATCGCTGGCCGGTTCTGACCAATATTTTTTATTATTTAAATCCGAAAGTAAAAAATGAAGACAGGGTACTGCCTCTTTTTACAACAGTGACCTGGCAGAATGAGCCGTTTTCATGATCGGATTTCATTTTAAAGCAAATGGAGCACGGTTGGCTTTAGCTGATAGCTTGCGAAAATTTGGTGCGAATAAGTTTGCACTTTTAAGAAAGTTTAGCAAAGACGAACGCGGTGTATCTGCCGTGGAGTTTGCGCTTCTTTTGCCGGTTCTGATTCTGATCTATGCAGGTGTGGCCGATGTTTCACGTGGTGTGGATGCAAACCGCAAAGTGAACCGGGTTTCCAGTGTTGTCGGAGATCTGGTGAGTCGACAGATCAGTGTGTTGCCAACACAACTTGATGATGTTTTTATTATCGGCTCGACGATTATGGTACCGTCTTTAACAGCACCGCAAATCAGGATTTCGTTTCTCAGAGTAGAAAAATTAAACAATAGTAATACATTGATTGTCCGGCTGGACTGGTCACGGACAACATCCAAGTTCATTGAGAAAGGGACTGTAGCAGAACAGGAGGCAAGGCGCGTTTATCTGCCGGAAAAACTGCGCCAGGAGCCGATGAATTATATTCGTGTTGAGACGCAATATACTTACACTCCGTTGCTTTCTTTTCTTTTGCCGAACATCGACATGGAAGAAATTTATTATATCAGTCCGCGCTATTCAGATACTATTCCTTGCCCTCAGTGCTGATGATTTCCGTGCTTGACGCTTGAGGTAGTTTTCATGATATGCCTTTCATGAAATACTCGGTGAAGCGGTCTGAAGGCATTATTCTCATGCGACGGGTTATCCTTATTGTCCTTGATTCTTTCGGCATTGGCGGCGCACCGGATGCGGCTGCCTTTGGCGATCAGGGAGCCAATACGCTGGGGACAATTGCCCGCTTTTGTGCGGATAAACAGACACCATTACATATTCCGCATATGCTGGAACTGGGATTAGGGCAGGCAGCGCAGCTCGCGGATAGTCATTTTCCTGCCGTTTT
This sequence comes from Pseudochrobactrum sp. B5, assembly GCF_001939785.1. NCBI lineage: Bacteria > Pseudomonadati > Pseudomonadota > Alphaproteobacteria > Hyphomicrobiales > Brucellaceae > Pseudochrobactrum > Pseudochrobactrum sp. B5. The sequence goes on from NZ_MOYL01000001.1 coordinate 284,049, forward strand.
TAATTCTGCCTTGCTGTCTCATGGCCTGTGGGGCGCTGCGAGTGAAGTCTCGAAAGGCAAGGATACGCCTTCCGGCCATTGGGAAATTGCAGGCTTGCCGGTGCCTTTTGACTGGGGGTATTTCCCGCATAGTATTCCGGCCTTCCCTGAGGACTTGACGGATACCGTCATCTGTCAGGAAGGTTTGAGCGGAATATTGGGCAATTGCCATGCCTCGGGCACTGAAATTATTGCGCAATATGGTGAGGAGCATATCCGAACCGGAAAACCGATTTTCTATACATCGTCAGATTCCGTGTTGCAGGTAGCCGCCCATGAAACACATTTCGGTTTGCAAAGGCTTTATGATCTTTGTGCAGCTTTGCGTCTGCTGGTGGATCCGCTGAATATCGGCCGTGTCATTGCACGGCCATTTACCGGTGAAACGCCGGAGAGTTTTGAACGCACCGGCAACCGGCGCGATTTTGCCGTACCGCCGCCGCAGCCTACATTGCTGAATATTGTCGAAGCATCCGGACATGATGTTTATGCGGTCGGAAAAATCAGTGATATTTTTGCCGGGTCAGGCGTGACGCAATTGCGCAAAGCGCATGGCAATCAGGCCTTAGTTGATGCCACGCTGGAGGCAATGAATGAGGCCGGTGACGGCGATCTGATTTTCACCAATCTGGTGGATTTCGATATGCTTTACGGTCACAGGCGCGACATTGCCGGTTATGCTGCCGCACTTGAAGCCTTCGATAAGCGCCTGCCGGAAATTCTCGGCAAAATGCGCGAGGGGGATGTGCTAATTCTGACTGCAGATCATGGTTGTGATCCGGGCTGGCAGGGCAGTGACCATACCCGTGAATGTGTGCCTGTATTGATCGCCGGTGCGGGAAGCGGCACAATCGGTATGCGCAACAGTTTTGCGGATATTGGTAAATCTGTAGCCGCCTATCTGGGGTTGAAAAATGAGCTTGCCGGTGAAGATTTTCTGACGGCTCATACCGGCTATCGGCAGTCAGAACGCAGCGGAGAGAGTGATGCCTGAATTACCGGAGGTGGAAACGGTCCGTCGCGGTTTGCAGCCGGTTATGGAAGGTGCAACTGTTGAAGGGCTGGTTTTAAACCGTCCTGACCTGCGTTTTCCTTTTCCTGAAAAGCTGAGTGAGCGTCTGCAGGGGCAAAAAATTATCTCGTTGGGGCGGCGCGCCAAATATCTGCTGATCGAATTTGAAGACGGCGCCAGTCTGATCAGTCATCTGGGCATGTCCGGCTCCTACAGGATTGAACCTGATCTGCGTTTTTCATCCGGACACCGCTTGGCAGATGATTTTCATTATCCGCGTTCTAAGAATACAGCCCATGATCATGTGGTTTTTCATTTGCAGACAGAGAATTACGGGCAGCGTCAGGTGATCTATAATGATCCGCGTCGTTTCGGGTTTTTGCTGTTATGCGGTGCCGGAGAGCTGGAAACGCATCCGTCCCTGAAAGATCTGGGCATTGAGCCGACAGGCAACAGCCTGTCAGGCGCGGTGCTTGCAGACTTATTCCGTAACAAGAAAATCACTTTAAAAGCGGCACTGCTGGATCAGCGGTTGATTGCCGGTCTTGGCAATATTTATGTCTGCGAAGCTTTGTGGCGCTCCGGCCTTTCACCTTTGCGTGCTGCCGGAGATGTCGCGCAGGATCCGCAACTGGCAGAATCGCTGGCGACTTCTATCCGCGAGGTGATTGCCGAAGCCATTGTGGCAGGCGGCTCCAGTCTGCGTGATCATCGTCAGGCTGATGGCACGCTGGGCTATTTCCAGCATAGTTTTGCGGTCTATGACCGCGAGGATGAGCCATGCCGGCGTTGTGGAGCAACGATACAGCGCATTGTGCAGAACGGACGCTCAACTTTCTTTTGCGCTGCCTGCAGCGCCTGATCTCTTTTCCGTTCATAAATAATCACTGCCTTGGGGGAGTATCTTGATGGCCTATGAAACGATTCTTGCAGAAACACGCGGCAAAACCGGTCTGATCCGGCTCAACCGTCCGCAGGCACTGAATGCACTGAACACACAGCTGATTACCGAACTGACAGATGCGCTGCAGGCATTCGACCGGGATGATGCGATCGGTGCGATTGTCCTGACCGGTTCCGAGAAGGCTTTTGCTGCCGGTGCTGATATTAAGGAAATGCAGAATCTCAGTTTTGCCGATGCTTACGGGCAGGATTTTCTGAGCGACTGGGAAGGGATCAATGCCATCCGTAAGCCGGTAATTGCTGCGGTCAGCGGCTATACGCTGGGCGGCGGCTGCGAACTGGCGATGATGTGTGATTTCATCATTGCTGCGGATAATGCCAAGTTCGGTCAGCCGGAAATTACGCTTGGAATCATTCCGGGCATGGGTGGCACCCAGCGTCTGACGCGTTTTGTCGGTAAAGCCAAAGCTATGGATATGGTGCTGACCGGCCGGATGATGGATGCGGCTGAGGCTGAGCGTTGCGGACTGGTGTCGCGTGTAGTAGCGCCGGAAGTGCTGCTGGATGAAGCGCTGAAAGCGGCAGAGCGAATTGCTGCTTTCTCGCGGCTCTCAGTGATGACGGCAAAAGAATCGGTCAATCGTGCTTTTGAGACGACATTGCAGGAAGGGCTGAAATATGAGCGCCGTTCCTTCCATGCGCTTTTCGCCACAGAAGACCAGAAAGAAGGCATGTCGGCATTTGTCGATAAGCGCAGTCCGTCTTTCTCCAACCGCTGAGTCGTCTTATAGGGGCGCTCCGGCCGTAAAACCGCAGCGCCACTTGTCAGAAAACGTTCTGGAAACCATCTTTTACGGGTTTCAGCCCTTTGTGGAGAGAGAATCCAGATTGACGGCGCGGACAAGCTGATCTATAAGCGCGCAACAGTGAGACGGCTTTCGGGCTGTCCGGATAGATTTTTGCCCGGTGGCCTGCCCCTTCGATATGAATATCGATGCTGAAAAGCCCGCTGGAAAGCTGACAGAAAAAGAGAGGCATTTATGGCCAATACACCTTCGGCCAAGAAAGCGGTTCGTAAAATCGAAGCCCGCACCGAGGTCAACAAATCCCGTCGTTCCCGCGTGCGCACTTTCGTACGTAAGTTCGAAGATGCTGTAGCACTCGGTGATAAAGCTGCTGCACAGGCTGCTTTCAAGATTGCTGAGCCTGAACTGATGCGCGCCGCTTCTAAAGGCGTTGTTCATAAGAACACTGCTTCGCGTAAAGTATCGCGTCTGGCTGCACGTCTTAAAGGCATGACTGCCTGATTTCAGACTGTCTTTCAGTTTAAAAAAACCCGGCCTCAGTGCCGGGTTTTTTTGTGTCTGAATTTTATGTTTCTCCTGAATATTCAGAAGATCAGAATCGGGAGCAATATTAGAAGGTATCTCTAAAATATTGGGAGAATCTCTTTTTCTATATTTTTATATTTGCAATAAATTTTAAGCGCAGAACCCGTCTTTATACACAGTTCTGAACTGAGTCTGGGGATTGCCTCGGAGGAGCCTGAGTCAAGTGAATTATTATTATTTTTTTTCGCTTCGGAGATTCCGGAAGGGTTAATAATTGCTCCGATAAAAAGATGTTGAATCCAAAGGTCTTATTAATTTCAGACCCTGTATCAGAATAGTTATGCGTACCGAAAGACAGATCAAATGATTAAAAAACTCTTAACGGCGGTCTTGCCCTAAGGCCAAAGATTTCGCTAATGTTAGCCGATCAGTGCTCTGGACCATTGGCCTAAAGGCTCTCGGCGTCCGGTTATAATTTCATGGCGTGCAAAGTGATCTGACGCAGAATTTCCCGTTCTGCGAAAGAGTATCTGTGTGTCTGCGAATGATCGGCACTGCGGGGGGAAATATCCTGAATGAGGATCCGACCTGCGGTTGCCGGAAAGAGTAAGGCCGTTCTGAAATGATGAGTAATGACATCATTTACCGGCCATTAACCCTAAAAAAGCTTTGCGCAGCTGCAGATGGAAACAGAGGTTGTTGAATGGTTCAATACGGGCAATCAGCATGGAGTGATCGGAATATGAGTCGTTCCTTGCGGGATACTCACCGGACAATCGGAAAAAGGACCGGAGAAAGACACGCTGCAAAAGACCGGCAAGACTGAAGCGAACAGAATTTTATAACGAACAAAAAAATCAGAGCGGAAGCTGAGGGACAGTCCCGGCCAAACCGCTGAGTAACGAGCATCTGAACAGGATGCATCCGGTATGATGGAATGATCTGCCGCAACCAAAAAACTGAACACTATTGTGAGGCGAAAATGATTGCAAAGAATGAGGCTAAACTGGACGTGATGAGCGAAGCCGGTCAGCCAGTCCCGCCGATCAATCGCAGCCTGCAGGGTCAGTTTGATGCGGCGCCGGATTTTATGAGTGAGAAAGAGAATATGACTTTGACAACCGCTTCTCCGGATGAGGCCTTTGAACGACTGCTGAGCAAGCTGAAAGCACGCGTCGGCAGTGAAATATTCTCTTCGTGGTTTGGTCGTCTGAAGCTGGATGAAGTCTCCAAGAGTGTTGTACGTTTTTCGGTACCGACCGCATTTTTGCGCTCATGGATCAACAACCATTATGCTGAAATGCTGACCATGCTCTGGCAGGAAGAAAATCCGCAGATTCTGAAAGTTGAAGTTGTGGTGCGCGGCATGAGCCGTACCGCCCGTCCTGTGGCACCTGTTGCTGATATCGTGGCGGAAATTCCGCAGCTTGCTGCGCCGCAGCGCGAAAAGCCGGTCTTCCCGGTTGGCCAGAGCTTCTCGGCTGAAAAACGCGCAAGTCAGGCAGAAGTGGCCGCTCAGAGCGCCGCTGCCGGTGCCGTGCTCGGTTCTCCGCTCGATCCGCGCTATACTTTCGACAGCTTTGTTGACGGTGCTTCCAACCGTGTGGCACTTGCTGCTGCCCGCACCATTGCCGAAGCCGGTTCCAGCGCCGTACGCTTCAACCCGCTGTTCATCCACGCTTCCGTTGGTCTTGGTAAAACCCATCTTCTGCAGGCAATCGCCGCCAGCGCTTTGCAGCGTCAGGATAAGCCGCGCGTTGTCTATCTGACCGCTGAATATTTCATGTGGCGCTTTGCAACGGCAATCCGTGACAATAATGCGCTGTCTTTCAAAGAACAGCTGCGCGATATCGATCTTCTGATCATTGATGATATGCAGTTCCTGCAGGGTAAATCCATCCAGCATGAATTCTGCCATCTGATCAACACGCTGCTCGACAGCGCCAAGCAGGTTGTTGTGGCCGCAGACCGCGCCCCTTCCGAGCTGGAATCGCTGGATGTGCGCGTGCGCTCCCGTCTGCAGGGCGGTGTAGCCTTGGAAATGGCCGCACCGGATTATGAAATGCGCGTGGAAATGCTGAAGCGCCGCCTGAGCGCTGCGCAGGCAGAAGAACGCAATATTGATATTGCTGACGATATTCTGGCCCATGTGGCACGCACCGTGACCGGCTCCGGCCGTGAACTGGAAGGCGCGTTCAACCAGCTGTTGTTCCGTCAGTCCTTTGAACCGAACCTGTCGATCGACCGCGTTGATGAGCTGCTGGGTCATCTGACCCGCGCCGGTGAGCCAAAGCGCATCCGTATTGAGGAAATCCAGCGCATTGTTGCCCGTCATTACAATGTGTCGAAGCAGGATCTGCTGTCCAACCGCCGTACCCGTACTATCGTGAAGCCGCGTCAGGTTGCGATGTATCTGGCGAAAATGCTGACCCCGCGCTCATTGCCGGAAATCGGCCGTCGTTTTGGCGGACGCGATCACACCACAGTTCTGCATGCTGTCCGCAAGATCGAAGATCTGGTCGGTGCTGATCTTAAACTGGCGCAGGAACTGGAACTGCTGAAGCGCCTGATCAACGAACAATCCGCATAAGCTGTCACAGATACCGATGATTCTGTATCGCGGCTCTGGTCGCGATACAGTTCATAGGCGGAATATCGGGGCAAAGAGCGGGTTCATCAGTCATTATGCAGAAGAAATCGCTGCTGTGCTGTTCTGCGGACTTGCAAAGACCCCTGAAATTCTGGCAGTTTAGCCGTCCAAGAGGCGCCTGTCGCGCCGTGATCTCCGGTACAGCTCTGTTTGTTGCCGGACAGATGTTAGCGAGTTCTGTACATCATGCGCGTAACTATTGAACGTTCAAATCTTCTGAAATCTCTCAACCATGTGCATCGCGTGGTTGAACGCCGGAATACGATTCCGATTCTCTCCAATGTGCTGTTGCAGGGAGAAGACGGTGTGCTGAAGCTCAAGGCTACTGACCTTGATCTGGAAGTAACCGAATCGACCGAAGCGGCAATTGATACGGCAGGAGCTACCACAGTTCCGGCGCATCTGCTTTATGACATCGTGCGCAAGCTTCCGGACGGTGCTGAAGTGATGCTGGCCAATAATGAAGACGGCACAGCAATGTCGGTCGTATCCGGCCGCTCGTCCTTTCGTCTGCAATGCCTGCCGCAGTCCGATTTCCCTGAACTGACAGCGGGTAGTTTTACCCATACATTCCGTATGGATGCGAGCGCGCTGAAACGCCTGATCGACCGCACCAATTTTGCGATCTCGACGGAAGAAACCCGCTATTACCTCAATGGTATTCACCTCTATGCCGGTGAAGATGACGGCCGTTTGGAACTGCGCGCTGTGGCGACCGATGGTCACCGTCTGGCACGCGCAGCGATGGAAGCGCCAAGCGGTGCTGAAGGCATGCCTGCGATCATCATTCCGCGCAAAACCGTTGCGGAATTGCAGAAACTGGTTGATGCACCGGATATGCAGGTGACGATTGAAGTCTCGGATGTGAAAATCCGCTTCACTGTCGGCACAGTCGTTCTGACCTCGAAACTGATCGACGGCACATTCCCTGAATATAAGCGCGTGATTCCGGCCGGTAATGACCGCAAGCTGGTGATTGACCGCCAGAGCTTTGCCGCTTCTGTTGACCGCGTATCGACCATTTCCAATGAGAAAGGCCGTGCGGTTAAGCTCAGCATTTCCGATGGTCTTCTGACGCTGACCGTGAACAATCCTGATTCCGGTTCCGCAACCGATGAAGTCCCGGCAGGTTATGACAGTGAACCGATGGAAATCGGCTTCAACTCGAAATATCTGCTCGATATCACATCGCAGCTTTCCGGCAAGGAAGCGGTATTCATGCTGGCTGATGCCGGTTCACCAATGCTGGTGCGCGATGAGGGCGACGAACATCTGATCTATGTTCTAATGCCGATGCGTGTATAAGTGCACGGGTGAGCACGAATATAAACATTGATGCACAAATTTCAGGTCGCAGCGAACGGGTGAGTTTCCGTCGTCTGCGGCTTGCGCATTTTCGCAATTATGAGAGCCTGTCGCTGCCGCTGAGCGGTGGCCATGTGGTGCTGACCGGCGAGAATGGTGCAGGTAAAACCAATCTTCTGGAAGCGGTTTCCTTTTTGTCGCCGGGTCGCGGCATGCGTCGTGCTGCCTATGCTGATGTCAGCCGCAGCGGAGCGCCTGATGGTTTTGCCATTCATGCGCTGCTGGAGTCGGCAAGCTATGGCGAGGTTGAAATCGGCACCGGTTTAGCTGGTACCAATGGCGAGGCAGGGCGCAAGGTGCGGATTAATGGCGCGCCAGCCAGTGCTGATCAGTTGCTCGATTATTCCCGTATCATCTGGCTCATTCCGGCAATGGACGGGTTGTTTACCGGTTCCGCCGGTGACCGCCGCCGTTTTCTCGACCGTATGGTGCTGGCGATTGATGTCAGCCATGGCAAACGCGTGCTGGATTATGAAAAGGCTATGCGCAGCCGCAACCGGCTGATTTCGGATTACAACAGCGATGCCCAATGGCTGGATGCGATTGAAGCGCAAATGGCTGAGCTTGGCACAGCTATTGCCGCAGCGCGTGCGGAACTGATGAGCCTGATTGCTGCGATGATTGAGCAGACGCCGGATGACAGCCCGTTCCCGAAAGTGGATTGCTTTCTGGAGGGCGAGCTGGAAGGGCGTATTCGTCTTGAGGCGGCGCTGGATCTGGAAGAGAATTTCCGCCGCACTTTGCGCGATATGCGGGGCCGTGACCGCGCGGCAGGGCGCACACTGGACGGGCCGCACCGCACGGATATGGTGGTGCATCACCGGCCTAAAGGCATGCAGGCGGCTCTGTGCTCTACAGGCGAGCAGAAGGCGTTGCTGATCGGTCTGGTGCTTGCCCATGCAAGGCTGACGGCTAATCTTGCCAATATGACGCCGGTGCTGCTGCTCGATGAAATTGCCGCGCATCTCGACGAGGGCAGACGTGCCGCTTTGTTTGATATTATTGACGATCTGGGCGCACAGGCTTTCATGACCGGTACGGATCGCGCGCTGTTTCGTGACCTCAAAGGTGAGGCGCAGTTTTTCAATGTCAGCGGCGCAAACCTGTCAGCTTATGATATTTGAACCGGCAGGGTTTCTGCATTGTCTTTTTGTTTTACGCGTATCTTATCCGAAAACCGCTTCACACTTTTCAGGATACGCTCTAAACTTTATCAATGAGCACACAGTCAGAACCTTTCAGCGGATTAGAAATCGAGCGTTATGCGCGCCATATTATCCTGCCGGAAATCGGCGGGGCAGGGCAGCAGAAGCTTAAAAATGCGCGGGTACTGGTGATCGGTGCAGGCGGGCTCGGCAGTCCGGCACTGCTTTATCTCGCCGCTGCCGGTGTCGGCCATCTCGGCATTGTCGATGATGATATGGTCACGCTGTCGAATTTGCAGCGTCAGGTGGTACATCACACCGACAGTATCGGCGAGAATAAAACCGACAGTGCCGCGGCTACGATTCACCGTATCAATCCGCATATTGAAATTGCCTGTCATACATTGCGGCTCACACCGGAGAATGTGACGGAGCTGTTTTCGGCCTATGATATTATCGTTGACGGTTCGGATAATTTCAGCACCCGCTATCTGGTGGCCGATCATGCGGCTTTGCTGGAAAAAGCGCTGGTCACCGCAGCCATGGGGCGGTTTGACGGCTCGCTGACGGTGCTGAAACCCTATGAGAGTGATTCTGAGGGTAATCCACTGCCGCATTACCGCGATCTGTTTCCTGAACCGCCTCCGGAAGGGTTGATTCCCTCCTGTGCAGAAGCAGGTGTGATCGGTGCCTTACCGGCGATTCTCGGTTCATTACAGGCGATGGAAGTGATTAAGCTCATCACCGGAATCGGTGAGCCTTTGCTGGGACGCTTGTTGCTTTATGATTCTCTGTCGGCGCGGTTTGAAACCATGCGCTATAAACGGCGGAAGGCAGCAGACCAATGAGCGCGCAGAACCGGTTCTGTCAGGTTTTTACAATCACACCTGATTATGACGGGTTCGACGCTCTGTTGCTGCTCATTCAGGATGCCTTTGCCACGATGGACGGGGTGATTGATCCGCCGAGTTCTGCCGGATTACTGAATGCAGCGATTCTGCGCGGCAAAGCAGGCACAGAAACAGCCTATGGGGTGCTGAGCGACGGACAATTGGCCGGATGCGTGTTTCTGGCGGATAAAGGCGATCATCTTTATTTAGGCAAACTGGCTGTTGCCGCTCCGTTTCGCGGGCTTGGCGTTGCACGTCGTCTGGTGGAACAGGCTGAAAAACTGGGGCGTGAGCGCGGCATGTCGCATATTGACCTGCAAGTACGTATCGAACTGACCGACAATCAAAAACTATTCAAAAAACTGGGCTTTGAAGTGGTCGGAGAAACCATGCATCCGGGCTTTACCCGCGTGACATCGCTGACAATGCGTAAAGCTCTGCTTTAATCATATTCGGGAGGAACCTATGGTGCTGGCACTGAGCGCGGAGGAGCGTGCCATTATCAACGGGCGGGATGGTGCAGGCGCGGCAATGGCCATGCGCATTGTTGCCAGAACTGCCGAACTGATGGGCGCGCCGAGACTGATTCCCATCGCTTCCGCACATATTGACGGTGCGCTCTATCATGGTGACAGCGGTACTTTTTTCGCGGAAAAACTGGTGGAAGGGCAGGCGAAGGTGCGCGTTCGCTCGACGCTCAATGTCGGTTCTCTCGATCTGACCGGTTGCTCCGGTAACCGTCTGCCACCCCATGAGGCGGCAATGGCAAAGCGCATGATGCAGGCCTATATCAAACTTGGTTGCGAACCGTCATGGACCTGCGCACCCTATCAGGCAGGGCACCGGCCTCAAACGGGAACGGATGTGGCATGGGGCGAATCGAATGCCGTGGTGTTTTGCAATTCGGTTCTGGGCGCCCGTACGAATCGCTATGGTGATTATCTCGATATTGCCTGTGCTATTGCCGGTCGTGCGCCGGATTACGGATTACACAGATCAGAGAATCGCCGTGCCACAATTGTAGTTGATCTGAGCGCACTTGATTCTGCACTTCTAAGTCAGGCCGTGGCATGGCCGGTGCTGGGCAATCTTTACGGACGCCTGATTGGTGATTCTATCGGCGTGGTGACCGGTGTTGCACCGGAACTACTGACAGAGGATGATCTGAAAGCCTTTGGCGCGGCATCTGCCTCATCCGGTGCGGTTGGGTTGTTTCATATTGCAGGGCGCACACCGGAGGCACCGGATGCCGAAACGGCGCTACAGGGCTATACGCCGTTAGCAACGATCCGCGTGACACCGCAAATGGTACGGGAAGCACGCAAAGCTCTGTCCACGATAGAGGCAGACAGAATCGATGCTGTGGCCATCGGCAGTTCGCATTTGTCGCTCGACGAGTTTGATCTTCTTGAAACGGCAATTTCTGACCGAAGATTAACGGTGCCGCTTTATGCCTGTACAGGGCGGCATGTGCTGCGCGAGCTGGACAAGAATCAGCGGCGACAAAAACTGGAACAGGCCGGCGTGATTGTCGTAGCTGACACTTGTGTTGTGGTCACACCGATTCTGCCGGAGAAAGACAATGCGGTGCTGATGACAAATTCCGGAAAATTCGCCCACTATGCGCCGGGCAATACCGGTTATGGTGTTGTCTATGGCTCTTTGCAGGAATGTGTTGAAAGCGCTGTCACCGGCCATGTCCAATTCTCTGAGGGGGCATGGTGATGGGGGCAGATACTTTGCAGGCAAAAATACTGGTCGCAGGTGCAGCGGTGGAAGCACCCGCTTTTGCGCTGACAGCGCCGATCAGTTTTTGGGGTGGGGTTGATCCGCAAACCGGCCTGATCGCCAATGTGCGCCATCCGCAATATGGCCAGTCCGTCTCCGGTAAAGTGCTGTGCCTGCCTGCAACTGTCGGGTCTTCTTCGGCTGCTGCGGTCTTATTGGAACTGGTGCACAGTGACCGCGCACCGGCAGCGATTCTCCTGCATGAGCCGGATGCGATTCTGTTGCTGGGGCTGATTGTTGCGGAAGAAATGGGGCTGACAATCCCGCCTGCCTATCAACTGGATCGCGATACATATGCCGGTTTAGATCAGCGGCAATTGCATATCAGTGAGCAGGGGACGATCCGCATTCTATAAGAAAAGAGCCGGAATTTCCGGCTCTTTTTATGTTTTTAATATTGTTTCTCACGGTCAACGAGATTGATCAGCGTGCCGTCGCGCTCATAGTCGCGGATCATGCGGATAATCTCCGGCACCAGAGCATTGGCCGAAGAGCTGGCCGCCGCATGGGGGGTGATCGTGATTTTCGGATTGCCCCAGAGCGGGCTGTTTTCAGGCAGCGGCTCGGTTTCAAACACATCAAGCGAGGCAGCTGAAAGCAGACCGCGTTCAAGCGCTGCCTGAATATCGGCTTCATTCTGCAAACCGCCGCGCCCTGCATTAATCAGGATTGGCGCGCCAAGAGGTCCGTCTTCTTTCATACGGCCAAACACGGACATGGACAGAATACCTTTGGTGTCCGGTGTCAGCGGCAGCAGGCAGACAAGAATATCAACCTGTTTGAGAAATTCGGACAATCCGTCTTTACCGTGATAGGTGGCAACACCTGCAACATCCTGCGGGCGGCGGCTCCAGCCGCTGACATTGAAACCAAGATGTTTCAGCTTGTCCGCTGCATCGCGCCCCAAAACGCCTAAGCCCATAATCCCGACATTGACCTCACTGGCCGCAGGCTGACGGCGATCTTCACGCCAGACTTTTTTGAGTTGCTGGGCGCGATATTGAGAGCCGAGACGGTGATGATCCAGCACCTGCCAGACCACATATTCGGTCATGCGCATGGTCAGATCAGGCGAAACAGTACGCACGATCGGCAGATCCGGCACCTGATCATCATGGAACACATGATCCACACCGGCACCGAGCGAGAAGATAACTTTCAGATTGGGCAGATTGGCAAGCGAACCGCGTTTCTGTTTCCACACCAGCGCATAATCAATGGATGCTTCTTCACCGGCTTTGACCTCGGTAACGATTTCACGCTCCGGCGCAGCTTTGGCAAAGGCTTTGATCCAAATTTCCGGATCCCAGCCGGTCGCTGCAAAATAGATTTTACCCGTGTTTTTTACTGCTGCACTCATTGATTTACCACTCCCTTTTCAGCCGTCTCCAAACGGAAGGCTGCTGCCATCAATGCGCGGGTGTAATCGGTTTTCGGCGCTCCGAAGATTTCCTCCGCCGGACCATATTCCACTGCTTTGCCATTGCGCATCACCAGCACATGATTGGCAAGGGCTTTGACCACGCGCAAGTCGTGACTGATGAAAAGATAGCTTAATTCGTGTTTTTTCTGCAAATTGCGCAGCAATTCGACAACCTGTGCCTGCACACTCATATCGAGGGCTGAAGTCGGCTCATCCAGCATCACAAAACGCGGATTGAGCACCATGGCACGGGCAATGGCGATGCGCTGGCGCTGACCGCCGGAAAACTCATGCGGATAGCGGAAGCGGCTTTCCGGATCGAGATTGACCTCATGCAAAGCGGCAATGACTTTATCATCGCGCTCGTCAGCCGAGAGTTTCGGTTCATGCACCTGCAATCCCTCGGCGATAATCTCCGCAACCGACATACGCGGGCTGAGAGAGCCGAACGGATCCTGAAACACAATCTGCATTTCACGGCGCAGCGGGCGCATATCCTTGAAGGAAAACCGGTCGATATTTTTGTCACCAAAGCGGATTTCGCCTTTGGATGAAATCATCCGCGACAGCGCCAAACCAAGGGTGGTTTTGCCGGAGCCGGATTCACCAACCACACCCAGTGTCTGACCCGCACGCAGTTCCACATTGATACCGTCAACGGCCTTCACATAATCGACTGTCTTGCGCAGAAAGCCTTTTTTGATCGGAAACCAGACTTTGATATCTTCGCCGCTCATGACAAGCGGTGCATTTTCTTCCGCAGGCAGCGGTGCGCCTTTCGGCTCGGCACTCAGCAAATGCTTGGTATAATCATGCTGCGGATTGGTGAAAATATCTTCTGTCTTGCCGCTTTCCACGATTTTACCGTGATGCATGACGCAAACGCGGTCGGCAATTTTGCGTACCACACCCAGATCATGGGTGATGAACAGCATCGACATATCCTGTGATTGCTTTAACTCGGCCAGCAATTGCAGAATTTGTGCCTGCACTGTCACATCAAGCGCAGTGGTCGGCTCATCGGCAATCAGCAGTTTCGGCTTATTGGCGAGCGCCATAGCGATCATCACGCGCTGGCGCTGTCCGCCGGAAAGCTGGTGCGGATAGGATTGCAGGCGCTTTTCCGGTTCGCGGATGCCGACTTCATTGAGCAGTTCCAGTGTCCGTGCGCGCGCCTGTTTTTCACCCATGCCCTGATGCAGACGCAAGATCTCACTAATCTGACGTTCAACCACATGCAACGGATTGAGCGAGGTCATTGGCTCCTGAAAGATCATGGCAATGTCATTGCCGCGAACACCGCGCAGCTTGTTTTCCGGCATGGTCAGCATGTCCGCACCCTCAAAGAGGATCTGACCGGACGGATGGCTGGCGGAAGGATAGGGCAGCAGTTTCAGCACCGACAAAGCGGAGATGGATTTGCCCGAGCCGGATTCCCCCACCAGAGCGACGGTTTCGCCTTTGTGAATGTCGAAGGAAATATGATCGACAGCAACCCTGTCCTGACCATCCTGATGAAAGGCAATCGACAGATCGCGGACACTCAGCAGCACTTCGGCTTTTTCATGGGAACTCATTTAAAAGCCTTTCGCGGATCAAAGGCATCACGCACTGCTTCACCGACAAAGATCAGCAGCGACAGCATCAGCGAGATAACCACAAAACCGGTTATGCCAAGCCATGGTGCCTGAAGATTATTCTTACCCTGTGCCAGCATTTCACCAAGCGACGCCGAGCCCGGCGGCAGACCAAAGCCGAGGAAGTCGAGCGAGGTCAGCGTGGTGATCGAGCCGTTGAGAATAAACGGCAGGAAGGTCAGGGTTGCGACCATCGCATTGGGCAGCAAGTGCCGCCACATGATGGTGCGGTTATTGACGCCCAGCGAGCGTGCTGCATTCACATATTCAAAGTTACGGGCACGCAGGAATTCGGCACGCACCACGCCGACAAAGGCAACCCATGAGAACAGCAGCATGATAAACAGCAGTACCCAGAAGCCCGGCGGCAGAATGGCAGCGATAATCAGCAGCAGATAGAGCACCGGTATGGACGACCAGATTTCGATGAAGCGCTGGAAAATCAGATCAACCCAGCCGCCGAAATAGCCCTGTACCGCACCGGCTGTTACACCGATCACACCGGAAAAGGCAGTAAGGATGAGGCCAAACAGCACGGAAATACGGAAACCGTAGAGTGCACGGGCAAACACATCGCGCGCCTGATCGTCAGTGCCGAGCCAGTTCATATTGCCGATGGTGCAGTTCGGATCATTCACGCCTTCCGCATAGCGGGCGCAGCGCTGTTCTTTCGACATCAGCCAGAACGGTTTGGACGGTGCGGCTTCCGGAATTTCATTATTCACGGTGCGGTAGGAATAACGCACCGGCGGCCAGATCGCCCAGCCGTTTTGATTGATCTCGTCCTGAATGACCGGATCACGGTAATCGGTGACCGCATAGAAACCGCCGAATTTCTCTTCCGGATAATCGACCAGCACCGGCATCAGAATTTCGCCCTTGTAGGAAACCAGTATCGGTTTGTCATTGGCGATAAATTCAGCAAAGAGCGAGGTCACAAACAGAAACAGGAAAATCCATAGTGACCACCAGCCGCGCCGATTGGCCTTGAAATTGCGCCAGCGCCGCTGGTTGAGCGGCGACAGAAACGGGCGTTTCACACGCGCAGGAGGGGTAGTCGTGACAGCACTCATCACACATCCCTCCGGTCAAAATCAATACGCGGATCAATCCATGTATAAGTGAGATCGGAGAGCAGACCGACCAGCAGGCCGATCAGCGAGAAGATAAACAGATTGGCAAAGACCACAGGATAATCACGGTTGAGAACGGACTGATAGCCAAGCAGGCCGAGACCGTCGAGCGAGAAGATGGTCTCAATCAGCAGTGAGCCGGTGAAGAAGGCGGTGATAAACGCACCGGGGAAACCGGCAATCACAATCAGCATCGCATTGCGGAACACATGGCCGTAAAGCACCTGCCGCTCTGTCAGGCCTTTGGCGCGGGCAGTGGTGACATATTGTTTGCGGATTTCTTCCAGAAACGAATTTTTGGTGAGCAGGGTGGTTGTCGCAAAGGCCGACAGCACCAGCGCCAGCACCGGCAGCGCCATATGCCAGATATAGTCTGTGATTTTGCCCCACAGGCTCATCTGGTCGAAATCCGGCGAAGTCAGGCCGCGCAGCGGGAACCAGTCGAAGAATGAACCGCCCGCAAACAGCACGATCAGCATGATGGCGAAAAGAAAACTCGGAATTGCATAGCCGACAATAATCACCGCGCTGGTCCAGACGTCAAAACGTGAACCGTCGCGCACAGCTTTGAGAATACCGAGCGGAATAGAGATCATATAGGAAATCAGGGTGAGCCACAGGCCGAGTGAAATCGAAACCGGCAGCTTTTCCTTGATCAGATCAATCACTTCAATATCGCGGAAATAGGAGTGTCCGAAGTCAAAACGGGCATAGTTCCACAGCATCAGACCGAAGCGTTCCAGCGGCGGCTTATCAAAGCCGAACTGCTTTTCCAGACTGGCGATAAATTCAGGATCAAGCCCTTGCGCACCGCGATATTTCGAGGAACTGCCGCTGTCCATTGATATTGCGCCTGCATCAGCGCCTCCGCCTGAAAGCCTGTCCATGGCATCGCCGCCCTGTCCCTGCAATTGCGCAATCACACGCTCTACGGGGCCGCCGGGGGCAAACTGGATGACGGCAAAAGAAATGGCCATGATGCCGAAAATGGTTGGAATCATGAGCAGCAGGCGTCGGAGAATATAAGCGCCCATCAGATGAATAATCCTGTTTGTTTCTTATTGTGTTTTGTGAATTTAGCGCAAAGAACTGAATTATGTTTTACCAAGCTGTCCGGCTTTCGCTTTATCATACCACCAGTAAAATTCCGGATAGCCGCCATAGGGAGGCGATTCTGTCATACCAAATTTGTCCCAATAGGCGATCAGTTTTCCGCCTGCTGACCAGCAGGGGATCCAGTCTCTGCGGTAACGTAACAACCGGTCGAGAATAAGGACAGCTGCGGTCAGGTCTTTGCGATTATCCGCCTGTGCCACATCATCCAGCAATGCATCAATCAAAGGACTGCTGGTGCCGGTATGATTTTGTGAACCCGGCATGTTGACGCTCTCTGAGCCATACATGACAGCGAGTGTGGCTCTGTCCAAAGTCGGCGATGTGCTGAAGGCAAGCCCCATCATGTCATAATCAAAATCCAGCAGACGCTTCTGATAAGTCGCCGCTTCTGCCATGCGCACTGTCGCATTGATCCCGATGGCCTGAAGGTTCTTAATCATCGGATTATAGACGCGGTTAAATCCGTCGGAATCATTGAGAATTTCCAGCGTGAAAATCTGACCGTCAGCACCAACCAGCCACTGGCCTTTGCGTTGATATCCCGCTTCTTTCAGCAAATCTGCCGCGCGGCGCAAGTGTTCACGATTGCGGCCGCTGCCGTCCGTTACCGGCATAGTCACCGGATCACCGAGCAAAGCAGCGCGGGTTTCCTCATCAATCAGTGCAGCATGGCGGGTAATAACTGCCTGTTCAGCGGCGGAGGCTTTGCCCTTGGCTTCAAAGTCAGAATTGCTGAAATTGGATTGCTGGCGCTGATACAGATTGCTGAATAGGTTTCTGTTGCTCCATTCGAAGTCAAAGCACAGTCCTATCGCCTCGCGCACCCGCTTGTCACGAAAACGCTCGCGGCGCTGGTTGAGCGCCCAGCTTTGCATGGACGGAAATTTCCATGCAGGAAAGCGTTTCTTGATGACTTTGCCGGTTTCTACCGCGCTGAAATTATAATCATTGGTCCATGATTTGGAGACGCTTTCTGCACGCCAGTCCAGAATACCTTTTTTGAAAGCCTCAAATGCCGGTTGTCTGTCGCGGAAAAACTCGATGCGGATACGGTCAAAATTATTGCGCCCGATATTCACATTGAGATCTTTAGCCCAATAATCTTCATTGCGCTGATATTCGATAAATTGTCCGGCAGAGAATGCACCGACTTTATAGCCACCGGAGCCGAGCGGAATAGTCAGGCTGTTTCCGTCAAAACTATGCTCTGTGTAGTAGGTTTTGGAAAGCACGGGCAGCAATACCATGCTGGTGATGAGACGGCGGTTTTGGGCTGCTGTTTCACCTTTGAGAGTCAGCTTCAGGCGATAGTCATCCTCGGCAACCGCGCTTTCCATTTTGGCGAGCAGCAGGCGGAGCGCTGGATGTCCTTTTTCTTTCAGCAGATCATAGCTGAAAGCGGCATCATGCGCGGTGAGTGGTGTGTTATCGTGAAAACGCGCCTGTTCGCGCAGTTTGAACAGATAGCTTTTGCCGTCATCGCTGGCAGTCACGCTTTCTGCGATCAGACCGTAAACCGCATCCGGTTCATCCAGTGCACGGGTCATCAATGTATCGAAACAGATTTCCATCCGTGGCGGCGCATCACCCAAAGCGGAAAATGTATTGAGCGTGTTGAAAGTGTTCGGAGCCTGATTCAGCGTCCATTCATTGACGGAGAAATTAAAGCTTCCGCCTTTGGGTGCCTGCGGATTGATATAATCAAAATGGCTGAAACCGGCAGGGTATTTCAGATCATCAAACACGGCCAGCCCGTGACTGGCTGTGTTTTTGCTCTCCTGCGCTCTGAGCTGAAAGGGGAGAGCGGAGCTCAGTGCCGCTGCCCCGCTTAGCACAAGAATCTGCCGCCGGTTCATAAGGCTTTTATGATGCTCTGCCATGATTTTTCTCCCGCTTTGCAGCTGTGATCCGGTCTTGTATCGGGCATAAAATTATACACCAAAATACAGGACCAAATCAGAGTGAGCCATTTTATGGTTTAGGCTTTACCCACCAGGAGAACGGATCAATCCCGGCATAATCAGGCTGCTTGTCCGGAAGGCCGAACTTGTTCCAATAGGCAACATTGATTGTATCGGAATACCATTGCGGCACGGTGTAATAATTCCACAGCAGCACGCGGTCGAGGGCGCGGGTGGCAGCCACCAGCTCGTCGTGATCTTTGGCATAGACAACGCGGTCGATCAGCTTGTCGATGGCCGGATTTTTGATACCGGCATAGTTTTTGCTGCCCTTCAGATCGGCAGACTGGGTGCTCCACATCTCCCGCTGTTCATTGCCGGGTGACTGGCTCTGCGCCACAACCGTGGTGATAATATCGTAATCGAAGTCATTCACCCGTGCCTGATATTGCGCATCATCAACAACGCGCAGTGACGCATTGATGCCGACGCGGCGCAGATTGTTGATATACGGATTTACAACGCGCTCTTCGTTCGGATTATTGGTCAGGAATTCGAGAGTAAACACCTCGCCTTTGTCATTGGTGAGCTTGCCGTCCTTCACCACCCAGCCGGCCTGTGCAAACAGGTCAATGGCATGGCGCAGATTGGTGCGCATGGACTGCGGCGTGTCGAAGACGGGCAGCTTATACGGCTTGGTGAAAACAGCTTCCGGAACTTCCCCGCGCACGGTCTCCAGAATTTTCAGCTCTTCAGGGGAAGGCAGGCCGGAAGAGGCCAGATCAATACCGGCAAAATAGCTTTCAATCCGCTTATACTGGTTGAAAAACAACAGACGGTTCATGCTTTCAAAATCAAAAACCCAGTTCAGTGCTTCACGAACCCGTACATCCTGAAATTTGGCTTTTCTGGTATTCAGGAATGCGCCCTGCATACGTCCTGCTGCATGAAACGGGAAACTGGCTTTGATAACATCGCCGCGCTCCACAGCCGGAAAATTATATTGTTCTTTCCAGCGCTGAGCTATGTTTTCCAGACGGAAATCATAGATGCCGCCTTTTTTGAAGGCTTCCCATGTCGCGTCATTGTTCAGAAAATATTCGTATTTGACCTGATCGAAATTATTGCGTCCGACCTGGGTCGGCTGGTCTTTACCCCAGTAATCCTCTGCGCGTTGCCAGATGATGGATTTACCCGGATTAACGGAAGCGATTTTATAGGCGCCGGAGCCGAGCGGAATTTCGAGAGTGGAGCGGCTGATATCACGCTGCTTGCCGTTTTTATCTTTGCCTTGCCACCAATGTTTCGGCAGCACGACGAGATCACCCATAATGTTCGGCAATTCGCGGTTACCGCTCTTGTCAAAGGTGAAGGTGACTTCATTATCGCCGGTTTTCTCGGCTTTCACGACGTCCGCATAATAGCGGTTATAGAGCGGGGATTGTTTTTTCAGCGTCTCGAAAGACCAGATCACATCTTCCACAGTAATCGGGGTCTTGTCATGCCAGGCGGCTTTCGGGTTGAGACGAAATTTCACCCAGGAGAAATCATCGGGAAATTGCATGGCTTCGGCAATCATCCCGTAGGATGTCGAGCTCTGATCCATCGACTGATCCATCAGCGTGTCATAGAGCCTGCCGCCGCCGAAATTGGCGAGACCGGCAGCCGCAACACCCTGTACCACATAGGGGTTCAGCGTATCAAATGAACCGACAGCAACCTGATTGAGCGTACCGCCTTTAGGCGCATCAGGATTGACGTAGTCGTAATGTTTAAAGCCTGCGGCATATTTAGGCTCACCTGTCAGGCTGTTGGCATGGCGCCATGGCAAATCCTGAGCGGAAGCGAGGCTGCTATACAGCCCCAAACCTGCAAGAAGCATAATCCGCAATGCTGTTTTCATTCCGCCACCCGATAGTTTGCTCACAAGAATAAGCTTCCACTTTAATGATCCCTGTATGAATTAAAAGGGAAAGCGGGCAGAAGCAGAGCAAAAATCGGAAGTGGCGGATTAAATCTTTGTAATAATCAGGCTTTTTTGACGAATTCGGTTTTCAGAACCAGACCCTTGACCTGTTTGGTGTTGCACTCAACTTCACCGTCACGGCCGTTGAGGCGGACATTTTTCACCAAGGTGCCACGCTTGATAGTTTCAGATGTGCCTTTGACTTTGAGGTCTTTGATGAGGGTGACAGAGTCACCGTCCTGCAGCTGGGTGCCGTTGCTGTCGCGTACAATTGGTTCATCAGACATGAGACATTTTCCTTCAAAATAAAAGCCGGGCATTAAGCCCGGCTTGATAATATTCAAATGATCTTAAGATCAGTTGGCGGGCTGCGTTGCCGGTGCTTCCGGTGCGGCAGGTGCCGGAGTTTCTGTTGCCGGTGGAGCCGGAGCTTCAGCAGGCTTTTCTTCTGCCGGTTTTGGTGCTTCAGCAGGAGCGGCAGCTTCCGGTGCAGGCAACGGCGCAGGATTGTCAGACAGCGAGCGCAGATAAGCAATCAGATCAGCGCGTTCATTATCTTTTTTGTCGCCGGCAAAGCCCATAGCTGTGCCTTTGATATAGCCTTTAGGCGAGGTCAGGAACTTATTGAGATGCTCATAATCCCAGACTTCTTTGCCGCCCTGTGAAAATTCTTTCATGGCTGCGGAATAGCTGAAACCTTCAACGGTCGCCATCGGACGGTTTACAACATCCCAGAGATGCGGACCGACTTTGTTCGCGCCGCCTTTTTCACTCGTGTGACAGGCTGCACAGCGTTTGAATACTGTTGCACCGCGTGCAGGATCAGCTGATGCCAGCAAGGTTGCAATCGGAACAGCAACAGCTGCTTCCTTGCCACCGGCTGCCGGTGCGCCGCCTTCTGCCGCTGCAATTTCATAACCGGCTTTTTCAGGATGCGAGGTCGAGAAAATCGCATCGGATGAAATACCAATAGTCATTACAACAAAAACTGTGGCCAGAAAGGCCATGATAAACTTGTTGGACTGAGACGATTCCATGTGGCCGCTAGCGCTCCTCTTCCCCAACGCCTTTAGCTTGGCGGTAATTATTGATACGTCTTAGGGGAGGGTTGCCCTCCATTGCTGACTTTCGCCGGAAACTAGGTCTTTTACTTGGCGCTGGCAACACCTATAAGAACTGCAGTACCCGTGACTTTTTGACACTTTCGGATGAATAGCCATGTCTAAGCCGTTTAAATCGCTGATCCTGATCCCCGCCCGCATGGCCTCAACCCGTCTTCCGGGCAAGCCGCTGGCCGACATTGCCGGCAAGCCGATGATCGTGCATGTGGCCGAGCGTGCAGTTGCATCCGGTCTGGGACGCGTGGTTGTGGCAACGGATAGTGCAGAGATTAAAACGGCTGTCGAGGCGCATGGGCTTGAAGCAGTGATGACACGCAGCGATCATGAATCCGGTTCGGACAGAATTTATGAGGCTTTGCAAACTATTGATCCGAATAAAGAATTTGATGCCGTAATCAATGTTCAGGGTGACCTGCCAGTGATTGATCCGGCGCTGATTAAAACCGCTTTGCAGCCGCTGATTGATGGGCCTGCGGATATCGCCACCCTTGGTGTTGAGATCACAGATTCCCAAGAGAAGACCAATCCGAATGTGGTGAAGATCGTCGGCTCGCCGCTGGCCGGTGCCAATAAATTGCGCGCGCTTTATTTTACCCGCGCCACTGCGCCTTATGGCGATGGCCCGCTTTACCATCATATCGGTCTTTATGCCTATCGCCGTGCGGCACTGGAAAAATTTGTCGCGCTCGGGCCTTCGGTTCTGGAATTGCGTGAAAAACTGGAACAGCTGCGGGCTCTGGAAGCGGGTATGCGAATCGATGTGGAAGTGGTTCAATCCTTCCCGCTGGGTGTGGATACACCGGATGATCTGGAAAAGGCGCGTCAGTTTCTGTCCCGCTGAAATTCAGGGAAAACAGAGAAGCATTTTATAAATAGTCAAAGGCACCAAAATGGCAGCGAAGACCAATAAAATATCGTTTCAGGGTGAACCGGGAGCAAATTCCGATACGGCCTGCCGCAATATGTTTCCGACGATGGAGCCGCTGCCATGTGCGACTTTTGAAGATGCATTTAATGCCGTTGAAAATGGCGAAGCCGATCTGGCGATGATTCCGATTGAGAATACGCTGGCCGGACGTGTTGCGGATATTCATCATCTTTTGCCGGAATCACGTCTGCATATTATCGGCGAATATTTCCTGCCGATCCATTTTCAGCTGATGGTGCTGCCGGGCACCAAAATGGAAGATATCAAAAGCGTTCACAGCCATATTCATGCGCTGGGACAATGCCGTAAAATCATTCGCGGCAATGGCTGGAAACCGGTGATTGCCGGTGATACCGCAGGCGCTGCCCGTCAGGTGGCGGATCTGGGCGATAAGAGCAAAGCGGCTCTGGCACCATTGCTGGCCGCAGAACTCTATGGGCTGGAAATTTTGCAGCATAATGTCGAAGACGCGGAAAATAATATTACGCGCTTTGTTGTGCTGTCCAAACAAGAGCAATGGGCACCGCGCAAGTCACCGGACGAGCTGATGGTGACAACTTTTGTATTCCGCGTACGCAACGTTCCTGCGGCGCTTTATAAGGCGATGGGTGGTTTTGCGACCAATGGCATCAACATGACCAAGCTGGAAAGCTACCAGATTGGCGGTACTTTCATGGCAACACAGTTCTATGCGGATATTGAAGGCCATCCGGATGATCGTTCCGTGCAGCTGGCACTGGAAGAACTGGCTTTCTTCACTAAGGAAGTGCGTATTGTCGGTGTTTATCCGGGCAGTGAAAACCGCAAGCAACTGCTTGCAGCTGAATAACGGAAAGTAAAACAGTTTGAAAAAAGCGCCGGAGTGATCCGGCGCTTTTTTATTTGTCTGAACACTCTACCCAATGACGGATCAGGGCGCTGGCGATGGCACCGGCAGGTGGTGTGCGTAAGCCTTGAGCATGGACATTATCCAGCATTGCTCTTGCCTCATCGCGGGTAAACCAGCGTCCGTCTTCCAGCTCCTCATAGTCGAGCGTGATCTGATCGGACAAGCCTTGCGCAAAACAGCCGATCATCAGGGAATAGGGAAACGGCCATGGCTGGCTGGCATGATAAGTGACCTGTCCGACGGGCAGGCCTGATTCTTCGCGCACTTCACGCCGGACAGCATTTTCAATCGTCTCACCCGGTTCCACAAAACCGGCAAGGCAGGAATAGGTCAGCGGAGCAAAATGCGGGCTTCGCGCAAGCAGACACGTGTCGCCATTGTCGGTTTTGCGGGTGACCAGCATAATCACCACTGGATCAGTGCGTGGAAAATGCTCGGCATTGCAGGAAGTGCACACCCGTTTGAAACCGCCGATCCGCATTTCTGTCCGGTTGCCGCAACGCCCGCAAAAGCGATGGGTTTTATGCCATGCAAGAAGCGCAGCCCCTTGCGCAACCATACCGCTCAGGGCAGGTGGCAAAAGATGATGCGTATAGAGTGCGCGATATTCCGAAGCTTCATAAGGCGCAGGAAGTGCCTCAGCGTCCAGTCCGGTGTCGAGTGCAAAATAGGCAATGCCCTCTGCTTCACCCAGCAAAATCAGATTGTCACCGGCAGATAAATCCGCACCATTTTGCAGGGCGCGTCGCTCCGCATGGCTGAACAAGGCACGCTGTTCCGGTGCGTCCTGCTTCAAAATAATCTTATTGCCGGCAAAAAGCAGAAATTGCGCATCCGGATCAGCCAATGCTTTGGCTAAACTTGTTTCGTCCCGTTTCTCGGCCTGCGGGTCAAGTGTCCTGCCGGCAAAGCCAAGACCATGGCTGTTATCTGTCATGTGATGAACTCAGGCAGCCAAAATCAGGCAGAAAGACGGTCGCGCAAATCGCTGATCAGCTTGCTTGCTTCTTCGTCCGTATAAGGTTCGCGCGTGCCATGGCCCCAGACCGGACCCGGCCATGCTGCATCACCGCTGTTGCGTGCAACAATGTGAATATGCAGCTGGCGGACAATATTGCCGAGCGCACCACTGTTGATTTTCTCGCAGCCGGTCGCTGTTTTCATGGCTTCGGCAACCATAGAAGTCTCAAAGCTGAGCATGGTCTGGTCGAGCGGGGTCAGCTCGTGAATCTCAGACATATCCGCGCGTTGCGGCACAAGGATCAGCCATGGCCAACGCTTGTCATTCATCAGTAAAAGCTGGCACAGGCCAAGCGGGCCGATAGGAAAGCTGTCATTTTGCAGACGTTGGTCGAGGGCGAAATCTGGCATGATGCGGTGCCTTTGTGAGGGATATTGTTCTTGTCCGGCAGTTTTTGCGGTTAGTCTGGAACTATTCAAACATAAAATGCATGAAAATAATCTATATTTTTTTATCTCGACCTATTTGAGCCTTGCATTTTGTGTTCAAATTTCCGATATGAAGCGCGGGAGGTTGGTGGTGGACGTACCACTCGCCAACCGGGTCAGGTCCGGAAGGAAGCAGCCCTAACGAGCTCGGCACGGGTCATCGTGCCAGCCTCCCACCTTTTTCTCCCCTGAAAATCAGATTGTTGTGCACGGAAAAGCTAAGTTTTCCGAGAGACCGCTTTCTGTTTTCAATCGGCTGACGATCTGTGCTACAGCAGTGAAGCTTAGAGCAGTTCCAGTTGTGATGAACTGTTGGAACCGCTCTAATTATTGTTTTACGCATTTGCCTCAAGCAAAACCGGTTCCCACTTTTGCTGGAAATGCTTTAAAAACGGGATCTGAAGGAGCGCGCGAAATCCATGGATAATAAACCGGCAGACAACGCCTATCGCGTTCTCGCCCGTAAATACCGCCCGCAGAATTTTGACGATCTTTATGGTCAGGAGCCGATGGTGCGCACCCTGACCAATGCTTTTGAAGCAGGACGTATTGCTCAGGCATGGATGCTGACCGGTGTGCGCGGGGTGGGTAAGACCACAACGGCGCGTATTCTGGCGCGCGGCCTGAATTATAAAACCGATACGATTGATCAGCCGAGTGTGCATCTGACCGAATTGGGTGAGCATTGTCAGGCGATTATGGAAGGCCGCCATGTCGATGTGATCGAGATGGATGCTGCCTCACATACCGGTATTGATGATATTCGTGAGATTATTGAACAGGTGCGTTACCGTCCGGTTTCTGCCCGTTACAAAGTCTATATCATCGATGAGGTGCATATGCTCTCCAATCAGGCCTTCAACGGCCTGCTGAAGACATTGGAAGAGCCGCCGCCGCATGTGAAGTTTATTTTCGCGACCACAGAAATCCGCAAAGTACCGATTACCGTTCTGTCGCGCTGTCAGCGTTTTGATCTGCGCCGCATTGAATCCGGCACATTGACCAGCCTGTTGCGCAAGATTACCGGCCTTGAAAATGTGCAGGCTGACGACACAGCACTGGCGATGATTGCCCGTGCCGGAGAGGGTTCTGCACGCGACAGCCTGTCGATTCTCGATCAGGCGATTGCCCATGGCAACGGCACAGTCGACAGTCAGACGGTGCGTGAAATGCTCGGCCTTGCCGACCGTGCGCGCATTATCGACCTGTTTGAAATGCTGATGCGCGGTGATGTGGCAGGCGTTTTGAAAGAATTCCGCGCGCAATATGATGTGGGTGCTGATCCTTCCGTTGTGCTGAGCGATCTTGCGGATTTCAACCATCTGGTCACGCGTCTGCGTTTCACACCGGAAGTCGCGCAGGATATGTCGCTGTCGGAAGATGAGCGCGTGCGTGGTGCTGAATTTGCCAAAACATTGTCGATCCGCGCGCTGTCGCGCTGCTGGCAGATGTTGCTCAAAGGTATTCATGAGGTGGAAACCTCATCACGTCCGGTGCAGGCGGCAGAAATGTTGCTGATCCGTTTGGCGCATTCTGCCGATTTGCCGACACTGGACGAGGCGCTGAAAGCCATTGCCAATGGTCAGGTTGGCGGTAGTTCTGCGCCATCTGCTCCGCAAGGCGGCGGTGGGAATGGCTCCGGTGGTGGTACAACAGCCTACGCAGCCGCTGATGCGGTTTCCGGTCAGATGGTACAGCGTCAAAATAATGGTGGCGCCGCTCTTCGATTGGCAGAGCCAACTGCACAGCCGGTGATGCAGCCGCAAGCTATTCAGACTAAAGCAGAGCCTGCTCCGCAGGCAGTGCGCATCCGCGACCTGAATGACATCGTCAATCTGGCAGGCAATAAGCGTGATCTGCAGTTCAAAGTGTTGGTCAAGAATTTTGTACGTCTGGTTTCCATCGGTCAGAACCGTATGGAAATTGCGCTGACCGAACATGCGCCGAAAACACTGGCCACGGATATGGCGCAGCGCTTGCTGGACTGGACGGGCGAGCGCTGGATGGTCTCGGTTGCCCGTGACGGCGGCGGCCAGACGGTTGCTGAAGTGGAAACCGCACGGCGCGAAGAACTGGTGACAGATGCCCGCGCTGATCCGGATGTGGCGGCGATTCTTGCGAAATTTCCAGGTGCCAAAATTATCGACGTGCGTATCACCACGCCGGATGACGACACTGAGCTGGAAATGCAAATGCCGGATCCGGGTGTGGATAGCGGCGATTTGGATGATGACGATTAATATTAGCTGCGGTTGAAACGACCAAAGCTGTGAACCATTTATTGAAAAAGAGTAATTCGAGGAGTTCTGCCACATGCGTGACATGATGGGGATGCTGAGCAAAGCAAAAGAAATGCAGGCCAAAATGCAGGCTATGCAGGAAGAAATCGCGCAGATGGAAGTCAGCGCCACTTCCGGCGGTGGTCTGGTCAGTCTGACCCTGCTTGGCAAGGGTACATTGACCAGCCTGAAAATTGATCCGTCGCTGCTCAAAGAAGGCGAAGGCGAAATTCTGGAAGACCTGATTATCGCTGCGCATAATGATGCCAAAGCCAAGCTGGAAGCGATGATGGCTGAAAAGACACAGGCGCTGACCGCCGGTCTGCCAATCCCTCCGGGCATGAAACTGCCGTTTTAAGGCGACAGATTATCCATACATCATGTGATTATAAATTAACGCCCGATTCTATTCGGGCGTTAAATGTTTTAAGTCTTCACTATGTCAAAACGAATCGCCGGTCCTGAAATTGAACGTCTGATCCAGCTTCTTGCCCGTGTGCCGGGGCTCGGGCCCCGTTCTGCACGCCGTGCCGCGCTGCATCTGATTAAGAAAAAAGATGCATTGCTGGTGCCGCTTGGCTCTGCCATGCAGGAAGCTGCAGAAAAGGTACGTATCTGTTCCTGTTGCGGAAATGTGGATACCAGTGATCCGTGCACGGTCTGTGAAGATCCGCGCCGTGATCCCTCCACGCTGATCGTTGTTGAAGACGTGTCCGACCTCTGGGCGCTGGAACGCGCTGGCACCATGAATGTGCGCTATCATGTGCTGGGCGGCCGTTTGTCACCACTGGATGGTGTGGGGCCGGATGATCTCAACATTAAAGGCCTGATTGAGCGCGTGACGGGCGGCGAGATCAAAGAGATTATTCTCGCGGTCAATGCCACGGTCGAAGGGCAGACCACAGCGCATTATATTACTGATCAGCTCGATGGCATGGATGTGAAGATCACCCGTCTTGCGCATGGTGTGCCGGTTGGTGGTGAACTAGATTATCTGGACGAGGGGACACTGGCTGCAGCTTTGCGCGCCAGAACAACATTATAAAACCTGACCAACCGATTTTTTATCCAAGTTTCAGGTGGATTTTGTATAAGAGGAGCAGCCATGCAGAAGACTTTCCTCCGTCAGGCTCTGGTGGCGCTCAGCTTGTCTGGTGCGGTAGTGCCTCTCAGCGTACCGGCAGCGCAGGCGCAGACTTATTCTGCTGCACTCCAATCCAAAACCAATGCCGCCTTTCAGCAATGGCTGGAGAATGATCTGTGGCCGCAGGCGCAACAGCGCGGCATCAGCCGCAGCGTGTTCAATCAGTCTTTATCCGGCGTGCAGTTAAACTGGAAACTGCCCGATCTGGTGCCGCCCGGCACCAAGCCGCAAACACCAAAACAGCAAACACAGTCTGAGTTTGGTTCACCTGCCAATTATTTCCGCAAAGGCACAGTTGATTCCGTTGTCAGCAATGGCAAGGTGAAGCTCAATGCCCATAAGAGCCTGCTGACGAAAATCGAACGCGACTTCGGTGTGCCTGCCGGTATTGTTGTTGCTGTCTGGGGACGTGAATCCGCTTTCGGCACGGTGAAGATCCCTTATAACGGTTTTGAAGTGCTGGCGACCAAAGCCTTTATGGCAACGCGTAAGGATATGTTCCGCGCAGAATTGCTTGCCGCGTTAGAAATTGTGCAGAAGGGCTATATGGACAGCGCCCATCTGAAAAGCTCTTGGGCTGGTGCGCTTGGTCAGCCGCAATTCATGCCGACTTCCTATTTGAAACATGCCGTCGACTATGACGGGGACGGACGTCGGGATATCTGGAATTCCGTGCCGGACACACTGGCTTCTATTGCTGCCTATTTGCAGCATTTCGGCTGGCAGAAAGGTCGCGACTGGGGCTTTGAGGTCAATGTACCGCAAAATGTCTCCTGCTCACTGGAGGGGCCGGATCAGGGTAAGAGCTTCAAAGACTGGACGGGACTTGGTATCACCCGCGTTAATGGCAAAGCTTTCCCTGCGCAGGAGATGGGACAGGAAGGTTTTCTGCTGATGCCTGCCGGTCGTCACGGGCCTGCATTTATTGTCACGCCGAATTTCTACGTGCTGAAAAACTATAATATGAGCGATCTCTATGCGCTGTTCATCGGCCATGTCTCTGACCGGATGAGCTATGGTGCCGGTGGTTTTCAGCAAGGCTGGGGCGATGTCGGTGGTCTTTATCGCTCCGATGTCGCTACCATGCAGAAGCGACTGCAAAAGCAGGGCTATGATGTCGGCAAGCCGGATGGACTGGCCGGATTTAAAACCCGTCGCTCCATCGGTATCTGGCAGGAGAAAAATGGTCAGCCTGCTACCTGTTTTCCAGATAAGGCGCTGGTTAAAGCCATTCGCTGATTGTTATCTGGTTTCTTTGACCATCGCATAAAGCGCTTTAAAGGCGTGGCTCTGGTAGCGCTTGCGGTGGTTGAGAAGCCAGAATTGCCGTGGCGGCAATGTAAACGGCACCTGTTTCAATGTGCCTGCCGCGAGATGCGGACGCGCTGCGAGCGCGGAAAGCACAGTGGCATAATCCCCCGCGATCAGAGCCGAGCATATGGCCTCATTTGACGGCAGCTCCAGTGCGAGCGGCAGGTGTGCGGGATCAAAAGCCTGATCGCGTAAATAGGCTTCAAAGGCCGCACGCGTGCCGGAGCCTTGCTCACGCAAAATCCAGAAACTCTCCGGTAAGAATGTGGTTGGTAGTGCCGTACGCTTCGCCCACGGATGCTGCGAGCGAAC
Source organism: Pseudochrobactrum sp. B5 (assembly GCF_001939785.1). NCBI lineage: Bacteria > Pseudomonadati > Pseudomonadota > Alphaproteobacteria > Hyphomicrobiales > Brucellaceae > Pseudochrobactrum > Pseudochrobactrum sp. B5. Next base: position 313,781 of record NZ_MOYL01000001.1, read on the forward strand.
AACGGTAATCAGCTGATCTGTTGCCACCGATTCTTTATGCAGAAACGGGTCGTCCGTTTCACCTTCAATAAATCCCGCATCTGCCAGTCCCTCCCGTAAAGCTTCAACCACCTGCTCGCTATTGCCGATGGAGAGCTTCAGTTCAATCTGCGGATAGGCGGTATGAAACCGTGCCAGCAGTGGCGGCAGCCAGTAGCTGGCCGTAGTCTGGCTGGCATAAATATGCAGGCTGCCACGCTGCAGGCCGGTAATTTCGGTTAGTGTCAATTCGGCAGCCTGCGCACGGGCAAGCACGGCCTCGGCCTCATGCAGAAAAATACGCCCCGTTTCATTCAGCTCAATACGTCTGCCGATACGGTTGAAGAGTTGTGTCGCATAGCGTTCTTCCAGCGTTTTAATTGCAGCGCTGACCGCTGATGGTGTCAGATGCAGGCTTTCGGCCGCTCGGGTCAGGTGCTGCTGACGGGCGACTTCCGCAAATATCCGTAATTGTTCAAGAGTCATGGCGCTCAATCATTCGATTTTACTGAATGAAATATACCATATTTTCAAATGGAATGAATGGTTGAAATAAGCGATAGAATTGGAAAAATTATCGGAATAGCAGTCATGCCACACAAGCTTCGTTCTAATTTCTCCCGCATTTTACCCGGATTTATGCTCTGCCTTCTGGTCAGTATCGCAGCCTATGCTCTGGAATATATCGAGGCGCACTATTTCGGGCGGGCATGGCTGGAATCAATCGTGCTGGCTATTCTGATAGGCGCCGCAGTGCGTTCACTGTTCAGCCTTTCCGGCCGGTATCATGCAGGCATCCAGTTCTCATCCAAGATGGTTCTGGAAATTGCGATTGTGTTGCTCGGCGCATCCATCAGTGCGGAAGCGGTGATGCAGGCAGGGCCAGCTTTGATTGGCGGGATTGCCGGTGTTGTGATGCTGTCGATTGGTATCAGCTATTCAATCGGCCGGATGATGCGCCTGTCGCATCGTATGGCTGTGCTGGTGGCTTGCGGTAATTCTATCTGCGGTAACTCGGCAATCGCCGCCACAGCGCCGGTGATCGGTGCAAATAGTGATGATGTGGCCTCGTCGATTGCCTTTACAGCTGTGCTGGGTGTTGTCGTTGTTTTGTGTCTGCCTTTGCTGGTGCCGCTGCTGAATATGTCTGCCGCGCAATATGGTATTCTGGCAGGCCTGACAGTCTATGCGGTGCCGCAGGTCTTGGCCGCAACAGCCCCTGTGGCCGCATTGAGTGTGCAGATCGGTACATTGGTCAAGCTGGTGCGTGTGCTGATGCTGGGGCCGGTTATTGTGGCAATCGGTGTAATCGGTGCAAAGTCAGGTGGTGCCCGCCCGAAGCTGTCGCAGATGGTGCCATGGTTTATTATCGGCTTTCTGGGAATGATGGCGCTGCGCAGCCTGTCTCTGATCCCGCAAGCGGTGCTGCCTCCGCTGCATGAGGCAAGTACAGCCCTGACAGTGATTGCAATGGCTGGTCTCGGACTTGGTGTGGATGTGCGTACGGTGATGAAGGCCGGTGGTCGCGTCACACTGACCGCTGTCTTCTCCCTGCTGGCTTTGGGAGCAATCAGCCTATCACTGATTGCTCTGCTGGGCGTGGCCTGATTTTTGCATCAAATTCTTAAACGCATATTGCCCGCCCGCTTTTAAACGGGCGGGCAACAGAGCATTTCCGGTTTATCTTGAATCATTGGAAATGCTCTATTTCTTCTCTCGCATATCTTCTCCGAAACCGGTTCCCACTTTTCAGTTCTTTCTGCGACTGAGGAAATGCCACAGAACAGCAATGGTCAGAACAACCAGAATAACCGCGACAGCAATCTGAACGGGGCCATTGCCGGAGGCCATAGCGGTGATGCCGGTGAGTACACCGCTGAGCGGTGCCAGCGTTTCTGGTTTCTTGAGGATTGGCGGGATTGAAATTTTTGTTTCCCGTGGCTGATTTGGTTTTGTTTTTTTAGGCTGGCCGGAAGCCTCATTGGCCAGAGCAAGGGAACGGTTGCGTACGCGTTTGACGCGGGCTGTCCAGCCTTTGCCAAAAGTTTTGAAGGCAGAGAGTGTTTGCAGCCAGTTCTGCCGCAGGTCACAGAGATTATTGATGACAGAGGCAGGGTCGCGAAGATTGAGTGCGCTGAGTGTCTGATCTCCGATAATCCCGTCCTGAGAGGTTCCGGCAATTTTCTGCAGAGCTTTTGCTGCACGGGCAGGGCCGGAATTGATGGCAAAATCAAATACTGCATAGTCAATGCCGGCGGGCAGCACATCGCCGGCGATTTTATCCCAATAATTTTTCTTATAAATGTCGGCTGCTGTCTTCTGACTGAGGTTGCGGATATCGGCAGCAGATGCCTTTGTTCCCATCCATGCGGATAAGGTAGCCAGAGTGATCCCCATATTGGTGTGGCCACCCGGATCTGCCGGATGATTAACATATCCTCCCTCTTCTTCGAAGACATATGGCAAGACGTTTAAAAATGTCCCTTTTGCCATGGTGTTTCCTTTCGTTGAAATTTATTTTTAAAAGTCAATGTATAAAATATAAAAATACTGCAGTACAATAAGTATATTAACTCAATTTAAAACGCGTGTGAAATTGTTTATTTAAAGTATAAAATGATTTTCATTTGTTGTTATTTTGATATTGCTGTTTTGTATTTGTATTGTTGTAATAAAAAATCCCCCGCCGGATTGCTCCGGCGGGGGATTTTCAACTCTGGAATGGAGCAGAACTCAGATCACAAGGACAAGTTCTGCTTAATCCATATTAGTTGTTTTCGGACTTCTTCATTGCTGCTGCAAGAATGTCGCCGAGCGATGCGCCGCTGTCTGCGGAACCGTACTGAGCAACTGCTTCTTTTTCTTCAGCAATTTCGAGAGCCTTGATGGAAACCTGCAGCTTGCGGGTTTTCTTGTCGAAGGAGATAACGCGTGCGTCAACTTTCTGGCCAACGGAGAAACGCTCTGGGCGCTGCTCGTCACGGTCACGAGACAGATCCGAACGCTTGATGAAGCTTTCGATGTCGTGGTCAACCAGTTTAACTTCGATGCCGCCATCGGTGATGCCGGTTACTTCACAGGAAACAACTGCGTTTTTGCGCAGGTCGCCGGAAGAAGCTGCTTCACCAACGCTGTCGCCGGTCAGCTGCTTGATGCCGAGGGAGATACGTTCTTTTTCGATGTCTACATCGAGAACGACTGCCTTAACAACGTCACCTTTGTTGAACTCTTCGATAACCTGTTCGCCCGGACGGTTCCAGTCGAGATCCGACAGGTGAACCATGCCGTCTACATCGCCGTCGAGACCAATGAACAGGCCGAATTCGGTCTTGTTCTTGACTTCACCTTCAACAACGCTGTTGGCTGGGTATTTCTGAGCAAAGGTTGTCCATGGGTTGTCGAGGGTCTGCTTGAGACCGAGCGAAATACGGCGCTTGACCGGATCCACTTCGAGCACAACAACTTCGACTTCCTGAGAGGTTGACAGGATTTTGCCTGGGTGTACGTTCTTCTTTGTCCAGGACATTTCAGAAACGTGGATCAGACCTTCGATACCTGGTTCGATTTCAACAAATGCACCGTAATCGGTGATGTTGGTTACGTTACCGGTGATCTTTTTGCCGATCGGATATTTCGCACCGATGCCATCCCAAGGATCATTTTCCAGCTGCTTCATGCCCAGGGAAATACGATGTGTATCCTGGTTGATGCGGATGATCTGAACCTTAACCTGCTGACCGATGGTCAGGATTTCGGAAGGATGGTTTACACGGCGCCATGCCATGTCGGTAACGTGCAGCAGGCCGTCGATGCCGCCGAGGTCAACGAACGCACCGTAATCGGTGATGTTCTTAACAACGCCGTCAACAACCTGACCTTCTTCAAGGTTCTGAACGATTTCAGAACGCTGTTCCGCACGAGATTCTTCCAGAACGGTACGACGGGACACAACGATGTTGCCGCGACGCTTGTCCATTTTCAGGATTTCAAACGGCTGCGGGTTGTGCATCAGAGGGGTCACGTCGCGGATCGGACGAATGTCAACCTGTGAACGTGGCAGGAACGCAACGGCACCATCGAGATCAACGGTGAAACCACCCTTAACCTGATTGAAGATAACGCCATCAACGCGCTCACCTTTGCCGAATTTCTCTTCGAGGCGAACCCAGCTTTCTTCGCGGCGAGCTTTTTCGCGCGACAGAACAGCTTCGCCAAGCGCGTTTTCGATACGCTCAACGTAAACTTCTACTTCGTCGCCCGGCTTCATCGAGCCGTCTTTGCCCTTAGCGCCGAATTCCTTCAGCGGCACGCGGCCTTCAACTTTGAGACCTGCATCGATGATTGCCATGTCTTTTTCGATGGCAACAATACGGCCCTTAACAACATAACCTTCTGCAAGGTCATTATTGGCGAAGGACTCAGCCAGCAGAGCTTCAAAATCTTCGCGTGTCGGGTTAAAATCTGACATGTAGACTCCTGATGTATCCGTGAAATTCACGGGATACGGCGCCGGGGGTTGGTGTTTCGAGAAAGTCTGAAGACAAGCCGTTCTTAAAAAGAACAATCCGGCGCATGGCCTGAAAACAGACAATTTTTATATAAAAGACGCACAATTCGACAATTTTTCTGAAATTCAGACCAATGTCAGGCGCGCAATGCAGCATCTATCAGCTTTTTAGCTTCTAGAAATGCCGCTTCTATATCCATTTTACTGGTATCGATCAAGTGCGCATCGCTTGCAGGTTTTAAAGGCGAAGCAGAGCGGTTCATGTCGCGCTCATCACGGCGCTTCAGATCGTCCAGAACTTCATTATAATCCGCATCCGCGTTTTTTGCACGCATTTCATTAAAACGGCGCTCTGCACGCACTTCCGCTGAAGCGGTGATATAGAGTTTTACCGGCGCATCAGGGCAGACAACGGTGCCGATATCACGGCCGTCCAGCACAGTGCCGGGCAGGTTTTCTGCGAATTTGCGCTGCGCTTCCACAAGGGCATGACGCACTTCCGGCATGACGGCCACTTTCGAGGCTGCTTCCCCGATATCATGGGCGGACAGCACAGTGCGATCCAGCCCTTTGAGATCGAGTTCCTGTGCAGCGCGCGCAGCAATCGCTTCATCATCGAGCGGTAAACCCTGATCAATCAGGGCTTTAGCAACTGCACGATAGGTGAGGCCGGTATCCAGATGGTGAAAACCGTAATGCGTGGCAAGATTGCGGGCCAGCGTCCCTTTTCCGGAAGCTGCAGGCCCGTCAATGGCGATGATAAAAGCTTTATCCTGCATTGCGGTTATTTGGCTCCGGCCATGCTGATATCCGCACCCAAACCACGCATCAGATCCATGAATTCAGGGAAGCTGGTTGCGATCATTGTGGCATCATCAACCGTTACCGGTTTTTGAGAGGCCAGACCAAGCACAAGGAAGCTCATGGCAATACGGTGATCGAGATGGGTGGCAACAGTGCCGCCGCCAAAACCCTTGCCGGACGGATTACCGCGAACGCTCAGGCTCATCTCACCTTCTGTGCAGTCTACGCCATTGGCTTCAAGGCCACGGGCAACCGCTGCAAGGCGATCTGATTCTTTAACGCGCAACTCATCCAGACCATCCATAATGGTTTCACCTTCCGCAAACGCGGCGGCAATAGCCAGAACCGGATATTCGTCGATCATTGACGGTGCACGCTCAACCGGCACGGTGATGCCGGTGAGTTTTGACGAACGCACACGCAGGTCAGCCACATCTTCACCGCCTGCAAGGCGCGGATCGAGAATGTCGATCTGGGCACCCATTTCCTGCAAAGTGGTAATCAGGCCGGTGCGGGTCGGGTTCATCAGCACATTGCGGATGATAATATCCGAACCTTCGGTAATCAGCGCAGCAACCAGCGGGAAAGCGGTTGAGGACGGATCGCCCGGCACATCAATGATCTGACCGGTGAGCTTGCCCTGACCGGTGATATGGATATGACGGACGCCGTCCTTGTCAGTTTCAACGCTCAAATCCGCGCCGAAACCCTGCAGCATCTTTTCCGTATGGTCACGGGTCATCACCGGTTCGATCACTGTGGTCACGCCCGGCGTGTTGAGACCGGCCAGCAGAACTGCCGACTTCACCTGAGCCGAGGCCATTGGTACACGGTAACGGATCGGATTGGCGGTACGGGGGCCGCGTAATGTCAGCGGCAGACGGTCGCCTTCAGCGGCTTCAACCTGTACGCCCATTTCACGCAGCGGATTGAGCACACGTGCCATCGGACGCGAGGTGAGGGATGCGTCGCCCAGAAATGAAGTTTTCATATCATAGGTGCCGACCAGCCCCATGGTCAGGCGTACACCGGTACCGGCATTGCCGAAATCCAGCGGGGTTTCTGATTCCAGCAGGCAGCCATTGCCGGTGCCGTTGATGATCCAGATATCGCCTTCCTTACGGATTTGTGCGCCCATGGCCTGCATGGCTTTGCCGGTGGCCAGAATATCTTCGCCTTCCAGCAGGCCGGAAATGCGGGTTTCACCCGATGCAAGGCCGCCGAACATGAAAGAACGGTGAGAAATCGATTTATCGCCCGGAATACGGATATCGCCCTTCAGGTCGCGTGAACGACGGGAGGTTGCGGGTTTGGAAACTTGAGAGTGAGACATAATATTACAGTCAGTTTATGCTGCCGTTTTTTAAGCTTTAAGCGCGTTTCAGACAGCGCGGTCAATCGAGGTGGCAAAGGTCTAGCATAGGTTTAGCCGCAGGTCATCCTGCAAACTGAGCGGAATTTATGCGGGCGGAAGCCTGTGCGGCATTGTGCGGAAAAAGCGGCGTATTTTCGCCACGAAATACCGCAAAGCAGCATGATTCAGCAAAACATGTGTCTTTAGCTTTGACAAAGGCATCGAAATCCGTTTATGCACCAAAAAACACCGAAAAGGCTTTCCGGTTTTATCTCTTGTTTCAGGAGATGTGCGGATGCCGCAGCCGGCACAACTTATGAGGCTTGACGTGGCAAAATCTGAACTTGGCACAAAACGTATCGATCCGGAAACGGGCAAGAAATTTTATGATCTGAATAAGGACCCGATTGTTTCTCCTTATACAGGCAAATCCTATCCGCTGTCTTATTTCGAAACCAGCGTTGATACCCGCGTGGAAGAAGAAGAGACAGAAACCGAAGAACTGGATACAGCACTGGATGCACCGGAATTCGTATCTCTGGAAGATGCGGATGATGAAGCAAAAGGCGACGACATTCCTGATCTGGATGATGACGATGATGTGGATCTCGGCGATGACGATGATCCGTTCCTGACCACAGATGATGAAGACGAAGACGATGATGATATGTCCGGTCTTCTCGGCGGTGGCGGCGGTGTTGGCGACGACGACGAAAGCTGATCGCCGGTCATTCCGAACCTGAATTGCAAATGCCCTGCACTGACACCAGTGCAGGGCATTTTGTTTTTTAGTGCTTTTGCACTGCGGAAAAGATGTTTTGCTACAGGATTTGCAAATAATTTGAATAACTTTGAAAGAGTTTGATTTTTGCTCTTGATCTTCCGTAAAAGGCAATTTATGTAGCCGTCACGAACAGATCACAATCTGCTTCGCACCACCGGAACCGACGCTCAGGTCGGCATGTTTCAAAAACATGATCGGGAATGGGGCCATAGCTCAGCTGGGAGAGCGCTTGCATGGCATGCAAGAGGTCAGCGGTTCGATCCCGCTTGGCTCCACCAAAAAATCACAAAATATTTTATTCTATAAAACAATGTCTTGAAAAAGATGCTCTGTTTGATTCTCCATATTCCGATCAAGGGTTTTGCCTTGTCTGAAAAGGAACCAATTGGCTGTCAGTCAAATGAAAACCTTCTGATTAAGCTCAGAGCTTCATCAGAAATTCAGGTTCTTTGAGATTTGCCATTCATTATCGGCGTTCAGTTCTACGCGCTTGTTGCCTCGGTAGAAGATCGGGTTTCCGGTCTTCTTGTCCATGGAAAAGCGGGTAGGCGCAAGCCTGTCGTCCTCGTAGCCGGTTGTCGCCAAGGCAAGTGCTTCTTTGAATTTACCGTCTTTGCATAGGTTTTTAAAAAGGCTCAAATTCATTGGTTTGCTTTCATCCATCCTTGTTGCTCACCTGCTTTTAGGAACTTCCTGCTCATTAAGCTATGCCTTAGGCACGGTTAATGCAGCATAATGGCAAAATAGGTGGTATGTTTTCAGCCGAACAGATCTCATGCAGAACGGGATGCGTTATGAAAAAGAAGCTTGTGGTTATTGGTGCGGGTTTTGCAGGCCTGCAGGTCGTTCACGGGCTGAAAAATGCTGATATTGACATTACTTTGGTGGATCGCCGCAACCATCATCTTTTCCAGCCTTTGCTCTATCAGGTTGCAACCACCGTGCTTGCAACATCTGAAATAGCATGGCCGATCCGCCATCTTTTCCGTGACCGCGAGGAAGTGACAACTCTGCTTGATGAGGTTGTCGGTATTGACCGTATTCAAAAAACAGTGCGCCTGCGCAACAGTGCTGAATTGCCTTATGACATACTGGTTCTGGCAACGGGTGCACGCCACGCCTATTTCGGTAAAGATAAATGGGAAGCCTTTGCGCCGGGTCTGAAAACACTGGAAGATGCAACGACAATTCGCAGGCGCATGTTGCTGGCTTTTGAACAGGCGGAACTGGAGACGGATCCGGCCAAGCGTGAAGCATTACTGACATTCGCGGTGATCGGTGCGGGGCCGACAGGTGTTGAAATGGCCGGTATGATTGCAGAACTTGCCCATCACACGCTGCCGCGTGAGTTTCGCCGTATTGATACACGTCAGGCGAAAGTTCTGCTGGTTGAGGCCGGAGCGCGTGTTTTGCCGAGCTTCAGTGAAGATCTATCCGGTTATGTCCGCAATGCCCTGACAAAGCTCGGCGTTACCGTTCGTACCGGCGTGCCGGTTACAGCCTGTGATGAGAGCGGTATTACAATCGGTGAGGAGCCGATTGCCTGTCGTACAATCGTGTGGGCGGCCGGTGTGCAGGCGTCGCCTGCGGCGCAGTGGCTTGGAGCAGAATCGGATCGTGCGGGCAGGGTGGTTGTCACTAAGGATTTGCGGCTTGCGGATGATCCGTCAATTTTTGTGATCGGTGATACGGCCTTGGTCAAATGGGGTGAGGATCAATCCGTGCCCGGCATTGCTCCCGCTGCCAAACAACAGGGTAGCTTTGTTGCAAAATGCATTCGTGCCATGCTGAAAGGCGCGCCTGCACCTGAAATATTCACATATCGCCATCAGGGCAATCTGGCGACAATCGGCCGAAAAGTTGCTGTTATCGAATTCGGAAAATTCAAGCTGAAAGGCATTCTGGCGTGGTGGATATGGGGGCTTGCCCATATCTATTTTCTGATCGGAACGCGTTCACGACTTGCAGTCGCGTGGAGCTGGCTCTGGATTTATCTGAGCGGATTACAAAGCGCCCGTCTCATCACGCAAAAAGAAACCATGCGTGATCCTGAAGTTTGAAGGCATAAAAATCCCGCCTCAAGCATTTCCAGCAAAAGTGCGAAGCGTCTCCGCAGGGAAATCAGTTCGCCGGACTGATTTCTTTTCCTGCTGTGATGCGTCGGACAATGCGGGAAAGTAAAAGATTGGCGGGATTTTTATATCAGGCAGCAATTTTGCGGCGCATAAACGGCCCATGCGGGATTTCCGGTGGCGCAAAAGTTTCAGCAGAAGCACGATCCCAACGGCTGTACCAGTCAGACAGCTCCTCAATTTCAGGGCCGGAGACCAGAAAGCCGTTTGGCAGATACGGATAGACCTCATTACCGTCGAGGAATTCATTGTCCTTTTGGCGGAACATGAAATGATAAGGCATGAAGTCACGCGGATCGCTGAGACCTGCCGCACCGGCAAGCTCACCCAGAGCATGCATTGTATTGCGGTGGAAACGTGCAACACGGTTGCTTTTATCGCCGACATCGATCGCACGCTGACGTAAAGGATCCTGCGTGGCAATACCGACAGGGCAGGTATTGGTGTGGCAAGACTGCGCCTGAATACAGCCGACAGCAAACATGAAGCCGCGTGCCGAGTTACACCAGTCTGCGCCCAGAGCAAAAGTACGGGCAATATCAAAGGCCGAGACGATTTTACCGGCCGCACCGATTTTGATCTCGTGGCGGATACCGGCACCACGCAGCGTATTATGCACAAAGGTCAGACCTTCAAGCATCGGCATACCAACGCGATTGGCAAATTCCAGCGGAGCCGCGCCGGTGCCGCCTTCTTTCCCGTCAACGACGATGAAATCAGGATAAATACCGGTTTTCAGCATGGCTTTGACCATCGACATGAATTCACGACGGTGGCCGATACACAGTTTGAAGCCGACAGGCTTGCCGCCGGAGAGTTCACGCAACTGGCCGATAAATTTCATCATGCCGATCGGCGTGGAGAACGTATTATGCGCAGGCGGTGAGATGCAATCCTTGCCCATCGGAATGCCGCGTGCTTCGGCAATCTCCGGTGAGATTTTCTTGGCTGGCAGCATACCGCCATGACCGGGTTTTGCGCCCTGACTGATTTTCAGCTCAATCATTTTGACCTGAGGATCAGCAGCCTGAACGGCAAATTTCTCCGGTGAGAATGTGCCGTCATCATTACGGCAGCCAAAATAGCCGGATGCAACCTGATAGATCAGATCGCCGCCGCCTTCGCGGTGGTAACGGCTGATACTGCCTTCGCCGGTATCATGGGCAAAACCACCAATTTTTGCGCCTTTGTTCAAAGCAAGAATGGCATTGGCAGAAAGCGCGCCGAAGCTCATGGCCGAAATATTATACAGGCTGGCATCATAAGGCTGTTTGCAGGCAGAGCCGCCGATACGGACACGGAAATCCGTATCTTTAATCACCATAGGAACAGCAGAATGGGTCAGCCATGCATAGCCGGAACTATAAACATTTTCGATCGTACCGAACGGGCGTTTGTCCTCAACGCCTTTGGCGCGCTGATAAACCAGACCGCGGATTTCGCGGCTGAACGGTTCCTCATCGCGGTCGCCTTCAATAATATACTGGCGCAGTTCCGGACGGATACTTTCGAGAATAAAGCGCATATGCCCGATGATCGGGTAATTGCGCAGAATTGCGTGTTTGGACTGAAAAATATCATAGACGCCCAGCCCAAGCAGTGAGCTTGAGACCGCAGTGATGATAAGGAGCCATTCGCTGTAAAAGACTGCCCCGATAAAAGAGGCAATGGTCAGGAGCGCAACACAAGTGAGAACTGCATAACGCTGATAAGAGAGCATGATTGTCACCATCTTTATATGAGCCTGAACGGGGCGCTCTTCACGGGAAAGAGTCGGTTGCCCGACCGGTTGGCGTCTCCTTAGCTCACCCGTTCAGCGATTGCGAGAGGGATTATTGCTTTGATGTGCAGGGATTTGAGGGAAAATTTGAGCAATTCATTGTGATTGAGCGGAAAACAGCTCTGTTTTCTGCTTAGCACCGGTCTTTACGGAGTATTTTCTTCCATAATCGGTTGCAGTGAGAAGCTGCAAATTATACCGGCCGGCTCATAATGCCTGACTGCTGCGCCTTTGCTTGTGGTTTACGCGTATGAAGGCAGTGCAGAAATATTGTTGCGCATCGAAATCCTGCGTTACTCATCCGCTATATATTTGAAAATATTTTATAAATTTAACATTTCACGCAAGAGAGACGGCTGATTTTCGTCTTTTCCGGCCGATCACAAATGCGATTTGGAAGGAACTTATTAACCTTCATTTTTTATTACTTTGTGGACAGAACTCAGTAGCGTATTTTTGGTTTTTCAGGTCCATGCGTATTCCCCGATCCAATTTCTCCATTGCAACGACTGACCGCTTTGCGGTTTCCGCTGACATGCGTGAACCGGTATCTCAGCCGCAGGAAATACAGAGGCCGGAACAATCTGCTTCTGGCGCTCCTGCACCCGTATCACAGCCGCAAGCGGAACATGTCGTTACAGAATCAGAGGTGGCGGAAATAATCTCCGTTGCCCCTCTCAGCTATGCTCCGGCGGTTGTGACAGAAGTCGCACCGGCAGCATCGACTGCCGCCCCTGTGCCCGTTACCCCGTCATACCCGCCTAGGAGTAAGCAGATGAGCAACAATTTTGCGGTTAAGCATTGGATGGATCAGGACAGATCCGCAAAGGCAGAAGAACAGACTGCGGTCGCGCAGCCTGCTGCGCAGGAACCTGTTGCAGCAACTATGCCTGCCGCGCCGCAGGCCGTATCTGCTCCGGTACATCCGAAACCGGCCAATCCGACGATGACCGTGCCTAATCCGCATGTGGCCTATCAGGGCTTGTCTGTACGTGAGCAATTCGGCTCCGGCGAAAAGGTCTGGAAGAATGCTTTTGCTTTGGCCGAGAATGTACGTTTTACCCGCACACCTGAAAATGAATTGCAGCGTTTGCGCGCCAAGCTGATTGAAGAATTCGGTGCGGAAGAAGAAGTGCAGCCATCTGCCCCTGTGCAGAAAGAAGTAGCTGCAACACCTGTCATGCAGCCTGCCACCTCCGCTCCTGTGACTGCCCAGCCTGTTCGTACTGCGCCGGTTTTGCGCGGGCCTTCAAGCATGATTGTTGCTGCGCGTTTGCGCCTGCCGGTTGTTCCGGTTGCACCGCATGTTGAAGCTGCGACACCTCTGGCCGGTACCGTGCCGACACCGGTGGTCTCAATCGTGCCGGAAGCCGAAGTGGTCAATGCTGTGGTTTCGCATCTGCCTGAGCCGCAGCAGCCTGTGCTTGCTGAACCTGTTGCTCCGGTTGCTGAGACAGAGCAGGGCGGTTTGCAGCTGAGCCATCTGTCTGATTTTGCCTTCTGGGAATTTGCCGGATTGCCGGAAATTGCCCCTGCTGCGGAAGCTGTTGTTGAGACAGTGACAGAACCGGCAGAAATGCCTGCACCTGTATTGGCACCTGTAGCCGTGATGCCTGTCGCGGAAGCGGCACCCGTTGCGGAAGAAAAATCAATTCTGAGCATGTTCCGCACCGTTGAATGGCGGCCGGCGCATGAAGAAGCGCAGATTGCTGAAACCGTAGCGGAAACTGTTGTGGAAACCGCAGTCGAGATGGAAGCTGAAACACCGGCACCGATTGCGGAAGCCGTGGCTGAGCTTGCAGAAACTGTTGCTGTTGCGGCGGAGCCTGCACAGACTGTCAGCAATCCGTTCCTGCCATCCTTTAGTTTTGGCCTGTCCGGTTATCAGATGCCGGTCTATTCAATTGCCACACAGGCATTGAATATGCAGCCGCCGCTGAATGCAGTGTCCGTACCGGTAGCAGAAGAAGCTGTGGCCGTTGCTGCCGAGCCGCTTGCAGAAATGCCAGCTGAAATAGTTGCTGAAACAATTGCTGAAGCAGTTGCTGAAACTGTGGTGGAAGATTGTGATCTGGTGCAGGAAACTGTGGCAGAACAGGAAGAAGCACCTGTTGCACCAACTGTTGCACCGGTAACATTCGCTGCCGCTCCTGCGCCACGCAATCCGTCGGCCTCGATCAACTTGTCGATTTTCTCGCCGACCGCGATTGAAACCGGAACTGTAATGTCCGGTGAAGGTTATGAATATCCGCCTCGTGCTTTGTTGCAGGAGCCTGTTTATAAAGACGGTGCGATTATTTCGCAGGAAATGCTGGAACGCAGCGCTGGTTTGCTGGAAAGCATTCTGGAAGATTTCGGTGTGCGTGGTGAAATTATCCATGTGCGTCCGGGTCCGGTTGTTACACTCTATGAATTTGAGCCTGCGCCGGGTGTTAAATCCTCCCGCGTAATTGGTCTGGCTGATGATATTGCCCGTTCCATGTCAGCTCTGTCTGCCCGTGTTGCAGTGGTACCGGGCCGTAATGTGATCGGTATTGAATTGCCGAATTCGATCCGCGAAACGGTTTATTTCCGTGAGCTGATTGAATCGCCTGCTTTCGAGCGCACCAATTGCCGTTTGGCGCTCTGCCTTGGCAAAACCATCGGCGGTGAGCCGGTAATTGCCGAGCTTGCAAAGATGCCGCATCTGCTGGTTGCCGGTACGACCGGTTCCGGTAAGTCGGTGGCAATCAACACCATGATCCTGTCATTGCTCTACCGTCTGAAGCCGGAAGAATGCCGCCTGATCATGATCGATCCGAAAATGCTGGAACTGTCGATCTATGACGGTATTCCGCATCTGCTCACTCCTGTCGTAACCGATCCGAAAAAGGCCGTCGTGGCACTGAAATGGACCGTGCGCGAAATGGAAGAGCGCTATCGCAAGATGTCGCGTCTCGGTGTGCGTAATATTGACGGCTATAATGCCCGTGCAGCTGCAGCGCGTGAAAAAGGTGAGACTGTTACCTGTACCGTTCAGGCAGGTTTTGACAAGGCGACCGGTGAAATCCTGTATGAAGAACAGGAAATGGATCTGACGCCAATGCCTTACATCGTCGTTATTGTCGATGAAATGGCCGATCTGATGATGGTTGCCGGTAAGGAAATCGAAGGTGCGATCCAGCGTCTGGCGCAGATGGCGCGTGCGGCCGGTATTCACCTGATCATGGCGACACAGCGACCTTCTGTTGATGTGATCACCGGCACGATCAAGGCGAATTTCCCGACCCGTATTTCCTTCCAGGTGACGTCGAAGATTGACAGCCGTACCATTCTCGGTGAGCAGGGTGCTGAGCAACTGCTTGGTCAGGGCGATATGCTGCATATGGCCGGTGGCGGTCGCATTGTCCGCGTCCATGGTCCTTTCGTATCGGATGAGGAAGTCGAAAAGGTCGTCAATCACCTGAAAGAACAGGGGCGTCCTGATTATCTGGCAACCGTAACTGCTGATGAAGAAGACACGGAAGCGGTTGAAGATGACAGTGCGGTCTTTGATAAGAGCGATATGGCATCCGATGACGGTGATGATCTCTACGAAAAGGCTGTCAAAGTGGTGCTGCGGGATAAGAAATGCTCGACATCCTATATCCAGCGCCGCCTGTCGATCGGTTATAACCGTGCCGCATCTCTGGTGGAGCGTATGGAGCAGGAAGGTCTTGTCGGCGCTGCCAATCATGTCGGTAAGCGCGAGATCATCGGCCAGAATGACGGTATGTAATCCGTTAGGCTGATCTGCTGTCTTTCAGCAAATAGAAATATGAATACTGCCTGCCGGAAAATATACCGGCGGGCAGTTTTTGTTTTTAAGCTATTAGATATATGTAAGTTATAATTTTATAATGTAATGCAGGTCATTTTTATTGCGCAGAAATATCATTTTGCGGAGATCTTGTTAAAAAATGACAGTTATTTGCTGTTGTTAAATGCGCCATCTTCACGTCATATTAACCATATGGGTGCATAAAGGGGAGGAGAACCCTGAGATGCGTGAGGTGGGGTATGCAGCGCTACAGATTTGATCAGAAAACCATAGTCGTACAGGCGATTGTCGAAATGATTAAGCGTGGTGTGCCTGCTTCCGAGATGGATATTTATCTCAGCCGCATGGGGCCTGTTGATCTCGATATGCTGCAGCAATGTATGGATGAGGTTTATGCCTATATTGCGCAGGAAGAGGAAAGAGAACAGGAACTGTATCAGGATCGCGCCGTAGCATAATCCGGCTGTCAGGCTGTGCTTATGCCGGAGCAGCAGGATGCAAAAGCAAGATAGATGACACAAAGATAACGTAAATCTGTCATGCTCTTGAAATAATCGGGGCCTATACATAAATAAAGTTTAAGAAATTCGCCTGACTATTGACCACGGATGTACTGGCATTGGTTGAGGCGTTTCATGGAAGGTCGGGACATCCCGGCCTTTTTCATTTTCTAAAGCTTTTTTGCCTAGAGCGGTTGATGTCCGGATTGCATCATATCGCTCGCTCTGTCTCCTTGTTTTTACGCATGTCGTTATCGGAAAACCGGTGCCCGCTTTTCCGTGACATGCTCTGGATTCTTTATTTGGTCGCATTATCACTGCCGTCAAGCTGAGCCCGCCTGACTGTGAAATGCTTTGGACCTTTGCAGCTGTTTCCTGATTTCCCTGTTTCATGTGCCGTCTTATGCCTGCCGGATAGTTTTTGCTCCAGACGCGGAAACGTGACCGAGATTCATCTTGCTGTTAGATGCTTTCCTGCTTATAGAAACCGCAAAAGTTCTGGATGCCGGAATGAATCGGTCTGATATGCCCGTCAATTATGGGTTCAGACATTCGATATTCCGGTCTGATGGGAGCAGCTTTTATCTTTTCTAAGAGATGAAATTGCTCCGGCCGGGTTTTCTGAAATATGTGCGTATAGGCGTCGGTGTTGAAATACGGCGCTTTTTTGTTTATGAATTTCAGAATTTACCGAAACTACTGTATGTTCTTCTTAGTCTGAAACAATGTCAGATAAGAAATAATACAGCATTTCAAAGCAGTTAAGATGTTTTTGAGCTTATTCATGAGCCTGAAATATCTTGGTGAATGTTGATATGTGGCCTGTCCCGGGCGCATTCAAGACGGAAAAATTAAATGAAACACAGATTATTCCGGTCGGCAGGTATCGGTGCGGTTCTGATGCTGACGGCTATACTGGCAGGGTGTCAGCAGGTTGTGCTGTTTCCTAAAGGCGAAGTCGGCATTAAAGAACGCGACCTGATTGTTTTCGCGACAGTCATCATGTCGCTGATTGTTGTGCCGGTCATTATCGCGACCTTGTATTTCGCGAATAAATATCGCGCCAACAAAGATAATGAATATCTGCCGGACTGGCATCACTCAAACAAGATTGAAGCCGCTGTCTGGATTATTCCGTGCATCGTCATTCTCATTCTTGGTTATGTGACCTGGATTAAGACCCATGAGCTCGATCCGTACCGCCCGCTGGAACATGCGGCAAAGCCGGTTCAGGTTGAAGTTGTGGCTATGAACTGGAAATGGCTGTTCATCTATCCGGAGCAGGGGATTGCCTCGGTGAATGAATTGGTCGTACCGGTTGATCGTCCGCTGAACTTCCGCATCACTTCCGGTCACACGATGAACTCCTTCTTCATTCCGGCTCTGGGCGGTCAGGTTTATGCAATGCCTGGCATGCAGACCAAGCTGCACCTCATCGGCAATGAAATCGGTGCTTATGAAGGTATCTCCGCGAACTATAGCGGTGACGGTTTTGCGCAGATGCGTTTCACAACCCATGTGAAAAACGAAGCCGACTTTGAAAAATGGGTTTCCGAAGTTCGCACCTCTGACAAAGCACTGAACCGTGCCGGTTATATCGAGCTGGATCAGCCGACAGAGAAGCATCCGGTTACGCATTATGCCTCAACTGAGCCTGGTCTGTTCAGTGCTGTTATCGGTCGTTGTGTGGATGGCAAGACCCCGTGTGTCAGCCATGGCGGCGGCAGCGTACAGAAGCTTTCACCATTCATCACATCCTCTGTGAAAAAAGAATCGCCTGCGGAACCTGCGTCTAACTGACGGGATTTCGTGACTTTAGGCAGGCAGACCATTGGCAGATTATGGCCAATGGTTTTGCCATTAAAAGTGTAGAGAAATGTTCGGAAAACTTACCCTGGCGGATATTCCGCTTCACGAACCGATACTTGTGGTCACTTTAAGTGCCGTTGTACTCGGCGGTTTGTCTCTGTTCGCAGCCATTACCTATTTCGGTAAATGGGGCGTATTGTGGCGTGACTGGCTGACAACTGTCGATCATAAGCGCGTTGGTATCATGTATATCATTCTGGCGCTGGTGATGCTGTTCCGCGGCTTCTCCGATGCCGTGATGATGCGCGCCCAGCAGGCTATGGCCTCCGGCGCCAATGAAGGCTTCCTGCCTCCGCACCACTATGACCAGATCTTCACTGCCCATGGCGTGATCATGATCTTCTTCGTGGCGATGCCGTTTATCGTTGGTCTGATGAACTTTGCAGTTCCGCTGCAGATCGGTGCCCGCGACGTTGCGTTCCCTTACCTGAACTCCCTGAGCTTCTGGCTGACTGTTGCCGGTGCTATTCTGGTAAACATCTCGCTCGGCGTCGGTGAATTCGCCCGTACAGGCTGGCTGGCTTATCCGCCGCTGTCCGGTCTGGAATACAGCCCCGGTGTCGGTGTTGATTATTACCTCTGGGCTTTGCAGATTTCCGGTATGGGTACGCTGCTCTCCGGTGTGAACCTTATCGCAACCATCATCAAAATGCGCGCTCCCGGCATGACAATGATGCAGGTTCCGGTTTTCACATGGACTGCCCTCTGCTCGAACATTCTGATCGTTGCAGCGTTCCCTATCCTGACTGTAACCCTGTCGCTCCTGCAGCTTGACCGTTATCTTGGTATGCATTTCTTCACCAATGATTTCGGTGGCAATCCGATGATGTATATCAACCTCATCTGGATCTGGGGTCACCCGGAAGTTTATATTCTGGTTCTGCCTTGCTTTGGTGTGTTCTCGGAAGTTATCGCGACTTTCTCTGCCAAGCGTCTGTTCGGTTATACTTCAATGGTCTATGCGACCGTTGCCATTACCGTTCTGGCCTTCCTCGTCTGGGCTCACCACTTCTTTACAATGGGTGGCGGTGCCTCCGTTAACGCCTTCTTCGGCGTGGCGACAATGATTATTTCGATCCCGACAGGGGCGAAAATCTTCAACTGGCTGTTCACGATGTATAAAGGCCGCGTGCGTATGGAAACGCCGGTTCTGTGGACTGTCGGCTTCATGTGTACCTTTGTGGTCGGTGGTATGACCGGCGTTATGCTTGCAATTCCGCCTGCGGACTTTGTACTGCACAATTCCGTATTCCTGATCGCGCATTTCCATAACGTGATTATCTCCGGCGTGCTGTTCGGTTGTTTTGCCGGCTTCATCTACTGGTTCCCGAAAGCATTCGGTTTCCGTCTCGATGAAACCTGGGGCAAACGCGCATTCTGGTGCTGGCTGACCGGTTTCATTCTTGCCTTCATGCCGCTCTATATTCTGGGCTTCATGGGTATGACCCGCCGTATCAACCACACTGAAAATCCGGCATGGCAGATTTACCTGATTATTGCCGCTATCGGTGCTGCAATCATTCTGGTTGGTATTGCCTGTCAGATCATTCAGGTTCTGGTGTCCATCCGCAACCGCGAAGCACTGCGTGACCACACCGGTGATCCGTGGGAAAACGGCCGTACGCTGGAATGGTCTGTGGCTTCTCCTGCTCCGTTCTACAACTTCTCTGAAACACCGCGTGTTCAGGATGTTGATGCTTACTGGGATATGAAGAAGCGTGGCGTGAAGCGTAAAACCGACAAGTTCAAGCCAATTCATATGCCGCGTAATACCGGCACCGGTTTCATCATCGGTATGGTTTGTATCGCGCTTGGTTTTGCCGGTGTATGGCATATCTGGTGGCTGGCGATTGCGGCTACTCTGGCCATCATCGCGATCAGCATCATCCATTCTTTCAACAATAACCGCGACTACTATGTCACTGCGGAAGAAGTGCAGCGCATCGAAGATGAGCATACGCTCAAGCTGCAGTCTTTGGGAGTTAAGCCATGAGTGCCGCTGTAACGCACGCTAACGATCACGCCCACGGGCATGACGACGATCACGAGCACCACGATTCCCGCGGCACGACACTGATCGGCTTCTGGATCTACCTGATGAGTGACTGTGTCATCTTCTCGGGTCTGTTTGCCACCTTTGCAGTTCTCTCGCGTTCATACGCGGGAGGACCGACCGGCTGGGAACTGTTCGATCTGAATTTCATTGCTGTGGAAACCGCTCTGCTGCTGTTCTCCAGCCTGACCTATGGCTTCGCGATGATCGCGATGTCACGTAAAAAACAATCCGCCATGCTTGGCTGGATTGCCGTGACATTCCTGCTCGGCGCAGCCTTTCTGGCGATGGAAATCTATGAATTCCATCACCTGATCGAAATCGGTGCCGGTCCTGGCCGTTCTGCATTCCTGTCCGCCTTCTTCGTATTGGTCGGTACGCACGGTCTGCACATTCTGTTTGGTCTGATCTGGATTCTGGTTCTGGTCGCGCAGGTTCTGCGTTCCGGTCTGACAGAAGCCAACCAGACCCGTCTGATGTGCCTCAGCCTGTTCTGGCACTTCCTTGATGTTGTCTGGATCGGTGTATTCTCGATTGTTTATCTGATGGGAGTTCAGGCATGAGTTCCGCGCATAAAACTGAAGCATCAGCCAGCGAAACCAAGAATTATATCATCGGTTTCATTCTGGCCGTCATCCTCACAGCCGTTCCTTTCGGCGTGGTGATGGGACAGTATTTTGACACCACCACAACCGTTGCCATTATTATGGTTTTCGGTGCGGTACAGATGATTGTTCATCTGGTTTACTTCCTGCACATGGATTCCAAATCCGAGGGCGGCTGGACATTGCTGGCTCTGCTCTTCACCGTGCTGATTTTGGCGATTGTTCTGATCGGCTCGCTGTGGATCATGAACCATCTGGCCATCAATATGATGGAAGTCAGCCCTGAGGCCGCACGCGCGCTGCCATAAGGTGCAATATGGGTGAGCTTGTCTCACTTACCTGAATAACAATGAACGGCGCTGCTTTGGCAGCGCCGTTTTTTATGCATTTTATATTGAGATGCATTGGTAACCTGTCTCAAATTACAGTCCTTATTCTTTCATAATTTTGATCTTCTCAAAGCGCGTCATTTAAAATTTGCATTCATTTAAATTTTTTCAATTTTAACTTGGTGATTTCGATGAAGATTATTTCAATAATTTCAGGGCTAATGCTGCTGGTAGGAACCGGCATTGTGCAGGCGCAGGTCGCTACTGTTTCGGGTACTGTCAATTTACGGCAGGGGCCGGGCACAAACTATACGCGGATTGCAGCTTTGCCGCGCGGTGCGGCGGTGCATATTGAGAGTTGCCGCGGCAGCTGGTGTCATATCAGAAGCAGCTGGGGGATAGGTTGGATAAGTGGCCGTTATTTATCTCAATCCTATCAGGGCTATAATGCTGCACCGGTCTATAATACGCAGCCGCAAGTCACTTTCGGGCTGAATATCGGATCAGGTTTTTATGATGATCCGTTTTATGCCCCGTATTATCAACCTTATTACACGGGCTGGCACCCGCCTTATTACCGGCCTTGGTATCGTCCGGGCTACCGGCCTTATGGGCCACGCTATAATCCTCGTCCTTTTGGCCGGCAGGGCTGGAGCCCCCGATGGGGTGTGGGGCCTGTGCATTTTCCGCGCGGAGGATGGCGCAGATAGGATCTGATAAGGCAGATTCTGCAAGGCGATTCCCTGTTATGGAAAACGTGGTTCCGTGGCAGGACTCTTTAAGGGAGGTGGCTGTATTTTAACCAATGCGCATTTTCTTGGAACGTGTTGCAATCCGTATGACAAATGCTTTCCGGAACAATCTTTCATGTCGGTTTTAAATTGCCCTGTGCGGCTGTATTTTTAAAAGACAAATATTTTCAATATTTTACGGCTTTATGCCTCTGTGATTTTCGTTTTTGTTTCTTTCTTAAGATTAAATATTCAAAATTTATATTTGATTGAAAGCCACAAATTAAGTTTTTCTTTAGGTAAAGGAAAATACAAATTAATATTTTATTAAGCATAAATTTTAAAAAAGCAGTGTAAGCTTTTGGATTATACTCTCCGCTAGTTTGATTGTTAGGCATCGCGCGATGGGTGGAGCGGGCTATGCCGAGGAATATGCGTATTGACCCCGTTGAATGGGATGATATGCAGGTAATAAATTAAGGAGAGCTCCAATCCGTAAAGTCAGCACCCTCCTGCTGTTCACTGCGCTGCTGCCGGTTATGGCGGCATCGCCTGCGCATGCTTTTGAGCTCTTTGGCATTAAACTTTGGGGTAAAGACAAGGCTGAAGAAGCCGATGATGTCATTGCCGAACCAAAACGCTACAGCGTTGAAGTCACTTCCGGCGGCACCCGCACCAATAAAGACGGCACGGCAGCCGATGTGGAAGAGCTGGTTAAAGGCGCTTCACGGCTTGTGGCTGATGAAGAAAAAGCGGCTTCCGGCTCCGGCGGACTGCTGGCCAAAGCACGTGGTGATTACCGTCGTATTCTGATGGCACTTTATGGTGAAGGTCGTTATGGCGGCACCATCAGTATTCTGGTTGATGGCCGCGAAGCTGCAAACCTGCCGCCGGATACACAATTGCCGGATACATCCAAAATTGTCATCAATGTTGATCCGGGCCCGCAATTCCTGTTTGCCCGCGCCAGCATTAATGAACTTGCGCCGCCGACAGATGACCGCCGCGATCAGGTGCAGTCGCCTGAAAAGGCCGGTTTCAAAAGCGGTGAAATTGCCAAATCCGGTACAATTCTGAAAGCAGAGAGTCTTGCTGTTGAGGCATGGCGCCAGCAGGGCTATGCCAAGGCGAAAGTTACGCGTGAGGATATTGTTGCCGATCATGAAGGCAATGTGCTGAATGCGGATATCACGCTGGAACCGGGACGTGTTGCCCATTACGGTCCTGTCAAAGTGCAGGGCACAGCCCGCATGGATCCGGAATTCGTTGCCTATATGACAGATCTGAAACCGGGTCAGGAATATGATCCGGATGATATTGAGCGTGCACGCCGCCGTTTGGCGCGGCTGGATGTTTTCCGCTCAACATCTATTCAGGAAGCACAGGAAATCAACCGCGACGGTATTCTGCCGATGGATCTGATCGTGCAGGAACGTAAACCGCGCCGCTTCGGTCTTGGTGCGAGTTATTCCACGCTGGACGGTGCAGGGGTAGAAGCCTTCTGGATGCATCGCAATCTGTTCGGTAAGGCGGAGCGTCTGCGCTTTGATGCCAAGGTCAGCGGTATCGGCGGTTCGCAGGATAATTCCTATGATCCGAAAAACTTCACCTATGTGCTGGGTACATCCTTCACCAAACCGGGCGTGTTCACACCGGATACGGATTTCGTTTCGTCTCTGACCGGTAAGCGTGAGGTTCTGGATAATTATACCGAGACATCGGTCGGCGGACAGGCAGGTTTTACGCATATCTTCAATGAAGATCTGAGCGGACGTTTGTTTGCCAATGTGTCTCGTGCGCAGTTTGATGATGATTATTACGGCAAACGCCAGTTCTTCACCGTGGGGATGCTGGGCGGTATTCTGCTGGATAAGCGCGATAACAAGACCAATGCTACTTCCGGTTATTATGCCGAGGGCGTGGTTGAGCCGTTTTACGAGCTCAAAAACGGCAGTTTCTCGACCAAATTTACCGCAGAAGGCCGTGGCTATTACGGCTTTGGTGAAGATAAACGCGTTGTGCTGGCCGGTCGTGTTAAAGTCGGGTCGATTGTCGGTGCCGATATGAGCGATCTGCCGCCGGATAAAGTCTTCTTTGCCGGTGGCGGCGGTTCTGTCCGTGGTTATGCTTATCGCAGCATCGGGGTGAATAAGCCGGGGGATGTGGTGATCGGCGGACGTTCGTTGATGGAAATGTCGGGCGAGGTTCGTACAAAAGTTACCGATAGTATCGGTGTGGTCGGGTTTGTAGACGGAGGATATGTCGGGGAGGAATCCTACCCTGATTTTGCGGAGAATCTGCGTTTGGGGGCAGGTGCGGGCTTGCGTTATGATACCAGTCTCGGACCGATCCGTTTCGATGTTGCCGTGCCGCTTAACCGCAAGGCAGGTGACTCAAGTTTTGCATTCTATGTCGGCATAGGACAGGCGTTTTGAACCGTTTTCTCGCTTTCGTAGCCACTTTCTTTATCATTCTGCCGCTCGGTATTTATATCGGGGCATCGTTGCTGCCTCAGGGGGCGGACAGCGTAACGACGCCTGCTACCGGCCAGAGCAATCCTGCGGGTTCAGGCACGCAGACGGCGCAGGCGGACAATCCTGTTTCCGACAGGCAAGCTGAAGAAGAAAAGTCCTATTTCCTGTCTTTTGTTGAAGAAAAACTGTCGGGCCCGAACCGCAAGATCAGCATTACCGGTATTGAAGGCGTTTTGTCGTCTGAGGCAAAAGTCGGCGCTATCACGGTTGCTGACCGCGAAGGTATCTGGCTGCGCATTAAAGATGCCCAGCTTGTCTGGAGTCGTCTGGCACTTCTGCGTGGTCGTCTGAGCGTGGATACACTCTCGGCCAAGGAAGTTGAGTTTATCCGCACACCTTTACCGGATGAGGGACTGCCGTCACCGGAAGCCGGTGGCTTTGCTTTGCCGGAACTGCCGCTGGCGGTTTTGCTGGGTGAGCTGAATATTGAACGCCTGAAATTCGGCCAGCCGGTTTTTGGTCTGGCATCGGAAGTGGCACTGAAAGGCAATCTGACCCTTCAGGACGGTTCGCTGGAGTCGCTGTTTGACATGCAGCGTCTGGATGGTCCGGGCGGCACGATGAAGCTGAAAGCCAATTACGCCAATGCCGATCAGAAGCTTGATCTGGATATGCGTCTTTCCGAGCCTGCCAATGGTATTGCCGCCAATCTTCTGAATATTGCAGGCAAACCGCCTGTTGAGCTGGCTCTGACCGGCGCAGGCAAGCTTGATGATCTGAAAGTTGACCTGACGCTTGATGCGGACAACCAGCGCATTCTGACCGGACTTCTGACCCTGAACCGCAATGCGGACGGCACTGTTACCGGCCGCGTGTTTAATGCGGATGTCAAAGGTCCGATTGCTGCACTCATTCCGGAAAAATTCCGTGATTTCTTTGGCGCAACCTCAAGCCTTGCAGCCAATGGTTTTATCAAGGATGGCGGTGGTTTCCGTCTGGATAATTTCAACCTTTCCAATGCCGCTCTGCAGGTACAGGCCAAGGCCGAAACCGCCAATGACGGCTTTCTGACACGTCTGACCCTTGATGCGCTGATTGCAGATCGGGAAAAAGGCCGTGTGCTTCTGCCGGTCAGCGGCGGCCAGACCTCTCTGGCGTCTGCGCGTCTGACACTGGATTACGGCGACCGCCAATCCGCAGACTGGACAGGCAAGCTGCTGGTTGAAGGTCTGCAGGCCGGTGATTTCTCCGCACAGCAGACTGTGCTGGATATGGGCGGCGCAGCAGAAAATCTGCAGGACGCACAAAACCGCCATGTCGGTTTCAATATTACAGGGAATGTAACGGGAATTAATGCCAGGCAGCCTGAGGTTGCGCAGGCGCTGGGGGATCGTTTTGATCTGGCCGTATCGGGGCAATGGCGTGCCGGTTCTCCTGTGCAGCTTGAAAAACTGCAGCTCACCGGTAACGGTCTGAGCGCTGCCTTAAAGGGTGCAATCGATAAATTCATTTATACCGGTGACATTGTTTTACAGGCAAACAGCCTCATGCCGTTTTCGGCACTGGCAGACCGTTCGCTTGCCGGCAGTCTTGATCTGAAAGCAACCGGTACTGTTGCGCTTCTCACTGGCGGGTTTGACCTGACGCTGGATGGCACAGCAGAGAATATCAAAACCGGTGAGGATATTGCTGACCGTATTATCAATGGCCGCTCCACTTTGAGCGGTGGTCTGGCGCGTTCTGAAAACGGTTTTTCCGCCCGTGGTTTCCGTATTGGTAATGATGCAAATGCAATCACTGCCAATGGCTCATTCTCCAGCAAAGATGCCGATTTCGATCTGGGCGTTGAGATTGGTGACATTGCCGATCTGTCCGACAAGGCAACGGGACCATTGTCGCTGAAAGCCAGTGCACGCGGAACAGAAAACCGGATTGCTCTGGCTGCCCGCGCATCTGTGCCTTCCGGTTCGCTGGAAGGGCGCAAGCTGAATGATGGTCTGCTCGACTTCAATGCTGTGCTTGACGGTTCTGATCCGAAGCTTGCTCCGTCTTTGAGCGGTGGTTTCAGCGGCAGTGGCTTCTTAAGCGGTGAAAAACTCGATCTTGCCGGTAAAATTGCGCTGGACGAGCAGGGCAAACGCCTGAACGACCTGAATTTTGTTGCAGGCGGCACCCGCGTCAGCGGTGATCTGAATATTGCGGACAAAAACCTGCTCGCCGGTCGTTTGAAAGTGGATGCGCCGGATGTCTCAACTGCAGCCGCTCTTTTCCTTGCCAAGGCAACCGGTAGCATCAATGCGGATATTGATCTGTCTTATGAAAATGACCGCCAGAATGCTGCGGTCAAAGCAGATATCCGTAATCTGAATGTTGAAGGCAATGTGATCGGGCAGGCGGATATTAATGCGACGCTTGCCGACCTGTTTAATGTTCCTGTTCTTGACGGCACTGTGAAAGCACAGTCCATCCGCGCCGGCACATTCGAAATCAATACGGTTGATGCAACGGCTCAGTCTGAAGGCAGCAAAACGGTTTTTCAGGCTGCGACTGATCTGAAAATCGGCAGCAAAGTTAAAGTCAACGGCGCATTGGAGCCGCAGGACGGCGGTTTATTGCTGTCGCTTTCAGATGCGGAGCTGCGTCAGGGCTCAATGCTGACCAGACTGGCGCAACCGGCATCTCTGGCGCTGAAAGGCAGTGATGTTACCTTTAACAATATCATCATGCAGGTGGGAGAAGGTCGTCTGAGCCTTAATGGTGCTTTGGCTGATCGCTTCAATCTGGATGTGAAGCTGGATAATCTGCCGCTGAATGTGGCAAACAGCATCCAGCCGGATTTGGGACTTGGCGGTCTGATCAATGGTCAGGCTAAGGTTACCGGTTCGCGCAACCAGCCTGATGTCAGTTTTGACATCAATGCGCGTGATGTGATTGCCCGCCAGACGCGTGAACTTGGTATTGGCGCCTTGAATGCGACAGCTAAAGGCACGTCGAGCCAGAACCGTCTGAAAGTGGACAGCCGGATTACCGGCGGTAATGGTCTTGATAGCCGCGTGAATGGTTTTGTGCCGCTGGGCACGGATAAATCTGCCGGTGCGCTGGATGTGAATGTCGAGCTGGCCAATCTGCCGCTGGCTCTGCTCAATGGCGTGGTGAAGGATCAGAATCTGGGCGGTAATGTTACCGGCACTGCAAAAGTCACCGGCGCTCTGACCAATCCTGCCGCCGAGTTCAATCTGAACGGACGCGCGCTGAGCGCCAAACCGCTGGCTGAGAACGGGCTTGCGCCTTTGAATCTGAAAGCTGCCGGTCGTTATGGTGATAAGACCGTCAATATCAGCTCGCTGTCTGTTGACGGTCCGCAAAATCTCAGCGTGACCGCGCAGGGGCGTGTGCCTTTGTCTGGCAGCGGTTTGGGTATTGATGTGACGGGGCAGATTCCGTTGGCGCTTGCCAATCGTTTTCTGTCGGATCGTGGCGCACAGGCAACCGGTACACTGGCTTTGACCGCTAATGTCAGCGGTGGTTTCGACAATCCGCAAATCCGCGGTATGTTCTCGACAAGCGGCGCGCAGATGGTTGATCCGGAAACCAATATCCGCCTCAATAATATTACCATCAATGGCAGCATGGAAGGTCAGACAATCCGCCTTCGCAATGCAAGCGCAGCTTTGTCGACCGGTGGTTCAATCAATGCGGATGGCACGATTTCGATCAATGCTGCGCAGAATTTCCCTGCTGATCTGCGGATCAATTTTGATAAGGCACGTTATGCGGATGGTTCCATGGTGGTTGCGACCATTAATGGCGGCCTGACCATTACCGGCCCGTTGATGCGCGATCCGCTGATTGCCGGTAAGATCGAGATTGAACGCGCGGAAATTACCGTGCCGGAAAGTTTTGGCGGCGGCGGTGCCAATATTGATGTGCGCCACGTTAATACACCGGCTTCAGTGCTGATGACGTTGCAACGTGCCAAGGTGGAAACCCGTGCCAAGGGTTCAGCACCGGTGCCGACATCCCGTCCGACCGTGCCGCAACTGGATGTGCGCGTGATTGCGCCGAACCAGATTTTCGTGCGTGGTCGCGGTCTGGATACGGAACTGGGCGGTGCTGTCCGTCTGACAGGCCCTGTAACCAATGTGCGTCCGGTCGGTGGTTTTGAACTGCTGCGTGGCCGTCTGGATATTCTGACCCAGCGTGTAACCTTTGATGAAGGCCGTGTGACCCTGATCGGGGATATGAACCCGCAGCTCTATTTCGTTGCCCGCAGTGACGGCGGCGATATCATCGTGCTGGTGACGGTGCAGGGCACGGTGGATAATCCGGATATCAAATTCTCCTCGGAGCCGGAATTGCCGCAGGATGAAGTTCTGGCGCGTTTGATCTTCAAACGCTCAATCTCGGAACTGTCTCCTTTCCAGATTGCACAGCTTGCTGCTGCTGCCGCTGAACTGGCGGGTGGTAAAAACGCCAATCTGCTGGGTGCATTGCGTCAGGGCGTAGGGCTGGATGATCTTGATGTTGTCACCGACAGCAAGGGCAATGCAGCGGTTCGCGCAGGCAGCTATATCCGCGATAATATTTATCTCGGTGTGGAAGCCAGCGGTTCCAATGGCACCAAAGGCACGATCAATCTGGATATTACGCGGGATCTCAAAGCCAAAGGCTCTGTCGGTACGAATGGTGATTCCGGTCTGGGTGTATTCTACGAAAAAGATTACTGATCCGGCAGAGATGCGGATACTGATCGAATTGAAAAACCGGCACAAATTTGTGCCGGTTTTTTGCTTTTTACTGCATTTTTAATGTGTGGTCATTGTTTATGGTAAATGAAGATCCGGCGAATTTAATGATTTTTCAACCATGCGGGCGCACAATCCGACCTCTGAAAAGGTTTTGAAGATACGGATTTATCATGGCAAAGCAGGGTGAAATTCTGAACCGTCGCATTTTTCTGACCGGCGCCGGTGCCTTTGGTCTGGCTGGCTGTACCCAGTCGCTGGATATGTCGGCTTTTCAGCCGGATATTGATATGTCTTCGACCGGCAGTGTGATGCGCCCGCAGATCAGCGTTGATAAAGGCGTTACCAGTAATGAAGTGATGTATGCGGCTGTTCATGAGAATGGTTATTCCCTGCCTGCTATTCCTTATGAGAAAGTGCCGAAACAGTTCCGCCGACAGATCGTGCCGGATCCGACCGGTGAGGCACCGGGCACCATTGTTGTGCGACTGAATGAGCGATATTTGTATCTGGTGCTGCAGGGGGGCGAGGCCATGCGTTATGGCATCGGCGTTGGACGTGCAGGCTTTGAATGGTCAGGCCGCGCCAATGTGCAATATAAGAAGCAATGGCCGCGCTGGACACCACCACCGGAAATGATCAAACGCCAGCCGGAACTGGAAAAATACCGTAACGGTCAGGAACCGGGACCAGCCAATCCGCTGGGTGCGCGCGCGCTTTATATTTTCCGTGACGGCGTTGATACCGGCTATCGTATCCACGGCAATCCGGAATGGTGGTCGATCGGGCAGGCTATGTCTTCCGGCTGCGTACGTCTGATGAATCAGGATATTATTGATCTTTATGATCGCGTGCAGGGCAAAGCGCCGATTGTTGTGCAGGCCTGATTAAAACTATCTGAAAATAAAAGCCGCGCTGAGCCGGAGCATTTTTAAAATGCTCCGGCTATTTATTTTACGCATTTTCATATGCAAAACCGGTTCCCACTTTTGCTGAAAATGCTTTAGCGCGGCTTTTTTTCTGTCTTGGGAGGACAGTGATAAAAAAAGGATCAAATATGATAGTTCAAATGGGTGCTGTTAGCGGATAGCTGAGCCGGTCTGATGGTTTTGCGCAACAACAATCAGAGCCGGTACATCTTTGACGGCTTCTTCAGTCATGCTGAGAAAATGAAAATTCTGCTGTTGCTGGATCGGATTAGGCGCCACGAACATTGCTGCGGTCAGCAGGAGCGCAGCCATAATACCCAAGCGCTTTTCAGTTTTTGCATTCATAATATTCGTCCTGTCGGTTTTGCCCGCGGATCCGGAGCGCTTCGCTCGCAGTCACTGGGCTAAAATCATGGTAAAGTTATGAAAGAGGTTTCAGCTCTTCATATCAGTGAAAGGTTTTGTGCCCTGCCGGTGATAAAACACAGGCAACGGCGTAATGAGGGATAGGCAGCAGCACCTGATCGAGCTCTGCCATGACCTGTGCATAGTCCTGCGCGGCTTTTTTAACTTCCGCGACACGGCTGCCGGTCACCAGAGCATCCAGACAGGCATCACGGGTTGTATCGTCACCGTTTTGCAAGGCGGAGATCAGTCCCATCAGCAGGCATTCTTCACGGCAGATATGCATCGAACCTTAAGGAAAGGCCTTGAGCTGACAAGCTGCACAAAAATGCAGGGTGCGGATGAAATGGGAGAGTTCGGCCAGCGCGAGCTTGGCTTTATCGAGGCCGAGTTCCTGAGTGTAAATCGTCCAGGCCATTTCCCACGGAATAACCGATCCGGTTTCGAAGCCGGATGTCCAGTGGCGATAGCCTTCAAGCACCAGCTTTTCAGCCTGCCGCTCGAAATAATGACTGGATGTTTCAAAGAGATTTCTGACCTGCATATTCATGGGCGGCATCCGATCTGTAACGGACGCGAGGGAGCGATGAATATGCGTCGCGGCTGAGGGCGCGACGATAGTACCGCCCTTGGGCGGTAAAGTGCCTGACCAAACATGAGGTCCTCCAATAGAGCGGGTTCAAGGCCCAAACATCAAAGGTTGAATTTATTGCCACGAGCCGGAAGTATCCCTCCCGAAAGCTCTGACAGCGGGAATATGCCGGTGAAAACGGTCGGTTGTCAAATCTAATTTTCAGCATTTATTTAGAAAAGTGTTCTTATTTCAATAGCTTAGAATAATTCCAGAGTATTTTACTCATGTTTTATTCTAAAATGCAATGCTATCTATATGAATCCGTATATGTTTTGCGTGATTGTCGCAGCTGGCCGGATTGAACGACATTCCGGCCGGATTTTTAAACTCTGCGACGTCCCGCCTCATGCAGAAGCCTGTAAACAGGACAGGCAAAAGGGAGCGGTTCCAGAATCACAATGCGAAGCGCCGATATTACCGGCGTTCCGCCTTAGTCTTTTATCTCCGAACCGATACGGTTTCGGAGAAACAGAAATTAGTGATGGCTATGGTCATTGGCCTTGCCGCCAGCATTACCGGAAGAACCCTTGGATGGATTCACGTGAAACGGTAAATTAACCTTTCCGGCTTTTTCAAATTCCAGCACAACATTGACTGTTTCACCTTCTTTGAACGGCTTGGCCAGATCCATAAACATGATGTGGAAGCCGGTTGGCGCCAATTTCACAGTCTGACCGGCAGGAATTGCCAAAGGCTCGCTCAGCTTGCGCATTTTCATGACATTGTCTTTCATCGACATTTCATGAATTTCGACTTTTCCGGCTGCATCTGTGGTGCCGCCAATCAGGCGGTCATCTTCTTTGCCCTTATTGGTAATGACAATATAGCCGCCTGCAACGCGGGCATTCGGGATTGTCGCGATGCTATGGGCTTCGGAAAGCTCCAGATCACCGGCTGTTACCACCTCAGCGCTATCGCCACCATGCGCACCGTGGCCGTCATGGCTTGCCTGTTTTGTGGCAGCCGCCACGAGCAATTGCGGCGCAGGGTTTTTCAGATCATGCGGGTTCTGGCCTTCTGCTGCGATATCCGTCCAGTTTTCGGTTTTGCCGTTTTCGCAGGTCTGTACGGTCGGGAAGGACAATGTTGTATCCTTGTCGAAGGCTGCGAGTTTGCCGACAACCGAGAATTCATCATAGAAATCGCCCGGCAGTTTGCCGCCTTTCCAGATCACTTCGGTCACGCCGTTTTTCACGTCTTTACCGTGCACTTTATAGCTGTGCTGGTAGTCGGATTTAACAGTTTCAATATCCCATCCGGCTTTCATCTGCGGCTGAGCAGCAATGAAACCTTCCGGAATTTTGACATTGATCTGTGTGGTCGCGGCACCTTCACAGCCATGCGGGATTTTGAGGACGGCTTTATAGCCGCTTCCTGCATTAGCCTGAGCTGTTTCAAGTGACACATGTGCCTGTGCCAGACCGGCAGTGCCGAGAAGAAGGCTGGCAACACAGAGTGGTGTGAAAATGGTTTTCATAAATTTATTCCTTGCGAATATCCTGCTTTCCGGCTGCAAATTGCAGGCAGAAAGCATGAAGGCGCTTAAAGCGCATGACTGATATTTCCTGCGGCATTGTGAGAATGCGCAGACCTGTTATCAGGCAAGGAAAGGTGGAGCCTGCGGCGGGGCGGCGGGCGGATAAGGTCGGGAGCGGGGCAGAACTTTGGCCGTGCGTCTGACGCTGTTGCCTGTATCTTTGGCAACAACCGGACCACCGGCTGCAGGTGGTGTAACCAGTGCAAAGGCCGCCGAGATACGGCAGGCCTCGCAATCAACCATCATATTATGATTTTTATGATGCCGGTCAGAGGCGGCGCTGTTTTCGGAAACGCAGATCGAAACAATACTGCCATCGGGCATTGTTTCATAACGGATGAAAACCGGTTCAGCGGAGGTGCCGCTTTTGGTGGTCATTTGCAGCAGGGGGGCGCTGACATCCACTGGTCTATGGGCAAAAGACAGCAAAACAAGCGCCAATACGCACAGGATGCGTATTAAAACCAGCTTGTTTTTGTGTGTCTGAACCATCACCCTGAACTATATATAACTGCGCTTTCCGCTTTTTAGCGCGGTGCTTTGCGGAAGGAAAGAGCTTTCCTCTGTAATAATGATGCCGGATCTCCCTCTGCCTCACGATGTCACAGAGGTTTGCGCGGAAAGGGGTGAAGATAACTTTCTCTCAGACACAAAATCATTTAACGATGATGAATGAAATGCCGGTCGCAGGATAAAATACTGTGCCGGCAATGGTGAACAGATTATTCGACGGGGTATGAGGCATGTCACAGGTCACCAAAGATGTGGTGCTGGCTCAGCTGAAACAGGTCACGGGACCGGATTTCGAAGGTGATATTGTCAGCCTCGGACTGGTGTCCGATATTTTTATCGCTGATAATAAAGTGTTTTTCTCCATTACCGTGCCGTCTGACCGTGCGCAGGCGATGGAACCGCTGCGTCTGCGGGCGGAAAAACTGGTGAAAGAGATTCCGGGGGTTGCCGGTGCGCTGGTCACTCTGACCGCCGAACGCAAAGGCGGCCGTACCAGCGATGATGCGCCTCCGCCAAGCCGCCCTCAGCCCGCTGCTCAGGTGCGTCCGGCTGCGCATACTCATGCAGCACCGCAGCCGCAGGCAAAGCCGGGTATTCCGGGTGTTGGCAAGATTATCGCCGTGGCTTCCGGCAAAGGTGGTGTCGGTAAATCCACGACTTCGGTGAATATTGCGCTCGGGCTTCAGGCACTGGGGCTGAAAGTCGGTATTCTTGATGCCGATATTTACGGGCCGTCAATGCCGCGCCTTCTCGGTATTTCCGGTCGTCCGGAAACGGTCAATGGCCGCATCATGAAGCCGATGAGCAATTACGGCCTCAAAGTCATGTCGATGGGCTTTCTGGTGGAAGAAGAAACCCCGATGATCTGGCGCGGCCCGATGGTGATGTCGGCGCTCAATCAGATGATGCGTGAAGTGGAGTGGGGCAATCTCGATGTGATGGTTGTCGATATGCCTCCGGGCACCGGCGATGCCCAGCTGACCATGGCGCAGCAGGTGCCGCTGGCCGGTGCGGTGATCGTTTCCACGCCGCAGGATCTGGCGCTGATCGATGCCCGTAAGGGGCTGAATATGTTTGCCAAAGTTAATGTGCCGCTGCTCGGTATTGTTGAGAATATGAGCTATTTCATCGCGCCGGATACCGGCAAGCGTTATGATATTTTCGGTCATGGCGGAGCGCAGCGCGAAGCTGAGCGGCTCAATGTACCTTTCCTCGGCGCAGTGCCGCTGGATATGCAAATCCGCGAATTGTCCGATGCGGGTATGCCGATCACGGTGAAAGAGCCGGACAGCCCGCATGCGCAAATTTATCGTGAAATTGCCGAAAAAGCCTGGGCGCAGGTGAGCGGCGGTTCATCCCGCACAGCACCGAAGATTGTATTTGAATAACAGATGATGAAATTGAAAAAGGCCTGCAATGCAGGCCTTTTTTGTTGGGTCAGGTAATGACGCTTGGTTTTTCGCGGCCGGTATAATGCGTGATCTCTGTGAATTCCGCAGCGGCTGCGATCAGCGGGGTCAGGGCAGACTGGGTTTCCAGATCATGCTTGCTGCTGTCAGCCTCATAGCGTTCCAGATAGATGCGGATGGTTGCACCGGCTGTACCGGTGCCGGACAGGCGCACCACAAGACGGGAACCACCGGCAAAGAGAATGCGGATGCCCTGATGCTTGCTCACTGAATGATCGACCGGATCATGATAGGCAAAATCATCGGCTGCTTCCACAACCATACCCTGCACGGTCTTGCCTTTAAGATCAGGCAATTTGGCGCGCAATGCATCCATTAGCGCATTGGCACCATCCGAGGCGACTTCTTCATAATCGTGACGTGAGTAATAATTGCGGCCATAGGTTTGCCAGTGCTCATGCATAATCTCGGCGACAGATTGTTTGCGTACCGCCAAAATATTCAGCCATAGCAGCACAGCCCACAATCCGTCTTTTTCACGCACATGGTCAGAGCCGGTTCCCGCACTTTCCTCACCGCAAATGGTGACAAGACCGGTATCCAGCAGATTGCCGAAGAACTTCCAGCCGGTCGGTGTTTCATGCATGCCGATCTTCAGTTTTTCCGCCACGCGGTCTGCGGCACAACTGGTCGGCATGGAGCGGGCAATACCGGCAATGCCTTTGCTATAGGCCGGAGCCAGATGCGCGTTAGCGGCGAGAACTGCCAGAGAATCCGACGGGGCAATATACATGCCCTTGCCGATAATCAGATTGCGGTCGCCGTCACCATCCGATGCTGCACCGAAATCCGGCGCATTGGCCGACATCAGCTCTTCATAAAGCTCATGGGCATAAACAATATTGGGATCAGGATGGTGACCGCCAAAATCTTCCAAAGGCACAGCATTGAAAACACTGCCTGCTTTTGCGCCGAGCCGGTTTTCAAAAATCTCTTTGGCATAAGGGCCGGTCACGGCATGCATGGCGTCAAAACGCATGGTGAAACCGGATTGCAGCAGGGTGCGGATCGCCTGAAAGTCAAACAGGCTTTCCATCAAGGCGGCGTAATCTTTCACCGGATCAATGATTTCCACCACCGTATCGCCGATCTGATGCGAGCCAAGTGTATCAATGTCGATATCGGCGCAATCGGCAATCTTATAGGATGTGATGGTTTTGGAATTGGCGAACATCGCTTCGGTCAGTTTTTCCGGAGCGGGACCGCCATTGCTGATATTGAATTTGATGCCGAAATCACCCTGCGGTCCGCCGGCATTATGGCTGGCAGAGAGAATAATACCGCCAAAGGCTTTATTCTTGCGGATGAGATTGGAAGCTGCAGGTGTCGAGGTAATGCCGCCAAGGCCGACCAGAATGCGGCCAAAACCATTTGCAGCAGCAATTTTGATCGTGCTCTGGATGACCTTGCGATTGAGATAGCGTCCGTCACCGCCGAGCACGAGTGTTTTGCCCTGAAAATCTTCCAGACTGTCAAAGATCGACTGGATGAAGTTCTCCGCATAATGCTCCTGAGCAAAGACAGTCACTTTTTTGCGCAAGCCCGAAGTGCCCGGCTTCTGATCTGTAAAAGCTGTGGTGCTGATAGTTTTAAAAGTCATGATCTGGCTTTGTCCTGACAATAACGGCTCTCGCAAAAGATAAATGCATGTGGAATGAACAAGTTGCATTCATGACGGATATTATAGGCAGTCCTGTGAAGCCGAAGTAAATGATTTCACATAAATAGCGGTTTATTGTTCAACTTTGGTAAGACGGGTTTATTGTATGTGTTTAAAAAGAACATTTTGATCAAAGAGATAGCGGCTGAAGATTGGCAGCCGCGCTGCCCCCAGTGCTTTGGCATGAACACCAACTGTGCCTTCTTCAATCACCGGCGGGATGATTCCCTGTAAATTAAGCCTGCCGATTTCATTGCGTGTAGTTTCAACAATCTTGCCGCGTAAATTTTCCGGCATCCAGCCGTCAATAATGGCAGCAGGAAAATCAATTACACTGGCGGCCGATGAAATGGCATGGGCAAGGCTGCGCGCGGTCAGCAATACCCATTCATCAAGCACAGGGTTGAAAATTTCCCAATTATCCGGCGCCGCCCAAAGCGGAGCCGTGTCTATATTCTGCTGTTTGAGACTGCGCTCCAATATGAACAGAGATGCGGTATCAATCAGCTGGGCAGGGCGGCTGATCTGGCCTGCCGTGGTGACGAAACCGTTGCCCATCGGCATGGAGCCCAGTGCACCGGCATTGCCGCTGCGTCCGGCATAAAGCGTATTGTTGAGGACAACGCCGCCGCCGATAAATGAGCCGATGAAAAAATAAACATAATCCGCATAATCCGGCCCTGAACCGAAGGTCAGCTCCGCGCCGCAGGCGGCGGTGGCATCATTCTGGATCAGAACGGGAAAAGGCAGTTTCCGGCTCAGTGCTTCGCAAATATCGGTGCTTTGCCAGGCCTGCAAATCCGCAGGTGGTGCGCCGACTTCCTCCACCCAGTTCCAGAGTTCAAACGGCATGGCAATGCCGAGACCGGCGATGCGGCTTTGCTGGAAAGGCGTGAGCTGCGCCGTGAATTGCTCAATAGCCGAAAGCGTGAAATGCAGAATATTATCCGGCACCGGCCACAGATAGGTCTGGTGCATACGTGCGCGGATCGTGCCGGTAAAATCGACGAGAACCAGTTCTGCACTGCGACGCCCGATCTTCAGGCCAAAAGAAAACACCCCGTCAGGATTGAGCATCATCGGCTGGCTTGGCTGGCCGACACGTCCGCGCTGTTTCTCACCGCTTAACAATAATCCGTCCTGCTCGAGATTGCGGATGATGACGGACACGGTTTGCGCTGACAGGCCGGTTAGTCTGGCAATATCTGCCCGCGGCATGGCACCGTGACGGCGCACAACGGAAAGGATCAGCCTTTCATTATAGGCGCGCATGCCGGTCTGGTCAGAGCCGCGGCTGGTTGTGGCAGGATCAATAGGGGCGCCTTGCGGATAGTGCATCGGGTGTCCTGTAAGGAGCATTCGGGATAAAGAGCTGGAATAAGAGAATTATTTTTGAAGTAAAGCCTGCGCGGACAGTTTTGTCATCACGCTGATCTTAGACTGACATAGCGAATTAATAAATCAAGTGGATTTATTAATTGACAGGACTGAAAACCCGTGTTTCCATGATCGCGCTTGCACATATTTCTGGGGGCAATAAATTTGCTCTTTCATGAAATCGCAGCGCAGAGGCGGCGGAAGAGGGCGCCTGAGACAATTGATTTGGCTGGTTCAGCTACGCAGTTCGGTGCTTGAACTGATCGTAGAAAAATGACTCTGGGAGGAGTTCATGAGAAAAACTATTCTTACCTCTGCTTTTGCCCTTATGGCATTGGGCGTTGCGGGTGCGGGGGCGCAGGCGGCTGAAGTGACGGCTTGTGTGATTACCAAAACAGATACCAATCCGTTTTTTGTAAAGATCAAAGAAGGCGCGACTGCCAAATCCAAGGAACTTGGCATCAATCTGAAATCCTATGCGGGTAAGATTGACGGCGATACAGAAAGCCAGATTGCAGCGGTGGAAACCTGTATTGCCGATGGTGCAAAAGGTATTCTCATCACCGCTTCCGACACTAAAGGCATTGTTCCTGTACTGAAACAGGCGCGTGATGCCGGTATGCTGGTGATCGCACTGGATACGCCGCTGGAACCGGCTGATGCTGCGGACGCAACTTTTGCAACAGACAATTTTCTGGCCGGTGAACTGGTCGGCAAATGGGCTGCAGGGCGTCTGGGTGATAAAGCCAAAGATGCCAAAGTTGCTTTCCTGAACCTTACCGCCATGCAGCCGAGTGTTGACGTGCTGCGCGATCAGGGCTTTGCCACAGGTTTCGGTATTGATCCGAAAAACAAGGATGTGCTCGGCGATGAGGATGATCCGCGTATTGCCGGTCGCGATCTGACTGACGGCAATGAAGAGGGCGGCCGCCGCGCCATGGAAAATCTTCTGCAAAAAGAGCCGAATATCAATGTGGTGCACACCATTAACGAACCTGCTGCAGCCGGTGCTTATGAGGCGCTGAAAGCTGTTGGCCGTGAAAAAGATGTGATGATTGTTTCCATTGATGGCGGCTGTCCGGGTGTAAAAAATGTGGCTGACGGCGTGATAGGCGCAACAGCGCAGCAATATCCGATGCAGATGGCAACACTTGGTATTGAGGCAATTAAAAAATTTGCTGATACCGGTGAAAAGCCGAAGCCGACAGATGGCAAGACCTTTGTTGATACCGGTGTGATGCTGGTAACCGACCAGCCGGTTGAAGGTGTTGAATCCATCGATACCAAAGAAGGTCTGGCGAAGTGCTGGGGCTGATCCCCGTGCCTTTCTAATAGAGCATAATTTCTTAAACTTGAATCAGTTGAAGGTAAAATTATGCTCTAATTTTAAAGTGTCAGAGCGACCTTGTGTAGCGCCCGGTCGGGCGCACGGCGCTCTAAAAAATCAACCGGCGTGATCTTCATGCCGGTTCCTTTTCAGGCTGCAGCAACCGGAAGCTCCTATGACAGAAACCACGCAAAATCATGAAACGGAAGTCAAGCGCACCCAGCAGGATTTTGAAAAGGTTCTGGTGAACAGCGCATCCGGTGTTGCGAGTTTTGAGAATGAGGATCGCAGTCTGCTCTACAGAATGCGTGTGATCCTGCATCACAATCCGGCGGCCGTACCGCTGATCGTGCTGGTGATGTCACTGGCGATTTTTGCTGTTCTGGTCGGATCCAAGTTTTTCTCTGCCTTTGCGCTGACACTCATTTTGCAGCAGGTTGCCATTACCGGCATCATTGCTTCCGCGCAGACACTTGTCATTCTGACGGCCGGTATTGATCTGTCTGTCGGTGCAATCATGGTG
Organism: Pseudochrobactrum sp. B5; assembly: GCF_001939785.1. Taxonomy (NCBI): domain Bacteria; kingdom Pseudomonadati; phylum Pseudomonadota; class Alphaproteobacteria; order Hyphomicrobiales; family Brucellaceae; genus Pseudochrobactrum; species Pseudochrobactrum sp. B5. The sequence continues at coordinate 352,639 of NZ_MOYL01000001.1, forward strand.
CTGTCTTCGGTGGTGATGGGACAGTTCACTTTCCGTTATGGTCTGCCGCCGGAACTTTCCATCCTGTGCGGTTTTGCTGTCGGCGCTTTATGCGGTTTCTTCAATGGCTGGTTCGTGGCCTATTGGAAATTGCCGCCTTTCATCGTCACGCTTGGTATGTGGCAAATCGTGCTGGCGACCAATTTTCTCTATTCCGCCAATGAAACCATCCGTGCTCAGGAAATCACCGAAAAAGCGCCGATATTGCAGTTTTTCGGAAATAATATCCGCTTCGGCGGTGCGGTCTTTACCTATGGTGTGATTGCCATGGTGCTGCTGGTTCTGGTTCTCTGGTATGTGCTCAATCATACGGCATGGGGGCGGCATGTTTATGCGATCGGCGATGATCCCGAAGCGGCACAGCTTTCCGGTGTACGTGTCAAACCGGTTCTGATGTCGGTTTATATTCTGGCCGGACTGATCTGCGCACTGGCCGGATGGGCGATGATCGGGCGCCTTGGTTCGGTCTCACCGACAGCGGGACAATTTGCGAATATTGAATCCATTACGGCTGTGGTGATCGGCGGAATTTCCCTGTTCGGTGGTCGCGGTTCCATTCTCGGCACATTGTTCGGTGCATTGATTGTCGGCGTGTTTTCGCTGGGATTGCGCCTGTGGGGAACCGATCCGCAATGGACCTATCTGCTGATTGGTGTCCTGATTATCGTTGCGGTTGCAATTGACCAGTGGATCAGAAAGGCTGCGGCATGAAACAGTCAGTTCAGCCGGTTTTATCGGCAAAAGGCCTCGTCAAACGCTATGGCCGTGTTACGGCACTGGATCATGCAGATTTCGATCTCTATCCGGGTGAAGTTTTGGCGGTTATCGGCGATAACGGTGCAGGAAAGTCTTCGCTGATTAAGGCGCTGTCCGGTGCGATCCAGCCGGATGAAGGCGAAATTTTCCTCGACGGCCAACCGGTGAGCTTCCGTTCGCCAATTGCCGCGCGGGCAGCAGGCATTGAAACTGTTTATCAAAATCTGGCTTTGTCGCCTGCTTTGTCGATTGCGAATAATATGTTTTTGGGGCGCGAGTTGCGCAAACCCGGACTGATGGGCAGTGTGTTTCGTCAGCTCGACCACAAGAAAATGGAGCAGATCGCCCGCGATAAGCTTTCAGAACTCGGACTGATGACCATCCAGAATATTTCGCAAGCGGTGGAAACACTTTCCGGCGGTCAGCGTCAGGGTGTGGCAGTGGCGCGTGCGGCGGCTTTTGGCTCCAAAGTGGTGATTATGGATGAGCCGACAGCCGCGTTAGGGGTTAAAGAATCCCGTCGCGTGCTTGATCTTATTCAGGAAGTGAAATCACGTGGTCTGCCGATTGTTCTGATCTCCCATAATATGCCCCATGTATTTGAAGTGGCGGATCGTGTGCATGTGCACCGGCTGGGCAAAAGACTGGCGGTGATCAATCCCCGTCAATGTTCTATGTCTGATGCCGTAGCGCTGATGACCGGCGCTTTGACTCCGACTGATGAGATGCTGGCTGCATGATGCCTGAAACACCTGTGATAAAGCGTGAAGCGCTGGCTGCGGAAATTCTGGCGCGGGCAGAGGGACGAAATCGTCTGATTGTTGCAATTGCCGGAGCGCCTGCCGCGGGAAAATCCACGCTGGCGGAGGCATTGTGTCAGGAGATCAATGCTTTATCCGCTGCTCAGCCATCTGTTGTCGTGCCGATGGACGGGTTTCATTATGATAATGCCATTCTGGATGCGCGTGGTTACAGGGCGCGTAAAGGCGCACCGCATAGTTTTGATGCGGATGGCTTTCGGGCGCTGTTGTCCCGTTTGAAATCGGAAACCGGTGATATTGCGATTCCGGTTTTTGACCGCTCAATGGATCTGGCGCGTGCGGGGGCTGCCATGGTCACAGCGCAGCATCAGATTTTACTGGTCGAGGGTAATTATCTGCTGCTGGATCAGCCTGTCTGGTGCGATTTGCGCCAATATTTTGATCTGAGCATTTTCTTGCAAGTGCCGCTTCCGGTTCTGGAACAGCGGCTTATTCAGCGCTGGCTGGATCATGGTGCGGATTATGAAGCAGCCAGAGCGCGTGCGCTTGCTAATGATATTCCGAATGCGCAAACCGTGACAGAGCAGTCCCGTGAGGCAGACTTTATCTTGCAGGATTGAAACTTTCCTGTAGGCTCGGGCAAATTCAGAATTTAACAGCCAGAATTTACCAGTAAGAGAATGCCCATGTCTGATACGCTGATCTTTCCTGCCCGCCCGCCGGTAACCTTGCCGATTGAGGGGAGCGATCAGCGCTTTCCTGTTCGCCGTATTTATTGTGTGGGTCGCAATTATGCAGACCATGCGCGGGAAATGGGACATGATCCGGATCGTGAGCCACCATTTTTCTTCCAGAAAAATCCGGATAATCTGGTGACAGATGGCGGCAATTTTCCTTATCCGCCGCTGTCCAATGACGTGCATCATGAAATTGAGCTGGTTGTTGCCCTTCATAAAGGCGGAAAAAACATTCCGGCAGCACAGGCCAATGAGCATATTTACGGTTATGCTGTCGGGCTGGATATGACACGGCGCGACATGCAGGGTCAGGCTAAAAAGCAGGGGCGCCCGTGGGAGACTGCCAAAGCGTTTGAACATTCCGCTCCTTGTTCTGCATTGGTGCCTGCAAGCCGTATCGGTCACCCGCAGGATGGGGCTATCTGGCTGAAAATTAATGGTAAAACTGTCCAAAAAGGTGATATCAATCAGCTGATCTGGTCTGTGCCGGAAACCATTGCAATTCTTTCCACACTCTATGAACTGCAGGCCGGAGATCTGATCTTTACCGGTACGCCTGCGGGTGTTGGTGCTGTTGCGCGGGGCGATATTCTGGAGGGCGGCGTTGACGCTATCGGACATCTGACAACAAAAGTTGTCTGACCCTTTTGGCGCGGATTGCATTTTACGGCTGGTCTCACGGGCGGAATCTCTGTAAATATTTCATCAACCATGAGATGGAATCCTCAATCTTCGGGATTCTATGACGATTTCTACTGCATGAGCGATACAGTTTCCGGTTGCGTTTAATCAATGCATTCTGCTGTGTCGCTTCTTACGTTTGTCGGGCGATGGCTTGTGCTGCCCGCAAACGAAGACAACGAAAAGGATCGCCCGATGGCATTCGAAGAGATCAAGGCGGAAATCGCTTTACTGTTTGAGCAGATGGTCAACCAGCCGGAAGACATGCATGAACTGGCTGAGTCCATTCGTGAGAAGCTCAATGCGATGAGAGCCAGTGGTCTGCCATTGCCGGAAGATCTGGTTGAACTCGAAAAACGTCTCAACAACGAAACGGGTGCCTGATGCGATTTTCAGCTCTGGCTCTCCGTTCTGCTGTTCTGCTCTCCGGTGTTGTGGCTTTGTCGGCCTGTACCACCACAAATAATTCAAAAACTGCCGCCAATTCGGCAACAACTCAGGCTGTTGATGTTGCCGTGGCAGATATGGCTACTGCGGTTAGTGCGCCCGCAGAGGCTGCTTCTATCGACGCTAATCCTGATGGCAGCGCAAAAGGTGCTACAATTGCAGCTTCTGCCTATGCGGCAGAAAAGGGCAATGCTGCACAGGTCGCCGCTCTGGCCGTGACAGAAGCAGGCGATCCAGTTTTACCGGCTACCGTGCCGACACCGGCATTCCGTCAGACCGCAACAGAGGCTTTGATTGCAACAGCAACACCATCTCTGGCAACCGGTGCGCATAATACACCGGGCGAAGTGAAATATACCGGCGTTACCAAATCCGGCACTGCGAACCATCTGGTCGAGCAGCGCGCCGAGATCGCGGCAGATAGCAAGCCGGAACTGCATAATCTTATCGGCCAATATGCGGCAGCCTATCAGGTGCCGGAGCGTCTGGTGCACCGCGTGGTGCAGCGTGAAAGCCGTTATAATCCTGTTGCCCGTAATGGTCCGTATTTCGGCCTGATGCAGATCAGCCATGCCACAGCGCGCGGTATGGGCTATGATGGCAGTCCGCAGGGACTGCTCAATGCCAATACCAATCTGCGTTATGCGGTAAAATATCTGGCCGGTGCCTATAAAGTTGCCGGTGGCAATGAAACGCAGGCCGTGAAATTCTATGCCCGCGGCTATTATTATGATGCCAAGCGCAAAGGTCTGCTGGAAGAAACCGGTCTGCGTAAAGGCCCGAACTCCATCCGCACCGCTTTTATTGAGCCGGGCAAAGCTACAGAAGCCGCAAAGGCTGTGACAGCCGCAGCAACCGGCAATGCTGTTGATGTGGCACAAACCGACCCTATGGTCACGCAGTCTGTTGCTAAATCTGCAAAAACATCGCGTGTGCAGCCGAACAGACGGGATTTCAGCACCCGCTGATCTGAAATTTGCAAGTTTTAAAACCGCCTGTTTTCTAATGAAGCAGGCGGTTTTTTATTGTCTGCAGCTCTGATCGGGTAATTTTACAGGCAGGTCATTTTGTCGTCATGAATCTATAATCATTCTGACGCATACTCATTTTGACCTCGCTTTTTATCATCACCCCGAAATTGTGCAGGCGGCACCATGAACCAGATTTTACAAAAGGCTGAAGCCTCCGTTGCGCGTCTCTATGACAAAGCGGAATTATGGGCGGATGGCATCGTCCATGTTGTGGGCGTGGCTCTGGCCGTTGGCGGCGCAGCCGTGATGCTGTGGTATTTTGCAGGGCAGATTTCACCGGTCATTTATATTTCCGCGCTGATCTATGTGCTGAGCCTCGTAGCTGCCCTGACGATTTCTGCAATTTATAATATCTGGCCGGTCTCACCGGTGAAGCAGTTTCTGCGCCGCTTCGACCACTCTATGATTTATGTGCTGATTGCCGGAACTTATACGCCCTTCATCATGAAAATGGGTGAGGGGGCTGGCTGGCATCTGGGGCTGGTCTGGTTGATTGCGTTTTGTGGTATTGCACTGAAACTGACAATGCCCGGTCGTTTTGACCGCTTGGCAATTCTGCTCTATCTGGCGCTCGGCTGGAGCGGTGTGCTGATTTACGACCAGCTGTTACAGTTCTTGCCCCTGCAAGTGGTGGTGCTGATTGCTGCCGGCGGGATTATTTATTCACTCGGCGTTATTTTCCACGTCTGGGAACGCCTGCGCTTCCAAAACGCCATCTGGCACGGCTTTGTCGTGGCGGGAGCGGCGCTCCATTACAGTGCTGTCTTTCTCGCCGTCCACTAGGGATTCCGGCTCTGGCGGTCTGCAAATGGCAATTTTCTCCGCTCCGGTGCTCATGTACACACGGCACCACGCGCCTATTGGCGCGTAAAGGATGCCGTGATTCTGGGGATTGCATAATCTTATCCTTCATCGAATGATGAAGGGATTATGCAAGGGTACATTCCGCTCCGGTTCTCGAAAATCACCATTTTCGCCACGCCATAACCAAAATCCAACGCCGCGTTTGTGATGCCAAAAGATAAATAAAAAACAGCCGGATTGCTCCGGCTGTTTTGTTGTTTCAGTCTTCAGTTGGCTTGATTAGCCGCGGTTGCGGGCTGCCAGTGTACGCAGACGCAGTGCATTAAGCTTGATAAAGCCCGCTGCATCTTTCTGGTCATAAGCGCCGTGATCATCTTCAAATGTCACCAGCTTGTCGGAATAAAGCGACTTGTCACTCTCGCGGCCGGTCACAATCACATTGCCCTTATAGAGCTTCAGTGTCACTTCACCTTCTACATGACGCTGGCTATGGTCGATTGCCGCCTGCAGCATTTCGCGTTCCGGCGAGAACCAGAAGCCGTAATAGATCAGTTCCGCATAGCGTGGCATCAGTTCATCCTTCAGATGCGCTGCGCCGCGATCCAGCGTAATGCTTTCAATCGCGCGGTGTGCTGCCAGCAGGATAGTGCCGCCCGGTGTTTCATAAACGCCGCGGGACTTCATGCCAACGAAACGGTTTTCAACGAGGTCAAGACGACCGATACCATTGTCGCGGCCATAGTCATTGAGTGCAGCCAGCAGGGTTGCAGGCGACATGCGCACGCCGTTGATCGAAACCGCATCCCCGCGCTCAAAGCCGATTTTGATGATGGTTGGCTTGTCCGGTGCAGCTTCCGGTGAAATTGTGCGCATATGCACATATTCAGGCGCTTCAACAGCCGGATCTTCCAGTACTTTACCTTCCGAGGAAGAGTGCAGCAGGTTGGCGTCGACGGAGAACGGTGCTTCGCCCATCTTGTCTTTTGCCACAGGAATCTGGTGCTTTTCAGCAAAATCGAGCAGGTCTGTACGGCTCTTGAACGACCAGTCGCGCCAAGGAGCGATAATCTTGATATCCGGATTCAGTGCATAGGCCGACAGTTCGAAACGAACCTGATCGTTACCCTTGCCGGTTGCACCATGAGCAATCGCATCCGCGCCGGTTTTCTTGGCGATTTCGATGAGGTGCTTGGAGATCAGCGGACGGGCAATCGAAGTACCGAGCAGGTAAACGCCTTCATAAACTGCATTGGCACGGAACATCGGGAAAACGAAATCGCGGACGAATTCTTCACGGACATCTTCAACGAAGATTTCTTTGATACCGAGCATTTCAGCTTTTTTGCGTGCCGGTTCCAGTTCTTCACCCTGACCGAGATCAGCAGTGAAAGTCACAACCTCAGCACCGAGCTCGGTCTGCAGCCATTTCAGAATGATAGAAGTATCGAGACCGCCGGAATAAGCGAGCACGACTTTTTTAACGTCTTTCCAGTTGTTCATTTTATGCATCCAGTACGAGCCGGTACGGCATCTGAGTGTTTTTCGCTTTGCAGCGATGAAATTCTGATATTTCTTTTATCATCTCAATAGTGTGAAGCAAGCCGTCTTAATGGCACAGTCGTGAGATTGTTAAATTTTAGATATGCCTATGTAAATCCGGTTCCGCAGAAACAAATTCTGCGTTAGTTTGGCAAAACTTAACCGCTTCGGGGCGCATGCATGTCATTCTTAAATTCTCTGACTTTTATTCCGGACTGGCCGGTTCTGGTCCAGTTCGCTATTGCGACATTTATCCTGTCGATCACACCGGGCCCTGATATGACACTGTTTGTCGGACGAGCTTTATCTGAGGGGAAGGCGGCTGGTTTCGCCTGCCTTGCGGGCGCTTCCAGCGGCATCGTCATCCATACCACCATGGTGGCGATTGGTTTGTCGGCACTGATTATTGCATCACCGGGTGCTTTCTGGGTGCTGAAAGTTGTTGGTGCCGGATATCTGGTATGGCTGGCAATACAGGCGCTGCGCAAAGGTTCAGCTTTCTCGCCGGAAAAAAGCAGCGGTAAAAAACATACGATATTTCAGAACTGGGCAACGGGTTTAGGGATTAATTTGCTTAACCCGAAAATCATCCTGTTCAATATGACATTCCTGCCGCAATTCGTCTCGGCGCATGATCCGCATGCACCGGGGAAACTGTTTTTCCTCGGCCTGTCTTTCATTCCGCTCAGCCTGCCGGTGGTGGTGCCGATGATTTTGGCAGCCGATAAATTCGCTGGTCTTTTGAAGAAAAATCCGACGGTCACACGCTGGGTGGATTATGTTTTTGCGGGTGTTTTCTCAGTTTTTGCGCTGAAAATTCTGCTGGCAGAAGGCAAATAATTTATAGCATGTCTCCCAAAAGCGGATGCCGGTTTTGGGGTAAAGACATGCGTGAAAAGAAAAATTATTTGGTTTCCGGTGTGTCTTTGCCGGAAACCAGATTGCTCCAGCGTCCGGCTATCAGCCAATAGGTAAAACCGCCGATAATTCCTGCGGCTGCGCAGCTCATCATCATCATCATGGCTTCGTCAGCATTTTTCACATCGGGCTGAAAACCTGCCACGAAGAGAATAATGCCGGCTGCCAAACCACAGAGACTGTAAAACAGGCTGTCGCGTTTGTTGAAATATTCACCGATGGCAATAGCTGCAAGTGCAGGCCAGAAGGCGAGATAACCGATGATCATGGCCATGAATGGTGTGGCAACGAACAGTCCCGCGCCGAAGCCATATTCAAAACCATCATTGATGATATCCGGCAGCATGCCGATGGTGGAGATCAGCATAATATTCAGAAAAAGACCTGCAGCCAGAACAGCACAGCCATAGCCAAAGATGATGACTGTGAACCGGCCGATCAGTTGCAGGCTTTTATCCATGTTGAATGTATCTTTGATTGAATTGAAGGTTGTTTCTTTAAATTATAGTGTATTATTTTACTCTCGTTGTGATGGAATATTTGTCCATCGACCTGCAATCATCCAGTATGTTAGGCCACCAATAAAACCACTGAATAAAATTTTTGCTAAAATGGCGATTATACTACCGCCTTGATTTCCAGCATCTGAGTAAGCTGCATAAAGAAACAGGTTCATGGTAATTGCAGCTAAAATGTAAAATAATTTATCTCTTCTTGAGAATAATTCTCCAAGCGCGACAATAAGCAATGCTGGAAGAATTGTATATGGCCAAGTAACGTAGCTGTAAAATACTGAAATTAATAAAATTCCTAAAAGTCCTAAAATATTATTCCCTCCCATAGAAGGATTTATAAAGAGAGCATTTATAAATCCTAATGAGCTAACTGCAGCAGATACGGCAAGAAAATATCCTGTAAGTATTACGAAAATACGTGCAGTTAAATTCGTTATGGTGATCATTTTGCATCCGTTTTACATGGAAATAAGCGGAATTTTTTAGTGCAAGGTTACTTTAATTAACTAATATTAGATTTACATTGCATCGCAGCGTAAAATTATGCATGTAACTATATACTTCCAGAGTGATTAATAGTTTGTTCTATCAAGTTCACTCTGGAATTGTTTTTCGGGATGTATTGAATAGGTGAGGGTGCCGTTTAATCTTCGCCGTGATTGGCGATCATCATGGCTTCCAGCGCCAGACGATCAGTTTTACGCATGCGCTCGGATTCCGATTTCAGCTGACCGCAGGCGGCGAGAATATCGCGGCCGCGCGGTGTACGGATCGGCGAGGCATAGCCCGCTGCATTCACATAATCGGCAAAGCGTTCAATCTGCTCCCAGTCGGAGCACTGATAGTTGGTGCCCGGCCACGGATTGAACGGAATAAGATTGATTTTAGCCGGAATACCTTTGAGCAGCTGCACCAGTTTCTTGGCATCTTCCAGACTGTCATTGACGTCTTTGAGCATCACATATTCAAAGGTGATGCGCTTGGCATTGGACAGACCCGGATAAGCGCGGCAGGCTTTGATCAGTTCTTCGAGCGGGTATTTCTTATTGATCGGCACCAGCATGTCACGCAGATCATCGCGCACGGCATGGAGCGAGATCGCCAGCATCACGCCGATTTCTTCGCCGGTGCGGTAGATTTCCGGCACAACGCCGGAGGTGGAGAGTGTGATACGACGCTTGGACAGCGACAGACCATCACCATCCGAGGCAATCAGCAGTGCTTTTTTGACATTATCAAAATTGTAGAGCGGTTCGCCCATACCCATCATCACGATATTGGTGATCTTGCGGCCTTCCGCAGGCACAATCGCACCATACGGTGTGTTGGTTTCAGGGAAGTCGCCGAGACGGTCACGGGCGGTGAGCAGCTGCGAGAGGATTTCTTCTGAAGTCAGATTGCGTACCAGCTTCTGTGTGCCGGTATGGCAGAAAGAGCAGGTGAGGGTGCAGCCGACCTGAGAGGAAATACACAGCGTGCCGCGGCCTTCTTCAGGAATGTAAACACATTCGATTTCGACCGGACGTCCTGCGCCGCGTGGCGGAAAGCGGAACAGCCATTTGCGTGTACCGTCGGTGGAAATTTGTTCTTCCACAACCTCCGGACGGGCAATGGTGAAATGCTCGGTCAAAGCGCTGCGCAGGTCTTTGGAGATATTCGCCATATCGGCAAAGTCTGAAACACCGCGCACATAGAGCCAGTGCCAGAGCTGCGCGACGCGCATCTTGATCTGTTTGGCCGGAATGCCGATTTCCAGCAAGGCCTCACCCAGTTCCTCACGGGAAAGACCGATCAAAGACGGCTTTGGTGCCAGCATTGCACGGGCATTGGCGGCCAGTGCATCACGGGTCTGAGGCGTGGTAAGGTCATAAGAAATAGACATCGGTTTTACTTAAGGCTCACAATTGCATAGCCGCATCAGAAGGACAAAAGCCCTGATTGGAAACTGATAAAGCGGCATTGTTGCATGATTTAATGGGGGCGTTTTTCGCGATGAGATCCGCAAGAATACCCTGAAGTGCGGCCTCATAGCACGGAAATGGCGCTGCGTCACGCTTTTATCAAGGGTTATGATTTGCGACTTTTTGTATTCATCGCCGGAATGCAAAAAAGCCGGACATAAATCCGGCTTTTAAACTTTTCAGATTTTGCCTGCTTTTGCGGCATTTCTGACCAGCCCGCTTTAGCGGCACTTCTGAATTGCAGCGAGCGCTGCGGAAATGCCCTTCAGGGAATAGGTATAGGTGGTTTTTGTACCACGCTTTGATGCAGCATTTACAACCATATCCGCACCGCCGCGCATGGCAGCAATCAGCTTTGGTTCTTCTGCGGCATTTTCCATCCAGCCGGATTTACCATTGGTGAACATATTAAAGCGCGCATTGCCGATGGTGACGGTCACTTTAGAATTGGCCTGCAATTCATAACCGGCCATAAATTGCGGCTCAAAAGATACGTTCTGGCCTGGCTTCTGGCTGACGAGGAAGAAATTATCTCCGTGGTCTACAGATGCAGGCTGCTTCTGGGTCGGGACGGACAGGACATAACATACTTTACCGTTGCCCGACTGATAGCTGTATGCGCCCCAGGCGTTGAACTGGCTGATCTGGCTCGGCGACTGGGCAAGCGCACTGCCTGCCATAGCCATTGTGAACACAGAAGCCGCGACGATCGATTTTCCAAGCATAGGTCCTACCGGTTCTCTTTCGTTTTGCTTCAAACTCAAAATCCGGGAAACATGCTGTTTAAGGCACGTCCCGTTTGTTTGTCTTAATTTGACTTAATCTGGGTTACCAAACCGTGAAGTTTTGAGGCAAAAGAGAGGTTTTTCTGAAGAATATGCAGAAATTCTCACTCACATGCCCTTATGCGTGACTTCAGCATCAGGAAAACGGCGATAGTTTGTTCTCAGGTTTTTTGATTCTGTATTCTTTGAAATCAGCGATTTGTGCAGACGGACAGAGCTCAGTGCTCCTGCGGTTCCGCGTCAGGGTTCTGACTTAAGGATTGTCGCGCGGCGGCATAATGCGCCGGTGTAATATGCCGGCGTACAGAGGCCAGCGCTGCCATGAGCACGGCCATATCGTCGGTGAAGCCGATGCCGACCAGAAGATCCGGTACAAAATCAAAAGGCAGCACGAAATAAGCAAGTGCGGCAAGCAAAGTTGCACGCACACGGGCAGGTGTTTTCGTATCCAGCGCGCAATAATAGGATGCGACCAGATCTTCTGTAAAAGGCACTTTGCCTGCGGTCTTTTTCAGGGTCTTCCAGAAATTTTTACGCACACGTTGTGCACGGCTTTCCTGTTCGCGCTCTGAGCCCGGCTGCAAAATTTCACCTATTTTGACATCATCCATAGCAAATCCTCATCAGGAAAGAGATGGTGTGACCTGAGCATCTTTACAAGATATCAGGAGTGTTGCCGGTACCGAAAACGGATCACCCGGCATAATCATTGATGAGTTGCGCCATGCGCATATCCAGCGCTGTCAGACCTTTGGCCGAATGGGTGGTGAGGGTAATTTCGACCTTATTATAGGTATTTGACCACTCCGGATGGTGGTCGAGTTTTTCTGCCGCCATGGCAATACGGGTCATAAAGGCAAAGGCTGCATTGAAGTCGAGGAATTTGAAGTTTTTACGGATTGAGCCGTGATCTGCCGATAATTCCCAGCCGGAGAGGCCGGACATGGCTGTTGAAATTTCTTCGCGGGTGAGGGGGGGGCGGGACATGGCAAGCTCCTGAGACGGTCAAAAACAGGGATATGAGAACGGGGATATTAGCATAAAACCGGATTAAATTATCGTAACTTGTTTTTTGTACAGTTTCGGTTCATTTCACATTTTATATTGATGCCGTATCAGAGCAAATTCTGATCGGGGCCAATCTTGATCCAATGATTGCACAGGCTGAAACACGCCCGCATCTGTTGCTTATAAGTCTTATAGTGTGAATGTCGGGGGGGAATGTATGTCGCAGCCATTTTCGATACTTTTCATCTGTCTTGGTAATATTTGCCGTTCTCCTCTGGCTGAAGGTGTTATGCGCAGCGTTTTGCAGGAACGCTTCCCGCAGCGGGAATTTTTGATCGATTCCGCCGGTACCAATGGGTATCACACCGGAGAGGCTCCGGATGAGCGCTCTGTTGCCGTTGCGGCAAGAAACGGAATTGATATTTCCGCACAACGCTGTCGTCAGCTTGGGGCTGCGGATTTCAATCGCTTTGATCTGATTTTGGGCATGGATCAGAATAATCTGATGACAATCAACCGCCTTGCACCAGCAGGCAGTTCTGCGGTGACAGGCTTGTTCACCGCAGTGGCACGGGATGGTTTTGCGGGCAATAGCGCTGATCGCGGAGAAGAAATCCCTGATCCGTATTATGGCGGAAACGCCGATTTCGAACGGGTTTACCGGATGGTTCGGGAAGCAGCGGAGGCACTGGCCGACAGGTTATAATGTGGCACTGGCCGAAAGACAGCTTACTAAAGAAGCGGCAGAGTAATCTGCCGCTTTTTTGTTTAATAGGCTAATGCAGCACTTTGTCTATTATGGTGCCGCAACTTACTCTGCGGCACTTTGTTTAGCTGGCTGTTGCATCCTACTCTGCGGCACCGGCACGAAACTGATAATGCAGAGGTGATGCCCCGTCTTCAAAGCCCGCATTAAATGAAGGCTTGCGTAGCGGCCACACTTCTTCCGTGACATAAGGCCCGCCGCCGGTGGATTCCTTCGACGACATCAGCACAAAACGGGTGACGTTGAACGGCAGCGTGGTGAAATTGCCCCGCTCCGAGAGATAGCGGGCAATCTGCATATCCGGCAGGCCTTTAAGCCGTGCCAGTGTGACATGCGGGGTAAATTTGCGCGGGTCAGGCGGCAGCCGCAATCTCTGGCATATCCGTTCCATCTCTGCCTGCAAGGCCAGCAGTTCGGGAGACGGCGCAACACCGGCATAAATACTATGCGGTTTTTTGGTGCCGAACACATCGACGCCGGTCAGTTGCAGCGTAAAGCCGGGCCGGTCAATCCGGTCAAGCGCGTGAACGATCTCATCGGCCACATGACCTTCGACATCGCCGATAAACCGTAATGTGATGTGGTAATTTTCCGAATCAATCCAGCGGACAGAACCTTTGGGTCCGATAAGCCCGCCACGCAAAAGTGAGAGTGACAGGGCAGCATCCCGGGAGATTTCGAGGGCAGTGAAAAGGCGCGGCATAGCATCCTCCTCAATGGGATATGGTCTCAAATATGGTTCTTTCCAAACCAGCACCATTGACTTGCGGTCTGATCTGGAGCGGCTCCTCAACCTGCAAGTGAAGCAGATTGCAAAGCCTTAACTGACAGCGAACCACCGATCTGCTCATTGCACAAGTGCTTTGTGAGATAAGCCCCAAAACTTTGTCTGCTCGTGTTAAGTTTTGCGGCTTTTTACCAGATCATGTGTTGCTGATTGAATAACTATCATACAGATAGTGTCAGGAAGATGAATCGCACTTGTTGATAATCTTCCCGGCTGGATCAGTTGAGATCAATTGATTCCTGATCCAGCATGGCCTTCACATCCGGCAGAATATTGGCAACCATGACCTTCACACCTTGCGGGTTCGGATGCATTCCGTCTTCCAGCAGCAGTTTTTTGTCAGCTGCCACACCGTCAAGAAAGAACGGGTAAAGTCTGACCTGATATTTGTCTGCGAGCTTTTGATAAAGCGGATTAAATTTGGCAGCATAATCTGCGCCCATATTCGGTGGTGCAATCATTCCGGCCAGTAACACCGGAATGCCGCGTTCCTTTAGACGCGCCAACATCTGGTCGAGATTTTTCTCGGTCAGTTCAGGGGAAATGCCGCGCAAGGCATCATTCGCACCAAGTTCCAGAATAACCAGTTGCGCTTCATCCGGCACAGACCAGTCGAGGCGAGCCAGACCGCCGCTGGAGGTGTCGCCGGAAACACCGGCATTGGCAACTGCGGTTTTATAACCGGCTTCACTGAGTGCTGTCTGCAATTGGGCGGTAAAGCCGTCGGTCTGCGCCAGCTGATATCCGGCCATCAAACTGTCGCCGAAACCTACAATCTGCACTGTATCTGCAGCATTTTCCTGTGCCTTTGCGGGTAATGAGACAGCCAAAAAAAGACCCAGCAGCAAAGCCATGCCTGTAAGATGTATGAACCGCAATGCCATTGATTGTTGATCCTGTCCGAGTTTTCTTATTTGCATATGGCGAATAATCTGTAGCTTGCAAGAGCCAAATTTATGGTCAGGGCAACAGTATTTCACCCTTTGCCCTGTACATTAGCTTTCTGCGACCCCAGATAGAAAACAATCTGTCTTCAGAGCCTCCGCCATTTATCAGGGAAATGACGTGACCATGCAGCTTCACCAATCCGGTATTACGCTTGAGAATATTGATCTCACACTGGGCAGCAATGCCGCCCGCGTCCATGTTCTCAATGATATTTCCCTGAAAATACAAAGCGGTGAATCTGTTGGTATTGTCGGACCGTCCGGCTCCGGTAAGTCTACATTGCTGATGGTGCTGGCAGGGCTCGAAAAGGTCGATAGCGGTCAGGTGCTTATCAGCGGCGAACGGATCGACCGGATGAGTGAAGATCAGGCCGCCGCCTTTCGCGGGCGCAATATAGGCATTGTTTTTCAGTCCTTTCACTTGATCCCCAATATGACAGCACTGGAAAATGTGGCGGTACCGCTGGAGCTTGCAGGGCGCGATGATGCATTTGTCGTTGCCGAACAGGCTTTGAAATCCGTCGGGCTTGGCCATCGTCTGTCGCATTATCCGGCGGCACTTTCCGGTGGTGAGCAGCAGCGTGTGGCGATTGCCCGTGCCTTGGCACCGCGACCGGCTATTCTGATTGCCGACGAGCCGACCGGAAATCTTGACAGTGAAACCGGTAACCAGATTGCTGATCTGCTTTTCTCCAAACAACAAGAATACGGGCTGACAATGGTGCTGGTGACGCATGATCCGTCGCTGGCTGCCCGTTGCGGACGGGAGATTCAGGTGCGCTCCGGTCGTATTCATTCTGATCCTGTGTCTGGCAAGAGCCACACACATGAAGAGGTCGTTCAGGCGGAAGCCGCGCAATGACGGCGGGCACGACAGGGATGACAAGTAAAGTTGCAACGAAGCCGTCTTTCGCACTGGCGCTGCGCTTTGCATTGCGTGAAATGCGTGGCGGTTTGACCGGCTTTTATATTTTTCTCGGTTGTATTGCGCTTGGCGTTGCCGCTATCGGCGGAGTGAATTCCGTTGCCCGTTCTATTGCCGATGGTCTGGCGGTTGAAGGACAGGCTATTCTCGGCGGCGATGTCAGCTTTATGCTCAATCAGCGTGAGGTGACGGAGCAGGAACGGCAGTTTCTGAACGCGCAAGGCACGGTGTCTGAGAATATCACCATGCGTTCAATGGTGCGCATGACAGATGGTTCCGATCAGGCGCTGGTTGAGGTGAAGGCCGTGGATAGCGCCTATCCACTCTATGGCACATTAAAACTGGCACCGGATTTGGCGGCTTCAGAGCGTTTTGCATTGCAGGACGGAGCCTATGGCGCGGCTGTGCCGCAGCTTTTGCTGGATCGTCTGGGTCTGAAGCTCGGTGACCAGATCATGCTCGGTTCAGCAAAGTTTACGTTGCGGGCTATGATTGAGAGTGAGCCGGATATGCTGGGTTCCGGCATGGCTTTGGCACCGCGTTTTCTGACTTCCGATGAAGCCTTGCGGGCGTCCGGTCTTATTCAGCCCGGTAGCCTGGTCAATTATATTTATAAAATCGCTTTGCCGGACACGGCGCAGGCGGGGGCACAGGATACACGTCTGGCAGCGCTGGAAGCTGCGGCGGAGAAAAATTTCCCTGAAGCGGGTTGGAATATCCGCAACCGGAATAATGCGGCACCGGCTTTATCCGCCAATATTGAGCGGTTTTCGCAATTTCTCACCCTTGTCGGCCTCACATCGCTGATTATCGGCGGTGTTGGTGTCGCCAATGCAGTGCGCAGTTTTCTCGACGGCAAGCGGCCTGTTATTGCGACATTCAAATCACTCGGTGCATCTGCTGACTTCGTGGTGCTGATTTATCTGTTTCAGATCGTGGCTATTGCGCTGATCGGAATTGTCATTGGTCTGGTACTGTCACTGGGGCTCAGCGCCGCGGCGATCTATGGCCTGTCATCCTATCTGCCGGTCAGCGGCGGGCTGAAGCTCTATCCGCAAGCGCTGTTGCTGGCGACTGCTTTCGGGCTGATTACCACGCTGATCTTTGCCCTTCTGCCTTTGGGGCGGGCACGGACAATTCCGGCAACAGCTTTGTTCCGCCAAAAAGGTTTTGACCAAAGCGGCTGGCCGCCGCTGCTCTATATGCTGACTGCCGGACTTCTGCTGCTGATATTGATCGGGCTGGTGCTGTTTTTTGTTGAAGATCAGCGCATTGCCGGTGTGTTTATCGTGGGAGCGGTTGCTGCGTTTATCATTCTGCGCGGCGTGTCTTTTGGTTTGCGGATGCTGGCGCGTAATGCCCCGCGGTTTAAGTCACCGGCCTTGCGGCTGGCAGTCGGCAATATTCACCGTCCGGGTGCGCTGACACCTTCGGTTGTGCTCTCGCTCGGTCTTGGCCTGACTTTGGTGGTGGCGCTGGCTCTGGTTGATGGTAATCTGCGCCGTCAGATCACCCAGAGCCTGCCTGCCCATGCGCCGAATTTCTTCTTTGTCGATATTCAGAATACGGAAATTGATGGCTTCCGCGATCTGTTGGCGAAAACAGCACCGGAAGGCAAAGTCGTCAGTGCAGCGATGTTGCGTGGACGCATAGTGGCTTTGAACGGCACCGATGTTGATAAGGTGACTGTGCCGCCGCAGGGCGCGTGGGTGCTGCGCGGAGATCGCGGTATTACTTATGCGAAAAATCTGCCGGAAAACTCCACAATGACACAAGGTGAGTGGTGGCCAGCGGATTACAGCGGTGAGCCGCTGGTGTCTTTTGCGGCCAAAGAGGCGGAAGAGCTCGGGCTTAAAATCGGTGATACGGTGACAGTGAATGTGCTTGGCCGGAATATTACTGCAAAGATCGCCAATTTCCGTCAGGTACAGTGGGAAACACTGGCGATCAATTTCGTCATGGTGTTCTCGCCGAATACTTTTGCCGGTGCGCCGCATTCATGGCTGGCGACACTGACTGATGCCAACGCGGCACCGGAGCAGGAAGCCAATGTGTTGCGCACGGTAACGCAGACTTTCCCTGCGGTCACATCTGTGCGGGTTAAAGATGCGATTGAAGTGGCCAATGACCTGATCAGCCAGCTGGCGGTAGCTATACGATGGGCTGCATCGGTTGGCTTGCTGGCGGCAATTCTGGTACTGGCCGGAGCACTGGCGGCAGGTAATCGTGCCAGACAGCATGATGCGGTGGTGCTGAAAACATTGGGTGCCACACGCCTCACATTGATCCGCGCTTTTGTCTATGAATATGCGCTGCTTGGCTTGGCAACGGCCGTTTTTGCCCTTGGCGCTGGTGGTCTGGCTGCATGGTTCGTGGTGGTAAAGCTGATGAATTTGCAAATGCGGATGCTGCCGGACGTGGCATTTTTCACAGTGCTGACGGCGCTGGTTCTGACCGTCGGCTTTGGTCTCGCCGGTACATGGCGGGTGCTTGGGCAGAAGGCAGGGAGTGTTTTACGGGAATTATAAAGGCTTAGATACTCTGTTTTATCGTGCTGAGAGAAACAGGGCGCAGCGTAAAAGATTCTAAAAACAAAGCTTTTTTACTGGTAAAGGGTTGTTTGGTCTTGTTTTGAACATGCAAAATAACCATTATATTAGGCAGGCATGCTGGGGTTCCGCCAGCGGCGCCTGGGGAGCGCCCCCGACACCGGACGGAACAAGGCAAGAGGAATATTATGGTAGATTTTCGTAATGTACAGGCGCAGAGCCCGGTCGGGGCGCGCGCAGACGCAGCCGTCGATCAGGGACTGCGCTCATACATGCTTGGCGTTTATAATATGATGGCGATTGGTCTGGCCGTAACCGGTCTGGCTGCACTCGGCACATCCTATCTCGCCATGAACAATCCGGCCTTCGCACAACTTATGTATGGCAGCCCGCTGAAATGGGTCGTAATGCTTGCTCCATTGGCTGCCGTATTTTTCCTGAGCTTCCGCATTGAGCGCATGAGCGTTGCAACCGCGCAGCTGACATTCTGGGTTTATGCCGGTTTGGTTGGTCTGTCGTTGTCCTCGATCTTCCTCGTCTTTACCGGCGAGAGCATCGTGCGTACGTTCTTCATTACCGCAGCCTCTTTTGGTGCCCTGTCGCTTTACGGCTACACCACCAAACGCGACCTGTCGGCAATGGGCTCGTTCCTGATGATGGGTCTGTTCGGCCTTATCATTGCCTCCGTGGTTAACATCTTCCTCGGCTCTTCTGCTCTGCAGTTTGCAGTATCGGTTCTTGGTGTTCTGATCTTTGCCGGTCTTACCGCCTATGACACCCAGCAGATCAAGGAAATGTATTACGAAGGTGATGCATCGGATGCGATGGGTCGCAAAATTGTAATGGGCGCACTGCGTCTTTACCTCGACTTCATCAACATGTTCATGTTCCTGCTCAACTTCCTGGGCAACCGTGAATAGTGCTGAAGGTTTCAGGTTTTGAAATCAGAAAGGGCAGCCGCAGGGCTGCCCTTTTTCTTTGTTGTTTCACCAGCGTATCTTAAATCCGAGATTGCCGGAGAGACTGTAATTGTCACTGATATTCTTCGTGGCGCCGCTGGTTTCAACTGTCCCGAAGACAGCATATTTGCCATCATTCCAGCTATAGGTCGATCCCAGCGTTAATTGCAGCTGTGTGCGTGTTTGTCCGCCGGTATAGAAAGGTGTGCCGGAAACAAGAATGAGATTGGAATTTCCTGTGAAGTTTTGCTGCACACCAATCATGCCGTAAAGATCCAGTTTTCGGGTGAAACCGGCAGCATCCTGCCATGCATTCTCATAATTTGTTGCCAGACCAAGACGACCCAGTACATCATTCTCATTGGAATGATGGACTCTGGCATCGTAGAAATCTGTATAATCTTTCAGGTTCAGACCGGAATAGGTCAGTTGTGCCTGCGGTGTGAAGGACCAGAAATCATTATACTGGATACGTTTTCCGACTTCGATGCCAAAACCATAACCGGCATTATTATGATCGGAGACATGGTTCTTCCGTGTCAGATCAGAATACAGGTCGGTCTTGTACCAGCTGACCTGTGTCTGGGCATCGACATAAAAACCATTATCGCCATACCATGTCAGAGCACTGCCGAAACCATAGGCCTGCGTGTTGATATCGCCATCACCATAGCGCGAATAGCTTCTGCTTTTGGCGTCAATATAATGCACCCAGCCGCTTCCGATCAGGCGGCCGGTCTCGGTTTCGCGCAACTGGCTGTCGAGACCCGCTTGTACCAGCCAGTAATTCTGGCGGTATTTGCTGGCAATGGTTGATGATTGCGAGCTGTAGTTTTCCTGACCGGCCTCTGTGCGTATCCAGAACAGTCCTGTATCCGTTACGACTGTACCGGCTTCAGGTGGCTGATAACCGGACCCCACGCCATCGCCTTGGGCAATATGATAGGTTCCTGCACCACTCCAGTAGCGGTTTCCTGCGCGTGTATAGAGCGATGACATCAAAGTCTGATTGATGCTTCTCATGCTTTCTACATTATTGTTGTAAAGCGGCACGCCCGGTTGATAGCGCGGATCCGGATTTGGCCCCGGAGGTGTTGGAGGTGTTGGCGGTACAGGCGGAGCGGGTGGTGTCGGAGGTCCGGGAGGCACTGGCGGGCCTGGTGGAACAGGAGGCCCCGGGGGGGATGGTGGAGAAACAATAGAGCTGCGTAAATACCAGTTACCGTCATCTGTTGAAGGGAGGCCTTTTTCGAGCGTATAGGCATAAGCGCCAGCGATAATTGCATCTTTTTCATCGGATGTGGTGTAATCAGGATTACCCAGAAACATCGTAGCGTCTGATTGTCCGTCTACTTCAATGATCTGAATGCCGTTGACAGTGGAGGCACCGGTTCCATATTTATTTTGTACTATTATAGCTGATGATCCTAATGTAATTCCGGTAATATTTATTTTGTCAGTGAAGGAGTAGTCATCACCTAAATTTACATCAATAACAATTTTACTGTTTTCATTACCAATGTAACTTCCATTGATTTTCATTTCAAAAAAATTTGAGCTGTCACCCGGTGATAAAGTTGCATCACTAGAGATATCTGAAATATTTACAAATCCTGATAGTGTAGATGTGTCTCGTAGAAATACTTTATTCTCAATGGTTAATATATTTTGTTGTGATCCGGTATGTATGTAGGAGTTGTTAAATACGTATATTTCCCCTCTTCCTGTAATGTTGCTATTTAAATTGTACACTCCATTTGTGTTGAAGAAATTTATTAACGCTATCCCCTCTCCTGTTTCTATTGAATTGGCAATAAATTGACCGCCTGACTGGGTGTTGCTACCAATGTTAATTGTTCCTTTTGAGCCAGGTTTTTGGGCGATAATAATCTTATTGGCCGTTTGCAATGTTGCATTGTTTAGAAGGGTGATTGTGGCGTCACCACCTTCAGCTAAGATAATATTGTCACGTGATAATAATTTGCTGTCTGCATCCGATATTGTTGCTTCAAAATCGGAGTTTTGAATTTTGGCTAAAGTCAAATTTTCAGTAAAAATTTGAGCGCCCTCAGTGATATGTAGACTCGTAAAGCCTTTATTTGCGAAGGTTGTTTGGCCAAGGGTTGCCTGAGTTCCTGAATCTTTCGCAAAAATTTGCAATGAGGATGCGTAATCTTCACCTGTTGAAAATATGGAATTTGTGTTGGTTTGGATTAAACTTGCGCCAGATTGCAGTACAATCTTAGTTGGGCCTGGATTGTATCCATGATTTAAGTTTCCGCCGATTGAAAGTTTTCCGTTGCTGGAAATGCTTATTGTATTTCCAGTTTCTGCTTTTTCAAGCAGAACGAATTCTATTACATTGAGTGTTCCTCCATCAATATTTAACTTTGGAGAGTCTGTGCTGGTTGTTGCACCAAAACTTAATTGATTTATTGTGGTGTTATTACCAGATGTAATTGATGGGGCGAAAATAGCAGATTTACTAAATATTACCCTGTCGGCCTCTCCTGGTATGCCATTGACCTCGGCCCCGTTGCCTTTCGCCCAGTTACTTGTCTCAAACCAGTTTGTGTTAACTGTTCCGCTCCAAGTGTATTCTGCTGCATGTAAAATACTTGGTTGGGAATATAATATCGTTGTAGATAAAATTAATGCGTAATATTTATTTGATTTAAGAACCATGATTATCTCCTTGGTTCTTAATTGATATGTTTAATGTTTACTCATATCAGCTGTTATATTTAACAAGATTTTAATTTATATGATAATTTAACGTTTATAAATCTACGCTGTGACTTTTATAGCAAAACGCCGCTGAATTTCTTCAGCGGCGTTTTTATTCATATTAAGCGCTTAGCTATCAGGCTTTGGCCAGATCACGCAGAACGGTCTGCAGAATGCCGCCATTCTTCATGTAGTCCAGCTCATCCAGCGTATCGATACGGCAGATCAGAGGGACCTGCTTCACTGAACCGTCGGCGAAAGTGATGGTTGCATTGGTCTTCTGGCGCGGACGAATGTCTGCCAGACCTTCAATGGTTACCACTTCGTCGCCCTTCAGGCCGAGGGACTGCCAGCTTGTGCCTTCTTCAAACACAAATGGTACAATGCCCATGCCGACGAGGTTGGAGCGGTGAATACGCTCGAAAGACTGCGAGATCACAGCTTTAACGCCGAGCAGGTTGGTACCCTTAGCAGCCCAGTCACGGGACGAACCGTTACCATATTCAACACCGGCAAACACAACCAGCGGAACGCCCTCAGCCTTATACTGCATTGCTGCATCATAGATCGAGGTTTCTTCCTTGCTTGGGTAGTGAATGGTGTAACCGCCTTCGCGACCATTTTCACCGAGCATGTGGTTGCGGATACGGATATTCGCAAAAGTACCGCGCATCATGACTTCGTGGTTACCACGACGTGTACCGTACTGGTTGAAGTCTGCAACGGCGACGCCGTTATCGAGCAGATATTTACCGGCAGGGGACTGTGCTTTGATCGAACCGGCAGGGGAGATGTGGTCAGTGGTGATCTTGTCACCGAACAGGCCGAGCACGCGAGCGCCCTTGATGTCGGAGATTTCACCGGCTGATTTGCCCATGCCTACGAAATATGGCGGGTTCTGCACATAGGTCGAGTTGTCATCCCATGCATAGGTCTGACCGGCTGGTACCTGAACGGCCTGCCAGTTTTCGTCGCCCTTGAACACGTCGGCATATTTTTCCGAGAAGATCTTACGCGTTACGTTCTTGGCAATGAATTCCTGAATTTCAGTCGATGAAGGCCAGATATCACGCAGGAATACAGGGTTGCCGTCTTTGTCTTCACCGATCGGTTCTTTGGTCAGATCCTTGGTGACTGTACCGGCCAGAGCGTGAGCAACAACCAGTGGCGGGGATGCCAGATAGTTGGCCTGAACGTCAGGAGATACACGGCCTTCAAAGTTACGGTTACCGGAGAGAACAGCAGCGCCGATCAGGCCTTTTTCATTGATGGTCTTGGAGATCGGAGCAGGCAGCGGACCGGAATTACCGATACAGGTGGTGCAGCCGAAGCCGACCAGATTGAAGCCCAGTGCGTCGAGATCTTTCTGCAGACCTGCATTTTCCAGATAGGCAGCAACAACCTGGCTACCAGGAGCCAGCGATGTTTTAACCCAAGGCTTGGTTTTCAGGCCTTTGGCAACAGCATTACGGGCAAGCAGACCGGCAGCAATCAGCACGCTCGGGTTCGAGGTGTTGGTGCAGGAAGTGATCGCAGCGATCACAACATCGCCGTGGCCGAGATCGAAATCTTCGCCTTCAACAGCGTAACGTGCGGTCTGACCGGTTGTTTTCTTGTATTCTGTTTCCAGAGAAGTCGCGAAACCGGAAGCAATGCCTTCCAGAGCAATACGGCCTTCAGGACGCTTCGGACCAGCCATGGACGGCACAACGTCAGCCATATCCAGCTCAAGAATGTCTGTGAAGACAGGATCTGTGCTGTCAGCTTCACGCCACATGCCCTGTGCACGGGAGTAAGCTTCAACCAGTTTGAGACGATGTTCGTCGCGGCCGGTTGTGTTCATGTAGTTGAGGGTTTCTTTGTCTACAGGGAAGAAACCACAGGTCGCGCCGTATTCAGGGCCCATATTGGCAATGGTTGCGCGGTCTGCAAGGGTCATATTGTCGAGACCCGGACCGAAGAACTCAACGAATTTACCGACAACGCCTTTTTTACGCAGCATCTGGGTAACGGTGAGCACGAGGTCAGTCGCGGTGACGCCTTCTTTGACTTTACCGGTCAGTTTGAAGCCGATAACTTCCGGCAGCAGCATGGAAACCGGCTGGCCGAGCATCGAAGCTTCCGCTTCAATACCACCAACACCCCAGCCAAGAACGCCAAGGCCGTTGACCATGGTTGTGTGGCTGTCTGTACCAACGCAGGTGTCAGGATAAGCAACGGTTTCGCCGTTTTCTTCTTTGGTCCATACGGCCTGTGCCAGATATTCAAGGTTAACCTGATGGCAGATACCTGTGCCCGGAGGAACAACGCGGAAGTTCTGGAATGCCTGCTGGCCCCATTTCAGGAAGCGGTAACGCTCGGCATTGCGCTGATATTCGAGATCAACGTTGTTTTTGAAAGCCTGCGGGTTGCCGAATTCGTCAACGATCACGGAGTGGTCGATCACGAGGTCAACCGGTACCAGCGGGTTGATTTTTTCTGCATCGCCGCCGAGTGCCACCATGGCATCGCGCATAGCTGCGAGGTCAACAACGGCAGGAACGCCGGTAAAGTCCTGCATCAGCACGCGGGCAGGGCGATAGGCGATTTCTGCACCGGCAGAGCCACGGTCAACCAGCCATTTGGCGATATTCTCGATATCCGCTTTCTTGACGCTGCGGTCATCTTCGAAGCGCAGAAGGTTTTCAAGCAGAACCTTCATGGAGAATGGGAGTTTGGATACGCCTTCAAGACCGTTTTTTTCAGCTTCGGTCAGGCTGTAATAAACATAGTCTTTGCCGTCGACGGTAAGCGTCTTACGGCATTTGAAACTATCGATGTGAGACACGATGTTCGTCCTTCATGCTTACTGGCCGGAAAACCAGGACGAACGCCTCTGCTGCGTTTCAAGGACGCGCTTAGGTGCGGGTGCAGTCATTTCCGCTGTCCGTCCCGAGGCCTGTGCTTAACAAGGAACTTGTTTAACAAACATCAGGCTTTAGAGATCGGCCAAAAATGGTTTCCACGCCGACCGCTGGCATGGTAGCTGCTATATAGTCAGTTTTTTAAAACTGTTCCAGACTCTTAAAGCGTAAAATTATGCTGTTGCGGCGAAATGTTGCGGCTTGTTTTGTCGAGGTTCCTGATAGGGAAAACCGGACAATTTGATGAATATTCGTGGTATCGGAGGCCTTATGCGGCTTGTTGCGGAAAATCTGAGCGGAGAACGGGGCGATAACCTCCTGTTCAACTCTCTGTGCGCAAGCCTGAGTGATGGTCAGGCTTTGATTATTACAGGGCCGAATGGCGCAGGGAAATCAACCTTGCTGCGAATCATTGCCGGTCTGTTGCCCGCTTCTGACGGTACGGTCTGGCTGGAAACAGATGACGGCTTAGAGCCGGTGATGGCGCACAGCCATTATCTCAGTACCCTCAATGCGATGAAGCCGGCGCTGAGTGTTTATGAAAATCTGAAATTCTGGCAGGATTTTCACGGAAGCCCGCTGCACGACATTGATGAGGCGCTGGAAATTGTCGGCCTCTATAATATTGATCATCTGCCTTACGGCTATCTCTCCACGGGGCAGAAACGCCGTGTGGCCATTGCCACGCTGCTCTGCTCGCATCGCCCTTTATGGCTGCTGGATGAGCCGACCTCGGGGCTGGACACCCATGCGCAAGCGATGTTTGCCGGTGTGATGCGCGAGCATTTAAAAAAGGGCGGTATGATTGTTGCGGTCACGCATATTGCGCTCGGGCTGGAACAGGCCGGTTCTGATGTGCTGCAGCATTTGCGGCTGGAGGATTACCAACTTGGCGATCACAGTGCTGAAGCGCAGGGCTGGCTGTCATGAAGGCTTTGTTCTGGCGAGATTTGCGTATTGCCATCCGCGCAGGCGGTGGTGCTTTAACCGGCATCCTGTTTTATCTGGCTGTTGCCGCCGTCGTGCCTTTTGCTGTCGGGCCTGACCTTAAATTGCTGGCGCGCATTGGCCCTGCAATGTTGTGGCTCGGTGCACTTCTGGCGGTGCTGCTCGGCCTTGACCGGTTGTTTCAGGCAGATCGCGAAGATGGTTCACTCGATGTGATGATCATGGCGCGGGAACGCCACTTTCTGACCCTGACAGTGATTGTGAAATGTCTTGCGCATTGGGTAGCAACGGTCTTGCCGCTGGTGATTGCCGCACCGTTTCTCGGGCTGATTATGAATATGGAGCCGCTGGCAATCGGTGCAACAGCGCTCACCTTGCTGATTGGCACACCGGCGGTAATCTTTATCGGCGCATTGGGCGCGGCGCTTGCCGTTTCCATGCCGCGCGGCGGGTTGCTGGTCTCGGTGATGATCCTGCCTTTGACCATTCCGGTGCTGATTTTCGGTGTCTCGGCATCCTATGGTGCAGTGACCGAAAATGCAGCTTTTCTCTCACCTTTGCTGATGCTGTCGGCGAATACGCTGATTGCTGCTATTATCGGGCCATTAGCCGCAGCTTTCGCATTGAAAATTTCGACAGATTAAACCCATATTCTGAATAAGAGTGCTGCCTCTTGCGAGGTTTCTCTAAGGATAGCTTAAGCTTACAAATATATCCGGGTATCTATGACTGAACGATCAACTGATAAAGCCTTATCCAAAGATGCGCCGCGCCGCTTTCAGGCGCTGCTCGATCTGGCTAATCCGACACGCTTTCTGAGCCTGAGCAGTGCAATCCTGCCATGGCTGTCGGCGCTGACTGTGCTGTTATTGCTTGCGGGTCTTTATATGGTGTGGTTCGCACCGGAAGACTATCAGCAGGGGCTGACCGTGAAGATCATGTTCATCCATGTGCCTTTCGCATGGCTGTCGATGATGTGCTACACGGTGATGACCATTGCAGCACTCGGCACACTGGTCTGGCGGCATCCGCTGGCTGATGTCTCGGCCAAAGCTGCCGCACCGCTCGGCGCAATGTTTACCGCATTGGCGCTGGTGACCGGATCGCTGTGGGGCAAGCCGATGTGGGGCACATGGTGGGTGTGGGATGCACGCCTGACCTCGGTTTTCATTCTGTTTCTGATGTATCTCGGTATCATCGCGCTGACCCGCGCCATGGACGATCAGGCAAAAGCTGCGCGAGCTGCCGCTGTCCTGACACTGGTTGGCTTTATCAATATTCCGATCATCAAATTCTCAGTCGACTGGTGGAACACATTGCATCAGCCTGCATCCGTGTTGCGTATGGAGGGGCCTGCCATGCCGCCGAGTATGCTTTATCCGTTGCTGGTAATGGCACTGGCGATGACCATGCTGTTTTTCACGCTGCATCTGATGGCAATGCGTAACGAGATTTTCAGTCGCCGTATTGCGGCAATGCGCAAGATCGCAGCCCGCAATGCCGAGCGCGAAAACCGCAAACCGGCAGGAGAAGCGGCATGACGCATCTGAGCTATGTTCTTATTTCCTATGGTGTTTCTGCCACGGTGATTGTGGCGATTGTTGCATGGATATTGCTGACCCAGACACGCTTGCGAGCAGAGCTTGCACGACTTGAGAAACAGGGCATTCGCCGCCGCTCGCAAAAGGCTGATTGATAATGACTGATCCGGTGAAGACATCTGGCGGAGCGGATGTTCCGCAGAATAAAAAACGCGTTGTGGTGGCGCTTCTGCCGCTGCTTATTTTTGCAGCACTTGCCGGTATTTTTACATGGCAGTTGCTGAGCGGAAAAAATATGCAGGAAATTCCCTCAGCTTTGATCGGGCGCGATGCGCCGCTGACCGATCTGCCGCCGCTGGAAGGATTACGGCTGGCTGACGGAACGCTGGTGCCGGGCTTGAAAGGCGCTGATCTGAAGGGGCAGGTGACGCTGGTCAATATCTGGGCATCGTGGTGTGTGCCGTGTCGTGATGAGCATCCGCAGATTATGAAGCTGGGGCAGGATAAGCGCATTAAAGTGGTAGGTCTGAACTATAAAGACGCGCCGGAAAATGCACTGACCTTTCTGAACAGCCTCGGCAATCCTTACAATGTCGTCGGCACAGACCGCTCCGGCCGCGCCGGTATTGAATGGGGTGTTTACGGCGTGCCGGAAACCTTCATCGTCAACCGCGAAGGCAAGATTGTTTATAAATTCGTCGGGCCTTTGAGTGACGAGAGCATGGCAAAACAATTCATGCCGGAGGTTGAGAGGGCTTTAGGTGGGTAGTTTATTGTTGTTCAGTTAATGTGGTTTTTTAAAATTAATTGGATTGATAATGTTTAACAAATCATTAGTTTTTATTTCAAGGTGTTTTGTTTGGTCTGTATTGTCAAATATAGGTAAATCAAAAATTATTAAATTAACAATATTTGTGCCGATTATTGGTATGTATTTATTGTTTAATGATCGTGTAATTGATTTTTTAAAATTTGATTCCACATTTATGAAAAATTTAGGATTGAATGTTGATTCTGATGTTAATGGGTTTACATTTAGTAATATTTATTTTGTTTATTTTGGGCTTTGTTTTGTAGGAGTGGGGTCGTTTTTATTTAATATATTTTGTCCTGATGAAATAAAATCAACATCTTATATTATGGACTATGTTTCAAAGGTTGAATTTTCTGAGAATACAGTTGTTGCTAAATCAAACCTACAGTTTATTTTGGATCGCTATTTTGAAAATTATTATAATGATGAAGATGATAGGATTAAGGAAAAACCTGAATATCCTTATCTAATTGAAGTAGATTTTTATAATTTAATTCATGAGATGTTCAATGAGACTGGCCATGATTGGGATATTTCCGAGAATTCTGATGATGCTAGTTCACTGGGTAGCTCTATTTATCTTGCGACAGGTTATCCAAATCTGCGTGAAATTGCTCGTATGGTTTGGTCTAGTCCTAAAGTAATATGGGTTTTTACTGTGCCATTTAAAGATTTGGCTCCTAAATTTGCAAAAGATATATCTTATGTTATGTTTAAAAATCTAAATCATTCATATTTTATAATAAGAATGGTTATTTCATTTTTTTATATAATTGGTTTTTCCTTGTTGTTAAAGCCAACATTGGAAACATTTTGCCGATTACTTTGGTATAAAGTTCTGTAGATTCTTTAATTTTTTTTGTTCTGTGAAATTTTTTAATAAATGTTTAATGTAATGAAGGACTCTGGTGAGTCCTTCATTATTTATATTGTAGTGTTTTTACTCAGGTACGTGTCTCACTGCACCTTTTGCGGCGCTGGTAGCCATGGCTGCATAGGCGCGAAGAGCTGTGGTGACTTTGCGCTTGCGCATTTCTGTCGGCTTCCATGCGGCAATGCCTTTGGCTTCCATCTCTGCACTGCGTTTTGCCAGAACAGCATCATCAACAGCCAGATGGATTTTGCGGTTCGGAATGTCGATCTCGATCAGATCACCTTCTTCAACCAGACCGATCAGGCCGCCTTCAGCTGCTTCCGGTGAAACATGACCGATGGAGAGACCGGAGGAGCCGCCGGAGAAGCGACCGTCGGTGATTAGTGCACAGGCTTTGCCCAGACCTTTCGACTTCAGATAGCTGGTCGGATAGAGCATTTCCTGCATGCCCGGACCGCCGCGCGGGCCTTCATAGCGGATCAGAACAATATCGCCTTCTTTGATCTTGCCGTTGAGAATGCCGAGAACCGCACTGTCCTGACTTTCAAAAATACGCGCAGGGCCGGAGAAGGTCAGGATACTGTCATCCACACCGGCGGTTTTAACGATACAACCATCTTCCGCCAGATTGCCGTAAAGCACAGCCAGACCACCATCCTGTGAGAAGGCATGTTCTTTGGTGCGGATAACGCCGTTTTCACGGTCGCTGTCGGTGTTGTCGAAATAACGGTTCTGGCTGAATGCAACCTGTGTCGGAACACCACCCGGTGCAGCACGGAAGAACTCGTGCACGCTTTCATCGGAAGAACGTTTGATATCCCATTTTTCCAGAGCATTTTTCAACGTGCCGGAATGTACCGAGCCGACATCGGTGTTGAGCAGGCCTGCGCGGTCAAGCTCACCGAGAATACCCATAATACCACCGGCGCGATGCACATCTTCCATATGCACATCCGGCACGGCAGGAGCAACTTTACACAGCACCGGCACTTTGCGGGACAGGCGGTCAATATCGGACATGGTGAAATCCATTTCCGCTTCATGCGCTGCCGCCAGCAAATGCAGCACGGTATTGGTGGAGCCGCCCATGGCGATATCCAGTGTCATGGCATTTTCAAAAGCTGCAAAGCTGGCAACTGCGCGTGGCAACACGCTCTCATCATTACCTTCATAATAGCGCTTGCAGAGGTCAACAACCAGACGACCGGCCTCAAGAAACAGTTCCTTACGTGCCGCATGGGTGGCAAGGGTCGAGCCGTTGCCCGGCAGGGAAAGGCCAAGCGCTTCGGTCAGGCAGTTCATGGAGTTGGCAGTGAACATACCGGAGCAGGAGCCGCAGGTCGGGCAGGCGGAACGCTCAATCGCGTCAACTTCTTCGTCAGTATATTTGTCGTCAGCGGCTGCAACCATGGCATCAACCAGATCGAGCTTCTTGACCTTGTCATTCCAGACAACTTTACCGGCTTCCATCGGGCCGCCGGAAACAAATACAACCGGAATATTGAGGCGCAATGCGGCCATCAGCATACCCGGTGTGATCTTGTCACAGTTGGAAATGCACACCATCGCATCGGCGCAATGGGCATTGACCATATATTCAACTGAGTCGGCGATGATTTCGCGTGATGGCAGCGAATAGAGCATGCCGTCATGACCCATGGCGATACCGTCATCAACGGCAATGGTGTTGAATTCCTTGGCAACGCCGCCTGCTTTTTCGATTTCGCGGGCGACCATCTGGCCGAGATCTTTCAGATGCACGTGACCCGGCACAAACTGGGTAAAGGAATTGACCACAGCGATAATCGGCTTGCCGAAATCACCGTCTTTCATGCCTGTGGCGCGCCAGAGGCCGCGCGCACCCGCCATATTGCGGCCGTGGGTGGAAGTTCTTGAGCGATAGGCTGGCATGATCTTATTCCCTTATGCATTAACAGCGCTGCGAAACTCCTGTTTGCAGAAGTTGCAGAAATGCAGTGTTATCTTTTCAGATATGTCTTACAGTACCCGAGCGTACGGTGCAAAGTACAAATTGCCTCACATGCAAAATTCTTCGCGTGCAGCAGCGCAAAATAAAAAAGCATCGCCCGTTTGAGACGGGCAATGCTTCATCGTCGATATTACCGGCGTTTCTGTGACTGAACTCAGAATGCTTTGAAAGTCAGCGTTGTCAGTGAGCGGATGATATGCGGGATATCATGAACATTATCATTGATGAATTTGCCGATATCATCACCTTCCTGAATGTAGATCTTTGCGAGAAGATCATATTCGCCGCTGGTGGAATAAAGTTCCGAGGCGATTTCACGCTCATAGAGCGTCTTGGCAACATCATAGGTTGTGCCGGGTTTGCACTGGATTTGCAGGAATACTGGTTTCATCTCACATCTTTCCTGTAAGAGAACGGATCATATAAAATTCAAAGCAGGTCAGGAAGACTGCTGTCTGACGGCACAAATAGCAGTCTGTGTGCTTTAAGGGTAGCGAAAAATCCTGCCTCAATTTTACTGTGCAGCTTTATCCTTGTTTACACAATTGCTGAACAATGTCTGCTCTTTGGCGCTGTCATCGGCTTCAAGAAAAGACAGAATGCCTTCATCGCCTTTTGTATGCCAGCGATAGCTGTCCTGTTCATCAAGAGCGATATAACGTGCACCTGAAGCCGCTGGCCAGATACGCATCGGCACCAGCTTGCCTTCCGTGTAAAGAACAGCTGCTGATTCATCGTTTTTCAGACCGTTGATATAGACAACATCCAGCTCAACATTCCGCTCGCATATATAGGTCACTTTGGTAAGCGCCTGCATCTCGTCAGCTTCCTGCGCGGCAACACTGCCTGCAAAACCGCAAAGTAAAAGACCGGCAGAGAGTGATGGGATGATTGCTTTCAGCATCAGTTTATCCTTTTCGTTTACAGCACTTACAGAGAAGGCAGGGAACCTGCGGACAGAAAAACAGGTCTGTTTGCGGAATTTAAAATAAGATTCTTATTTTGATCGTCCAATAAAAACCGTATCTGGCATTAATATGATTATTTGTCAGATATTTAAAAGCAGAGACAGCATAGTTCAGCAGAAAAGGCATTATAGCGCGTGATACAGGCTGGTTTGACATTTCGCAAAATATTCACCCCTGCGGGTATGCGCATCAGTGCGCTTGCTGCCCTCGCAGTGCTCACCGGTTGTGCCGGTGTGAATTATGTACAAGCCAAATATCAGGGGCTGCCTTCGGTTGAATTCGTCGGAAAAAGCGGTGTTAATTATCGTATTGTCGATAACCAGACCGAAAGTCGTCTGCTGATCGGGCCGGGGCTGGCGGGCACAGCCACGCAGAATTTTGTCAAAGGTTTCTCAACCGGAACAGGGCTTGGTGTCACGCCGCCGGTTGTATTCCGCGATGTGGCGGAAGAATATCTGAAATCCACCGGAAAACGCTGCGAAACCCGTGATGTGACACTGGTTGTCGATCCTTATTATGAGGTGCGCTATAAGTGCAGCCTGCGCAGTCCCCGTATGGGTTCGGGTATGGTTTTTTGATGCGGGATACTGAACTGTCTTTGGCAAAGGCGAATTTTTATTTTACAATGCGCTCATCTGAGGAAGATTATTTCCGTGGGAGCGGAGTATTGAGGTTCCTGTAGCATCCTTCTCCGTTCCGGCTCTGTTAGTTTGTTTTTGAACATGAAACGGAGGCCTTGATGATACTGATGCGAAATACTTTTTCCGCCTTTGCTGCGCTGATCGCTGTATCTGCGGTGTCCATCCCTGTGCAGGCACCCGCTGCCCAGACCCTGCTGAATGTTTCTTACGATCCGACGCGGGAATTATATAAAGAATTTAACGATGCCTTTGCCAAATACTGGCAGGCCGAAACCGGTGAGACGATAACCCTGCGCACATCGCATGGCGGCTCCGGTGCGCAGGCACGTTCTGTTATTGACGGTATCCCCGCAGATGTTGTGACGCTTGCTTTGCAAAGCGATATTGATGCCATTGTCGAGAAAAGCGGCAAGATCAATGCGGACTGGCGGCAGAAATTTCCGAATAATTCCGCGCCTTACACCTCAACCATCGTCTTCCTGACCCGCAAGGGCAATCCCAAGGGCATTAAAGACTGGGGTGATCTGATTAAGGACGGGGTGGAGGTGATTACACCCAACCCGAAAACCTCTGGCGGTGCCCGCTGGAATTATCTGGCCGCATGGGCCTGGGCGCATAGCGAATATGGCGGCGATGAAGCCAAGGTCAAAGCCTATATGACGGAGCTGTTCCGTCATGTGCCGGTGCTGGATACCGGTGCGCGTGGCTCGACCACCAGTTTTGTGCAACGCCAGTTGGGCGATGTGCTGCTGGCATGGGAAAACGAAGCCTATCTGTCAGTTGCGGAATTCGGAGCGGATTCTTTTGATATTGTCGTGCCGCCGCAATCCATTCTCGCCGAGCCGCCGGTTGCCGTGGTGGACAAGAATGTCGATGCCAAAGGTACACGCAAACAGGCGGAAGCCTTCCTGACCTATCTCTATTCCGAAGAGGGGCAGAAGATTGCAGCCAAACATTTCTACCGGCCGTCAAAGCCTGAATTAGTGCCGGAGGCCGACCGTAAATGGCTGACGGATGTCAAGCTCATCACGATTGATGACCCGTTATTCGGTGGCTGGGTTAAGGCGCAGCCTGCACATTTCGGGGATGGCGGCACATTCGATCAGATTTATAAACCGGTCAAATAAGTTCCGTCTTTCATGGTGTTACCTATGGCAGAACTCACAACAAAAACGGGCGGCGGGAAACCGGATCAGCCACATAAAAGCGGGAAAAAACCGCCCTTCTGGCAGGCATGGCGCAAGCCGTCCATCCTGCCGGGCTTTGGCCTGACACTGGGCTTCAGCGTGGCCTATCTGTCCCTGCTGATCCTGATCCCGCTGATGGTGCTGATGCTCCATGCCGTCGGGGTGGGGCCGGCACGTTTCTGGCAGCTGGCGACTGATCCCCGACTGGTTCATGCCTTGCAGGTCAGTTTTTTCAGCGCGATCTTGGCCGCGCTGATTAATGTGGTTTTTGGCGGCATTGTTGCATGGGTGCTTGTGCGTTACCGCTTTCCGGGCAGAAGGCTGGTCGATGCGATGGTCGATCTGCCTTTCGCTCTGCCCACTGCGGTTGCCGGTATTGCGCTGACAGCGCTTTATGCGCCGAAAGGCTGGATCGGTGCATGGCTGATGCCGCTGGATATCCGTATTGCTTTTACACAGGCCGGTATTGTGGTGGCGCTGGTTTTTATCGGTCTGCCATTTGTGGTGCGCACGATCCAGCCGGTGATTGAAGAGATCAGCCGTGAACAGGAGGAGGCGGCGGCAACGCTGGGTGCCAGTCGCTTTCAGACTGTGTTCCGTGTGCTGTTGCCCGGTTTGCAACCGGCTATTCTGACCGGCTTTTCGCTGGCCTTTGCCCGTGCGGTCGGGGAATATGGCTCGGTGATTTTTATCGCCGGTAACCGGCCTTATTCGACTGAAATTGCGCCTTTGCTGATCTTCATCAAGCTTGAGGAATTCGATTATTCCGCAGCTACAGTGCTGGCCACGGTGATGATGCTGATTTCTTTTGTGATGCTGCTCATCGTCAATCTGATCCAGACACGGACACGCAGGAGATATGGCTATGGCAGCTAGTGCCGGAAAACTGTTTTCGCGTCGTCTGAAACATAATCACACGACCCATAACCGCTCAGCGGTCACAGAAACACCGGCTATGCGCTGGTTTCTGACAATGACAGGGCTGCTGTTTATGGCCTTGTTCATTGTGCTGCCGCTGATTGTGATCTTCGCGCAGGCTTTCAGCAAAGGCACCGGTGCTTATCTGGAAGCACTGACCGATCCGGATGCAGTCTCGGCTATCCGCCTGACTTTGCTGATTGCGGCTATTGCAGTACCCTTGAATATGGTCTTCGGAATTGCCGCTTCATGGGCGATTGCCAAATTCGAGTTTCGCGGCAAGACCTTTCTCATTACGCTGATTGATCTGCCATTTTCGGTGTCGCCGGTGATTTCAGGGCTGGTTTTCGTGCTGCTGTTCGGCGGAAACAGTATGCTCGGATCATGGTTTCAATCGCATAATATCCAGATATTGTTTGCTGTTCCCGGTATTGTTCTGGCAACGATCTTTGTCACTTTTCCATTTGTTGCCCGTGAGCTGATCCCGCTGATGCAGGAGCAGGGAACAGGTGATGAAGAGGCCGCTTTATCGCTGGGGGCAAGCGGCTGGAAAACCTTTCTCTATGTGACTTTGCCGAATATCCGCTGGGGGCTGCTTTACGGCGTGTTGCTGTGTAATGCGCGTGCAATGGGAGAGTTCGGTGCGGTGGCCGTGGTGTCGGGGCGTATTCGCGGGCTGACGACGACCATGCCGTTGCATGTGGAGATGATGTATAGCGAGAATATCGTGGCGGCATTTGCAGTGGCATCACTGCTGGCGGGACTGGCGCTGATAACACTCGTTTTGAAAACCATACTGGAAATGCGTTTTTCGCATGACGGGGTTTAGTTTGTAATGCGTTTTGCGCATGAATAGCGCATCCCGAAAAGTGTGAACGGTTTTCGGGATGCGCGTACAATAAAGAGACAGAGCATTTTGAATGCTCCAATATGAATTGCATTGCACTGGCATGAGGGTGCCTGAAAGGATTGAGAATGGAAGTACGCGTTGTTGAGGTGCGCAAGGAGTTTGAGCAGTTTCCGGCGCTGCACAACGTTTCGCTTGATATTCGATCAGGCGAGCTGATTGCTTTGCTCGGCCCTTCCGGCTCGGGTAAGACCACTTTATTGCGTCTGATTGCAGGGCTGGAAAGCCCGACAGAAGGCACGGTCTATTTTGGTGAGGATGATGCCTCGAATAAGACTGTGCAAGAGCGTAATGTAGGGTTTGTATTCCAGCATTATGCTTTGTTTCGTCATATGACATTGGCGCAGAATGTCGGTTTTGGCCTGAAAGTACGCCCGCGCTCTACGCGTCCGTCCAAGGCAGAAATCCATAAGCGCGCGGTCGATCTGCTCAATCTGGTGCAATTGCAGGGCTTGGAAAACCGTTATCCGGCACAGCTCTCCGGTGGTCAGCGTCAGCGCGTGGCTCTGGCACGTGCCATGGCGATTGAACCGAATGTATTGTTGCTGGACGAGCCTTTCGGTGCACTGGATGCGCAGGTGCGAAAAGAACTGCGCAAGTGGTTGCGTGAGATTCATGACAGCACCGGTCATACGACTGTCTTTGTAACCCACGATCAGGATGAGGCACTGGAACTCGCCGACCGTGTTGTGGTGATGAGTCAGGGGCGTATCGAGCAGGTGGGTACACCGGACGAGATTTATGACAGCCCGAATTCTGCTTTCGTCTATGGTTTTATCGGTGAATCCAGCCGTCTGAATGTGCGTGTGGAGCAGGGGGCACTCTGGTTGGCGGATCGCTCACTGGGGCTGAAAACCGATCAGGCAGACGGAGAAGCCGTGCTATATTTCCGCCCCCATGATGTGGAACTGGTGGAGGGATGCGGCGGCTGCATTGCCGGTGTGGTCACTGCTACACGGCGGGTGGGCGCCAAGCGCCGTGTTGAGCTGGAAGTCGGCGGTAACCGCGAAATTGTCGAGATTGAAATTCCGGCCGAGAATGAAGCGGTTACCGGCAGCCGTCTGGCGTTCCGCCCGAAATACTGGCGGGTCTTTGCCTCTCAAAATTGAAGAGATACAGCTCGAAAAATGATTCTCTGAAACGCCGGATACAGGGCTGAATTTCGGCTCTGATATCCGGCGTTTTTCTTATCAGAAAGGGGGACTTTCAAAATAATTTAATCCGTTTAAAGTGCACTCAGGCAACTTTTCTCACCCTCTGGCATTATATCAAAGCGTGCTGCCCCAGCTTTGTCAGGGCTTGCGCATTGTCGGAACGCAAATTGCAGAGGGTAGCCTGTTGATTTTTATAACGTAAAGTTAAAATCAGCTATGATTTGTGCTTTGCGATTTTACCAAATTCGACCATGGCATTCTTTGCGGACGTAATTTGGTCATAACTGTTTAACACCACCGATCATGCGTGAATCTTCATGAAATTCACGGGATCTGAAGCATGTGTTTGCGGATATGGCAAATCTGACCATCCGTAGCGGAACTTAAATCTTATAAAAGGCTGTAAAAGGCATATGCCGGCTTTGTCTTTCTCTCTTTCATCGTTGTTTTCCCGCCCTGTTGCTGACCGCCTTTTGCCGGTTCTGCCTTTGCCAATCAGGGGGCATTATAAAACACCAGAAGAATTACAACTGCTCGCTGCGGCGCTGGCCCGCAATGAAGCGGTGCGCCTGCCCGATTATGAGAAATTCGATTTTAACAAACGGCTTGCGGAAAATGCCGGTCTGATCCTGCATGCCTATCGCTCATCCGATGCGGCATCGCGCAACGGCGAGACGATTACACCGGCTGCCCAGTGGCTGCTCGACAATTATTACGTTGTCGATAAAAGCATGCAGCAGGCACGCCGCGATTTGCCGGACAAGTTTTTGCGCCAGCTGCCGCTGGCAGCCAATATCCATCCGGATGGTGCGGTATCAAAAAACACCGATGCATCGGCCAATCTGGGCACCGAAGGCCTGCCGCGGGTTTTCGCACTGGCATGGCTCTATGTTGCCCATAGCGACAGTGGTTTCTCGCTCAAAAGCCTGAAAGCACTGATTGACGGTTTCCAGAGTGTAGAGCCGCTGCGCATCGGTGAATTATGGGCGCTGCCATCGGTTATCCGTTTCATGCTGGTGGAAAATGCCCGTCGCTTGGCGCTGCGTGTTGAGCGCGCCCGTGCGATGCGCAATTTCGCCAATCGCGTGGCGGACAAGATTGTGGTCGCCTCTTCACCGGAAGAGCTGCAATCCATCCTGACAGAATATAGCGAACCGGCACGCGACGGCACTTTCGCCACGCATCTGCTTTATCGTTTGCGCAGTGCATCCACGGCTACCGGACCGGCGATTGAATGGTTGGAAGCCCAGCTTGAAGCCACCGGCCGCGATGTTGAGGAGATTATTGTCGAAGAACATTCCCGCCAGTCCACCGGCGGTATGACCATGGGCAATATTATCCGCTCGCTCAAAACCATTGATGACGTGGACTGGACCTCATGGGTTGAGACTGTCAGCATTATGGATGCGATCCTGCGCGAGAACAGCGATTTCGAAAATCTCGATTTCGCTTCACGCAACAGCTATCGCGTGACCATTGAAAAGATCGCCCGCAATTCCCGTATGACGGAAATTGAGGTGACCAATACGGCTCTGCGGCTGGCGCGCGAAAAATCGCTGCGTGAGCATAAAATCACCGAGCGTGAACAAAGCGGTGCGATTGCCTATTATCTGAGCGGCAATGCCCGCACCGAGCTGGAACAGATTTGCGGTTATACGCCGCCTTTGTCATCGCGCCTGCTGCGTCTCTATCGCGGGCTTGGCCTGTGGGGGATTGCTGCACCGGTCTGGGCAATGACTATCGGCCTGCTGGTGCTGGTTTATACCGGCATGGGTCGCATCGGTTTTGGCGAGAGCGAACAGCTGCTTTTCACTATCCTCGCGCTGTTCCCTGCCTATGAAGCCTCACTTGGCCTGTTTAATTCGCTGGTGCCGTGGTTTGTACAGCCGAACCGTCTTGTCGGTTATGAATATCGTGACGGTCTGCCTGCCGATGCCCGCACGCTGGTGGCCGTACCGACGCTGATCAATTCGCGCGACAGTGTGGATGAGCATATCCGCAATCTTGAAGTGCATTATCTGACCAATCCGCGTGGTGAGGTCTATTTTGCGATTGTCAGTGACTGGACTGACAGCAATGTCGAAGTCACGCCTGCCGATATGGAAGTGCTGGATTATGCCCGCGAGGAAGTCGCAAGGCTTAATGCGCATTATGCCGGGGAGGATTATGCCACCAATGGTCAGGCGCGGTTCTTCTTCCTGCATCGCCGCCGTCTTTACAATCCGTCACAGGGGTGCTGGATGGGCTGGGAGCGTAAGCGCGGTAAGCTGCATGAGCTGAACCTGCTGCTGCGTGGCGACCATGATACCAGCTTCTTCCCGTCGGATGTGCCGTTGCCGCGCGATATCCGCTATGTGATGACACTGGATTCTGACACCCGCCTGACACCGCAATCGGTGACCAATCTGGTCGGTAAGCTGTCACATCCGCTCAATCATCCGGTCTTTGACGAGAAAACCGGCCGTATTACCAGCGGTTACGGTATTTTGCAGCCGCGCGTGACCCCGTCGCTGACCACCGGCGATGATGCGTCTTTCCTGCAGCGCGTCTTCTCCGCCAATCGTGGTATCGACCCTTATGTTTTTGCAGTTTCTGACGTTTATCAGGATCTGCTTGGCGAAGGCACTTTTACCGGTAAAGGCCTTTATGATGTTGATGCCTTTGAACGGGTGATGCAGGGCAAGATTGAGGAAAATACAGTCCTCAGTCACGATCTTCTCGAAGGCGGCTATGCCCGCTGTGCGCTCGCCAGTGATGTCGAGGTCGTGGAAGATTACCCGACCGGCTATAATGTTGATATTTCCCGTCATCACCGCTGGGCGCGTGGTGACTGGCAGTTGCTGCCATTCTTGTTCTCAACCGGCAAAGGTGTCAGCAATGTCACCCGCTGGAAAATGGCCGATAACCTGCGTCGTTCTCTCAACCCGATCATGTGGGTGATTGCGTCTTTTGCGGGCTGGTGTTTGCTGCCGCTCGGCGTTGCCACCATCTGGCAGCTGTTCCTGATTTTGGCGATGTTCGTGCCGATGATTTTCGGCATCGTCACCAATCTTATTCCAGTGAATATGGATTATTCGCTGAAAGGCCATGCTCAGTCGGTTCTCACCGATGTGACGCTGGCTTTTGCGGATATGGCGCTGCGTCTGAGCTTCATTGCCCATAGCGCGACGCTGATGGGCGATGCGATTGTCCGCACCTTCTACCGTCTGTTTGTCTCCCGCCGTTATCTTTTGGCGTGGCGTGCGGCCGCGCAGATGAAGTCTTCCGATACGCTGGATTTCTATGTGCGCCTGATGTGGCCGTCGCTGCTGATAGGTGCACTGGCATTCCTGCTTCCAGTATTGTTCGGCAGCAAAGCGGTGCTGATTGCTGTGCCTTTTGCCGTGATCTGGATTGCTTCGCCATGGATTGCATGGGCGGTAAGCCGCTCGGCCAAACCGCAGGATACGCTGGAAGTCCGCTCCAGCGATAAAGGCGATCTGCGCCGCTATGCCCGCCGTACATGGCGCTATTTCGAAGCCTTCACCAATGAGGAAGGCAACCATCTGCCGCCGGATAATTATCAGGAAGATCCGGTGGGTATTGTGGCAATGCGCACGTCCCCGACCAATATCGGTGTCTATTTTCTTTCCATCATTTCTGCCCGTGATTTCGGCTGGATCAGCTTCAACGATACGTTGACCCGTATCGGCCTGACGCTGGATACGATGGAGAAGATGGAGAAATTCCGCGGCCATCTTTATAACTGGTATGAGACTGATACGCTGAAACCATTGCAGCCGCTTTATGTGTCGGCGGTGGATAGCGGCAATCTGGCCGGTCATCTGGTTACGCTGTCTTCAGCACTGGAAGAATGGGCGCAGGCACCGTCCGTCTATTTGCAGGGCGATTTTGAGGGTATTCTCGATGTTAATGACATTCTGGAAGAGGCAATTGCCGCTATTCCGGATGATCGCCGTATTCTGCGGCCGTTGCGTCGCCGTTTGGAAGAACGGATTGCCAATTTCCGCCGTGCCGTGCGGTCTTTCCGCGGAGAGCCGGAAACAGCATCCTTCCGCACCATCAATATTTCGCTCTTCGCCAAGGATATTGAGAAACTAGCGCTGGAACTGGATGGCGAGCTGGAAACCACTCAGTCGCAGGAAGCGCTGGAATGGGCGCGTACACTGGTTGAAACCTGTAAAGCCCATACGGATGATGCGATCGGTGAGCATAATGCTGAAGAGCTGCGTCTGCAGTTGCAGAGCCTTGCCAGCCGCGCCCGTCAGCTGGCCTTCGATATGGAATTCGGTTTCCTTGAGCGCAAAGAGCGTCGTTTGTTGTCGATCGGTTTCCGCGTGCAGGAAAACGAACTGGATGAGAGCTGCTACGATCTTCTGGCTTCGGAAGCCCGCCTTGCCAGCTTGTTTGCGATTGCCAAGGGTGACGTGCCGGTAGAACATTGGTTCAAACTTGGCCGTCTGCTGGTACCGGTTGGCTGGAAGGGCGCTCTGCTGTCCTGGTCAGGCTCAATGTTTGAATATCTGATGCCGCCATTGGTGATGAATGAGCCGCTTGGCTCGCTTCTCGATCAGACCAACAAGCTGGTCGTGCAGCGACAGATCGAATATGCGACCTCCCGCGGTCTGCCTTGGGGGATCTCGGAAGCAGCCTATAATGCCCGCGATCCGCAGATGAATTACCAATATTCCAATTTCGGTGTGCCGAAACTGGGTCTTCAGCGCGGCCTGTCGCGTAATGCGGTGATCGCGCCTTATGCAAGCCTTTTGGCCTCGCAATATCGCCCGGCTGATGCGGTTTCTAATTTGAAGACCTTGCAGAAGCTTGGCGCTTTGGGACGTTACGGCTTCCACGATTCCGTGGATTTCACGCCGTCGCGTGTGCGTGAAGGTGAGAAATGCGCTGTGGTGAAAAACTATTATGCGCATCACCATGGCATGTCGATTATTGCGGTTAATAACGTGATTTTTGACGGCCGTATGCGCAGCCGTTTCCATTCTGATCCGGTGATCGAAGCGGCTGAACTGCTGTTGCAGGAAAAAGCGCCGCGTGAAATTCCGATGGTTTATGCCAAGACGGAAAATCCGATGCGTGTGGACAGCGGTGCCTTTGATGAAGCGCCGATGCGTATTATCGAAGAGCCGCTGAAGGTACCACGCAGTGTGCATCTGATGTCCAATGGTCAGTATTCGCTGATGCTGACGGCTGCCGGCAATGGTTACAGCCGCTGGCATGATCTGGCGATCACACGCTTCCAGCCAGACGCGTCTGAAGGCATGCAGGGCAGCTTCCTGTTCCTGCGTGATATTGAAAGCGGACGCTGGTGGTCGGCGACCGGTGAGCCGTCGCGCCATCTGGAAACCGAAACCAAAACGGTGTTCACGGAAGATAAGGCCGAGTTCTACAAGACCTCCGGCGATATCAAGACTGTGGTGGAAACCATTGTCACCACCGATGTCGATGGTGAGGGACGCCGGATTGATATTATCAATACCAGTTCGCGCGACCGTGTGATCGAGGTCACATCCTATGCGGAACTGGTGCTGAATAATCCGGATACGGATGATGCACATCCGGCTTTTGCCAAGATGTTTGTGGAAACGGAAATCGCACCGGATGGCACAACAATCTATGCCAAACGGCGCAAACGCGCACCATCAGACACAGAAGTGCATGTGGCGCATTTCGTGACCGATCTGTCGGGCGCTGTGCGTGAAACGGAAGCCGAAACCGACCGCCGTGTCTTTATCGGCCGTGGCCGCACGCTGCGTAATCCGGCGGCTTTCGATCCGGAGATGAAGTTTACCGGCAGTCAGGGCACTGTGCTTGATCCGGTTGCCTCATTGCGTACCCGTGTCCGTGTTCCGGCGCATAAAAAAGTGTCGCTGGTGTTCTGGACACTGGCAGGCGGTTCGCGCTCTTATCTGGAAGAAAAAGCGGCAGTTCTGCGTTATCCTGAGGCCTTTGCCCGTGAATATACTTTGTCATGGACACGTAGCCAAGTGCGTCTGCATCATGTCGGTATCAAACCGGCTGAGGCGACAGATTACCAGAAAACCGCTGCTTATCTAATCTATCCGGATCGCGCTTTGCGCCAGCCATCGGAAGTGATTGCAGCCGGTCTTGGTGCACAATCTGATCTCTGGCCATTGTCGATTTCCGGCGATGATCCGATTTTCGTGCTGCGGATTGATAATGAGGCCGATCTTGAAGTGCTGCGCGGTGTGCTGAAAGCACAGGAATACTGGCGCGAAAAAGGCCTCACCGTCGATGTGGTGGTGGTCAATGAGCGGGCCTTCTCCTATGCGCAGGATACCCAGCGTGCAGTTGAATGGCTGACGGAAAGCTTCCGTGTCCGCTCACAGCATCAGGGTCAGAAACAGCATATTTTCACGGTGCGCCGCGATCAGATGAGCGAGGCGTCCTATAATACGCTGCTTGCTGCTGCACGCATTGTGATGCATGCGCAGAACGGTTCTCTGGCTGAACAGCTCAAGCGTATTCAGGAGCTCTCGGTTGATCTGGCACATCGCAAAGAAACCAAACCGGAAAGTGCTGATCCGCGTCTGAACCGCCGCGACAGCCGTCTGGCTGCAGAAGCTGATGCCGCACAGCAAAGCGGTGATGGTGTAAAAGCCATCGCCAAATTGCCGGGTGTGGCTCCGCGCCAGTCTATAACAAGTAAACCGGTTTCCGGTGACGGGCTGGAATTCTGGAACAGCTATGGCGGTTTTGATACAGACGGCAATTATGTTGTGCGTCTCAATGGTGACCGCACAACGCCGCATCCGTGGATCAATGTGATTGCCAATGCGGAATTCGGCTTCCATGTTTCAGCGGAAGGCTCTGCTTTCACATGGAGCGGTAACAGCCGTGATTATCAGCTGACCCCATGGTCAAATGATCCGGTTTCCAATCTGCCGGGCGAGGCGCTCTATATTGCGGATCGTGACAGCGGTAAGGTTTTCGCACCTGCGGCCAATGTCATTCGCGATGCGGAAGTAACCTATGAAGCGCGTCATGGTCAGGGCTTTAGCACATTCACCTCTAAACATGGTGATGTGCTCTGTGAGCTGACAATGGCGGTTGATCCGGACAAGCCGGTGCGCCTGACGCGTCTGCGTCTTGTTAATCGCGGCCAGTCAATGAAACGTCTGCGGTTGTATAATTATGCGGAGTGGGTGCTGGGCAATGTCCGTGCTAAAAACGCCGCTTATATTGTCCCGCGTTTTGACGAGGAACTGGGCGCACTCTTTGCCCGCAATCCTTATCATACGGACAAGGCAGGGCAGGTCGCTTTCCTGACAGCCAATATTCTGCCGGCATCAGTCACTT
Source organism: Pseudochrobactrum sp. B5 (assembly GCF_001939785.1). Taxonomy (NCBI): domain Bacteria; kingdom Pseudomonadati; phylum Pseudomonadota; class Alphaproteobacteria; order Hyphomicrobiales; family Brucellaceae; genus Pseudochrobactrum; species Pseudochrobactrum sp. B5. Next base: position 396,461 of record NZ_MOYL01000001.1, read on the forward strand.
CTGACCGGCAGGAATTTATCGGTGCCACCGGTTCCGTGACAGAACCTGATTGTGTGATGCAGGGCAAATCCCTGTCAGGCACAGTTGAGGCCGGACGCGATCCTTGCGCGGCTCTGAGCTATGATCTGGAATTGAGTGCAGGACAGACCAAAGATATTCTCTTCATTCTGGGTAATGCTAAAGATGAAGAAACGGCACAGGGACTGATTACCTATAGCCGTGGTCTGGATATGGATGGTCTGCTGGCGCGTACTTCTGAGCAATGGCAGGATTTCATTGCGCCATTGCAGGTGAAAACGCCGGATCGCTCTTTCGATCTGATGGTCAATCGCTGGCTGCCTTATCAGAGCATGGCTTCGCGTATTCTGGCACGTGCGGCGTTCTATCAGGCCAGCGGTGCCTATGGCTTCCGCGATCAGTTGCAGGACACGCTGTCACTGCTGATGCTTGATCCGCTCTTGGCGCGCAAGCAATTGCTCAATGTCGCTGGTCGTCAGTTTGCTGAAGGTGATGTGCAGCATTGGTGGCTGCCGGTGACGGGGGCAGGCGTACGCACACTGATCTCCGATGATGTGGTGTGGCTGTCCTATGCGGCAACGCTCTATACGCAGGTGACCGGCGATCTGGCGGTGCTTGATGAGGAAGTTGCTTATCTACAGGGCCGCGTGCTGGAAGAGGGCGAACATGATGCTTTCTACCAGCCGGAAGTCTCCGACAAAACCGATACGGTCTATGAGCATTGCGTGAAAGGGCTGGAACTGGCCATGCAACGCACCGGCCAGCACGGTCTGCCGCTGATCCTTGGCGGCGACTGGAATGACGGTATGAATCTTGTCGGTGTTGAAGGCAAAGGCGAGAGCGTCTGGCTTGGCTGGTTCCTCAGCTATACATTGCAGCAGTTCATTCCTTTGGCGACAGCACGCGGCGATAAGAAGCGTGCGGAAGCCATGCAGAACCATCTGGATGCTCTGAACAAGGCGCTGGAAGACCATGGCTGGGATGGTGAATGGTATCGTCGGGGTTATTTTGACGATGGCGCACCGCTTGGTTCTCACCGGAGTGACGAATGTCAGATTGATGCGATTGCACAGAGCTGGGCTGTGCTGTCCGGTGTTGCTGATCCTGAACGCGCAGATCAGGCGATGGCTTCACTTGAAAAGCATTTGCTGGATGAAGAGGGCGGCTTGCTGCGCCTGTTCACTCCGCCATTTGACAAGACTGAACATGAGCCGGGTTATATTAAAGGCTATCCGCGCGGTGTGCGTGAGAATGGCGGGCAATATACCCATGGTGCCACATGGGCGATCATGGCGCTGACCAAACTCGGTCGTGGTGATGAGGCTTATAAGCTGTTCTCGTTGATTAATCCGGTGCATCACGGTGAAAATCCTGAGACCTATCGTGTTGAGCCTTATGTGATTGCAGCGGATATTTACTCCGTTGAGCCGCGTCGCGGTCAGGGCGGCTGGACATGGTATACCGGTTCTGCAGGCTGGTTCTACCGCGTGGCAACAGAGGGTATTCTCGGCTTGAGCAAGCGCGGCAATGAGCTGTTCCTCAATCCGGTATTACCGTCTGACTGGGATGGTTTTGAACTGGATTACCGTCATGGTGAAGCACTGTATAAAATCACAGTGCGCAATAAAGCCGGTCGGGACAGTCTGAAAGTGGACGGCAAAGCAGTCAAAAAACGCGATGCCGGTATTGCACTGACAACGCAGGGACAGCACGAGATTGTGCTTGAACTGAAATAAGTCAGACTAAACAGAAACTTTAAATAAAGGGCGGTGAGCAATCATCGCCCTTTATTTTTGCTGAATTCTGCTTATGGTCTGTCCAACAAGAATGATGCTCAGGATGAGAATAAATCTCATCGGATCAGATAAGGACATCTGGCATGACCAGAACAGATATTGCGCAGCGCGTTTATAACCATACGTGGAAGCTGGATCCGATTGTTCGCAGTCTGCTGGATACGGATTTTTATAAGCTTTTGATGCTGCAAATGATCTGGGGGCTGTATCCGCAGGTGGATGCGACTTTCTCGCTGATTAACCGCTCGAAAACTGTGCGGCTTGCCGATGAGATTGATGAAGGTGAGTTGCGTGCGCAGCTTGACCATGCCCGCTCATTGCGCATGACCAAAAAGGAAATGATCTGGCTGGCCGGTAATACATTCTATGGTCGCAAGCAGATTTTTGCACCGGAATTCCTGCAATGGCTCAGCACGTTCCAGCTACCGGAATATGAGCTGACACGCCGCGACGGGCAATATGAGCTGCATTTCCACGGACCGTGGACGCATACGACAATGTGGGAAATTCCGGCGCTGGCGATTATCAATGAATTGCGCTCCCGCGCAGCGATGAAGTCCCTCGGGCCTTTCGCGCTGGATGTGCTTTATGCCCGTGCCAAAGCCAAAATGTGGGGCAAGGTTGATCGTCTGCGCCAGTTGCCGGATCTGAAAATCTCTGATTTCGGCACCCGCCGCCGCCATTCATTTCTTTGGCAGCGCTGGTGTGTGGAAGCGCTGAAAGAAGGCATCGGCGATGCCTTTACCGGCACCAGCAATGTGCTTCTGGCGATGGACACTGATCTGGAAGCGCTCGGTACCAATGCCCATGAATTGCCGATGGTGCTGGCAGCTATGGCCGATACGGATGAAGAACTGCGCTCGGCACCTTACCGCGTGTTGCAGGACTGGAACCGTTATTATGGCGGCAATCTTTTGATCGTACTGCCTGATGCATTCGGCACCACAGCATTCCTGCGCGATGCGCCGGACTGGGTTGCCGACTGGACAGGTTTCCGCCCCGACAGTTCTCCACCTATTGAGGGCGGAGAGCGGATTATCGAATGGTGGAAATCCAAGGGCAAAGACCCGCGTGAGAAATTGCTGATCTTCTCCGATGCACTGGATGTAGATACGATTGAAGAGACCTACCGCCACTTTGAAGGCCGTGTGCGGATGAGCTTTGGTTGGGGCACCAATCTCACCAATGATTTTATCGGCTGCGCACCGAAACACGTTTCAGGACTAGGAGCCATTTCGCTGGTCTGTAAGGTGATTGACGCCAATGGCCGCCCGGCGGTGAAACTCTCGGACAATCCGTCAAAAGCCACCGGCGATCCGGAGGCGGTCAAACGCTATATCGAGTTTTTCGGCGGTGAAGATCGGGTCACTCAAGAAGTGCGGGTTTAAAATACAAAAGGCGGCTTTTTAAGAAAGCCGCCTTTTCCTTATCAAGTGATTTCATAATCCCATGGCGGATTGGCACCGGCACGCGACACGGTAATCGCTGCGGCTTTGATGCCAAAGGCGATGGCTTTGGTCAACTGTTCTTGCGAGATGGCCGCAAGGGATTGCTTATTCAGCAGGCCTTGTTTTTCAAGGCTCACCAGCACACCGGCATTGACCGTATCTCCGGCACCGACTGTATCGGCCACGGTGACTTTTTCGCCACCGACACTGATTTTACCGCAGGATGCATAGGCCACTGCACCATCCGCGCCTTTGGTGACGATGATGATTTTAGGTCCGTTCTGTCCTTCTGTAGCCAGCCAGTTGCGGATAATCGCATCATGATCCGTGCCTTCATCAAACCAGAGCAGGTCTTCATCTGACACTTTGACAATATCAGCCAGTGCAATCATCCGCTTGATCCGCGCCAGATGGGCGGCTTTGTCAGGAATGAAATTCGGGCGGATATTCGGGTCGAGCATTGTCACGCGGTTCGGCGCTTCCCGCCGCATCAGCGCTTCATAGGTGCTGCCGCAAGGTTCGGGAATGAGGCTGATACCGCCAAACATCAGAGCGCTGATATCAGCATCCAGTTCCGGCAGTTGTGTCTCACTGAGCAAACGACCGGCAGTATTCTCATCGTAGAAATTATAGCTCGCCTGACCATTATTCAGCCGGACAAAGGCAAGCGTTGTCGGTTGATCCGAGATCGCACAAAACCGCGTATCAACGCGGGATTTCTCCAGCGTATCGCGCAGGATTTGCCCGAGAAAATCCGATGATAGGCCGGAGAAAAATCCGGCCTTTGCACCCAGCCTGCCAATGGCAATGGCTGTATTGAACACGGAGCCGCCTGCATGCGGCACAAAGCCGGTCTCGCCGCCCTGTGTTTCGCGCGGCAGCATATCAATCAGCGCTTCTCCGCAGGAGAGGATCATGCTCTCACCCTTAAACGTGTTGACCGCCATTGATGTGGATTTCTGAGCCGGTCACGTAGGATGAGGCTTCAGTGCAGAGGAAATAGATGGTCTCAGCCACTTCCGATGTCTGGCCAAGACGGCGCAACGGCATCTGCTCCACCAGCTTTTCTGTGCCCGGTGACAGGATGGAAGTTTCAATTTCGCCCGGTGCAATCGCATTGACGCGGATACCATGCGGGCCGAAATCCGAGGCCATTTCGCGGGTCAGACCGGCCAGTGCTGCTTTCGAAGTTGCATAGGCGGTACCGGCAAACGGATGCACACGGCTTCCGGCAATAGAGGTGACATTGACCACCGAGCCCTGCGCTGCTTCCAGTTCTTTGAATAATCCGCGCGCCAGCATGATCGGTGCAAAGAAGTTCACCTGAAACACATCGCGCCATGTGGCCATTTGGGTTTCAATGGAATTGAGGCGGCTTCCGCCAGCGCCTTTTGGCGAAATACCGGCATTGTTGACCAATGCATTAAGCTGACCGCCATTATCTTCCAGACGACGGCGGATTTCCGAAATCGCACGACCGATATCTTCCGGATCAGCCAGATCAACCTTGATATGATCTTCAGGGCCAGCAGGCCACGGGCAGTTGTCGGAAAAATCCTGACGTGAGCAGGTAATGACACGCCAGCCCGCCCGTGAAAAACGCTTCACGGTTGCATGGCCGATACCGCGGCTGGCACCGGTCAGTACGATGGTTTTTTTAGGCGTATCAGTCATTTTAATCGGCCTTTATTGCTAATTTTAAGTGGACACTATCACTATAGATTTTAAAATTTGCAAGGCGTGTTTAAATTTGGCACTGAATGATTCAAGCATATAATTTTTTAAAAGATGCTTTTGAGAAACGGAGATATTTATGTCGAAACTGATTTTGGCAATCGATCAGGGTACAACATCCAGCAGAGCCATTTGTTTCGATCAAAACCATAAGATCACCGGTCTCGGACAAAAGGAATTTACACAGCATTATCCCAAATCCGGCTGGGTCGAGCACGATCCGGAAGAAATCTGGCAAAGCGTTGTCGCGACCTGCAAACAGGCGGTTGAAAATGCCAGCGCCAGTATGGAAGATGTGGCTGCAATCGGCATTACCAATCAGCGTGAAACGGTAGTGGTTTGGGATAAGACAACCGGCAAGCCGGTCTATAATGCGATTGTCTGGCAGGATCGTCGCACGCAAAAAGAATGCCTGAAACTGAAAAAACAGGGTATTGAGCCGCGTATCCGCCGCAAGACAGGCCTGTTGCTCGATCCGTATTTTTCCGCAACCAAGCTGGCATGGATTCTCAACAAAGTGTCCGGTGCGCGTAAAAAAGCAGAGAAGGGCGAGTTGCTGTTCGGCACAATCGACAGTTTTCTGATCTGGCGGCTGACCGGCGGTCAGGTTCACGCCACCGATGCCACCAATGCTTCCCGCACATTGCTGTTCAATATTGCCAGGAATGAGTGGGATGAAGAACTGCTGAAACTGTTCAACATTCCGCGTAGCATGCTGCCGGAAGTGAAAGACTGTGCTGATGATTTCGGTGTGACAAAAGCTGATGTGCTGGGCGTGGAAATTCCGATCCTCGGTGTGGCGGGTGACCAGCACGCGGCAATGATCGGTCAGGCTTGTTTTGCTAAAGGTATGTTGAAGGCGACTTTCGGCACCGGTTGTTTTGCGCTGCTCAATACCGGCAAGGATAAAGTTCTGTCGCGCAATCGTTTGCTGACGACTATTGCCTATCGTCTGAACGGCGAGGTGACTTATGCGCTGGAAGGTTCGATTTTTGTTGCCGGTGCTGCAGTGCAATGGTTGCGCGACGGTTTGAAAATCATCAAAAATGCAGCGGAATCCGGTGAGCTGGCGCTCAAAGCCGATGAGACACAGGATGTCTATCTGGTGCCTGCTTTTGTGGGCTTGGGCGCTCCTCATTGGGATGCAGAGGCGCGTGGTGCCATATACGGACTGACCCGTAATTCTGGTCCTGCTGAAATTTCCAAAGCCGCGCTGGAATCCGTTGCTTATCAGGCACATGACCTGCTTGAAGCAATGCATAAAGACTGGAAAACGGACACCAGCGATATTGTTCTGCGGGTTGATGGCGGTATGGTTGCCTCCGACTGGACGATGCAAAATCTGTCAGACATTCTCAACGCGCCGGTTGACCGTCCGGTTATTCTGGAAACCACGGCGCTGGGCGCGGCATGGCTTGCAGGTATGAAAGCCGGTCTTTGGGGCGATATGCAGGCTTTTGCCGAAGACTGGCAGCAACAGCAGCGTTTTGAACCGCTGATGGAGCCTGCTTTGCGCAAACGTAAAATCAATGGCTGGCATAAGTCTGTGCGCAGCACACTCAGAGCGAAGCAATAAATGCTGATAAGGGCGGCGACAGCAGAAGATGCGGCAGAGGTTTGCACGGTTCTGCGCCGCTCGATCAGGGAGCTTTGTGCCGCGGATCATCAGAATGATCCGCAGATTTTAAGCCAATGGCTTGCCAATAAAACAGAAGACAATCTGCGGGGATGGATTGCGCGCGAGGGGCAGATCTATTTTGTTGCCGAGATTGACGGGCGGATTGCCGGTGTTGCTGCTGTCTCGGCAACAGACGGTGTTTTGCTGAATTATGTTTCACCGGATTATCAGTATCGCGGTGTCAGCAAGGCTTTGATGGCAGTATCTGAATGCTGGCTTAAAGAGCAGGGGCAGGTTGTGAGCCGTCTGACCAGCACGGCCACAGCAAAACAGTTTTATGAAAAGCTCGGTTATTTGCCCGAGGGCGATGCCAAAACGGGAAGGTCGGGCATGCCGTCCTTCCCGATGCGAAAATCTCTGAGATAAAGCCTATTCCCCGTTGCCCATGATCACGTCCAGCAATGTCGTGTTTTTACGCACGGATTGTCCGCCGACATCACCTTGCGGGCGGGGGCCGTCATAGGCCGGATCTCCGGCCACCGGCGGCGGTGCATTATTGCCCTGCGGTGCCTGTACCGGATAACCGGAATTGTCAGGCAGAGGCGTCGGATAGCCTGAATTATCCTGAACCGGCGGCGCTGTATTTCCAACCGGTGCAGGGTTTTCCTGAACGGAGATCGGCGGTTGCGCAGGCTGATTTTGCTGAGACGGCAATTGCGCACCGTCAGGCTGGCGCGGTGCACCGGGGGCTGGTGGCCAGTAAGTCTCATCATTTTCCGGCAAGGCAGGATAGCCGCTATTGCCTGATGCAGGTGGTTGCTGGCCGATACTGGCCGTTGCATCCGGCAGCTCGTCGCTACCGCCCGGCAGCACATTCTGAATTTCATAAGTGCTCGGCAAATCAGCAACCGGCACACCTTTGTGGGCGGCAGTCATGAAGGTTTTCCATGCCATTGCAGGCAGGCCGCCACCGGTGACTTTCTTGGTCGGTTTGCCGTCATCATTACCGAACCACACGCCGGTGGTCAGATTGGCCGTATAGCCGATGAACCACGCATCACGCGAGCTTTGGCTGGTGCCGGTTTTACCCGCAGCGGGCCAGTTACCGAATTTGGCGCGTTTTGCCGTGCCGTCTTCAACTGTGCGGCGCAGCATGGCATTCATCATGCCCAGCACCTGCTCGGTAATAATCCGTTGCTGTTGTTCAGCCGGATATTCATAGAGCACATTGTCGTCATTACCGGTGATTGTGGTAATCATATGCACCGGTGCGCGATAACCGCCATTGGCAAAAGGCACAAAAGCATCCGTCAGCTCCATTAGCGTGACTTCCGATGTGCCGAGTGCCAGTGAGGCATTGGTGGTGAGGGCAGACTGAATACCGAAACGATGGGCGGTATCGACCACGGCCTGCGGACCGACTTCCATCACCAGCTGCGCAGCAACCGAATTGAGCGAGTGAGACAGAGCTGTTGCCAGCGTTACTTCGCCGAAATATTTGCCGTTATAATTGCTTGGTGTCCATTTGCCGATGCGCACCGGCGCGTCATTGCGGATGGAATCCGGTGTGCGTCCCTGCTCCAGTGCTGTCAGATAGACGAATGGTTTGAAAGTGGAACCAGGCTGGCGGCGGGCTTCCGACGCGCGGTCAAACTGACTATTGGCATAGTCATAGCCGCCGATCATCGCGCGCACGGCACCGGTGCCGTCAATGGAGACGAGGGCGCCCTGACTGACATCCATTTTCTTGCCGTTCTGCGAAATCAGATCACGAATGGCCTCTTCACCAACCTTCTGCAAATCCAGATCAACAGTGGTATGAATGGTTACATCGCTTTTGGTTTCACCGATCAGCTTCGGCAGTTCCGATAATACGGCATCTGCAACATAATTTTCCGACCCTGACCAATAGGCAGCGGCACGTGTCGGTGGTTCACTTTCGGCAATAGCCTGTTCTTTGAGGCCGATCATCCCCTGATCGCGCATAGCGGCCAGCACCAGCTTGGCGCGGTCATTGGCAGCTTTCGGGTCGCGGGCAGGCGAGAGGCGTGACGGTGCTTTCAGCAGACCTGCCAGTGTGGCGGCTTCGGTGAGGTTCACATCCTTGGCAGATTTATCAAAATAGCGCCGTGAGGCGGCATCCACGCCATAGGCACCGGAACCGAGATAAACACGGTTGAGATACATCTCCAGAATCTGGTCTTTGGTGTAAGTATGCTCCAGCCACAAAGCGAGCATCACTTCCTGCACCTTACGTTCCAGCGTTCTGTCCGGTGAAAGAAACAAGTTCTTGGCCAGCTGCTGGGTGATGGTAGAGCCGCCCTGTACTGCACGACCTTTGGTAATATTGGTAAAGACGGCGCGACCGAGACCAATCGGATCAACACCGTAATGGGAATAGAAACGCCGGTCTTCGATGGCGATGACTGCCTGCGGAATGAAAGGCGACATTTCCCGCAAGCCGATAGCCTCGCCACCGGTTGTTCCGCGATTGGCAATCAGTTTGCCGTTCACATCAAGGATTTTGACATTCGGCGGACGGTCAGGAATAGCCCAGTCGCTGGTCGGCGGCATTTTGGCAGCGATATAGATCACCACACCGGCAAGGGCGATACCGCCCCACAGCATCAGGACAAATGACCAGTAGAACAGACGACGCAACCAGCGGAAAGAGCCAGAGGCTTGCTCTTGCTTTTTTGATTTTCGGGAAGCGCGTTCAGGACGCGGTGCACGTTTTTTGGATGCGCTGCCATTCACGCGGTCACTCTCATCAATGCGCATTTCATCTTTATTGGCAGGCGTCTCTGGCTTTCCGAAGGACGGTTCTATGCGTCGGTCTTTTGAATCTCTGGAAGCCATATGCGTTGGTAAACCTGCTTAAAAAATTGAATAGCTGTGCTTTGCACCGTAATTGAGGCAGTTTAAAGAGCAGTAAAGTTTTGCTAACAGTATAATGCTGTCATCAGGGCTTTGAAATTATGCTTTGTATTCAAGAATGTACTTAAGAGCACATACCGAAAAACGTGCAGCGGTTTTCGGTGAAAGATGCGCGTAATAGCAAATGGACAGAGCATTCTGATATTCTGATTAAAACTGGAAATGCCCCAGTTCATCTAATGCAGGCCGCACACGAAAATACTATTCAGCTTTTGTGATATTTCATTATAGAAAACAGGTTAAACTGGTTCAGATAGGTATAGCGTGACACAACGGATTGACTGGGTCGATATCGCCAAAGGGATATGCATCATTTTTGTTGTGATGATGCATTCAACGCTGGGTGTGGAAGAGGCCGCCGGTCAGACCGGCTGGATGCATTATGTGGTCGCCTTTGCCAAACCGTTCCGTATGCCGGATTTCTTTCTGATCTCAGGCCTGTTTCTGAGTGCGGTGATCGACCGGCCGTGGCTGCGCTATCTTGACCGCAAAGTCGTGCATTTTCTGTATTTCTATGTGCTGTGGCTGACTATTCAGTTTGTTTTTAAAGCACCGGGCATCATGGCTGAGGGCGGTGTTTCCGGGGTTGTCAGTGCTTATCTGATGGCTTTTATCGAGCCTTTCGGCACGTTGTGGTTTATTTATATTCTGCCGTTTTTCTTTCTGGCGACACGTTTCATGCGTGACGTGCCGCATTGGTTGGTGTTGACCATGCTGGCCATTCTGGAAATCCTGCCGATCCATACCGGCTGGATCATGATTGACGAATTCTGCTCACGCTTTGTCTATTTCTATGCCGGTTATGCACTGGCACCGCAGATTTTCCGTATGGCCGAATGGGTAGCGCGCAACAAAATGATTGCCGTAACCGGCCTGCTGCTCTGGGCTTTTGTCGAATATCAGATGGTGTTCACACCTGTACCGGAATTCGGCCAGTCGCTGCTGAGCGGACAGGCATGGCAGGCGGGCGGTCTGGGCGGCTATAGCGAATTGCCGCTGGTCTCGCTGTTCCTCGGCTTCCTTGGTGCGCTGGCGATTATCAGCGTATCATCGCTGCTCGCCTGTTTAAGCTCCGCGAATATTGTGCATCGGGTGCTGAGCTATCTGGGCGCACATTCCATCGTTGTTTATCTGGCATTCTTCCTGCCAATGGCGGTTACCCGCACAGTGCTGCTTAAAACAGGTATCATTACCGATGTCGGCACGATTTCGCTGCTGACTATGGCGATGGGCGTGATCCTGCCGGTCATTCTCTATGTGCTGATTGATAAAACCGGCTACGGCCGCTTTCTGTTCGCACGGCCGCAATGGGCTATCATTGATCGAAGCGGGACTGTTCCGGTGCGTGTATAAAACAGATCATAAAAAAGCCCGCTTAAAGCGGGCTTTAAATTTTTAAGCGTGAGCAAAGATGTCTTGCTCGTCCCAACCCATCAGATCAAGCTCTGCGCGGGTTGGCAGGAATTTAAAGCAGGCTTCAGCCTGTTTCTCACGACCATCGCGTTGCAGACGATATTCCAGAACTTTTTTCAGACGATGCAGATAGAGAACATCGGACGCTGCATATTCAAGCTGCGCCTGAGACAGGGTTTCTGCTGCCCAGTCAGAAGACTGTTGCTGCTTGGAAATGGATACTTCCAGAAGCTCCGAGCAGATTTCTTTCAGGCCATGACGATCCGTATAGGTACGGGTCAGTTTCGAAGCAATCTTGGTGCAGAAAACCGGCTGCGGCATCACGCCGAATGTATGTGCCAGCACTGCCAGATCAAACCGGCCGAAATGGAAGATTTTAGTGATCGAACGGTCTTTGAGCAGCTTGACCAGATTAGGGGCTTTTTTCAGCCCCTTTTCGATCTGGATAATATCCGCTGTGCCATCGCCCGGTGAAATCTGTACGACACACAGACGGTCACGCAGAGGATTGAGCCCCAGCGTTTCCGTATCAATAGCGACGGAATCCACCTGATAATTATCAAGATCAGGCAGATCGTTTTTATGAACGCGGATAGTTGTCATTGAAAGTTCCGTTATCTTATTTCTTTGAAAGTGCGGCGAGAATGCGCGCCCCTTGGCGGCACTTGCCGCCAAAATTCTGGCCTCACTTGGCGGCAAGTGCCGCCAAAATTCTAGCCCATGAGCGCTGCCCTTTATGGAAGGAGGACAGCTCGTATTTTTCATTCGGGGAATGGATGCGGTCATCCTCAAGGCCGAAACCGACCAGCAGGGAGTCCATGCCAAGGAATTTGTCGAAGTCACCGACAATCGGAATAGAACCGCCCATGGCAATCAGAACCGCAGGGTTCGGCCATTCGTCAGACAAAGCCTGTTTGGCCTGTGTGACCAGTGGTGAATCATAGGAAAGCTGGATAGCCGGTGAACCGCCATGCGGGTGGAATTCCACGCGGCAATCGGCAGGCAGACGGGCCTCGACGAATTTGCGGAAATTGGCGCGGACTTTATCCGGATCCTGCTTATGTACGAGGCGGAAGGAAACTTTGGCCGATGCTTCTGCGGCGATAACAGTCTTGAAACCTTCACCGGTATAGCCGCCGATCATGCCGTTGACTTCGGCAGTCGGGCGCGCCCATGTCTGTTCCAGAACACTGCGTCCCTGTTCGCCTGACGGTACGGAAAGACCGATAGGGCCGAGGAAATTCTCAGGGGTGCGGCCAAGACCTTCCCATGATTTGAGAACCTGGCTCGGTGTTTCTTCCACGCCGTCATAGAAATCTTCTACAGTTACACGGCCGGTTTCATCATGCAGGTCAGCGAGAATTTTTGACAGTACATGCAGCGGATTGGCAGCCGCGCCACCGAAGAAACCGGAATGCAGATCGCGGTCAGCGGCTTTAATGGTGATCTGTTCACCAACCAGCCCGCGCAGGCCAACGCAGATCGCCGGTGTATCACGGTTCCACATCGAGGTGTCGCAAACCAGAGCCACGTCGGCTTTGAGTTCTTCTTTGTGGCTGTCGAGGAATGGCTTGAGCGATGGTGAGCCGGATTCTTCTTCACCTTCAAACAAGATGGTGACTTTAACCGGCAACTGGCCGTGGACTGCTTTATAGGCGCGGCAGGCTTCGACAAAAGTCATCAGCTGACCTTTGTCGTCGGATGTACCGCGACCGGTCAGGATTTTACGGCCGGCTTCAACTTCTTTCACTGCAGGATCGAACGGATCATTTTCCCAGAGATTCAGCGGGTCAACCGGCTGCACATCGTAATGGCCGTAAAACAGCACATGCGGGGCATCTGCCGTTGCACCTTCATGATGGGCAACAACCATCGGGTGACCCGGTGTATCGCGCACGCTGGCATCAAAACCAATGCTCTTCAGATCTTCTACCAGCCATTCCGCAGCTTTGCGGCAATCGGCTTTAAAAGCCGGATCTGTGGAAATGGATTTAATGCGCAGAAGATCAAACAGATGATCGACACTGTGGTCGAGGTTCTGATCGAGGTGCTGAAGAACAGGTTCAAGTGCTGACATGTTACCCTCATGAAAAAGCATGCTTCGACTCGCAAAGCATGAATGTGTTTTTAAAGTCCGGACGGTTTTAGCGTAAATGGCCGGAGACTGTACAGGGATGATGTCGGGCATTTGCTGTAAAAGTGGGAACGGCTTTTGCGTAAACACAATGCGCAACAATAAATGGCAGTTGTTGTCTTTAACCGGAAAAGCAAAAGCCGTTACGGTGAGGGGAACCGTAACGGCTTGTAATAAATGGTGGCAGCCAGAGGGGGGGGGAGGCTACCACCCCGGTTTTCCGGCGGGGGACATGCCGAAAAACGGAAACCGACAATGTTGTCGATAGGGCTAATGTGGCCAGAAAAAGTGGCAATACAAGGGCTGAAACGCGGCGTATCAGTCACAAAAAAGTTATTGCTTATAGGGCGCCGGACAGGGCGGAAGATAAGCGAGGATTATTTCGTAACGAGCGATATGGCGTGATTTCTTTTTTCGCGCTTATGCTTTACATCTTTTACCATGAAAAAAGGTGATCATCTCTTCCTCGTCGACGGCTCCGGCTATATTTTCCGCGCATATCACGCCTTGCCGCCACTCACCCGCAAATCAGACGGTTTGCCGGTTGGTGCGGTGTCCGGTTTCTGCAATATGCTGTGGAAGCTCCTGAAAGATGCGCGCAATACGGATGTCGGTGTGGTGCCGACCCATTTTGCGGTTATCTTCGATTATTCGTCACAGACTTTCCGTAAGGAAATCTATCCGGAATATAAAGCCAACCGTACTGCCCCGCCGGAAGATCTGATCCCGCAATTCGGCCTGATCCGTCAGGCCACTCATGCTTTCAACCTGCCTTGCATTGAAAAGGAAGGCTATGAAGCGGATGATATTATCGCCACCTATGCCCGACTTGCCGAAGAGGCCGGTGCGACAGTCACGATCATCTCTTCCGATAAAGACCTGATGCAGCTCGTGACCGAACAAGTCTCGATGTATGACGGCATGAAGGACAAGCAGATTTCAATCCCTGAAGTGATTGAAAAATGGGGTGTGCCGCCGGAGAAAATGATCGACCTGCAATCGCTGACCGGTGATTCAACCGATAATGTTCCGGGCATTCCGGGCATCGGGCCCAAAACTGCCGCGCAATTGCTGGAAGAATTCGGCGATCTGGATACGCTGCTTGCCCGTGCTTCCGAGATTAAACAGAATAAACGCCGCGAGAATATTATCGCTTTTGCGGATCAGACCCGCATTTCGCGTCAGCTTGTGACATTGAAGAATGATGTGCCTCTGGAGATTGATCTTGACGGGCTGATGCTGGAACCTCAGGACGGGCCGAAGCTGATCGGCTTCCTGAAGGCGATGGAACTGACCACGCTGACCCGCCGTGTGGCTGAGGCCACAGATACGGTTGCGGCCGAGATTGAGCCGATTACTGTGGAGACAGAGTGGGGTGCGGAAGCACGCGGCCCTGATCTTGATCGTGGCACAGATGTTGCTGAAACTTCCGTACCGGAAAAAGCGGTTGCGACTATAAGTGCAGAAAACAACGGCCAGCTGATGCGGCCGCAGGCTCTGGTGGAAGCACGCAAAGCGCAAGGCACTTCTGACAAGATCGATCATTCTGCTTATGTTGGCATTACCGATATTGCGGTGTTGAAAGACTGGATCGATCAGGCGATTGATCAGGGTTTTGTGGCTTTTGACACCGAGACAACCTCGCTTGATCCGATGCAGGCCGAGCTGGTCGGTTTCTCGCTGGCCTTGGCGGCAGGCAAAGCCTGTTACGTGCCGCTGACACATAAATCCGGTCAGGGTGATCTGCTCGGCGGCGGGCTGATTGAAGGGCAAATTCCGCTGAATGCAGCCCTTGCAGAACTAAAGCGGCTGCTGGAAGATCCGTCAGTGCTGATCATTGCCCAGAATATGAAATATGACTGGCTGGTCATGCATCGTCTCGGCATTAATATTGCGCGTTTTGACGACACGATGCTGCTGTCCTATGCGCTGGATGCAGGCACCGGCACCCATGGCATGGATGTGCTGGCAGAACGCTGGCTTGGGCACACAACAATTCCTTATAAGGAAGTAGCGGGTACCGGAAAATCGGCCGTGACTTTTGATATGGTGCCGATTGATCGCGCTATCGCCTATGGTGCGGAAGATGCCGATGTCACATTGCGCCTGTGGCAGGTGCTGAAACCGCGTCTGGCGGCCGATGGCATGGCGTCGGTTTATGAGCGGCTGGAACGCCCGCTGGTTGAAGTGCTGGCGCGGATGGAAGAGCGCGGTGTCAGCGTTGATCGCCAAATTCTCTCCCGCCTTTCCGGTGATCTGGCGCAATCGGCTGCCGCTATTGAAGACGAGATTTATACGCTTGCCGGTGAAAAGATGAATATCGGCTCACCGAAGCAGCTCGGCGATATTCTGTTTGGCAAACTCGGCCTGCCGGGTGGTTCAAAAACCAAAACCGGCCAGTGGTCGACCTCTGCGCAGGTGCTGGAGGATCTGGCGGCGGAAGGCCATGAGCTGCCGCGTAAGATTGTGGACTGGCGCCAGCTGACTAAGCTCAAATCCACCTATACGGATGCATTGCCCGGTTATATTCACCCTGAAACTAAGCGGGTGCATACATCTTATTCTATGGCGGTAACGACGACAGGACGTCTGTCTTCGTCAGAACCGAACCTGCAGAATATTCCGGTGCGCACCGCAGAAGGCCGTAAAATCCGCACAGCCTTTGTGGCGCCGCAGGGCAAAAAGCTGATCTCTGCCGACTATAGTCAGATTGAACTGCGTGTACTCGCGCATGTGGCCGATATTGCGCAGCTGAAAAAAGCCTTTGATGACGGTATTGATATTCACGCAATGACGGCCTCTGAAATGTTCGGCGTGCCGGTGGAAGGCATGCCGTCAGAAGTACGCCGCCGTGCTAAAGCGATTAATTTCGGTATTATTTACGGCATTTCGGCCTTTGGTCTTGCCAATCAGCTGTCCATTCCGCGTGAAGAGGCAAGCTCATATATCCGTACCTATTTTGAGCGTTTCCCCGGTATCAAGGATTATATGGAAACAACCAAGGCTGCTGCGCGTGAACAAGGCTATGTCGAGACCATTTTCGGTCGCCGCATTCATTATCCGGAGATCAAAGCCAGCAATCCGCAGGTGCGAGCCTTTAACGAGCGTGCCGCGATCAATGCGCCTATTCAGGGTTCGGCGGCAGATATTATCCGCCGTGCGATGATCCGCATGGAACCGGCACTGGCAGATGCGAAGCTCGATGCGCAAATGCTGTTGCAGGTGCATGACGAACTGATCTTCGAGGTTGATGACGCGCAGGTTGATGCGACCATTGAAGTGGTGCGTGAGGTGATGGTCAATGCGGCAATGCCGGCTGTTTCGATGGCTGTGCCGTTGCAGGTTGATGCCAGAGCCGCGCAAAACTGGGATGAAGCGCATTGATCTTATGCAGTTAATGCAGTAAGAGGCACCAGAACATGTTGCAGAACTCCGGTTTTGCAACATAAGCGCCTTAAAAGGTGAAAGACTGGTCTTCTGTGCGGAATAGATTGTAACAATCGCCCGTTGCAGGTTGACCTCAATGTCATTCGCCTTTACGTAGCGCAGCATCATCACTTATTGTTGTTTGCTTATTTACGTTACCGGTCACGGATGTGTGAAAGCATGGTATACGGCTTTTTGCCGTTTCATCATGAATGAAGCCAGGGATGGGACATTTGCTTCTGAAACTTCAGGGCAAATAATGTCGGGGCCAGTTGATGCGTGGGTGAGCCATTGCTGAAAGTCATTCATGACCTTGCCTTCTACTATTGCACCTGCCCTTGCCGGTGCGCTCACAGCTCGTGGCTATGAGGAACTGACCTCCGTTCAGGAAGCTATGCTGACGCCTGACAATGACGGTCGCGATCTGCTGGTTTCCGCTCAGACCGGCTCCGGTAAAACTGTTGCCTTTGGTATTGCCATGGCAGCTGATCTGCTCGAACAGGGCGATCGTCTGGAAGCCCCGCGTGCGCCATTGGCTCTGATTATTGCGCCGACACGCGAACTGGCTTTGCAGGTTGCCCGTGAGCTGGAATGGCTCTACGCGCCAACCGGTGCCCGTATCACCACTTGTGTTGGTGGTATGGATATCCGCACAGAACGCCGCAATCTGGAACGCGGTGCACATATTATCGTGGGTACACCGGGTCGTCTGCGCGATCATATTACCCGCCGTGCGCTGAACATGTCTGATCTGCGTGCCGTTGTGCTTGATGAAGCTGATGAGATGCTTGATCTCGGCTTCCGCGAAGATCTGGAATTTATTCTCGGTGAAGCTCCGGAAGACCGCCGCACACTGATGTTCTCGGCGACGGTTTCCAAATCAATCGCTTTGCTTGCCAAGCGTTTCCAGAAAGATGCATTGCGCATTACTGCAACCGCCAGCCATGAAAAACACGCTGATATTACCTATCAGGCAATGATTGTGCCGCCGCATGAGCGCGAAAACGCGATCATCAACACGCTGCTCTATTATGATAATGTCAATACCATTATCTTTGCTTCCACCCGTGAAGGCGTGAAGCATCTGGCAAGCCGTCTGAGCAATCGCGGTTTCTCGGTTGTGGCGCTCTCCGGTGAATTGTCACAGGCTGAACGTACCAATGCGCTGCAATCCATGCGCGATGGCCGTGCCCGCGTTTGCGTAGCGACTGACGTTGCTGCACGCGGTATCGATCTGCCAAATCTCGATCTGGTTATTCACGCCGATCTGCCGAATAATGGTGAAACATTGCTGCACCGCTCCGGTCGTACCGGTCGTGCCGGTCGTAAGGGCACCTGTATTCTGGTGGTTCCTTTCTCCCGTCGCCGTTCGGCTGAGCGTCTGCTGCAAATGACACGTCTGGATGCCAAGAGCATTGCAGCGCCGACCATTAATGCGGTTCAGGAAAAAGTTCGTGAGGTTATCCTCAGCAACGAACGCCTCAGCGATGAGATTCCTGAAGACATGCAGGAGCTGATGCGCGAATTGCAGGCGCGTTATACGCCTGAACAGATCGCAGCCGCTTATCTGCGTCGTGAAATCGAAAGCCGTCCGGCACCGGAAGATGTTTCTGAAGGTCCGGTACGCGCTTTGGGTGCACCGGCACGCGAACGCGGTGAACGTGGCGAGCGCTCCGAGCGTGCTCCGCGTGAAGATCGTTCCTCCTTCAATGGCGGTGCATGGTTTACACTGTCGGCTGGTCGCAAACATCGTGCCGATCCGAAATGGATTTTGCCGCTGATCTGTAAAGCCGGTCAGGTTTCCAAGGGTGATGTCGGTGCGATCCGTATTCTCGAAAACGAAACCCGTTTCGAGATTAACAGCGAAAAAGCCAAAGAATATTTTGCGACTGTTGAAGAACAGGGTACCGGCGAAAAAGGCCTGGTGATCCGCACTTCAACCGCACCTGAGCAGGAAAGCCGTGGCCCGCGTTCTGATCGCGGTGGTGAACGTCGCTTTGACAAGCGTGGCGGCGACGATAAGCCGGGCTGGGGTGCGCCGAAAGGCAAATCCCGCTTTAAAGGCGGCGAAGGCAAGCCTTACGGCGATAAGCCAAAAGGCCCGCGTAAGCCACGTGAAGGCGGCGATCGTAAATTCTCCCGCTGATATCTAAGCTTTGAAGAACCCGCTCTCTGAGCGGGTTTTTTATTTTCATAAGGTAATAACTTGCTGTTTCGTAATGGCTGGGCTAGGTATCTGATATATTAGGCTGCTTTTAAAGCAGGCTTTATGCGCAGGGAGGATATCGCAGCTATGACCGCAACCATTACCATCACGCTTGATGAAGCTTACAATCTTGCGGAAAAGACCTTTATTAAACTTGGTCTTTCTGAAGAACATGCGCAGGCCAATGCGCGTTTGCTGCAAAGCTGCCAGCGTGATGAATGCGATTCACACGGGCTTTACCGGGTGCTGAGCTGTGCTCAGACCATTAAAACCGGTGCTGTTGTGCTGGATGCGGAGCCCGTAGTGGAAGACCGTGCAGGCGGTATTGTCGCCGTGGATGCCAAGGGCGGTTATTCTTTGCTGGCGCTGGAAAAAGGCTTGCCGATGCTGGTCGAGAAAACCCGCAAGCTTGGCATTGCCGCGATGGCGATCAATCATTGTGTGCATTTCTCGGCTCTGTGGCCGGAAGTGGAAATGCTGGCAGAGCATGGTCTTGTCTCGCTGACAATGGTGCCGAGCCATTCATGGGTTGCACCTGCGGGTGGCAAAACCGGTGTGTTCGGTACCAATCCGATCGCTTTCGGCTGGCCGCGTGCAGGCAAATATCCGTTTGTTTTCGACTTTGCTACCAGTGCTGCGGCACGCGGTGAGATTGAACTGCATCGCCGTGCAGGCAAGCCCATCCCATTGGGCTGGGCAGTTGATAAAGATGGTGAGCCGACAACTGACGCTGAGACTGCACTGCAAGGCGCGATGCTGACATTCGGCGGTTATAAAGGTTCGGCTTTGTCTGCCATGGTCGAACTACTGGCGGGACCATTGATAGGCGATATGCTGAGCCTTGAATCTCAGGAGTGGGATAATGGCCGTGGTGCAACGCCGAAACACGGGGAAATCGTGATTGCCTTGAATCCGGAGAGTTTCCTCGGTGCGGCAATGGCAGAGCATATGGGGCGGGCGGAGAAAATGTTCTCGGCGATTACAGATCAGGGGGCACGGCTGCCATCGCAGCGTCGCTATGAAGCTCGTGAACGCAGTCTGGCCAATGGCACGGTGACAATTCCGCAGAAACTTTACGATGATATCCGTGCGCTGTAACGGCTAAATCGTCTAGAGCGCCGTGTGCCAGACTTGGCACACAAAGGTCGCTCTAACACTTTAAAATTAGAGCATGATTTTACCTTAAACTGATCCAAGTTTAAGGAATTATGCTCTATCATTTTGAAACTGCGGCACAAGTATCACGCCCTGCTGAAAAACGCAGTTCATAATTGCTTAAGAATTGACCGTGAAGCGGTGCATTGTTATCGCTTTACATGGAAAAGGTTTTGTCTGGGCAGCATTGTTTCAGACAAATGAAAAGGGAACACGGTGCTTAATCCGTGACTGCCCCCGCAACTGTAACGGTGAGCGGCCTCCGGTAAGCCACTGTCCTCGTGGACGGGAAGGCGGAGCGTTCGTGATGACCCGCAAGTCAGGAGACCTGCCTTTTCCGGTCACCAGCCGGTGCACGAGGGGTGCGCAGGCGCGGACGTCCGTGACGGTGGCATTGTTAAAATGTTGCCGTATGCGGATAAGTGACTGTTTATTCAGCCTGTCTCAAATGCGGTTTGTATCATTCAGGGCAATGTAATGCGGATAAAGCGTGCATTGTCTGATCTATGGCGGGACAGCATGACACGCAATTTGTTGCAGCATAAAAAATCCATTTTGGTACTCGGAACGGCTTTGACATTTTTCAGCCTTGGCAATGCGCTGGCGCAAGAGAAAAAGCAGAAACCGGTACAGCTTAAAGAAATCTTCGTAACAGCTGGTCGCACGCCGATTGAAGAAGGCAAGACCGGCCGTGCAGTGACTGTGATTACCGGCAAGCAGCTTGAGCAAAATCAGGTGCGTTATGTAGCCGATGCTCTGCGTATGGTGCCGGGTTTTGCCGTGTCGCGTCAGGGTACAAAAGGCGGTATGACCAATATTCGTGTGCGTGGCGCAGAAGCTAATCATTTACTGGTAATGGTTGACGGCGTTGAAGTCAGTAGTGCTGAAGGCGGTGCATTTGATTTTGGCGCTATTCAAGCTGATGATATTGATCGGATCGAGATTCTGCGCGGTCCTCAGAGCGCGTTTTGGGGAGCAGGTGCTGCCTCCGGTGTGGTGAATATCATCACCAAAGGTGGTAAACGCGACGGTTTCAAAATCAGCGGTACAACGGAAGCCGGCAGCCAGAACTCATGGCTCGGCGGTGTTCTCTTGCAGGGCGGTGCTGAAAATTATGATATGGCGCTGGCCGCCTCCTACCGTCGCACGAAGGGCTTCAATATTTCCGATATTGGTGATGAAAAAGACGGCGACACCAATCTGACATTGAACGGTAAGGTCAATATTGATCTGTCTGATAGTGCTAAGTTAGATGCGACTTTACGTTACATGAAAAATCGCACGGATCTTGATGCTGATCCAGTTTGGAACCCAGATCCGGCTGATTCATTAAACAATTATGGTCAGACATCCAATCTATTAGGATCGGTTGGGTTAACATGGACTGGTCTTGAGGATGCTTTAACTCAAAAACTGCGTTTTACAGGCAATTCGATACATTATAAGAACGTCACGCCTATGTTCCCTGTATATGAAACGAAAGGTCGGCGTTATACCGGATCTTATCAGGCAAGCTATGTTTTTGATACGCCAAGTTTTGCAGATGCTCATCATACGATTACCGGTGGTATCGACTGGAAGCGCGAGACATTTTCGACAACAAAAGATTATGAACGCGATAGTTATGGTTTTGTTGGTCAGTATAATGGCGAATTCTGGGATCAGTTTTATTTAAATTTAGCTTTGCGTCATGATCTGAATGATGAGTTCAAAGACGCAACGACTTATTCAGTGAGTACCGCTTGGGCTATTCCAGATACAGACATGCGTTTGCACAGTTCTGTCGGTACTGGTGTCAGAAACCCCGATTTTATCGAACAGTTTGGCGTCTTTTACTTCGGCCCTGAAGGCTTTGTAGGCAATCCAGAGCTGAAGCCAGAGCATAATTTGGGGTGGGACATTGGTGTTGAGAAGAGTTTATTTGATGGCAGGCTGCTTCTGGATGCAACGTATTTTAACAACCGTTTTCGTGACAAAATCAGTCGCAATGGCAATAAACTCATTAATATACCAGGGATAACGCGTACACACGGTGTTGAACTGTCAGCTACGTTAAATCTGACTGATGGTTTGACTGCAGGAGCAACTTATACTTATACCTCTGCTAAAATGGCAGATAACAAAGATTTAGTGCGAGTGCCGCGTCACTCCGGTTCTGTGAATGTGGCTTATACATTCTATGAGGATCGTGCCCGTTTGTTTGGCGAAGCTGTATTCAATGGCAACATGAAAGATAATAACGTTGGCACATTTCCGGTATCTGTTGTGACATTGGACAAATATACCGTTGTTAATATCGGCGGCAGCTATAAGTTCACTGACAAGCTTGAAGGTTATGCCCGTATCGAAAACCTGTTTGATAAAAAATATCAGGAAGTCTATGGCTATAATACACCGGGTCGCGGCGCATTTGCCGGTTTGAAAGCCTCTTTCTGAGAATGGTGCGTTTAACCGCCCTCATCAGCTTTACCAAAAGGCAGGCCGTTATCGCGGCCTGCCTTTTGTGCTTCTGCATCTTACCATCGCAGGCTCAGATACTGCCGAAGCGGGTGGTTTCGCTCAACCTTTGTACGGATATTCTGGCACTGTCGCTGGCTGATCCGTCTCAGATTGTCTCTGTCAGCCATATTGCGGCAGATCCGGTTTCTTCGCCGGTCGCAAAACAGGCCGGAAATTATCATCTCAACCGTTCCGGTCTTGAGGAAATATTGGCGCTGAAGCCCGATCTGGTTTTGGCCTCGGTCTACACAGCGCCGGACAAGCTTGCAATTCTGGAGCGGGAAGGTATCAGGATTGAGCGTTTCGGCTATGCGCAGAGTTTTGCTGATATCCGCCAGCAGATCACGCAAATGGGGCAGGTGCTAGGGCAGCAAGATAATGCACAGGCACAAATTGCTGAAATTGATCAGATGCTTGGGTCTTTGCAGAAGAATACTCAACCGGTATCCGCGCTGCTTTATGAGCCTAATGGTTACACCTCCGGCGTGGGAACATTGTCTGATGAGATTATGAAGCTGCTGGATATTACCAATCTTGGTGCCAGTGACAGCAGACTGGCAGCAGGGCGCGTATCGCTGGAAGATCTCATTCGCCTGAAGCCGGATATGATCATTGAGCCTGAATTTTATGAGAAACCGGCACTGGCCTATCAGAATTACCGGCATCCGGTTATGAAGGCTTTGGTAAGTGATCAGGGGCGTAAAACACAGCATGTGGCTGTACCTGCGCGCAGCTGGTCGTGCGGTTCAGTCTATACGCTGGAAGCGGTGAAAATATTGCAGCGTGCCAGACAGGCAAACGGAGAGCGATGATGGATCAGAACCGGCGCTATTATGGTCTGTTGCTTGTGCTTGGCGTGGTGCTGATCGCCTTGTTTGCTATCTCACTGCTGACCGGTTCGTCTTCCATCAGTTTTATGCAAGGGCTGTCCGGCCTGTTCGGGATAGGCGACAGCGATACAGTGCTGATCATGCAGCAATTGCGGCTTCCCCGTGCCTTACTAGGCTTGATGATCGGTTTGACATTGGGTTTGTCCGGTGCTGCCTTGCAAGGTTATTTACGCAATCCATTGGCCGAGCCCGGATTGCTTGGTGTTAGTTCATCTGCCTCACTCGGTGCGGTACTGGCGCTTTATAGCGGACTGTCTTTGCTGTTTCCTTTAAGTCTGCCGCTGATGGCGCTGGGTTTTGCATTTATCGCTGTTCTATTGGTGCAGTTTCTGGCAGGCGGCAGCGGCTCTACGATTACAGTTATTCTGGCCGGCGTTGCGGTTTCTGCCTTTGCCGGAGCGCTGACGTCACTGGCACTGAGCCTTGCACCCAATCCTTTTGCCCTGATGGAAATTGTCTTCTGGATGCTCGGCTCCTTAAATGACCGTTCCATGAGCCATGTCTGGCTGGTGCTGCCGTTTATGAGCCTTGGCTGGCTTATGCTGATCCTCTCCGGCCGTTCACTGGATGCGCTGACTTTAGGGCAGGAAACCGCTGCCAGCATGGGTGTTGATTTACGCAAAGTGCAATTTCTCGTGGTGGCAGGCACGGCAATGAGTGTTGGCGCGGCAACGGCTGTGGCAGGAACAATTGGTTTTATCGGGCTGGTAGTGCCGCATGTCTTGCGCCCGTTTGTTGGTTCGCGCCCGTCGCGTCTGCTACCGGCTTCGGCACTGGGCGGAGCGGTTATGTTGCTGGCAGCTGATATTTTTGTACGTCTTATTCTTCCGGAGAAGGATCTGAAACTCGGCGTTCTGACCGCTTTGATCGGTGCCCCATTCTTCCTGCATCTGGTGTGGAGATTGCGCAAAGGAGCAGAAATTTGAGCCTGTTACGCGTTGAAAATCTCTCGGTTTCCCGCCAGCAACGTATCATAATCGGCGGAGTTTCTTTCACCATAGGTGAAGGCGAGTTTGTCGGTCTGATCGGCCCGAATGGTGCGGGAAAGTCAACGTTGCTGCGTGCTTTGCTGGCACAACTGCTCTATCAGGGTTCTGTCACTTTGAACGGACAGGAAAGCGCGCAGCTTAAAAGCGTAAAACGTGCGCAGTTTCTGTCCTATATTGCGCAGGATCGGGAGATCAGCTGGAATATGCGCGTTGAGGCTGTGGTGCAGCTCGGCCGTCTTGCCCGTCTGCCGCAATTCTCCGGCCTGAGCAGAGAAGATCAGCACCAGATTACCTCTGCCATAGAAGCGCTGGAGATTACTCATCTGCGCGATAAATCGGCGCGGGAATTATCCGGCGGTGAGCAGGCACGGGTTCTGATAGCCCGCGCCATTGCGCAGGACACGCCTTTGATGCTGGCCGATGAGCCGGTGGCAGGGCTTGATCCGGCACATCAGCTGGGTTTGATGCAGATTTTCCGCGAGATTTCCACACGTGGCCGCAGCATTATCTGCACATTGCATGATCTGGGACTGGCCGCGCGCTGGTGTACCCGCCTGCTTTTGTTGAAAGACGGTTGTCTGGTGGCTGATGGCACACCGGCGGATATTCTGAAGGAAGACGTGATCCGCGATCTCTATGGCGTAGAGGTGTTTCGTACGCAAACACCGGACGGTCTGATTATCCAGCCGACACATATTGTAAGATAAATAAAAAAACGCCGGAATTTCCGGCGTTTTTTGTGATTATGCAAAATGGATTAAACGTCCAGATTAGCAACGCTGAGCGCATTGTCCTGAATGAACTCGCGGCGTGGTTCCACTTCGTCACCCATCAGGCGCGAGAACAGGGCATCGGCACTGGTTGCATCGGTCACTTTTACCTGCAGCAGCGAGCGTGCATTCGGATCCAGTGTGGTTTCCCAAAGCTGCTCGGCATTCATTTCGCCAAGACCTTTATAGCGCTGCAGCGACAGGCCTTTGCGGCCGGTTGCAAAGACTGCTTCCAGAAGCTGAAGCGCACCGGAAATGGTTTCGCTCTTATCTTTGCGGCGCAGAACCGGCGGCGTGGAATAAACCTCATGCAGACGTTCGCTGAAACGATCCAGCTGACGGGCATCGGCAGAACCAAGCAGCGCCATGTCGATAATTGCGGTATCTTTTACGCCGCGCAGCATGCGTTCAAAGCGGAAACCTTCTTCCGGTGAATAGGTGCCGCTCCAGCCGCGTTCCATATCTTCGGCGATCATGTCGAGGCGTTTGGCAACCGCATCGGCCAGAGCCTGTGCTTTCGCAGGATCGTTGGACGCTTCCACATTCATCGCACCGGCAATCACAGCCTGCTCGATCACTGCACGGTCGTAGCGTGTATGCAGGCCGTTCAGCACTGTACGCAGATTGCGGGCATCATTGATGATCGACAGCAGATCGGCACTGGCACGGACTTCACCATTACCGAGTTCCAGAGTTGCTTCTTCGAGGCCGGTTTCAATGAGGAAGTCCTCAAAGGCGGCTTCGTTCTTGATATATTGCGAAGACTTGCCGCGTGTCACTTTATAGAGCGGCGGCTGCGCAATATAGATATGGCCGCGCTCAATCAGCTCCGGCATCTGACGGAAGAAGAATGTGAGCAGCAAGGTGCGGATGTGAGCGCCGTCGACGTCAGCATCCGTCATGATAATGATTTTGTGGTAGCGCAGCTTTTCCGGATTGAAACCGCTGGTCTCATCCTTACCGATCGAAGTGCCGAGCGCAGTGATCAGCGTGCCGATCTGGTCGGAGGAGAGCATACGGTCAAAACGGGCGCGTTCCACATTAAGGATCTTACCGCGCAGCGGCAGAATAGCCTGATTTTGACGCGAACGACCGCCCTTTGCAGAGCCACCAGCCGAGTCACCCTCAACGATGAAGATTTCGGACTTGGCCGGGTCGCGTTCCTGACAATCTGCCAGCTTGCCCGGCAGGGAGGTAATGTCGAGCGCACCTTTACGGCGTGTCAGATCGCGGGCTTTACGCGCTGCTTCACGCGCGGCAGCCGCTTCCACAACCTTGGACATCAGCACTTTGGCTTCACTTGGATGTTCTTCCAGCCATGTGGCCAGCGCTTCATTAACGAGGCTTTCCACGACAGGGCGAACTTCCGAAGACACCAGCTTGTCTTTGGTCTGGGATGAGAATTTCGGATCCGGCACTTTCACGGAAAGCACCGCTGTCAGACCTTCACGACAGTCATCACCGGTCAGATTGACTTTCTCTTTCTTGGCAATGCCGGAGCTTTCCGCATAGCCGGTCATCTGACGGGTCAGCGCACCGCGGAAGCCAGCCAGATGCGTACCACCGTCACGCTGCGGAATATTATTGGTGAAGCACAGCACGCGCTCATGATAGGTGTCGTTCCACCACATGGCGACTTCAACGGTCATGCCGTCTTTTTCGCTGATAATATAGATTGGATTTTCAAGCAGTGCTTTTTTAGACTGGTCGAGATATTTGACAAATTCCTGCAGACCACCGTCATAATGCAGAACCTGCTCAATCACATCCGCATGGCGCTTATCAGCCAGTTTGATGCGCACGCCGGAATTCAGGAATGCCAGTTCGCGCAGACGGCGCTCCAGTGTTTCATAGCTGAATTCAACCATGGTGAAAGTGTCCGGCGACGGCAGGAAGCTCACTTCCGTACCGGTTTCATCGCCCGCATTACCGGTTTCCACCAGCGGTGCATCAGCCACACCATGGGTAAAGCTCATTTCATGAATTTTACCGGCGCGACGGATTTTAAGCTTCAGCCAGATGGAAAGCGCGTTCACCACGGAAACGCCCACACCGTGCAGACCACCGGAAACCTTATAGGAGTTCTGGTCGAATTTACCGCCTGCGTGCAGCTGGGTCATGATAACCTCAGCGGCAGACACGCCTTCTTCCTTATGGATATCGGTCGGAATACCACGGCCGTTATCGGTCACTGTGCAGGAACCGTCGGCATTCAATGTCACGGTAACCAGTGTCGCATGACCGGCAAGCGCCTCGTCAATCGCGTTATCCACCACCTCGTAAACCATGTGATGCAGGCCGGAGCCGTCATCCGTATCACCGATATACATGCCCGGGCGCTTGCGCACCGCATCAAGCCCTTTCAGAACGCGGATGGAATCTGCGCCATATTCAGGATTAGTCGCATTGATATCTGCGGAAAGGTTCTCGCCGTGAGGATTTTCAGTGGTCTCGCTCATGAAAGACTTTCGTTAGCGTTGCCGTAAGGCTTATGCCGTCCGGTAAAAAATTTGGCTGATTATAGATTCCGGCTTACCGGAACGGGCCGGAAAGTGCTGAAACGAATCAGGCTGAAATGGTCTCTTTAATATAGTCGCTGAGAGCCGATTTACCAAATTTTAGCGCTGAAAAACGGCATAATTACCAGTTTTTATGTAATAAACCGCGCCCGAGGCGAAAGGCCTTGTAAGAGCCTGTCCGCATCGGGCGCGTATATGTTCAATTCTGCTTCAAAAGCGCGGATCAGACAGTTACAAACTGTCCCATCATACCGACATCTTCATGCTCCAGCACATGGCAATGGAACATGAACGGATGTGAGCGTTTGCCCTCTGCTTTGAAGTGAACCAGCAATTCGGCTTCTCCGTCGACCAGCACGGTGTCTTTCCATCCGGCCTGATAATCCGGTGCTGCCTGACCATTTTTGGAAAGGACACGGAAATTGGCACCGTGAATATGGAACGGGTGTCCCATTTCAACAGATTTCAGCTTCCAGATTTCCATGGAACCGAGCTTGGCTTCCACATCCACGCGGCTCATGTCGAAAGGCTTATCCGCAATCGACATGGTGATGCCGGAGGTGGCAGCAGTCAGCGATGGTCCCATCTGGTCAGCTGAACGTGCCGAATGTTCGCCATGATCCATCTCTCCGGACATCATTTCCTGCATCTTTGATGGTTGCGGCATTGGCATCTGCCCCATCTGGCTGTGATCCATTTTGCTATGGTCCATCTGCCCCATAGGGGAGCTTTCGCCGCCCATCATTTTCTTGCGCATCATCGCCATGTTACCGGCCATGTTTTCATCAAAGACGAAAGAACGGGTTTTGGCGGACTTGGCCGGATCGGCAGCAGCCGGTTCTTCCAATGCGGAAACAAGTTTCATCACATCGGTTTTCAGATCATCGCTCACCTCAAAACGCATCAGATGCTCAAGGCTTTGTGCATCACTCAGTTTCGGTGTTCTGCCGGAGCCGTCATCAGGCAGGCTGGTAAAGTCCGCAGCCATACCATTGGAGAAATCGACCAGCACTTCATAGCGCTCACCCGGTGCAATGGTCAGAATATCCACCGCTGCCGGTTTGGCGAGGAAGCCGCCATCGGACGCAATCGCATGCATCATCCGGCTATCACTGAAATGGAAGTGATAATTACGCGAATTGGAGGCATTGAGCAGGCGAAGGCGCACAATGCTTTGCGGCACTGTGGCAACAGGGGCAATAGCACCGTTGACGGTGAGATATTGACCCCGGAAACCATGCATCAGATCCATGAAATCCGGCGCATAAACATTGTCACCGTCAATCACGCGGCGATCCTGAAATACCAAAAACAGATCGTCAGTGCCGAATGTATCCGGCAGGCCGCGTTCACGGTCGCCGCCATCGCTGACATGCAACATACCGGCCGCACCCATATGTGCCTGACGGGCGGTTTCCATATGTGTATGCGGGTGGAACCAGTTGAACGATGCCGGTTGATTGATGTCAAATTCCGGCTGCCATACAGCGCCCGCATTAATCACATTATGCGGCCCGCCATCCATATCAGACGGGATCATCAGCCCGTGCCAATGCAGAGTGGTGACTTCATCCATCGCATTTTCAATAGCGAAGCGCACATGGGATTTGTTTTGCAGACGCAGAACAGGGCCGAAATAATTACCATTAATACCGGCGGAAGCGGCACTGCTGCCAGCCTGAAAACTGTGGCGGCCTTTGGCGATCTTCAGCTTGACCAATCCGCTATTATCCGGCTGCAAAAGGGCAGGGTGAGGCAGTTTTACACCTGCTGGAGCAGCAGATGCGGCAGGTGCCATATTGTGCATATCATGGGCGCCTTGTGCGCTTGCACGGTTGAGATGCAGAGCTGGCAGGGTAACAGCGGACAGACCACCAAGGCCGAACAGCATGGCCTGACGACGGTTAAGTGTTTTCATCGGAATACTCCGTTTATGTCAGAAAATATTATCACCTGCGCCGAAGGTCAGCGCGGTGCATTGTGATTTTCAGGCACAAACAGAGATCGGAGGGCGATCGGAAAGGGCAGGCGGCAGTCCGTGCAAGACCTGCATATAGGGCGCGCTTAGTGCGCGCGGAAAGGCATCAATTTGTGCCATAACCGGTGCTACAGGAACAGGCATAACACAGCCGCTGACTGCACAGGCCATGCCCTTGGTGCTGTGATGCTGGCCGGTTTCCGGCGCTTTATTGTGCTGCCCGTGATCCATCATTTCATGCGCCGGCGCAACATGTGTAATTTCGGCTGCAAGCGGCATAACAGGTGTGTAAGCCTGTGCAGACATCTGAAAGGCACAAAACTGCAGCATCATGAACGCAAGCAGAAACAGCATAAGCCGGTATGGCAGGCTGATAATGCTGTTGATTGCGGATGACACGGAAGCGGGCTTTCATATTTCTCTGAAGTTAACAGCACATATAGGCAGGCGGGACAGCCTTGACCAGTGCGCGTTCCAAGTTTCCTGTCAGATAATTACGGCAAAATTTGCGGGATCGCTGTTTTGCCTTATTGTCTTTCCTATATCTGTTTGAGGTAGTCGCTGTTTCCGGTGCTGCCAGAGCCTTTACAGCGCATTCAACTTGCTGTGTACGCTCTGGATTCTTGAGTGACACATGCTTGCGGACGTTGAATGAAGACATTTAACTGCGGCATGTGTTTGGGGGCACAAGGCTGATACCAGAACAGCATGATGAAACATTTTCAGGATGGCATCATGACTGAATTGCTACGATCTTCACTTTTAAATGCCGGTGCAATTCCGGCAAAGCACCCTTTTGTGCCACCGGCACCGGTTCCGCGAAAAGATCCGGTCGGGCGGCTGGAGCTGATGCGGATTGTCTATCGTAACCCGTTAGAGCTTTGGGGCGAGCCTTCCTATAATGAGCCGTGGGTTGAGGTGAACTGGCTCGGTATGCATACGATTATCGCCAATGATCCGACGCTGATCCGTCATGTTCTGGTGGAAAATCCGCAAAATTATCCGATGGGCACCATCCGTCAGCGCGTATTGCGCCCGATCCTGCGTGACGGGTTGCTGACCGCCGAAGGCTCGACATGGCGGCGTTCACGCAAAGCTATGGCACCGGTGTTCACACCGCGTCATATTCATGGCTTCGCTGATGCCATGCTGAAAAGTGCGCAGACCTTCACCAACCGCTATCGCATATCAGGCACAGTGACAGATGTGTCGCGGGACATGACATTGCTGACCTATGATATTCTGGCAGAGACATTATTTTCCGGCGAGATTGCCGGTGATCCGAAGGAATTTGCCCGCCAGACAGATCGTCTGTTCGAGACGATGGGACGGGTCGATCCGTTTGATCTGCTTGGCGCGCCGGACTGGTTGCCCCGCCTGACACAATTGCGTGGCCGACGTTCATTAGGCTTTTTCCGTTCCATTGTGGCGGAGACGATTCAGCTGCGCAAAGAGCGGATGGATCGTGGTGAAGCCGTGCCGAATGATTTCCTGACACTGTTATTGCAGACGGAAACTTCTGCTGAAAAACCGGATGGCCTGTCGCGGGATGAGATTGAGGATAATCTGATTACTTTCATCGGCGCGGGGCATGAAACAACCGCACGGGCACTGGGCTGGACGCTCTATTTACTGGCGCAAGCCCCATCAGAGCGCGCTGTCGTGGAAGCGGAAATTGATGCATTCATGAATGGTGAAGGCAAGGATTTACCGCCGCATCAATGGCTGGAAAAGCTTCCTCTGACTCGCGCCGCTTTTGAGGAGGCGATGCGGCTTTATCCGCCTGCTCCCTCGATCAATCGTGAGGCGCTTGCGGATGATCAGTTTGGCGACCTGAAAATTCCGGCAGGTACGGCGGTGATCGTGATGCCGTGGACAATCCACCGGCACCGGAAATATTGGGATAATCCGGAGGCATTTATTCCGGCGCGGTTCCATCCGCAAAACCGCGACAAGATTGACCGTTTTCAATATCTGCCATTCGGTGCAGGCCCGCGCGTCTGTATCGGCGGCAGTTTTGCCATGCAGGAAGCGGTGATTGCTCTGGCGGTTCTGTTGTCAAAGCATCGTTTTGATATGGTGGGAAATGCGAAGCCGTGGCCGGTACAGAAACTGACCACTCAGCCTAAAAACGGTTTGCTGATGAAGGTGACGCCGCGCTGAGTTTCAGCGCGGCACATGACACATATTCCGTTTTTGATGTGACGAAAATGGTGTGGTTCGAGAACCGGCGCGCAGTGTACCCTGCATAATCCTTTAATCCTCTTTGATTAAAGATAAGATTATGCAGCTATTTAGATCACGGCATCCTTTGCACGCCCTGTTGGGCGTGCGGTGCCGTGTGCACATGAGCACCGGAAGCGCAGAAACGCGCCATTTGCAGACCATCAAAGCCGGAATATCACAGGCGGGCAGCGTGCCAACGCAAATGCTCATCCATAAAGGTTGAGATGAAATAATAGGAATGGTCATAGCCTTCCCGCATATTCAATGTGAGTGGGATGGCCGCCTTGGCACAGGCTTCCTGTAGCAGCCACGGGCGCAGTCCATCATCCAGAAAACTGTCCGAAGTCCCCTGATCAACCAGCAGGCTTTCAATCCGGTGACCGTCTTCAATCAGCGCGGTTGTGTCATAAGTGCGCCATGCACTCTGATCACTGCCGAGATATTTCTCAAGGGCAGGCTTTGACCATCCGGCAGTAGAAGGCTGGGCAATCGGTGCAAAAGCTGAGACAGATTTAAAACGTTCAGGATTTTTCAGCGCAATGGTGATTGCGCCATGGCCGCCCATGGAGTGGCCGGTAATTGCCTGACGGGACATATCCAGCGGGAATTCCTGAGCCACCAGTTTGGTCAGTTCTTCTGTAACATAGCTGTACATCTGATAGTTTTTGGCAAAAGGCGCTTCTGTAGCATCGAGATAGAAGCCTGCGCCTTTACCGAACTGCCAGTTATCCGGCTCATCCGGCACATCATCACCGCGCGGGCTGGTATCAGGGCAGAGAATAGCAATGCCAAGCTCGGTGGCAAGACGGCGATATTCACCTTTATCCATGACATTCTGATGGGTGCAGGTCAGGCCGGAGAGATACCAGAGGACAGGCACGGGGCCGTGCTCTGCCTGCGGTGGCAGGAACAAAGCAAAAGTCATATCACACTGGCAGGCTTCACTTTTATGGCGATAGACGCCCTGCGTGCCGCCGAAGGCTTTTGCCTTTGAAATGATTTCCATGAACTAACTCCCCAGAGCCACAGCGACATTAACCGCCGCAGCAACAAGTACGGTATTGAAGAAAAAGGAAACGATACTGTGCAGCAGAGTGACCTTGCGCATGGCCGGTGTCGTGACGCTGGTATCGGAGGTTTGTGCGGTCATGCCTATCACATAAGCAAAATAGACAAAGTCATAACCGGAGGGCTCCGGCGTATTCGGAAATTCAAAGCCGCCTTTATGGTTGCGTCCTGAGCTTCCGTTTTTGGGCGTGGTCTGATCCGGTTCCCAGTACAGATGGGCATAATGCAGCGCTGTCATCATATGAATGGTGAACCAGCCAAGCGGCACTGCAGCCAGTGTCGCAGCAAATGTGAACAGATCATGCTGTTGTTGCTGCTGGTTTATAAGAATGAACAGCGAGGTGATGGAGGAAATCACAGTCGCAAACGTGACCAGAAAAATAATCCAGACCGGCTCGTCAGTGCTTGCAGCATGTTTCTTCAAATAAGCTGAACTTAAATGCGGCAAGGCTTTTAAAGCCATGAGCAGATAGAGGATGAAGAAACAATTGACCGCAATTACCGGTGCCGGTGAGAGAGAAAAAATCCGGCAGATCAGAAAGACTGCCGCGCCGCATGCCGCTGCAATATAGAAGGACATATGACGGCGCAGCAGAAAATTCATACAGAGGCTCCGTTTGCCGGTTCCAGACGCATGTCGATATGCGGAATGCCGTCTTCCAGATATTCTTCGGAAATGGCGACAAAGCCAAAAGAACCGTAGAATTTCTGCAAATGGTTTTGCCCGCCCAGCTCAATTGGCTGGTCAGGAAAGCGTGCTTGCGCAAAATCAACAGCTTCCTGCATCAGGCGCTGGCCGAGTTTATAGCCCCGATAGTTTGGCGCTACCACAACACGGCCGATTTTTACTGCTTCATTCTCTTCCGGTGGCAGAACCCGCAGCGTTGCCGCGAGTTCCTCACCATCAAGAATGCTCAGGTGAAATGCACCGATATCCTTGCCGTCAATTTCTGCAAAAGCGCAATTCTGTTCGACAATAAAGACATCCATGCGCAGTTTCAGCATTGCATAGAGTGCGCGTGGTGTCAGATCGTCGATTTCGTTCCAGCGGGAAAAAAACTGTGTCATCAGAATGTAATCACCGAGCGGATCGACTTGCCTTCATGCATCAGATCAAAAGCGGTGTTGATCTCATCAAGCGGCATTTTATGGGTGATCAGATCATCAATATTGATCTTGCCTTCCATATACCAGTCAACGATTTTCGGTACATCGGTACGACCACGTGCGCCGCCGAATGCTGTGCCTTTCCAGACGCGGCCGGTGACCAGCTGGAACGGACGGGTGGCGATTTCCTTGCCTGCTTCAGCCACGCCGATGATGATGCTTTCACCCCAGCCGCGATGGCAGCATTCCAGTGCCTGACGCATCACATCGGTATTACCGGTTGCGTCGAAGGAATAGTCTGCACCGCCGTCAGTCAGATCCTGAATGGCCTGCACCACTTTGTCATTGCCGATTTCACGCGGATTGATGAAGTCGGTCATGCCGAATTTCTTCGCCATTTCCACTTTGGCCGGATTAATATCAACGCCGATGATCTTATCGGCACCAACCATGCGGGCACCCTGAATAACATTGAGGCCGATACCGCCGAGGCCGAACACCACAACATTGGAACCCGGACGCACTTTGGCGGTATAAATCACCGCGCCGATACCGGTGGTAACACCACAGCCGATATAGCAGATCTTGTCGAAAGGCGCATCTTCACGCACTTTGGCCAGCGCGATTTCCGGCAGAACGGTGAAGTTCGAGAAGGTCGAGCAGCCCATATAATGGAAGATTTCGCCGCCGTCGCAGGAGAAGCGCGAAGTACGATCCGGCATCAGACCTTGACCCTGCGTGGCGCGGATCGAGGTGCAGAGATTGGAACGCTGCGACAGGCAGGTTTTGCACGAACGGCATTCCGGTGTGTAAAGCGGGATCACATGGTCGCCCGGACGCAGCGTGGTAACACCGGCACCGACTTCGCGCACAATGCCTGCGCCTTCATGACCGAGAATGGCCGGAAACTTGCCTTCGGAATCAAGGCCGGACAGCGTATAGGCGTCGGTGTGGCATACACCCGTTGCCATCACTTCCACCAGAACTTCGCCGGCTTTCGGACCACCGATTTCGATTGTTTCAATAGTGAGTGGCTTATTGGCCTCCCAGGCAACGGCTGCGCGCGATTTCATGGCTTTGTTCCTCTTAAATCAGTGGTCTTTTATTTCAGATAAGAGCGGATAATCCGCATAAGCTGGTCGATTTCTGTATCCATTTCAGTCGGAGACAGGGCTTTCTGCGGCTGTTGGAAGGTCTCTTTTAAATGGCTTTCCAGAACTTCCGCCATCAGGCCGGTAGCGGCACCACGCATGGCGGCAAGCTGCTGTAGAAGCGCACCGCATTCTGTGCCTTCCTCAACCGCGCGCTCCAATGCCTCCGCCTGACCTTTGATGCGGCGCAGGCGTGTCATGACGCGTTTCTTGGCTTCCGGTGAGTGGGGCATAGTTTTCTACCGATGAATATGGTGATGAAAATATATACTATGGGGGAGTATGTCAATTGATGTGCCATATCTGCTCCTCAAGAATAGTAAAGCATAACGCGGCTGTTTATAATTCGCAGCAATCAGAATCATTTATCAGGTGCGTTGTCTTTGCCTCAGCAGTCCGTTTCATCCCTTCCGTTTTTGCCTGTCCGTGAGGCACTGCCGCAACTGGATCATGCCTTGCAGGCTGGCGGTTCTGCCGTTCTGGTTGCGCCGCCCGGTGCGGGTAAGACAACTTTGGTGCCGCTGCATCTTTTACAGGCAGACTGGCGCAAGGACGGGCGGATTATTGTGCTGGAACCGCGCAGGCTGGCGGCGCGCGCTGCGGCCACACAAATGGCACGCTTGCTCGGCGAAGAGGTTGGCAAAACAGTCGGTTACCGGATGCGCCTCGACAGCCGCTATAATGTGCAGACACAAATTCTGGTGGTCACGGAAGGCGTGTTCGCCCGTATGATCCTTGATGACCCGGAATTGTCTGGCATCAGTGCGGTGCTGTTTGACGAATTCCATGAGCGCAGTCTGGATGCTGATTTCGGACTGGCGCTGGCGCTGGATGTGCAGGGAGCCTTGCGCCCCGATCTCAAAATTCTGGTGATGTCGGCAACGCTTGACGGTGCGCGGGTGGCGGAACTGCTCGATAATGCGCTGGTAGTGGAGAGTGAAGGCCGCAGTTTTCCTGTAGAAATCCGCTATCAGGAACGCAAAGCCGATGAGCGGATTGAAGATGCTATGGCGCGGACAATTCGTGCCGTTCTGGCGGATGAACAGGGGAGCCTGCTGTGTTTTCTGCCCGGTCAGGGCGAGATTGAGCGTACAGTTCGTGCCCTTGAAGGGCGCATTGGTGAGCATGTGATGCTCTGCCCGCTTTATGGCGCAATGGACGGGCGCGATCAGGATGCAGCGATCAAACCGGCACCCGAAGGTAAACGCAAAGTGGTGCTGGCGACCTCGATTGCTGAAACCTCTATTACCATCGACGGCGTACGGGTGGTGATCGACAGCGGGTTGTCGCGCCAGCCGCGTTTTGAACCGGCGACCGGCCTGACACGGCTGGAGACAGTGCGCGCATCGCAGGCGGCGATTACCCAGCGGGCAGGGCGTGCGGGGCGAACCCAATCTGGTATAGCGATCCGGCTCTGGCATGAGGGGCAAACATCTTCTCTGCCACGCTTTACCACGCCGGAAATTCTGGAAGCTGATCTGTCATCGTTGCTGCTCGATTGTGCGGCATGGGGCGTGCAAAATGTCAGCGATTTGCGTTTGCTCGATCAGCCCTCAGCAGCCAGCCTGAAAGAAGCGGCGACCTTGCTGAAACGGCTTGGCGCACTGGATGCAGACGGGCGGCTGACAGCATCCGGCGAGCAGATCAGAAAACTGGCTTTGCCGGTGCGGCTTGCCCATATGGTGGCAGAGGCTGTCAATCGCGGCGAGGCCTTGCAGGCAGCAGAGCTTGCCGTGCTGATGACCGAGCGCGGCCTTGGCGGTAATGAGGTTGATCTCGATGCTCGGCTTTCCCGTTTTCGTCGGGATCGCGGTGATCGTGCGCAAAAGGCGCGTGGCTTGGCACGCTCGCTGATTAAAGACTTACCGGCTGCAAATGCGCAAAGCAAAGACGATGCCCATGCGGGTCGTCTGCTGCTGGATGCCTATCCGGATCGCGTGGCCAAAGCGCGTGGCAATGGCGGTCAGTTTATTCTGGCCAATGGGCGCGGTGGTGAGCTGGATGCCAGCCAACATCTCTCCCGCGTGCAGTGGCTGGTGGTTGCTGATCTGACCGGACGGGCAGGGGCGCAGCGTATTCTCTCTGCCGCTGAGGTGAGTGAAGAGGATATCCGCAAGAGTTTGGTGAGCCAGATCGAGGGCGGACAACAGATCATCTACGATCCTGAACGCAAGGCCTTGCGTGCCCGTGAAGCGGTGCGGTTGGGGGCAATAACCCTGTCGGAGAAAAATCTGGCAGCACCATCGGGTGAGGCTGCTGATCTCGGTGTAGTTCAGGCTGTGCGCCAATATGGTTTGGATATTCTGCCTTGGGATAAGTCAGCCTTAACGCTGCGCCGCCGTCTTGGCTGGCTTTATCGCGGGCTTGGTGAGCCATGGCCGTCGATGGATGATGAGCATCTGCTGGCAACATTGGAAGACTGGTTGCTGCCATTTCTGACCGGAGAGGCGCGGCTCGATAAAATCAGTCAGTCTGCTTTGATGAATGGCCTGCGCTCTCTCGTGCCGTTTGATCTGCAACGGCAGATTGATACTTTGGCACCAACACATTTTACTGTGCCGACCGGCTCCAATATCGCAATTAATTATGAGGGCGATGAACCGGTGATTGCCGTGCGGGTGCAGGAATTGTTCGGTCTGACAACGCATCCTTCCATTGCCCGCGATACGGTGCCGCTGCTACTGGAGTTACTATCTCCGGCGCACCGGCCGATCCAGATCACCCGCGATTTGCCGAATTTCTGGAAAGGCTCATGGGCCGATGTGCGCACCGATATGCGCGGCCGTTATCCCCGCCATGTCTGGCCGGAAAATCCCGCAGAGGCTGATCCCACTCGGCGTGCCAAACCACGCGGGACTTGAATATTTCGGCTCTTTTTTTGATTTGTCGCATTGTTACTCCAGTCAAGTTGAAACAACTTGACTGGAGTAACAATGCTTCGGCAGCCTGCAAATGGCACTCTTCTGCGCTTACCTAGGCTCACGTACTATTGTACGCTCCGCTCCGGTTCTCGATGAACACCGTTTTCGGCTCGCCATAGTTGAAATATAGCGTCGCAATTGCCCTGCGGCAGGATGGCGCAGATTAACTTGCGTGTGCCGTGATTTTGCCGCATAAGGCATTTTATGCGCGATAATTTACGGGGAATGACTGCATGGCAAATGGTGATCTGATAAACCGGGCCTCGTCGCTTTCCCGTCGCTTGCGTCTCACAACATTGGTGCGCGTGCGCTGGTTTGCCATTACCGGCCAGACCGCAGCCGTTTTGTTCGTTTCTCTGTCGCTGCATTTTGTGTTTCCGCTCGGTATCAGCTTCGCGCTGATTGCCGTATCGGCATGGTTGAACCTGTTCTTATCTTTCCGCTACCAGCTCAATCATCGTTTGGATTTACGTACGGTTCTGTTGGTCTTAGCCTTTGATATTCTGCAACTCACCGGCCTGCTTTATCTGACCGGCGGTCTGCAAAATCCGTTTGCCGTGCTGTTGGTCGTGCCGGTGATTATTGCATCAACCGCTCTGTCTGTGCGCAGTATTTTGCTGCTCGGCCTGATGGCGATTGCCTGTGCCAACGTGCTGGTGGTGTGGCATCTGCCTTTGCCTTGGTATAGCGGCATGACGCTGGAACTGCCGCTGATGTTCGTCATCGGCGTTTGGTGTGCCATTGTTTCGACGCTGATTTTCAGCGGTGTCTATGTCTATCGTATTGCTGAAGAAGCGCGCCTGTTGGGTGATGCTTTGAGCGCGACGGAACTGGTTTTGCAGCGCGAGCAGCATTTATCGGCGCTGGATGGTCTGGCTGCTGCTGCTGCCCATGAATTGGGAACACCGCTGGCGACCATCACACTGGTGGTCAAGGAGATGCAGCGCGCTTTGAAAAATGATGACCGTTATGCCGAGGACATTCAGCTGCTGTCCTCTCAGGCGCAGCGTTGTCGCGAAATTCTGCAGCGTCTCACCAGCCTGTCTTCGGAAGGCGAAGAGCATATGTCGAAACTGGCATTGTCTTCTCTGATCGAAGAAGTCATCGCGCCGCATCGCAATTTCGGTATTCAGATTGATGTTGAGAAAAATCCGGATCCGAAATCAATGATTGCCGAGCCGGTTGTCCGTCGTAATCCCGGTGTGATCTATGGTCTGGGTAATCTGATCGAGAATGCCGTGGATTTTGCCAAGACCGAGACACAAGTCGTCTGGGGTTGGGACGAGAATTCGGTGCGCATCACGATCCGTGATGACGGCAAAGGCTTTTCGGTGGATATGCTCGACAGGATCGGTGAGCCTTATATGTCGCGCCGCAGCGATGAGCGCAATGGTGGTGGATTGGGGCTTGGGCTGTTCATTGCCAAAACACTGCTGGAGCGTTCCGGTGCGCATATCTCCTTTGCCAATCGTCCTGAACCGGGTCAAAGCGGTGCGGAAATTACGATTGTCTGGTCGCGGCAGGCGCTGACAGCATAAATCCGATTCTCCGGAGAAGCAGGGAGGGTGTCTGAGACTGAAAGATTCGTTTTTCAGTGTTTGAAACTGTGGCCTTTACAGGCATATTTTGAGTAAAATCTCTGTGAAATGCTATGAATTTTGTCGTTTTACATGAATAGTTACATTGCATATTTGACTTTTTGACGCAGGCGCAGCAATAAGTAAAAAGACAAAAGACGAGTAAGGAATACCTGATGGATGATATGAGTCAGGATGATCACCTTGCCATCGGCAGTGATCCTTCGCTTCTTCTGGTTGATGACGACAAACCGTTTCTGCAGCGGCTCGCGCGTGCTATGGAAAGCCGTGGTTTTACAGTAACAACAGCTGAATCCGTTGAGGAAGGCATTGCTGCTGTGAAGCTGGCAGCTCCGGCCTATGCCGTTGTTGATATGCGCCTCGGTGACGGTAATGGTCTGGACATTATTGAAGCTATCCGCAGCAAGCGTGAAGATACCCGCGCAATTGTGCTGACCGGTTACGGCAATATTGCCACCGCTGTGAATGCCGTCAAAATCGGTGCGATTGATTATCTTTCCAAACCTGCGGATGCGGATGAGGTTTTTGCAGCGCTGACCCGCCGTGACGGTGAGAAGATTGCGCCGCCGGAAAACCCGATGTCCGCAGATCGTGTGCGTTGGGAACATATTCAGCGCGTTTATGAAATGTGCGAACGCAATGTTTCTGAAACAGCACGCCGTCTGAACATGCATCGCCGCACATTGCAGCGTATTCTGGCCAAACGCGCTCCGCGTTAAGCTTTATGTTTATAATCATGCCGGCTGGTTTCATCAGTCGGCATCACTGAGCGGCATCGACACGCCTGCCATTTCTGCAAGTGTCAGCCGGTTTGCGCCGATCCGTGCCAGCTGTAATGTCAGCGCTTTGCGTGTGGCCGGTGCCAGTTTGTGCTCTGGTGCATCGCGCAGAATTTCCCCGCCATAACCGTCCGAGAGTATAAAACCGCAATCTTCCGGAAAGATTTCACGCGGCATCTGTGCATGGGTGGCAAAAAACAGCCGGTCGCAATAATTGCGGTAATCCGGCCATTTCTGATCGGCTTTCCAGTCCTCGACAGATGATTTGATTTCAATAATCCAGATTTCACCTTTGCGCGTCAGCCCGACCAGATCGGCGCGCCTGCCTGAACGCAGAGAAATTTCAGGTAAAACATGAATATTCAGATCAAGGCACAGGCGCTGCACGCCGCGCCGCACCAGCAATGCCAGTTCGGACTGACGGCCGTCACTGAGAGGATGTTGTTGAAAAGGCGAGATAATTGGCATGTGTCTCTGTCAGTATAGGTGTCCGTTTATCTTGGATAACGGATTTTATAAAAGATAATCATGGTTAATGATTGATTAAGAATCAATGGTTAACTTGTTCCCAACAAATGTTGACTGTCATTACGGTTTTCTGAGGGGAAAAATGGTATACAGAAATGCACTCTCTGCCGCGGGTCTTTTTTTGACAATGGCGCTGGCCGGTTGTTCGACAACCTCACCTTTTCAGACCAGTACGGCATCCTATTCCAGTGTTACAGATGCAACCTATGTGCTGCCGACGGTTCCTGTTCAGAAAATCGCACCGGAATATCGCCGTCAGCAGGTTAAATATGAAACGACAGAAGCGCCCGGCACAATTGTCGTCGATACGCAGAACAAGTTTTTATATCATGTTGAGCCGGATGGTAAGGCGATGCGCTATGGTATCGGTGTTGGTCGTGAGGGCTTTCAGTGGAAAGGCAATGCCAAAGTTGCCATGAAACGTGAATGGCCGACATGGACACCACCGGCACCGATGATCAAGCGCCAGCCGGAACTGGCAAAATATGCCGGTGGCATGAAACCCGGTCTGAATAATCCGCTGGGGGCCCGTGCGCTCTATCTGTATAAAGGCGGACGTGACAGCGGCTATCGTCTCCATGGGACGCCGGAATGGTGGTCCATCGGCAAGAATGTATCTTCCGGCTGCATCCGTCTGATTAATCAGGATATTATGGATCTATATGATCGTGCCGGTGTCGGTGCCAAGGTTGTTGTGCTGTAATCTGGTATGGCAGAGATAATAAAAAAACGCGGCTTTTAAGCCGCGTTTTTTATTGATGATATTTCTGAAATCTCAGATAGCTTCAACCTGCAGAACTTCCGGAACGAAATGTTTCAGCAGGTTCTGAATGCCGTGTTTCAGTGTTGCTGTTGAAGACGGGCAGCCTGAGCAGGCGCCTTTCATATGCAGATAAACAACGCCATGTTCAAAACCACGGAATGTGATGTCGCCGCCGTCTTGCGCCACAGCAGGGCGCACGCGGGTTTCGATCAGTTCTTTGATGGTTTCAACGATTTCCGCATCCGCATCGGCGAAGAACTCGCCTTCGGTATGATCGTGACCTTTGGACTGTTCTGACGCCATGACCGGTGCGCCGGACATCATATGTTCCATGATCGTACCGAGGATAGCCGGTTTGAGATGCTGCCATTCCGCACCGTCTTTGCTGACAGTGATGAAATCATAGCCGAAAAATACACCATTCACGCCTGGTACTGCGAAGAGTTTAGCGGCGAGAGGCGAGGTATTGGCGGCGCTGTCCGCATCGCGGAAATCAGCAGTGCCTTCCGGCATAACCACTTTACCCGGCAGGAATTTCAGGGTCGCCGGATTAGGTGTGGCTTCAGTCTGGATGAACATTGAAGTTCTCCCGTGTTAAATGAGGGGCTGTAAAGAAAATACGGCAACCATGACCACAGAGTTGCGTGATTGCTCTTAATATAGGTGTTTCAGGCGACGGCATCAATGTCATCGTCAGAAAGATCTGACGGAATGACTGTGACCGGAACAGGGAAGGATGCGCCGCGCCCTGCAATCGACTGTACCAGCGGTCCTGGACCTTCTTTGCCGGAACCGGCAGCCAGTACCAGAATGGCAATATCCTGATCTTCTTCAATCAGGCTGTGAATTTCTTCCGCAGTCTGCCCTTCGCGTACAATCAGTTCAGGCTCAATGCCGTATTGCTCACGTAATTGCGTTGCATATTTATTCAGGGCTGTCTGCGCCCGTTCCAGTGCCTCTGCCCGCATAATATTGCCGACACCAAGGAATTGCTGGAAATCAGACGGGTCGATGACGAACAGCAACACCAATGCGCCGCCGGTATTGCGCACACGGCGTGATGCATAGGCAACCGCACGTCCGCATTCGGGCGTTTCATCAATTGAGACAAGAAATTTACGGCGGTGGCCGGCTTCCCGGCTAAGACGTTTTGAAACCATGCGCGGGAATTTGCCACTCAATAGGCCCGACTGCAAGATGACAATTTTGTGGCGGGGCGAAATTTTACATATTTGCCTTATGAAAATTGCGCAATTTTCTGTCCCAGAACCTGTAGCGTAAAATCTATGCCCGTCGTTTATATTGTGTTTTCAGGCACTTTGTGTTTGAAAGGACAGGCTATCGTCCTGCATTTCTTGCTGTTTCACATTACTGTGTAGCGGAATGATTTTTTATGTGCGGCAGAGTTTTGCGGCTTTTAAGCCTGTCTCTGCTTGCTGCGGACAAGGAAAAATTCAAAAAATGACGAAGACTTATGGCAAGCTGGCCTCGCGTGTTTACGAGTTGGATAAACCGGTCGGGCGCTCTTTCGGTGATGTGGAATTCTATCTCGAACGCCTGAAAACCATCACAGGGCCGGTTCTGGAACCGGCCACAGGCAATGGCCGTATGCTGGTGCCGCTGGCACAGGCGGGGCATAGCGTCATCGGGTTTGATCTGTCTCCTGAAATGCTTGCTTTATGCAAAGCAAATTGTGCGCAATATGGTGTAAATGCAGAGCTGAGCAGGCAGGGTTTCACGACATTTCATTATGCGCAAAAATTTGCGGCGATTGTGCTGCCAGCCGATTCTTTCCAGCTTATGACCGATGTTGTTGATGCGATGAGTTTCCTGCGACGCAGTAAAGAGGCGCTGGCTCCAAACGGCAAATTACTGCTGGATATTTCTGTGGTCGGTGATTTCATGGATCACGCACCACGTGCACGGCACTGGCAGGATGGCGAAGATTTGCTGACCTTGCAGGAAATGCGCACTGCAACGGACTATGTCAAACAGGTGGTGACATCGCAGCTGCGTTATGAGCTATGGCAAGACACGCAACTGGTGGCAACGGAGATGGAACTATTTTCTTTACGCTGGTGGGGCGTGTTCGAGCTGGAACTGGCACTGCGTGAGGCAGGTTTTACGCAAATCAAAATCTACGGCGATTATCAATCAGGCGATTTTGATACGGGCTCAGTTGGTACTCTGACCTTCGAGGTGCAATAGAAATAAAAAAGGCAGGGAATTCCCTGCCTTTTTTGTATTTTTATTTCTGCAGAAAGCCGACAATGTCGCGGACATTGTGCATGGTTTCTTCGGCAATCACGCTTGCGCGTTCACCACCGTCACGCAGAACGGCATCAATATAGGCCGGATCGGCTACCAGTCGACGCATTTCATGGGTGATCGGTGAAAGCTGCGAAACAGCGAGTTCTGCAAGCGATGCTTTGAACTCAGAGAAC
This sequence comes from Pseudochrobactrum sp. B5, assembly GCF_001939785.1. NCBI lineage: Bacteria > Pseudomonadati > Pseudomonadota > Alphaproteobacteria > Hyphomicrobiales > Brucellaceae > Pseudochrobactrum > Pseudochrobactrum sp. B5. The sequence goes on from NZ_MOYL01000001.1 coordinate 440,576, forward strand.
TGCTTGCCGCCGAAATCACGCAAGACGGCTGCCTTGTCCGTGTTGGTCAGAGCTGCGAAGATACCGATCAGATTATCCGCTTCCGGACGGCCTTCCAGCCCTTCTACTTCTGAAGGAATAGCATCGGCATCTGTCTTGGCTTTACGGATCTTCTTGGTGATGGTGTCTTCATCATCAATCAGATTGATGCGCGACAGATCGGACGGATCGGATTTCGACATTTTCTTGGTGCCGTCACGCAGCGACATGATACGCATTGCAGGGCCGGAAATCAGCGGCTCTGTAATCGGGAAAAAGCCCGATACAGTTTCATCACCAACAGCCATCTCCACGCCGATGCCGAGTGAGGCAATGCGGTCGGAATAGTCATTGTTGAATTTCTGCGCAATGTCGCGTGTCAGTTCAAGATGCTGTTTCTGATCGTCGCCAACCGGCACGGCGGTAGCACGGTAGAGCAGAATGTCAGCAGCCATCAGACTCGGATAGGCCAGCAGACCCAGCGAGGCATTTTCGCGGTCTTTACCGGCTTTGTCCTTGAACTGCGTCATGCGGTTCATCCAGCCGATACGTGCAATACAGTTGAACACCCATGCAAGTTCCGCATGCTGGCGCACGCGGCTCTGATTGAAGACAATGCTCTTCTTCGGATCAAGACCGGCAGCCAGATAGGCGGCGGTGATTTCGCGTGTGGAATTTAAAAGTTCCACAGGATCCGGCAGAATTGTCAGCGCATGCATATCAACGACGCAATAAATGCAATCCTTATCGTCCTGCAAGGCGACCCAACGCTTCAATGCGCCAAGATAATTGCCGAGGTGAAGATTGCCGGTTGGTTGTGCGCCGGAGAAAATGCGTTCTTTGAAGGTGTTCATTCTTGATAAATCCTGAAGCTGGTGGAGAGCCGGTCGAGCGTGATTATCGTCGAAACGTAAGGTTTGATAATCAGGGATGCTCTGGGGTTGCTTTTAAGGCTGGCATATGTGGTTTGGACGCATGCTGCCAGTCTTGGCTAAAAAGTTTGGATTATAAAAAATATCCGGAAGGCAGGCGTGTAATCCTGTCTTCCGGATGCGTTATTACTGCCAGAGTGCTGAAAAGCAATCAAGCGGAAATATCTGTATTTTCCGGCGTTGCCGCTGCTTTTTTACGGCGGCGCATATTGCCTTTCAGGGCGGAGAGGCTGGCACCGCCAATGGCAAAAACCGTCGCAAAATAAACAATCATGCTGCCGATCACGAGAAGGCCGAGCGTTGTTGCCTGTACCAGTAGTCCTGCCTGCCTGCTCAAATAGGTTTCAAAATATTGAGCGGCAAAATACAGAGCTGCGGCCATGATCGCTGCTGCGATAATCAGGCGCGGAATACGGCGGATGAGACCGGCATCATAATCCCAATGTTTGCGCCAGATCAGAACGGACAGCAGCAGAACGGCATTGACCCAACCGGCGGTGATTTCCGCCGTGGCAATGCCGGTTGGGCCGAGACGCGGGAACAGGATCAGCGCCAGTGTCACATTCACCACCACCGAAATACCGGCAAAGATCATCGGTGTGCGGGTATCCTCACGGGCAAAGAACCCCGGAATAAAAGCTTTAATCAGCACAAAGGCTGGCAGGCCGAGACCGTAAACTGCGAGAATTTGTGAAACAATCAGCGTGGATTCCGGACCGAACTGCCCGCGTTCAAACAACAGGCGCACCAGTGGCTCGGAGAAAACCAGCAGGGCTGCCGCCGCAGGCAATGTCAGGAACAGAGTGAATTCGACAGAACGGTTCTGCAGATTTCCGGCTTCCTGCATATGGCCGCCGCGCAAGGCACGCGACAATTCCGGCAGCAGAACGGTGGCAACAGCAATACCGACCACGCCGAGCGGCAACTGATAAAACCTGTCAGCATAAACGAGAGAGGATACGGCACCGGCTGAGCCGGATGCAATATTGGTATTAATCAGCAGATTGATCTGGGTAATGCCGCCAGTAATTGCGGCAGGCAGTGCCAGCACGAGCAGGCGGCGTACATTGGGGGTCAGTTTCGGGCGGCGAAAGCCGATTTTGATACCGGCGCGGCGTACTGCAAACCAGACAATGGCGAGCTGTACAACGCCTGCCGCCATCACGCCCCAGGACAGGGCATAACCGATTTGCAGCGGGTCGTAATTCTGCGCCCATGCCAGCAGCAGCGCGCCGATCAGAATGAAATTCAGAAAAACCGGCGCAATGGCTGCCGCGAAATATTTATGCAGGCTGTTGAGCATGCCGCCCATCATCGCCGCCAGCGACATACAGGCGAGATAGGGGAACATGATCATCGCCAGATTGACCGTATTCTCAAACTTCACCGGATCACTGGTGAAGCCCGGTGCAATAACTGTACTGACCAGAAACGGCATGGAAAGCTCCATGGCAATGGTCAGGCCGAGAAGAATGGTGAACAGCACACCGAAGACTTCTTCAGAAAAGCGCTTGGCACCATCCATACCATTTTGCTCGATCTCTTTGGCAAAAAGCGGCACGAAAGCGGCGTTGAATGCACCTTCGGCGAATAAGCGCCGGAAAGTATTCGGGAAGCGGAAAGCGGTGTTGAAAGCATCCGCAACAGGGCCGGTTCCGAGAAACGCTGCCATCAGCATTTCACGGGTAAAGCCGAAGATTCTGCTCATCAGCGTGCCGGAAGCAACAGTTGCGAATTTTTTCAGCAGGCTCATGAATTCATCTCGTGAATAGGGAAGGACAGGCAGGCAGTGCGGCAAACTTTAAAAAGACGCAAGCCGGATTAACCTGCCGTTTCGCGCAATTTTTTCGGATCGCCGTTTTTATTATCTGGTGCTCTGCTATCACTCCCGCTCTTGTCAAACAAGCTGAGGAGGCGTTTCTGGATATTGGCCTGCTTGGTCGTACCGGTGATTTTTTGCCCGTCTAGACCGGTAACATAGAAAGTATCAATCACTTTCTCACCGAATGTCGTAATATGAGCCGAGGCAATATTGAGCGAAAGATCGGAAATCGCATTGGTAATTTCCGACAACAGACCGGTGCGATCCAGCCCTTTGACCTCAATCACTGTGAATTTCTCCGAGAGCGTATTGTTGATATGCACCCGCGGCGTGACATGGAAAGCACGGGCAGAGCGCCGTGCTTTGGTCTTGCGTGCCAGAACCTCCGGCAGATAGGTGGTGCCGGTCAGCACATCTTCAATCAGTTGACCAACACGTGCTGCACGGCGCATTTCATCATCATTGGTGTCGAATTCACGGCTGATGAGGATGGTATCAAGCGCGCGTCCGTCCGTGGTGGTGAAAATCTGCGCATCAACAATATTGGCACCGGCGGCCGCACAAGCACCGGCAATGATCGACAATAAACGCGGATGATCGGGCGACAGAATTGTCAGTTCGGTCACCGCTTCAAACTCATGCGGGCGAGCCAGAATATTGAGGATTTTGCCTGCTTCATCGCTGGCACGGATGAAATCCGCATGGCGCTTCTGGTCTTCCTGCGGCACTGTCAGCATGTAATTATCATAATGCAGCGCCAGAACAGCTTTCCGCTTTTCCTCCGGCCAGTGGCCGAGTTGTTCGGCCAGTTGGCAACGTGCCTGATTGCTGCGTTCGGTCTGGCTCACTTCTGAGAAACCACCGGTCAGCAGTAATTCTGTTTCATGATAGAGGGTGCGCAGTAACTGGCCTTTCCAACCGTTCCAGACGCCGGGGCCGACCGCTTTAATATCGCAGATTGTTACCAGCAATAGCAGTTTCAGCCGCTCGGTGGTTTGCACAATGGCGGCAAAATCGGCAATGGTTTTGCGGTCGTTGAGGTCACGCGATTGCGCAACCTTGCTCATGGTTAGATGTTCCTGCACCAGCCATGCCACCAGTTCTGTCTCTGACGGATTAAGCCCGAAACGCGGGCATAATTTACGGGCGATTTTGGCTCCGGCGGTGGAGTGATCTTCCGGCCTGCCTTTGGCAATATCGTGCAGCAGCAAGGTCACATAGAGCAGATGCCGGTCGTTTTTGAGTGTCGGCAACAGGCTGTGGGCGAGCGGATGCTCGTTTTTCAGCGTCTCATGTTCAATCTCGGACATGATGGCGATGCAGCGCAGCAGGTGCTCATCAACCGTATAATGATGATACATATTAAACTGCATCATCGCGACGATCTTACCAAAATCAGGAATGAATTGCCCCAGCACACCGGATTCATTCATGCGGCGCAAGGTACGTTCCGGTGTGCGCGGCGAGGCGACAATTTCCAGAAACAGTTTGTTGGCTTGCCTATCATTGCGCACATCGCTTTTGATCAGTTTCAGTGAGCGGCTGACGCGCTGAATGACATGCGGGTGATATTGCAGCCCGTGCTTGTCGGCCAGATAAAACAGCCGGATCAGATTAACCGGATCGCGCTGAAACACCTCATCATCAGCAATATTGATGCGGTTATGGTCGAGAATAAAATCTGTACTGCCGGCAATTTTGCGCTTTTTGCGGGTCAGTGTGGAATAGATCTGGCCGGTGCCCGGTGTTTCTTTGAACTGCTCTTCTTCCAGCGCGGCACTGATGATGCGGGTCAGATCTCCGACATCCTTGGCGACCAGAAAATAATGTTTCATGAAGCGTTCAACACCGGTCTGCCCCGGATGATCGGTATAGCCGAGGCGGGTGGCAATCTCGCGCTGAATATCAAAAGACAGGCGCTCTTCCGCCTTGCCATAGAGAAAATGCATATGGCAGCGCACTGCCCAGAGAAAATCATCAGCTTTGCTGAACAGTTTTGCTTCGCTGCGGGAGAAAACGCCACGCTTGATCAGTTCTTCCGTGGAATGAACGCGGTAAATATATTTGGCAATCCAGAACAGGGTCTGCAGGTCGCGCTGCCCGCCTTTGCTCTCCTTAACATTCGGCTCGACCAGATAGCGCGTTGAACCCGCTTTCTTGTGGCGGATATCGCGCTCAATCAGCTTGGCCTGTACAAATTCCGCACCGCTGTCGGCAACGATTTCCTGATCGAAACGGGTGGTGAGTTCGTCAAAAAGTTCTTGGCTGCCGGTGAGAAAACGCGCTTCCAGCAGTGAAGTGCGGATGGTCATATCTTCGCGCGACAGGCGGATAGCATCATCAATATTGCGCGTGGAATGCCCGACTTTCAGCCCCATATCCCAAAGCATATAGAGCATATATTCCACAACCTGTTCGCCCCATGGCGTTTGCTTATAGGGCAGCAGAAACAGCAGATCGATATCAGAACCCGGTGCCAGACCGCCGCGTCCGTAACCGCCGACAGCGATAATGGCGAGGCTTTCCGCTTTGGACGGGTTCACCGCCGGATAAATATGCTCAACGGTAAAATCATAAAGTGCGGCAATGATCTGGTCCATCAATCCGCTGATGCGTCTGGCACAGGCAATACCGCCGCCGTCTTCCAGCAACATGGTCTCGGCACGGGCTTTACCGTCTTTCCATGTGGTTTTTAGTGTTTTCAGAACCTGATTGCGCATCTGGTCTTTGCTTGCATCTGCATTGACGATCTCTGTGAGCGCGGCAGCAAGCGCCTGCCTGTCAATGATGCGGTCAAGATGAAGATCGGACAAGCGCATGGATCATGGTTCCGTAGTAGCAAAGTTACGATGCAGAAAACTGAGCATGGATTAAAGCTGAACGCAACGGTAAGTCTGCATTCTGCTCTAAACAAGAAAGGCCGGAGAGTGCTCCGGCCTTTTGAGTTCGGGTACTGAAATAATCAGTTGGTTGCCGCATAGGCGGCAAAGGCCGCCATATTGGCAATGTCGGAATCCTTGGCACTCAGCGGTACAATCTGCACAGCCTTGTCGAGACCGGTCAGCAACGGGCCGATCAGTGTTGCGCCGCCCAGTTCCTGCAGCATATCCGCGGCGATGGAGGCCGCATGATAATCCGGCATCACCAGCACATTGGCTGGGCCTGTCAGGCGGGTGAACGGATAGGATTCCATCAGCTTGCCGTTGAGAGCCACATCGGCGCTCATTTCACCGTCAAATTCAAAGTCCACATGGCGTTTTTCGAGAATACGCACGGCTTCCTGAATTTTTTCCGAGCGCGCACCGGACATATGACCGAAGGTGGAATAAGCCAGCATGGCAACGCGCGGCACATAACCCATGCGGCGTGCAACATTGGCGGCTTCCACGGCAATATCAGCCAGTTCTTCCGCTGTCGGCTGTTCATGCACCGCAGTATCGGCGATGAAAACGGTACGGCCACGGCACAAAGCCAGCGATACACCGATCATCCGGTGACCCGGTTTCACATCAATCACGCGACGCACATCTTCAATGCTGGTGGCATAATTGCGGGTTACGCCGGTAACCATGCCGTCCGCATCGCCCATGGCGACCATGCAGGCCGCAAAATGGTTGCGGTCATTATTGATCATGCGCTGGCAGTCGCGGAACAGGTAGCCTTTGCGCTGCAATTTCTCATAGAGATAATCGGCATATTCCGAGGTGCGCTTGGACAGACGGGCATTGGTGATTTCGATGCCGATTTTGCCAAGGTCGATACCGGCCTGTTCGGCTGTTTCACGAATGCGGTCTTCACGGCCGAGCAGAATGGCTTTGCCCAGACCCTGCGATGTGAAGGAAACGGCGGCACGGATGATTTGCGGTTCTTCACCTTCGGCAAAAATCACGCGCTTGGTATGACGGCGGATACGGTCATAAATACCGGTCATTGTCGAGGCGATCGGATCGCGGCGTGCAGCCAGAGACCGTGCATAGGCATCCAGATCTTCAATCGGCTTACCTGCAACACCGCTGTCCATTGCGGCTTTGGCAACGGCAACCGGAATGGTGGAGAGCAGGCGCGGGTCAAACGGTACCGGAATGATGTAATTCGGACCAAAGCGCGGGCGGTTGCCCTGATAGGCGGCAGCCACATCATCCGGCACATCCGTGCGTGCCAGTTCTGCCAGCGCATTGGCCGCAGCAACTTTCATCGCATCATTGATGGTGGTGGCGCGAACATCGAGCGCACCGCGGAAAATATACGGGAAGCCGAGGACGTTGTTGACCTGGTTCGGATAGTCGGAGCGGCCGGTCGCAACAATCGCATCGGAGCGGATGGATGCAACTTCTTCCGGTGTGATTTCCGGATCAGGATTGGCCATGGCGAAGATAATCGGATTATCGGCCATGGAGCGAACCATATCTTCGGTCAGCGCGCCTTTAGCGGAAACACCGAAGAAAATATCCGCGCCTTCCATGGCTTCCGCCAGTGTGCGCTTGTCAGTCTTGACCGCATGGGCGGATTTCCACTGGTTCATACCTTCAGTACGACCCTGCCAGACCACGCCTTTGGTGTCACACAGCGTTACATTTTCGGACGCAAAGCCCATGGCTTTGACCAGTTCGATACAGGCAATACCGGCAGCGCCGGCACCGTTACAAACCATTTTCGTGGTCTTCAGGTCGCGGCCGGTGAGGTGCAGGGCATTGAGCATACCGGCAGCGGCGATGATTGCAGTACCATGCTGGTCATCGTGGAAAACCGGAATATTCATCAGTTCGCGCAGACGGCTTTCGATGACGAAGCACTCAGGCGCTTTAATGTCTTCCAGATTGATACCGCCGAAGCTCGGGCCGAGATAACGTACGGAATTGATGAATTCTTCTACATCGGTGGTATCGACTTCGAGATCGATGGAATCCACATCGGCAAAGCGCTTGAACAGCACAGACTTGCCTTCCATCACTGGTTTGGAAGCCAGCGCGCCGAGATTGCCAAGACCCAGAATGGCGGTGCCGTTGGAGATCACGGCAACCATATTGCCCTTGGATGTATAGTCATAGGCTTTGGCCGGATCTTCTGCGATCGCTTTGACCGGTACAGCAACACCCGGAGAATAGGCCAGCGACAGATCGCGCTGCGTAGCCATTGGCTTGGTCGGAGTAATTTCCAGTTTGCCCGGACGTCCGCGGGAGTGGAAATCCAGCGCCTCTTGCTCCGTCAGGGATGTGCCTTTTCCGGCTTGTGGTTTCTGGCCAGATTGCGGCTTCTGGGTGGTCTTATCGTTGGTCATTGACCCCTCCGATTTTCTCTGCGAGGGCGGTTGTCAGCTTATGCAGCGTGAACGGCCATAGTATTATAATATATTGAAACATCCTTCGGATGGCTGGGCAGTGTGTTTATATCAAGTCGGCCTGTTTGTGTAGCGCAATATTTGAAAAGATTCCGATGTTTAAAGACAATATTCGTATAATCGGCGCATTCCGGCGAAAATCACGGGGATATAAGCAACTGGCTGCTTCACAGGGCTTTGTTCGAAGTTTTAAACTGAAGCGTATCCCGAAAAGTGTTAAGCGGTTTTCGGAACAAGATACGCGGAAAACAAAATGGCAGAGCATTTCCTATTGGTTTAATCAAAACCGGAAATGCTCGTGCAGGATTTTGAAAAATTATTTCAGGAACATGTGTATTCCCTATGACGCAGCATGATACAGCCTCAGTAAAACCTGACCGGACGCCTGAACTCGCAGATGAGCCGCAGAGCACTTATGATGCAGGTCTCACCGCGCGTCCGACGCCGATGATGGAACAATATATTGAGATCAAGGCTGCCTATCCCGACAGCTTGTTGTTCTATCGTATGGGCGATTTTTATGAGCTGTTTTTCAATGATGCGATTGAGGCATCAGAGGCTCTCGGGATTACACTCACCAAGCGCGGCAAACATCTGGGTGAAGATATTCCGATGTGCGGTGTGCCGGTGCATACGGCCGATGATTATTTGCAGCGTCTGATCGGCAAGGGCTTCCGCGTGGCCGTCTGTGAGCAAGTGGAAGATCCGGCAGAGGCGAAGAAGCGCGGCTCGAAATCGGTGGTCAAACGCGATGTGATCCGTCTTGTCACACCAGGCACGATCACGGAAGAAAAACTGCTTGATCCGGCGCGTGCAAACTTTCTGATGATCCTCGGCCGTGTGCGTAGCGCACAAATGGGAAGTGGCGTAAGAGGTGCGGAAGAGGGCAGGTTGTCGCTGGCATGGATTGATATTTCCACCGGCCAGTTCCGTATGACGGAAACCACGCCTGAAAAACTCTATGCCGACATTATGCGCGTTGATCCGAGCGAGCTGATCGTGCCGGAAACCGCCTTTCAGGATCCGCAAATCCGTCCGGTACTGGATCTGCTCGGGCGGATTGTCATGCCGCAGCATCCGAGCCTGTTTGAAAGTTCAACGGCAGAAGAACGCATCAAGCGCTATTATGGCGTGGCAACTTTGGATGGCTTCGGCGAGTTCAACCGCACCGAACTTTCCGCCATTTCCGGTGCTATTGCATATTTAGAGAAAACCCAGATTGCCGAGCGTCCGCCGTTGATGCGCCCAGAGCGTGAGACGGATGGTTCGTCGCTGTTTATTGATCCGGCAACCCGCGCCAATCTGGAACTGATGCGAACGCTCTCCGGCAATCGTGAAGGCTCACTGCTCAAAGCCGTTGACCGCACAGTCACCGGTGCCGGTGCACGCTTGCTGGCCGAGCGCTTGACTGCGCCGCTGACTGAGCCGGAAAAAATTGCTGCAAGACAGGATTCCGTTGCGTTTTTTCTAAGTGAAACATCATTGGCACAGGGGCTGCGTGCTGCTTTGCGCGGTGTGCCGGATATGCCGCGTGCCTTGTCACGTCTGGCGGTCGGGCGCGGTGGCCCGCGTGATCTCGGCGCTTTGCATGCCGGTTTTCAGGCCGCACATCTGGTGCGCCAACTCTTTCAGGATAAGCAATTGCCGGAAGAACTGGCGCAGGCCTGCCGCGCTATTCTCGCACTGCCGGAAGAATATGCGCAATTGCTCGATCAGACTTTGGCGGAAGAACTGCCATTGCTGAAACGTGACGGCGGTTTTATCCGCACGGGCTATCATGCTGAACTGGATGAAATGCGCAGTCTCCGTGATCAGTCGCGCCGTGTGATTGCCGGTCTTCAGGCCGATTATATGGAAGAGACGGGCGTTAAATCGCTCAAGATCAAGCATAATAATGTGCTTGGTTATTTCATTGAAGTGACTGCCAATAATGCCGGTGCACTGACCGATACGGATGAGGCCAAAGCACGCTTTATCCATCGCCAGACTATGGCCAGCGCTATGCGTTTCACCACCACGGAGCTGGCGGAACTTGAAACCAAAATTGCCAATGCCGCTGATCGTGCACTGTCGATTGAACTGGGGATTTTCGAAGAATTAATCCGTCACACAGTTGAAAATGCTGATGCTATTCGTGCCGGTGCTGCGGCTCTTGGGGTGATGGATGTGTCGGCAGCGCTGGGTGTTCTGGCCGATGAGCAGGGCTATTGCCGCCCGAAAGTCGATGATAGCCTGAACTTTGCCATTGATGGCGGCCGTCATCCGGTTGTCGAGCAGGCGCTGAAAAAACAGGCCGCTAATCCTTTCGTGGCCAATGATTGCGATTTGTCACCGCTGGGCGATCAGAAATTCGGTGCGATCTGGCTTTTGACCGGTCCGAATATGGGCGGTAAATCGACCTTCCTGCGCCAGAATGCGCTCATCGCAATTCTCGCTCAGATGGGCTCCTATGTTCCGGCCACATCGGCGCATATCGGGATTGTTGATCGTCTGTTCAGTCGTGTCGGTGCATCGGATGATCTGGCGCGTGGCCGTTCCACTTTCATGGTGGAAATGGTCGAAACCGCGGCCATTCTCAATCTCGCCGGTGAACGCTCATTGGTCATTCTCGATGAAATCGGTCGTGGTACCGCAACCTTCGACGGGTTGTCGATTGCCTGGGCGAGTGTGGAATATCTGCACGAGAAAAACCGCTGTCGCGCTTTGTTCGCCACGCATTTTCATGAAATGACGGCACTGTCAGAGAAGCTGGCACGGCTTGCCAATGTCACCATGCGGGTGAAAGAGTGGGAAGGCGATGTCGTGTTCCTGCACGAGGTGGCCAAAGGTGCCGCTGATCGCTCCTATGGTGTGCAGGTTGCGCGTCTTGCCGGTCTGCCGGATGCGGTGGTTGAACGGGCGCGCGATGTGTTGCATCGCTTGGAGGAGGGGGAAACCTCCGGCAAGGCTGAAAAAATCATTGATGATCTGCCGCTTTTTGCTGTCGTGGCCAAACCGCGTGAAGTGGCAAAACCTGCGCAGGATAGCGCTTTGCTAAACGCCGTGAATGAGATTAATCCGGATGATCTGACACCGCGTGAGGCGCTGGAAGCCTTATACCGCCTGAAACAGCTATCGGTTAAAAACTAAAACCCGGCAGGAGAGACGACATGGCAGTTCTGAGGATCGTAGCTAATCTGGCAGGCTCTGATCTTCAGGCTGCGCGGGTCTTCTATGAGGAACTGCTGGGGCTGGATGTGATTATGGATCACGGGTGGATCGTAACGCTGGCTGCCGGAGCGGCCGCAGAAAACAGACCTGTCCAACAGCTCAGTTTAGCGACAGAGGGCGGCGGCGGAACGGATGTGCCCCGTCTTTCCATTGAGGTCGATAATCTGGATGAAGTCTATCATCGCGCACAGGCTGCAGGATTTGAGATCATCTATCCGCTCACGGAAGAACCGTGGGGTGTGCAGCGTTTTTATGTCCGTGATCCGCTCGGATATGTCATAAATATCTTATCGCATCAGATATAAAAAAGACCGGTATATTGCCGGTCTTTTTGTTTTCATCACATCATACAAAACGGTCAGCTTCAGCGCCGTAATAATTGATGTAGCGACTGGAAATACGCTCGACCGGCAGAACAATCAGCACATCCGTAGTGCCGAACTGATGGTCAACCACGGCACCGTCACCGATCATTGCGCCAAGGCGCAAATAGCCTTTGATCAGTGGCGGCATGGAAAACAGCGCCACTTTCGGGTTGATGGCTTCCTGCGGAACAATATCCATCGAGCGGTAATGTTGCTCAAGCGCACGGACATCCCATTCCGCATCGGCGCGGCAATTATGATGCAGGAAAGAAAGCGGTAGCGCATGGGCTTCCGGCACCGTACCGTGGAAAGAGGCGCAGCCGAACATCACTTCAATCCTGTGCTGGCGGCAATAGGACCAGATGCCCTGCCATAGCAATTCAACCGTACGCTTGGAGCGGTATTCCGGCTTGACGCAGGAGCGGCCGAGTTCAAGAAATTGCAGGCCGGGCTTGCGTTCAAGCAGTTTGGTGATTTCATATTCACCGGCAGAATAGAATGTATGCCCAGCCGCGAGCATGTCGCTGCGCATCAGCCGGTATGTGCCGACAAGCTGCTCTGCCTCGCCGCCGGAGATTGATGTGTCATAAACCACCAGATGATCACAGATCGCATCATAATGGTCGCTGTCGCGTTCTTCGAGAATGGTATTCTGAGATTTTTGCGCACCGAGCTCGGTGTAAAAAACATCGTAGCGCAGTTTTTGCGCAATACGGATCGTGTCCGGATTATCCGCAATCCGCACAATAAGACTGCCCATACGCCCCAGTATCTGGCCGGCCAGTGAAGAAAAACCGGCATCAGCTAAAATGGCGCCTATTTCAAGCGTATCTGGTGGTGTTTGCTTCATGCGTGCATCATGCGCGGTTTGTGAAAAAATTCCAAGAGCCTGTGGCAAGATATATCCTCCGCCGGATTCAACTGTCTCAGTGCTGTCCGCAAGTATTTTGTCTGCTTAGCCACGTTTCTGAGTTGCGGTATTTATAGAGGATGTCTGCGTCAGGCATGTGACATATGCCTTTTAGATTGTCTTGTCAGGCCGGTGAAACTGACAGGTATGGAGAACGGCAGCGTGTGAAAAAGCCGCCGGCAAATCCGTTTAAATTGATTTGCCGGAGATTTTGTCAGGGAAATGACCGGATTTGGTGAAGATTTTGAGGCGTTTCAGCCAGCAAAGCGGGACTACTTGCCCTCAACCTGCAGAGCGGGACTTTCTCCCCTCAGCCCGCAGAGCGGGACTTTCTCCATTGCACCAGTTCGTCGAGGATAATCAGTCCGGCACCGGTAGAGATATAAACGTCAGCCATATTGAAGACAGCAAAAGACCAGCTTGGCAGATGGAACAGGATATAATCCACCACATAGCCGAGCAAGCTGCGGTCGATGAGATTGCCTAATGCACCACCAATAATCAGTGCAAAGCCGATGCGGCTGATCACCCGTTCCGGTGCAGTTGTCCACCACAGATAGGAGACGAAACCGATGACAGCAACAGTCATGGCTATCAGGCCGCCGTCATGCAGCCACGACAGCATGGAGAAAGCGATGCCCTCATTATGGGTGCGGTAAAGCGCCAGAAACGGCAGCAGATCAATCTGCTGATTATAGTCCATGCCGCTCTCAACCAGAAATTTGATATACTGGTCTGAGGTGACAGCGAAAACGATAATCAGGACAGACCAGAGAGTGGCACGTTGGGACATAGGGGCTTAAACTCCTGCGTGTCTTAGTTTAGCGATCATCCAGAACCAGAGCATCACGGCGGATTTCATAGAGCATGACGCCTGTGGCAATGGCAAGATTAAGCGAATCCGCACGGCCAGCCTGAGGAATACGTGCCAAATGTGTGCAAATTTGAGCAAGATCATCAGGCAAACCCTGCTGTTCATTGCCCATCATCAGCACAACCGGCTGCTTGGTGTAAGGAATCGTCCGGTAATCAACCGCACCTTTGAGATGCGTTCCTACCAGCACACCCTTATAGGATTTGCGCCAGTTGATGAATTCGTCATGCTTGGCGCGATAGAGCGGCACGGCAAAAACCGAACCCATGGTCGCGCGCACAGTCTCCATCGAATAAGGGTCGGTACAGTCACCGATCAGAATAATACCTTTGGCACCGACCGCATCAGCGGTACGGATGATAGTGCCGAGATTGCCGGGATCGCGCACACGATCAAGAGCGATATAGGTGTCATTGCCCTGCGGGCGCAGGTGATCCAGTGTTTCAAAACGCTGGTCAAAAACACCGGCAACCATTTGCGGATTGTCTTTACGGGTGATCGCCGCAATCACTTTTTCTGAAGCCTCAAGCACCAGACCGCCACCGGCTTTGGTGCGGGCTGCCACTTTTTCTACCAGCGGGTTGCCTTTACCGGCTTTGGAAAACACCAAAGTGCGGATGCGCCAGCCCTGATCAATGGCATCGATCACCAGTTTCAGACCTTCCGCCAGAAACACGCCCTGCTGGTCGCGGAACTTCTTCATCGACAAAGCACGCAGGTCTTTGACGATCGGATTGGTCAGGCTGGTAACTTCTTTAACGCTACCGGTGCGCGGAGTATCTTTGCGGGAAAAATCATTATTCTGGGTCATGAATTGGCAATCCAGCGGGAGAACATGGAAGTGGAAAGTGCGCGTTCGGCAGAGCGTTCACGCAGGATCAGCTCGCCTGATTCAATCACGCCGCCGCGACCGGTAAAGCGGTCGCGCATCAGCTCGTGAATGGCAAAGAACGAGGCACGGATCGAATAGGCAGTCAGCACAACGCTGAGGGCATCCGGCGAGAGAATAGCGCGGCACATATCGACCATTTGCGGCAGATTGTCGAAAAGCTGCCAGACTTCACCATTCGGGCCGCGGCCATAAGCGGGCGGGTCAAGCAGGATAATGTCGTAAGTGTTGCCACGGCGCTCTTCGCGCGCCACAAATTTGGTTGCGTCTTCGCAGATCCAGCGGATCGGCTTGTCTTCCAGACCGGCCAGCGCCTGATTTTCACGCGCCCAGTTGATAGCTTTTTTGGAAGCGTCCACATGGGTCACTTCAGCACCGGCATGGGCGGCAATCAGCGAGGCAACGCCGGTATAGCCGAACAGGTTGAGGACACGCACGGAGCGGTTGATCTGTTTTTTACGGGCATCGCGCACCTGCTGCGCCATGAAAGCCCAGTGCGCGGCCTGCTCCGGAAAAACGCCGACATGGCGGAACGAGGTGAAGCGGCCGAAGAAGCGCACATCCTGCAACGCCATTGGCCAGGTTTCACCCAGTTGCTGTTTCGGAAAGTGCCAGCGTCCCATGCCTTCTTCATCGGTATTGCCGGTGAAAACAGCGTCTGCCTTATCCCATTCGCTTTGCGGCCATGCAGGCTGCCAGATTGCCTGCGCCTCAGGGCGGATGATGCGGTAAGGGCCGTATTGTTCAAGCTTGAGACTGTTACCGCTGTCGAGCAGCGCATAATCTTCGCTCGGGCTGGTCTCAAGAATGACAGGAAGGTTTTGCTGAGGTCGCTCGCCTGTCAGTTTCAGCAATGAGCGCTGGGCGACAGCCGGTTCAGCTGTTACTTTTTTCGGTGCAGCCGGTGCTGCATTTTCAAAAGCCGCAGCATTCTGTTCGGTTTTAGCAAATTTCGGGCGCGGTTTTTTAAAACCCTGCGAAGGTGCAGCCGACACCGCTTTACGGTTATCGCGTGACTGTGCGGCCGGTTTGCCCGCAGATCGCGCTGATGAACCATTATGAGATTTGGCGGCTTTTCCTTTTGGCGGTTTCACCCTGTTTGCTCCGAAACTGTTAAACTCAAAATACTATACCATCAGATGGTGCAATATTTTCTGTTTCGTAGAGCATGGCAGCCTTTTGGGAAAGCTGAATCTAAACGGGAATGTCTTATAAATGCATCTGTGCCCTGAAAAACTTCATGGTTTGAAGCTTTTCAGGGCAAGAGATGGACAGGATCAGCCTTGTTGTTTCAGGCTCTTTTCATAGACCATAATGCCGGCGGCAAGGTCTTCCATGGCTGCACCAACGGATTTGAATAGTGTAATGTCCTGATCGCTTACGCGGCCTTTGACTGTTCCGCGTGCCAGATCAAACAGATCGCCGAGAATATGATCCGGTTTGATAATGCCGTCACGCAAAGGCTGGGTAATGTCGCCGCCTTCTTTCAGAGCGCCGTCTTTGGTGTCGACAAAAACACGGGAGCGCAGCACGGCTTCGTCATCGCTTTCACGCATATCCGGCGTGAAAGCGCCGACCAGATCCACATGGGTGCCGGGACGCAAATGTTTCCCGTGAATCAATGGTTCGGTTGCCAGAGTGCCGGCGGCAACAATATCCGCCTGCTGAATGGCTGCGATATGATCTTCAGCAATATAGGCATTATAGCCTTCATCACGCAGTTCTTTGAGTGTTGCTTCTGCCCGTTTCGGATTGCGCACGCAAAGCGCAATATCGGTGATCGGTCGCACAGAACTATGGGCGCGGACGAGATTGGAAGAAACCGCTCCGGCACCCATAATGACAAGACGCGATGCATCTTCCCGTGCCAGATAGCGGGCGGCAAGAGCGGAGGCTGCGGCCGTGCGCCAGCGGGTCAGGCTCTGGCCGTCGATCAAAGCTTTCGGTTCGCCGGTAATGCCGTCAAGCAGCAGGTACACACCCATAACCGCAGGTTTGTCGATCAGGCCGTTATCCGGTGACACGGTGACGATTTTAACGCCCATATAGCCTTGCGACTGATGCTCAAGTTTATGGAAATCTGACCATGCAGGCATCAGCAACAACATGGACGGGCTGCCCTCAGGGCGTTCAACCGGATGGTGATGACGCACAGGCTGGATCATACCGTTACGGAAGGCGCTGTCCAGCGCATCGACCAGTTCCGGCCAGGTCATCAGATCATCAACGGCAGCAGCGGAAATATGAAGCATTATTTGTCAGGCCTTTTATGATGCCGCCCATTGTCTCCTGCAATGCACGGACATTTATTTTCATTAGAGCATTTCACAGTCAAGTTGGATCAACTTGACGCCCGTGATAATGCGACCAAATAAAGAATCTAGAGCGTAGCGCATTTAATTATACCCACTGCGCTCGTTCGATCTCCTTGTTTTCACGCATGTCGTTATCGGAAAACCGGTGCCCGTTTTTCCGCGACATGTTTTAGAGCGCCGTGTGCCCGATCGGGCGCACAAAACGCGCTCTCACAACAACAGATTGTTCCCATGCCTGAGGGTGGGAGACAAGCGCCGATCTGTATGAAGTTGATGAAAAAGCCTGATAATATATGTGGTCTGTATGGATGCAGCGCCGAGATCAGGACAGGGAAGATGCGGATGGCAGGTTCTTGGCTTCCGCCTGTTTGGCGCGGGTCAGGAGTGCATCGGCTTCTGCTTTGCGCTTGCGTGCCAGTTTGCGGTGCCGTCCCTGTGTGAACCAGATCAGCAGGCCGCCGGTAACAATACCAACAAGAAAAGCTCCCAGCACCCAGAGAAACAATGGTGCTGTATAGGTCAGAGCAGGATTGCCGGGATTGAACGGATCAAGCGTCACACTGACTGCACTGCGATTGGCGACCGACAGTACAATTAAAATCACTGCGAGCGGCAAGGCAATGACAAGTGTCAGAAAACGGTTGGTCATGTTTAATATCCGTAATTCTCGGGCTGCACTGCATAAAATATAAGTGCTATCAGGCATAAATATGCCCGATAGCAGAAGTGCCTGATTTTATATCACCGCTCGCATGTTGCGCATAAAGACGCTTGTATATGCGCTGCAGCTATTATTGATTAATCGTGGCCGTTATTGAGGCGATCACGCAGTTCTTTGCCGGTTTTGAAGAACGGAACCCATTTTTCCTCAACATCGACCGATTCGCCCGTGCGCGGGTTGCGTCCGTTGCGGGCAGGGCGGTTTTTCACGGAAAAGGCGCCGAAGCCACGGAGCTCTACGCGGTTTCCTTCCGCCAGAGCTTCAGTAATTTCATCGAAAACTGCACCGACAATATTTTCCACGTCGCGCTGGAAAAGATGCGGATTGCGGCTGGCGATGATCTGCACGAGTTCAGATTTAATCACTGCGTTCGACCTCTCTGCAATATTAGCGCTTAATCCGGCCGTCTGAAACGGACCGCTGCGCTTCCGGTTTTGATATACTGCGCATCTGACCCGCACCTTTAATAAGGATCGGGGAATGCGCCCTAAAAGAATACTCTCAGAACCTGTATGCGGGCTGTCCCCGTCGGAACAGAGACAGCTTAGTATGAATAATATGCCTATGCTATTAATATTTCATAGCATAACTATCTGAAAATACGCATTATCTTTAATGTTAAACGCATTTTACGGGTATTATTGCGGTTTTTCTCCGTTGCTACCGTGCCAAACTGAAAGCATGCCGTCAAGGAAGATACGCTGACCGATCTGTTCATCAAATAGTGCACCGGCCTGATCGGACAAGCCCATGTTCCGCAACAATAATTTCATAGCAGCAGAGGAAAGCAGGTCATTATAGGATGAGCTTTCAGCTTTCCACTCGATAACCGGCAGCTCTTTGTCGATGCCTTTGGTCTCAAGCCATGCAACAGAGGTTTCCTCATCGCCGATCGCGTCAATCAGCTTATGCTGCAATGCCTGACGGCCGGTATAGACCGAACCGTTGGTCAAAGCAGGGAGCTTGTCGGCTGTAATCATCGGACGGCGTTCTTTAACCAGACCGACAAACCAGTCATAAGTGTCTTTGACTGTGTTATCGATCATGGCCTTGGCTTCTTCGCTGGCCGGAGAGAAGAAATTCGGCTCGGCCTTCAGCGGGCTGGATTTGATGGTTTCAAATTTCACACCGACTTTATCCAGCAACGCGCTGATATCGGGATATTGAAACAGCACGCCGATCGAGCCGATCATTGATGTCTTATGGGCGATCACATGATCTGAGGCGATGGCAATCATATAGCCTGCAGATGCTGCCAGTGTGCCGACCTGTGAGACCACCGGTTTTTTATCGGCGATTTTGCGCACGGCATCATAAATCACTTCGCCGCCGGTCGTGGTGCCGCCGGGAGAGCTGATATCCAGAATGACGCCTTTCACCATATCGCTCTCTGCGACATCTTTGAGACGTTTCAAAAGCTCTTCATTGTTATAAATGGTGCCGGTAATGGAAATTTTTGCAATGTGAGGCGCATTGCGGGAAGACTTGCTGCCGTTGATGTAAAGCGCAGCGAAGAGTATCATTGCCGCAACAAGCAGCAAAGTGACAGCACGCCAGAAAGTCAGCTTACGGCGAATTCGACGACGTTCAAGCACTGCATCGGCAGTATAAGTCATGAGATATGTCCGTTCTTGGGCTTATATGATGTCTTTATATGTCGCATAAACAGAATGTATTTTGGAAGCGGGGATAATATCCGAGGAAGACCTGAACATGGTATTATCAGGTTTTTTAACCTCATATCATTGAAAAGTGATCTGAGTTAAACCTCCGGAACGCACAACTGCAGCAATGCAGCTTGTTTTGGACGCGGTATCATCCCATTTATACCACAATAAAAAGCGATTTGAGCGCACTATACAGAATAGTCGTGCATTTCACCGATAAATATTAATACCTTACGTGTAGGCAGCTGGCAAATTGCCGGTTTCAGGAGTTTTGGACTGTGTCAGACCATAAGATGGTTTTCGGAGCGTCACATAAAAGTACCGCTGTGTTTCACGCTGCGAAGAGACACAGCATGCGCGTGCGCGTTCTGAAAACCGCTTTGCCGGTTGTTGCTCTCGGCGTTGCTGCGGTTTTCTCATGGTACACATTTCTGGCTACGCCTCCCTCACCGGTGAAAGTTGAGCTTGATCCGTCTGAAAGCGGCAAGCTGGTGATGACCGGCCCGCAGCTTAAAGGCTACACCAAGGATAAGCGTCCGTTTTCGATGGTTGCCGAGCGCGCTGTGCAGGATGCCAAACAGAACGGCGTGGTTGCGCTGGAAGGAATCAAAGCGCAATTGCCTGTCGGTGATAAAGACAGCGCCGAGATTGATGCGGCATCCGGCGTCTATGACAGCAATAACGGTCATTTGCAGTTTGATAATGCGTTTACGGTGAAGACAACCGATGGCATGGAAGCCAAGCTGGGCTCTGCCAATGTGAATGTGTCGAGTGGCGAGATGTCGACCGATAAGCCGGTCGATATCCGCACAAAAAACGCACATATCCGCGCGAATAAAATGCTCATTAAGGAAAACGGCAAGGTGATGGTGTTTGATGATCAGGTTCAGCTGACCATTGAGCCTGTTAAGGAAACCGTCTCCGCAGCGAAAAAGGGCAGCTGATTGCAGCACCTGTGCTGCGCCCGTAAAGCAGTCTTTGTTTCGTCGTTGAACAGAGTGTGATAGTGATTTACACCAATAAGTAATACGCCTGTTATAGATGTGTTGGCAGACTGCGTATATTCCGGCCGGACTTATGGTCCGGCGGCAAGAATATATTCAGAAGTTTGTTGTTTTATTCTCAAACTTGCGATTTATAACAAGGGTGATTTTCGAGGGAATGAATATGATGCGGCAACAGGCAGGCAGCGAGCTGAAAACAGGCTCACAGAATACAGTTTCGGGCAAGTCTGCGCTGCGCCTGACAGGCGTGAAGCAGATCGCCGCCCTCTTCATATCCGGTTTGCTGACTTTGCCTTTGAGCCTTTCAGGTGCTCAGGCGCAGCAGGGTGTTCCCCTTGACGGATTGAAATTATCTGACAGCAAAGAACCTGTGTCGATTGATGCCGGTAAAATGGAAGTGCGCGACAAAGAGGGCATTATCATTCTCACCGGTAATGTTTCGGTCAAACAGGGCGATATTCTCCTGCGTGCCGGTCGTATGCAGGTTCATACCGGCAAAACAAAAGACGGCGGCGATAAAGCCGGTGCTGATAAAGCCAAAGGCGGTATCGGTGGCCTGAGCGGCGCTGGTCTGGATGCCGGCGGCATTGAGAAGATTGAAGTGGACGGAAAAGTCTATCTGAAATCCGGTACACAGGTCGCAACCGGCGATGCCGGCACTTATGATGCCAAAGCGCAGACAATGGTGCTGACCGGCCAGAAAGTTGTGCTGTCTGATGGTGATAATATTGCCACCGGTTGCAAGCTGACAGCCAATACCCAGACAGGCAAAGCCTATCTGGAAAGCTGTAAAGGACAGTCCGGCCGCGTCTCCATTATTCTGTCCCCTAAAGCCGAGTAAAAAATTGCAGATCAGAGCTGTTCTGGTCTGCAACTGAGCTGATAAATTTAATTTTGCTTGTGCTTTGAATGCAGGCACCGGCTTTAAGAACTGGTCTGGATTTCTATTGTCCTCTTTAAACGCCCAAACCGATCATGCTCCCGATAATGCCGCGGCCGATGCTGCGGGCAATTTGCAGGCGCAGTCTGCCGGTGCGGAAGGACAGCGTCCGCCTCAGGAATTGTCACGGCTTAAAGGAACGCTGGTTGCCAGAGGCATCAGCAAGAGCTATCGCGGCCGTCAGGTTGTGAATGGTGTGTCCTTTGGTGTGCGTGCCGGTGAGGCTGTCGGTATTCTGGGCCCGAACGGTGCCGGTAAAACCACTTGCTTTTATATGGTGACCGGTCTGGTGCCGGTCGACAGCGGTACGATTGAGATCGACGGTTTTGACGTAACATCCATGCCGATGTATCGCCGTTCACGGCTCGGCATTGGTTATCTGCCGCAGGAAGCTTCGATTTTCCGTGGTCTGTCGGTTGAAGATAATATCAAGGCCGTGCTGGAAGTGGTCGAAAAAGACCGCAAAAAGCGTGCCATTGAACTCGATGCGCTGCTGGAAGAATTCCATATCACGCATCTGCGCAAGGCGCAGGCGATTTCACTGTCGGGTGGTGAACGCCGTCGTCTCGAAATTGCCCGTGCACTGGCATCCCGCCCGAATTTTATGCTGCTGGATGAACCTTTTGCCGGTGTGGATCCGATTGCGGTTGCGGATATTCAGCAGCTTGTGCGCCACCTCACCAGCCGCGGCATCGGTGTTTTGATTACCGACCACAATGTACGTGAAACGCTCGGCCTGATTGACCGCGCTTATATTATCCATGCCGGACAGGTGCTCACCCATGGCCGTCCGAAAGAGATCGTCGCCAATCCCGACGTACGCAGATTGTATCTGGGCGATCAGTTTACTCTGTAAGTTCAGAATTTTACGCTAAGAGCTACAGGTCAGCGAATCCCGGGAGCAGTTTCTGCTCCCGAATTTATTTGAAATCGTTGATGATTTTGATGACGGGCGTTTATTTCGCCGGAATTTTCGACAGGCGCTTATATAGTGACTGATTGTGTCAATCAAAGAGCTGTCCGCATATTCTTTTGGCACATGCAAAGTTTATTTTATTTTATGTCAGTTCGCTTTGCGCAATGCCTTCGCTTGTGGTTAGATTGAGGTGTTCGAATATAGACAGCGAGGTACTGCCACATGAGTCTCCGCGTTTCGGGTAAACATATGGACATCGGTGATGCTTTCCGCATCAGAATTGAAGACCGTGTCCGTGATGCTGTTAGCAAATATTACGAAGGTGGCTTTTCCGGTACAATTACAGTCGTTAAATCAGGTTCCCGTTTTACTACGGATTGCACTTTGCATCTGGATACCGGAGCGACTCTGCAGTCTTCTGCAGAAGCGCAGGATCCGCAATTTTCTTTTGACGCAGCGGCTGAAAAGCTGGAGACAAGGATGCGCCGCTATATGCGTCGCCTCAAGTCCCGCTCTCTGGTTCAGTCAGCGCGCAACAATCATCAGAATATCGCCTATAGCGTGATGGAACCGGCTCCCGACGAAGATCATGATCTTCCTGAGGATTATGCGCCGACGATCGTCGCGGAATCATCCGTTTCCCTGCGCACGCTGAGTGTTGCATCTGCCGTTGTTGAGCTTGATCTGACAGAGCATCCTGTATTGGTCTTCCGCAATGCAGGAAGTGAAGAAGTCAACATTGTCTATCGTCGTCCGGATGGCAATATTGGCTGGATTGATCCGTCCAGAGTCGCACAGGCAGCCCGCGTTTAAGGCTGAACTGACAAGCCCCGCTATTTGCGAATCCACAGATAGCGGGGTTTTGCTTTTCCGGAACAGAATATTGAAGCGATGAGTGGGTTGCCTGTCCCGTTTCCGGATGCATTTATACATCAACCAAAAAACTTGAAATTTTTTTCATATTTTAACTCACTGAAATAACATATAAAAAATCAAATAGTGTTTTCTGCCCTGTTTTCTGCGTGGTTGCAGCTGTTATTCACGATATCTAGAGATAGGAATTTTTGTGTTACTGGTGTACCTTGAGCGGAATGCCGCGAAGCAGGCGTCAGTGAATGCGTGTTGTAATCTTTTTTTAATTTTTATTTATGATTGAAATCAATGCGTTACGGATTTGATGCGTGAAAAGTGTGAGTAGAATCGCGAATTTGACTTGAGTATCTGTTGAATGGGCAGTAGATCACTGCACCTCCCGGTTACGGAGATGATTACTCCGCATGAGAGAAGGAATGGAGAAAATGGATCTTAGCGATCTGATTCAGCCAGGGGCGATTATCCCTTCGCTGAAGGCAAGCTCCAAGAAGCAATTATTGCAGATCTTGGCTGAGAAGGCTGCTGAACTCACAGGTCTTTCTGAGCGAGAAGTTTTTGAAACTGTGACTCAGCGTGAGCGTTTGGGGTCTACCGGTGTTGGCAACGGCATCGCGATACCACATGGCAAACTGCCGAATATCAGTAAAATTACCGGTGTTTTTGCGCGTCTTGAGCAGCCGGTGGATTTTGAAGCACTGGATGACCAGCCGGTTGATCTGGTCTTTCTGTTGCTTGCACCGGAAAATGCCGGCGCCGATCATTTGAAGGCACTGTCCCGCATTGCGCGTTTGCTGCGCGACCCGGACATGGTTGCCAAATTGCGCGGCACCGTTGATGCGCAGGCTCTGCATTCGTTTCTGATTGCACCACCTGCATCCAATGCGGCCTGAAAAGCTGATAATTCTGCTGAGTAAGCAGGGTTGAGTGGAATTTAAAATGCCGTGTTTGCCTTGTGCAGCGCGGCATTTTTCATGAGGCGGGAATAAAAACAAAACCCGCCTGTGATACAGGCGGGTTGTAATGTGTTTACCGGTTTCACTTTTCAGGATGCGCTTAATGCAGCATCACTGTGTGGAGTTCATGTTCCTGTGCTCCGGCCAATGCTGTGGCGCGCATATCGGAAAGCATGATAGGGGTTCCGCTGGCGCCGAAGAGAGCCCAGAGTTCCATGCCCGGCGCCATTGGTGGTAATGCAGGGAAGCGCCGTGACAAATCTTCGGAGCGAACTTTGCGCAAATAGGCGATTTCACCTTCGCCGAGATGGGCAAATTCGAATTCTGTAAAAATGTGTTTGTCAGCAGTCATTTTAGGCCTCCTGTCCTGGCAGCTCAAAATTGACGCTGCCTTTCGAGAGCATTTGCAGTTGCATTTATCAGCCGATAAAACTGCAACCACGGAGCTGATTATAACAATGAACCCTTTACAGTTCTTTTATAATCCTGAGAACGGTCACTCTTTCACGTTTATACTAATACGCTTGACGAGGCGTTCTGGTTCCGGTCTGTCGAGATCAATCGACAATAATCCGTTTTTTAGTTCCGCGTTGACCACGCGCATACCGTCTGCCAGCACAAAAACACGCTGAAACTGACGTGCAGCAATGCCGCGATGCAGATATTCCCGCTCGGATTCATCAGTCTGCCGTCCGCGGATAACCAGCTGGTTATCTTCAGTCGTAACTTCCAGATCGTCATCAGAAAAACCGGCAACAGCAAGCGTGATGCGCAATTTCTCAGGAACCGGTTGTTCCTGATCCTGCGCAGAGCTGCGCAGTCTTTCGATATTATATGGCGGATAGCCGTCACCGGATTTAGCAATCCGTTCCAGCGTTTTTTCCATCGTATCGAAACCCAGCAGCAGCGGGCTGGAGAAAGGTGTAAGTCTGGTCATTGTTCAGTCCTTAAGAGCGACCGTTTGGGGAAAACCCGTAGCGGCGTTTTCCTGTTCTTTATATGGCTTGAGAAAAGCTCCACTTCAAGAGCAACAGCTGATATGTGCGTTATCGTTCAAGATTCGTGCTGAAAATAATTTCACTGCATTTATAGTGCGCCTGAAAGCTCATGAGTTCACATGACAGCATGCGCAGATTTTTTGATGAAAGGGATGGCTTTGATGGCCCGCAAAATTATTATCGACACAGATCCGGGGCAGGATGATGCATTGGCAATCCTGCTGGCACTGGCAAGTCCGGAGCTGGATGTGCTGGGTATTGTTGCTGTGGCCGGTAATGTGCCTTTGCCTCTGACGCAGCATAATTCTCTGAAAATTGCCGAACTGGCAGGCAAGCCGCAGACAAAGGTTTTTGCAGGCGCGTCCAAGCCGCTGGTTCGCCCGCTGGTCACCGCAGAGGAAGTCCATGGCCGCACCGGTCTCGATGGCCCTGATCTGCCTGAGCCGGTGATGAAATTGCACAAGCAACATGGTGTGGATTTCATCATTGAGACTTTGTTGCATGAAGCTGCGGGCACAGTCACGCTATGCGTTCTCGGACCTTTGACCAATATTGCACTGGCGCTGAACAAGGCACCGGAAATCGCTTCCCGCATTCAGGAAATCGTGCTGATGGGCGGCGGTTTCTTTGAAGGCGGCAATATCACGCCAACCGCTGAGTTCAACTTCTATGTGGATCCGGAAGCGGCGAAAGTCGTTTATGCCTCCGGTGTGCCGATTGTGATGATGCCGCTGGATGTTACCCATAAGGCGCTGACAACCGCAAAACGTATTGAGGCTTTCCGCTCGCTTGGTAACAAGGTGGGGGATGCCTGTGTGGCAATGCTGGAGTTTTTCGAACGCTTTGATGAGGAAAAATACGGTACAGACGGCGGACCGCTGCATGATCCGAATGTGATTGCCTATCTGCTGAAGCCGGAACTCTATTCAGGCCGTCATTGCAATGTTGAGATCGAAACCGCGTCTGAGCTTTGCCTCGGTATGTCGGTAATCGACTGGTGGGGTGTTACCAAACGCCCGAAAAATGCAATCGTGATGCGCGATGTTGACCACGAAGGTTTCTTCACATTGCTGACCGAGCGTATCGCAACGCTTTAAATATAGAGACGATAAAAAAGGCCGGAGATTGCTCCGGCCTTTTCTTTTACTGGACTTCTGCCGCGTAAGGAATGGAAGGCTGAGCACCGGCTTTCAGGCATGCGAGCGATGCTGCCTTTGCAGCGCGCTGGCAGGCATCACGCAAAGACAGGCCGCTGTCGAGACCGGCCGCGAGATAGCCGCAGAATGTGTCACCGGCACCAACCGTATCAACGGGTTTAACCTTCAGGGCAGGCAGGCTGTAATGCTCATCCGGTGTTGCCACCATAATGCCCTGCGCACCCAGCGTTACGATAATGGTACGGCCATAATGTTCGGCAAAATCGATCATTCTGGCCTGACGGTCATCGCCGGACAATTCAAGCTGAACACTGGCCAGATCAAATTCCGTTTCATTGGCAATAATAATATCGGCGCGCGGCAGCAGGCTTGCGGCATCATCACGCCAGGGCGCGGTATTGAGAATGCAGGTTGTGTCGCTGGTTTCCGATGCAGCGATGGCTTTTTCCAGTGTCGGTAGCGGAATTTCCATTTGCAGCAGCAGATAACCGCCATCCAGATCAGCGGTGTTTACATCGTCTTGTGTAACCAGACCATTGGCGCCCGGAATAACGATAATGGTATTTTCACCGCTGTCTTCAACAGTGATGAGCGCAATACCGGTGGCATCGCCGCGTGTGGCGACACGGGTCAGATCCACGCCGTCGGCACGCAGCAATGCAACGGCCTGCGAAGCGAAGGAATCATCACCAACAGCACCGACCATACGCACGGATGCACCGGCGCGTGCGGCAGCGAGTGCCTGATTGGCACCTTTGCCGCCGGCGGCTGTTGAGAAGTTTCTGCCTGTGAGGGTTTCACCGGGCTCCGGCAGTTTCGGACTGCGGGCGATGAGGTCAAAATTAATCGAGCCGATAATCGTAATCATAAAACATCCGGTATTTAAACCCGATCGTCAGCGGCGGCTGCGTGTCAGGGCGTTGGAAAAAGCACTTGCAAAGCTCTCGCGGTCATCGGGCGGCAAAAATCTGCCAATATCCAAAGTTCTGCCATCACTATGCAGCTGCATCTGGATAATGCCGATATCATCTTTACGGGTAATGTGAAACCGTGTGCGGAAAGGATTAAACTGATATGCGCGGATACGTCCTGAAGCGGAGACTTGCCTGATGAGTAACTGTTCGCGTGAAACCGTAATTTCTTCCCGTTGTCTGGCGGCATAATAATTAAGCCGGAACGCCAGATAGATCAGGGCAATATCCAGTCCGAACAATCCGACTACTGGCCCGACTACTGGCAATGCGCCGATCTGCATGAAAACCATGCCGATACAAGCCCAGAGCAGCAGCAGGCTTAAAATCATGATCTGAAAACCGCGCGGTGAAAGCGAACGGTAGGGAAGCAGGGTCGCTTTGAAAAACTGTGCGCCATAGGCGTCCGGATCAGCACCGTCCGGATGGTAGGGTGCATTCATGGCAATAACTCTCGGGGTCGCATATCGTTGGTAAAAGCTCGGCAGCACAAAATGCTAGAGCAAGTTTTGTGCTCCCGAAAAAGAGCACGGCACTCCAGCCTGCGGCAAGCTTGCAGATAGGCTTCTTGCTTATAGCTTACTATATAAATGCCATGCAGAACAACCAGACCCAGATTCCCGCAAAATCTCAGCGTCGTGTCAGCGGCACGCTTTACACACCGGCAGAAATCCATGAGATTTTCCGGCGGTTTTCCGTGCAGCGTCCGGAGCCGAAAGGCGAGCTTGAGCACGTCAACACTTTCACGCTGCTGGTGGCGGTGATGCTGTCGGCGCAGGCAACCGATGCGGGCGTGAATAAAGCAACGCGGGCTTTGTTTGCCATTGCTGACACACCGCAAAAAATGGTCGATCTGGGTGAAGAGGTTGTCGGCGATTATATCCGCACCATCGGCCTGTGGCGCAATAAGGCGAAGAACGCAATTTTATTGTCTCAGGCGCTGATTGATAATTTCGGCGGTGAAGTGCCGGGTGACCGTGATGCGCTGGTGACTTTGCCGGGGGTGGGGCGCAAAACCGCGAATGTCGTGCTGAATATGGCTTTCGGTCAGCCGACAATGGCGGTGGATACGCATATTCTGCGTATCGGCAACCGGATCGGTCTTGCGCCTTACAAAACACCGGATGAGATCGAAGCCAAGCTGGTGAAGATCATTCCGGCAGAATTTATGATGCATGCCCATCACTGGCTGATCCTGCATGGCCGCTATGTCTGCAAGGCCCGCACGCCGGATTGCGTTAATTGCGTGATCGCCGATATTTGCAAATCGGCGCAGAAAACCAATACGATTCCGGCACCCTTGCTACGGATCGCAGATTAAGCGCGGTGCAGAAGCTGGCGCAGGGCGGCAGTTGGTGCATCAAGCACGTGTGTCTTGTTGCGGATAAGTTCAGCGGCATTTGCCATAGAGGTCTGCGCCAGAACTACCAGCTGGCTGCCTGTATCATGAGCGGCGTTCGCAGCATCTGCGATTGCTCTTTCATAGGCTTTGATCTTACCGGCACGGAATAAATCCCATGCGCCGTCAATCAGCCTGATATCGGGTGCGACCTGCGCATTGGCAAAGACCTGACGGAATAATTCTGTCGTCGGCTCCAGTGTTGTCGGGGCAGTGCACAGAACACTCACAGATAAACCGCTCTCCAGAGCCTGCTCTGCCAAAGCACGGTCTGTGCGCAGAACCGGCTTGGCAAAACCGGTGCGGGCATTGTCAGCGATTGCACCAAGGGTTGAACAGGTCACAAGAACTGCATCGGCTTCGGTCATCAGGCTTTGGATGATATGCAGAGTTGCCGTTTCAATGGCTGACGTAATGCCTCCCTGCTTTTCTGCTGCTTCCAGCAATTCACAGTGAACCGCATGGCTGATATCTCCGGCATCAAGCTGCAAGGCTGAGGCAGCTTTCCCGAAAATTTCAATATTGCTGGCGGCCGTATGCAGGCAGGCAATGTGCATGGTTCTCTCAATTAATGACGGTTGATGGCAAGCGGTTTCTTGCCGCTCAGGGCTTTATGCAGGTGCACCATCATGGCAGCGGCGAAAAGCGGTGTCAGCAAATTGATGAGCGGTATCGCCATAAATCCGGCAATCACCAGACCACCAAGGAAAACTGTAATCCGGTTTTCTTCACGGAAGGCTTTGGCACCATCCTCGCCGCGATAGCGCATGGCTGCAAATTCAAAAAACTCACGTCCGAGAAGATAGCCGTTGACGATGAAAAAGGCGATCAGATTAATGCCCGGAATGAGCAGCATCAGCAATGCGAACAAGTTGCCGAGAATGACCACTACCAGAAATTTGAGCGAATAGACGAGGGAACGGCCAACCGGCATCGGTGTGCCGGCCGGTTCATTGCTGTAATCTTCGCGCTCGATAATCTCTGCCACATCATCAAGAAACATACCTGCAATCAATGCAGTCACCGGTGCGATCAGAAAGGCGAGCAACAGCGCCAGCACAAAACCGGCGGCAATCGCGGCCAACAGGCCGAGCCAGCTTGTCCAGTCCGGCATGGCAGGCAGCATATTTTCAAACCACGGCCATGCCAGCCAGAAAAAGAACTGCCGTGCCAGTGCCCATAATGCGATCAGCGCCAGCAGGGTCAGGCCGAGCGATTTCCACAAGACTGAGCGGAACTCCGGTGAGGGCAGGCGGTAGAGGGCATTAAGTGCGGCGGTGAGGATCATCGGGGCTCCGTCTTTTTTGTCTGGCGCGCATCTTATCCGAAAACCGCTTTACACTTTTCGGGATGCGCTCTTTTTCCGATAGATAGGGAGCCTGTACAGGGGCAACAAGATGAGCTTTTACAGATCGCCCGCTGTATTGATGAAAATGAAAACGCTTTTCTCCACTGGCAAAAAACATATTCCATAGATAGAACTGGTGCCGCAATGGATGTGAGGGCTGAGTTCCGGTCATCCGCCGCGAAGTTTTTATGGGAGTAAAAGCCATTTCTGCCGCCAAATATGACGTGTTATGCATCGGGAATGCAATTGTTGATATTATTTCCCGCACCGAAGATGATTTTCTGGTCAATAACGGCATTATCAAAGGTGCTATGAATTTGATCGACAGCGAAAGAGCCGAGCTGCTTTACAGCCGCAAAGGCCCTGCGATTGAAGCGTCGGGCGGCAGCGCAGGTAATACTGCGGCAGGTGTGGCCAGTCTGGGCGGTCGCTCTGCCTATTTTGGCAAAGTGGCGATGGATCAGCTCGGCACGATTTTTACACATGATATTCGTAGTCAGGGTGTGGCGTTTGATACGGCGCCATTGCAGGAAGGCGTACCGACCGCGCGTTCCATGATTTTTGTGACGCCTGATGGCGAGCGTTCCATGAATACCTATCTCGGTGCCTGCGTGGAGCTTGGTATTGAAGATATCGAAAGCTCTAAAGTCAGCACATCCAAGCTAGTCTATTTTGAAGGCTATTTGTGGGATCCGCCACGCGCCAAAGAAGCAATTTTGTTGGCGGCTAAAATCGCCCATGAGCATGGCCGTGAAGTGGCTATGACCCTATCCGATCCGTTCTGTGTGGATCGTTACCGTGATGAGTTTCTGGATCTGATGCGCTCTGGTACTGTCGATATTGTTTTTGCCAATGAGGCGGAGGTTAAATCGCTCTATCAGACCTCATCTTTTGAGAGTGCGCTTGAAGCCTTGCGTGCCGATTGCAAACTGGCTGCAGTGACCCGCTCCGAACAGGGCTCGATCATTCTGCGGGGTGATGAAACCGTGGAGGTGCAGGCGATTGAAGTTGATGCGCTGGTCGATACAACCGGTGCAGGCGATCTTTATGCCGCCGGTTTTCTCTATGGCTATACCAATGATTATCAGCTGAAAGAATGCGGTGCGTTCGGCTCATTGGCTGCCGGTATTGTTATCCAGCAAATCGGCCCGCGTCCGCAGAATAATCTGAAAGATATTGCTGCGCAGGCGGGTCTTATCAAAGCCA
The DNA here is from genome assembly GCF_001939785.1 of Pseudochrobactrum sp. B5. Taxonomy (NCBI): domain Bacteria; kingdom Pseudomonadati; phylum Pseudomonadota; class Alphaproteobacteria; order Hyphomicrobiales; family Brucellaceae; genus Pseudochrobactrum; species Pseudochrobactrum sp. B5. Next base: position 471,402 of record NZ_MOYL01000001.1, read on the forward strand.
GCTGAATGGATAAATAAAACGGGTAGTATCACTTCCCGTTTTTATTCGTCGCGCACAATGCCGTCGCGTTTGAGTTCTTCTTCTGTGCGTCCGCGCCGCGCTTTGTGTGCAGGCAATACCCAGCCGTAATATAAAGCGCCGCCGCGGATCAGAAAAGCGATGCCGGTACCGGCCAGCACAGAGAAGGTGATCGGCGCATTGAGTGCGCTCAGCGCCACAAACGTACAGGCACCGGCAAGTGCTGCGGAAATATAGATTTCACGGCGCATCAATACAGATGGCTGCCCTGCCACGACATCGCGCAAAACGCCGCCCATTGTTGCGGTGAAAATACCGGCAACAATAGCAACCCATGCATTGAAACCGAGATGCAGTGCCTTTTCTGCGCCCATCACGCTGAACATCGCCATACCGATCGCATCAAGCCAGAGCAAAATACGATAACGCGATTCAACACGGTGTGCGGTGAAATAGACCAGAACAGCCGCACTGGTGCCGATCAGCAGATAGAGCGGTTCACGCACCCAGTTGACCGGTGTATTACCGAGCATCAGATCGCGCAGGGCACCACCGCCGACGGCGGTCATATTGGCAAGAAAGATGAAGCCGATAATATCAAGACGGCAGCGCGAGGCTGCCAGCGCACCGGTTGCGGCAAAGACAAAGACACCGGCATAGTCGATAAAATCGATAAATGTCATGTCTTGTCCTCCCTTATCTAAGCAAATCGCACCGGATTGCTTATGTCTGTGTAGCGCAATTTTATGAAAATTCAGCCCAATAAAAAGCGGACGCAAGGAAAGCCCTGCGTCCGTTTTTGTCTTTACACTGAGCGACTGAGACTGATGTTAAGCCGCAATGTCAGAATATTTTATTCTTTAGGGCCGCCGCGTGATACGCCGACCATGGCCGGACGCAGAACGCGGTCGCCGATGGCATAGCCGGTCTGCATGACCTGAACGACCGTATTATTCGGCACTTCAGCATTCGGTACTTCAAAGATCGCCTGATGGAAATTCGGGTCGAATTTCTGACCTTCCGGCGACAGCTGGGTTACGCCATGACGTTCCAGCGCATTGATCATTGCGCGTTCAGTCATTTCCACGCCTTCAGCCAGAGCTTTCAGGCCTGTGTCTTCAGCAAGCGCATCTGTCGGAATAGCATCCAGCGCACGACGCAGATTGTCGGAAACCGAAAGCATATCGCGGGCAAAATTGGTCACCGCATAGGCTTTTGCATCCTGCATTTCGCGGGCAGTGCGTTTACGCAGATTTTCCATATCGGCAGCCAGACGCAGCATCTGGTCTTTCAGCGCATTATTTTCCACCTGCAATTCGGCAAGCGGGTTGATGGCATCTTCAGCGGCAGCATCATCTTCTGCAGCTTCAGCCACTGCTTCATCCTTGCGCGCTTTCAGAAAATCATCAGCGGCACGCTTCAGAGCATCGCGGTCACGCGGATTATTCAGGTCGCGCTGGCCAAGATCTGGGGTTTCGCCGTTTTTCTTTTCGTCAGCCATTATTCTCTTCCGTCTTGAATCATATTGTCTGGGATATCGATGTTTGTGTACTGAAAATCAAGGCCATCGCTCTGTGGCGCGGCAAATTAACAGGGTGAAACCGGTTTTAACCCCGTAACAGGCGGGAAACCAGCGAGGCCGTATAGTCCACCATCGGCACGATACGGGCATAATTGAGCCTTGTCGGGCCGATCACGCCAAGCGCGCCGATGACCCGTTGTTCGGAGTCGCGATAGGGCGCAACCACCAGTGAAGAGCCGGACAGGGAGAAAAGTTTATTCTCCGAGCCGATGAAAATCCGCACGCCGGAACCGGCTTCCGCCAGATCCAGCAGTTGGATCATGCCTTCTTTGGTTTCCAGATCGTCAAACAGCAGGCGCAACCGCTCCAGATCATCCTGCGCGGAGATGTTTTCCAGAAGATTGGAACGTCCGCGCACAATCAAACGGGTTTGCTGGTCACCGGATGCACCGCTCCACACTGCCAGCCCCTGTTCCACCAGATGCTGGGAGAGGCTGTCGAGCGCCTGACGGGTTTCCTCTTGCAAAGTTGCAATCTGATTGCGGGCTTCGGCAAGGGTTTTGCCGTGAATATGGGCGTTCAGAAAATTCGAGGCTTCAATCAGCTGAGAAGAGGTAACACCTGCAGGCAGATCAAGCACACGGTTTTCCACGTCGCCGCTTTGCGTGACCATCACCGCCAAAGCACGGGTCGGGTCAAGCCGTACAAATTCAATATGCTTCAGTGCGCCTTCGGCCTTAGTCGCCAGTACCAGACCGGCACCGCGTGACAGGCCGGAGAGGATTTGGCTGGCTTCGGTTAGCACATGCTCGACAGAGTTATTTTGACCGGCGGCACGTACCTGATGTTCAATACTGCTGCGTTCATCAGCGGGAAGGTCGCTGACCTCCATAAAGGCATCGACAAAGAAGCGCAGACCCAGTTGGGTCGGCATGCGTCCGGCAGAAATATGTGGTGAATAGACCAGTCCCAGATGTTCCAGATCACTCATCACATTACGGATGGTTGCCGGAGACAAAGACAAAGGCAGCAGACGTGACAAATTACGCGAACCGACCGGCTCGCCGTCATTCAGATAGCTTTCAACAATGCGCTGGAAAATATCGCGTGATCGCTGATCCAGCACCTGTAAAGGGGCATGCAGAGTGTCAGCACGATCCGGTCTTATCATAGGTTCATTGGCTCCGTTTATGAGCAATATATAGGCTATTGTGCAGCGTGGGCAAAGGGCGGGAGATGCCCTTTGCATGTTTCCCCTTCGATTTTCCTTTAAATTTGGCGACTACAGGCTTAGAAGCAGGATAACTGCCTTTCAAAGGTGTCATCAGATTACAGTCAGGCTGCCGCTCATTGGCGATGCAGTCTTGTTTTAAAAGGAAAATCCATGCGTCCATCCAAACGCACTCCGGACGAAATGCGTGCAATCTCTTTTGAACGCGGTATTTCCAAACATGCAGAAGGCTCCTGCCTTGTGAAATTCGGCGATACCCATGTGCTTTGCACCGCAAGTCTTGAAGAAAAAGTTCCGGGCTGGATGCGCAACAGCGGTAAGGGCTGGGTCACAGCAGAATATGGCATGCTGCCACGCTCAACCGGCGATCGTATGCGTCGTGAAGCCGCCAGCGGTAAGCAGGGTGGCCGCACACAGGAAATTCAGCGTCTGATCGGCCGCTCCTTGCGCGCTGTTGTCGATATGCAGGCTCTGGGCGAATATCAGATCACCGTCGATTGCGATGTTATTCAGGCTGATGGCGGCACCCGTACTGCGGCAATTACCGGCGGTTGGGTTGCATTGCATGATTGCCTGCGCTGGATGGAAGCCCGCCAGATGGTCAAGGTCGACAAGGTTCTCAAGGATCATGTTGCTGCAATTTCCTGCGGTATTTACGAAGGCGTGCCGGTGATTGATCTGGATTATCCGGAAGATTCATCCGCGCAGACCGATGCGAATTTCGTGATGACCGGTCGCGGCGGTATTGTTGAAGTGCAGGGCACAGCCGAAGGTGAACCATTCTCGGATGAAGAGTTTGCGGCGCTGATGGTACTGGCACGCAACGGCATCAAGCGTCTGGTTGACCTGCAGAAAATGGCTGTTTCTTAATTCGGCAACAGGCGGCTCTGAATGCATTCTGAATTATCCAATAGTTTAATTGGATAATTCACCCGATCGTGAGCGGAGAATGTTCCGGAACCTGTTATAACGGGCCGGAGCATTTCCGTAACAATGATGATGGTGGGAAATTCATAATGCAGAACGAGCAGCTGAAACCGAAACAGATCCTTGAAACCGCGCTTTATGTGCGCGATATCGAAGAGGCTGTGCAGTTCTACCGCGATATTCTGGGGCTGGAACTGGCATTGCCCTATAATCATCGCAATGCATTTTTTCGCTGCGGCGAGGGCGTATTGTTGATTTTCGACGCCAAAGAGACGGTAAAACCGGCACCGGAAGGGGCGCTGCCTGTCCCGAGCCATGGTACAACCGGTGAAGGCCATATGTGTTTTGCAGCCAGCCGCGAGGAAATCGCAGACTGGAAGCAACATCTGGAAAAACATGGTATCGAGGTTGAGCGCGAATTTGACTGGCCGAATGGCGCGCGCTCACTTTACATCCGCGATCCTTCCGGCAATTCACTGGAATTCGCTGAACCCAAATTATGGAATAATGGATAAACTGATGAGAGAGCTGAACAAAGGCAAACTGGTTGTCGCAAGTCACAATGCGGGTAAGCTCAAGGAGTTTGCCGATCTGATCGGGCCATTTGGTTTTGATACGCAGTCTGCCGGTCAGCTTGGCCTGCCTGAGCCGGATGAAACCGGCACAACCTTTGAACAAAATGCTTATATCAAAGCATTCGCTGCAGCTGAAGCAACCGGCCTGCCTGCTCTCTCGGATGATTCCGGCATGATGGTGGATGCGCTGGGCGGTGAGCCTGGTGTGTACACAGCCAATTGGGCAGAACTGCCGGATGGCAGCCGCGATTTCAATATGGCGATGGGCAAAGTCATCGATAAGCTTGCAGCCGCAGGTGCGATGCAGCCGGAACAGCGTAAAGGCCGCTTTGTCTCTGTGATCTGCCTGTGCTGGCCGGATGGTCACGCGGAATATTACCGCGGTGAAGTTGAAGGCCAGATTGTAACGCCACGCGGCAATGACGGTTTCGGCTTTGACCCGCTGTTCCTGCCGGATGGTTATGACAAGACATTCGGTGAAATGACTGCAACGGAAAAACACGGCTGGAAGCCGGGTGATGCGCATGCCTTGTCGCACCGTGCCCGCGCATTCAAATTGTTTGCCGAAGCAAAATTTGCCACGGCGGAAGTTAAATAATGCAGTCTCTGTCTGCCGTCGCTAATGCAAATAGTGTGAACCCGCTGCCCATCTTACAGGCAGACGGGGATCATGCTTTCGGCATTTATCTGCATTGGCCGTTCTGCATGGCCAAATGTCCTTATTGCGATTTCAACTCGCATGTGCGGCATCAGCCGGTGGATCAGCCGCGTTTTGCGCAGAGCTTTCTGCGTGAAATGGCGACTTTGCGCGAGCGGACAGGGCCACGCACGGTTACCAGTATTTTTCTGGGCGGTGGCACGCCATCACTGATGCAGCCGCAGACTGTCGGCGCGCTGCTGGATGGAATCGCCAAATACTGGTCCGTTGCTGACAATATTGAAGTGTCGCTGGAAGCCAATCCGACCAGTGTGGAGGCCGACCGTTTTCGCGGCTACCGCGCTGCCGGTGTCAATCGCGTATCGCTCGGTGTGCAGGCACTGAATGACCGTGATCTCAAGCGTCTCGGACGATTGCATTCTGTTGCCGAGGCGAAAGTGGCGATCGGTCTGGCGCGTGAGATTTTCCCGCGTTTGTCTTTTGATTTGATCTATGCCCGCCCTGACCAGACGATTGCCGACTGGAATGCGGAATTGCGTGAGGCGGTAGCCCTCGCAGCCGATCATTTGTCGCTCTATCAGCTGACGATTGAAGAAGGCACGCAGTTCTATAATCTCTGGAAAGCTGGCAAACTGACCACTCCGGAGCCGGATCATGCCGCAGCACTTTATGAAGAGACGCAGCGCGTGACGGCAGAGCTTGGTCTGCCTGCCTATGAGATTTCCAATCATGCGGTTGCAGGGCGTGAGTCCCAGCATAATCTGGTCTATTGGCGCTATGGCGAATATGTCGGCGTCGGTCCCGGTGCGCATGGGCGTTTCCGTGAGAATGGCACACGCACAGTGACCATTACCGAAAAACATCCTGAAACATGGGTGGATAAGGTTGAGGCCTCCGGTCACGGTATTATTGAAGAAGAATATCTGACAGCGGAACAGGAAGGCGATGAATTCCTGATGATGGGACTGCGCCTGAAAGAAGGTGTTGATCTCAACCGCTATCAGAAGCTGACCGGCCATGGTCTGAACCCGCAGCGGCTGGAACAGTTGCTGGAGCAAAAATTGCTGGAACTGCGCGATGAGCGTTTCTTGCGGGCAACGCCGGATGGTGCTTTGCTGCTCAATACGCTGGTTGCAGAACTGACTGCATAAGCCTTTAAAATAAGGATAGAACGTGGAAGACAATCTACAGGAAACGCGCGGCTATGTGGTGGGGGAAAAGAACTTCCGTGCCCGCCCGATTGAGCCTGCGCTCTATATTGTCGCCACGCCGATCGGTAATCTCGGTGATATAACTTTGCGGGCGCTGGAAGTGCTGGCATCGTGCGATGTGCTGGCCTGCGAGGATACGCGCGTCACCCGTGTTTTGCTCAACCGTTTTGCAATTGCCCGCCGCCCGATGGCCTATCACGAGCATAATGCTGCTGAGGCTGGGCCAAAAATTCTGGAAGCACTGGCGACTGGTAAAAGCGTGGCACTGGTTTCCGATGCCGGTACGCCGCTGGTTTCCGATCCGGGCTATCGTCTGGTCGAAGAAGCCCGCAATGCCGGTTATAAAGTGGTGCCGGTGCCCGGTGCTTCTGCGGTGATGGCGGCTTTGATGGCCTCCGGCCTGCCGACCGACAGTTTCATGTTTTGCGGTTTCCTGCCACCGAAACAGGGGCAGCGCCGCAATAAGCTGGAAACCTATAAGACCATTGATACGACGCTGATTTTCTTTGAATCGCCTAACCGTGCATCGGATACTTTGCAGGATATGGCGGCAGTCTTTGGTGCGGATCGCCCTGCCGCTTTGTGCCGTGAGCTGACCAAAGCCTATGAGACTTTTTCAACCTCGACTTTGGGTGCGCTGTGCGAACAATATGACGGCGAAGACCGTATTCGCGGTGAGGTGGTTTTGCTGGTCGGTGCGCCGTTGCAAAATTCCGTGCCGGTGACCGAGCAGGATATTGATGCTCTGTTGCTTTCGCTTGCACAGGAGCTTTCACCATCCAAAGCAGCCGGCGAGGCCTCCCGTATGACCGGTAAACAAAAAGGCGAGCTGTATCAGCGCCTGATGATATTGAAGGCTCCAAAATAATGAGTACGTCTCGTGAGAAAAAGCAACAGGCATTTTCTCGCGGGATACGGGCGGAACGGCTGGCCGCTTTTGCTCTGATGCTTAAAGGTTTTCGTATTGTCGAGCGGCGCTATAAAACCCGCTTTGGCGAGATTGATCTGATCGCCAGACGCGGCAGTCTGGTGCTGATTGTTGAGGTCAAAGCGCGTGCCTCCGTTGAAGCGGCGATGGAAGCTGTCAGTACTATGAACCTGTACCGGATTGAGTCCGCAGCCGATCATTGGCTTGCCCGTCAGCCGGATCATGACAGGCTTTCTCTGCGCTTTGATCTTATCGCGGTGCTGCCGCGCCGCTGGCCGGTGCATATTCCGGCGGCTGTCAGTTTCCGGAACTAAATTTCACGAAATTTGCAAAACTCGCAAAAGCGATGCGGCGCAGCGGTCAAGCGCACAAGCCTGTTGCTTATAAGCTGCCACAGAATGCGCGATACTCGGCACAATCTTTAACCACCCTTTGAAAGGTGCTGATTGTGACGGCTCACCCAACCAGATTAACGGCTTTTCCGGCTTTCTTCCGCGTGGACAGCGCGGCAGTGCTGATCGTTGGCGGAGGTGAAGAGGCGCTGAACAAAGCGCGGCTGATTGCTGAAACAACAGCGCAAATCCGCATCGTGGTACCGGAAGGTGAGACACCGGAAGCTGATCTGGTGCAGTTCGTGCTGGATGGTGGCTATAATTTACGCACCGGTGCTTTGCAGGATAATGATTTCGCACAGGTGAAACTCGCATTCGTGGCGACAGGTGATGCCGCACAGGATGCAAATATCGCTGATGAGATAAAAGCACGGCATATTCCGGTCAATGTGGTCGACAGGCCGCATCTCTGCGATTTCTTCACGCCTGCACTGGTTGCTCATGCACCGGTTGCCGTGGCAATCGGTACGGAAGGTGCAGGGCCGGTATTGGCGCAAAAACTGCGTCGCGAGATAGGCGCCGCCTTGTCGCCACAGATTGGCGCACTGGCGCAACTGGCTGCGGATTATCGTGACAAGGTGGAAAGCACGCTGCCGAGAGGCGCAGCGCGGCGTCAGTTCTGGAATGTATTTTTCAACGGCACAATTACACAGGCTGTTGAGCGCGGTGATCTGAGCCTTGCGCGGGAGCTGGCCGATCAGGCTCTGATTGAGGTGAATATCCCTGCGGGTTATGTCTGGCTGGTCGGTGCTGGACCGGGGGCTGAAGATCTGCTGACTTTGCGTGCGCAACGCGTGCTGATGCAGGCGGATGTGATCCTTTATGATGCGCTGGTGCCGGAGAGCGTGGTTACTATGGGCAGGCGCGATGCGGTACGCATTCCTGTGGGTAAGCGCAAAGGCTGCCATAGCAAAAGCCAGAGCGAGATCAATCAGCTGCTTGTTGAGCTTGCTCAGGAAGGGCAGCGCGTTGTGCGGCTCAAATCCGGTGATCCGCTGGTCTTTGGCCGTGCCGGTGAAGAAATGGCCGCTTTGCGTGCAGCCAATATCGGTTTCGAGATCGTGCCCGGCATTACTTCAGCCATTGCCGCTGCCGCAGATATGCAGTTGCCTTTGACATTGCGTGGTGTTGCATCCTCCCTGATTTTCACCACCGGTCACGATATGGCGGGGGACATACTGCCGGACTGGGCGCGGCTCGCTCTCAGCGGCGCAACCATTGCTGTCTATATGGGCGCAAGCGTTGCCGCTTCTGTTGCGAGCCGCCTGATCGGTGCCGGTCTGCATGAAGATACGGCGGTGGCCGTGGTGGAAAATGCCGGACGGAGCGAGCGTGTAATGCTGCACGGCCTCTTAAAAGATCTGGCACATCTGAAAAATCATAAAGAGCTGCGAGGGCCGGTGATGGTGATTATCGGCGATGCGGTTGCCGGTGCCTCTCTGGAAGATGCCCGCCCGCTTGCCCAGCGACAGACACCGGTATTGCAAGCCGGTGAAAAGGAGAAAGCATAATGACAGTCAAAGTTCTGAGTGCCAATCGTCTGAGCGACGGTGTTTCGGTCTGGCTTGCTGCGGATGGTCATTGGGCGAGTTCCATTCGCGGGGCATTGCTGGCGCGTCATCCTGAAGCTGTGGCAGCGCTGGAAGCGGCCGGTCAGCAGGCCAGCCGTTTTGACGAGGTGGTGGATATCAATCTGATTGAGGTCGAAGAGCGTGGCAATGAACTGTTTCCGGTTCGCCTGCGTGAACGCATCCGTCTGTCCGGCCCGACAATCACACCTGTTGTACGGCTGCATTCTGTAGCTGGTTGAATTTTAATGCGCATTGGGAGAGCGTTGAATGTATCGGTATGATGAGTTTGACCGCGAATTTGTTTTCGCCCGTGTGGAGCAGTTTCGCGATCAGGTTGCACGTCGTCTGAGCGGTGAGCTGAGCGAAGATCATTTCAAACCGCTGCGTCTGATGAATGGTGTCTATCTGCAACTCCATGCCTATATGCTGCGCATTGCTATTCCTTACGGCACTTTATCCTCCCGTCAGATGCGCAAGCTGGCGCATATTGCCCGTGTCTATGACCGTGGTTACGGGCATTTTACCACACGACAGAATTTACAGTTCAACTGGCCGAGACTCACCGATATTCCCGCCATTCTGGAAGAGCTGGCCGAGGTGGAGATGCATGCCATCCAAACCTCCGGTAATTGCATCCGCAATGTGACAGCCGATCATTTTGCCGGTGCGGCACGGGATGAAGTGGCTGACCCGCGCCCCTATGCCGAGATTTTGCGGCAATGGTCGTCATTGCATCCGGAGTTCTCCTATCTGCCGCGCAAATTCAAAATCGCGGTGACAGGTGCGGAGGCCGATCGTGCAGCCATTCAGGTGCATGATATCGGCCTGCATCTGAAAGAAAATGAACAAGGGCAACGCGGCTTTGCAGTCTATATCGGCGGCGGACAGGGACGCACGCCGATGATTGCCAAGAAGGTGCGGGATTTTCTGCCGGAAGCCGATCTGCTAACCTATATTACCGCTATTGTGCGGGTCTATAATCTCCACGGTCGCCGCGATAATAAATACAAGGCGCGTATCAAAATCCTCGTCCATGAAACCGGACTGGAAGATTTGCAGGCGCAGATTGAAGCCGAATGGCAGGTGATTAAAGACAGTGATCTGAAACTGCCGGAGGCCGATATTGCGGCCATTAATGCCTATTTTGCTGCGCCCGATTTGCCGGAACGCGCAGAGGGGCACGGGCTTGTCGCTGCAACACGTAAAAATGATGCGGGTTTTGCCTCATGGTTTTCCCGTAATGTGACACCGCATAAGCATCCTGATTATGGTGTGGTGACAATCTCGCTCAAAGCGATCGGTGAAATTCCGGGCGATGCGTCAGCCGATCAGATGGACATTGTGGCTGATCTCGCCGAGCATTACTCGCAGGCAGAAATCCGCGTCAGCCATGAACAAAATCTGGTGCTGCCGCATGTGGCACTGGCCGATTTGCCTGTGCTCCATGCGCAATTGCAGCAGGCCGGTCTTGCCACAGCCAATGCAGGGCTGATTACCGATATTATTGCCTGTCCTGGTCTGGACTATTGCGCGCTGGCCAATGCCCGCTCCATCCCTGTGGCGCAGCGTATTTCCGAGCGTTTCGGTTCGCAGGCGCGGCAGGAAGAGATCGGTGATCTGAAGATCAAAATCTCCGGTTGCATCAATGCCTGCGGTCATCACCATGTCGGCCATATCGGTATTCTCGGCGTGGAGAAAAAAGGTGAGGAACTGTACCAGATCACGCTCGGCGGTTCCGGTGATGAGCAGACATCTATCGGTGACATTACCGGTCGCGGTTTCTCATCTGAAGATGTGGTGGATGCCATTGAAACGGTTGTGAATACCTATCTGACTATCCGCAGCGCACCGCAGGAAAGTTTTCTCGAAACCTATCGGCGCTTAGGGGCGCAGCCGTTTAAAACCGCACTCTACGGGGAGGCTGCCCATGCAGCCTGATACGCATCATCGGGTTGCGGACAGGGTTCAGCATCTCAATCATCTCTATGGTGAGGCACCGGCTGAGGACATTATTGCTGCCAGTGTGCAGGAATTTGGTGCAGGGCTGGCAGCTGTATCCTCTTTCGGTGCGGATTCTGCAATTTTGCTGCATCTGATTGCGCAGGCGCAGCCGTCACTGCCGATTTTGTTTTTGCAAACCAATAAGCATTTTCCGGCAACATTACGCTATCAGGCGCAGCTGGTGCAGGAGCTGGGATTAACGGATGTCCGCGATTTACTGCCGGATGCAAGCGCTTTGAAAACGCATGATCCGCTGGGTGCTCTGTGCCTGACAGATAAAGACCGTTGTTGCGATTTACGCAAAATCCAGCCGCTTGCACAGGGCATTGCACCATTTCAGGCATGGTTCACGGGGCGCAAGCAGTTTCAGGCGGCTACGCGCAACAGCCTGCCCGCTTTCGAGGCTGTAGGGCAGCATATCCGTATAAATCCTCTCAAAGACTGGAACGCAGTACAGCTGGAAGCCTACCGCGAGGTGCATCATCTGCCGCCGCATCCGCTGGTGGAGCAGGGCTACCGCTCTATTGGTTGCATGCCATGCACGCGGCCTGTCAGTGATGATGAAGATCAGCGGGCAGGGCGCTGGTCAGGTTCCGGTAAAACCGAATGCGGTATTCATCTGGGTGGGCTGGAGCAGCATTTGCAGCAGGATAAAACAAAGGGAGCAGATGTATGACGGATGTTGCATTACCTGTCGTCTGGTCACGCAGCGGCCTGACCGAAGATGAATTTGTAGCGGTTGAGACGCTTGAGGAAATTGCGGATCATACAGCTGTGCTGCTGTCGCTGACACTCTGGGCAGAACTGAACACACAGCCAAATCGCCTGCGCAATATCCGTATCGGTGTGCGGGTGGAAGCCGGTGAAACGCTCGACACTTTGCTGGATGATCTGGCGCATATTGATATTCTGGTGCTGGATTTTCCCGCCTTTAATGACGGGCGCTCTTTTTCCAAAGCCGCACGGCTGCGCTCTCATTACGGATTTGCCGGTGAGATCAGAGCATCAGGCGCTGTGCATATTGATCAGGTGAGTGCGATGCTGCGCTCCGGTTTTGACACGCTGCACGTTAAAGATGCACGGACTTTGCAACGTCTGCTTTCCGGAGAACTGCACGATAGCGGTCTTTATTATCAGCCGGTTGCCGGTGGCATTCATGGTGCCGAACAGGGACTGGCCGGTTATAGCTGGCGGCGGCGACAGGGTCTGTAAGATCAGCTGTTTTCAATACAGTCTGAATAGTTTTCACTATGGTCAATTCACGGTTTAGGAACAGGGAGACAGGAATAAAGCTTGTTTTATGTGCTGAAAACATTATCTACCATTATATCTCCCAAGTCTGCGCTGTTCAAAAGGCATCGTTTTGAGTTCTGATACACTTTTCATTCATGTAACCGATCAAAAGGGCGAGCGGCATACGCTTGAGGCTCTCGAAGGCTTTCGCGTTATGGAAGTGATCCGTGACTGGGGCCTGAATATTAAAGCGGAATGCGGCGGTGCCTGTGCCTGCGGCACTTGTCATGTTTATGTAACGCCGGAATGGGCGGATAAACTCTATGATCCGCAGGATGAAGAGCTGGATCAGCTTGACCAGACCTTCCATGTCGAAGACAATTCACGGCTTTCCTGCCAGATTATTATGACGCAGGATCTGAACGGGCTTGAAGTCCGGCTGGCTCCGGGCACGGAAGCAGACCGTGAAGCGGCTTAACGCTCAAATTTCACATTGAATTGAAGATGACTTTTCCGGCGCCCATATGATAGATAACCATTCTTCATATCAACCGGCTGGTTAGGAAACACTCGTGATACGGCATATTGTATTTTTCAGCGTCAAAAAAGATCAGGACGTGGAGGATGTATGTCGCCGTTTACGGGCTCTGGCGACGATTCCCCATTCCGAATGTTTTGAAGTTGTAGCGAACAGCAAAGTTGATCCGATGTGTGACCGGATTGATCTGGTTGTTTATGGCGAGTTCCGTGACGAAGCTGCACTGGCCGCCTTTAAAGCGCATCCGACCTATGATGCGACGACTCAGGCTGTGCGCCCGTTGCGCGAAATGCGCTATTCGGCTGATTTCACATCAACCATTGCCTGAAATAATCCCCTGAAAAGCAGTGCGATTGCTGATATCATGATGATCTGCAGTTGAAGATTCACGTTAAAAGTGATTGTCTGGCTTTGAAATGATGACAAGCTGGCGGTTATTGCACTGCAGGCTGTGTTTAAAACTGCTTTAAGCCCGCACGGGCTGGTACATAGGAAATGCATATGGACGATTATGAAAAATATGCCATGGGCATGATGATCGTTTTCGGCGCGCTGATTATTGGTGCCCTGATAACCGTAAATCTTGTGGTTTATGACAAGCCCGGCTTCTTGTTTGCACTTGGTGCGGCAATCGTCGCATGGTTTTCGGCATTCGCTGTTTTGCTGGATAAGCCGCGTGTTTACGGCGCATTGATTGCTGTGGCGATCGGTCTGGTTGCGGCTTCAATCGGCTCTTATGTTACCTGATCAGCTGATAAAGTTTGACTTTAATAAAACGCCGCCTGTTTCAGGCGGCGTTTTTGTTTCTGTCAGCGGGGCTTACTCAGATATAAGGTGAGTAGCACTGACGGCGCGGGCCGTAATTCGGCTGGAATGTATTGTCGGACGCACGGTAAGACCGGTAGCGGTTATAGCACCAGTTGATATGGGCATTACGGCCGGAGCGGTAAACCGGTGCCGGACGGTAATAGCGTGGTGGTGCCGGACGGTAATAACGGAACTGCGGCTGATAATAAGGTCTGTAATAAGGCCGGTAGTGCGGACGGTTCCAGTGGCGCGGCCGGTCATAGCGGCGATCATAACGACGGTCGTAACGGCGGTCATAATGCCGTCTTTCACGATATTCGCGGCGTTCCGGATAATATTGAACATTCCGGCTCAGGCCTTGTTTTGCTGCGGTCATATCCTGCAACACAGCACTATGAGCGGCAGCAACCGGCTGCGCTTGCGCTGCAGTGCCGAAAGACAAAATGCTCATAGTCAGCGCTGTCAGCGCCGCAGTAAAATAAGAAAGCAGTTTTCTCATTTCTGTTTCTCCTCAATGAAGGCGCACTCAATAATCTTCTGTCAGCGTTTCATGACATATGCTTATCCGGCGCATCGGGCATGGTACTCTCTGAGAGATGAACGCTGCATGACTGTAATTATTCCCGCGATACAAACCGGAATTTGCTTTTTCCAATATACGCTGAAGCCACGGAAAAACTGCGGCGAATTTATGCCGGTGATTTCACAAATCATAACGGCAATGGCGCGTTCGGTGAGCGGGAGGAAACAGGAATGGAGGGATTGCGCATTTGACATAAAGATATGTTTATGTCATCAACTCAAAACTATTTGAGTAACAGGCAGGAAATATAATGAGCACTTCACTGGATGATCTGTTTGGCCCCGTCGCTGCAAAGCCGGATGGTTCGGAAGTGCTTGCCGCTTTGCAGAAAGCTGCCCGTGAACGCATCCTCATTCTTGATGGCGCGATGGGCACACAGATTCAGGGGCTGGGTTTCCATGAAGAGCATTTCCGTGGTGAGCGCTTCGCCGCTTGTGAGTGTCATTTGCAGGGCAATAACGACCTGCTGACACTGACCCAGCCACAGGCAATTGAAGAAATTCATTATGCCTATGCGATGGCCGGTGCGGATATTCTCGAAACCAATACATTCTCTTCCACCTCTATCGCGCAGGCTGATTACAGCATGGAAGAGGCGGTTTATGATCTGAACCGCGATGGTGCACGACTTGCCCGCCGTGCCGCTCTGCGTGCGCAAGCCAAGGATGGCCGTCGCCGTTTTGTCGCCGGCGCTTTGGGGCCGACAAACCGTACGGCTTCCCTGTCGCCGGATGTGAATAATCCGGGCTTCCGCGCTGTGACATTTGATGATCTGCGCATTGCCTATGCCGAGCAGATCAATGGTCTGGTCGATGGTGGTTCGGACATCATTCTTATTGAAACCATTTTCGATACGCTCAATGCCAAGGCTGCGGTCTTTGCTTGTGAGCAGGTTTTTGCGGAAAAAGGCATCCGTTTGCCGCTGATGATTTCCGGTACAATTACCGATCTTTCCGGCCGCACATTGTCCGGCCAGACGCCGACAGCTTTCTGGTATTCGCTGCGCCATGCGCGTCCGTTCACCATTGGTCTGAACTGTGCGCTGGGTGCCAATGCGATGCGTGCGCACTTGGCAGAGCTTTCAGGTGTGGCAGATACTTTTGTTTGCGCCTATCCGAATGCCGGTTTGCCGAATGAGTTCGGCCGTTATGATGAGACACCGGAAGTGATGGCCACGCAGATGGAAGATTTCGCGCGTGAAGGTCTGGTCAATGTGGTGGGCGGCTGTTGTGGTTCTACGCCGGAACATATTACCGCGATTGCTGAAGCCACAGGCAAATACGAACCGCGCAAGCCGGTGAAACTAGCACCACTGATGCGTCTGAGCGGTCTTGAACCGTTTACGCTGACCAAAGATATTCCGTTTGTGAATGTTGGTGAGCGCACCAATGTCACCGGTTCCGCCAAGTTCAAAAAACTGATTACTGCCGGTGATTACACGACGGCGCTCGATGTTGCCCGCGATCAGGTAAATAATGGCGCACAGATCATCGACATCAATATGGATGAAGGCCTGATCGACAGCCAGAAGGTGATGATTGATTATCTCAATCTGGTTGCTGCCGAGCCGGATATTGCCCGTGTACCGGTGATGATTGACAGTTCCAAATGGGATGTGATCGAGGCCGGTCTGAAATGCGTGCAGGGCAAACCGCTGGTCAATTCTATCTCCCTGAAAGAAGGTGAAGAAGCCTTTATCCATCACGCTAAACTGGTGCGTGCCTATGGTGCTGCCGTGGTGGTGATGGCTTTTGACGAGACCGGTCAGGCGGATACCAAACAGCGCAAAGTCGAGATTTGTACCCGCGCCTATAAAATCCTCACCGAAGAGGTCGGTTTCCCGCCGGAAGATATCATCTTCGATCCGAATGTGTTTGCCGTGGCGACAGGGATCGAAGAGCATAATAATTACGGTAATGATTTCATTGATGCGACCAAGGAGATCATCGAAACCCTGCCGCATGTGCATATTTCCGGCGGTGTTTCCAACCTGTCCTTTTCGTTCCGCGGTAATGAGCCGGTGCGCGAGGCGATGCATGCGGTGTTTCTCTATCATGCCATTCAGGTCGGCATGGATATGGGGATCGTTAATGCCGGTCAGCTGGCGGTTTATGAATCGATTGATCCGGAATTACGTGAAGCCTGCGAAGATGTGGTGCTGAACCGTCGTGAGGACGCGACCGAGCGCTTGCTGGAAATTGCCGAGCGCTTCCGTGGTGCAGCGGGCAAAGAAGCCAAAGAGAAAGACTTAAGCTGGCGCGAATGGAGCGTTGAGAAACGTATTGAACATGCGCTGGTCAACGGTATTACCGAATATATTGAAGCTGATACGGAAGAAGCCCGCCAGAGCGCCGAGCGTCCGCTGCATGTGATTGAAGGCCCGTTGATGGCCGGTATGAATGTGGTGGGGGACCTGTTCGGCTCGGGTAAAATGTTCCTGCCGCAGGTGGTGAAATCCGCTCGTGTGATGAAGCAGGCCGTGGCGGTTCTGCTGCCCTATATGGAAGAAGAAAAGGCACAGAACGGCGGTGACGAGCGCCAGAGTGCCGGAAAAATTCTGATGGCGACTGTGAAGGGCGACGTACATGATATCGGTAAGAATATTGTCGGTGTTGTGCTGGCCTGTAACAATTATGAAATCATCGATCTCGGTGTGATGGTGCCTGCGGCCAAGATTTTGCAGGTAGCAAAAGACGAGAAAGTGGACATTATCGGTCTGTCCGGTCTCATTACACCGTCGCTGGATGAAATGGTGCATGTGGCCGCAGAGATGGAGCGTGAAGGCTTTGATCTGCCATTGCTGATCGGCGGTGCGACGACCAGTCGTGTGCATACGGCGGTGAAAATCCACCCGAAATATCAGCGCGGTCAGACTGTCTATGTGCTGGATGCCAGCCGTGCTGTCGGTGTTGTGTCTCAGCTTTTGTCGCCGGAGCAGAAAGACGGCTATGTCGCTGACATCCGCGCGGAATATGCCAAGGTCACTGCTGCTCATGAGCGTAGTGAAGCGGAGAAGAAACGCCTGCCGCTGGCGCGCGCCCGTGAGAATAGCGAAAAGCTGGACTGGGAAACTTATACCCCGCCGAAGCCGTCTTTCCTCGGCACCAAAGTCTTTGAAACTTATGATCTGGCAGAACTGGCACGCTATATTGATTGGACGCCGTTTTTCCAGACATGGGAGCTGAAAGGCCGGTTCCCTGCAATTCTTGATGATGAAAAACAAGGCCCTGCCGCGCGTCAGCTATATGAAGATGCGCAGGCTATGCTGAAGAAGATCATCGACGAGAAATGGTTTGCACCGCGTGCGGTCATCGGCTTCTGGCCTGCCAATGTGGTGGGTGATGATATTCATCTTTATAAGGATGACAGTCGTCAGGAGCATACGGATACATTCTACACGCTGCGTCAGCAGCTATCGAAGCGCGATGGCCGCCCGAATGTGGCGCTGTCCGATTTCATGGCGCCAAAGGACAGCGGCAAGGCGGATTATATTGGCGGTTTCGTCGTTACTGCCGGTATTGAGGAAGTGGCAATCGCCGAGCGTTTTGAACGCGCCAATGATGATTACTCCTCCATTCTCGTTAAAGCATTGGCCGACCGATTTGCGGAGGCCTTTGCGGAGGCGATGCATGAACGGGTGCGTAAAGAATTCTGGGGTTATGCGAAAGATGAGACTTTCACACCGGATCAGCTGGTGGGTGAGCCTTATGCGGGTATCCGTCCGGCACCGGGCTATCCGGCACAACCGGATCATACGGAAAAAACCACTCTGTTCCGCCTGCTGGATGCCACTGCAACCACGGGTGTGGAACTGACTGAAAGCTATGCGATGTGGCCGGGTTCTTCGGTTTCCGGTCTCTATCTCTCGCATCCGGACAGTTATTATTTCGGTGTAGCCAAGGTCGAACGCGATCAGGTGGAAGATTACGCAAATCGTAAAAATATGCCGGTTGCGGATGTGGAACGCTGGCTCGGGCCGATATTGAATTATATTCCTGAGTAATATTCACGCTGAAAATTGCGACTTCAGGCACAAATATCGTTCCGGTATTTGTGCCTTTTATTTTACCAATGTGCTGATATGAGCGGCAATGGCAAGGCTGGAGGTCAGCCCCGGACTTTCAATGCCGAACAGGTTGATAAGTCCTGTTATACCGTGGTCGTCACTGCCGGAAATGCGGAAATCCGCTGCCGTTTCGCCGCTGCCGCTCAGTTTCGGGCGGATGCCGCTATAGGTCGCCTGTAAAACACCGTCCGGCAGTTCCGGCCAATATTGGCGGATCGCAGCATAGAAACTGTCACCGCGTTGCGGATCAACCGAATAATCAAGACCTGTCTGCGGGGCGACCTGCTCCAGCCATTCCACATCAGGGCCGAAGCGCATTTGTCCGTTGAGATCCAGTGTCAGATGCACACCTAAGCCCCCGTCTACCGGCACCGGATAAATCAAATGCGAGAACGGGTTTTTGCCGGATGCTGAGAAATAATTGCCTTTGGCAAGATGCAATGCCGGAATATGTTCCGGCGCCAGCCCGTCAATACTTGCGGCAATAGCCTGCGCACCAAGACCGGCAGCATTAATAAAACGCTCGGCTTCCAGCGTGAATTCTTCACCGCTCTCGCGGTCGCGGGTGGTAATCGAAAAGCCGCCGTCAATCTGCTCAACACGCAGGATTTCGGTGTTGAAGGCAATAGTTGCTCCATGATTTTCTGCATCGCCCTGCAGGCTCAGCATCAGAGCATGACTGTCGATAATGCCGGTGGAGGGGGAGAATAAAGCGGCAGTACAGCGGATGGAGGATTCCAGCGCCTGTGCTTCTGCCGCACTCAGCCGTTGCAGATCATGCACGCCGCAGGCTTCTGCACGCGCTACGATTTTGTCCAGCGCGCTATGTTGGGCTTCAGACGTGGCGACAATCAGCTTGCCGCAGCGTTTATGCGGAATGCCCTGTGCTTGCGCGTAGGCATAGAGCCGTTCTTTACCTTCAACGCAAAAGCGGGCTTTCAGACTATCCGGCTCGTAATAAATGCCTGCATGGATGACTTCGGAATTACGCGACGAGGTTTGCGTGCCGATCATATGTTCGGCTTCAAGCACCAGAGTTTCAAAACCGCGCATTGCCATTTCGCGGGCAATGGCCAGACCAACCACACCGGCTCCGGCAATCACACAAGCTGTCTTTTCCATAAATCATCCCCGTCTGCTCTCCGGTCGGCAGGTTATGCTGAGCGGCAGATGGTGCGCAAGACAAAAGCTCGGCGAAAGCTGCGGAAAATCACGTTTGCGGTTATCGGAGAAAGGCATTCCATGTCTGGCTTCTCCCGCGCAATGAAAATGACATTCGCCGGCAAACTTAAAGATATCATCCTTTCTCACTTGTGCGGTCTTTCGGCATGATGATGCGCATGTTTCATCGCCGGAACAGCGTTTCTCTGAGTGAAATGAAGGCCGGACAAAATACGGAATTGAGTATGAGCCTTGCACTGCATGTAGCGGATCTTGTGCCGCTTACCCCGGATAGTCAGGTTGGTCGACAGTCCGGCCGGTCTGTCGCGCCGCTGACCCATCTGCAAAGACTGGAGGCCGAGGCTATCCATATTTTCCGCGAAGTTGCAGCAAATTTTACAAAGCCGGTGATGCTTTATTCTGTCGGCAAAGATTCATCCGTAATGCTGCATCTGGCACGCAAGGCTTTTTATCCGGCACCGCCGCCATTTCCGTTTCTCCATGTTGATACGACATGGAAATTCAAAGAAATGATTGCCTTTCGTGATGCTCAGGCCAAGGCGCACAGGCTTGATCTTCGGGTGCATATTAATGCGCAGGGCGTGGAAGCCGGTATCAATCCGTTTATTCACGGATCAAGCGTGCATACGGATGTGATGAAAACGCAAGCCTTGCGGCAGGCGCTGGATAAATATGGATTTGATGCTGCCTTTGGCGGTGCGCGGCGCGATGAGGAAAAGTCCCGCGCCAAGGAACGGGTATTTTCCTTCCGCAATGCGACCCATAGCTGGGATCCGAAAAATCAGCGTCCTGAAATGTGGAATATTTACAATACACGCATCCAGACAGGCGAGTCGATCCGCGTGTTTCCGCTGTCCAATTGGACGGAAGCCGATATCTGGCATTACATCCATCAGGAGAATATCCCGATCGTGCCGCTGTATTTTGCGGCACCCCGTCCGGTTGTCGAGCGTGATAATATGCTCATTCTGGCCGATGATGAGAGGCTGCAATTGCGCGCCGGTGAAAAGATTGAAACCCGCATGGTGCGGTTCCGCACACTGGGCTGCTATCCGCTGACTGCCGCGATTGAATCGCAGGCACAAACTCTGCCGCAAATTCTCGAAGAAATGCTGCTGACGCGCACATCGGAGCGGCAGGGGCGGCTGATCGACCGCGATGAAGCCGGTTCCATGGAAAAGAAAAAGCGGGAAGGATATTTCTGATGACGGATAGTATCACCCGTGCAGATCATTCAGATGCAGTGATTACGGATTATCTGGAGGCGCAGGAGCACAAATCACATTTGCGGTTTCTGACCTGTGGCTCTGTTGATGACGGTAAATCCACCCTGATCGGGCGGCTGCTCTATGACGCCAAAACCCTGTTTGAAGATCAGATATCGCAATTGCATCAGGACAGCCGCAATCACGGCACGGCAGGCGATGATATTGATTTTGCATTGCTGGTGGACGGGCTTGAGGCGGAGCGTGAGCAGGGTATCACCATTGATGTGGCTTACCGGTTTTTCGCAACACCGAAGCGGCGTTTTATCGTGGCCGATACGCCGGGGCATCTGCAATATACGCGCAATATGGTGACCGGCGCTTCCACTGCCGATCTCGCCATTGTGCTGGTTGATGCCCGCAAAGGACTGCTGGAACAGACGCGCCGTCACAGTTTTATCGCTTCGCTGTTAGGCATCCGTCATATTGTGCTGGCGGTGAACAAGATTGACCTGATTGGTTATGATGAGGTGGTTTTTAATCAGATTGTGCAGGATTATCAGGCCTTTGCGCAAGGGCTGGGCTTCAGCACTGTTCAGGCCATTCCGGTATCGGCACGCTTTGGCGATAATATTCGCACAGCCTCAGAGAAGATGCCTTGGTATCAGGGGCCTGCACTGCTGGAATGGCTGGAGACTGTGGCAACGGACAGTAAAGCGGATACCGAACAGGATTTTCGTTTTCCGGTGCAATATGTCAGCCGTCCGCATGCGGATTTTCGCGGGTTTGCAGGTACGATTGCCTCGGGGCAGGTCAGTGTCGGCGATGAAATTACGGTTGCCCGTTCCGGTGTGAGTTCAGCAATCCGTTATATTGTGACGGCAGATGGTGAGCTTGAAACTGCTCATGCCGGACAGGCCGTGACATTGGTGCTGGAAGACGAGCGTGATATTTCCCGCGGCGATATGCTGGCGCATCCGCAATCGCGCCCGCAGGTGAGTGATCGTCTGGCGGCGAAGCTGGTCTGGTTTGCACCGGAACCATTGCGGGCAGGGCGGCAATATTGGCTGCGCAGTCAGACTGATCAGGTCAGTGTGACCGTCAATACGCTGAATTACCGGATTGATATTGAAAATACGGAAAGGCAATTCGCGCAGGAGCCTGCCGATCAGTTGCAGATGAATGAAATCGGACAGGTTGCTTTGCAGCTTTCCGCGCCGCTGGCCTTTGATCCTTACGGGCAAAACCGCGCGACCGGTTCTTTCATTCTGATCGACAGGCTGACCAATGCTACCGTTGCCGCTGGTTTGATCGATCATTCGCTGCGCAAGGCTTCGCATATTCACGTACAGGCGGCAAAAGTTACACCGGCGGAGCGGGCGGAACAGAAATATCAAAAACCGGCGCTGTTGTGGTTTACCGGTCTGTCCGGCTCCGGCAAGTCGGCGCTGGCAACAGTGTTGGAACAACGTCTGCATCTGGCGGGCAAACATACATTCATTCTCGATGGCGATAATCTGCGTCATGGCCTCAACAGCGATCTCGGCTTTTCAGCTGAGGAGCGCAGTGAGAATATCCGGCGCGTGGCTGAAACATCACGCCTGATGTTGGATGCAGGATTGATTGTGCTGGTGTCAGTGATTGCACCGCTGGCACAGGATCGCGCTTTGGGGCGTCGTCTTGCCGGTGATTATGATTTCATTGAAATCTTTGTCGATACGCCGCTCGAACTCTGTGAGGCCAGAGATGTGAAGGGACTATATGCGAAAGCCCGCGCCGGTGAAATTCGTGACTTTACCGGCATTGATGCCCCTTATGAACGACCGGAAGCGCCGGAACTGCACCTGCGCGGGCAGACAGGCAGTGTGGATGATCTGGCTGATGAGATCGAGAAATATCTCAATCAGCGTGGTCTCATGCATAGTCTGGTCGATGAGGGCTGGTCGATTTAACGCTCAGAGATCCATGTTTCTTCGATGGGGAAAATGTTATATATCGCCCTGAACGGGCGTGAGGAATTTAGCATGAGCATTGAAAAGACGTCACTGGCCAATGATGATCTCATGGCGGTGATGCAGCAGGCAGCGCTTGAGGCCGGTCACGAGATTATGCGGTTTTATGAGACTGGTTGTGAGATCAGTCTGAAACCGGATGCATCTCCTGTGAGCGAAGCCGATCACGTTGCCGAAGAGGTTATTCTCAAAGCCTTGCGCGCTTATCTGCCCGATGTACCTGTGGTTGCTGAAGAAGAAATGGCCGCCGGTGATGGCCCTGTTGAGATTCGTAATCGTTTTTTCCTTGTTGATCCGCTGGATGGCACAAAAGAATTTGTGCTGCGCAATGGTGATTTCACAGTCAATATTGCGCTGATCGAAAACGGGATACCCGTGAGCGGTGTGGTCTATGCGCCGGTTAGTGGTAGGCTGTATTGCGGATCACCGGCCGGTGCATGGCAATATGACGTGCAGCCGGAGGCTCTGTCTGAGGCAATACGTTTGCAGGTGCGTGAATGCGGCGAGCAGAAAACCGCTGTCGCAAGCCGCTCCCATAATACACCGGAAACAGATGCTTATTTGCAGGAACAGGCAATCGCATCCTGTGTAACTGTCGGTTCATCTTTAAAATTCTGTCTGCTGGCTGCCGGTCAGGCCGATGTCTATCCGCGTTTCAGCCGGACAATGGAATGGGATACGGCAGCAGGTGATGCGGTATTGCGGGCGGCAGGCGGTAAGACTCTGACGCTGGATGATGAGCCGCTGACCTATGGTAAGCGCAACCAGCTGTCAGACAGCGACTATGCCAATCCGTTTTTTATTGCTTATGGCGGTGCCGGGCCGGTCTGAACCAGCTCAAATGTCAGAGCATTTCCAGTTTAACTTGGATGCACTCTAGAGCATTTCACAGTCAAGTTGGATCAACTTGACGCCCGTGATAATGCGACCAAATAAAGAATCTAGAGCGAGCGCTATGATCCAATCTGGACGTAAACCGCTCTAGTTACATACGTCCGCAATTGCGAAGCTGTGCTGCATAACGCTGCGAAATATTGGTGGCTTTTTTGGCGGCGCGTTGCACCATGGCATTGCCGCGCCAGCTGCCTTTTGCATAGCCGCCATGGCCGGAATAATAAGCCAGATACAGATTATACGGATCGCTCAGAGAGATACCGTTACTGATATTGCTCTGTTTGTGATACCAGCCGACAAAATGGATCGCATCGCCGAAATTGGTGCGGCTCGCACCATAACGGCCGGTTTCACGCGTATAACGTGCCCATGTGCCGTCCAGCGCCTGAGAATAGCCATAGGCGGAAGACTGTCGCTTCCACGGAATGAAACCGAGCAGCTTGGTGCGTGGCGGGCGCGCATAGGGCTGGAAGCTTGATTCTGTGTAGATCGTCGCCATCATGATCGGGATCGGCACGCCAAAATCACGCTCGGCTTTTTTGGCATCTTTATGCCAGTTATTCACCCAGCCGTCGCGCTGATCGAAAATCGCACAGGCATTATTGACTGATTTGGGTGCAGAGGCGCAACCAGCCAGAAAAACAGCAAAAATAAGAAGGAATTTTTTCATTTAGGCGATCTTTCAGGCAGGCAATCTCTGGGGCGAAATGAAACATTCCGTCTTGCGAAAAAGATGATCCGCAAAACAGCAAAGTGATAATGCTGAAAATCATAACGTGAAAAACTTCGGCAAAATGTGGTGCAAACAGGTTTTGAATGACTATGTTTGCTGGCGTAGTTAACCTTGGGTTAAAAACGTGGTCGCCGGTACCGGCGCTCAAATATAAAAATAACGTGCGATGATTAAATCATCCACGTTCAAAATACTGAAATCTATAGGGGAATTTATAAACACCGCTTGAGGTGTGATGGTCGGAGCGAGAGGATTCGAACCTCCGACCCCCTGATCCCAAATCAGGTGCGCTACCAGGCTGCGCTACGCTCCGTTGACCGTGAGGCGGCTTATAGCGCCGCATTTTGCTCCCTGCAAGCGAATTATGCAAAAAAATCAAAACAACTGTTTATTATTGAAATTTATGAGCTTTTTGCGTCTGATTTTCACTGTTGTCAGAATTGATTTTTGTACGGAAAAGGCCGGTTTTTCAACGCAATATGCGCATTGATCTTGATTATGAATTTATAAATAAATCAATATAATCAATTATTTAATGGCTAAATTTTCAGATTAAAATTTATTGGATTTGTCCGGTTTTTGCAAAATATCGCTTGGCAAAAATGATTTTCCGATCCTATGGTCAAAGAAGGAATACAAAACAGTTTTGAGTGAGTTTTAGCCGTCCGGAATGACATCCGTTCAGGTCATGCATGTTCTTTGATTCTTTTCAGGGGAAATAATGCAATCAACCGCGATCAATACAGAGCAGTCCATTCAATATTTTACAAGTGAGTCTCCGGCGGATGAGGCAATCTTGATCCGTCCGGAAGGTTTTCGCGAATATGACGCGCGTTGGTGGTATGGCTTTGCGGGTGCTGAACAACCCGCTGAGATTAATCTGGCAGGTATAACAGCTGTCGGAGCAGGTTTGGCGCATATGGTGCGGCAGCGCGGTATCGAACCGGCAATTGTGGTCGGCCATGATCTGCGCAGCTATTCGTTTGAGATTAAGACAGCGCTTATCAAAGGCCTGATATCCGGCGGGATGCAGGTCTTTGATATCGGGCTTGCGCTGTCACCTATGGCTTATTACGCGCAATTTGCACTGAATGTGCCGTCTGTTGCGATGGTGACCGCCTCACATAATGAAAATGGCTGGACAGGGGTGAAAATGGGCTGTGAACGCCCTTACACATTCGGACCGGCGGATATGGCTGAGCTGAAATCAATTATTCTGGAGCATCAGGCTGAGCCGGCTAAAGGCGGGTGCTATAATTCCGTCAATAATATCGAAAAGCTTTATTCTGCAGCTTTAACAAAAGGCCGCTTTTTAAAACGCCATCTGAAAGTTGTTGTTGCTTGCGGAAATGGCACTGCGGGTTTGTTCGCTCCGCAAATTTTGCGCCGGATTGGTTGTGATGTTGTGGAAGTTGACTGCGCGCCGGACTGGAATTTTCCGCATTATAATCCTGATCCGGAAGCCGCTCCCATGCAAAAAGCAATGGCGGAGGCCGTGAGAACCTATGGAGCTGATCTGGCTTTTGGCTTTGATGGTGATGGCGACCGTTGCGGTGTGGCGGATCATGAGGGCAATATTATTTATGCTGACCGTATGGGCTTGCTATTGGCGCGGCAATTCTCAGAAAAGCACAAAGCCGCGCATTTTATTGTCGATGTGAAATCGAGCGGATTGTTTCGCAGTGATCCGGTATTGCAGGCCAATCAGGCAACGGTCGAATATTGGAAAACCGGCCATTCCTATATCAAGCGCCGCATGGGGGAGTGCCGCGCATTGGCGGCGTTTGAAAAATCCGGCCATATGTTTTTGAACCAGCCTTTGGGACTGGGTTATGATGATGGTCTGGCAACCGCCATCGCGGTTTGCGAAATGTTGGCTGCCCATCCGGATCAGAGCTTGGCCGCGCTCCACCGGCAATTGCCGGTCAGCTATGCAACGCCGACGCTCAATATTCCCTGCTGTGATACTGAAAAATACGGGCTGGTTAGCCGGATACAGGATTATTTTGCCAATTTGTTTGAGGCGGGTGGTTCATTTGCAGAGCAGAAGATTACGGAGCTTCTGACGATCAATGGCGCGCGTGTCACAGCGGCTGACGGTACATGGGGATTGATCCGTGCATCGTCAAACAAGCCGGATTTGGTGGTGGTTGCCGAGAGTCCGGTCTCGCTTGAGAGGCGCAATGACATGCTGTGTGCAATCAAAGATGTTTTGAGACAATTCGGGGCAGGGGAACTACCCAATTTTGAGGGCGGTTTTTAAGTTTTTTGAATAGCTTGGGCGGGGGCGTTGGCTATGGCTTTTGATCGGGAAAACGGGAAGTTCAACGGAATTAATAGCACGAATTTGCCGTTGTTGAGTTTTGTGATGTGCGGCGGCAGTGGCTCACGTTTATGGCCGCTCTCCAGAATTGACAAGCCGAAACAATTTCATCACCTGTCCGGCGATGAGAGCCTGTTGCTCGCGACTTTAAAGCGCCTGCAATTTGCTCCCGAGAACAGAATTTCTGTGATCGGTGCACAGGCACATTCCGAGCAAATTGCAGAAATAATTTCTGCAATGTCTGATGTGGGGGATATCAGGACAATCTTAGAGCCAGTGGCGCGTAATACCGCTGCGGTTGCAGCACTGGCCTCACTGTCTGCATTATCGGGCTGTGATGATGCTTTGATCCTGCTTTGTCCGGCAGATCATGAAATATCGACTACAGAGCAGTTTTGGCAGAGCGTAGCGCAGGGAGTTCCTGCTGCTGCGCAAGGAGCAATTGTTACATTCGGGCTTTTACCGGAACGGCCGGAAACCGGCTATGGTTATATAGAAGCGGGACAGCTGACCGAGGCAGGCTATGCTATCATCCGATTTACTGAGAAGCCGGATTATGACAGTGCATTGTCCTTTATCCGGCAGGGAAATTACTTCTGGAACTCCGGCATATTCCTGTTTCGCGCCAGCACTATGCGGGACGCCTTTCTGCAATATGCACCGGATATCTGGCTGGCTGTGCAGGCTGCACTCGATAAGGCAGAGCGCGATGATAATGCGATAAGATTACCAGAGCATCTGTATCAGCCTGTGCCTGCGATTTCTTTCGATCATGCAATTATGGAAAAAGCAGACAGACGTGTGCTGATACCGGCTTCATTCCGCTGGAGTGATCTCGGCTCATGGCACTCTTTGCTCCAGCATCAACCGCAGGATAGTTGCGGCAATGTGCTGAGCGGTGATGTGATCGCCCATGATTGTAACAACAGCTATATCCGCAGCGACAGCGGATTACTCGCAGTGTCCGGCCTGAATGATATGGCTGTTATTGCCACCAAGGATGCAACCTTTGTGGCTCCGCTGGCACAGAGCCAGCAGGTGCAGGCCATTGTCAGACAGCTGACGCAGCAAAATCGTGCAGAATTATATTATGAAGCACCCATTCCTCTATCTGGCATGCACCGGCAAAAGGTGCAGGACTGGTTATTTGAGCAGGCGCTGCCCCTCTGGGCTGTGCGCGGTACCGATCATCGCCATGGCGGTTTTTATGAGAACCTTTCTATGCAGGGGGTACCGGTTGCAGGCCTGCGACGTTCACGGACAATGGCGCGGCAAATTTATGCTTTTGCGAAAAGTCATCAGGCGGGATGGTGCGGGGAGGCTGCTGGTCTGATCGCGCACGGTTTACTCTTTATGCAGGCGAAAGGGCGCAGTCGCAATGGCGGCTGGGTGCAGTCATTTCATGCTGATGGCAGTGTGGCGGAAAGTCAGGAAAATTTCTACGATCAGACCTGTATGTTGCTTGCACTGAGCTATGCTCATCAGGCGGGACATAATCAAGCTCTGCAATTAGCGCAGGAGACTTTTGCATTTCTGGATGCCAGATTGGCTCACCCAAAAGGCGGTTTCTACGAAACATTTGCTGACCGCTCTGATCCGCAGGCTATACTCAGCAGTAATGCGCATATGCATTATCTCGAAGCCTGTCTGGCATGGCACGAGGTGAGCGGAGATTTTATGTTTCTCCGTCGTGCATCCGAGATTGTAGCTCTGTGTGAATATTACTTTTTTGATCGTGATTATTGGTGTCTGGGAGAATATTTCACTGCGAACTGGCAGCGGGTGCGGGATGAGCGGGGCGACCACACAGAACCTGGTCATGCTTTTGAATGGGCAGCGTTGCTAAGTGATTATGCCAAGCGCACCGGTTGCCAAAACACACAGCGGATGGCGCATCGTTTGTATAGCAATGCCATTTCCAGCGGGATAAACCGGGCGACAGGTCTGGCCTATAATGTGGTGTCGCGTGAGGGCAGGCCGGTGGATAGCGGCAGCCGCAGCTGGCAGCAATGTGAGGCGATCAAAGCTGCGATCATGCTTGATGGCTATAATGGTCAGGATATGAAGCCGGAAATTGAAGCGCGCATCGCCACTTTGTTTCGCTGGCATCTGCATCCGGCAAAACGCGGTTTGTGGATTGACCGCGTTGATAAGAACGGAAGTCATTGCTCCGGTCATGTGCCGGCTTCAATCCTCTACCATCTGGTCAGTGCACTGACTTTATATTTGCAAGTCACAGCAAAAGCAGCTGACACACCTGTGGCGGGTAAGTCAGGCATATCTGAGAGGATAGCTATGTCAGTCTGAAAGGAATTGTCTGTGGAATTATGCTGATACAAAACAAACTTATTTGAATATGAGGTTGATCTGCTTGTGTTCAGCCACTGATTAGTTATCCTGACATGCAAAGCTGTTTCAGGAGAAGCGAGAGCCGGATTTCCTGAAGCCGCGTTCAAAAACAATCAGAGCGGGCGCGGAGGATAAATCCGCATCAGGCACGTTTTGTCCGTTTAATGGGTAAAATCAGGCAGATTTTTATGCAGCACTCTCCGCGTCATCGTGCCATTCTGGAACAGGCTAAGCTGAAAGGTCAGGTGCTGGTTGATGATCTGGCTGAACAATTTCAGGTTAGCCCGCAGACAATCCGTAAAGATCTCAATGATTTATGCCGTGCGCAATTGCTGACCCGTACCCATGGCGGTGCTTTATTTCCCTCGGGCGTGGAGAATCTGGAATATGAAGCGCGCAGGCAAATCGCAGCCTCGGAAAAACAGGCTATCGGTCAGGCCGCAGCTGCATTGATACCGGAAGGCGCATCGCTTTTCATCAATATCGGCACGACTACTGAGGCCGTGAGCCAACATTTGCTGTCGCATAGCCAGTTGATGGTGATTACCAATAATATCAATGTCGCCAGTCGCTTACGTGTCTATTCAGGGCTGGAAGTCATTATTGCCGGTGGTGTTGTGCGCGCCAGTGACGGTGGTATTGTCGGTGAGGCGGCCGTTGATTTCATCCGTCAGTTCAAAGTGGATTATGCAATTATTGGCGTTTCAGCGATTGATGCCGATGGTGCATTGCTCGACTTTGACTATCGCGAGGTAAAGGTTGCGCAGGCGATTATCGCCAATGCCCGTCATATTATTCTGGTAGCAGATTCCACCAAGATGGAGCGCAGCGCGCCGGTGCGGATGGGGCATTTATCGCAGATTGATACTTTCATCACCGATCAGTGCATTGAACCGTCTTTGCGTCAGATTTGCGCCGATCATGATGTGCAGTTGATTGAAGCTTTGAAACTTTAAAACCTGACAGGTTTTATCTCGCGACTGCATAAGTTTTTTGCGCCTTCTTATTTGTGTGAAGTTTCGTTTTTTCGCTCGATTTAGTTTCGTTTTTTACTATATTGCTTTCATATTGCGGATGATGCCGGATTGAAGACGATTCCGGTGCGCCGTTTTTCATGTGTCACAGCCGTGTCAATTTACCGTGCTTCAAGCAGTTACGTATTGAATTGACATGATTTTCGGCGGAGCTTGCGACGTGGTTGCAAATACGGACTACGATATTTTCATTATTGGCGGCGGTATTAATGGCTGCGGCATTGCCCGCGATGCTGCAGGGCGTGGTTTCCGCACCGGTCTGGCCGAAATGAAAGATCTGGCAAGCGGTACATCCTCCCGTGCAACCAAACTTATTCATGGTGGATTGCGCTATCTGGAGCATTATGAATTCCGGCTGGTACGTGAAGCCCTGATGGAGCGCGAAGTGATCTGGGCTAATGCCCCGCATGTGGTCAAGCCAATGCGTTTCATTCTGCCTTATCATCGCGGCGGTGTGCGTCCGGCATGGCTGTTGCGTCTGGGATTGTTCCTTTATGACCATATTGGCGGGCGCAAATTGCTGCCTGCAACCCGCACCCTGAATATGAAAACCGATAAGGCTGCGGCACCGCTGAAAGACCTGTTCACCAAGGCTTTTGAATATTCCGATGCATGGGTTGATGATGCGCGTTTTGTGGCACTCAATGCGATGGATGCCAAGGAACGCGGCGCAACAATCCGCACCCGCACCAAAGTCATTGCTGCGCGGCGCACAGCTGATATCTGGCATCTGACATTGCTGGATTTGCGCTCGGGCAAAACCAGTGAGGTGACATCAAAGCTCGTGGTGAATGCTGCCGGCCCGTGGGTTGACCGTGTGCTTGCCGGTGTGGAAGGTCTGGCCGAGGTGCATAATGTGCGTCTTGTGCAGGGCAGCCATATTGTGGTGCGTAAGAAATTCGACGGCGATCGTTCTTATTTCTTCCAGAATAATGACGGGCGCATCATTTTTGCTATTCCTTATGAAAATGATTTTACGCTGATCGGCACCACAGATCAGGACTATCACGGTGATCCGGCGAAAGTGGAAATCACTGATGCCGAGAGCGATTATCTGTGCTCTGCCGCCAGTGAATATTTCCGCGAGCCGGTAAAGCGCGAAGATATTGTCTGGGCTTATTCCGGTGTCCGTCCGCTCTATGATGACGGAGCCGATAAGGCGCAGGAAGCCACGCGCGATTATGTGCTGAAGGATGATGCCGGTGAGAATAAAGCACCGCTGATTAATATTTTCGGCGGCAAAATCACGACCTATCGCCGTTTATCCGAGCATATGATGCAGAAGATTGAGCATTTTCTCGGTAAAAAAGGTGCGCCATGGACACATAAGGCGCCATTGCCGGGTGGTGATTTTCCGGTGCAGGATTTTGGCCGGATGAGCGCGAAATTTGCTGCGCATTATCCTTTTCTGGCACCGTCTCATGCGGCACGACTGTTCCGCATGTATGGTACGCGCGCGCAGTGGATTTTGGGCAATGCAGCGGATTATAAAGATCTCGGTCAGCATTTTGGCGCCGATCTTTATGAAGTTGAAGTGCGTTATATGATGGTGCAGGAATGGGCACTGACCGCAGAAGATATTGTCTGGCGACGCAGCAAACGCGGGCTGGTCATGACAGCAAACGAGATCGCGGCGCTGGATCAGTTTATGAAAACCGAAACCGGTTATCATGAGGAAGCGGCGTAACGTTTTTCATATTATCCACTTATAGTTTCACACCGCAGCAGGAAACTTCCGGCTGCGGTGTTTGTTTTTACAGCCATAGTTTCTCCTCCTTTGGGTCTCATCCTCATGCTCTTCACAGCAGCATAAATCTGGACTACCATTCTCTGTGCAGACACTGAGTGAAGCTCTGGAGGAGAGCCAGCAATGAGCATTCAGTCAGGCGAAATATCCGCCGCGGCAGGTCAGTCAGTCTTCAGCGCTCATGCGGAGCGGGTTCACTCTGCCATTCGTGGCAGCGGTGCAGCGCGCTCGGCTCTCGTTGCCTCATGGCAGCGGTCTGCCCGTCTGCACGGGTTGAAACCACAGGATCCCGGCAAACCCCAAACTATCACCGCTCAGAAACTGCGCGAAGTGCAGGAATATGTCGAGCCGCTGACCCATCTGGCACAACCGGTGCTGGATCGTCTGTTTCTGTCAGTTGGCGGCATCGGTTGTTGTGTATTACTGGCTGACGGTACTGGTGTGCCGGTGGAGCGGCGCGGGGCTGTTGCGGACGATAAGACATTTCATAAATGGGGACTGTGGACGGGTGCCGTCTGGAGTGAAGCCTGTGAGGGCACCAATGGCATTGGCACCTGTATTGTCGAGCAACGCGCAGTGACAATTCACCGTGACCAGCATTTTCATGCAAGAAATGCTGGGCTTTCCTGCTCTGTTGCCCCGATCCACGATCATACAGGGCAACTTGTTGCGGTGCTTGATGTATCCTCCTGCCGGTCTGACCTGACTGAGGCCTATGCAGGGTTGATTTTTGCTGCGGTGAATGACGCGGCACGCAAGATTGAGACAGATTATTTCCGCTATCATTTCCAGAAAGCCCGCATTGTTCTGGCACCTGTCACTGAGCATAACAGCGGCGCACTGCTGGCAATTGATCGTGATGATATGGTGATTGGTGCCAGCCGTTCCGCACGTCTGGCACTGGGGTTGGGCGAAGACGGGTTGAAAGATCCGGTTCCTGCGGCCGATTTCTTCGGAACGCTGGCTGAGCAGGATATGGATATGGCCGAAGCTGAACGCGGTGTCATTATCCGCGCCCTTGCACGGGCTGAGGGGAAAATTTCCTCGGCAGCCAAAATTCTTGGCATGAGCCGTGCAACCCTGCATCGTAAGCTCAACCGTTTGCAAATCAGACGAAACGGCTGAGCCGCGCGGCATTCCGGAAAATGTGAAATGTTTTTTGGACGGGATGCACGAATTTAAAGCCATCTCTCAAACTGTCTCATTCTTGCGACATTGCGGGCAAGAGTTTGTGATGAGTGCTCCGCTGGCCTCATGACAAGCCGCGTATTTCCCGCAACATTATTTGTGAGTTCAGGCATGTCTATCTGAGGAGAGATAGCGTGCTGATAATGAGCGAAAAACAGGGAGAGAGACAATGAACAAGGTTGAAGTAAACCGGACAGTTCATCCTAAATTTGCCAAACGTTATGGCAATTTCATCGGCGGCAAATGGGTCGAACCGAAATCCGGACGTTATTTTGAGAATATTTCACCGGTCAACGGACAGGTTCTCTGCGAGATTGCCCGTTCCGATGCAGCGGATGTGGAATTGGCGCTCGATGCCGCCCACGCCGCGAAAGAAGCATGGGGGCGCACCAGTGCCGCAGAACGTGCGCTGATCCTCAATAAAATCGCTGACCGGATGCAGGATAATCTGGCACTGCTGGCCGAGGCTGAAACCTGGGACAATGGCAAGCCGATCCGTGAAACCACCAATGCCGATATGCCGCTGGCGATTGACCATTTCCGCTATTTTGCCGGTGCTATCCGTGCGCAGGAAGGCGGCATTTCTGAAATCGATCACGATACAGTCGCCTATCACTTCCATGAACCTTTGGGCGTGGTCGGGCAGATTATTCCGTGGAACTTCCCGATCCTGATGGCGGTGTGGAAACTGGCACCGGCACTGGCTGCGGGTAACTGTGTGGTGCTGAAACCGGCTGAGCAGACACCGGCTTCTATTCTGGTGCTGGCGGAACTGATCGGCGATCTGCTGCCTGCCGGTGTGCTGAATATTGTCAACGGTTTCGGCCTCGAAGCCGGTAAGCCGCTGGCTTCCAGCCCGCGCATTGCCAAAATCGCCTTTACCGGTGAAACCACTACCGGCCGTCTGATTATGCAATATGCCAGTCAGAACCTTATTCCGGTCACGCTGGAGCTGGGTGGTAAATCGCCGAATATCTTCTTTGAAGATGTGACTGCGGAAGATGATGATTATCTCGACAAAGCCATTGAAGGCTTTGTGATGTTTGCGCTCAATCAGGGTGAGGTTTGTACCTGCCCGAGCCGTGCGCTGATCCATGAAAAAATCTACGACAAATTCATGGAAAAAGCGCTGAAGCGCGTTGAGGCAATTGTGCAGGGCGATCCGCTCAATCCGGCAACCATGATCGGCGCGCAGGCCTCGCAGGAACAGCTGGAAAAAATCCTCAGCTATATGGATATCGGTCGTCAGGAAGGCGCGGAAGTGCTGACCGGTGGCGAACGTAACCAGCTTGGCGGTGATCTGGCCGGCGGTTTCTATGTGAAGCCGACGGTCTTCAAAGGCCACAATAAGATGCGGATTTTTCAGGAAGAAATCTTCGGTCCTGTGGTTTCTGTCACGACCTTTAAAACGGATGAGGAAGCGCTCTCGATTGCCAATGACACGCTTTATGGCCTTGGTTCCGGTGTGTGGACGCGTAACGGCAACCGTGCTTACCGCTTTGGCCGTGGTATTCAGGCAGGGCGCGTCTGGACAAATTGCTACCATGCTTATCCGGCACACGCGGCTTTCGGTGGTTACAAGCAATCCGGAATAGGGCGCGAAAATCATCTGAAAATGCTCGATCATTACCAGCAGACCAAAAATATGCTGGTGAGCTACAGCCCTAAGAAACTGGGCTTCTTCTGATCTGACGAAATGATCTCCCCCGAAGTCATGACCGGTTTCGGGGGAGATATGCATAACAAAAAATGAGAGCGAACGCAGTGAGTAGGATGCGTTGCAAACGCTCTGAATGTGGTTGCATTCCACGGCTGTCAGGCTGATCCGGCCTGATTGTGAAATGCTTCAGCCACGGTGATCCGGTCATCCGGCTCGCCGACTTTCCGTAATGTTGGTGTCATGAATGGAGCAGAAGGAGTGCCTCTCTTTCTGCCAAAGGAGATTGTTATGGCAAAAACTATGAAAGCCGCTGTTGTACGTGAATTCGGAAAACCCCTGACAATTGATGAAGTGCCGATCCCCGTGCCTGGGCCGGGGCAAATTCAGGTTGCTATTCAGGCATCCGGTGTCTGTCACACCGATCTTCATGCGGCTGAAGGCGATTGGCCGGTGAAACCAAATCCGCCATTTATTCCGGGACATGAAGGTGTGGGCTATGTCTCCGGCGTCGGTGCCGGTGTCAAACATGTCAAGGAAGGTGATCGCGTTGGTATTCCATGGCTTTATACGGCTTGCGGCTATTGCAACCATTGTCTCGGTGGTTGGGAGACCTTGTGTGAATCTCAGGAAAATACCGGCTATTCTGTGAATGGCGGTTTTGCCGATTATGTGGTGGCTGATCCGAATTTCGTCGGCCATTTGCCGAAGAATATCGAGTTTAACGAAATCGCGCCGGTACTTTGCGCTGGTGTGACCGTTTATAAAGGGCTGAAAGTCACGGATACCAAACCCGGTGACTGGATGGTGATTTCCGGTATCGGCGGGCTTGGCCATATGGCGGTGCAATATGCCAAAGCCATGGGGCTCAATGTTGTGGCTGTCGATATTGATGATGCCAAACTTGATCTGGCGCGACGACTGGGGGCAGTCGCAACCGTCAATGCCAAAACCAGCAATGATCCGGCAGCCGAAGTGAAAAAACTGACCGATGGCGGTGCGCAGGGCGCATTGGTGACAGCGGTCTCGCCAAAAGCGTTCCAGCAGGCGCTGGGGATGATGTCGCGTGGCGGCACGATTGCTTTCAACGGTCTGCCTGCCGGTGAGTTTCCGGTGTCGATTTTCAACATGGTGCTGAATGGCGTGACACTGCGCGGTTCCATTGTCGGCACAAGGCTGGATTTACAGGAGTCGCTTGATTTCGCTGCAGATGGTAAAGTGAAGGCGACGATCAGCACTGACAGGCTGGAGAATATCAACGCGATTTTCGACAAGATGCGCAAAGGTGAAATCGAAGGCCGTATCGTGATGGATATGACCAAATAGATCACAAAGTGGAGGGTGTCATGACTGAAGCAGAAATGAACACGAATACAGCACCGCTGAACAAAGTGACTGCGACGCCTGACGCCCTCAAACTGATTGCCGAATTGCAGGCAGAATATGGCCCTGTGATGTTTCACCAGTCCGGCGGTTGCTGTGATGGTTCATCGCCGATGTGCTATGCACAAGGTGATTTTCTGATCGGTGATCAGGATGTGCAATTGGGTGAGATTGGCGGTGCGCCGTTTTATATCAGCCGTTCGCAATATGAAGCATGGAAACATACGGATCTGATTATTGATGTGGTGCCGGGGCGGGGAGGTATGTTCTCGCTCGATAATGGCCGTGAAGTGCGTTTTCTGACCCGCTCGACGATTTGTACGATTTAATTGCTCCCAAGGCGTGACGTAAAAAAGGGCGGAAATTCCGCCCTTTTTTATATGTCTGTATGGCTTATGGCAGCTTGTAAGACATTACATAATCACCGGCTTTAGTGCCGACTGAACCATGGCCACCGGCAACGATCAGCACATATTGTTTGCCGTCTTTGCCGGTATAGCTCATCGGTGTGGACTGGCCACCCGCAGGCAGGCGTGTCTGCCAGAGTTGCTTACCGGTGGTGAGGTCATAGGCGCGCAGATAATCGTCAACCGCTGCACCGAGGAAAGCAACGCCGCCTGCGGTAATCATCGGCCCGCCGATACCCGGAACGCCAAGTTTCAGCGGAATTGGCACCGGTGCCATATCTTCTACCGTACCGTTTTTATGTTTATAGGCGATCTTGCCTGTGCGCAGGTCAACACCGGCCACATAGCCCCATGGCGGCGACTGGCACGGAATGCCAAGCGGTGACAGGAGCGGCCCCATAAATACGCCGTAAGGCGCGCCATCATTACGGTTCAACCCTTGCTCGCTGGCTTTTTCATCCTCACCTTTCGGCGGAATCTGATCCGCAGGCACAAGGCGTGAGGTGAAGGCCAGATAGGTCGGCATACCGAACATCACCTGACGTTTCGGATCAACTGCCACGCTGCCCCAGTTAAAGACGCCGAAATTGCCGGGATAGACAATTGTACCCTGCAGGGAAGGCGGGGTGTAACGACCCTCATAGCGCAGCGAGCGGAACTGGATGCGGCAGGCAAGCTGATCGAACATCGTTGCCCCCCACATATTGGCTTCCGTCAGCGGCGGAGGATTGAAGCTGAGACCGGAAAGCGGCTGTGTCGGTGCGGAGAAGTCTTCCGGTATTGCACCTGTTGGGGCTGCAACTTCGGTCACAGGAATAATCGCTTCACCGGTACGCCGGTCGAGCACATAAATATCGCCCTGCTTGGTTGGACCTACCAGTGCGGGCACAACTTGTCCGCTCTTATTGGTAATGTCGAGCAGCACGGGCTGAGCAGGCACGTCCATATCCCAGAGATCATGATGCACAGTCTGGCGTACCCAGCGCACCTGTCCGGTATTCACATCCAGAGCTGTGATGGAGGAAGAATATTTCTCTACCGCCTCACTGCGCCCCATACCGAGCTGATCCGGCACCTGATTACCGAGCGGTATATAGATGAGGCCGAGATTTTCATCGGCACTGAACACCGACCAGCTATTCGGTGAATTGGTGGTGTAATGCTCACCGTCCGCAATCGGTGTGGTGACATCAGGATTACCGGAATCCCAGTTCCACAACAGCTGACCGGTGAGAATATCAAAGGCGCGGATAACGCCCGACTGTTCCTGCGTCGAGAAATTATCATTCACCGCGCCGCCGACGATGATTTTTCCGTCCATCGCAGTTGGCGGGGAGGTGGAGTAATAATAGCCGGACGGATTATATTTCATGCCACGGGTCAGATCGAGCACACCTTTATCAGCAAAACTCTCGCAAATCTGGCCGGTCTTGGCATCCAGTGCTATCAGATGCGCATCGGATGTCGGCAGATAAACCCGCTCATAACAGGCCTGATCTGCGGCAACGCTCTGGTCTTTCCAATAGGTCACGCCACGGCAAGTCTGGTGCTGGCGCTGGGTATTGGCGCTGACCTCAGGGTTATAGCGCCATTTTTCCTTGCCCGTATCCGCATCCAGCGCAATGGCAATATTATGCGGCGTGCAGAGATAAAGCGTGTCTTCAATCTTGAGCGGTGTCACCTGATAGGTGGTTTCCGTCACATCCTGCGGCTGGCGCACATCGCCGGTTTGGTATTGCCATGCAAGCTGCAGGCTAGCCACATTTTCCGGTGTGATTTGTGTGAGCGGTGAATAACGCTGACCATATTGCGTGCGGCCATATTGATGCCATTCGCCATCCGGTACCGTATTGCCCATATCCGGTGTTGCCGCGACCGCTTCTGTGGGTAGAGAACCGTCGAGATTATGCGGATCTTTGGTGATTGAGATACCGGCAACAATCAATGCGGCCGCGATTGCCCCCAGCAGCGGCAGAGGACTGGCACTGCCTGCGCGAGCCTGTTCAACCGTTGGTGCCACTTCTCTGCTGGCAGGGCTGAGCGCTTTGCGGATCGGTGGCAGCAACAGCCACAGACCCAGCAGCACAATAATGCCGCCGCGTGAGCCGAGCGGCCACCAGTCAAAACCGACTTCATAAAATGCCCAGCCGAGTGTGCCGAGAATGATCAGGGCATAGACCCAGAGTGCCGCAGCACGGCGGGTGAAAAGCAGTATGGCGGTCAGTAAGAAACCGGCCGCTGTAATAATGTAATAAAGGCTGCCGCCCAGCAGGGCGAGTTTTATGCCACCATAACCAAGCGCGATGCCTATGAACGCAAAGAGGATGGCTGTTAATGAAACTAACACAATGCTACCCCTTATTTATTGAATGGGGAAGAATATAGATCAGTAAAGCACAGCGGGAAGTGCTTCGAAACATTTATTTGAAAATAGAACAAATGAATCGGCGCAGATACAGTTAATTCTGACAGGAAAAAGCGCAGGAAATTCTGTAAAACAATAAGTAAATCAATTCTCTAATCAATGAAAACGCCGCCCTGTTACGGGCGGCGTTTTGTTTAAAAGCATTAGCCTTGGGAGGATGGTGCTTTTATAAACGTGTGCTGGTGAAACTGCGCAGGCGCAGCGCATTGGTCAGCACGAAGATGCTCGACAATGCCATGGCTGCCGCAGCCAGTACCGGCGAGAGCAGGATGCCGTAAAACGGGTAGAGCAGGCCTGCTGCAACCGGAATAAGCGCGGTATTATAGGAAAATGCCCAGAACAGGTTCTGACGAATATTGCGGATTGTCGCTTTGGACAGAGCAATCGCATCCACAACAGCAGTCAGATCGCCGCTCATCAGCACCACATCGGCGCTTTCAATAGCGATATCCGTGCCGGTGCCCACAGCCACACCCACATCAGCCGCAGCCAATGCCGGTGCATCATTGATACCGTCGCCGACAAAGATGATTTTACGGTCAGAACCTGCGAGACGCTTCAGTGCTTCCACTTTACCATCCGGCAGAACTTCCGCTGATACCTCATCAATACCGAGTTCTTTAGCAATGGCATTTGCCACGACTTTGCTGTCTCCGGTAATCATCGCCACTTTCAGGCCAAGCTTATGCAGGGCATCAATTGTGGCTTTGGTTGTAGGTTTCAGCTCATCCGCCACGGAGAAGGCGGCGACCAGTGCACCATCCCGTGCCATATAGAGCACGGATTGCGCTTTGGCAGTCATTGCTGCTGCGGCCTCTGCACCGGTGCTGACATCAATGCCGAGCTTTTTCATGAAACGTTCTGCGCCGACATGGACGGGCTGACCGTCAACCATGCCACTGACGCCGAAGCCCGGTACAGCTTCAAAGTCTTTGACTTCCGGCTGTTTCAGCCCCTTGTCTTCCGCAGCCTGCACCACAGCAGTCGCAATCGGATGTTCTGAGCGGGATTCCAACGCGGCTGCCAAAGCCAGCATCTCATCAGCACTCTGATTGCCGAATGTATGGAACTGCGACAGCACAGGTTTGCCAATGGTCAGCGTGCCGGTTTTGTCGAAAGCGATAATGTCGGCATCGCGCAGGCTTTGCAGGGCATCGCCACGGCGGAACAGCACACCCATTTCCGCACCGCGACCGGTACCGACCATGATCGAGGTCGGTGTTGCCAGACCCATGGCACAAGGACAGGCGATAATCAGCACGGCAATGGCATTAGCCAGCGCAAAGGTGAAGGCCGGTTCAGGGCCGAAGATAAACCAGATCAGGAAGGTGACAAAGGCTGCGAGCATAACCGCAGGCACAAACCATGTCGTGACCTTGTCGATCAGGTTCTGGATCGGCAGCTTATCGGCCTGTGCGTCTTCAACCATGCGGATGATCTGCGAGATCACCATATCCGCACCAACCTTGGTGGCGCGATAGGTGAAGGCGCCGGTCTTGTTGACCGTACCACCGACAACCGTGTCACCGACATTTTTCGTGGCGGGAATAGGCTCACCGGTAATCATGGATTCATCAATATAAGACGTACCCTCCGTGATCTCGCCGTCGACCGGCACTTTCTCACCCGGACGCACCAGAACCAGATCACCTGCACGCACATCCTCCAGCGGAATATTCTGTGTCACGCCGTCACGCACCACACGAGCGGTTTTGGCCTGAAGCCCGAGCAGATGGGCAATGGCATGGGATGTGCGGCCTTTGGCGCGGGCTTCCATCCAGCGGCCGATCAGGATCAGCGTAACGATAACCGCTGCTGCCTCATAATAGACATTGACGGTTTGCGCTGGCAGGACAGAGGGCATGAAGGTGGCGACTACGGAGAAGCCCCATGCTGCCAATGTGCCGACAGCCACGAGCGAGTTCATGTCCGGACCGCCGCGCAACAGTGCAGGAATACCGATACGGAAGAAACGCAGACCCGGACCAAACAATACGAGTGTTGTGAGAATGAACTGGAGATACCAGCTGTTCTGCGTGCCGATTGTACCAGCAATAAAATGATGCAGCGGCGGGAACAGATGCGAACCCATTTCCGTGATGAAAACCGGCAGCGCCAAAGCACCGGCAATCAGTACATCGCGCTTGAGGGTTTTAATCTCGGCATCATTTTTCTCTGCACGGCGTTCCGCACCACTTGCAGGAGCGGCCGCTGCCACAGGCTGTGCCGGATAACCGCTTTTAGTGACAATATCTGCCAGCATTTGCGGCGTGACTGACGGATCACTGAGCGTGATGCTGGCGCGTTTGGTCACCAGATTAACGGAGGCTGCAGCAACGCCGACAGAGGATTGCAGGGTCTTTTCCACGCGTCCGACACAGGATGCGCAGGTCATGCCATCCACTTCCAGCACCACTTGTGCCGGTGGTTGCGGAATATGCGCGGTGTAACCGGCTTTCTTGATAGCTTCGGCAGCAAGGCCTGCATCCGGCTTATCTGCAAAACGCACGGTTGCTTGTTGTGTCGCCAGATTGACTGTCGCACTGTTGACGCCCGGCAAAGCGAGCAAGGCTTTTTCCACACGACCGACGCAGGAGGCGCAGGTCATGCCGTCAATATCAAGCGTAACAACAGGCTGACCCGAGCGTGTCTGCTCAGGGTGACTATGTTTGGTCATGACAGAAACTCCTGCCTTTAGCCGAGGATTTTTGTTTCGTAACCTGCCGCATCAATGGCTTTGGCAATTGTCGCGGCATTTGCCGGAGCCGAAAAACCGATGCTGGCTTGTTTTTTCGCCAGATCAACGCTGACGGTGCTGACACCTTCAACGGCTTTGGCGGTTTTCTCAATTTTTGCCACGCAGGAACCGCAGCCCATACCGTCAACAGAGAGCAGAACAGTGGAGGAAACGGATTGTGTCATGATGATCTTCAGGGCTGATTATGCGGAAAGTCCCGCCTGCGGAAGCCCTGCCTTTCTTGTCAGTTTCAGGCGCATGTCAGCGCTTT
Organism: Pseudochrobactrum sp. B5; assembly: GCF_001939785.1. NCBI lineage: Bacteria > Pseudomonadati > Pseudomonadota > Alphaproteobacteria > Hyphomicrobiales > Brucellaceae > Pseudochrobactrum > Pseudochrobactrum sp. B5. The sequence goes on from NZ_MOYL01000001.1 coordinate 513,210, forward strand.
TGTTGATGTTGACAAGAAGATAGGGCTTCCCATGATGGGAAGGTCAAGAGCTTTTTCCGAAAGAAATGTATTTATCTTAACTATTTGATTTTATGTCTCTTTATCCGTCATATCCCGCGATGAAGTCACAAACATCGCGCTGTGACATCGGTTTTCCGGTAAAAAATCCCTGTACCTCACCGAATTGTTCGTCTTTCAGGCGCGTGAGCTGTTCCTGTGTTTCCACGCCTTCTGCCGTCGTTACAATATTGAACGCGCTGCCCAGAGAAACCACAGCCTGAATGATCGCCAGATTGCGTTTGTCATTATCAATATTGGACACAAAACTGCGATCAATCTTGATCTTGTCAAAAGGGAAAGTGCGCAAATAATTAAGGGACGAATAGCCGGTGCCAAAATCATCCATGGCAATGCTCACGCCCAGATTGCGCAATTCGAATAACAATTCGGTATTATGCTCGGTATTGGACAGCAGCACTGTTTCGGTGATTTCCAGTTCCAGACGGTTGGCCTGCAAGCCGCTTTCTTCAAGGGCGGATTTCACCATGTCCAGCATGTTGCGGCTGTTAAACTGTACTGGCGACAGATTGACAGAAACTTTGATTTTCTCCGGCCATGAAATGGCATCCTGACAGGCCTGCCGCAGAACCCAGGCACCGATTGCAGAAATGATACCGGTATCTTCGGCAATCGGAATGAAATCATCCGGTGCGACCAGTCCGCGTGTCGGATGCTGCCAGCGCAACAAAGCTTCACAACCGGTAATCAGATCTGTCGTCAGCGAGAAAATCGGCTGATAAAACAGCACAAATTCGTTGTTTTGCAGAGCGGTATGCAATTCCAAAGCCGTGCGGTGGCGTTTTTCGACCGCCTCACGCATGGATCTTTCATAAAAACGGTAGACACCGCGCCGGTCTGCCTTGGCAGCATAAAGCGCCAGATCGGCATTGCGCAACAGCGTATCAATATCCTCACCATCTTCGGGGGCAATGACAACACCGATGGTACAGCCGACATATTCAGGACTGCCGTCCAGATGAAACGGCTTGCTGAACAGATTGGTGATTTCCTCTGCAAAATGGCCGATTTCCTGCCGGTGATCAGGGTTTTTCGGGTCAAAAGGATGGATGATCGCAAATTCATCACCGCCAAGACGGGCAATAAAATCCTGCGGTTTCAGAAAGGCGCTGAGACGGCGCGCAACCTGACAGAGCAGGGCATCGCCTGCCGCATGGCCGATACTGTCATTGATATGTTTGAAGTGATCAACATCAAGAAACAGCAGGGCATGGCTCTGGATTGCTTCCTTTTTGGAGAATAAATCCGTCGTATGGCGCGAAAAATAGACACGGTTCGGCAGATTTGTCAGCGAGTCATGCATGGCCGTATAGGTCAGATGCGCCTGCAGAGCCTGTTCTTCCGTGATATCTTCCATCAACCCGATCAGATAACGCGGCTTTTCTCCGTTTTGCGACGGAATTGTGCGTTTCATTACCCGTACATGGCGGCTGTGACTGCGCAACGGAATTTCATTTTCGACAGTAAAAACACTGTCACTCTCCATCACATATTGATCCTGCGTGATAAAATTGCGGGCATCTTCTTCACTGAAAACCTGATGATCGGCTTTGCCGATGACATGCGCAGATTCTTTGCCGGTAATGGCGCTGGCTGTTTCATTAAACAGAACATAGCGCCCGCTATCCTGCATATCTTTAATGAAAACCCCGATCGGCAGGTTTTTGATCAGGCTGTCGAGCAATGAGCGGGTCTGGCTGATTTCATTGCGCGCTTTGCGGATTTCGGTCTGATCCTGAATGATCGCGAGAATAGCAGGCTGATCGTTGAAATTTGTACGCCGTCCATAGGTGATGACTTCAATCGTCTCGCCATTGGCTTTCAGATGTTTCCAGATTTGCGGCTTTCCGAAGTCAGTTTCTGCGTGGATGGCAGCGATCATGCGTTCGTGCTCGGATTCAGGGCGGATATCCAGCACAGTCATCCGGCTCATCTGCTCCGGCGTATAGCCGTAAAATTCAAAAGCAGCATCGTTCAGCAATAAAAATTTGAGCGAAATCGGATCATACAGCCACATCGGAATAGGGTGCTGTGTGAAGAGCAAACGAAAATCATTCTCTGATAAAGCAGGCTGAAAATACTGCGGGGAGTCGATCTGACTGTTCAGCGGGGCAGTTGTCATAAAGGCTCCGTGTCTTTTAGTTGGCAAACATCATGCCCGGCAGTGCCGTGCGGCTGTTTACACCGCATGATAAGCCTACACGACACATCACAAATCTTAAAACTACATTACAAGCCTGCGATAATTTTTTTCCAGATATTTCTGAGGAAAAATATCGAATAAAATTACATCTCTTTGAAAAATATAGAGAATTATTGTTCTGGCGATGTTTCATTATTTGTGACGTTTTTTTACAAATTTGTTTTTTTGAATGCAGAACAGTGCCGGAGCATATCCGGCGGTGGAATTTGTCGTCTTTGCTCTTTGTCATCTCTTGCTTCGGACTGCCTGTTTACCTAAAAGCTAACACCTGTGTGAAGTTTTTGTGAAGTCTTTGTGACTGCTTTTTTATCAGCAATGACCGGTAAAATTACCGGCAGAGACAAACAGGCAGACGCATCGTGTAACGCTGCAGGAACCGGAAAGTTCCTGTTATTTTGGAAGCTGCCCATTGAGCAATCTTGCAACGCCGGTCCCTCATCATGCACCGCATACTGTCCCTTATTCTGACAGCGCGCTGAATCACGGGGATAAGCGGAAGGCGGCGCGGCGCAATGGCCGGTTCTGTGCATATTTTGCCCGCAGGCACTGGTTCTGGCGCGCATTGATTGCCACAGCCGGAACGCTGTTCCTCACCCTGTCTGTCGTGATGCTGACCGAGTGGCTGATGCGCGGTTCCGCTGCATCATGGAAGCAGTATTTTACGCTGACACACCGCCCGCTCTGGACAACATTAGGTCTTGTTTTCCTCACCCTGTTTTTGCTGGACAGCCTGCTGGGGCGTTTGTGGCAGGGTGTTTTGATCGTTGCGCCGGTTTTGCTCGGGCTTGCATGGTTCAGCCGGCAAAAGGGCATGTATCTCGGCGATCCGCTCTATCCGAGTGATCTGCTTTATACCCGTCAGGTTGTTGATCTGATGCCATTGCTGGTGCGTGACAGGCCACTGGATGCGGTGCTGATCGTACTCGCCTCGATGGCGGCTCTTGCGGCTTTGTATTTTTGCTGGCGTTTTTTCCGTCGCTCTGTGCCGCGTCTGAGCTGGACTGCGCGTGCAGCGCGTCTTGCTGTGGCCATGCCGGCTTTGATCTGGTTCGGCAGTATTTCCGATTATTCCAGCTTCTCCTATATCCGCGACCGCATGGGCATTGTGCCGATGATGTGGGATCAGAAAGAAAATTACGCCCATAACGGTTTGGTTGTGGCGTTTATTTTCAATATTCCCATGGCCAATGTCTCTGCACCGAACGGCTATTCGCAGGAGCGGATTGCAAGCATTGCGGAATATTTATTCCCTGCGGATGATGACAGCGGTCTGCTGGGCGGCTCATCTTCTGCCCACGGCAATACCATTGTTCCGGTTGCTGCACGCAATGATGAAAAACCGGATGTTATTGTGATTATGAGCGAATCTTTCTGGGATCCATCCCGTCTTCCGGGTGTGGCCTTTGATGAAGATCCGATCAAAAATGTGCGTGCCAACCAGTCTGGCCATGTGTTTTCGCCGGAATTCGGCGGTATGACGGCGAATGTTGAATTTGAAGCGCTGACCGGTTTTTCGAATGCCTTTTTGCCTTATGGCAGCATTCCCTATCAGCAATATGTGCGCAGACCTGTGCCTTCGCTGGCCTCATTCTTCAGCGAGCAGGGTTATGAAACCCGTGCACTGCATCCCTATCGCCAGTGGTTCTGGAACCGTGGCTCTGTCTACGAAAATTTCGGCTTTGATAAATTTCTGTCCGAAGAAAATCTGCCGGAGCTGATGAAAAAAGGCCATCTGGCTTCCGATGAAGAATTCACCAGCGAGATTATCCGCTCGGCTGAAGAGGCGGAAAAGCCGCTCTTCCTGTTTGGTGTATCTCTGCAGGGGCATGGTCCTTATGCGCCAAGCCGTTATCCGGACAGTCAGATCAAAGTTGTTACCAATGCTGACAGCGCTGTAAGTGAGGCATCCAAAGGGTCTGTGCGGTCTTTTGCACAGGGCGCACAGGATGCGGATATCAATCTCGGACGGCTGATGGCTTGGGCGAAGAAGCGCGAGCGGGAAACAATTATTGTTTTCTTCGGCGATCATCTGCCGCCGCTCGGTGATGTCTATGTTGAGAGCGGTTATATGAAGAACCGTACGGCCAGCCGCGTGGATACGGCCGATCATATGCTGGCGCAGCATGAAACCCCGCTGGTGTTGTGGTCAAGCCGTACAGACAGTTTGCGCGGTGTCGGCACAATCAGCCCGTCTTTCCTGCCGCTTTATGTTCTGGAAATGGCCGGTCTCCAGCATCCTTACTACACCGGTTTTCTGGGCAAAGTGCATCAGGAATATAGCGTGATTGATGGCCATCTGCTGCTGGATAAAGATTACACGCCCCATGCCGGATGGATGCAACAACCGGTAATGCCGCAGATTTTGCAGGATTACCGTCAGGTTCAGTATGATATGATGTTCGGAAACAGCTATTCCAAAGAAAAGATGTTTCCCTTTATCAGTGCCGGTATTTATGCCACGCCCGGCGAGGACAATAAAAAACAGGTTACATCGCAATATTAACCTGACCAATCGTCAGCTTTTTTACTGACTTGCTATGATGAAATAATTTTTTTATGTTTGGTCAAAGATTGCGACTATCGTTCTTTGTTTGACCGTCATCAGAACGGGTTTTCCCGTAAAATGACCGGCATCTGCACTGAACCGATCAGGGAGAGGCAGATTTGAAGCGACATCTCACGCTATTTGCGCTCGCTCTGTTGCTTCCTCTGATTATATTGGTCGGCTTTTTTCTATGGCTTCTGGTTTTGCAGGAAAGAAGCCATATTGAAAATCAGGCTTTTGATGTTACCCAATCCCTCGCCGTTACAATCGACCGCGAGGTTTACGGCCTTCAGCGCGCCGCTGAAATTATCAGCTATTCCAATATTCTGAAGAATGGCCGTTTTGATATTCTCCAGACGACCCTGCATGATATGGCGCAGGAATTAAACATCAATATTACGGTTTATGATCCTGAGGCGAAGCTGCTGGTTGCCTCGGATCCTGCGCGGGTCGGTGATCTGCCGCTGCTGACAAAAACAGATCTTGCGGCTGCCAAAGCGGCAGGCAAACCCTATGTCACGGGTGTGCGGCGTGCTCATGAAAATACACCTTTTTGTTTTACGGTGGTTCGTCCGGTTTTTGTTGACGGGAAAATCAATTATTTTCTGGCGCTGAGCATGGAAGCACAGCGTATTACTGATCTGCTGAATTTGAGCGGTATATCCAAAAACTGGATTGCGGTTGTGGTGGATCAGAATGATCAGGTTCTGGCGCGTAATAATAACAGCAATGATTATACGGGGCAGCTGATACCGGATAAATTGCGTGCGGAAGCCACGGATAAGCAGGGGCGCTGGCGTGGACAGATTCTCGATGGCAATCAGGTGGCCGGTTATTATATCCGTTCGCCGCTGAGCGACTGGCGCATTGCGATCGGTGTTAACCGCTCGGAGCTGAACTGGCCGGTTTGGGTGGCTTTTGCCTATTTTATCATTCTGTTGCTGGGTACATTATTGCTGAGCGCCTTGCTGGCGGGCTTCTTTGGACGCCGGATTTCGAAGCCGGTCAGAAAATTGGCCGCACAGGCTATGGCTGTGGGAGATGTGCAGGCGATAAAGCCGCTGGGCTCGGGCATTAGCGAGCTGGATGTTGTCAGTGAGGCATTGATACAGGCCGATAAGCGCAACCGTGCGAAAGAGCTGAAACTTCTGGAAGCGCAATTGCGCCTGCAAATGGCGCTGGATGCCGGTAATATCGGTGTCTGGGAGTATAACCCAGAAGATGCCGAAGTAAGCCTTGATGGCCGTGCCAGCCACATGCTGGCATTTAAGGACAGGCGTAAAATCAATTTTGTTACGGATTTTATGCCTCTCGTCCATGAAGAAGATAAGCTGCGCGTCGAAACTGCTTTGAGCAACGCGCTGACATCAGGCGATATTGTCCGCGAGACTTTCCGCATCCGTGATACAGAACAACCGCATCCGGTCTGGGTCACGGGTATCGGCAGGCGTATCTATACGGATATCGGCAAACCTTCGGTTCTCGGGCTGATTGTGAATGTGACCGCTGAACAACTGGCACTGGAGCAGCGGGAAGTGGTGGCGCAGGAGCTGAACCACCGGCTGAAAAATATGTTCGCGGTGATTATCAGCCTGATGAGCTTGTCCGCACGGGGTAAGACGGATGTACAGGATTATGTCGGTCAGATGCGGGAGCGTATGACAGCGCTGGCCGGTGCATTTGAGCTGACCTATCAGAAAACACCCGCTGTTACGGGGCAGCATAGCACGATCTCACTGAATGAATTGCTGACCCGCCTTACGCAGCCTTATGTCTTTTCCGATCTGGAACGCATTTCCATAGAAGGCGATGCACTTTTATGCCCCGTTGCCCATGTCACGCCGATGAGTCTGGTGTTTCACGAATTGATGACGAATTCTGTCAAACACGGAGCACTGTCTGTGCCGCAGGGACATGTCCGCATCGAACTATCTGCACATGAGGGTTTTATGCGGATTGAGTGGCGGGAGACCGGCGGGCCGCAAATTATGCAGGAGCCGTCACAGCGTGGTTTTGGCTCCCGTCTCAAACAGCTCAGTATTGATGTGCAGATGCGCGGCTCGTTTAAGGAAATATGGGATAAAAACGGCCTTGTTTTTGTTATTGAACTGCCATTGCCTGATATGCCTTCAGAAAAGAGCACATAAAACAAAAGCGCAGAATGGTCAGGAAAAGATCAATGCGGGTGCTGTTTCCTGGCGCTGCTTTTTGAGCTGCCGGTTTTCTTATTGAGCGTCATCTGATTTTGCAGCGACAAAGCATTGATGATTGCGCAATCCGGATCATTATCGCCATGGCAACGGTCTGCGAGCTTCTGCAATGTATCGGCCATAGAGCGCATATCAGCGATCTTGGTTTCCAGTTCAGCCACATGCGCCAGCGCAATCTGCTTCACTTCTGAAGATGCGCGCTGATCATTACGCCAGAGATTGAGCAGTAATTTAATCCGTTCCAGCGACAGACCGAGATCACGGCACTGACGGATGAAGCGCAGATTTTGCACATCACGGTCGGAATAGACGCGATAGCCGGAGGCCGTGCGCTCAGCCGCATCAATCAGGCCGATGGATTCATAATAGCGGATCATCTTGGCTGAAATGCCGGATGCTTTTTCTGCTTCGCCGATAATCATGACTGCTCCGCTCCGTTTCTTGTCTCGTCATTTATATAGGGTGCGCAGGGCTTTATCAAAGATGCTGTGCGGAGATAAAAATATTAGGTGATGACAGTCGTCCATTTTTCTTGTAGATACTGATATATCAGGATCATTCCGAATGAGCATCGCTTTATGAGGCCTGAACCATAGTCACAATGCTTTAAATGATATTAGTTTGATGCATCATATATGGCATGGTGCTGGCGGAACGAGTGACCGGCTATTCGCAAAGGGGAGTTTGCAGAATATGACATTGCATAAGAATTTAATTGACGGCGAATGGGTTGGCGGCGAGGCGATCCCGAATATCAGCCCGTCTGATACCAATGATGTGGTGGGTGAATATGCCCGCGCTTCTCAGGCCGATGCGCTGAATGCGATTGCCGCGGCCAAAGCTGCATTTCCGGCCTGGTCACGTTCCGGCATTATGGAACGCCATGCAATCCTGCGCAAAACCTCGGATGAAATTCTGGCGCGCAAAGAAGAACTCGGCCGCTTGCTGGCACGCGAAGAGGGTAAAACCCTGCCGGAAGCCATTGGCGAAACCATGCGTGCCGCACAGATTTTCGACTTTTTTGCCAATGAAGCGCTGCGCCTTACCGGTGAAGTTCTGCCATCCGTGCGCCCGAATATCGGTGTGGAAATCACCCGCGAACCAGTTGGTGTGGTCGGTATTATCACGCCGTGGAATTTCCCGATTGCTATTCCGGCATGGAAGATTGCACCGGCTCTTTGCTACGGGAACACCGTGGTGTTCAAACCGGCTGATCTGGTACCGGGCTGCGCCCATGCAATCGTCGATATTCTGCACCGTGCGGGCCTGCCAAAAGGCGTTCTCAATCTGGTGATGGGCAAGGGCTCGGTTGTTGGTCAGGCCATTCTCGACAGCGCTGATGTGCATGCCCTGACATTCACCGGCTCCACAGGCACCGGTCAGCGTGTTGCTGCGGCTTCGATCGTCCATAACCGCAAATTCCAGCTGGAAATGGGTGGTAAAAATCCGTTTGTTATTCTGGATGATGCCGATCTTGATGTGGCCGTTGAAGCAGCGCTCAATTCATCTTTCTTCTCGACCGGTCAGCGTTGCACCGCGTCTTCCCGCCTGATTGTGCAGGACGGTATTCATGACCGTTTCGTTGATGCACTGGTTGCCCGCATGAAAACGCTGGTGATTGATGATGCGCTGAAATCCGGCACGCATATTGGTCCTGTAGTAGACGACAGTCAGCTCAAGCAAGACTTGGATTATATTGCACTGGGTGCGCTGGAAGGTGCCAAGCTGGCCTTTGGCGGTGAGCAGCTGGAACGCAGCACACCGGGTTTCTATCTGCGTCCGGCCTTGTTCACAGAGGCGACAAACCAGATGCGTATTTCCCGCGAGGAAATCTTCGGCCCTGTGGCCAGCGTCATCCGCGTTAAGTCCTATGAAGAAGCGCTGGCAACGGCCAATGACACGGCTTTCGGCCTGTCTTCCGGCATTGCAACAACCAGCCTGAAATATGCCACGCATTTCAAACGCAATTCCGATGCAGGCATGGTGATGGTCAATCTGCCGACCGCAGGCGTGGATTTCCACGTACCGTTCGGTGGTCGCAAAGGCTCCAGCTATGGTTCGCGTGAGCAGGGACGCTATGCGGCGGAATTCTATACCACCGTCAAAACTGCCTATACGCTGGCAGGCTGATATAACGGGCGAGAAATAAAAAGCGGAGAGGGAAACCTCTCCGCTTTTTTGTTTAGTCCAGCGCTTTAAGATTGCGTTCAATCGCAGCGCGGCGGCTTTCAAGAAACGGTGGCAGAGAGAGGCTCTCTCCCAGACTTTCCATTGGTTCATCGCTTGCAAAGCCCGGCCCGTCTGTCGCGATTTCAAACAACACACCATTGCCTTCGCGGAAATAGAGCGAGCGAAAATAAAACCGGTCGATCTCGCCGGAAGAGCGGATCTTGTGGTCATTCAGCACACGCAGCCATTCCTGCATACCGGCTTCATCCGGTGTGCGAAACGCGACATGATGGGCAGCACCTGCACCTTGTTGCGCGGCAGGCAGATCAGGCTGCACAGCTACATGCAGTTCAGCCGCTGGCCCGCCTTCACCCATTTCATAAACATGGACATGACCCTGACCATCCGGTGAGGCATAGTCACGGGTTTTGCGCATATTCATCAGCTTGATGAGAAAAGGCTCCGTATATTTCAGATCAGGCACACTGATCGTGATCGGGCCGAGGCCGCGGATCTGATGATCTGCGGGAACAGGGCTTTTCTCCCAAGGATGCGATTCACCGGTTTTACCGTCGTCCAGCAAACGGAAACGCTGACCTTCGAAATCCTCAAAATCCAGAGAGGCGCGTCCGTCGATGAGCTGAATATCGCCAGCCTGAACATGCGCATCGCTCAGTCGCTTACGCCAATATTCCAGCGAGTCCTGACCGGAAACACGCAGACCAGTGCGGCTGATGGAATGGGTGCCGCGTTTTTCCGGCGCAGTCGGCCAGTCGAAGAAAGTGAGATCAGAGCCGGGTGAGGCCTGACCGTCGGCATAAAACAGGTGATAGGCACTGGTATCATCCTGATTGATGGTTTTCTTGACCAGTCGCATCCCGAGAAGATCAGTGTAGAATTTTTTGTTTTCTTTCGCCTGTGCGGTGATCGCAGTCAGGTGATGAATACCTGTCAGGTTGGGTGACATCATATCCTCCTATGCCGGTTTGCAGATTGGAATGATCCGGCTTGTTGATCTTCCATATAGGGCGCTGCCTTGCCGGAAACAGGGACAAAGTCAGGACACTGCGTCTTGCGGGCGGGGCGGGTTCTGCTGCCGATGCTGTTGACACGCAGCTATGCGGAATATTCCCTTCATATAGCTGAGATACGCCGCTGTTATCAGAAGGAAAAACGAGAGAGATTATGAGTTCTGTTGAAAGCCTTCTGCATACATTCGCCAGTCTCACGGCCGCGTTTATACTCGGCGGTATGATTGGTTTTGAGCGGCAATGGCGTCAGCGGCTTGCAGGGCTGCGCACCAATACGCTTGTGGCGCTTGGCGCCGCTACTTTCGTGCTTTTTGCCTTGCTGGTTGACGGTGATACCAGCCCGACGCGCGTGGCTGCGCAGATCGTTTCCGGTATCGGCTTTCTGGGCGCAGGCATCATTTTCAAGGAAGGTTTTAATGTTCGCGGGCTGAATACCGCCGCGACTTTATGGTGCTCGGCGGCAGTCGGTGTTATGTGCGGCGCGGGTTTTTATCTCCATGCAGCGATTGCCGCCTTATTTATCATCAGCGTCAATTTGTTTCTGCGGCCGCTGGTGCATCTGATTGACCGGCAACCCGCCAGCGGTGGTGAGTTCGGCACCCGCTATGCTGTCAGTATTGTCTGTATGGGCGATGCCGAAGCGCATGTACGGGGACTGTTGCTGCGTGATCTTGGCACTGTCCTGCATATTCAGGATCTGGAAAGTACCAATATTGAAGACAGCAATCGCGTTGAGGTCAATGCATTGTTTCGTGCCGATAATAATCAGGATCCGCTGCTGGAGCAGATTATAGGGCGGTTGAGTCTCGAGCCATTGGTGACATCGGTACGCTGGCGCTATGTTGCTGCCGATGACGGGGATAAGGACTATTAGCCGGACTATGTTTTTTGTGTTGTTTTATTCAACATGCTCATAGGCGCCTCTGTCGATCAATGTGCCGGTGATGCGCGGGTTCATCGCAAAATCCTTGATGCCTGTGGCAGGAAATCCTGTTGTCGCAGTAAATTGGCCATTGTTTCTGCCCGGAGAACCTGCAGCGAGGCGAAAATCAGATGCACTGGCATTGATGAAGGCAGGATTACCTATAATGCTGTCTGTATCACCGCTGACGGCTGTGAATGCGTTGAAATTATTGGGAGATGTGCTGTCATTGTAGTAATTTGTATTGTTCCAGAACCAGCGTGTATAGCCGCTGCCGGATGTTGTGTAATATAAATTACTGGCAAGCTTCACGGTGTCCGGCACTGAAGGAATAAAACTGGTGATCGCATAACCCTTTGTTCCGGCAAAGAGAATATTATTGCTGAAACTTATATTATTGACATTGTGACCAAGCTGAAACTCACCGGAATTGATGCCTGAAATGTCACGGTTATTATTCTGATACAGAGTATTGTTAGTGATCGAGATGTGAGCGGCACCGCCCGATTGGGTTGCATCATAGCCGCCTGCCAAAATGCCGGCATTCCGGTTAAAGCGGATAAGATTATTGCGTACCGTCACATAGTCAGTCAGTTTGCCCGGATTTTCGCTGAGCAACCATATTCCGCCGTCATTCGCATCTGTGACATTGCGTTCAACGGTAATATTCTGCCCGCCATCAACATAGATACCAATCGCAGAAGCTACAAAGGTCAAAGCCTGATTGCCTTCCACTGACAGATTGGTAACTTTGTTCTGTGCAATCCAGCCGTTTCTGGCACGGTTATAGTCCGCACGGTTGTTGCCGTAATAGCCGGTCGCATCAATGCCTATAAAATTATTGTCGTGTACCAGATTATTGGTGACCTGCCAGCCGTCGACATTGCCGCCAATGGTCAGGGATTCACTGGTTCCGGTTTTCAGATTATACAGCTCATTACCGTCCACGATGACATTCTGTATCGGTACTGGCTGCTGTCCGTAGACGGCTATGCCCAAAGCATTTGCATTGCCGTTTGCAGGCAGATTATTCGCCTCAATGCCGTGAATAACATTGTCTCTGATCTCAATATATTTTCCGGTGCCTTGAGCAAGAACGCCAATGGCAATGAATTCCGTGCCGGATTTATAGTTGCGGATTTCAAACCCTTTGATGCGTATATAGCTGGTGCTGTTGAGGCTGATGAGGCCGCGCATGCCATAGGGCTCTGTGATCAATCCGCTGCCGTCAATGATTGGCTTTTCACCGGCATATCGGGTGAGTGTGATAAAACCACTCTCTGCAGAACCTGATTTGTTGAATGTCACTGTCTCATTATAGATACCGCCGCGCACAGCGATTGTGTCACCGGCCTGTGCCTGATCGACAGCATGCTGAATGCTGCGCCATGGGGCAGAATAGCTGCCTGAATTGCTGTCAGCGCCTGTGGTCGCGACATAATGAATTGTTCCGGTACGGCTATAGGCAGCATTACAAATCTGGAAATTAGCAATTTCCGTTTCATCTGCCACGGAGACGGCGGAAATGGTGACATTGACAGATTCGTCCATATTGGCGGGAGCGGTATACAGGCCGGAATTTGTTATGGTTCCGATTGCGGGTGCGCCGCCTTTTACTCCGTCAACCATCCAGATGGTGTTATTCTCAGATGCCGGCGTGTCTGCTGCCTGAAACTGCTGTTTTTGCAGTGCCTGCATCGGCTTGCAGTCCGGTGAAGTGCCGGCTGTTGCTGCCGGTGCATTTTGCAGGATGATTGTCGCTGAAAAAGCCAAGAACAGGCCTCCAGCCACATATTTATGATTTGAGATCGCTGATTTCGTATTTTTCAAAATAAACAAAAAGCGCATCTCCTGAGAATCACATTGTAACGAATATTTATTGTTGCGAATGCGAGCAGGGCGGAGAAATATTTTTGATATTCAACAGAGGAAACAACACGCGTCAAGGTGATTCGAGTGAGTTGTCCGGAGATGCGTATCTGAACTCTATGTGCTTGTAATAAGCACAGTATATAACGCATGAAACTATCAAATGTTACAGGAGTTTTTCTGATCTTCAGAAAGTCAACTTCTCAATTTTGAGAAGGAGTGGCGCACCCGAAAGGATTCGAACCTCTGACCCCCAGATTCGTAGTCTGGTGCTCTATCCAGCTGAGCTACGGGTGCTTGCCCTAGAACCGCTCCGTTTCGGTGCGGTAAGCGCTCTCTAAAGGGTTCTGTTTGGCATTGCAAGGGCTTATGATGAAAAACTTTCAGAAATTTGTATTTTTTTTGAAGGCTGGGGATAAATATAAGAAAACCACGCGATTGCGTGGCTTTCCTGAAGGCGCTTTTCGCGCAGAGCGTTGAAATAATTACACCATATTGCGTTGTGAGCGCTGAAACGGTGGCGGATAGACAGGCATATCAGGGATACGAATCTCAAATAATGCACCGTCTTTGTAATCGTCACGCAATTCTATGGTGCCGCCATGGGCACGAACCAGTTCCTGAGCAATAACCAGCCCCAATCCGGTGCCGTCACTGCGTGTTGACCCGCGAAAAGCGGTGAACAGATTGTCCCGCGCTTTCTTGGGCAGGCCGGGGCCGGTATCCGCCACGGCAATATAACAGGTATTGCCTATGCGCCACGCGCTGATGGTCAGGCATTTTTCAGTTTCCGGCTGCCGGTGATAGGTGCCCATTGCCTGTACCGCATTGCGGCAGAGATTGTTCAGCACCCGCAGCATTTGTTCTTTGTCGATATAGGCTTCAAAATCGACGGGAACCATATTGCGGAAGGCAATCTGTACATCCGATGGAAGCACTAACATGTCTTCCACTTCATGGATCAGCGGACGCAACAGGCGTTGCTGGCGAACCGGCACAGCTTCCTGTGTGCGGCCGTAAGCGATCACAGTCTCGGAATAGGTGATGGCGCGGTTCAGCGTGCGGATGAGCTTCGGTGAGAAGCGTTGCACAACCGGATCATTGGTATCGGCAAGACTGTCCGACATCAGCTGTGCTGAGGCCAGAATATTACGCATGTCGTGATTGATCTTGGAGACGGCCAGACCGAGATCGGCCAGATGTTTACGCTCCTGAAACAAATGCTGGAGATGTGTCTGCATCTGCGCCAGTCTGTTCTGGGCATAACCAAGTTCGTCTTTGCGGCAGGAGCCGTCAATAATCAGCGTTGGATCATCCGGTTTCTGGCCGAAAGCAAACATATTCTCATACATATGGCCGACAGGGCGCAGCAGCAGACGGTGAATGATGAAATAAATCAGCGCGGCCGCGATCAGCGAAATCAGCAGCGATATGGCAGCAATAATACGGGAGTTTTTGATCAGCCTGTTATGCAGGGCATTATCGCTCATCACAAATTCAACCGTGGTGCCGCTGTAATCGGGCGGGCCTGATACCTGCATTGTCTTATTGCCGCCGCTGGTCAGGGTGAGCAGGGCTCCCCAGAAATCACTCAGCGGCGTTGCTGTTGTCAGATCAATATATTCATCGACCTGCACTGCCTCCGGTGAGGCGGCCAGAACACGGCTGCTGCCATTACGGGTGACTGTAATGGATTGTGCGCCTGTGGAGCGCAGTAACTGATCCTGAATCTGCAATTCCAGTGTCGTGTCCGGATTCGCATCGAGCAATAACAGGCTGGAAGTGGCAATCATGGTATGTTTGGCATTCAGCCATTGATTGCGCATATTCGCCAGTGACGGCGCAAGAATGATAACTTCGGCAATCAGCACGGCCAGAATTGTCATCAAAAGCAATTTACTGGAAAGGCGGTGACGCAGCGGAATATGCAGGTCATCGGGATCGTTCGCAGTAAAATCCGATCCTGTATTGGTGAAGACCGGCGGGATACTTGTG
Source organism: Pseudochrobactrum sp. B5 (assembly GCF_001939785.1). NCBI lineage: Bacteria > Pseudomonadati > Pseudomonadota > Alphaproteobacteria > Hyphomicrobiales > Brucellaceae > Pseudochrobactrum > Pseudochrobactrum sp. B5. Next base: position 528,232 of record NZ_MOYL01000001.1, read on the forward strand.
CTTAAAGGTGCATTGGCGGCAATCGCGGAGAGGGATGTTTGGGTGCCAGATGTCGCGCCGTTACCTTCCGCAGTCAGATCAGCTTGCTCACGGCTGCGCGCCTGTAATTCCTCGGCGCGCTTCTTTTCTGATTCTGCAGAGGCTTTGTCAGCAGGCCTTTGAAAATCCTTGCTTTTCATAAAGGTCATTTCACCCATCCGTCAGGCTGACAGGTTGTTCCTGTCCCCCGTCTCCACCCACGGACCAAAACAGGCGATCGCTCGGGTCACGGATTGTACAGTTGCATAAATATGCCTGACCGCAAGCCTGTCCCCACAAAGGCTAAAATCCTGCAAGTTTGTAATATAGGCGCTTTAAGCCAAAATTTCAAATTTTCGTGTGCTGTTTATTTATCGTGAAGTGATGAGGAGTTTTGCCTTGGAAAAATTTAAAACAAAAGTTTTTATTTTAACATTTGTTTGATTATCTGAAATTGCTCTGCTATATGGCTCCCATCAGGACGATTGAAACGGAGAATGGCAATGGTGCAGGGCGATCAGGATGTGAACCAGTCAGCAAAAGCCGGTGCGCAAAATCTGCAGGATCTCTCCGCGCAGGAACGTGCTGTTCTGGAGATGATTGTCGCTAATCCGTTTGTCGGTCAGCAGCAGATTGCTGATGCGCTGAAACTGGCGCGTTCTACGGTTGCTGCTCATATTGTGCAGCTGACCCAGAAGGGTTTTGTTCTCGGGCGTGGCTATTATCTGCCGGAGAACAAGCGCATTGTCTGTATTGGCGGCGCGGTTTTTGATCGTAAATATCATGCCCATGCCCCACTCATCAGCGAGACCTCCAATCCGGTCAGCGGTTATCGCAGCCATGGCGGTGTTGCCCGTAATGTCACGGAAAATCTGGCGCGGCTCGGCGTGAATATTGGCTTCGTCTCTATTCTTGGCGATGATGAAACCGGACGCGCTATTCTTGATCATCTGCGCCTGCTTGGTGTTGATGTCAGTCGTGCGATTGTGACCAATGAAGCGCCGACTGCTGAATATGCTGCCATTCTGGGGCCGGATAATGAGCTGGCACTCGGCATTGCCGATATGGGCATTTTCGACCTGTTCAAGCCTGAAACGCTGGAAACCGTGTGGCCGCATCTGGCTTCGGCTGACTGGGTTTTTGCCGATTGCAATCTGCCGCAGGCAACATTGGAAACCTTGCTGGCGAAGAAAACCGGCAGCCGTTTCCGTTTGGCTGTTGATACGGTTTCCGCACCGAAAGCACTGCGTTTGCCGCAGGATCTCAGTGGTGTTGATCTGCTGTTCCTCAATCTGGATGAGGCGCATAGCCTGTTGCGTCACCCTGCGGGTACCCCACGCCTGACAGCCGAACAGGCGATTAATGCCTTACATGCGCGTGGCGTTGCCAAAATCGTCATGACCATGGGTGCTGGTGGTGTTCATATTGGCGATGAAAGCGGCATCCGGCATATTGCCAGTGTGCCTGCGCAGCCGGTGGATATTACCGGCGCGGGCGATGCGCTGATTTCCGGCACGCTTTATTGTCTGCTTGACCGGAAGGAACTGCCCGATGCAGTGCGCACCGGTACTTTGCTGGCCACGCTGACAACCGAAAGCGACGCCAGTGTCCATCCGGACTTGTCTGCACATTTTCTCGAAGCGAACCTTCATCGTATTTGCGACTGATTTATCTCCATTAAACTCCCTCAGAAAGGCTGCTCCAGCTATGACCCGTTTGACTATGCATTTCAGCGATGAAGTCCGCGCCGCTCTCGATAAAGGCGCGCCTGTTGTTGCTCTTGAATCCACGATCATCACCCATGGTATGCCTTTTCCGCAGAATCTGGAAATGGCGCGTAAGGTTGAAGCTGTGATCCGTGAAAATGGTGCGACACCGGCAACCATTGCTGTGCTCAAAGGTGAAATCCATGTCGGCCTCGGTGATGCTCAGCTGGAACAGCTTGCACAGACCACCGATGCGGTGAAAACATCGAGCCGTGATCTGGCTGCTGATATGGTGCAGGGACTGACTGCCGGTACTACTGTTTCCGCAACCATGCGTATTGCTGCGCTGGCCGGTATTGAAATCTTCGCCACCGGCGGTGTTGGCGGCGTGCATCGCGGTGCGGAAAACAGCTTCGATATTTCCGCCGACCTGAACGAACTGGGCATGACCAACACCACTGTCGTTTGCGCCGGTGTGAAATCCATTCTCGATATTCCGAAAACCCTTGAATATCTTGAAACCCAGCGCGTGCCGATTATTGCGCATGGCAGCGATGATTTTCCGGCATTCTTCACCCGTTCAAGCGGTTGTAAAGCCGATCACCGTCTGAACAGTGCGGAAGAAATTGCGAAAGCGATGGCGCTGCATCATGCGCTTGGTTCCGGCACCGGCATTCTGATTGCCAATCCGATCCCTGAAGAAGATGCACTGACACCGGAATTCATTAACGGCACGATTGAAGCCGCTGTTAAGGAAGCTGCCGATCAGGGCGTTGGCGGTAAAGATGTGACACCTTTCCTGCTGGCGCGCATCAATGAATTGTCGGAAGGCCGCAGTCTGAAAGCTAATATTGCGCTGGTGCTGAACAATGCCAAACTGGCAGCACGTATGGCCGTTGCTTATAAAGCTATCGTATAAAAGACAGTATCCTATTGAGTTCAGCGGGCGGAAACATCGTGTTTCCGCCCGTTTTGTTTTGTCAGACCTATGTCATGGTAAGGTCTTATTAACCATATCGGCTCATCTCAGGGCGTGAGACGTGGTTTAAACAGGGCCGGATACCGGTTTTACGGGCTTTCCGGCACTTTGCCGCAACAGGATTACAGAAATTTAATTAGACCTGAGGCCGCAGATTACGCATTTTAAGAGCAGAATGCAGCGAGCCTGTCTGTGCAGGCAATTAACTCAGGTTGCGGCAAGATCGGAAGATAATGAAAAACTGGAAACAAATTACGGTTTGTTTGGTCGTGGCTGCCGCCGCCTTCGGGGGCTGGAGCTGGTATAATACTGAACGTTCCGCGACACAGGCCACCGGCGGCGCACCGGCAGCAGGGCAGAGTGGCGCGCGCAACGCGCCTTTGGTGGTTGTAAAGCCAGCCCAGAAACAGGTCGTCAATGACAAGCTGAGTGCTATCGGCAGCGGTGTTGCGCTCAATACGGTTGCGGTTTCGCCTTATTCAAGCGGAACTATTCGCCGGTTTCTGGTGAGTGCAGGCACCACCGTCCAAAAAGATCAGGTCATTGCCGAACTGGATGCGGAAACAGAACAGATTGCCGTTGAGAAAGCACAGGTGCTGCTGAAAGACGCGGAAATTACACAACAGCGTATGGCAACTTTGCGGGCTTCCAACACGGCGACACAGGTACAGGTTGTTGCGGCAGAGCTTGCTCTGGCCAATGCAAAACTGGCTGTGAAGGATGCAGAACTGGCGCTCAGCCGCCGTTCGGTTACAGCACCGATTGCCGGTATTGTCGGTATTCTGCCGGTGGACGCAGGGAATTATGTAACATCCTCCACCACGATTGCTACGATTGATGATCGTTCAAAACTGCTGATTGATATCTGGGTACCGGAACGGTTTGCACCCCAATTGCGGTTGGGGCAGGCCGTGACAGCAATGCCGACGGCTCTGCCAGGAAAAAGCTTTCAGGGGCAGGTCAGCGCTATGGATAATATGATTGACGCGGCCAGCCGGACTTTGCGGGTGCGTGCGGAAATTACCAATCCGAGCGATGTGCTGCGTGCCGGTATGTCTTTTACCGTGACTATCCTTTTCCCCGGCGATCAATATCTGGCGGTTGACCCGCTGTCTGTGCAGTGGGACGGCGATGGTTCTTATGTCTGGCGCATTACCAAAGATGGCAAGGCCGAGCGTGTTGCTGCACGGATTATCCAGCGCAATGCCAATGCAGTGCTGGTTGATGGTGCACTGGCTGAGGGTGATACGATTGTCACCGAAGGTGTGCAGAATGTGCGTGAAGGCGGCAATGTGACGATTAAGGGCGCGGGCAATACCGCCAGCCCGAAAGAACCGGCCACAGCGCAGGCAAACAGTAAACAGGCAGGATGATGATGAATTCTGACAAATCATCCGCTGAAACAAATACAATAACTGAGGATGTAACCGGCGCTGAAGAAAAAGGCGGCGGGCATAATCCGCAGACCGGCGGTTTTACGGCATTGTTTATTCGCCGTCCGGTTTTTGCTTTCGTGCTCAATGTGCTGATTGTTGTGGCAGGCCTTGCGGCTCTGAGTGGCGTGGATATCCGCGAATTGCCGGATGTTGACCGTCCGGTTATTTCGATCAGTACAACTTTTGACGGCGCATCTGCAGAAACGGTTGACCGTGAGGTCACGCAGGTTCTGGAAAATGAAGTTGCCCGTGTTTCCGGTGTGAAGAATATTTCTTCAACCTCATCATTCGGCCGCAGCCGTGTGACGGTTGAGTTCAATGATGGTGTGGACATCAATGTCGCCGCTGCTGACATGCGTGACTCGATCTCGCGCGTGGCCAACCAGATGCCGGAAGAAGCCGATGCATCGCGTATCATCAAGGCGGATTCCAATGCTGATGCGGTCATGCGTCTGGCAATCGCGTCTGAAACGCTCAGCGTTGATGATATGACGGTGATTGTGGAAGATCAGATTGTCGATGTGCTTTCCGCCGTGCCCGGTGTGGCCGATGTGGAAACCTATGGTGACCGTGACAAGATTTTCCGTATTGATATCGACCATAAACGTCTGGCCAGTTATGGCCTGACTTTTGCCGATGTCAGTTCAGCACTGGCTTCTATGGCTCTGGATCAGCCCGCCGGATCGCTGCGCAGTGCTTCTCAGGCGATTGTGGTGCGCGCCACAGCATCGGTTTCCTCGCCGCAGGATTTTGAGAATATCATCATCAAGGGGCAGACCCGCATCCGCGATGTCGCCAATGTTACGCTGGGGCCGGATATTGAAAGCTCGGCAGTGCTCAATAATGGCCGTAACAGTATCGGCCTTGGCATTATCCGTCAGGCTCAGTCCAACACCTTGGATATTTCGGACGGTATTCGTGCGGAAGTCGAGCGCCTGAATAAGACATTGCCGGAAGGCATGACAATGCGGGTGACCAGTGATGATGCGAACTTCATCCGTGGTGCGATGCATGAAGTGGAAATCGCGCTGACTGCAGCGATCCTCATCGTTATTGCTGTCATCTATATGTTCCTGCGCGATATCCGCGCGACACTGATCCCGACTGTTTCCATTCCTGTGGCGCTGGTCGGTACTGTGGCGGCGATTTATCTGGCAGGATTTTCGATCAATATTCTGACCCTTCTGGCGCTGGTTCTGGCAACCGGTCTGGTGGTGGATGATGCGATTGTGGTGTTGGAAAATATTGTCCGGCGCCGGTCGATGGGGCTGGGGCCGCGTGCGGCTGCGGTGCTTGGCACGAAAGAAGTGTTCTTCGCGGTTATCGCCACAACACTGACACTGGTGGCGGTGTTCGTGCCGATTTCCTTCTTGCCCGGACAGGCCGGTGGCTTGTTCCGCGAATTCGGTTTTGTGCTGGCTATTGCTGTTCTGCTGTCCTCCGTGGTGGCGCTCACACTGTGTCCGATGCTGGCTTCGCGGTTTCTGACGGCCGAAAGCATCGCCCATGAAACCGGCGCAGATAAACCGCGCGGGCTTGTCTATCGTGTCAGTACTGGTCTGGCACAATTCTATCGCCGCAGTCTGCATTGGTGCCTTAATGCGCCGTGGATTGTGGTTGCGGCTGCTCTGGTCTTCGCCTTCTTCTCGTTAAGTGCCTATACGACTTTGCGTCAGGAGCTGACCCCGAATGAGGATCGTTCTGCCGTTATGCTGCGTATTTCCGGCCCGCAGGGCATCAGTATTGATTTCCTGCGCTCGCAGCTCGAGCAGATTGACGTGGCGCTCAAACCGCTGCGCGATAATGGCGAGATTGTAAATTCCTACGCTATTGCCGGTTCCGGCGGTGCGTCCAATAACGGCTTTATGGTGCTGACACTGGCCGACTGGGCAGAGCGCGACCGTAAGCAGCAGGAGATTGTTGCCGATATTAACAAGCGTCTGCGTCCGATTACCGGCGTGCGTGCATTTACTCTGCAGCCAAACAGTCTCGGTATTCGCGGTGCCGGTAACGGTCTGCAATTCACGCTGGTCGGCAATGATTATGCCACGATCCAGCCGGTCACCCGTGCTTTGCTGGCTGAGATGGAAAAAGATCCGCGCTTCCAGCAGCCGCGCCTGTCGGTGGACGCAACGCAGCCGCAGCTCTCGGTACAGATTGACCGCGAGCGGGCATCGGATCTCGGTATTGATATTACCGGCCTCGCCAATGCGGTGCAGTCGGTGCTCGATGGCCGCAGGATCGGCGCTGTCTATATCGGCGACCGTTCCTATGACGTGAAGATGATGGCGACGTCCAATCCGATCAATGATCCGACGGATCTGGAAAATGTCTTCATGCGTACTGGTGACGGCCGTTATGTCTCGATGGCAACGATTGCTTCGGTACGGGAAATTGCGGTGCCGCCGCAGCTGGCGCGTGAACAGCGCCTGCGCTCCATTGCGATTACTTCAGGTCTGAGCAGTGATTTTGCTCTGGGCGATGCTTATAAAACCGTACAGGAACTGGCCGCTCCATTGCTGCCTGCCGGTGTGCAGATGGTGCCGCTGGCAGAAGCGGCAACTTTGGGCGAAACTTCGACCGGTCTGTTTCTGGTGTTCGGTTTTGCGGTAGTGATTATTCTGCTGGTACTGGCCGCGCAGTTTGAGAGCTTCGTCAGTGCGCTGATCGTTATGGCGACCGTGCCGCTGGGATTGGGCTGTGCCATTGTGGCGCTGATCCTCACAGGCACGAGCCTGAACGTGTATAGCCAGATCGGGCTGGTTTTGCTGGTCGGTATCATGGCGAAGAACGGTATTCTGATTGTGGAATTTGCCGATCAGTTGCGCGACCGTGGCCTGTCTTTGCGGGAGGCGGTGGAAGAAGCATCGAATATCCGCCTGCGTCCGGTCTGTATGACAATGATCTGTGCGGTGCTTGGCGGTATTCCGCTGGTCATCGCTTCCGGTGCCGGTGCGGAAGCCCGTATTGCGCTGGGCTGGATTATCGTCGGCGGTCTTGGACTGGCAACCATTGCCACGCTCTATGTGACACCGGTTGCCTATCTGCTGCTTGGCCGTTTCACCAAGCCGAAAAGCGATGAGGAAAAACGTCTGGATCGCGAGCTGGCTCATGCGGCCACGCTGGAAATGAAACCGGAGTAAATGAAAACGGCGGGATTCTTATTGAGGAATCCCGCCATTTTTATAAGTGGTCACACGCCAATCGGCATCAGCGCCGGATCACGTTCTACTTTGCGTGGTGCGACGACTTCCTTCCAGACCGACAAAGCCTGCTGTTGCGGTGTATTCGGCGCACGCTCAATAAAGCGTCCGTCACCGGGCTCTGCCAGAATTTTACCCTGCGCATAGGCAACGCGCCCGCCGCTGATGGTCATGCGTGGCAGGCCGGTCACTTTCATGCCTTCAAACACATTGTAATCAATTGCCGAATGCTGATGCTTCGCCGAGATTGTCTTGGTTGCATTTGGATCCCAGATGATGAGATCTGCATCTGATCCTTCCAGCACCGCACCTTTGCGCGGATAGATATTGAGAATTTTCGCCGCATTGGTTGAGGTAACAGCGACAAATTCATTCTCGGTCAGGCGACCGGTACGCACACCTGTCGTCCAGAGCACCGGCAGACGTTCTTCCAGTCCTGCGGTACCGTTGGGGATTTTGGTGAAATTGCCAACACCGTGACGCTTTTGTTCGGTGGTGAAGGCACAATGGTCGGTGGCCACACATTGCAGACTACCGGCACTTAAACCTGCCCAGAGACTGTCCTGATTGATCTTGTCCCGAAACGGTGGTGACATCACGCGCCGTGCCGCATAGTCCCAGTTTTTATTCTGATATTCGCTCTCATCCAGTGTCAGATGTTGTATCAGCGGTTCGCCATAAACACGCATACCTTTCTGGCGCGCACGGCGGATGGCTTCATGCGCCTGTTCACAGGAAACATGCACAACATAAAGCGGTACACCTGCCTGATCGGCAATCATGATAGCGCGGTTGGTGGCTTCACCTTCCACTTCCGGCGGGCGGGAATAACTATGCGCTTCAGGCCCTGTATTACCTGCTGCCAGCAGATTTTGCTGTAATTGCGCGACAATATCGCCGTTTTCGGCATGCACCAGCGGCATGGCACCGATTTCCGCACAGCGGCGGAAAGAGGCAAACATCTCGTCATCATTGACCATCAGGGCGCCTTTATAGGCCATGAAATGTTTGAATGTATTGACGCCGCGTGCCACCACTTCCGGCATTTCATTATAGCAGCGCTCACTCCAGCCGGTGACAGCCATGTGGAAGGAATAGTCGGTACGGGCTTTGCCTGCTTTCTGAAACCAGTCCTGCAAGGCTTCCAGTAGATTGCCTTCCGGTGAGGGCAGTACAAAATCCACCACCATTGTGGTTCCGCCTGCCAGTGCCGCAGCGGTGCCGCTGTCAAAATCATCGGAACTGTGGGTGCCCATAAACGGCATTTCCAGATGGGTGTGGGGGTCAATGCCCCCCGGCATAATCAGGCAGCCATAGGCATCAATTGTTGTGTCGCCCTGTAAATCATGGCCGATAGCGGCAATTTTGCCGTCTGCAATCAGAACATCCGCATCGTAAGAGCGGTCTGCGGTAACGATTTTACCGCCTTTAATCAGTGTGGTTTTGTTATCTGCCTGTGACTTAGTATGCGATCCGGAATATGACATTGTTCGTTTCCCCTTATGGTTTTTTGCGAACAGATGCTGATTGATCGAAAAGGTTAAGGGCTCCGGCACAAATGTCTCATGCCGGAGCAGGTATTTATACGATTTCAGCGGTTTCCAATGCTGCATGCAACAGCACATCAGCGCCGTTGCCGGCCCATTCTTTGGTGATATCTTCCGCCTCATTATGGCTCAGACCATCAACGCAAGGGCACATAATCATGGCTGACGGTGCGACCTGATTGATCCAGCAGGCATCATGACCGGCACCGGAAATAATATTGCGGTGTGAGAGACCGAGACGCTCGGTTGCCTGACGGATGGTCGAGAGGCAGGTCTCGTCAAAGGAAACCGGATCAAACGCGCCGACTTCTTCAATCTGATAGGTCAGGCCGATTTTCTCACAGATTTCGGCAACGGATTTCTCCAGTTTCTGCACCATTTTGGCGAGTTCTGCTTTATCCGGATGACGGAAGTCGGCCACAAAAACAGCAGTACCCGGAATGATATTGCGGGAATTCGGGCTGATATGGGCATAGCCCACGGCACCCACGCCATTCGGTGCGTGCTCCCATGCAATCTCATCCACCCGCTCGGTGATACGTGCCATACCTAGCCCTGCATTCACACGTTTGCGCATCGGTGTTGAGCCGGTATGGGCTTCTTTACCGGTGAGCGTAATCTGCAACCATTTCAGCCCCTGACCGTGGGTGACAATACCGATATCCAGACCTTCGTCTTCAAGGATAGGCCCTTGCTCAATATGTAACTCGTAATAGGCTTTGATCGGGCGCTTGGCGGTCGGGATTGAACCTTCAAAGCCGATGCGTTTCAGCTCGTCGCCAACGGTTTTACCGTCCGCATCCGTGCGGGATTTCGCCCATGCTTCATCAAAGAGACCGGCGAAAACACCGGAAGCCAGCATGGCGGGAGCAAAACGCGCGCCTTCTTCATTCGTCCAGTTTACCACCTCGATCGGATGACGGGTTTTGATGCCGAGATCATTGAGGGTGCGCACCACTTCCAGCCCTCCGAGCACACCGAGCACACCGTCGAATTTACCGCCGGTCGGCTGTGTATCCAGATGGCTGCCGAGCATCACCGGCGGCAAAGACGGATCACTGCCTTCGCGGCGGGCAAACATATTGCCCATCGTGTCGATGCCCATAGTCATACCGGCATCTTCGCACCATTTCTGAAAAAGCAGCCGGCCTTCACGGTCTTCATCGGTCAGGGTCTGACGGTTATTCCCCGTTGAAATGCCAGGGCCGATTTTGGCCATATCCATCAGGCTGTCCCAGAGGCGGTCAGCATTGGTTTTGAGATTGCTGTTCAGATGCGTGTTCATGTCTGTTTCCGTATGCGGTCTGTATTAATCATGATAAGTTCATAAAGGCGCGGGGAGACGGCATGTGGATTTCCTCCTCATTCAGCGCATCGTGAAAGATGATGCGTTTTGGCGTAATAAGCGCAGCCTTGTCAGAGGCCGCACAAAAAGAGCCTTGATTGTTTCCCCAAAAACACGTTGATTACTGCTCCGTTCTGTTGCGGAGTATTTTATGAAACCGGCTTGCTTCCGTTGCTGGAAACCGGCTGCTGTATCATCCACTAAAATCCGTTCAGGACAAGAGAATATCGGTGGCCGAATTTGCCTGTAACGCATTATATTTGCAGGCAGTATGAAAATGCGGGGAAGAGCAGCATGGTACGGAAAACTAAATCGGCTAAAGACATTTCCGTGATGCAGCAGGAACAGCCTGAAAGCCTGTCGCGTATTCAGGAAATGAACCGCAAGCTCATTCTCGAAGCCGCGCTGGATGTGTTCTCGACCTATGGTTTTCGTGGTTCCACCATCGACCAGATCGCGCTGAAATCCGGTATGTCGAAGCCTAATCTTCTGTATTATTTCCGTCGTAAGGAAGATATTTACAACACCGTTTTGCAGCAGACGATGGAAGAATGGCTGGCCTCGCTGCAGTCTATTGATCCGCAGGGCGAACCGCTGGAAGAGCTTGGCTCTTACATCCGCAATAAGATTGAAATGGCGTTCCGCAATCCTGCGGCTTCGCGCCTGTTCGCCAATGAGATTATGCATGGTGCACCGGCAATCGGCACTTTCCTGCAAGAGGATATGCGCGAACTGGTGGATGAAAAAGCGGCCATGATCGGGCAATGGATGGAAGAGGGCAGGCTGGCAAAGACCGACCCGCATCATCTGATTTTCACGATCTGGGCGACGACCCAGCATTATTCCGATTTTGAAACGCAATTGCGTGCTGTGCTCGGTGAAAAATTTGATGCGCCGGATTGCTGTGAAAAAACGGTACAGGCTGTCAGCGCCATTTTGCTCAACGGTATCCGGCCCCGTTAAGCAGGGAAAGATAGCGGCAGGATAATCTCTGCCGCTCTCTGTTTTATGAGCTGTGATGACTGCCTGTCCTGTCACCGTTTACCGCTCCTATTCTGCCGCCTGTTTGTGTTTTGCCATCGGATTGTTCGGATGGGTTGTCCAGTTGGCATAATCAGGGCTGATCGGTTCTTTGGTGCGCGGATCAATGCCTGAGACCTGCTCCATGGTGATACAATCCTGCACAGGGCAGACGCTCACGCAGAGATTACAGCCGACACATTCCTCATCAATCACCTCAAAATGGCGCACGCCATCCACCATCGACGTAATCGCCTGATGCGAGGTATCCTCACAGGCAATGTGACAACGGCCGCATTTGATACAGGCATCCTGATCGATCCGCGCTTTTGTGACATAATTGAGGTTGAGATATTGCCAGTCGGTAACCTGCGGGGTTGCGCGGCCGCGGAAATCATCGAGCGATTGATAGCCTTTGCTGTCCATCCAGTCGGACAGACCGTCGATCATTTCCTGCACAACCTTGAAACCATAGGTCATAGCTGCCGTGCAGACCTGAACTGTGCCGCAACCGAGCGAGATATATTCCGCTGCATCGCGCCATGTGGTGATGCCGCCGATACCGGAAATCGGCAATCCGCGTGTTTCCGGATCGCGGGCAATTTCCGCCACCATATTGAGCGCAATCGGTTTGACCGCAGGGCCGCAATAGCCGCCATGGGAGCCGCGTCCGTCAATGCTTGGTTGCGGGGCAAAATTGTCGAGATCAATTGAGACGATGGAATTGATGGTATTGATGAGCGATACCGCATCGGTTCCGGCATTTTTAGCAGCCCGCGCAGGCATACGGATATCGCTGATATTCGGGGTGAGTTTGGTAATCACCGGCATACGGCTATATTGTTTACACCATTTCACCACCATCGCTACATATTCCGGCACCTGACCGACGGCAGCGCCCATGCCGCGTTCGCTCATACCGTGCGGACAGCCGAAATTCAGTTCAATCCCGTCGGCGCCGGTTTCTTCCACCCGTGGCAGAATGGCCTTCCATGCTTCCTCTTCGCAGGGCACCATGATGGAGGCGATCAGAGCGCGGTCAGGCCAGCGGCTTTTCACCTCTTTCATCTCGCGCAAATTGATTTCCAGAGAGCGGTCAGTAATCAGCTCAATATTGTTGAAGCCGAGCAATCGGCGGTCGGCACCCCAGATGGCACCATAGCGCGGACCGTTGACATTGACGACCGGCGGGCCTTCCGCACCCAGCGTCTTCCAGACAACGCCACCCCAGCCGGCCTTGAAAGCGCGTTCCACATTATAGGCTTTGTCGGTTGGCGGGGCAGAAGCCAGCCAGAACGGATTGGGTGAACGGATACCGAGAAAATTCGTGGTCAGATCAGCCATGTCAGTGATCCTTTGCCGAAGATGAGGTCGTGTGATTGTGCACTGATGGTGCGTGCGGATGGAGGCTCGGCAGGTCTTTGCGATTGGCTGCCAGCACGGCCTCGGCAAAGCCGCTCACGGCTTCCGGCAATTGCATCAGATGGTGATGGATGGATTGCGCGGCGATCTTGCCGTCTTGCACCGAGGCAACAGTCAGATCCTGACCGCCTGCCACACAATCGCCGCCAGCCCAGATGCCTTTCACACTGGTGCGGTTTTCAGTATCAACTTTAATCCGCCCGCCGCTCATTTCCATGCCGCTGGCACCAAGGCCCTGGCCGTCGAGCTTTTGGCCGATGGCTTTGTAAATCTGATCGGCGGCTAAGGTGAGTGTGGCACCGGTGGCAACCAGTTTGCCTTCGCGCTGCTCGGTCTGCGCAAAGCGGATCGCGATGGCTTGCTCCTGTTCATTGAGCAGAATTTCCTCCGGTTGCAGGCAATCACGGATCACCACACCTTCGGTCTGCGCCAGTTGCTGCTCATAGAGGCTGGCATTCATATGTTCGCGGTCACGGCGATAGGCCAGCGTTACATTCTCTGCGCCCAATCGTTTGATCTGGATAGCAATATCAATGGCTGTCATACCACCGCCGATAACCACGACATTCTTGCCGATATTCAGGCGGGAAAGGTCAGAGCTCTGGCGCAGTTCTGCGATGGTGCGCACGGCATCCAGCACATTCTCGGCATCTTCACCGGCAATATGCAGCCGGTTTGTGCCGCCAAGGCCAAGCCCCAGAAACACCGCATCATAACCGGAGCGTAACGCATCGAGCTGAATGTCTTTGCCGAGTGCTTTGCCGGTTTCAATAGTGATGCCGCCGATTTTCAGAATGAATTCCAGCTCACGGGCAGCGAAATTATCAACGCTCTTATAAGAGGCGATACCATATTCATTGAGACCACCGCCTTTCGGGCGGGCTTCAAAAATCGTCACCGTATGGCCTTCTCGTGCCAGCGCATGGGCGCAGGCAAGACCGGCAGGACCCGCGCCGACAACCGCCACGCTTTTACCGGTAACCGGTGCACGGGTGAAAGGATGAACACCGCTTTCCATCAGATGGTCGGTGGCATGACGCTGCAACAGTCCGATACGTACGGGCTTGCCTTCTGCGGCTTCACGCACGCAGGCTTCTTCGCACAAGGTTTCCGTCGGGCAGACGCGGGCGCACATGCCGCCGAGAATATTCTCACTCAAAATCGTACGCGCTGCGCCCTGCGGATTGCCGCCTGCGATCTGGCGAATGAATTGCGGAATATCAATATGGGTCGGGCAGGCCGTCATACATGGCGCATCATAGCAGAAATAGCAGCGGTCTGCTTCTACCAGTGCTTCATGCTTGTCGAGCGGCGGATGCAGATCGGCAAACACATCCTGATAATTATCAAGGCGGTTCGGCCGGATATCCGCTGCTGTATTGTTGTGCCTGTCATGCGAATGCTGGTCACTCATGCTCCTGTCACTCCTCCCGGCACAGTCGCAGTTAAGACAAGCGATCTGGTGCTTAAAATCAATGTCAGAGGTGCCGGACGGCTGTTCGCGCAGTTGCGCCAAGCAAAATCCGGTTATGCAAATGCTGTCTCAGAACGCATGTTGATGCGCGTCCCGCATTGGTTCATTGCTGCATGGTGGGGAAGCGGCGTGGTTCCCTTATTATACGCCGAGTCCGCAATCTGTCAGAGCTGAGCACTTTTTTGGTTTGTGTGCTTTTGGCTTCTGTAGACTCAGCATGACAGATTTTTGCGGAAGGTCAAATTTTTTATCAGATGGTCAAAATATGACAAATACACTCATAAAATACGACTGAGTTAAGCACTGCCTTGGCGTATATTCTGTGCTGCGGCTACGCCGATATTGGCGAAAAACCGGTCCGCTATTTTGCGTGCCGTATTGCCGAGCAGTTTGGTACCGAGCTGGGCAATTTTGCCGCCTGCATCACCATTGATCGTATAGCGCAGAATGGTCACATCAGGGCTTTCTTCGATCAGTTCCACATCGGCACTGCCTGCCGCGAAACCGGCAATCGAACCCTGACCTTCACCGCTGATCGTATAGGAAAATGGCGGGTTGAGATTGGAGAGGATCAGCAAGCCGTGAAAGCGGATTTTGATGAGGCTGAGATTAACAAGAATAGCCGCCTGAATGTCGGTTTCCGAGAGACGCTCCAAGGTCTCGCAACCCGGAATACAGGGCTTGAGAACGTCCACATCATTCATCGCATCCCAAACAGCCTGTCTTGGTGCCTGAATGCGTTCTTCGCCGGTCAGATCCATATCTATCCTTTTAAATTTATGTAGTGCAGAATATTTTTAACCCGCTATCTTGTTAATGATATCGGTTTCAATCACAAGAAAACAACGTCTGAATTTTGTTTTTATTTATCATGCCCTTAAAACACTTCAATCGGTTCATATCTAAAGCATTACCAGCAAAAGCGGGAACCGGTTTTGCGTAGGTTAATGCGTACAGCTGAGGATAGAGCATTTCTGATAATTAAGCTTAAAGCGGAAATACTCTAAAGTGTTATAGGTTGTATTGAGAAGCAGTTATTCTTTACCCGGGAGTGGTTGGCATGGCATGGAATGAGGCGGCAATTGCGGCAGGTGTGACAGCCTTGAAAGCGCATTGGCAGACAGTTGCGCAAAAGCAGAATATGCGTGAGGCCTTTACCGCAGATCCGCAGCGCTTTGAGCGCTACTCCCTCAAACTGGATGATTTGCTGCTCGACTGGTCAAAATGTCGTGTCAATGACGAGACAATGGCATTGCTCAAAGATCTGGCCGTGGCTTGCAATGTCGAAGGCCAGCGCGATGCCATGTTTGCCGGCGAGCCGATCAACAGCACCGAGAACCGTGCCGTTCTTCATGTAGCTCTGCGGGCAAAACCGGATGATGTGATTGTCACAGACGGTGAAAATGTCGTGCCGCAGGTGCAGGATGTGCTGCACCGTATGAGCCTTTTCAGTGAGGCAATCCGTGCCGGTGATCTGGCGGGTGCCACAGGGCGCACTATCACCGATGTGGTGAATATCGGTATCGGTGGTTCAGACCTCGGGCCGGTGATGGCAACACTCGCGCTGACACCGTATCATGACGGGCCGAATACCCATTTCGTTTCCAATATTGATCCGGCGCATATTGCCGATACGCTGCGCGATCTTGACCCCGAAACCACGCTGATTATCATCGCGTCCAAAACCTTCACCACGATTGAAACTATGACCAATGCGAAAACCGCCCGCAAATGGGTGGCCGATGCTCTGGGGGAAGAGGCTGTCGGTGCGCATTTCGTGGCTGTTTCGACGGCGCTGGATAAGGTTGCCGCTTTCGGCATCCAGCCGGAGCGGGTGTTTGGTTTCTGGGATTGGGTTGGCGGGCGCTATTCCGTGTGGTCGTCCATCGGATTGCCGGTCATGCTGGCGATCGGCGCGCATAGGTTTAAAGAGTTTCTCGCCGGTGCCCATGTAATGGATGAGCATTTCCGTACCGCGCCATTCGAGCAGAATCTGCCGATGATGCTGGGTGTGATCGGCTATTGGCATCGTGAAATCTGCAGTTTTGGTAGTCGCGCGATTATCCCTTACGATCAGCATCTGGCGCGTTTACCGGCCTATTTGCAGCAGCTGGATATGGAATCCAACGGCAAGAGCGTGAAGCGTGACGGCACACCGGTTTCCGGCGTCACCGGCCCTGTGGTCTGGGGTGAACCCGGCACCAACGGGCAGCATGCTTTCTTCCAGCTTTTGCATCAGGGAACCGATACAATTCCGCTGGAATTTATGATCGCAGTGCATACGCATGAGCCGGAACTGCTGGAACAGCATCAGATGTTGCTCGCCAATTGTTTTGCCCAGAGCGAGGCACTGATGAAGGGCCGTACGCTGGAAGAGGCGCAGGCACAGTTGCGCGCGCGTAAATTGCCGGAAGCGGAAGTGGAGCGCATTGCCCCGCATCGTGTTTTCTCCGGCAATCGCCCGTCGATCACTATTCTCTATGACAAGCTGACACCTTTTGCGCTTGGGCGTCTGATCGCGTTTTATGAACACCGTGTTTTTGTGGAAGCGCAGCTCTTTGGTATCAATGCATTTGACCAATGGGGTGTGGAGCTTGGCAAAGAACTGGCAACAGAATTGCTGGATGTCGTTACCGGAAAACAAAATGCCGGTGGCCGCGATGCCTCCACACAGGGTCTGATTGCACATCTGCACCAGGCATCGCAGGTGTAAAAACCTGATCCTCATACACTGAAAACTGCTTGCCGATACGTGACAAGCATCTGTTTTTCGTGTTTGTTGATAATGGTTTATGGAGTAACCGCCGGAATGAGGTGATTGAAAATC
Organism: Pseudochrobactrum sp. B5; assembly: GCF_001939785.1. Lineage (NCBI taxonomy): Bacteria > Pseudomonadati > Pseudomonadota > Alphaproteobacteria > Hyphomicrobiales > Brucellaceae > Pseudochrobactrum > Pseudochrobactrum sp. B5. The sequence continues at coordinate 545,209 of NZ_MOYL01000001.1, forward strand.
CTGTCCGGCGGTCAATGGGTGGAAGACATTTATGAAAACGGATCATATACAGTTTGCCGGTGATGTGCCGGGCATTCAGGTGGAAATGCGTGTGCTGCGTTTTGAAGGCACAGATACAAGCGCGCCGACGGCTTATTTGCAGTCATCATTGCATGGTGCTGAATTGCCGGGGCAGGCTGCGCTACATTTCTTGATTCCGATGCTGCGTAAAGCGGAAGAGGAAGGCCGGATCAAAGGCGATATCACGATTGTCCCGCAGGCTAATCCGGTGGCCTCCAATCAGTGGCAGAGCCATCAGCATCTCGGTCGTTTTGATTTCTTCTCCGGTGTGAATTTCAACCGCAATTTCCCGTTGCTGGAAGATTTCGACACTTCTGCACTGCCGCAACCTGATGCGCCGGTTTCCATCGATAAGCGCATCAAGGCGATGCTGGTTCGCATGGCGCTGAAACATGAGATTGTGCTCGATCTGCATTGCGATGATGAGAGCGAAAACTATCTCTATGTGCATGAAAATTATGCGGAAGATCTGCGTGATCTGGCAACGGCACTACGTTCGACCGCAATTCTTGCAGGCGATTCAACCGTTAGCGCGGCTTTTGAAGAGGCCTGTGTTAATCCGCTGCTGCATATGAAAGCAGAAGAGCGCGATATGCGTCGCCGTGCGGTAACAACCGTTGAGTTTCGTGGTCTGAATGATGTTGATCCGGCAACCGGTCTGGCTGATGCGGAAGGGCTTTATCGCTTCCTCGTGCATCGCGGCGTGGTGGAAGATGCATCCAGCCAGCTTGGCGAAGCATTTAACGGCCCGATCGCGCCTTTCTCCCGTGTGGAAATGATCCGCGCACCACAGGGCGGCATGGTGCTGTATCATGTGGCGCTGGGTGATATCGTCAAAAAAGGCGATCTGCTGGCAACGATTGTCACCGTGCCGGGTGAACCGGAGCATGATATCAAGCTCTGCGCACCGCAGGCCGGTCGCGTGTTAACCTATCGCAGCCTGCGCTATCTGCGCCGCGGCGATGATGTGATGAAGCTGATCGGCGATGAACCATCGGCACAAAGCAAACCTGCCGGTTCACTGGAGGCATAATGTCAGCAACTGTAGCAGTGCCGTCCGGCTCTGAAAAAACGATCCGTGCCATTCTTTTCGACAAGGACGGTACGCTGGTTGATTTTAACAGGACGTGGTTTTCCATCTCCTGTGAACTGGCCAGACGTTCTGCTGCCGGTGATGATGCTTTGGCGAAATCGCTGCTGGATGCTGGTGGCTATGACTGGCAGGCGGAAAAATTCCGCGCCAATTCTGCAATCGCCGCCGGAACGGTTGAGGATATTGTTGCACTCTGGCATCCGCAGGATACAGACGATCAACGCCGTGCACGCGTTGCTGAATATGATGTTTACGGGGTTGAGGAAGGTGCCAAACAGGCTGTGGCTGTTGAAGCATTGAGCCAGACCCTGCAAACCTTGAAAGCGGCTGGTTTTATCTTAGGCATTGCAACCAATGATTCTGAGGCCGGTGCACGGGCAACGGCCGCAGCGCTGGGCATCAGTGATCTGTTTTCCGGCTTTATCGGCTATGATACGGCAGCGCGTGCCAAACCTTATGCTGATCCGTTGTTGCATTTTGCGGCAGAAGTCGGCGTGGCACCGGAGCAGGTGGCGATGGTTGGCGACAATCCGCATGATATGGAATGTGCCAGAGCGGCCAAAGCGGGTCTGGCGGTTGGTGTGCTGACGGGCAACAGTCCGCGTGAAGTGCTTGAACCGCTGGCCGATATTGTGCTGCCGTCTATTGCCGATTTGCCGGATTATCTGGCCGGAAAGTAATGTCTGCTTGTAATTAAAATTAAAGGCCGGTGTTTTGCACCGGCCTTTTCTCTGTTTAGTCGCATTATTATGAGCGTCAAGTTGATCCTACTTGACTGTGAAATGCTCTAGCGCAATTCGCGGCGCAGAATTTTACCGACATTGCTTTTCGGCAGACTGTCGCGGAATTCAATTATACGCGGACGCTTATAATTGGTCAGCCGCTCGGCGCAGAAAGCTTTCAGCACCTCTTCGGTCAGTTCCGGATCACGGCGCACCACAAACAGCTTTACCACTTCGCCGGAATGTTCATTGGCAATACCGATTGCAGCAGCCTCGACAACGCCCGGATGTTCCGCTGCAACTTCTTCAATCTCATTCGGATAGACATTGAAGCCGGAGACAAGGATCATATCCTTCTTGCGGTCCACAATTTTGGTGAAGCCGCCTTCATTCATGAAGCCCATATCACCGGTGCGGAAGAAACCGTCAGGGAAAATAGCCTTGGCTGTTTCTTCAGGGCGGTTCCAATAGCCTTTCATGACCTGCGGACCACGTACACAGACTTCGCCTACTTCACCAAGCGGCACATCATTGCCGTCATCGTCACGGATCGCCACATCAGAACCCGGTACCGGCAGGCCGATAGTACCGGAAAATTCCGTTGCATTGAGCACATTGGCCGTGGCAACCGGCGAGGTTTCCGAAAGGCCGTAACCTTCAGTAATCAGGCAGCCCGTCATCTTCTCCCAGCGCTCGGCAACAGGACGCTGAACCGCCATACCGCCGCCAAGAGTCAGGATAAGCGGCTTGAAATCCAGCCTGCGGAAATCTGCATTTTCCATCAGGGCATTGAACAAAGTGTTGAGCCCCGGGAAAATATGAAACGGTGCTTTTTGCAGCTCTTTCACAAAAGCCGGAATATCCCGTGGATTTGGGATAAGCAGATTACGGGCACCCTGCTGAATACCCATCATCGCATTCACGGTCAGGGCAAAAATATGATAGAGCGGCAATGCGCAGATATAATTGATATGCTCCGGCCGGCCTTTATGCTGGAAAGCCACATCCAGCCACAGGCGCATTTGCTCCACATTGGCAAGAATATTGCTGTGCATGAGCATGGCACCTTTGGAAATGCCGGTTGTGCCGCCTGTATATTGCAGAAAAGCCAGATCATCCGGTGCAATTGTCACCGGTTTGAATGTCAGTTTTGCACCGCTGGCGAGGACAGATTTAAAGCTGTTATGCGCCGGAATATTCCATGCAGGCACCATTTTCTTAACACGGCGCACGACGAAATTGATAATCGCACCTTTAAGCCCGTGCATATCCCCCATAGAGGCGACAACCACATGCTTGACCGATGAATTTGGCAAGACTTTTTCCAGAGTATGGGCAAAGTTTTCGAGAATAATAATTGCTTTGGCACCGGCATCATTGAGCTGATGTTCCAGCTCGCGAGGCGTGTAGAGCGGATTGACATTCACAACCACCAGCCCTGCGCGCAAAATAGCGGTAATCGCAACCGGATATTGCAGCACATTCGGCATCATCACGGCCACGCGGTCGCCTTTGACCAGTCCGCGTGATTGCAGCCATGCTGCCAGAGCCGCTGATTTTTCATCCAGCTCTTTATAGGACAGAGATTTGTCCATGCAGGTGAAAGCAGGGCGTTCGCCATATTTCTTGCAGGATGTGAGGATCAGATCGGTGATCGACTGATAAGCGGACGGGTCAAGCGCGTGCGCTACCCCTTGCGGATAATTGCTGAGCCATGGCTTGGCATCATAGGGGCTGGCTGTTTTTACCGGTTTGGCAACTGGGGTCACCACTGGTTCCGGTGCCTTGTCAGCAATTTTTACTTCCGGTTCGGCTTTTGCAACTTTGGCAGCGGCTTTAGCGGCAGGCTTCGTGGTGCCAGCTTTCGGGGTGGTTTCTGCTGCTTTTGCTGCCGGTTTTACCGCAGCAGTTTTTGTTTTGCCGGCAGGCTTAGCCGCCGTGGTGTTAGTTGCAGGCTTTCCTGCTGTGGCTTTGTCAGCAGGTTTCGCTGCAGTTGTTTTGGCAGGCTTTTTGGCCTCTGCAACAGTCGGAGCCGCAATGTTTGTTGTCTCCGGTGTGGCAGCTTTTTTTGCCGGAGATTTTTTCGGTGCCGCAGATGTTTTTACTGCAGTCTTTGCCGGTTCGGCCTTGGTGGCTGTTGCGGTTTTTGCTTTTGTTGCTGTGCTTTTCGGAGCGGATTCTTTGACCGGCTTTGTTGCGGCTGTTTTGGCCGCCGTGGTTCCGGTTTTCTTTGCGGCGCTTTTTGTTGCACCGGCCTTGGCATTCTCATCACTCGAACGTGTCATTCTGCCTCCCAGAATTCCTGTTGTGCCGGCATATGCTTCCGGAAAGTTTCCGGTGTATCGGGTCTTCCTCGCTAAAACCCGTCTGCCAACAACTTAACCAAGATTATGCCGATATCAATATCAGACATGATCTTTCCATTGACGTAAACGTAAATTCTTTATCAGGCAATATGTCTGATTGATTTGGCTGCATGAAATACAAGACCGGTCATGGGATAACCGGCACTGCGGGCATCGTCTTCTTTATGCAATAATTTTTCTGTCTTTGACATTGTGCGAAACAACAAACCTGTAAGCCTCTTATATAAGTAAAAAATCTTAGCTTAATGACGGTAAGATAAAATAATATGTCTTCTGATGTGCTGGTGAAGCACTATGCTCTTTAAAGATTCAATGACATAGGCCGACTTGATAAATCCGCAGATATATCGGGTCTTACACAGCATTATGAGCTGTAAAGGAGCCCACCGCAATGCGATTTGCAAGTGTATTCCCGTCAGTTTTACAATTGATCGGCCGGACACCGCTTGTCGAACTCAGCGGATTTGACACCGGGCCATGCCGCTTATTTGCGAAACTGGAGAGCCAGAACCCTTCCGGTTCTATCAAGGACAGGGTTGCTCTGAGCATTATTTCTGCGGCGGAGCAATCGGGTCAGTTGCGGGCAGGCGGTACAATTGTCGAAGCAACAGCCGGTAATACAGGGCTTGGTCTGGCGCAGGTTGCGGCACTGCGCGGCTACCGGTTGATTCTGGCTATTCCGGATAAAATGTCCAAAGAGAAAATCCGGCATTTACGGGCTTTAGGGGCAGATGTCCGGCTGACACGTTCAGATGTGGATAAGAACCATCCGGAACATTATCAAAATCTGGCACGGCGAATTGCAGAGGAAACTCCGGATGCATTTTTTGCCGATCAGTTTTCCAATCCTGCTAATCCGCGGTCACATGAAACTGCAACAGGGCCGGAAATCTGGGAGCAAACAGATCATAAGATTGATGCGGTTGTCGTCGGGGTAGGCTCCGGCGGTACGCTGACGGGGCTTGGGCGTTATTTCCGCTCAGTTGCTCCGCAGACGCAAATCATACTTGCTGATCCTGAAGGTTCGGTTCTGGCACCATTCATCGCGACAGGGCAGTTGGCACAAGCCGGTCAATGGTCGGTGGAGGGGATAGGGCAGGATTACATTCCCGATAATGCCGATCTCTCTCTTGTCAGCCGTGCTTATACAATATCCGACCGGCAATCTGTTCAGGCCGCCCGTGATTTGCTTTTACGCGAGGGCATTCTGGCCGGAGCATCGTCCGGTACTTTGCTGGCTGCAGCTCTGCAATATTGCCGCGAGCAGACGGAGCCTAAAAATGTGGTGACGCTGATTTGTGACAGCGGCTCCAAATACTTGTCAAAAATGTTTGATGATAACTGGCTGCGGGAGCGGCATCTGAGTGAGCGCGCTGTGCAGGGCAATCTGGAGGATCTGATCTCGCGGCGCCATCAGGACGGTGCGGTGGAAGTAACCGCACCGGATGAAAATCTGCTTGAGGCCTATGGGCGGATGCGGCGCAATGCTGTCTCGCAATTACCTGTGCTGGATGGCGGCAGGCTTGTCGGAATTATTGATGAAAGCGATATTCTGAAAGCCGTGGAGGGCCCGCCGGAAGGGCGCTGGTCGCGCTTTGCGGCTCAGGTTTCATCGGCAATGACCCCGCAACCGCGTGTCTTGCAGGTGGACGCACCATTGAGTGCGTTGCAGAGTTTCTTTGACCGTGATGAAGTGGCGCTGATTGTGAATGGTGCGGATTTTATCGGGCTTATCACCCGTATCGATCTGATTAATCATTTACGCTATGCCGGTAAAAATACGCGTGATGCATAAAAAAAACGGCCATATGCTGCAAGGTGCATATGGCCGTTTCAGTCTTTTCCGGTCAGCTTCGGCTTTCAATGCCGCACAATTGCATCGGTTGAGGCAAGGGGCACAAAGCGCATCTTTTTTAGCTGTTCTTATACAGATATGACTGCCGGAAAATGCATGATCGGATTTCGGGTGCCGGAGGGCTCCTTTTCTGCTGTTTCAGCCGAAGACTGATGTCAGGCTTGTCGCAATTGCCCAGATAAGAAATGCAGCCGGGACAGCCAGACCGGCTAGAAAAATTCCCAGAAATACATAGGCCGCATCATCGGTGCGGTTTCTCATCTGATCGGCAGGCTTTTGCCATTGAGCGGGTACACCATCATACATTGCGGGTCTCCTCCGATATCTTCTTAACGGATTTATTATGATCTGAATGAGAAATACTGCAATACTGAATATAAAAAGATTTGAATTGCACGAAAATGATGGTATTAGCTGTTTTGCGTTGCTGTTGAATTTTAAAATCTGATATTTTTCGACATGTAATTTTATAAATATTGATTTTAACTCTATGATTTTTATAAATTTTACTTTTATACTGTATTTTTTGAAGTATCTGTAATTTCAATAATTGCTGAATGTTTCGATAAATATGAGATTTCAGTACGATTTGTAGTCTCAAAAATCCCGTGAAGCCGGACAAAATCACTGCAAACTGAGTCGGGTTAACCGGCACTGGTTTTCATCGCGCCGCCACAGAATATTGTCGCTGCTGCAGTTCTTTCGTGCGTGCTGCGCATAGCGGTTTCACTCTGCCTTGCAATGCTGCATGACTGTTATGCATTATTGTTTATTGTCGGTTTTTTCTCCTGCCGTTATAAGTCTGTCCATCGGGTTCGTTCTCCTCCTCCCAATTGGACCCGATGACGGAATGCGGTACTCCTCCTCCCAACCGCATCCATAATCAGGCCGCGCATCTCCTCCCCCGCGCGGCCTTTTTCTTTTCCCAAATCGATTAAATTCATTTCCGTATTCAGCGTTCGGGCTATATCCTCGGCGCGAAAATCACTATTCGTTATTTTGTTGCGATCAAAACATTATAAATGTTTGTTTTGTAACAGTATGGTGTAATAGTGCGCTACCTGCTCCTGCAAAGCATGATATTTGTAGAGGGCAGGAGTTCTATGAGCTTTGTCTGTTTGTTTGCCCCGTTTATCCCTTGGCTAAAAAGGACCTGAAAGTGAAGCAGCGCGATAATTCTGTATTTCTGAATTCCTATTCCGGTTTCCTGTTTGATATGGACGGAACATTGGTCAATTCCATTCCTGTTGTAGAGCGGATCTGGCTGGAATGGGCTGCGGAACACGGGGTAGACGGGCCGGAACTGCTCAAAAAAGTACATGGCATCCGCGTTGTTGACGTTATCAAAATGCTGAATATGCCTCATCTTGATCCGGCAGCGATTGCAGCCGCTTTTCTGGCTGAAGAAATGCAGGACTTTGCCGGTATTCGCGCTATTGCCGGTGCAAAAGATTTTATCGCCAGTCTGCCTGCTGACCGCTGGACGATTGTCACCTCCGCGCCGCGTGAACTGGCGGAAGTCCGTCTGGCTGCGGCTGGTTTGCCGATGCCGGAAACCATCGTCGTGGCGGAAGATGTGAGTGCTGGCAAACCTGATCCGTCCGGTTATCGTCTGGGGGCGCAGCGTCTTGGCTTTGATGCTGCCGATTGTCTGGTTTTTGAAGATGCACCGGCCGGTATTGCTGCGGGTAAAGCGGCGGATTCTGATGTTGTGGTGATCAGCGAAACCCATAGTCATGTGGTGACAGGCGGCAATGTTGAATTCCGCGACTTTATCAATTTAGGCATCATGCAGGACGGCGACGGACGTTTGCGCCTGAGCGTCGGCTAAGTGTTTACAATTCAGGCCTTGCGATAGGCCTGAATAATCTCTGCCAGAATGGCCACGGCAATCTCTGCCGGTTCCTGTGCGCTAATCGCTAATCCGATCGGCGCATGAATACGCTCTAAATTTGTCGCTTCAAACCCTGCTGCTGTTAAACGCTCCAGCCGTTTGGCATGGGTTTTTCGACTGCCGAGAGCGCCTATATAGAAGCAATCGCTTTTCAGGGCGGCAGTGAGTGCCGGATCATCGAGATGCGGAATGTGGCTGAGCGCAACAAGCGCCGTAAAGTTGTCCGGTTGATTGGTTTTGAAAAATTCTTCCGGCCATGTTTCATGTAACTGTACAGACGGGAAGCGTTCCGCTGTGGCAAAACCACTGCGCGGATCAATGATACTTAGCTCATAGCCGGTAATCTGCGCCATTTGTGCCAGCGCTTGCGCTATATGTACGGCACCGGTCACCACAATATGCGGTTGCGGGCGGTAGGTCTGAATAAAGCCGGTTTCATCGAGCTGTGTGATCTTGGCATTATCCGGTGCAGAGGTCAGTGCGATCTGTCCGGTTGCAAGCTCAGTGCGGCTGGTAATACGCTGACGCTTCGTCTGCGCCTGTACAATCTGTGTTACCACGTCATGCATGGCTGCATCATAGGGCGCAATCAGCAGACGGATCGTGCCGCCGCAGGATAATCCCGCAGACCATGCCGTTTCATCGCTGATACCAAAAGACAGATCACGGGCTTGTCCGGTTACCAGTACGTCTAAGGCTTGTGCAATCACTTCCGCCTCAATGCAGCCGCCGGAGACCGAGCCTTCAAAATTACCCTGATCATCGCAGATCAGATGACTGCCCGCAGGGCGCGGTGCAGAACCCCAGACAGAAAGCACGGTAACCAGAGCCAGCTTGCGCCCCTGTTCAAACCAGTTTTGCGCAATATGCAGCGGATTGGTGTTGCGTTTTTCCATGGAGAGTATCCTCCTGTCAGGATCATTTTGGGTAGAAACGTTATTTATCGCGCAGGATTTCGCGGCGCAGCACGATACTGGTGGTCAGGTCTTCCACATTCTCGATTTCAGCAATTTTATTACGGATTTCGTTCAGGGCATTGATGGATGCTACTTCCACTTCCACCACCAGATCAAGCTGGCCGCTGACCGACGAGACTTTGCGCACGGCCGGTAATCCGGCGAGAATATCGAGAATGGAAATGCTCGGTGTGCGTTTCAGCGTAATCATCAGAAAAGCCTGTAGTGCTGCATCATCCAGCAGGCCGATATCGGCGCGGTAACCGCGGATTACGCCATTCTTTTCAAGCCGTGCAACGCGCTCGCTGGTGGCACTTCGGGATAGTCCGACACGGCCTGCAAGCGTCTTCATCGGAATGCGGGCTTCCTGAGACAGAATGGTCAGAATTTTCTGATCCGTTGCGTCAATATCCTGCATCATTTCCCCTCTGAAACTGCATGGTTTTTACGATGAAAAACCTCACCGGCAAAGTGATGGTTACTTGAAACAAAGTGCCGGTGCAACCGGCACTTTGTCTGATGCGCATCTTTTTATGCTGTGCAAATCTGTCCGCATAAGATGCAACGCCTGTCTCAAAGACAGGCTCATAAAACGGAACAACCATGCTTGATACCGCGCCGCAATATTCACTCACCGATGCCGCTTCTCTGCTCAAGACTCATTATGGCCTGAGCGGTGATCTGTCGCCGCTCAACAGCGAGCGCGACCAGAATTATAAGGTCGTGACAGCAGACGGTAAAATCTTCATTCTGAAGATTATCAATGCGTCCGAGCCGGTGGTGGAAAGCCGTTTCCAGACTGCTTTGCTCAATCATATCCGTGACCATGCCGGTCACCTGCCGGTGCCGCATATCGTGCCGACGCTCAAAGGCGACAGTCTTGCGGACACGCTTTCCGCCAATGGCGATGTGCATAATATCCGCTTAGTCGGTTGGGTTGATGGTCTGCCATTGGCAGAATCCGCCCGCTCATTGCAGGCGCTGGAGGGCTTAGGTGAATTGCTCGGCCAGTTCGATGCGGCCTTACAGGGCTTCATGCATGCCGGTGCGCTGCGCGATCTGGACTGGGATATGACAAATGCAGGCCGCTCGAAAGACCGGCTGCATTTTGTGAAAAATGCCGATGACCGCGCTTTGCTGGAACGTTTCATTGCCCGTTTTGAAACACTTGTCGCACCAAAGCTCGGCACACTTCGCTCCGGCGTAATTCATAATGATGCCAATGACTGGAATGTGCTGGTTGGCAATGACAATCATGATGTGATTGCCGGTCTGATTGATTTCGGTGATGCACTTTACACGCCGGTGATTGCGGAAGTCGCGATTGCAGCCGCCTATGCCGGTCTGGATCATGATGCACCGATCAGTGCCGCTGCCGCTATCGCCAAAGGTTTTAACAAATATTACCCGCTGCGTGAAGAAGAGCTGAACCTGCTCTATGATCTGATCGCGATGCGTCTGGTAACTTCGGTTACGATTTCCGCATCGCGTCATGCGGAAGCGGAAAACAATCCGTATCTGGCGATCAGTGAAAAACCGGCATGGGATTTCCTGCGCAAGCTCGACCGGATGGAACCGCTGTTTGCAACGGCAATTCTGCGCAAGGCCTGCGGCTTTGATGCGGTTTCCGGTGCATCTGCAACGGTCAGCTGGCTGAAAAACAACCGTTCAAAACTGCTGCCGTTACTGGACAAGCCGGTGGCGGCCTATCCGGCAGAGCTGGTGCCTTACGGCGACCCAACCCATCCGATGACCATCAAATCGGCAGAAGAACAGCCGGTCATTGCACAGGCAATGTGGGAAGAACATTGCGCTGTTACCGGCACGGAAGTCGGTATCGGCCCGTGGGGTGAAGAGCGCACCGTCTATGCCGGTACGATGTTTGAATCCAAACTGGTCAAGGGCAAGCGCCGCACCTATCATCTGGGGCTTGATCTGTTCATGGCTTCCGGCACACCGCTTTATACACCGCTTGATGCGATTGTCCGCAGCGTGGATACTGAGCCGGATCCGCTCGGCTATGGCTGCCTGATTACTCTGGAACACCGTCCTGAAGGCTGTGCCCCATTCATCTCGCTCTGGGGGCATCTGGCGCATGAGGCAGGCAATCGTCTCAAAACAGGTGATGTTCTGAAGGCCGGTGATCTCGTTGCCTATATGGGTGATGAAACAGAAAACGGCCATTGGGCGCCGCATCTGCATCTGCAGATTTGTACCGATACCCGCCTGACAGCGATGGATATTATCGGCGTGGGTGAAGAAGCCTATCTCGATGTTTGGGCAGAGCTGTTCCCTGATGCCCGCAATTTTGCCGGTATGGCCGAGGAATTCTATCAGCAGTCAGGCCGCAGTAAGGAAGAAATCGTGGCGATGCGCCGCGAGATGTTGCTGCCGAACCTGTCGATCTCCTATGAAGATCCGATAAAATTTGTGCGCGGCGATGGCGTTTGGCTGATTGACCATAAAGGCCGCGCCTATCTCGATTGCTTTAACAATGTCTGCCATATCGGTCATGCCCATCCGGCAGTGGTGGAAGCTATGGCCAAACAGGCCTCAACGCTCAACACCAATACCCGCTATCTGCATGATAATATTGTTGCCTATGCAGAGCGCCTGACCGCCACTTTGCCGGATAATCTCACCGTTGCCGGTTTCACCAATAGCGGTTCGGAAGCCAATAGTCTGGCACTGCGTATGATGCGTGTGCATACGGGACGTGAAAATGCGGTTGTGCTCGACTGGTCTTATCACGGCACCACGCAGGAACTGATTGATATCAGCCCGTATAAATTCAACCGCAAGGGCGGTAAAGGTGCCAAGCCGCATGTTTATGTGGCGAAAGTGCCGGACAGCTATCGCGCACCAAAAGACTGGGCGCCTGAAGATCACGCCAAGCTTTATGCGGAAAGCGTGGCCGAGCAGATTGCGCTTATGCAGGCTAAAGGCGAAGGCCCGGGCTTCTTCATCGCGGAATCCATTCCGAGTGTGGCCGGTCAGGTCTTCATGCCGGATGGTTATCTCAAAGAAGTTTACAAGATGATCCGCGATGCCGGTGGTATCTGTATCGCCGATGAAGTGCAGGTCGGTTTTGGCCGTGTCGGCAGCCATTGGTGGGCGTTTGAAACGCAGGATGTGACACCGGATATCGTGACAATGGGCAAGCCGATCGGTGACGGTCATCCGATGGCGGCGATGGTCACCACCCGTGAAATCGCTGACAGTTTCAATAATGGCATGGAATATTTCAACACATTCGGCGGTAATCCGGTGTCCTGTGCCGTTGGTCTTACCGTTCTGGATGTGATTGAGAGCCAGAACCTGCGCGGTAATGCGCTGACAATCGGTAATTATCTGATGGATTCTTTCCGTGAGATGCAGAACCGTTATGAAGTGATCGGCGATGTGCGTGGCCTCGGCCTGTTCCTTGGTATTGAACTGGTCAATGACCGTTATACCAAAGAACCGGCAACCAATATTGCGCGCGCCGTGTGCAATGTCGCCCGCCGCCGTGGTATTCTGATGGGGACAGAAGGCCCGTTTGATAATGTGCTGAAAATGCGTCCGCCAATGATCTTCAGCAAGGCCAATGCCGATCATCTGCTGAATGTGCTGGACGAGGCTTTTGCCGAAGTGACAAAAAAATAAGTTAAATAGAAGGCCGGTGAGTTTCACCGGCCTTTTTGCTTTTATTGTGCTGATTTGGAGCGGATATAGGCAATCAGATTGCTGATATCTTCCGGTTTTTTCAGGCCGACAAAGATCATTTTATTACCGGGAATAAATTGTTTCGGCGCGGTCAGATAAGAAGTCAACGTGGCTTCATCCCAGACCATGCCTTCTTCACCGGCTTTGATCATGGCCGGAGAATATTTAAACCCTTCAACCGTTGCGGTTTTACGGTCAAGAATATTCACCAGATGCGGGCCGACGCGGTTTTTCTCTTCTTCAATTGTGTGGCAGGCCATGCATTTTGCAAAAACTTTTTTGCCTTTATCAGCGTCACCTTCCGCAAATGCCGGATAGGTTACAGCGAGGCCTGAAAGAAGAGAGAGACCGATAATCATTTTGGCAGACATGCGCATAATTACACCTTGATTAAATCATTGTATCTGCGCTGGATTTTAGCTGAATTTTGCCGCAGCAAGGCTGGTGTTAGCGTCGCTGCGACAAAGCTATACAGGGAGGCTCATGCCAAGCGTTTCATATTTATTTGAAACGGCCGCCGCGCTGCAAAACCTCGATCTTGTAACCGTCCGGATCGGTAATGAAGAAGAAACGGCCGACCAGCACACCATCCGGTTTGAATTCAATCAGCTTGCCCGGATTGAGACCGGCTTGTTCAAGACGGGCATGTTCCGCATCAAGGTCAGACACTGAAACAGCGAGATGGCCGTAGCCGTCACCCAGATTATAGGGTTCAGTGCGGTCTTTGTTGATCGTGAGTTCAAGTTCAAATTCGCTTTCCGCATTGCTCAGGTAAACAAGCGTGAAAGCCTGAAAATCAAGACGGTCTGCAATCTCCAAGCCAAAGGCGGTTCTGTAGAATGCAAGGGAGCGGGCTTCATCAAGCACGCGGATCATGGAATGGATGTTTTTTGCCATAGGAGCACCGGTTATGAGAGTTTGGAACAGGCTTTCTTGCAGATTCTGCCCTGTTTGTCCCGTTTAACGGCCAGCTCAATGCCGCAGAATAAAGCTATATAAGATAATTCGCATGACTTCATGCCAATGCGTGACAAAGTAGACGGCTGCGCATGATTGGAAAGAGCGGCTGAAAACGCTATGACATTTGCGAAAGACGGGTTGCTTGCGGCGCGATGCAACCGGCAAATGCGGAGAGAATTGCGTGATACCATTCCTGCAGGCAGACGTTCTGGCAAAACCGGAGCCGTTGGATTTTTACGATGCGTTGCGGCTGAGCAGCTTTGGCGGTGATATTGAATTCAGCGCGGCCACGACCACCGTTTATGCAACCGACAACTCCGTTTATCAGGTGCGTCCGCAAGGTGTGATTTATCCGCGTGGATTTGAGGATTTGCAGCAGATTGCGCAGCTTCTCCAAAGGCAAGAATTCCGGCATCTGAAAATGGCGATGCGCGGTGGCGGCACCGGCACCAACGGCCAATCGCTGACCGACGGTGTTGTGGTCGATACCTCACGCTATATGAACCGTATTCTCTCGATTGATCCGGAAAAGCGCATTGCCCGTGTGCAGAGCGGTGTGGTCAAAGATCAGCTCAACAAAGCGCTGAAACCCTATGGCCTGTTTTTTGCGCCGGAGCTTTCGACATCTAACCGCGCCACAATCGGCGGTATGATCAATACCGATGCCTGCGGGCAGGGCTCGTGCCTTTATGGCAAAACCTCCAATCATGTTCTGGGCTTACGTGCCATTTTGATGGATGGCAGTGAGCTGAACACCAGACCGGTTTCAAAGGGCGAGCTACAAGACTTACAAAAGCCGGATACCCGCAGTGGTGCAATCTACCGACTGATTGATGAGATCGAGCGCGACAATCGCGATCTGATCGATCAGACCTTCCCAAAGCTCAACCGCTTTCTGACCGGTTATGATCTGGCGCATATACGCGAGAGCGACGGCGGGCTTAATCTCAATTCTCTGCTGTGTGGCGCGGAAGGAACATTGGCACTGATTGCTGAGGCTGATCTCAATCTGCTGCCGACCCCGCGTTTCGCGGCGCTGATCAATATCCGCTATGACGATTTCAACACTGCGCTGCGCGATGCCCGTTTTCTCACCGGATTGCAGGTGGCATCGGTTGAGACAGTGGATGCCAAAGTGCTGTCACTGGCGCGCGGCGATATTATCTGGAACAGGATTGCCGATTATTTTCCGTCAGAGGAAGGTAAGCGCACAGACGGTATCAACATTGCCGAAGTGCTGGCCGACAGCGCTGAGGAACTGGCTGAGAAAATCCGTTTTGTGAGCCAGTCTCTGGCGGATTCTCCGCAAAGCGGCCGTCACGGTTTTACCACCACAGAAAAGCCGGATGATATTGAAGCCATTTGGACAATGCGCAAACGCGCGGTTGGTTTGCTTGGCAATGTCGAAGGCGCCCGCCGTCCGGTGGCATTTGTGGAAGACACGGCTGTGCCGCCGGAAAATCTGGCCGATTATATCCTTGAATTTCGTGCGCTTCTCGATGGTGAAGGGCTGGATTACGGTATGTTCGGCCATGTCGATGCCGGTGTGCTGCATGTGCGTCCCGCTCTTGATCTGTCTGACCCCGCACAGGAAGTGATGATCCGCCGTATCTCCGATGCGGTGGTGGCATTGACGCTGAAATATGGCGGCGTTTTGTGGGGCGAGCACGGCAAAGGCGTGCGCTCGGAATATGTGCCGGAATTTTTTGGCCCGCTTTATCCGCAATTGCAGCGTATCAAGGCGGCTTTTGATCCCTATAATCAGCTCAATGCCGGTAAGATTGCCACGCCCGATGATCAGCCGCTGACCAAGATTGACGAACTGGCCTTCCGCGGCCAGAAAGATCGTATCATCCCTGCAGATGTGCGCAATGCTTATGACAATGCGCCTTATTGCAACGGTAACGGTGCTTGTTTTGATTTCAATACAGATTCCGCGATGTGCCCGTCTTTTAAAGGCAGCGGCGACCGGCGCTATTCTCCGAAAGGTCGTGCTTCGCTGATCCGCGAATGGTTGCGTCTTCTGAGCGAAAAGGGCATTGATCCGCGCCGCTCGGCACAGGCGCTGCGGAATCAACCGCTATGGAGTGGTTTGCTCGGCCGCATCGGCAACAGTCTCGGTTCTAAAAATCGTGATGACTTTTCCCATCAGGTGCGCGATGCGATGGATACCTGCCTTGCCTGTAAGGCCTGTGCAGGGCAATGTCCGGTCAAGGTCAATGTTCCGGCCTTCCGCTCCAAATTCCTTGAGCTTTATTACAGCCGTTATTTGCGCCCGTTGAAAGACCCGCTGATTGCCTCGATTGAACATATGATGCCGCTGGTTGCCAAAACCGGCAGGCTTTATAATGGTTTGATGGGTAGTGGTCTTGGCCGCTGGGGTATGAAACAGGTAGGCCTCACAGCTTTGCCGTCACTTAGTGATGTGAGCCTGACTAAAGAACTGCGTGCCCGCAATATTCAGATGGCGGATGCAAATGTGCTGAACAATCTGAGCGCAGAGCAGAAAGCCAAAGCGGTTATTCTGGTGCAGGACAGCTTCACGAGTTTCTTCGATACACAATTGCTGCTGGATGTGCTGGATTTGCTGAAGGCGCTTGGTTTCACACCTTATCTGGCTGAGCTGAAGCCAAATGGTAAAGCGCAGCATGTGCATGGTTATCTGAAGTCCTTTACCCGCACGGCACGCAATACCAGTCTGTATCTCAACAGCCTTGCCAAAAGCGGTGTGCAGCTGGTCGGGCTTGATCCGTCGATGACGCTGACCTATCGCAGTGAATACCGCTCGGCGCTGCCGAATGAAACCATGCCGGATGTGAAGCTGCCGCAGGAATGGCTGGCGCAGCATCTGGGGCAGATCGCCTCTGAGATTAAACCATCGGCTGAACGCAGCACACAGAACTATATGCTGCTGCCGCATTGTACTGAGAAGACCAATGCCACGCCGACAATTGCGGCTTGGGTAGCGATTTTCAAACACTTCGGTATCAATATGGTGATTGGCGAAAGCGGTTGTTGTGGTATGGCCGGTACTTTTGGTCATGAATTGCGCAACCGTGCGCTGTCAGAAAATATCTATGATCTGAGCTGGCGACAGAAAATGCAGACCCATGGGCGCGAACAAATTGTTATGGCCACAGGTTTTTCCTGTCGTTCACAGGTTGAGATCATGGAAAAGACGCAAATTCAGCATCCTTTGCAGGTTCTGAAGCAGTTAATCGCTTCCTGATCTTAAAGCTTGCAAACAGGTGCTATGAGCTCAAAACGTAGAAAATATCTGATTGCACTATTGCTGGTGGCCATAGCTTTACCGGCATCAGCCTATGCCTATACGAAAGTGCTGGGGCGTGTCGGTTCCGGCATTGCACCGGCCATGGCCGCTGTTGAGCAGCAGGCGGATAAAATCATCGTGCGCAAAGCCGCCCGTGAACTGCAATTACTGCGCGGTGGTGAAGTCTTACGCACATACCGCATTGCTCTGGGGGGCGCACCGGCAGGTCATAAATTACAGGAAGGCGATCAGAAAACACCGGTCGGTAATTATGTGATTGACTGGCGCAATCCGCGTTCCATGGCACATCTCAGTCTGCATATTTCCTATCCCAATGAGCAGGATGTGCTGAGAGCCAAAGAGGCGAATGTTGCACCTGGTGGCAATATTATGATCCATGGTTTGCCGAATGGCTGGGGCGCTCTCGGAGCGATCCATCATCTCTGGGACTGGACGGATGGCTGTGTGGCGGTGACAAACAGCGAGATGCAGGAGATCTGGTCGCTGGTGCCGAATGGTACGCCGATCTCTGTTTATGAGTAACTGGCGCTGAAATCCGCTTTTGAAAAAGCAATCATGTTCAAAATATGCCTTTTTTCAGCTGAAAATCGGATTCCCCCCTTGAAGCAATCGTAACAATGATTAATTAGAATGCATCTGTAGTATGAAGGCTGCGGGAAATTCGGCTGGTGAGAGGCACCGGCATCCGCCTTGCAACTGTTTTATACAGCTGGGTCAATCATTACAGAGCTAACACGGTACCGGGCCCCTCTGGCGAGAGTTTACGGCGCTCTCGTGATGTCGGTACTGCCGCAAATATAGCCGGCGGACATGTGATCATGAAAAATTCTTTCATGTTTTCTGCGGAAGGTCATCAGGCCGATTCCGCTTTTAACTTTTGTTCTTATATTGATAATGCGTATCGTACAGACCGGTCTCCGGCCACTAAGGAGATCGTGAAATGAGCACGCCCGTCTCTCAGAAAACTGTTCTCAGCTATTTTACCTGGGCATTTATTGTCACCGTCGTCGGTCTGGCACTGGGTGCATGGCTCGGCTGGCAGTCCACCGGCACAATCGGTGGTATGGCCTCGATCTTTTTTATCTGTACGGTTCTGGCCGTGCTGGAAATCTCGTTGTCCTTTGATAATGCGGTGGTGAATGCCAATAAGCTGAAAGATATGACGCCGGAATGGCAGCATCGCTTTCTGACATGGGGTATCATCATTGCCGTTTTCGGTATGCGTATTGTTTTCCCGCTGCTGGTTGTGGTGATTGCTGCCGGTATCGGTCCGATTGAAGCGATCGTTCTGGCTGCTGCGAAACCTGAAGAATATGCGCGTATCATGACTGATGCGCATCTGCCGATTGCCGCTTTCGGCGGTACCTTCCTGTTGATGGTGGGACTGACCTATTTCTTCAATTCCGACAAGGATGTGCATTGGTTCGGTCCGCTCGAGCGTCCGATGGCGCGTCTGGCTGAAATCAAAGGGGTTGAAGTTGCAATCGTTCTGATCCTGCTTCTGACCTTCTCGTCAATTCTTGGTGAAGTTGAAGGTACAACTTTCCTCTATTCCGGCATTTATGGTCTCCTGACCTTCCTTGCTGTGGAAGTGGTTGGCGGTATTCTTGATGCTTCGCAGAAAACGCTGAACGCTGCGGCACAGGGCGGTTTTGGTGCTTTCCTTTACCTCGAAGTGCTGGATGCCAGCTTCTCCTTCGACGGTGTGATCGGTGCTTTCGCACTGTCGCAGAACCTGTTCGTAATCGCGATCGGTCTGGGTATCGGTGCGATGTATGTGCGTTCCATGACCATTATGCTGGTAGAAAAAGGCACATTGAGCGAATACCGCTATCTGGAACATGGTGCATTCTATGCGATCCTGATCCTGTCGGTGGTGATGTATTTCCAGACACTCGTGCATATTCCGGAAGTGATTACCGGTCTTGGCGGTGCGGTACTGATCGGTATCGCGTTCTGGGCATCGGTTCGCCATAACCGCCGCGAAGAACATGCAGAAGCAAAAGCTGAAGCTGTAGCAGCCGAATAAGCTGCTTCATCACCTTCACGCAATTATGAGCCGCCGGATCACTCCGGCGGCTTTATTATTTTGCATGATTGCAAAGCTGCGATTATTGCTCATTGATGAGAAGCAGCATGCACGGACAGCAAGAACGGAAGAGGCAATGGAAACAGGCGGACAGAATATGAGTGACAAACAAGCTGTTTCTGTGAGCATTGATGCTGTTAAGCCGCCGGTACAGCATGGTCTGTGGCATTCATATATGCTGATTTTTTTGCCAATGCTGTTGTCCAATATTTTGCAGGCGGCTTCCGGTACGCTGAACGGTATTTTTGTCGGCCGCATGATGGGCGTTGATGCGCTGGCGGCAATGTCCGCCTTTGCTCCGGTGTTCTTTTTGTTTCTCGGGCTGATTATCGGTCTTGGTGCCGGTGCCACCGTGCTGATCGGTCAGGCATGGGGCGCGCGGGATATGGTCAAGCTACATGGCATTGCGGGCAGTGCGGTGGCAATGGTGATGACTGTGTCTGTTACCGTTGCAATAATGGGCGGATTATTTGCCACGCAGCTGATGTCATTTCTTGGCACGCCGCAGGCCGTGCTGAACGAATCCGCCCATTATGCCCGTATCATGATGATGGGCATGCCGGTGATTTTTTTGCTCTGGCTGATGAGCAATATGAGCCGTGGCGTGGGTGATGCGGTCAGTCCGCTCTGGGCGCTCGTGGTTGCCACATCTGTTGCCATGGTGCTGACACCGCTCTTCATTGAAGGCTGGCTGGGTTTTCCGCAGCTTGGGGTGATGAGTGCGGCCGTTTCCACGGTGATTGCTTCCGCTGTGGCACTGGTCTGGCTGATCTGGCACTGGAACCGTCGCAATCATCCTATGGCATTTACACGCAGTTTTCTGGCTCTGATCCGCTTTAACAGCACCTATTGTAAAACCATTTTGCGCGTTGGCCTGCCGACAGCCTTGCAGATGCTGACCATTGCTTTTGCCGAGATCGTGCTGCTGGGACTGGTCAATGGTCATGGCACACAGGCGACAGCCGCCTATGGTGCGATTGTGCAGACATTGGGCTGGGTGCAGTTTCCGGCCATCTCTATCGGTATTACTGCCTCAATTCTGGCCGCACAGGCGGTTGGGGCAGGGCGCAACGAGCAAGTGCATAAGATTGTGATTGCCGGACTGCAGCTGAACTGGCTGGTCACCGGCTCCTGTGTGGCGCTGGCCTATTTGTTGTCCGGCTATATTACCAGTGCATTTCTGACCGAGCAGACTGTGGCTGATCTGGCCGCGCATTTGCTGCATATTGTGCTCTGGACGATTGTATTATTTGGTATGAGCAGTGTGTTTATGAGCTCTATGCGGGCAAGCGGGGCGATTTATGCACCGACCGTTTTGACCATGAGTGCTATCTTACTGGTGGAAATTCCGGCAGCCTATTTGTTCAATCAATGGATCGGCATTGACGGAATTTGGTGGGCTTATTCACTGACCTTCGCCACGATGCTGTGCCTGCAATCGGGCTATTATTATTTCATCTTCAGTAAGCGGAAAATCGTGAAGTTGATTTAGAAAAATAGAAAAGCCGGCAATGCCGGCTTTTTTGTTGTTATTTCACATTGGCGGCAAGACCGGAAAGAACACCCATCCAGCCGACAGCTTCCGCAACATTTGCACAATCAAAGCTGATGGTTGTGGCGTCCGTGCGCTTGGCACAAGGGATGATCGCCATCTGATCGGCCAGCAGCGGCGAATTCATGATGAACTCTGCATGGATACGGCCGGTAAAGGGTTTCCAGACTTTCAGTTCGCTTTTACGCTCAACGGCTTTTTTCGCCAGATCACGGATCATGGCGCGGGCATTCTGTACGGAGATCTGACGCGCCGCACGGTTGCCCAGGGCTGTTTTGACGGTGGCAAATTCAGCCTCAGGGAAGAACGGGCGGTTTTCCTGCTCGGTCTGATCATCGCCACTGATCAGTGCCACCGGCACACCGAGTTCACCGGCATAGGCACCGTAAAAACCGGGTTCGCCGACAATCTGACCATTGAGTTTAATGGTGCGGAAGGCAAAGCCGTTGGTGGTATGGGCAAGTACGCCATATTGCGCGGCACTGGCATGATGGCCGGTGAAGAACAACAGGTCAAAACTTTCATCCAGACCGGCAGCCATATTGAATTTTTTGGGGCGACCAAGGATCAGCTCTGCTGCCGGATGCAGCATTTCCGGAATAATATTGACCATCGGACCGTGGGAGTCATTGACCAGAATATAGTCTGCTCCGCCTGCCAGTGCACCTTCAATGGCGGCGTTGACTTCTTCTGTCATCAGGCGGCGCGCCCGTTCATATTCCGGATTGCCTGGCTGACCTTGCTGCGATGTTACAACACCGGCCACACCTTCAATATCCGCACAAATATAGACTCTCATATTTCCCCTCCGGTAATCATGATTGATTCCGTAATTCCGAGGCTACCTTGACAAAAAAGCCCCGCAGCTTCAACCGAAGCGCGGGGCTTAAATGTTCTGAAATATAAGATAAATCAGCTGAAGTCGGCAGGATTAATGCCGAGAGTGCGCAGGTCTTTTTCATGCGGACGACGACGGCCTTCAACAGCAGCAGCTGCGGAAGCTGCGGCACCGAAAACAGCCAGTGCGCGGCTGATGAAATTACGGGAATGCTTTGTACGTTCTGTCATCTTGCTTCTCCGTGTTTGGGGCTTTGTCTTTTTGCAAAGCCGTAATCTGATACTCCAAAGATGGGATCACCAAGCCGTTTTCACAACTGACAGAATGACAGAGCTGCCATGCATGAATCGCATGGCCGGTTAAATAATGATGATAAGCAAAGAAAAAGCCCGCCGGCATAACCGGCGGGCTCATCATTTTCGGGGGTATAAAGGTTTAGAGCATTTTACAGTCAAGTTGGATCAACTTGACGCCCGTGATAATGCGTCCAAATAAAGAATCTAGAGCGAGCGCTATGATCCAATCTGGACATAAACCGCTCTAGTCCTCATTCGCCGCAAGCTGCGACAGAACCTGACCGCGGCCACGGGCACGCATAATCAGCGGTACGATCAGCGCCAGTGCTGCAATTGTCAGCAGCACAGCTGCAATAGGGGAGGTGAACAGGACAGTCACATCACCTTGACTGATCGACAAAGCGCGGCGCAATTGCTGTTCAGCCAGCGGGCCGAGGATCAAACCAACGACGGCCGGTGCAATCGGATAACCGAAGACACGCATACCATAACCCATCAGGCCGAAAGCCAGCAGCATACCAAGTTCAAAGACCGACGGATTGGCACCGATTGTACCAAGCGTGGCGAACATCAGAATACCTGCATAGAGCCATGGTTTAGGGATGGTCAGCAATTTGACCCACAGGCCGATCAACGGCAGGTTAAGCACCAGCAGCATGAAATTGGCAATCAGAAGACTGGCAATCAGACCCCAGACCAGCTGCGGATTGGTTGCAAACAGCAGTGGGCCCGGTTGCAGACCATATTGCTGGAAACCGGCCAGCATGATTGCAGCGGTTGCTGTTGTCGGCAGGCCGAGTGTCAACAATGGCACGAGCGTACCGGCAGCAGACGCATTGTTGGCAGCTTCAGGTCCTGCAACACCTTCAATCGCACCATTGCCGAATTCTTCCGGATGTTTGGTGAGTTTGCGCTCGGTTGCATAGGACAGGAATGTACCGATTTCCGCACCGCCGGCAGGCATGGCACCAATCGGAAAACCGATAAATGTACCGCGCAGCCAAGGTTTCCATGATCGCGCCCAGTCGGAGGCAGACATCCACAGCGAGCCTTTAACGGCTTCCACTTTATCCGGTGCACGTGCACCCTGAGCGGCGATAAAGAGCGTTTCACCGATCGCGAACATAGCAACGGCCAGTGTGGTGACCTCAATGCCGTCCAGTAAATCCGGCACACCGAAAGACAGGCGCGCCTGACCGGTCAGCTGGTCAATACCGATAGTGGCAAGCGCAAGGCCGATAAACAAGGATGTCAGGCCGCGCAATGCGCTGTCGCCGAAAGCCGATGATACGGTGACAAAAGCCAGCACCATCAGCGCAAAATATTCCCGGGGGCCGAAAACCAGTGCAAGCTTAACAATATAAGGCGCGATGAAAGCGAGGCCGATGGTGGCAATCAGACCGGCAACAAATGAGCCGATAGCAGCTGTTGCCAATGCAGGGCCGCCGCGTCCTTTACGTGCCATTTTGTTACCTTCCAGAGCGGTAACAATCGAGGCGCTTTCACCCGGTGTATTCAGCAGAATAGACGTAGTGGAACCGCCATACATGCCGCCGTAATAAATACCGGCAAACATAATCAGGGAACCCGCAGCATCGAGCTGATAGGTAACAGGCAGCAACAGGGCGACAGTCAGTGCAGGGCCGATGCCCGGAAGCACGCCGACAGCGGTGCCGAGTGTCACGCCGATCAGCGCATAGAGCAGGTTCATCGGCTGCATCGCAACCACAATCCCCTGCATGAGAAATTCAAATGTAGACATTAATCATTGTTCCCGTGTTGAGCCGCTTTACGCAGAGGGTAAGGCGCTGCGGCAACGAGGAGACAGCCGGTGGCTTTTTAAAAGAACAACCGCTCTAACGGCCCCGCAGGCAGTGACAATTGCAGCAATTTGGCAAAAACCAGCCAGATCACATAACAGGCGGCAATTCCGACAGGGATCGAGAACCATAATTTGCGCTTGCCGAAACCATAGGCTGTCAGGGCGAACATGATGCCTGTGGCAATAGAGAAGCCTGCCGTGTTGAGCAGCAACATCTGCGCGGTCAGACCGCCGACAATCCACAATACCGGTTTGACTTCCTGCGGCTCACGCTCGGGAAAATCATGGCGGAAAGCAGCAATAATTGTCCAGATCGCCAATCCTGCAAGGCCGAAGGCAATGGCTTTCGGCACAGTCGCAGGGCCGACCTGAGAATAACCGGCAGCCTCGGAAAGACGTGCCATATCCCAGAACATCACGCCGGAAATGACAAGCAGGATGGCCGCGATACAAAGCGCCGCCCGATCGGGGCGACGCGCTGTTACAGGTTTCAGTTCACTCATTGAACAAGACCGATGTCTTTCAGAACACCTTCGGTTGCCTGAATATCCTTATCGAGCTGTGCGTCAAAAGCGTCACCTGCCAGATAGGTGTCAGCCCAACCTTTGGTCTTCAGAGTTTCCTGCCAGGATTTGGATTTTGCCAGCTTTTCAATATCCGCATTGATTGCGGCTTTCTGCTCGGCGGAAATGCCAGGAGCTGCAGCCAGCATACGCCAGTTTTCTACAACAACATCAAGGCCGGATTCTTTCAGGGTCGGTGCATCAATGCCTTCAATACGTTCGGCGCTGGAGACAGCCAGCAGACGCAATGTGCCGGATTTAACCTGTGATTCAAATTCGCCGTAACCGGAAATACCTGCAGAAACCTGACTGCCGAGAATTGCGGCCAGTGCTTCACCGCCGCCGGAATAGGCAATATAGTTGATCTTCTTAGGATCAACGCCTGCAGCCTTGGCAATCAGACCAACAGCGATATGGTCAGTACCACCGGCAGAACCACCGCCCCATGATACTGCGCCCGGATCTTTTTTCAGCGCTTCAATCAGGTCGCCCATTGTCTGGAAAGGAGAAGAAGCAGGTACAACAATTGCTTCATATTCGCCGGTCAGACGTGCGATTGGCGTAACATCTTTCAGGGTTACCGGTGACTTGTTAGTCAGAATAGCGCCGACCATAACATAACCGCCGACGATCAGAGCATCACCTTTACCTTTTTGCTGGCTGGCGAATTGTGCAAGGCCGATCGTGCCGCCGGCACCCGGTACGTTTTGTACCTGTACTTTACCGGAGATACCTTCCTGCTGCAGAACAGTCTGCAGGGAACGGGCTGTCTGATCCCAGCCGCCGCCCGGATTGGCCGGTGCAATGATGGTGTAATCTGCTGCATAGGCAGGCAGCGCCAATGCGCCTGCAAAGAGGGAAGCGAGTAGAAGTTTTTTCAAGTCTGATCCTCCTGATGCTGCGTTTCAACGCAGGCTGTGGTTTTTAGAAAACGCACGGGAAGGATCAGGCATGTGGTGCCCCCGACCATATACAGTGTTCCTCCCCGGTACTGTTTAACCGCCTCCACGGACAACAGTCCCGCTAATCGATCATATGAAGCTGACGCGAACCTGACGCACCCTGCGCTTTACGCACAAATTTTAAGACCGTGTGCTTTGCACACAAATGTTAAAAGGGTGCTTTGCACACAATTATTGAGACTTGCGCTGTTTTCAGGAACGGCTCTTGCTCATATGTCTTTTGAGGATTGTGAGCCTGTTCCTGTGAAAATCAATAATATTTTTTCTGCTGGCGCAGCACATCATTCCATTTGGCAATCAGGCGGCTGCGTTTAACCTGATCGAGATAGACCATCAGGCCGGGACTGACAGGCACCGGTTTCAGCTTGTTGCCGTAGATTTCCTGCATGGTCAGAGCGGTATTGTCTCCGGCCACTTCAGGGCTGACAGCCGGTATTTGCAACTGGCGGGCGAGGATGGTTTGGCCTTCTTTCGACATGAAGAACTCAAGATAGCGCCGCCCCAGTTCCGGCGAAGCGGCGGCTTCCGGCACCAGCCCGATACGCGACATCACCACAGTATAATCTTTTGGCAGAATAATCCCGACATCGGGGTTGCGCGATGCCCAGTCTGCGGCGTAGGAGCCGAGAATATTATAACCGAGCACAAAGCGCCCGTCGGCAACGCGTTCCACAATCGCCTGACTGGTGGAATAGAGTTTGACCCCCGCTGATCCCATGGCCTGAATAACAGTCCAGATATCGTCAAACTGCTCCTGATCACGTGCCATGAACAGAAAGCCGACGCCGGAGCGTTCAATATCATAAGTCCCGATACGGCCGAAAACGCTTTCACCCTGTTCTTTGAGATAGGCAACCAGCTCCGCGCGGGTTGACGGCGGTTTGCGGTCTTTAAATTCCGGCTTGTGATAGACAAAGACTGCTGGCTCAAATGTCAGGGCATAGGCGGTGTTGCGCCAGTTCGCCCAGCTTGGCCAGCGTTCACTCATCGGCAAAATACTGGCTTGCGCATAGCCGTCATTGGTAAGTTTGACCTGCAAATCCATGGCTGAGGAAAAAGCGAAATCGGCAGTTTTCAAGCCGTCATCAGTTTCCCGCACGATGCGCTCATAAATTTCCGTGGTGAGCATATCCTCATAGCGCACGGTGATGTCAGGGTTGCTTTTCTGAAACCCTTCAATCATCGGTCGTGCAAGCGGTTCATCCAGAGAAGAATAGACAACAAGCACCGGCGCATTCTTGTCGCCGCTGAGTGCCGGAAACATCATGGGCGTTGCTGCCACAGCGCTATTCCACACCGGCAATAAACTTAAAACCGCACTCAGCCAGAAACGGCGCACGTCCTGTCCTCCCAAACTCGCTGGCCCAAACATTGCTGACAATGCAGGATTATTTCTTTGTATCCGCTGACATTGCCCTTGTAATCATTATATGCTGTGTCGGGGAGAAACAATACGGGCTGCAACAGGGCAGCAGGGAGATGTTGACAGCGTGCGGATTTTGCTGGTTGAAGATAATAAGGCGCTGTCGGAAGGGCTGGGCGCTTTGTTGCGCGGTAGCGGCTATGCGGTTGATATTGTTGAAGACGGTGCGTCTGCCCATGCCGCCGCTGCGGCTGAGAATTTTGATCTGGTGATTCTTGATCTCAACCTGCCTGAGATGGACGGGCTGGATGTGCTGCGTGCCATGCGTGCGCGGCATAATCAGGCAGCTGTGCTCATTCTGACCGCGCGCGGTACACCGGAAGAGCGCGTGCGCGGGCTGGATCTCGGCGCGGATGATTATATGATTAAGCCGTTCGATATCAGCGAGTTTGAGGCGCGGGTGCGCGTGCTGTTGCGGCGTCAGGCGGGATTGCGTCATGCGCTGGTGCATTTTGGTGCTGTCACGCTGGATCTGAATACGCGCACCTTTAGCGCTGCCGGACAATCGATTGATATTCCGGCGCGGGAACTTGGCTTGCTTGAATTGCTCTTTGTGCGCGGCGGTAAGGTCGTTGCCAAAGAAGCGATTGTGCAGTCTCTCAGCGGCTTTGACCATGATCTGAGCTCTAATGCCATTGAGCAATATGTCAGCCGTTTGCGCAAAAGGCTTGCGCCTTACGGGCTGACGGTCAGGACAGCGCGGGGGCTGGGATATTATCTGGATCGTCTGTCCGGCACCCAGCCGGTTATTGTTGCGGATGAAACTGTAGATTTGCCCGCGGATACACAATGAGGAAAAACAGCTATTCCCTGCGCAGACGTTTGCTTGGCTGGTTGCTGGTTTCAACCATGCTGATCGGGCTGATTGCGCTGGCGGATACGTATCAGGAAGCTGTCAGCACGGCCAATAAGGTGGCGGATCGTGTGCTGAGTGGTTCGGCGCTGGCGATTGCCGAGCGTGTTGTGGTGTCCGAGCATGGTGATCTGGAAGTGGATATTCCCTATGTCGCCTTGGAAATGCTCACTTCTGCCGCGCAGGATCGGGTGTTCTATCGGGTGGACGGTCCGCCCGGCCAGTTTATTACCGGTTATGAAACACTGCCGCTGCTGAAAAATCCGGAAAATAAGGATGTTGAATTTGGCGACGGAACCTATCGCGGAGAGCCGATCCGGCTGGCTTTGCTCCGCCGTTCCGCTTCGACCGGTGTGAATTCCGTGCCCTTTACAGTGACTGTTGCCGAGACAACTATGGCGCGTCGGCAGCTCACGCATACGCTTTTGCTGCGCTCAGCCTTGCGGTTGTTGTTTATGATTGTCGGCACCGCATTGGTGGTCTGGATTGCCGTGACCTATGCTTTGCGTCCGCTTTACCGCCTCAGTGATGCAATTGCCGAGCGCAATCCGCAGGATTTGCACCCGATCAGCGAGCATGTGCCCAATGAAGTGCAGGGGTTGGTAGAAACGGTCAATTCTTTCATGGTGCGGTTGCAATCGGCGCTGGATGCACTGCGCCATTTTACCGGCAATGCCAGCCATCAGTTGCGCACACCTTTGGCAGTGGTGCGGACACAGCTTGCTCTTGCCCAGCGTAGTCAGGATCGCCAATCCATGTTGGAAGCGGTCACGCAGGCCGATCAGGCCGTGGCGCATGCCGAGCGAATTCTGGCGCAGTTGCTGTTGCTGGCTAAAATTGATGCATCCGGCGACCAGACTGTGCAAGTGCTCGGATCTGTTGATCTGGCTGAAATGGCGCGGCAGATCACCGGTGATTACGTGCGTGAGGCAGCGCGGGGAGATATTGATCTGGGCTATGAAGGGGAGGCCAGTCTGACCGTGCAGGGCGACCGGCTGCTGCTGGAAGAGGCTTTGAAAAACCTGATCAGCAATGCGCTGCTTTATGCCGGTACAGAGGCCGTCGTGACTGTGCGTGTGCGCAGGCAGGGTGAGCTTGTTTTCCTTGAGGTTGAGGATAATGGCAAGGGCGTGCCTGAAGAGCAGCTTTCCCTGATCCGCAACCGCTTTGACCGCGGCTCTGTTGCAAAAAACACAGGACATGCTCCGCAAGGCAGTGGTCTTGGTCTGTCGATTGTCGAGGAAATTGCGGCTCTGCATGGGGGGCATCTGATCCTGCAAAAAGCAATGCAGAGCAAAGGTCTCCTTGCGGCCATCCGGTTTTCTGCTACTTCGTAAAATATTCTGGCCGGTTATCGTTATTGCCGGTTTTTGATAGATCATTCCGGCCGATTTACTGGCAATCAGGCACTTATCTTGTTGCAAGCTGAAGGTTTTTGGCTACAACCGCCAGTAACTTGAATGATAATGTCAGATTTTGCAGGCGGGACGACGGGAGAGATTGTAATGCCGGATATCGTAAAACGGTTTTTTGCCTATTATCGTCCGCATAAGCTTCTGTTCGCTGTCGATTTTTGCAGTGCGGTATTGTCCGGTTTGCTGGAGCTGGCTTTTCCGGTGGCTGTTACATTATTCATCGACCGGTTGCTGCCGACCAATGAATGGGGGCTGATTGCTCTCGCGGCCGCCGGTTTGCTCTGCGTTTATGTTTTCAATGCCGGTTTGCAAGTGGTGGTGACCTATTGGGGGCATATGCTCGGGATCAATATTGAAACCGAGATGCGCCGCAAAGCCTTTGATCATTTGCAGAAACTCTCCTTCGGCTATTTCGATAATCAGAAGACCGGCCATCTTGTGGCGCGTATGACCAAAGATCTCGAAGAGATCGGCGAGGTCGCCCATCACGGTCCCGAAGATCTGTTCATCGCGATCATGACGCTGATCGGCGCTTTCATTCTGATGTTCTGGGAACATTCGACGCTGGCTGTTATTACCGCGCTGATTGTGCCGGTCACTGCATGGGTGACATTGCGCTATGGCGGTCGCATGACCACGACATGGCGCGCACTTTATGGCCGCGTGGCGGCATTCAATGCGCGTATTGAGGAAAATGTCGGCGGTATTCGTGTGGTGCAGGCTTTCACTAATGAAGACCATGAACGCGCGTTGTTTGCCGAGGATAATCAGAATTATCGCAGCACCAAGCTTGAAGCCTATAAGGTGATGGCAGCCTCCACATCGCTGAGCTATCTGTCGATGCGTTTCATTCAGGTGGTGGTGATGCTGTGCGGGGCATATTTTGTCATTCGCGGCGACCTGAGTGCCGGTGGTTTTGTCGGTTTCCTGCTGCTGGTCGGGGTATTTTTCCGGCCGATTGATAAGATCAATTCGGTGATTGAAAGCTATCCGAAAGGTATTGCCGGTTTCCAACGCTATCTGGAATTCCTGAATACGCGTCCGGATATTGCTGACCACGCCAATGCCCGCGATGCAGGCAAATTACAGGGCAATATCCGTTATAATCAGGTTTCCTTCGGTTATCAGGATAATCGTCCGATCGTGCATAATCTGAACCTCGATATTCAGGCTGGCGAGACCATTGCATTTGTCGGGCCCTCCGGTGCGGGTAAAACCACGATCTGTTCTTTGCTGCCGCGTTTTTACGAAGTGACCGGCGGTGCTATCAGTATTGACGGTATTGATATCCGCGATATGACGCTGAAATCCCTGCGCAGCAATATCGGCATTGTCAGTCAGGATGTGTTCCTGTTTGCAGGCACGATCCGTGAGAATATCGCCTATGGCCGCCTTGATGCGAGTGATGCCGAGATTATGGATGCTGTGCAACGCGCGCGTCTGGGCGATGTGGTTGCCGGTCTGCCGGCGGGGCTGGATACGATTATCGGTGAGCGCGGGGTCAAGCTTTCCGGCGGGCAGAAACAGCGTCTGGCGATTGCCCGTATCTTCCTGAAAAACCCGCCGATCCTTATTCTGGATGAGGCAACTTCCGCTCTTGATACAGAGACAGAGCGTGCCATTCAGCAATCCCTGTCGGAATTGTCGGTCGGGCGCACTACTTTGGTGATCGCACATCGTCTGGCAACAATCACCAATGCTGACCGCATTGTTGTTGTGCAGGACGGCAGTGTGGCGGAAGAGGGCAGTCATCAGCAGTTGCTGGAAGCAAAATCCGGTCTCTACCGCCAATTGCTTGAAGCGCAGAACCGTGCGGCCGAGGTGTAGGAGCTCTGCTTTCTGCACCCTGCAGATAATGCTTATGCAATTGTACCCTAGAGCGGTTTACGTCCTGACTGGATCACAGTGCACGCTCTAGATTCTTTAAGTTGCCGCATTATCACAGGCGTCAAGTTGATCCAACTTGACTGTGAAATGCTCTAGTCGGGCATGCAGGCCAGCTTTGTCTGTTAATTGTGAACGCAGTGTCCATCAACATGATGAATTGATACGATACCGTATGGTATGATATTGGTGCTGCAAATTGAAGGACAGGACAGATTATGAATCCTAAACTTGCAGCCGCACTGGCCACCATTCTATGGGGCTTCACCTATATTGTTTCATCCAACATGCTGCCGCATAATCCGGTTTTTATCGGTGCAATCCGCGCTTTGGGTGGTGGTATTCCGCTGTTGCTGTTTGCCCGCACAATGCTGCCGCGTGAATGGTGGTGGAAAATTCTTGTGCTTGGCACGCTCAATGCCGGTTTGTTTTTCGGCCTGATCTTTGTTGCGGCTTTGCGCCTTCCGGGCGGCGTGGCGGCAACCATTCAGGCTTTGGGACCGCTCTTCACTATTCTGCTCGCATGGCCGCTGATGCAGGTTATTCCGACCGGTCATAAGATTTTCAGCGTCTTGCTGGGTGCCGTTGGTGTCAGCCTTGTTGTGCTGCGTGGTGGCGTGCAGATGGATATGATCGGTGTGCTGGCAGGCTTAGGCGCGGCCTTATCTGTGGCACTGGGTGGTATCTATGTCCATAAATGGGGTCGCCCGTGTTCTTTGCTTGCATTCACTGGCTGGCAGCTGGTTGTCGGTGGCGTTGAACTGGCAATCCTTGCTGTGATCTTTCAGGACATTCCGTCTTCTGTTACGCTCGTGAATTTTGCCGGTTTTGTCATTCTCGCACTCTTCCTGACAGCGCTGGCTTTCGCTTTGTGGTTCCGTGGTATTGAGGGCGCAGGACCATCCGCAGTTGCTCCGTTTTTCCTGCTCGCTCCGGTGACAGCTTTTATTATGGATGCTGTTTTTAATGATATGGTGCCAAGCTGGCTGCAACTTGGCGGTATTGTTCTGGTGCTGGGAAGCTTGCTCTATGGTCAGCTGGTTGATCGCAGATCATTCAGACCGGCTCGGCACCATCATAAGATTACAGATGCTGAGAAACAGACAGAAAAACAACCGGAGGCGGCTGAATGAGCGCAGAAAAACCAGTCCGGATTACCCGCCGCGGTATAGAGCGGCGGGAGCAGATCAGAACCATCGCCGGTGCCCTGTTTCTGGAGCATGGCTATGAGGGCGTGTCGGTTGATGAAATCATGCGTCAGGCCGGTGGTTCAAAGACCAATCTCTATAATCATTTCGGAGATAAAGAAGGCTTGTTCATGGCTGTTATCTCGCAAATGAGTGAGACTTTCACTTATGGGATCAAAGATCTGGATGTCTCCATGTTGCCGTTGAAAGACGGTCTGGAACGGTTGGGGCGTCAATTGCTGACTGTTCTGATGGAAGAGCATCACGTGGCGTTTCAGCGGCTGGTTATCGCGGAATCGGGACGGTTTCCGGCAATTGCACGGACATGGTTTGAAAAAGGCCCGCAAATGGCGCGGCATTATTTCGCCAAGGCCATTGCCCCGCATGTCGAAAACGGCAGTCTGCGACAGGGTGACCCTTATATTATGGCCACCCATTTTCATGACATGATTGTCGAAAATCTGCTCAGTCTGGCTTTGCTGGGGCAATATGTGAGTGTGGAAATGCAGCGCCAGACTATAGACGATGCTTTGCAGACACTGCTGCATGGCTGGCTTGTACGCAACGACCGGACAGGAGGATTATTATGAGCCCGAACTGGATTTATCAGCTATTATCCATGCCCGTTATTCAGCTGTTGGCGCGTATTTTGCTGACCATGACATTCTGGCTGAGCGGGATTGCCAAGCTTTTTGATTTTCCGGCTGCGGTGGCTGAAATGGCAGCGAATAATTTGCCGGTGCCAGCCTTGTTTGCGGCACTGACCATTGCCGTGCAACTGATCGGTTCCGCTCTGATAATACGGGGTGGCTCACTGGTCTGGCTGGGTGCCGGTGCGCTGGGTGTGTTCACCGCCATGACAATTCCGGTCTCCCACGCTTTCTGGCGGGCAGAAGGGGCAGAAGCCGTTGCTAAAATGCATGTGGCTGTTGAACATATGTCGGTTATCGGCGGGCTGATTATTGTAGCTGTTCTTCATGCAATTGTGCCGCGCCTGCGCAGTAAATAATTTTTACACGGTACGGTTCTTGTTCAGCCATTCAATATCATCGCTCAAAGCTTGCGCGAGGGTGGTTTCCATATGACGAAAACGGCGGATCAGTTCTTCTCCGAAGGGAGTGAGGACTGCGCCGCCGCCTTGTTTGCCGCCGCGCTGAGAGGTGACGGAAGGTTCGCTGAACATGGAGTTCAGGGCATCAACCAACTGCCACGCACGGCGATAGGACATATCCATGGCGCGACCTGCCGCTGAAATCGAGCCGGTGTCGCGAATATGTTCAAGCAACTGGATCTTGCCGCGCCCCAGCCGCGCATTTTCAGGAAAATCAATCCGCAATACCGGCTTCAGCAAAGCGATATCCTGTTGTGCCATGATTGGTTCTCCGTTCTGTCTTTAAAAATTCATTACTTAAAAAGTCGGCGGTGTACAGGCGCTGATAACGTCGCAGGCCACCGGCCCGACACAACGAAACCGGTGCGGGCGCCGGCTTTCAAAATAATAACCGTCACCCGGTCCCAATATACGCCTCTCACTGTCGACAGTCACTTCCAGACGACCGGCAATAACAATGCCACCTTCCTCACCTTCATGCACCAGCGGCACTTTGCCGGTATCCGCACCCGGTTCGTAGCGCTCTTTGAGAATCTGCAGCGCCCGCCCGAACAGATTGTCGCCCAGCTGCCGGTAGGAGATTTTGCCTTTGCCGATCTCGACAAACTCCTCAGACTGATAAAACGCCTTTTGTGGCATATCCGGTTGCAGGGCGAAAAACTCCGACATGCCGATCGGCAGACCGTCGAGAATGCGTTTCAACGCGCCGACTGAAGGGTTGGTCTGATTGGCCTCAATCAGCGAAATCGTGGCATTGGTTACACCGCTGCGCTTTGCCAGCTCGCGTTGTGAAAGCCCCGATTTTTCACGGATGAAGCGCAAACGGCCGCCAATATCGATCTCACCGGTCATGGGTACCTGTTTCCGCTGTTGAGGTTGTTAAATATTTTAAACATTTTATATTTTCTGCCAAAGAGATCAAGGCGATAATGAGCGCAAGAAATAGACTTGTTTCGCTCTCCGAAGCATGGCCAACTCTTAGTTACATATAAGGGAGAGGACGGTTTTCCGTTTGGAAAATTGCGTCGGCGAGGAGCGAAACAATGACTGATTTAACCAATAGTCCCAAGCTTGACAGTTTCTGGATGCCGTTTACGGCAAACCGCCAGTTCAAATCTGCGCCACGTATGCTGGCTACAGCTGAAGGCATGTATTACACGGATGTGGACGGCAATTCCGTGCTGGACGGTACTGCGGGTCTGTGGTGCGTCAATGCCGGTCATGGTCGCAAGCAGATTGCCAGCGCCGTCGAAAAACAGCTTTCGACGATGGATTTCGCACCGACATTCCAGATGGGGCATAATATTGCGTTCGATTTTGCCACCCGCCTTGGTGAAATTGCACCGCGCGGCGACGGCAAAATTCTCGACCGTGTGTTCTTCACCGGTTCCGGTTCAGAATCCGTTGATACCGCTCTGAAAATTGCCATTGCCTATCAGCGCGCTATTGGTCAGGGCACGCGCACCCGCGTGATCGGGCGTGAGCGCGGCTATCATGGTGTAGGCTTTGGCGGTATTTCCGTCGGTGGTCTGGTCAATAACCGCCGTGTGTTTCCGCTGCTGCCGGGTGCTGACCATCTGCGCCATACCCATGATCTTGAGAAAAATGCTTTCAGCAAAGGCCAGCCGGAACATGGTGCCGAACTGGCGGATGATCTGGAGCGCATGGTCGCGCTGCATGGTGCGGAAACTATTGCCGCTGTGATTGTTGAGCCTCTGGCCGGTTCAACCGGTGTGCTGGTGCCGCCAAAAGGCTATCTGGAACGCCTTGCTGCTATTGCCAAGAAACATGGCATTCTGCTGATTTTTGATGAAGTGATCACCGGCTTCGGTCGTCTTGGTTCGCCGTTTGCATCAGATTATTTTGGTGTTACACCGGACCTGATCACCACTGCAAAAGGTCTGACCAATGGTGCCATTCCGATGGGAGCGGTTTTTGCCAGCCGTCATATTTATGATGGTCTGATGCATGGGCCGGAAGGCGCGATTGAACTGTTCCACGGCTATACTTATTCCGGTCATCCGGCAGCCTGTGCGGCAGGGATTGCAACGCTGGATATTTATGCGGAAGAGGGGCTGCTGACCCGCGCTGCCGAAATGGCAGATGACTGGCAGGAAGCGATCCATTCGCTGAAATCCGCGAAGAATGTTATTGATATCCGCACCCTTGGTTTGGTGGCCGGTATCGAACTGTCTTCGCGTGACGGTGCTGTTGGCGCACGCGCTTATGATGTGTTCACCGATTGCTTCAGGAAAGGTCTGCTGATCCGCGTGACCGGTGATGTGATTGCCCTTTCACCACCGCTGATCGTCAGCAAAGAAGAGATCGGCAAGATCGTCTCAATCCTCGGGGATGCAATCAACCGCGCATCGTAATCTATAAGACATGAAAAAGCCCCGCACAGAAAGCTCTGCGCGGGGCTTTTCCATATGCTTAAATTATTTTGCGCTGTCCGTCTGAGGCGCTTCCTGCCACTTGTCCCAGCCGGTCAGAATGGTTTGTGCATAGGCTTTGCCGACGCGATAGGCATTGGTGGTCGCCAGTTTAAAGCCGCCGGATTCTGATTTCAGCGATTCCAGAGCGGTCTGATCTTCGCCCTGACGGTCAAAATTCGATGCAGTACGCAGCAATGCAATACGGTCGAAATCCAGTTTGCCAGCTTCGGATGCACGTTTCAGTGCCGTCAGAGTAGCATTATCTTCCATCTGCGAGGTGCAATAGGTGGCTTTGCCGTCAGTCAGCAGTTCAACCCATTTTTCCATGAACAAAGCCATTTTAACGCCATGCCAATAGGTGTCGCTGGAGAGCGTATCGCACATGCTGACAATCGGTGCGCCGGTTGCAATATCGCCCTTGTAATGTTTGCGATAGGCTTTCGCGCCATCACCATCCAGCAGTTCCACATCCTTGGTCACGCTGAAAGCATAATCTGTGAGTTTGGCATTCAGGGCATAAACTTCTGTACCTGCTGACCATTTGGCTTTTTCGGTCGGATTGCTGGCACCAAGGGCGAAAGAGCCGGTTTCCCATGTATCCGGCACTTCGCTCTGATCGATGCGGTGGTTGAGGTCGGCATCAACGGCGAATTTTGCCCAGTGAGCAGAGCCGAGAGTGCCGTGTTTCGGATCAACACCGGCAATACCGGCAATCAGAAAATAGGTTTTGGAGAGATCGAATTTCTCGCTGAGTGCCATGGCCGAGACCGAGCTTGCCGCATTGGCAAAACCCATGGCGGTTGTCATGTGGCACAGACCTTCATCGGTGCAGTCAACATTCGGATATTCCGGATTAAGACCGGCCAGCTTGATCTGCTGCGTGAATTTCTCGCCCTCAGCCCAAGGTTTGGCTTCTTGACCGAACATGGTGATGACCATGACTTTCGGTGCGATTTTAGCAGTATCCTGCGCCAGAGCCGGAGCGGCCAGTGCGGCAGAAAATGTAATAGCGGTAAGAGCGGAGGCAGAGAGGAGAAGAGCGCGCAATTCTGAATACCTTCGATGATATGACATTGGTCAGTTTCATCCGTGGTGACAGGTGCGTTGCGATCATGACTGATCAGACTTTACCTGCTAACCGGAAAGAAACTGATCTTGCGTCTTGTACGCGATCTGCTTTGAGAGCGAAACCGGAATCTCTGCCGGAAACTTGTCGCAAGTCTGTTTGTCACAGGCAGAAGAGAGCTTCTGTGATTGCACGATCTTCTTTGCCAGCAGAAAAGAATACAGTGGGATATTTCATCTCTGCTCGTAAAAAGAAATCATATTCCAATAATTGCTGATCGTGGAAAATTATCCCTCTTGGAGATGGAGGGAACCGCTCCTATGATGCTGTTTTTAAACTGGTCAATGATCCCATGCTGCAAGTGCCTGCCTATATGCTCACAACCGGTCCGGTACCGGCCTATCCGGAAGTTCTTCGGGCATTAGGGCAGCCGGTTTTGTATGATTATACGGATGCATTTCAGGTATTTTATCAAAGCGTGATTGAGAAGCTGGCGCAGGTCATGCGTACCGGCAATCAACCGGTTATTATGCAGGGTGAGGCTATTCTCGGTATTGAGGCGGCAGCTGCGGGTCTGATTGCCCGTCAGGATGTGGTGCTTAATCTTGTCTCCGGCGTTTATGGCAAAGGCTTTGGTCCGTGGGCAACGCGCTATGGCCGTGAAGTCATTGAACTGGCAGTGGATTATGATGATGTGATTGATCCGCAGGCTGTAGAGACCATGCTGCAAAAACGCCCTGACATCAGCATTATTGCCGTTTGTCATCACGATACGCCTTCGGGCACGCTCAATCCTTTGGCGGAGATCGGTGCCATTGCCGCGCGTCATGGTGCTTATCTGATTGTCGATGCGGTTTCATCTTTTGGCGGCATGGATGTGCATCCTGAAGCTGTACATGCGGATATTTTCATTACCTCTCCGTCCAAATGTCTGGGCAGTACACCGGGTCTGACGCTCGCAGCAGTGAGTGATCGTGCATGGCAGAAAATGGCAGGGAATCCGGATGCGCCACGGGCATCATTCCTGAGTCTTTTGGACTGGAAAGAAGCATGGCGTGCAGGCAATGCTTTTCCGGTAACGCCGTCTGTTGCAGAAATTTATGCTCTTAACACAGCGCTCGATCTTTATCTGGCGGAAGGCGCTTCAAATGTCTGGGCGCGTCATGCGCAAACGGCGCAAATTGCCCGTGAAGGTGTCAAAGCACTTGGACTGGAATTATGGCCGCGTCAGGAAGCCAATGCGGCACCGACTGCGACAGTGTTCAAAGTGCCGGATGGTATCAGCGATGTGGCTTTGCGCGATCTGATGCTGCGCGACCATGATGTGCTGGTGTCGCTGGGTCGTAAAGATACGGCTGGCAAGGTTTTGCGTATCGGGCATATGGGGGCATCAGCGCAACCGGAATTTGCGGCAAAGGCTGTTGAAGCTTTGGCCGGTGCATTGAAGAAGTTTGGGATTATTGCGGATTAATCCGTGACAGAGGGACAGGTTATTATGACAAGATTGACGCTTAATCGACGTGCTCTGTTGGCAGGAACTGCCGGTCTTGCAGCACTTTCTGTTCTGCCGCGTTTTGCTTTCGCACAAACGGCTGAAAAACAGGCCTCCGTTGAGTCGGTGCGTGGTGGTCGTTTGGTTGTGGCCGCGGATAGCGAACCGGCCAATCTTAATCCGGCAATTGTCGCCTCAAACGGCGTTTTCTATGTGGCGAGCAAGGTTATCGAGACTTTGGCCGAGCAGTCTTATGTTGATGCGCAGCATCCGGATGGTTTGAAGCCGCTGCTGGCCACCAGCTGGGAAGGCTCGGCAGACGGGTTGTCGGCTACGTTCAAATTGCGCGAAGGCGTGACATGGCATGACGGCAAGCCGTTCACCTCTGCCGATGTGGCTTTCTCGGCGCTGGAAGTCTGGAAGAAACTGCAAAATCTTGGCCGCTCGGTTTTCAAAAATCTGGAAAGCGTTGGGACACCGGATGAGCATACAGCTGTCTTCCGCTTCTCCGAACCGACACCGTTTCAGCTGATCCGCAATGCGCTGCCGGTGGTGACTTCAGTGCTGCCGAAACATCTTTATGAAGACACGGATATTGCGAAAAACCCTGCCAATGAAAAACTGGTGGGCACGGGGCCATTCGTCTATGGCGACCATAAGCCGGGTGAATATTACCTGCTGAAGCGCAATGAAAATTATTGGGACAAACAAGCACCTGCGCTGGATGAGATTGTCTATCAGGTGCTGCCGGATCGCGCATCTGCGGGTAATGCGCTGGAAGCCGATCAGATTCAGCTGGCCGCTTTCTCTGCTGTGCCGCTGGCCGACTTGGAGCGGATTTCCAAAGTGCCGGGGCTGAAAGTCTATGCCAATGGCTATGAGGCGCTGACCTATCAGCTCAGTGTCGAACTTAATCATCGTCGCAAAGAACTCGCTGACCTGAAAGTGCGCCAAGCTATCGCCCATGCGATTGATAAGGATTTTGTGGTCAAGACGATTTTCCTTGGTTATGCCAAACCGGCGACAGGGCCAGTACCGGCTTTTGACAAGGTCTTCTATGCGCCGGATACGCAGCAATATGCTTTTGATATTGCCAAGGCTGAAAGCCTGCTGGATGAAGCTGGTTATAAAAAAGGCGCTGACGGTTTCCGCTTTAAGCTGAAGCTGCTGCCTGCACCATTCTTCAATGAAACCAAGCAATTCGGCGATTATCTGCGTCAGGCTTTAGTGAAAATCGGCATTGATGCAGTGATTGTCGCCAATGATTCACCGGCGCATCTCAAAGCGGTCTACACCGATCATGATTTTGATATTGCCGTGGCTACGCCGGTTTATCGCTCCGATCCGGCAATCTCGACGACAGTGCTGTTCCAGAGCGGCTTGCCTGCCGGTGCGCCATTTACCAATCAATATGGCTATAAGAATGATGCGGTCGATGCACTGATCGCTAAAGGTGCGGTGACGCTTGATGATAAGGCGCGTGCAGGTATCTATCAGGATTTGCAGCGTCTGGTGGCGGAAGATCTGCCGCTGATCAATGTCGCGGATTTCTCTTTCATCACGGTTGCCAGCGAGCGCGTGCAGAATGTCTCGGATAATCCGCGCTGGGCGGTTTCCGGCTGGGCGAATACCGGTTTGCAAGAGTAAATATCAGTGCCGTTTCTCCTCCGTCGTCTTGGCAGTATCCTTCCGGTTCTGGGCATTGTTCTGGTGGGCAGCTTTCTTATTCTGGAAGCTGCCCCCGGCGATGCTGTGGATGCTTATGTGGCGCAGATGGGCGGGGCGGATGCGCAGCAGCTTGAAGCTTTGCGCCAGTCATGGGGGCTGGATCAGGGGCCGTTGCAGCGGTTTTTTGCCTATGTCACGGCGCTGTTTTCCGGCGATTTTGGCTGGTCTTCGGCCTTTCAGCGTCCGGTGCTTGATGTTATTCTGGAGCGGCTTCCGGCAACATTATTGCTGATGGGCGTATCGACATTTCTGGCATTTTTTGCCGGTTCTTTGCTCGGCATTGTGGCCGGTGCAAAACCGCATTCCAGGCGCGACCGGTTGTTGTCGCTGACTTCACTGGCGCTTTATGCCGTGCCGGGTTTCTGGCTGGGTTTGGTGCTGATCGTGATCTTCGGCGTAACATTGCGCTGGCTGCCAATCGGCGGGCTGGAAACCATTGCGTCCGGCAAAACAGGGTTGGCGAGAACGGCAGATATCAGTCGCCATTTGATCTTGCCGGTTGCGGCACTTTCCAGTGTCTATCTCACGCTCTATCTGCGGCTGATGCGGGATCGCATGACTGATCTGCATCAGGAAATGTTTGTGCAGGCGCTTAAAGCACGCGGTATTTCCTCACGCCGTATCATCTGGCGACACATTGCCCGTAATGCGGTTTTACCGGTGGTGACAATGTTAGGCCTGCAAGCCGGTGTGATGCTTGGCGGCAGTGTGGTGATTGAGAGTGTCTTTGCCATTCCGGGTTTTGGTCGTCTGGCTGCAGAGGCTGTTGCCAAACGCGATACAGCCTTGTTGCTTGGTGTCATTCTGTTTGGTGCTTTTGCAGTGATCATTGCCAATCTGCTGGTTGATCTGGCCTATGCGCGGCTTGATCCGCGGGTGCGGAGCCAGCGCCAATGACGTTTTTTCAGACTTTGGACAGACAAGGTAAAGCCGGTATTGGTCTTCTTATGCTTTTAGGGCTGATGGCGCTGTCTGCACCGTTATTGTTTGCCGGTGATCCGCTGGCAATCGCCGGAGAACCGCTGATCCGGCCATTCACAAATTATGCCCATTGGCTCGGTACAGACCGGCTGGGGCGCGATGTGCTGGCGGGATTGTTTCATGGCGCACGTACGACTTTGCTGGTGGCGCTGAGTTCCGCAGCCGCTGCGCTGATTGCCGGTAGTCTGATCGGCACATTGGCCGGATTTCTCGGTGGTTTTGCCGATAATGTTCTGATGCGGATCACTGAAGCGTTTCAGACCGTGCCGGGCTTTTTGCTGGCGCTGGCGATGATCAATGTGCTGGGGCCAAGCATTCCGACACTGATTATTGCAATCAGCATCGGCAGCTGGACGCAGGCTGCGCGGGTGACACGGGCTGAAGTGCTGTCCTTACGTGAGCGCGATTTCGTCGCCGCTGCCCGCACGCTGGGGCAGGGGCCGCTCTCCATTGCTTTTCGGGAAATCCTGCCCAATGCCTTTGGACCTGCGGCATCACTGGCAGCCGTTTCGGTCGCGGCGGCTATTCTGATTGAAGCCTCACTGGCCTTCCTGGGCTTTGGCGATCCGAACAGCGTGACATGGGGCACGATGATTGCCGAAGGACGCACAGTGCTGCGCTCAGCGCCTTATCTCTCAATCATTCCGGGACTGGCACTAGTGGTCACCGTTCTGGCTGTGCATCTCACCGGACAGGCGCTGACGCGCCGCCCATCATCAGAGAGGGAGCGCAGCAATGTCTGAGGTCTTTCTTGTCGTACAGGATTTGACGGTTCGCTATGGTGTGCAAACTGTGCTGCACCCTGTTAGTTTTGAGCTAAAGCAAGGTGAAAGACTGGCGCTGATTGGTGAAAGTGGTTCCGGTAAAACCACATTAGCCATGGCAATCGCTGGTCTCTTGCCTGCCATAGCAACACTTGGCGGTACAATCCGCTTTCCGGCTTTGGCGCATGAGCCGCGTGCCGGTCGCGATATCGGCGTGGTGTTTCAGGATCCCGATGGGTCGCTCGATCCGATGATGCGGGTGGGAGACCAGATTGCGGAAGTGATCGTCACGCATCTTAAAATCTCGTGGACTGAAGCACGTCAAAGAGCGGCAGAACTGATGCAGCAAGTGCAAATACCGGACAGTCAGCAGCGCTTACGAAGCTATCCGCATGAATTTTCCGGCGGGCAGAAACAGCGTATTGCCATTGCCGCGGCTTTGGCTGCACAGCCGCAATTACTGATCGCAGACGAGCCGACCAGTGCGCTGGATACGGTGGTACAAAACCATGTGGCGCAATTGCTGGATGGTCTGGTGCGCACGCAAGGACTGACAATGCTGTTTGTGACCCATGATATCGCGTTGGCCTCACAACTGGCCGATAGAATTGCGGTGCTTTATCGCGGGGAGCTGGTGGAAATCGGCACGGCTGAACAGGTGATCACCGCACCGCAGCATGATTATACCAAAGCTTTGCTGGCAACCCATATCGGACTGGACCGGGAAAAGCAGCCGCGTCTGCCTAAGATTGACGGTGCGCTATGAGCGAGGTTTTGCAGATTGCCGGTCTTAACAAGGCCTTTGGCAAAGACCCTTCAAAAGGTTTGAAAAATATCAATCTCACGCTTCATGCCGGTGAGACACTGGCGCTGGTCGGGCGTTCCGGCTCTGGTAAAAGCACTTTGGCGCGATTGATTATGCGGTTGAACGAGCCGGATAGTGGCAGGATCATTCTCAACGGCACTGATATTACAGCCCTTCAGGGCAGTGCGCTGCGGGAAAAACGGGCTCAGTTCCAGATGGTGTTTCAGGACCCTTTAGCGGCTTTCAACCCGCGCCATACGATCAGCCGGATTTTGCAGGTGCCGCTGGTTCTGCATGGTAGTCAGCAGCATACGAACCAGCAAATTGCTGAAGTCTTGCAACGGGTTGGTCTGACTGCGGATATGGCTGACCGCTACCCGCGTGAACTCTCCGGCGGTCAGCGCCAACGGGTGGCGATTGCGCGTGCGCTTTTGTGCAAGCCTGATCTGATCGTACTGGATGAACCGGTATCGGCTTTGGACGTATCTGTGCGTGCGAAAATTCTTAATCTTCTGGCCGATTTACAGCGCGAAAATGGCATTGCCTATCTGTTTATATCGCATGATCTGGCACTGGTACGGGCTTTCTGTGACCGGATGCTGGTGTTGCATGAGGGCGAGATTGTTGAACAGGGTGTGCCGGATATTGTGCTGCAAAACCCGCAGACCGAGCCGACACGGCAACTGGTTGATGCCGTGCCGAAACTGGCTTTTGAGACATTACGGCTTTAATGCCTGATAAAGCGCCGTGTAGCGCTGATAGGCTGCCTCATAAGCCGCATGAAGTTTTTGATCCGGCTCAATGGTTTTGATAATCTGCGGGTTGGTGCAAATAGCCAGAGCATCGGCCTTTTCCGCCGCAATCAGTCCAAGCCGTGCTGCCCCGAAAGCCGCGCCGAAATCACCGTCGGCAGGCAAGTGAACCGGCATATTCAGTGCGGTTGCCAGTGCTTTCAGCCAATAGGCCGAGCGTGAGCCGCCGCCGATAGCCATGACACTTTCAAGCTGTGTACCGGCTTTTGCCAGAGCTTCCAGATTGTCGCGGAAGGCGAAAGCCACGCCTTCAAGCACGGCTTGAGTGAGTGCCACACGATTGTCGCTATGGCTTAGCCCTGTGAAACTGCCGCGGATCAGGCTGTCATTATGCGGGGTGCGCTCGCCGGAAAGATAAGGCAGGAAAGTTACTCCTGACGGTGCCAGCAGATCATCGCCGAGCTCCTGCGTCAGCGCCGCAGCTTCATGACCGGTGATGGTGCTGTACCAGTTCAGGGCATCGGTTGCGGAGAGGATAACGCCCATCTGGTGCCATGTCTGCGGCAGAGCATGGCAGAAAGCATGAACGGCACTGTCAGGACGCGGCAGAAAACTGTCATTGGCGGCAAATAACACACCGGATGTACCGAGCGAGGCAAAGGCCTGTCCGGCTTTTACCGTGCCGATACCACAGGCGGAGGCCGCATTATCTCCGGCACCACCGGCAACCACTACACCTGATACCATGCCCCATTGCCGGCTCAGCTCTGCGCGCAATGTGCCGGAAATATCTGTGCCTTCAACAAGGCGCGGCATCTGGCTTTCATCAAGCTCTGTTGCTGCCAGCAGGTCAGTTGACCATTTGCGTTGTGCCACATCGAGCCATGATGTGCCGGAGGCATCGGACATTTCGCTGACATGCTCGCCGGTCAGCCACAGACGCAGATAATCTTTCGGCAGCAGGATCTTTTTAATGCGGGCAAAAATCTCCGGTTCATTGTCCTTCACCCAAAGCAATTTAGGCGCGGTAAAACCCGGAAAGACAATATTGCCGGTCAAGGCGCGGAATTGCGGATCAGCATCCAGTTGCGCAGCTTGGGCATGGCTGCGTGTATCATTCCAGAGAATGGCGGGGCGCAACACTTGATCCTGCTCATCCAGCAGAACCGCGCCATGCATCTGACCGGAAAGGCCGATACCACGCACATTCGAAAGCGCAGTGCCATGTTCCGCTTTTAGCCGGGTGATTGCTGCTTCTGCGGCTTTTATCCAGTCTTGTGGCTGTTGCTCAGACCAGCTTTGATGCGGACGGGAGACATGGAGCTCTGCATGGGCAGAAGCGATAATTTTCTGCTCTTCATCAATCAGCAGTGCTTTGAGGCCGGACGTGCCGAGGTCAAGACCGAGATAAAATGCCATGCTGCTGATCCTGTGACTGGAATTATGAAC
This sequence comes from Pseudochrobactrum sp. B5, assembly GCF_001939785.1. Lineage (NCBI taxonomy): Bacteria > Pseudomonadati > Pseudomonadota > Alphaproteobacteria > Hyphomicrobiales > Brucellaceae > Pseudochrobactrum > Pseudochrobactrum sp. B5. The sequence continues at coordinate 589,579 of NZ_MOYL01000001.1, forward strand.
AGGCCGCAGCTAACGACAGAAACTTAATGCAGGCAATAGTTTTTATTCTTCATTCAGCGACATGCTCTCGATAGAAAATTCCATGCGGTCAGCCGCAAAGCGTGTTGCTGAATATTCCACCGGCACACCATTGGTATCGACATTGACCGACTGCGCCGTGAGCACAATCGCCCCCGGTGTGAGCTTCAGGTGCAGCAGATCCTGCCCGTTGGCGTGCTGTGCGGAAATCAGTGTGGATTTGCGGAAATAATCCTCAACGCCCGATTGCTTCAGTGCTTTTGTGACTGAGCCGCTGGCCTTGTAAAATTCATCAAATTGCGGAAAACGCTGTTGGTCAAACCAGCTATCGGACATGGAAACCGGCTGACCATCAGCAATGGACAGGGTTTCAAAATAATGCACCTGCGCATTTTCATCACTAAGCTGCAAAGCATGGGCGACCTCGGCTGAGGGCTTTTCAATCCTGTGCGAGAGGATGACGCGTTCCTGCTGCGTGATCTGTTCGGCCAGACTGGTGGACATGCGGGTGCGCTTGCTGATGGGATAGGTCAGGCGTTTGGCATTGGCGATAAAAGTACCTCGCCCTTGCTCTGCCCGTAACACGCCTTCCTGTGTCAAAGCCGCAATGGCGCTGCGCACTGTATGGCGGTTGACGCCGAAGCGAGCAGCCAGCGTCATTTCCGGCGGCAGCTTTTCACCGCGCTTGAAATGTCCGTGTTTAATTTCCCTGCGAATTTCATCGGCAATCTGCCGCCAGACGGCCACACCGCTGTTTCGGGCGATTTTTGTTGTCTCTGCCATTTAATTTGCCGCAGCCCCGCTGATTGTCATGCGCTTGTCACTAAGAGCGTTTAGAACAATAATTAATGTCTAGTTGTATAGATAAATAGACAATTTAGAGCGGTGTGTCAAATGAAGAATGAAACCGAGAATTTACCCGAAAAGCTGCAAGGCGAACGGCGCAAGGTTGCCGCTTTGCTGGCAAAGGCGGAATTGAAGGAGCTGGCTTCCTTCTGGAGTAATCAAGCAGAGCAGCCGCAGGTTGATGTGCTGCGCGGCCCTGAAACCGGACTGGTGATGGTGCGTGGCCGTATCGGTGGCGGCGGAGCACCGTTCAATCTGGGTGAGACAACTGTGACCCGTGCGACTGTTCGCGTGTCGTCCGGTACTTCCTCGGAAGGTCTGGTCGGTCACTCCTATGCGCTGGGACGCGATCATGAAAAAGCGCGTCTGGCAGCGATTGCCGATGCTTTGTGGCAGGCGCCGCAGAGCCGTGAGGCTGTTGAGCGTGATCTGTTGCAGAAAATTGCACAGCGTCTTGATGTTCGTAGCACCCAGCGTCGCCGTGAAGCCGCGGCAACGAAAGTGGACTTTTTCACCATGGTTCGGGGAGACGACTAATGGCTTTTGATAATCAGGCTTTTGAAGGTGGTTTTGCTGACGCCGTTTATGATGCGCAGACCTGTTTCCGTGCTTTGATGGATGCGCTTGCCAATCCCGGTACTATCCAGCCGTTGACAGCAGAAACCCAACCGCCATTGCCGCTGACACCGGAACTCGGTGCTATTGCGCAGGCATTGTTCGACCATGATACCAAGGTCTGGCTCGACAGTCGTTTGGCTGCAAGCAGCGCTGTGCGTGAATGGCTCGCATTCCAGACTGGCTTTGAGCTGGTTTCCGAAATTGGTGAGGCGAATTTTGCGCTGGTCAGCGATGTTACTCAGATGCCGCCGCTGGATGTTTTTGCCAAAGGCACATCGGAATATCCGGATCGCTCTGCCACAATCGTTATGGCGATCGAGGGCTTTGCAGGTGCGCGGACTTTGCAGCTTCAGGGGCCCGGCATTGAGCATGTCCGTGAATTTGCACCAAGTGCTTTACCGGTACGTTTCAATGAACAATGGGCGGCCAATACGGCCTTGTTCCCGCGTGGTGTGGATCTGGTTTTTGCCGCACCTAAAACCGTTGCCGCACTGCCGCGCAGTACCAAACTTATTAAAAACGGAAATTGAACCATGTATGTTGCAGTTAAAGGCGGTGAAGCCGCTATTCAGAATGCACATCAGTTGCTGGGTGACCGCCGCCGTGGTGACCGTTCAGTACCGGCTTTACAGCTGGAGCAGATCGTGGAGCAGCTGGGTCTGGCCGTTGATCGTGCTATGGCCGAGGGTGCGCTTTATGACCGTGAACTGGCAGCGCTGGCAATCCGCCAATCGCGCGGCGATCTGATCGAGGCGATTTTTCTGGTGCGTGCCTATCGCACAACCTTGCCGCGCTTCGGTTATTCCGAGCCGCTGGACACAGCGCAGATGCTGGCAGAGCGCCGCATTTCTGCAACCTTTAAAGATCTGCCGGGCGGCCAGCTTTTGGGGCCGACTTTCGATTACACCCACCGCCTGCTGGATCCTGAAATGGCCGGTGATCATCCGGTGGCACAAGGTGTGCAGCGTGATGATGAAGTTGTTAATGAAGCTATGCCGCGCGTGACTGATATTCTCGGTGCCAATGGCATGATCGAGCCGGATGGTGAAATGCCGGAAGGCCATGTTCCGGGTGATCTGACCCGCGAACCGTGGACATTCCCGATGGAACGCGATTTGCGTTTGCAGGCTTTGGCACGTGGCGATGAAGGCTTCCTGCTGGCGCTGGGCTATTCCACACAGCGCGGTTATGGCCGCACGCATCCGTTTGTCGGTGAAATCCGCATCGGTGAAGTTGAAGTTGAACTGGATGTGCCGGAACTCGGCGGTCTGGTATCGCTGGGCAGCATACAGGTCACCGAATGTCAGATGGTCAACCAGTTTGCCGGTTCTGCAACCCGCCCGCCGCAATTCACCCGTGGTTATGGTCTGGTTTTCGGTCAGAGCGAACGTAAGGCGATGTCGATGTCGCTCTGTGACCGTGCGCTGCGCACCGCAGAATTTGAAGAAGACATTACCGCACCGGCACAGGATGAGGAATTTGTGATTTCCCACTCCGACAATGTGCAGTCGACCGGTTTCGTCGAGCATCTCAAACTGCCGCATTATGTGGATTTTCAGGCTGAGCTTGATCTGATCCGCCGTATGCGTGCCGAATATGCCAGCCACAATGCTGCTAATGATGCCCAGAAAGAAGCACAGAAGGAAGCCGCAGAATGAGCGTTCTGATGCAGTATAATTTTGCTTATCTTGATGAGCAGACCAAGCGGATGATCCGCCGTGCATTGCTTAAAGCGATTGCGGTGCCGGGTTATCAGGTGCCTTTTGCTAGCCGCGAAATGCCGATGCCTTATGGCTGGGGTACCGGTGGTGTGCAGGTAACTGCTGCGGTGCTGGGCGCGGATGATACGCTGAAAGTGATCGATCAGGGTGCGGATGATACCACCAATGCCGTGTCGATCCGTGCATTCTTTGAAAAGACGGCGCAGGTTAAAGTGACGACCCGCACGGAAGATGCAACCATCATCCAGACCCGTCACCGTATTCCGGAAGCACCGCTCAAAGAAGGCCAGATCCTCGTCTATCAGGTGCCGATCCCTGAGCCGCTGCGTTTTCTGGAACCACGCGAGACAGAGACCCGCAAAATGCATGCGCTGGAAGAATACGGCCTGATGCATGTCAAACTCTATGAGGATATTGCCCGCCACGGCCATATCGCCACGACCTATGCCTATCCGGTGAAAGTCGAAGACCGGTATGTGATGGATCCTTCACCGACACCGAAATTCGACAATCCTAAAATGCATATGTCACCGGCCTTGCAGCTGTTTGGTGCAGGACGCGAGAAGCGTATTTACGCTCTGCCGCCTTATACCAAAGTGGTGAGCCTTGATTTCGAAGATCATCCGTTTGAGGTGCAGAAATTTGCTCAGCCTTGCGCCATGTGTGGTGCCAAGGGTGTCTATCTCGACGAAGTGGTGCTGGATGACAAGGGCGGCAGCATGTTCGTCTGCTCCGACACCGATTATTGCGAAACACGACAGGCCGATGGCCATGTCGGACACTTGTCTGCAAATAACAAAGATATCGGACAAGTGTCCTCAGGTCTGGAGGCAGCCCAATGAGCAATCTAAATCATGACACGCCTTTGCTGCGTGTAAACGGATTGTCGAAATTCTACGGCAACCGTCTTGGTTGCAGCAATGTTTCCTTTGAGCTGTATCCGGGTGAAGTGCTGGCGATTGTCGGCGAGAGTGGCTCCGGTAAGACGACACTGCTCAACTGTCTTGCCACACGCTTGCAGCCTTCAGTCGGCGCTGTGGAATACCGGATGCGTGACGGCCAGTTCCGTGATCTCTATCGCATGAGTGAAGCCGAGCGCCGGTTCCTGATGCGTACCGACTGGGGCTTTGTGCATCAGAACCCTTCTGACGGTTTGCGTATGACAGTTTCTGCCGGTGCCAATGTCGGCGAGCGTCTGATGGCTGTCGGTGACCGCCATTATGGTAAAATCCGTGAAACCGCGACCGACTGGCTTGGTCGTGTGGAAATCTCTGCCGACCGCATTGATGACCAGCCGCGTGCATTCTCCGGCGGTATGCGTCAGCGTTTGCAGATCGCCCGCAATCTGGTGACTGCACCGCGTCTGATTTTCATGGATGAGCCGACCGGTGGTCTGGACGTGTCCGTACAGGCACGTTTGCTTGATCTGTTGCGCGGTCTGGTGGCCGATCTTGGTCTGGCTGCGATTGTTGTGACCCACGATCTGGCTGTGGCTCGTCTGTTGTCGCACCGCATGATGGTGATGAAAGACGGTCATATTATCGAAGCCGGTCTGACCGACCGCGTGCTGGATGATCCGCAGGCGCCTTATACGCAGCTGCTCGTTTCCTCGATTTTGCAGGTTTAATCATGACTATGCCCCTTATTGTTTCGGAAGTGGCAAAGAGCTTCACCATGCATTTGCAGGGCGGCATTAAATTGCCGGTGGTGAATAATGTTTTCTTTGCGCTGAAAGCCGGTGAATGTGCCGTGCTTGGCGGCCCGTCCGGTGCCGGTAAAAGCTCTATTCTGAAAATGGTCTATGGCAATTATGCCGTGGACGAAGGTCAGATCATTCTGCGCCATCACGGCAAACAGATTGACATTGCTTCGGCGGACCCGCGCACGGTTATGGCTGTGCGCCGCGATACGATTGGTTATGTCAGCCAGTTTTTGCGCACTGTGCCGCGTGTCAGTGCTCTGAATGTGGTGGCCGATCCGTTGTTCGCCCGTGGTGTTGATCGCGAGCAGGCGCAGGATAAGGCCCGTGAATTGCTGGCTATGCTCAACCTGCCGCAGCGTCTGTGGGATCTGCCGCCAGCCACGTTCTCCGGTGGTGAGCAGCAGCGTGTGAATATTGCCCGCGGTTTCATCACCGATCATCCGGTGTTGTTGCTCGATGAGCCGACCGCATCGCTCGATGCCAAAAACCGTGAAGTTGTTATGGAATTGATCCGTCGCAAAAAAACAGAAGGCGTGGCGATGCTCGGTATTTTCCATGATGAAGATGTGCGTGAGGCTGTGGCCGACCGCATTATCGACGTGACGGAATTTGCTCCGGGTTATGTGCGTCAGGGAGCAGATGCATGACCAGATTGTCAGAACAGCCGTTTATCCATCCGGATACGGAAATTTCCGACAGCACATTCGGCCGCTATACGGAAATTGGTACCCGTTGTCGTATTTCTGAAACGGAAATGGGGGACTATTCCTATATTGAGCGCGACGGTATGGTCTGGTGCGCCAAGATCGGTAAGTTTGCGAATATTGCCGCTTCGGTGCGTATCAATGCCACCAATCACCCGATGTGGCGCGCAACGCTGCATCACTTCACCTATCGCGCCAATGATTACTGGCCGGATGCCGAGCAGGAGGCAGATTTCTTTGAATGGCGTCGCGCTCATGAAGTGACCATTGGTCATGATACATGGCTGGGTCATGGCGTGACCGTTCTGCCTGGTGTTAAAATCGGTAATGGTGCGGTCATCGGTTCCGGTGCGGTCGTTTCCAAAGATGTCGCGCCTTATACGATTGTTGGCGGCGTGCCTGCCAAACTCATTCGTCAGCGTTTTTCCGATGCGATTGTCGAGCGTCTCGAAGCTCTGGCATGGTGGGACTGGGATCATCAGCGCCTGCGTGATGCACTGGATGATTTCCGCAAACTTGAAATTGAAGCTTTTCTTGAAAAGCACGGCGGCTGATAGCCAAGCTGCTGAATCCAATAGCAGAACAGAGCCGCCGGAATTTCCGGCGGCTTTTTTGTCAAAAATCTGATTCAGAACTTTCATGGAAGTGTAATCTAACTTACATTTTCATTTCATATCACGCGCCTAATTTCGCAGGGAAATTGATAGAGGGCGCTGATGCTGAAGCTTGAAAATGTAACCCGTCGTTTTGGCGGCAATACTGCGGTTGCAGATGTTAATCTGGAAATTCCGCAGGGCCAGATGGTGGGGATCATTGGCGCATCCGGTGCCGGTAAATCCACTTTGTTGCGAATGATTAATCGTCTGATTGATACGTCTGACGGTTCTATTGTTTTTAAAGATCAGGACGTGTCGCGTCTGCGCGGCTCTGAGCTGCGCCGCTGGCGCAGTGATTGTGCAATGATTTTCCAGCAGTTCAATCTGGTGCCACGTCTTGATGTGCTGACCAATGTGCTGCTTGGCCGTCTTAATCAGCGTTCCACGGTCAAAAGCCTGATGGGCATTTTCTCCCGCGAGGAACGTGCGCAGGCCATCGCCAATATTGAACGTCTGGATATTGTCAAAACCGCCTTGCAGCCAGCCGGAACATTGTCCGGTGGCCAGCAGCAGCGCGTGGCTATTGCCCGTGCGCTGATGCAGAGCCCGAAAGTTATTCTTGCTGATGAGCCGATTGCCTCGCTTGATCCGCGCAATGCGCAGGTCGTGATGAGCGCATTGCGCGATATCAATCAGCGCGAAGGTCTGACCGTTATCACCAATCTTCATACGCTGGATACAGCGCGCACCTATTGCGACCGGATTATCGGTATGCAGGGCGGACGCGTTGTGTTTGACGGAACGCCTGCTGATCTGACACAGGCCGCAGCCCGCCGCATTTATGGTGCCGAAGCTGATGATGAAAGCTTCTCTGAAGCCGTGACATCCACAGCATTGGAACAGCCGCAGCCTCCGGTCAGCCCGCAAGTGGCACGACAGGTCGCAAAGCTTGTTGCAGACGCACAGTAACACTTCATCTGAGCAGTTTCGGACGGAAAACCGGCATCCACTTTTCCTGAAACTGCTTCAACCAAAAACGATAATCGTTTAACAGGAGAATGGTTCATGACCTTCAAGAAGCTTTTGCTCGGCGCCGTTGCGCTGTCCGCAGTGGCAACCGCAACCGCAGCGCAGGCAGATAAGCCTGAAGTGTTCCGCGTTGGTATTATCGGCGGCGAAAACGAAGCCGACCGTCTGCGCAATTACCAGTGCATTATTGACCAGCTGCCAAAGGCAATCGGCGTTAAGGAAGTTAAACTGTTTCCTGCTGCCGACTATGACGGCGTTATTCAGGGTCTACTCGGCGGCACACTGGATTATGCAGAGCTTGGCGCTTCCGGCTATGCCAAAATCTATCTGACCAAAGAAGATGCGGTTGAGCCGATCCTGACCACTGAACAGACAGACGGTTCGACCGGTTATTATTCGATCATGGTTGCCCGTAAAGACAGCGGCATCAAGACTGTTGCTGATATGAAAGGCAAGAAGCTTGGTTTTGCCGATCCGGATTCAACCTCCGGCTATCTCATTCCGGTAACCTCGCTGCCAAAAGACCTCGATGGCGCGACGGTTAAAGATTATTTCAGCGAAACCGGTTTCGGCGGCGGCCATGAAAATCTGGTTCTGGCTGTAAAAGACGGCAAGTTTGATGCCGGTACAACTTTCGGTTCCGGCGTTGGCAGCTTCGATGAAGGTTACACATCCGGTAACCTGCGCAAGATGGTCGACAAAGGCCTGATCGATATGAAAGACTTCACAGAAGTCTGGAAATCCCCGCTGATCCCGAACGGCCCGATTGTTATCCGCACAGCGATTGACGCTGATCTGAAAGCCAAGTTCAAAACCTATATGATGGATCTGCCAAAGACCGATCCTGAGTGTTTTGCTTCCACAATGGGCGGCGATTTCAAATCCTATGTCGAAGTGAACAAAGATTTCTACCAGCCGGTTATCGACGCACGTAAGTCGCAGATCGGTCAGTAAGATTAAGTTGCGGCCAGTGTCAAAGAATGATGCTGGCCGCATTTTTGTATCCTTTTTAGAGCGTGTTGCGTTTGGTCTCTATTCACTGCGCTCGCTCTAACTCTTTGTTTTGTCGCATTATCGCGGGCGTCAAATGAAGTCATTTGACTGCGAAATGCTCTAGGCGGGCCCGATGACCCATACTGTTTCTAAGCCATCCCTGTCCGGTGAAGCCGCTTTGGTCGAGCAGCACTGGCGGGAGCTGTCCTCCCGACGCCGTACCTATACGCTGCTGATTATCGGTGGTTTGTTTCTGGCGCTTTCCGCATCCTTGTGGTTCGCCAATGAAAGCAATGCCGGTAAATTCTGGGAGCGTCTGCCGCATTTCTTCGACTTTGTCGGTGATATGGTGCCGCGTGACGGCTGGGAAGTTTGGCGGGCTTTGTTTGATCTGCCGTCACCTTATTTCGACGGTAGCCAGAAATATGATTATGAGGCAGGCCGCGTCTATCTGTTCGGCAGCGGTTTCTATATTCCTGAATATTTCTACAAGATGCTGGAGACGCTCAATATTGCCATGATGGCAACTTTGATCGGCTTTTTCTTTGGTTTCATCCTGTGTTTCCTTGCGGCTAAAAACCTGACAAGCAGCCGTGCGCTGCGTTTCTTTGTGCGCCGCTACATGGAAATTCTGCGTGCTTTTCCTGAAATTGTGATTGCCGGTTTCTTTGCCGCCATTCTCTCGCTGGGGCCAATTCCTGCGATTTTTGCTGTTGGTATTCATACCATCGGCGCGCTGGGTAAGCTGTTTTTCGAAGTGGTTGAGAATGCTGATATGAAGGCAGAAGAAGGCCTGCGTGCCGTCGGTGCCAACTGGTTTGAGCGCGTCGGCTTCGGCATTGTGCCGCAAGTCATGCCGAACTTCATGTCCTACGCCTTCCTGCGTTTCGAGATTAATGTCCGTGCATCCACCATTATTGGTGCGGTTGGCGGCGGCGGTATCGGTGAGGCATTGCGCCTGTCGATCGGTCATGGCCATCAGGCAAAAACACTGGCGATTGTGTTTCTGTTGCTCGTTACAATCATTGCGGTGGATCAGACCTCTGCATGGCTGCGCGGCCGTCTTGTCGGCGCTCAGGCCTTTCAGTTCGGAGCGTAAAAAATGACAGCTTTGACTTTAAACGCCGCTCAGATTGCTGATTACGAAAACCGCTATCCGCAGGTCTTTCGCCGCCCGTTTTCCAAGCGCTATACATTGCCGCTGATCGGTTTGGGCATTGTGCTCTATATGGCCTATAGCTGGTGGTTCTTTGCCATTGGTACAGTGCTGTCGGAAGGCCAGTGGGATCGTGCCGGAATTACTGCCCGTCAGTGGTATTCCTATGAAGTGCGCCCGACCATACGCCTAAACACTGGTTTGAATGGTGATGAAGCAAAAGTAACCTATCCGCGCTTTTCGGTACTGGGTAAGAACCCTGATCCGGATTGGGTGCAGCAGGCCAATGGCCGTACCAGTGTGATTTTCGGTGGCTCTGAAGCGCTGCATCTCAGTGGCAATACGGTTGTCGTGGAGCATGGCGGCGAAGTGCTGAATGTGCGCATTGATGCCGATGCTGCCCGACCTGTTGATGATAAACCGCTGCCGTCATGGGCAGTGCTGAAAAATGATGAAGTGCAGGTGGATTTCGGTTTCTCCGGTGAAGCCCGTATCATGCCGGAGCGTATCACCGTTAATCGCCGTTTCTTCGGCTGGCCGAACTTTGTATTCGATACCAATTCGCCATTCTGGGGTAAGTCAGCTGGTGAGGTAACATCACTGATCGTTTCCGGTGAGCGTATCAAACCGGAAATGTCCAATCTGTCGCTGGCTTTTGACAATATCTGGAACAATGCGGAATGGCAGCACGGTGATGTCTGGATCAAGATGTTGCAGACGATTGTCATGGCTTTTGTCGGTACGCTGTTTGCCGGTATGCTCGCGCTGCCACTGGCCTTCATCGCCGCGCGTAATATTACGCCGAACTTCTTTGCCAATCAGATTACCAAGCGCCTGTTCGACTTCCTGCGCTCTGTCGATATGTTTATCTGGGCGCTGTTCTTCACCCGTGCTTTCGGACCGGGGCCGCTGGCTGGTATTTCGGCGATCTTCTTCACTGATACCGGTACGCTGGGTAAACTCTATTCAGAAACGCTGGAAAATATCGACGATAAACAGCGTGAAGGTGTGAAATCGGTTGGAGCATCGCCAGCCAATGTGCAGCGCTACGGTGTTATTCCGCAGGTGATGCCGGTCTTCCTCAGTCAGATGCTGTATTTCTGGGAGTCCAATACCCGTTCGGCAACGATTATCGGTGCTGTTGGTGCCGGTGGTATCGGTCTGAAGCTTTGGGAAGCCATGCGCACCAACTCCAATTGGGCAAATGTCGCCTATATGGTGATCCTCATTCTGATCGTGGTGTTTGTATTCGATGCCATTTCCAATGCGCTGCGCTCACGTTTGACCGGTGATCGCCGCGTCTCACAGAAATGAGACAAAAACTTCAAATCAGCGTTGTCTGATTGTCACAAAACTCCTGTAGGCCAAAGCTGTCCTGCATGATCACAGCGATCATGCAGGACAGTTTTGGTTAGCAGGAAAATTCCGATGACACGCGACACGCGCCCTTCCGATATCGTTTTTAAAAATGCCCGCATCATCCTTGAGGATGAAGTTATCACCGGTACAATCCAGATTCGTGACGGAAAAATCGCTGATATCAGCTCTGGAAACGGCATTAGCGGTGAAGATTTCGGCGGCGATTATCTGATGCCGGGTGTTGTTGAGCTGCATACCGATCATCTTGAACACCATTATGCACCACGCCCGAAAGTACGCTGGAATGCAGATGCGGCACTGATGGCGCATGATGCACAGATTGCTGCTTCCGGCATCACCACAGTATTCGACGCACTGCGCGTTGGTCTTGATGGTGACACGGATATTAACTCCGACGATATGGTGCTGCTTGCCGATGCGATTGCTGATGGTCAGAACAATGGCCGTCTGCGCGCAGACCACTATCTGCATTTGCGCTGCGAAGTGTCTTCGCCGAATTGCCTCGATGCGTTTGAATTGTTTGAGCACAATCCTCAGGTTAAGATTGCCTCCCTCATGGATCACGCTCCGGGACAGCGCCAGTTTGCCAGCCTTGAAGCCTATAAGACCTACTATATGGGCAAGCAGAAGATGACGCAGGCCGAGTTTGATGCGTTTTGTGATCGCCGCGTGGCGGAATCTGTGGCTCATGCAGACCGTTTTCGCAAAGAAATTGCTGCCCGTTGTCAGGCCAAGGGTATTTCGCTTGCCAGCCATGATGATGCGACACTTGCCCATGTGGATGAAGCGATTGAGCAGGGTATTCATGTGGCCGAATTCCCGACAACGCTGGAAGCAGCCAAAGCCTCGAAAGAAGCCGGTATGGCTGTGCTGATGGGCGCACCGAATATCGTGCGCGGCTCATCCCACTCCGGCAATGTCTCGGCGCGTGATCTGGCTTCCGCCGGTCATCTCGATATTCTGTCCTCCGATTATATTCCTTTCAGTCTTGTGCAGGCAGTTTATACACTGCCGCAATTGGTTGACGGCTATACGCTGCCGCAGGCGATCAATCTGGTTACCCGCAATCCGGCTAAAGCTGTCGGTTTTACAGATCGCGGAACACTTGCATCGGGCAAACGGGCTGATATGGTTCGCGTTCATATGCAGAATGCGATACCGGTGGTACGTTCAGTATGGCGGGAAGGGCAGCGCGTACTCTGAGTGCGGTTGCAATATTGAGTGACGGAATGAATGAAATGACCGGTATTTTTGTTGCCGTTGTGGGGCCGAGCGGCGCGGGCAAAGACACAATCATCGACTATGCACGCACGCGTTTGCCGCAGGATGGCAGCTATCATTTTGTGCGCCGCGTCGTGACCCGTGATGCCCATGGCAATACGGAAGATCATGATACACTGACGGAAACGGCATTTCTGGAAGCGGTTGAGCGGTCAGAATTCTGCATGCACTGGCAGGCGCATGGCCTCTATTACGGGCTGCCTGCCTCGGTGGAGCAGGTGATTGAAAATGGCGGCGTGGTTATCGCTAATTTGTCACGCAAAGTTCTGCCGCAACTGGCCGCGCGTTTTCCGCGTGTGGCGATTGCCCATATTACCGCAACTCCGGAAGTGCTGGCGCAACGTCTTGCATCGCGCGGGCGCGAAACGCCGGAATCCATTGCGCTGCGTTTGCAGCGTCAGGAGCCGGTTGAAGCCGGTGATGTGCCGGTTTGGGTGATTGATAATTCCGGTGATGTGGCCTCGGCGGGTGACGTTTTTACCAGCCAGCTGAATGCCTGCCGTAGCTGAACCTGTACTAATTACATCTTGAAAACAATTCAGGGCAGTTTCGGGAAAACGAAACTGCCCTGATCTTTATGGTTTTTCCGGTGCTGGTTTATCATCGTCATCCGGCAGAAAAATCCGGTTGGCAGCTCCGTCCATATCCTCATATTGCCCGCTTTTCAGTGACCATAAAAATGCTGCGAGCCACATGCCGCCCAAAAACAGGGCAATGGGTATGAGGAAAATCAATATATTCATAATCTCAGGCCTTTTGTCGCTTCAGCAGGCTTAAAGGAGAGGCTGTTTTCTGGCCTTGTTTTTTACCTGCTTTCAGGCGAAGGGCGTTGCTGACCACGAGGATCGAAGACAGCGACATGGAGAGCGCTGCAATCAAAGGCGTGACATAGCCGAACAGCGCAATGGGCACGGCAATAATATTATAGATCAGTGATAATGCAAAGTTCTGACGGATCAGTTTGCCTGCCTCACGGGAGATTGCCACTGCCAGCGGCACCGCTGTCAGACTGTCATGCAGGAAGACGAAATCCGCAGCATTACGGCCAATATCCGCCGCCGTTGCCGGTGCCATCGACACATAGGCAGACATCAGCGCAGGCGCATCATTCAGTCCGTCACCGACCATCAGCACTTTATGGCCTTCATTGGTGCGCTCGGTCACCAATTCTGATTTATGGGCAGGCAGAATTTCCGCGCGGTATTTCTCAATACCAAGCTGACGGGCAAGGGCGCTGACCGTCTTTTCTTTGTCACCGGAGAGAATTTCCACGCTGAGTTTTTCGTCTTTCAGCGCCTGAACAGAGCGTGCAGCATCATCGCGCGGACTGTCTTCAAAGCGGAAGGCTTCGAGCAAAGTACCATTGCGGCTCAGCACGGTTTCTGTGCCGGTGCTCGCGGAGTCTTGTGCATTGTCTGCAACTGCCCAGTCACGGCGACCAAGACGATAAATATCCTGCCCCATACGGGCTTCGATACCCGCACCGCTCACTTCTTCAATCAGATCAAAACGGATGTTTTTTGCCGGATTGGTGAAGGCTGTCAGCGCACGCGACAGCGGATGACGCGAATAGAGTGCCAGTTCGGCGGCCAGTTCCAGGGCATTCTGATCGAGACTGCCGCGCTCCATGAGCTGTGGCTGGCCGAGTGTCAGTGTGCCGGTCTTGTCAAACATCACACTGTCAATTTCAGCCATACGTTCCATCGCGGAACCGTCTTTGACCATGATGCCGTTTTCAAACAGGCGACGTGCGGCCACAACCTGCACAATCGGTACAGCCAGAGCCAGTGCACAAGGACAGGTAATAATCAGCGTGGTGATCGCCACATAGGTGGATTTGTACCAGTCGCCGCTCAGATAAAGCCAGACCACAAAAGCCAGAAATGCGGTGGTGTGGACAAGCGGCACATAAAGTGCGGAAGCACGATCTGCAAGCTGGCGATAACGAGCACGGCCACCTTCTGCGGCATCCATCAGGCGCACCATTTCGGCGAGGAAAGAACTATCAGCAGAGGCAGTGGCTTTAATCGTCAGCGGTGCTGTCAGGTTCATGGTACCTGCACGGATTTTCGATCCTTGTGTCACCGGAACCGGCACACTTTCACCGGTCGCAATCGAACAATCGAGATCAGAACGGCCGCTTTCAACAACAGCATCGACCGGCACGCGCTCACCAACGGCCAGAATGATGCGCATAGACGGGCGGATATCGGCAATCGGCATGAAACTGTGCTGGTTGTCATCACCGATCACCACGGCGCCGCGTGCGGCCAGCTGGCTTAAACCTTTCACTGCAGAGCGGGCGCGTTCGCGCATCACATGATCCAGCGTGCGGCCGATCAGCAGGAAAAACAGCAATGTCGCCGAGGCGTCGAAATAAGCATGCTGGCCGGAATTGAGCGTTTCATAAACACTCATCACAAAGGCAAGGGTGATCGCCAGCGAAATCGGCACATCCATATTGCTGCGGCCGTGTTTCAGCGCATTCCATGCAGACATATAGAAAATACGGCCGGAATAAACCAAAGTCGGCAATGCAATCAGGCCGGAAAGCCAATGGAACATATCACGCGTTGCGGCATCCGCGCCGGACCAGACTGACACGGAAAACAGCATGATATTCATCGAGGCAAAACCGGCCACTGCCAGCGCGATCAGCAGGCGGGAAAGCTGCGGATCTTTATCATCACCCAGCTCAAAAATATGGGCGGGGTAACCGGCTCTCTGCAAAGCATCAATCACATGCGGCGGCTCAATACCGTCTTTCCAGCGGACAGATACCCGTTTGGACGAAAGATTGACACGCGCATAACTGACTTCAGGCAAAGCATTCAGCGCAGTTTCAACAGTCTGAATGCACAATCCGCAATGAACTGAGGGAACAGACAGGTCAAGCTGGCGCTGACCATCGCCGAGTGTGCGGCTGGCCAGCAGTAATTCTTCCGGACGATAATCCGCAGCTGAAAACTGAATGCCGGAACCACAGCAACTCATTGCGCTGATCCTTGTGCCGGCTGGTTGTCTGCGGTGATGGTGAATTTACCACCGGCAATATTCACACGGTTGACCTGACGGTAAGGCAGATCAAGTCCGGCATAGGTATTGATTTCAACAACCCAGTTTCCGTCTTTCAGAGCGGCTTCTGCGGTCAGAACATTATTACCTGCCGGCATCAGATTCAGGATCTGGTCTTCTTTTTCATTCACCGGCCTGCGGAAAACAGCCGTTGCACCAAGCGCTTTAACCGGCGCGCCATTGGCATCGGTCAGGCTATAGCTGACAATACCGTCTTTATAATCCAGATTTTGTTTCCAGTTGAGCGCGGCATGTTCTTTGCCGAGCTGGGATTTCTCATTAAATTCCTGACTGGCAACATAGGAGTTCTGAACAACAAGGCCGGACCAGCTGCGGATTGCTGATGTGGCCATGATAACATTCACGATAATAATCACCCCGAAGAAAGCGATCATAATCGCAAGCATGTGCCAGCCGGTAAATTCGCGTCCCTGAGGGGCAGGGGAAGACGTATTCTGCTTGATCATCACGTTTCTCCGTTATCAGCGCTTTTCAGGGGCAATGAAAGTGGCTTTATACGTTGCTGACTCGGTTCCGTTAACATCACGGACTGTCATGGTGAATGGTGTGCTGCCCGGAGGGACTGCGGTCTTAGGCAGGACAACGAACACTTTCAGGGTTTTCAGACGATCCGGTTCGGCGTTGAAAATATGGCGGCCTGAACCGTCAGTTGCCTGATCGGCCACATGCACTTCTGCCTGTGACAGGCCGTCAATAATCAACTCAAACTGGCGCGGTTCATTGACCATGTTCAGCAGTTTGACCGTATAGCCGTTGCGGATAGAGCCATCGGACAGCAACACATATTGCGGGTTACGATCCTGCAGCACATTGATGCCGATCCGTTCGCGCATCAGCAAAGTTGTAATCAGCGCCACACCGATCAGTGCCCAGATCGAGAAATAGAACAGGCTGCGCGGGCGGAAAATCTTGGACATTTTCAGCTGCTGCACCTTGTCATTAAAGGTGTTTTTAGCTTCATAAATCCGTGTCGGCTCAATCGGTGTTGTGCCGTTATTGGTCGCCAGCGCCATATTGGCATCATAGTCGGACAGCGTGGAATAGGAGATCAGGCCGCGCGGCTTGCCGATTTTGTCCATAACCGAGTTACAGGCATCAATACACAAGGCACAGGTAATGCATTCCAGCTGCTGACCGTCGCGAATATCAATCCCCATCGGGCAGACGGCCACACAGGCATTACAATCCACGCAATCGCCGACACTTTCACCGGCAGCAATGGCTTTTTTGGAATTACGGGTACGTGGCTCACCGCGCCAGTCATTATAGGTCACTGTGAGCGAGTTTTCATCGAGCATTGCTGCCTGAATACGCGGCCAAGGACACATATAAGTACAGACCTGCTCACGCATCAGCCCGCCGAAAACATAGGTGGTGGCGGTCAGAATGGCGACAGTGATATAGGCGACCATAGCGGCCTGACCGGTCACAAATTCCATCAGCAGTGTTGGTGCATCTGCGAAATAGAAAATCCATGCACCGCCGGTCATAACGGCAATAGCCAGCCAGATTGTATGTTTGGTGACGCGTTTTACAAGCTTATTGGCCGTCATCGGGGATTTGTCGAGCTTGATACGGGCATTGCGGTCGCCTTCAACGGCGCGCTCAACAACCAGAAACAGATCAACCCATACGGTCTGCGGGCAGGTATAGCCACACCATGCGCGTCCCGCGACACTGGTGACAAGGAACAAGCCGATACCGGCCATAATCAGCATACCGGCAACGTAGTAGAATTCCTGCGGCCAGATTTCGATGAAGAAGAAGTAGAAACGGCGATGTGCAATATCAATCAGCACCGCCTGATCGGGGGCGTAAGGCCCGCGATCCCAGCGTAGCCAAGGCGTGAGATAGTAAATGCCGAGTGTGATGAACATGATAATCCACTTGAAACGGCGGAAATCACCACTCGCTCGCTTCGGGAAAACCTTGACACGCGCGGCATATAGAGAGCCGCGTTTCTCAGACGAATTCACCGCCTGCGCATCGATACGTTCAAATTCACCAACATCTGACATGGTACACTCCGGGGGCTAGAGCTGTTTGCGTTCAGATTGAAGTATGGCGCTTGCTCTAGATTCTTTATTTCATCGCATTAACACTGCGCTCATTGAGGGCATTTGAGCGCGGAATGCTTAAGGGCAGTCTGAGAACTGAAATGGTCTTATAAAACTGCACTCAAATCACTCAGAGCGGGTTCCGGTTATCGGTACAGAAATCCGCACTGAGTTTCTAATGTTTCATCAGAGCCCCGTTTTTCAGATTATATCTGCGGGGCTTGCTGATTTTTTGAGCACCGGCCGGAATATTTTACACCAATATTTTACACCGGCCGGCCATGACTTGAAACAGGGCGTTTTTACTCACCGCCACCCAGAGAGTGGACATAGATTGCCAGCTGCTTCACAGTTGTGTCGCCCAGACGGCCTTCCCATGCAGGCATTACACCATGCTTGGGATTTCTCACCTGTTTGGCAATTTCCGCTTCGCCGGAACCGTAGAACCAGATCGCATCGGTCAGATTTGGCGCGCCGAATTCCTTATTGCCCTTGGCATTTTCGCCATGACAGGCCGCGCAGTTTTCAGCAAAAACCTGTTTGCCTGCGGGTATCAGACTTGCATCATGCGGTGTCGATGTCAGGCTGGTGACATAGGCCGCCACATCACGGATTTGCTGTGGCTCAAGAATGTCGCCATAGGCAGGCATTTCGGAGATGCGTGTTTCTTCGTCATCCTTGGAGCGCACGCCGTGGCGTACAGTCTGCAGGATTTCATCAATAGAACCACCCCACAGCCAGTCATCATCATTCAGGTTCGGATAGCCTGGCGCGCCCTGCGCACCGGAACCGTGACACTGAACACAGTTCACACGGAATGCCGCTGCACCGCCTGCAATTGCAAACTGGTTAAGCTGCGGATCAGCTATAATTTCCTGAACGGATTTTTCTTTAATAGCTGCCAGAATATCCTGACGTTCACCCTGAATTTTGGTGTTTTCTTTCCAGAAATCACCACGGCTCGACCATTCCAGAAGGCCGGAAGTAGCGCCGTTGATGAGCGGCCATGCCGGATAGGCAACAGTATAGGCAATCGCCCAGACAATGGTTGCATAATAGGCATAGAGCCACCAGCGTGGCATCGGATTATCAAGTTCCTTGATGCCGTCCCATTCGTGGCCGGTTGTTTCAACGCCTGTTACATCGTCAATTTGCTTATCAGTCATTGTTTTCGTCCTTGAACGGAATGGCTTTCGCAGCATCGGCAACCTGTTTGCTGCCTGGACGGAAGGCGAAGAAGACAACAAAGAGGAAGAAGAGGAACATGCCTAACAGCCCCCAGCTGTCGGCAAAGTGGCGCATGGTCGTATAATCCATGATGAACCTCCTTAACGCGACTTCGGTGACTGGTCGTAAGTTGAGAAATCAACCAGAGTACCCAGCATCTGCAGATAGGCAATAAGCGCATCCATTTCGCTGACAACCTTCGGATTGCCATCGAAATCGCCGGTCTTGGCTTTAGGGTAGCGGGCAAGCAGAGCCTCTGTATCGGCTTCCGGATCAGCCTGCGCCTTCATATCCGCCAATGCATTGTCGACCATTTCCTGATTATAAGGCACGCCGACAGCAATATTGGCTTTCAGATTGCCGGTAATGCCGGACATATTCAGCGGCGTGTTCATCAGGAATGCGTAGCTCGGCATAACCGATTCAGGCACCACATCGCGCGGCTCAATCAGATGCTGAACATGCCATTCATTCGAGTAGCGGCCGCCGACACGGGCAAGATCAGGCCCTGTACGCTTCGAGCCCCACTGGAACGAATGGTCATACATGCTTTCAGCTGCAAGGCTGTAATGGCCGTAGCGTTCCACTTCATCGCGGAACGGACGGATCATCTGCGAATGGCAGGTATAGCAGCCTTCGCGGATATAAATGTCACGGCCTGCCAGCTCCAGAGGAGAGTAGGGGCGCATACCCTCTACTTTCTCAATGGTGTTTTGCAGGTAAAACAGCGGGGCAATTTCTACGATACCGCCGACAGTGACCACAACCAGCGAACCGATCAGCAGTAAAGTAGCGTTTTTTTCAATCAGCGAGTGTTTTTTGAGAATAGACATAACTCACCTGCTCCTTATTCTGCCGGTTTCAAATACGGGCCGGTATTGGTGTCTGAGATTGGTGTTGAGCCCGGAATTGCGGCCTCCTCTCTCAGATCACCCTTGATGGTCTTGTAGACGTTCCAGGCCATCACCAGTCCGCCCGCCAGATACATCGTGCCGCCAAGTGTACGGATGACATAGTAAGGGAACATTGCGAGTACTGTTTCGGCGAAGGAGTAAACCAGGAAGCCCTGATCATCATATTCGCGCCACATCAGACCCTGCTGGATACCGGCAACCCACATGGAAGCGGCATAGAGCACGATACCAAGTGTAGCCAGCCAGAAGTGCCAGTTGACCATACGTACAGAATAGAGACGCTCACGGTTCCACAGACGCGGTACAAGGAAGTACACAGCCGCAAAAGTGATCATACCATTCCAGCCGAGCGCACCCGCATGAACGTGACCAATGGTCCAGTCTGTATAGTGCGACAGCGAGTTAACGGCTTTAACCGACATCAGCGGGCCTTCGAAGGTCGCCATACCGTAGAAGGCAATAGCAGCAACCATCAGACGGACAACCGGATCCGTACGGATTTTATCCCATGCACCGGAAAGCGTCATCAGACCGTTGATCATACCACCCCATGACGGCATCCACAGCACGATGGAGAAGACCATGCCGAGTGTCTGTGCCCAGTCCGGCAGCGCTGTATAATGCAGGTGGTGAGGACCGGCCCAGATATACAGGAAGATGATCGACCAGAAGTGCACAATCGACAGACGGTAGGAATAGACCGGACGATTGACCTGTTTCGGCACGAAATAATACATCATCGCAAGGAACGGCACGGTCAGGAAGAAGGCCACGGCATTATGGCCGTACCACCACTGGGTCACCGCATCCTGTACGCCGGAGAAAGCCGAATAGCTTTTCACGCCGAGGAAAGAGACCGGAATTGCCAGATTGTTGATCACATGCAGCATGGCAATGGTGATGATGAAGGAGAGGTAGAACCAGTTGGCCACATAAATGTGCGGTTCTTTACGCTTCATCAGCGTGCCCATGAAGATCACGAGATAGACTACCCAGACGATGGTCAGCCAGAGGTCGACATACCATTCCGGCTCAGCATACTCACGCGACTGGGTGATGCCGAGCAGATAGCCGGTGCCGGCCATGACGATGAAAAGGTTGTAACCCCAGAAAACGAACCATGCCAGATCGCCGCCGAAAAGACGCGCACGGCAAGTACGCTGAACCACGTAGAAAGAAGTGGCGATCAGGGCGTTACCGCAGAAGGCAAAAATAACGGCTGATGTATGAAGAGGGCGGACACGGCCAAAATTTAGCCATGGTCCCAGATTCAAATCAGGGAATGCGAGCTGCGCAGCAATGAAAACGCCAACGAGGAAGCCGATAACACCCCAGAATACTGTGGCAATGACACCGTAACGGATCGGACCGTCCATATAAACGGACTGATCTTCCTTCACAGGCTTCAGACTGTAATCTGCATTACGCAGCAGTAAGACTGTAAAAATCACAAGAGTGAAAAACAGAACCCACATATGGCTTCTGAATAATGGATCATGCGTAAACCCCGCGGCCAGCAGTGCTAAAAAAGCACCGAGCCCGGAGATTACAATTCCCGCAGCGTAATTCATGAAAAATCCCCTCGCGCGCGCAACTTATCCTGCCCGCAAATTACAGATATGCCTGCAATTCGAGCAATATAGCGGGTATTATATGCGACGGAAAAATTTAGTCATTGATTTAAATCAAGTACGGCCGGTGACAGGGCATGTATAAATGAAGCGTTTTTTGCGTGATTTTCGGCCAATTCGCAGCATATTGACGGAGATAATGGCTTCGGGTTTTGTTGTTTGCGAAATAATTTAATTATGACAATGTGATATGTAGAATTTTCTATAAATATCATATAGTTGCCTGATAAATTCTTATATCTTTATTGCTGTATTTACAGAAATTTCTGAAATAAATGTAGGAAATTATTTAGATTTTTCAGTTCTGAACCGGATCGGGGAATAGTCGTTTAAGCTTTGAAAATTCAGCCGGAACAGGGGCGTTGTGTCTTGCTGCGCAGGGTGGGGCTGATTGTCGCTGAGGCGGTGCCGGTGGCCGTTCAGGCGCCGGTTTTAATGGTACTGTAAAGTACAGCAGGGGCTCGGATCGCTCCAGTCTGGAATGATTCTCATCTCTACAGAGCTGTTTGTGCAGGTAAAATCACAGAAAACAGTACCAATTTGGCATTGATGGTTACGTTGCCGATGTTTTTCATTATGCAAAATTGCTATCAATTTATGCAATTTTCGTCTGGTAAATTGTCAACATTTGCGGCGCGGGCTCTTGCTTTGGTACCAGTTTTTTGCAAGCATGTTCTTAACAAACAAAAATAACTGCTGACGGAATGACCGGTCAAAAGCCCGGGAGTAACCGAACAGTACAGGGGAATAAAAAGCCACCGGATCTCGTATGAGTGAGGCTTTTCCTCAGCTCAATCATTAACCTTCCCGATCTTCATATCGGTAGGGCTCGCTGAATTATGTCTTGTCTTCCTTGAAGGCAGGGTGCTGGGAGATAGACAGAGTATGGAATATGCAGATCTCGTCCTTGCGGGCGGGCGGATTTTTTGCGGCCTTAATGAAGGTTTTGTTGAGGCGCTTGCAATTGCTGACGGTAAGATTTTGGCAACCGGCACTACAGCTGAGATTGAAGCACTGACCGGTGAAAAGACACGACGTGTCGATCTGGGCGGACGTGTTGCGGTGCCGGGGCTCAATGATGCCCATATGCATCTTCTTATGCTTGGCATAGGTATGAACGAGATTAATCTGCGCCCTGAATCTGGCGTGCGCAGTCTCGAAGAGATTTTCAAACGTATTGCGCAGGAAGTGGCTGTGAAACCGGCGGGTGAATGGATCCGTTGCGGCGGCTATGATCATTTCGAGCTGAGTGAACAGCGCCATCCGACCATTGAGGAACTGGATGCGATTGCGCCCGGTCATCCGGTTTATATCACCCGTACATGCGGTCACGTTGGTATCGCCAACAGCGCAGCCATGCGTCTGGCAAATATTACCCACGATACACCAAGTCCGTCCGGTGGCCTGATTGAAAAGCGCAACGGCAAATTATCCGGCCTGCTCGCGGAATCCGGTATGCGTGTGGTCACGGATAAAATCCCGCCACTGAGCCGTGATGAACTGAAAGCTGCGATTACCCGCGCAGCCGGTTTCATGCTCTCTCAGGGTTTCACCAGCGTGATGGATGCCGCTGTCGGCATGGGCTATGGTATGGAAGAACTCCATGCCTATGAAGAACTGGCTTCCGCCGGTGAGCTGCCAATCCGCACATGGGTCTGCATCTATGGCAATCATGACGGTATCGGCGATCAGGCGCATGCACAGGGTTTCCGTGCCAAGCGCCAGACAGGCAATTTGCGCTACGGTGCAATGAAAGTTTTCTCGGATGGCAGTGCCGGTGGTCTGACAGCCGCTATGAGCGAGCCATATGTGGCAGGCGATCCGAATAATTTTGGTATTTTCTGCTATTCCGATGCGGAAATGCACAAGTCCCTCAAGCATTATCATGAACTTGGCTATCAGCTGGCCATTCATGCGATTGGCGATGCGGCGATTGAACAGGTGCTCTCCGGTATTGAGAATGCCGATAGTGCAGAACATCCGATTAAAACCCGTCGTCACCGTATTGAACATTGCGGCTTCCTGAGCGACGGGCAGATTGAGCGTATGGCCAAAGCCGGTATTGATCCGGTGCCGCAACCGATGTTCATCTATGAATTCGGCGATCTTTACGTTGCCAATCTGGGCGAAAAGCGCGCCCATGCATCTTATCCGATGCGCAAATGGGTGGATGCCGGTTTGCATCCGGCTGCGTCTTCCGATGCGCCGGTCACTTCCACCAATCCGTTCCAGAATATCTACACGCTCGTCACCCGCAAGACCAAGGTCGGTTCGGTGATCGGCGGAGACCAGTGTCTGACACGGGAAGAGGCAATCCACGCTTACACGCATTTCGGCGCCTATACGCAATTTGCTGAGAATGAAACCGGACGTCTGGTGGCAGGTATGGCGGCGGATGTCGCCGTGTTGTCGAAGGATATTTTTACCTGTGACGTGGAAGAAATCCGCACTGATGTGGTCTGCGATATGACCGTGCTGGATGGCAAAGTCGTTTTCGAGCGGCAGGTGTAACTGTTCAGGTTCGGGGCGCGTTAGCGCGCCTTGAACCGACAGCCAGAGAAAGGCAATTTCATGCTTCGGCACACGTTACAACGTCTGCTTCTCGCTTTACCGGTTATGTTCGGTGTGCTGCTGCTCGGCTTTTTGCTGATGCAGGTGGTGCCGACCGATCCGGCACAGGTGCGTGCAGGACCCACCGCGACACAGGAACTGGTTGAAGCCATCCGTCGTGATCTCGGTCTCGATCAGCCTTTGTGGAAACAGTTCTTCTATTATATCGGCCGCCTGATGCAGGGCGATCTCGGCGTTTCCATCATCAATAATGTGCCGGTCTCGCAGGAACTCGGTGCCACAATCGGCCCGACACTGGAGCTGATGGTTGCATCCCTGATCTGGGCAATTCCTCTGGGCATTCTGCTCGGCACAGTTGGTGCTTATTATCGCGGCTCATTGCTGGATCGCTCGATCATGGCGGTGTCTGTTGCCGGTGTGTCTATCCCTGTGTTCTTTCTCGGTCTGGTGCTGGTCTGGCTGTTCGGCTTTAAATATCCGATCCTGCCATTTACCGGTCGCCTCGGGCCGTTATGGACATGGGAAGGCTTCACCAGCATCATTCTGCCAGCGATCACGCTGGGCGGTGTGTTTGTCGGCCCTGTTGCCCGTATGACCCGTACATCCGTGCTGGATGTGCTGGGCGCAGATCATATCCGCACAGCACGCGCCAAGGGTTTGAAAGAGCGTAAGGTCGTTACCCGTCATGCGCTGCGCAATGCGCTGGTGCCGGTGGTGACACTGATCGGTTTGCAGATCGGCTTCCTGCTCGGCGGTGCTGTGGTGGTTGAGACTGTGTTCTCATGGCCGGGCATTGGCCGTCTGGCAGTCGGTGCGATTTTGTCCAGCGATCTGCCAATGGCGCAGGGCACGATTATCGTAATGTCTCTCGGCTTTATTCTCGTCAATCTGGGCGTTGATATTCTCTACGCTGTGCTCGATCCGCGCGTGAGAGGTGCATGATGACCAGTCTTGCAAAAACAAATGTTGCGGATGCAGCGCAACCGGCAGAGCAGGAAATCGCTTTCAAGCGTGTCAGCGTATTGCGCATGCTGCTCTCCGATACCGGTTCGGTCATTGCTTTGACCCTTGTGGCACTGACCCTGTTTTGCGGTCTGTTCGCCCCGTGGCTGGCACCGGAAGACCCTTATGGCGGCAATCTTGGTATGATGCTGAAGCCAATCGGTGAGGCAGGTTATCTGCTCGGCACCGACGGGCAGGGGCGCGGCATGGTCACACGCTTACTCTACGGCATTCGCACCACGCTGTTCATGGGCTTTGTCTCGGTATTCTTCGGTTGTGTGGTCGGCGGGATTATCGGTTTCGTGGCGGCTTACTACACCCGCTGGAGCGGCGTACTGATGCGCTTCATGGATGTGTTGCTGTCCTTTCCGGCCATTTTGTTCGGCTTGGCAATTGCCGCAATTTTTGGTCCGGGTCTCACAGCCGTTATCATTGCATTGTCGATTGCGACCGTGCCGCTGATGGCGCGTGTGGTGCGCGGCGGTGCGATTGTGGTGTTGCAGCAGGATTATATTGAAAGCGCGCATTCGCTCGGCATGTCCGACAGCCGCATCATTTTTAAATATGTGCTGCCGAACTGCCTGTCATCGATCTTCGTGTTTGTAACGCTTCGTTTCGGACAGGTGATCCTGCTCGGTGCGGCGCTATCCTTTATCGGCCTTGGCGCACAGCCGCCGACAGCGGAACTCGGTGCCATGGCATCGGAAGGGCGTAACTTCCTGTTCTTCGCACCGCATGTCTCGGTTCTGCCAAGTCTGGTGATCTTCATTATCGTTCTGGCGTTTAACGTGCTGGGGGATTCCCTGCGTGACGCGCTCGATCCGAAATTACGTAAATAATCATTTTTGGCGGCGGATCACTGCACAGAACAGTGGGCGCCTCATCAGGAGGACTAAAATGAGAAAATATCTGACTGCCACTCTCGTCGCCGGTGTTGCTGCCAGTGCCGTTTTGTCCGGTGCAGCCTATGCCCAGACCAAGGCGCCATTGTCGATCCTGCGTGTGATTGATGCGGATAATTATGATCCGATCCGCTCCACCGCAACCGCTATGGTTGAAGTGATGGCCATGCTGGGCGACACGCTGGTCTCGCTCGATTTTGACATGAAAACCGTCAAGCCGGGTCTTGCGGAAGCATGGTCGGTTTCTGAAGATGGTAAGACTTACACCTTCAACCTGCGTAAGGATGTGAAATTCTGCGACGGCCGCCCGATGACCGCTGCCGATGTGGTCTATACGATTGAGCGCTGGCAAAACCCGGAAAAACGCTCACCGACTGCCTTCCGTGGCGGTAAGGTCAAGAGTGTAACCGCTAAAGACGATTACACCGTGATCTATGAGCTGGAAGAGCCGTATTCCGATCTTCTGCCGCAGCTGACCATGCCGTTCTCGACCATTGTGGACAAAGCAACCGTAGAGAAGCTCGGTGAGAATTTCGGTGTGCAGGGCTTCAACGGTACCGGCCCTTATTGCTGGGTCAGCTGGCAGCCGCGTCAGGAACTGAAGCTCAAGAAAAACCCGAATTACACATGGGGACCGTCATTCTATAAAAATCCAAGCCCGCAGGTTGATGAAATCGTCTGGCGCGTGATCCCTGAAGCCAATACGCTGATGGCCGCAATTCAGGCACGTCAGGCAGACATGACCTATTACATGCCGCCGATTGCGCTGACCACGATGGAAAGCATGCCGGGCATTAATGTTTCCAAACAGGAAAACTACATCTACGACATGTTCATGGGCTTCAAGATCGACAAGCCTGTGGTGTCTGATCCGATAATCCGTAAAGCCGTGAATATGGCGACCAATAAAGCGGCAATCACTCAGGCCGTTTATTTCGGTCATGGTAAGGAAATGAAGTCGCTCGTTAATCCGGCGATTATTGATTTCGATCCTGAATCCGCAAAACTGATGCCTGCTTTCGATCAGGATGCAGCCAATAAAATGCTGGACGAAGCCGGCTGGAAAATGGGCGGCGACGGCATCCGTGAAAAAGACGGCCAGAAAGCCACTTTCCTTGTCTATGGTCTGCGCAATGCCACCAATCCGACGGTGAGTGAAGCCATGCAGGCTGATCTGCGCAAGATCGGTATCGACATGAAAATCCAGCTTTGGGATGCGACTGTCGGCTGGGGCAAGATGGCAACGCAGGAATTTGATGCGTTCTATATGAACTATCCGGCGCTGACTGCGCTTGAAGCGATTGGTCTCTACTTCCCGAGCCGTCAGGCACCAACACCAAACCGCATGAACTGGAAAGATCCGGCAACGGATGAGCTGATCCGTAAGGCGGCAACCACCACCAGCAAGGAAGAACGTCATGAAGCGCTGGCAACCCTGCAGCGCAACCTGACCGAGGCCAATGTCTGGGTCACGCTGTCGTCCGAGCCGATGTGGCTGATCTCCGGTGATCGTGTGGAAGGTGCCAAGGCACACGGTATCTATGGTGCCGGTATCTATAAAGGTCTGGATATTTCTCTGAAACGCTAAAAACAAAGACTGCGGCATTGCGAGGAGGCAGTGCCGCAGTCTCAAATCGGGATTTCAGGCGCAGGGGAGTGATGCGGTGAGTGTAACAGTCATCAGAAACGCGGATATTGTCGTTGCATGGGATAAGGACAGCCAAAGCCATATCTATGTAAAAAAGGCCGATGTTGCTTTTGAAAACGGCAAGCTGACTTTTGTCGGCACGGGCTATGCCGGTGCAGCCGATACAGAACAGGACGGTCGTGGCTTTATGGTCATGCCGGGTCTGGTCAATATCCATTCTCACCCCGCAAGCGAACCGCTGAATAAGAGTATTCTCGATGAACTCGGTTCGCCGGGCCTGTATAATTCCGCGCTTTATGAATTCATGCCGATTATCCGTCCGGATGCGGAGGGCGCAGAGGCCGCGTGGAAAGTCGCCTATGCGGAACTGCTGAAATCCGGCGTTACAACACTGGCTGATCTCTCCGTTGCCCATCCGTCATGGATTGATCTGGCAGGGCAGAGCGGTCTGCGTGTTTGCATTACACCAATGTTCCGCACGGCGCGCTGGTACACCAAAAACGGCCATGTGGTTGAATATGAGTGGGATGAGGCCGTTGGCGAAAAAGCCATGGCACAGGCATTGGAAATGGTGGATGCTGCTGAAGCACATCCGTCCGGTCGCCTGTTCTCGATGCTGTGTCCGGCGCAGATTGACACCTGCAGCGAAGGCCTGATCAAAGAGAGTTATGCGGAAGCGCAGCGCCGCAAAATTCCGTGGCAGATTCATGCTGCACAATCGACTGTTGAGTTTCATGAAATTACCCGCCGTCATGGTGTATCGCCGGTGCAATGGCTTGAGCAGCTTGATGTTTTGGGCGAGACCAGCATTGTCAGCCACGGGATTTTCCTCGATGATTATCCGCGCAACAGCTGGCATACGCGCCGCGATCTTGATCTGCTGGTGGAAACCCGCACAGCGGTTGCCCATTGCCCGACCGTTTTCATGCGCCGTGGTATAGCCATGCGCGATTTCGGCCGTTACCTGCGCGCCGGTGTGCGCCTTGGTATCGGTACCGATACCTATCCGCATAATATGCTCGAAGAAATGCGCCATGTCGGCTACGTGGCGCGGATGATGGCTGAAAACCCGCGTACTGTTACGTCCGGTGAGATTTTCACCGCAGCAACTGTGGGCGGTGCCGATCTTCTCGGGCGTGATGATATCGGGCGTCTGGAAACAGGCTGTAATGCCGATCTGGTACTGGTCAATCTCGCGCATCCGATGATGCGGCCGGGCTATGATCCGATCCGCAGCATGATCTATGCCGCAGCCGAGCGTGCCGTGGATACGGTCTATGTCGGCGGTGAGAAAGTGGTCGAGAAAGGCCGCTGCCTGACGATTGATTTTGAGCAGGCCGCCGAAGATCTCCACGCCGCACAGCAACGCACAGTTCAACGGGCACCGCAGGAAGACTGGGCGAAACGCCCTGTTACTGCTTACGCCCCGCATTCATTTTCCGGCCTGAGTTAAACTGGCCAAAGCAATATTCCGGTCATATGGAAATATGACCGGCTTGGAGATGACTATATGACAGAACCGGTACTCGAAATCCGCAATCTCGTCACGGAGTTTAAAACCCCGAACGGTGTTATCCGTGCGGTGGACGGTATTTCGCTGAAAGTCGAGCGCGGCAAGACACTGGGTATTGTGGGGGAGAGCGGCTGCGGTAAATCCATGCTGTCGCTGTCTGTCATGGGGCTGGTGCCGCCACCGGGCAAGAATGCCGGCGGTGAGGTGATTTTTGAAGGACAGGATCTTCTGAAACTGTCGGCTGATGAGATGCGCAGGCTGCGCGGCAACCGCATAGCGATGATCTTTCAGGAGCCGATGACTTCGCTCAATCCGGTGCATACAATCGGCTATCAGCTGGTTGAGGCCTTACAGGCGCATCATAAAAAACCTTACAAGGAAATGCGTGAGGAAGCGATTGAAGCGCTGCGTAAAGTGCGCATTCCTGCACCGGAACGCCGTTTTGATGAATATCCGCACCAGCTCTCCGGTGGTATGCGCCAGCGTGTGATGATTGCTATGGCGCTGGTCTGCAAGCCGGTGCTGCTGATTGCCGATGAGCCGACAACGGCATTGGATGTGACCATTCAGGCGCAGATTCTCAATTTGCTGCGCGAGTTGCAGCAGGAAACCAATATGGCCATCATCCTCATCACCCATGATCTGGGTGTGGTTGCGCAGGTCGCCGATGATGTGGCGGTGATGTATGCCGGTAAGGTGGCAGAACGCGCTTCCGTCAATGCGATTTTTAAAGACCCGCAGCACCCCTATACTATTGGTCTGATGGGCTCTATGCCGCGAATGGATGAGGATGTTGACCGGCTGGTGGCAATCAGCGGTGTCGTGCCGCCGCCGTTTCGCCTGCCATCCGGCTGCCGGTTTAATCCGCGCTGCCCGTTTTCTGATGAGGAATGCACAGCAACTCTGCCTGCTCTGCATGAACTCCAAGCCAATCATCTTGTTGCCTGCCATAAAGCTCCGGTGGAGGATTTCGTATGACACAACCACTTCTGGAGCTGCAGGGCATTTCCAAACATTTCCCTGTCAAAAAAGGCCTGATCCGGCAAAAAGTGGTCGGCACAGTTCGCGCCGTGGACGAAGTCTCTTTCAAGCTGATGCCCGGGGAGACACTGGCCATTGTGGGCGAAAGCGGGTGCGGAAAATCCACCACTGCGCGTCTGGCGCTGCGTCTGCTGGAGCCGACTGCCGGTCGGGTACTGTTTGAGGGTGAAGATGTCACCAATGCCAGCGGCACCAAGCTGCGTGATCTGCGCCGCAAAATGCAGGTGGTGTTTCAGGACCCCTATGCCAGTCTCAATCCGCGTATGACCGTGGGTGAACTGATTGCCGAGCCGATGCTGGTGCATGGTGTCGGCACGGATGCTTCACGCCGTGAGCGGGTGATTGAACTGCTGCGCCGTGTTGATCTGGCACCTTACCATGCCGCGCGCTATCCGCATGAGTTTTCCGGCGGGCAGCGCCAGCGTATCGGTATTGCCCGTGCGCTTTCCCTGTCGCCGAAACTGATTGTCTGTGATGAGCCTGTGTCAGCGCTCGACGTGTCCATTCAGGCGCAGGTCGTCAATCTGCTCAAAGATTTGCAGAAAGAGATGGGACTGTCCTACCTGTTCATTTCGCACGGGCTACCGGTGGTCAAACATATGGCTGACCGTGTGGCGGTGATGTATCTGGGGCAGGTGGTGGAGATTGCTGACAAGCATCAGCTTTATAACAATCCGCGCCATCCCTATACGCAGGCTTTGTTGTCTGCTGCGCCACAGCCTGATCCGGCCTCGCGCGGTTCGTGGAATGTGCTGGGCGGTGATGTGCCAAGCCCGCTCAATCCGCCGTCCGGTTGCCGTTTCCATACCCGTTGTCCGCTGGCGCAGGATTTGTGCAAACAGCAGGTGCCTGAATTGAAGGATTTAGGAACCGGCCAGCAGGTCGCCTGCCATTTTGAAGCACAGGTGCCTGTCTTCAAACATGCGGCGCATTTCGCTTCCGGTGCGGAGAAATTGCAGCAACGTCTCGGATTGTTTGCCAAGAAACGTGCTGAAAAAGAACAGGCTGCTTAATATAGTTATATTGATACAAAACAGGCCGCTTCATTTCTGAAGCGGCCTGTTTTAGTTTGGTGGTTATTTCCAGATTTCGCCGTCCACTTTGCCCTTCAGCTCCGGATAATCCTTGAGCGTGAAATGCGGTGTGCCAAGCTTCTGCTGATCGAAATAATCCTTGGTCACTTTGACAACAGTACCGGAGAGCAGCGCAATGGCGATCAGGTTGATGGTTGCCATCAGACCCATGGCAGCATCGGCAGCATTGAACACTGTAAGAATGCTTTCATAGGCACCCCAGACCACCATCAGCAATGTGGAACAACGCAACAATGTGAGCCAGAGATGTCTGCCCGCACCCAGATAAATCATGGCATTTTCCGCATAAGCGTAATTACCGATGATCGAGGTGAAGGCGAAGAAGAAGATCGCAATACTGATGAAATAGCTGCCAAACCAGCCGATATGTGCGGTCATGGCTTCCTGTGTCAGCAGCGTGCCGGTCAGGCCGGAACCCGGAACCAGCTTATGCGACAACAGGATCATAATCGCGGTTGCCGAGCAGATCAGAATTGTATCAATGAAAACGCCCAGTGCCTGCACAAAACCCTGCGAGGAAGGATGGTGCGGATTTGGTGTGGCGGAAGCGGCAATATTCGGCGCAGAACCCATACCGGCTTCATTGGAGAACAGCCCACGTTTCACACCATTCATCAGAGCGCCGGTGATGCCGCCTGCCGCTGCTTCAATGCCGAAAGCGCTTTTAACAATCAGGGCAAACAGCGCAGGAACTTCAGTAATATTGGCAAGCAGCACATAG
Source organism: Pseudochrobactrum sp. B5 (assembly GCF_001939785.1). Taxonomy (NCBI): domain Bacteria; kingdom Pseudomonadati; phylum Pseudomonadota; class Alphaproteobacteria; order Hyphomicrobiales; family Brucellaceae; genus Pseudochrobactrum; species Pseudochrobactrum sp. B5. The sequence continues at coordinate 621,040 of NZ_MOYL01000001.1, forward strand.
ACGGCAACGCCCAGATAAATTGCCGCCATAAATGGCACAACCAGTTCGGCCACGCGGGCGATCTGACGGATACCGCCGAAAATGACAATACCGGCCAAAGCTGCAATGACGAGGCCGACCAGAACTTTAGAGAAACCGAAAGAGCCGTTCATCGCATCGGCAATGGCATTGGCCTGCACAGCGTTAAAAACAAGGCCGAATGCGATAATCAGACAGACAGAAAAAATCGCTGCTGCCCACGGGGCTTTCAGACCTTTGGAAATATAGAAGGCAGGACCGCCGCGAAACTGACCGTCATTATCGCGGGTTTTATAAAGCTGTGCCAGTGTGCTTTCGGAATAGGCTGTCGCCATGCCGACAAAAGCGACGATCCACATCCAGAAAATTGCGCCGGCGCCACCGAGATAAAGCGCGACTGCCACACCGGCAATATTGCCGGTGCCGACGCGTGAGGCGAGGCTGGTACACAGCGCCTGAAACGGGGTAATGCCGCTGTCATCGCGCTTTGGCGCACGCATGACCGAGCGGAAAAACTCAGGAAAATGGAAGATCTGAAGGAAGCCCAACCGAACCGAGAAATAAATCCCGACAGCGAGCAATCCGTAAATCAGCACATAATCCCAGAGGATCATGTTTATAAAGCTAATAATTGTATTCATCGGTATGACGCGCTCCGCTGCACCTTCGGGTGAGGTGAATATGTCGTTTTTATGATAATTATGATCTGATAAATTGGTTTTAGCTTATATTCACAGCGAATGCATGATTTTTTAAATCAGTGTGGAAATGCGCAATTTTCCGGATTTAATTTTGGTTTTTCAAAAAGATACAGCCGCTCGGTCTGTGTAAAACCGGCGGCTGTTATAAAAAATATTATTGCTGATCCGGCGTCAGAGCTTCAGCTTTACGTGACGATTCACATCCTTATAGAGCAGATAACGGAACTTTCCGGGGCCGCCGGCATAGCAAGCCTGCGGGCAGAAAGCGCGCAGCCACATATAGTCACCGGCTTCCACCTCCACCCAGTCCTGATTGAGACGGTAGACTGCCTTGCCTTCCAGCACATAAAGACCGTGCTCCATTACATGGGTCTCGGCAAACGGAATAATGGCACCTGGTTCAAAAGTGACAATATTGACATGCATGTCATGTCGCAAATCAGACGGGTCAACAAAACGGGTGGTCGCCCATTTGCCGTCCGTGTCCGGCATGGCAACCGGCTCGACTTCGGATTCATGCTTGAAAAAGGCTTCCGGCACATCCAGCCCGTTCACATATTCATAGCTCTTTCTGATCCAGTGGAAGCGGGCAGGCGCATCGCTTTTGTTGCGCACAGTCCAGAGGCTTTTCGGCGGCAGAAAAGCATAGCTGCCTGCGCGCATGGCATGGTCTTTGCCGTCAAGGGTAATAACAATATTGCCCTCAACCACAAAAATACCGGCTTCGGCATCCGGATCAGGTTCGGGCTTGTCACTGCCGCCCTGCGGTTCCAGTTCCACAATATATTGCGCAAAGCTCTCGGCAAAACCGGAGAGCGGACGGGAGAGTATCCAGACGCGGGTTTTATCCCAGAATGGCAGGCAGGATGTAACAATATCCATCATCACGCCTTTTGGGATAACCGCATAGGCTTCGGTGAATACGGCACGGTCGCTCAGCAATTGCGTCTGCATCGGTGCGCCGCCCTTGGGGGCGTAATAAGTGCGCTCAGTCATAATCTCTCCCGTTATTTTTACCCTCAGTGCGCAGTCAGGCCGGTTTTCGGTGTTTCTGCAAGAGGGATAAGGGGATTATCATTAAAAAAGATAAATTGTCGACAATATTGTATATAATAATCCCGTTTATCGAAAAGATAAACGGGATATAGAACATCAATTATGCAAGATCAGGCCGGTCTGTGGTGATCTGACGGATCGGTGTGTTCTTCCAGAACTCCAGCTCCGGCTCCGTATTGGGCACCCAAACGCCCAAACGCTCCGGTGCAATGCGGTCTGTGATTGCGTCCCAGCTATGGGCAAGCAGGGCTTTCTCAACAGCCAGAATATCGGCATGACTGTCGAAATAGTCGAGCGCTTCCTGTAACCCACCGAGAATAGTGGCGCTGAAAGCATTGAGCGAGGCGAGGCGGCGCATTTCCGGTGCAATATCTTTTACTTGCTCTAATACCTGACGGGTAAAGCCGGTCAGTATGCACTGGTCTTCCATACCCTGCGCACGGATAATCTGCACAGCCGCATCAGTCAGGCCGTCATAGAGATCACCATTGACGCGGTTCTTCAGTTCCACATGTAATTCCATACCGGTTGGTTTGAAGATTTCCAGAACCTCTTCAAACAATGGAATATGCTCATCCATACTTTCACGTAAAATCGTGTTCTTACGTGCCTGTTTGGAAAGTTCTGCCACATCGCCGATGCCATGGGTGGTGCGCTCCAAAGTCGGGTCATGCAGCACAATCACTTCACCGGCATTGGTCAGATGCAGATCAAATTCCACACCGGCAATATTGAGCTCGGCGGTTTTGCGAAAACCGGAGAGGGAGTTTTCAGGCCAGAGATTGCGCGCGCCGCGATGGCCGATAATACGTGTCATGGTTGGTCTTTCTTTTATCGAATAGTCGGATCGAGCTTGTCGCGCAGCCAGTCACCAAGAATGGAAATCGACAGCGTGGTGAACATGATCACAAAGGCCGGTGCCAGCATGATCCACGGCGCGGTGGTCAAATATTCACGGCCATAGCCGACCATATTGCCGAGGCTGGATTTGGGTGGCTGTACGCCGAGACCTAAGAAGGACAGGCTGCTTTCCAGCAGAATAATCTCAGGGAAAGTCAGGGTCATGGAGACGATCAGTGTCGAGGCAATATTCGGCAGAATATGGCGCAGATAGACCCATGATTGTTTGGCACCAAGCTGCGTGACTGCGGAGGCATAGCCTTGTGAACTCGCGGAAATAGCCAGACCACGGGCGATACGCGCATAGCGCTCCCAGCCGTAAAGCCCCATCAGGCAAACCAGCAACACCATGGAATTGCCAAAGAAAGCCAGCACCGACAAAGCGAGGATCAGGAATGGCAATGCCGCCTGAAAATCGGCCAGTGTCAGCACCACCTGCTCCACAGTCTTGCGGAAATTAGCAGCAAGAAAGCCGACGGTGGTGCCGAGCAGGGTAGAAATGATGGTTGCACCAAAAGCAATCAGCAGGGAGACACGGATCGATTCAATCAGGCGGGATAATACATCGCGCCCCACTTCATCCGTGCCGAGCCAATGCTGCGGATGACCGGGCATCACAAGGCGGCTCTTAAGATCCATCGCGGTAATGCTATAGGGGCGGATCCAGTCAGCCGTGATAGCGATGATGATCATCGCAGCAAACCAGATCAGCGACAGTATCACCAGCAGCGGGATGCGTTTCTTTTTGCGTTGATGGACATTGACCACGGGAACGGCGGTACTGTCACTGATTGAGAGTTCAGACATCAGCCGGTTCCTTTACGCTTTGGCCTGATTATCGCGCAGGCGCGGATCGAGAAAACCATAGAGCAGGTCAACAACGAAGTTTGACAACACCATGGTGGAGGCAATTAGCAGCAGGATACATTGCACTACTGCGAGATCACGGTTGGAGACGGCAACTACCAGCAAGCGTCCGACACCCGGCCATGAGAACAGGGATTCGATCACCACCGCACCGGCAACCAGTGAGCCGACCATGAAGCCGACCAGTGTCACAATGGGGATAGCGGCATTGGGCAATGCGTGATTGCGGATCACATCGCCCCAGCGCACACCTTTGGCACTGGCGGTGCGGATATAGGGCTGGCCGAGAATTTCGATCATCGCGCTGCGGGCAAAACGGGCGAGAATAGCCGCACCGGCAATGCTCATGGTGAGCACCGGCAAAATGGCATGCATCCAGGTATCACTGCCGCCGGAAGGCAACCATTTCAGCGTCACGGAGAAGATCAGCACCAGCACCAGACCGAGCACGAAATTCGGCAGGGTAAAGCCGATAATGGCGGTCATCATCACCAGCCGGTCGATAATGCTGTCGCGGTGCAGAGCCGCATAAACACCGGCAGGAATGCCGATTGCCAGATTGAGCAGCAAGGTCGGAATAGTCAGCATCAGCGTCGCCGGAATACGCTCGGCAACCAGATCAATCGCTTTCTGGCCGTCGCGCATGGAGACACCGAGATCGCCCTGAAAGATCGCCCCGAAATAGCTGAAATATTGCACGAGTATCGGCTGATCCAGCCCCCATGCCTTGCGGAAGGCCTCAATCGCCTGCGGCGGTGCATCGGGGCCGAGAATGATCTGTGCCGGATCGCCGGACATGCGCAGCACGATAAAGGCAAAGGTCACAACCAGCATGACTGTAATAAAAGCCCGCAACAGACGGGTGAGGAAAAAGGAAATCATCAGTCTGTCCTGTTATCCGGCTAATGCTATTGGCTGTGATGCACTGTCATACAAATGACAGGCAACACTATGCTCATTGCCGGTGTGCAAGGTTTCCGGCACATCGGTGTGGCAGCGTTCTGAGGCAAAACGGCAGCGCGGATGAAAGGCACAGCCGCTTGGTCTGGCTGCCGGATTTGGCGGCTCACCCTGCAGGATAATACGATTGCTCAGGAGCGTGCCGGGCACCGGAATACTGGAAACCAGTGCCTGCGTATAAGGATGCTGGGGTGCCTGAAAAATCACATCGGACGGTGCTTCTTCAACAATCCGTCCCAGATACATCACGGCCACGCGGTCACTGATATTGCGCACTACTTTCAGATCATGGCTGATAAACACCATGGCAATACCGTTTTTCTCCTGCAGATCGCGCAGCAGATTGACCACCTGCGCCTGAATGGAGACATCCAGTGCAGAGACGGCTTCGTCGCAAACCAGCAGTTCGGGATTACAGGCAATGGCACGGGCAATCACTACACGTTGGCGCTGCCCGCCGGAAAGCTCGTGGGGAAAACGCGCTGCATGATGCGGCATCAGGCCAACGGACTGCATCAGCTCTTTCACCCGTGCTGCACGACTTTCTTTGTCGCCGATGCCGTGGATCAGCAGCGGTTCTTCAATCTGTGTGGCGATGGTCAGACGACGGTCGAGTGCAGCCAGCGGGTCCTGATAAACAAGCTGCATGCGTTTGCGCAAAGCCCGCCATTCATTGGTGCGTGCAGGCGGCAGAACCTCACCGTCAAAACGAACTTCACCGGTACTCGGACGCTCCAAACCGAGCAGCAGTCGGCCGGTGGTGGATTTGCCGGAGCCGCTTTCGCCGACAATACCCAGCGTTTTGCCTTTTTGTATAGACAGGCTCACCGCATCAACGGCTTTGACTTCTGTCGGCTTGGCAAACAATCCGCGCTTTGAGGTATAGATTTTGCTTAGGTTTTTGGCTTCGAGCAGCGGCTTGTTCATGACAGCACCTGCTGCTGTGTTGCCGGAGCAGGGGCAATGAATGCAGCCGGTACGACCGGTGCCACAGGAATAACCGTGTCGCGTATTTCGACAGGACGGAAACAGGCGACATAGCGATCATCCTGATTGCCGGTCAAAGGCGGCAGATCGCTTTTGCAACGATTTTCCGCACGGTTGCAACGCGGAGAAAAAGCACAGCCTTTCGGCAATTTGCCCGGTTCCGGCACTGTGCCCTCAATCGGGATGAGACGCTCTCGGCCACCATCAATACGCGGGATCGCATCAAAAAGCCCGCGTGTATAGGGATGGCGCGGCTGGGCAAACAGCGCCTCTGTCGAGCTTTTCTCGATCATACGACCGGCATACATCACGCAGACGCGCTCGCAGATTTGCGAAACAGCACCCAGATCATGGCTGATAAATACAATCGCCATGCCGGTTTCCTGACGGATACGGGCGAGCAGGTCGAGCACTTGTGCCTGAATAGTAGCGTCCAGCGCCGTGGTCGGCTCATCGGCAATCAGCAAATCCGGCTCACCGGCGAGCGCCATGGCAATCATCAGGCGCTGGTTCTGTCCGCCGGAAAACTCATGAGGAAAATTATCAAGGCGGCGGGCAGCATCGGGAATGCCGACCAGTTCCAGCAGGCGCAGCGCTTCTTTGCGCGCAGCCGTACCGGAAATACCGCGATGCAATCTCACCGCTTCTTCGATCTGCTTGCCGACACGGATCACCGGATTGAGCGAAGAGGACGGATCCTGAAAGATCATGGCAATGCGGGCACCGCGTATGGATTCCAGCTTACGCCGTGGTGCGCCGACCAGATTGGCACCGTCGATCATCACCGAACCGGAGACTGTGGCTTTCTTTGGCAGTAATCCTAGCGCTGCCAGCCATGTTACGGATTTGCCGCAACCGGATTCCCCGACCAGCCCGACGGCTTCACCTTTTTCGATTTTCAGATTGATACCGTGCAAAACCTGCACGCCGTCAAAAGCCACTTTCAGATCGGCGATCTCGACCAAAGCCATCGATGCGCTCCTGTCATAAATATCGGCATCAGATGCCAAGCAGAGAATGAAACAAAAAAGCCATGCGGATGGTGACACCCGCATGGCTCACAGGGCTTAGCCCCAGTTGTTGCTACGGAATTCCATGGCGAAGGCCGGGGCGGCTTTCCATTTCACGGATTTACGTTTGGCGGTGAAGGTCGCGTTCTGATGCAGCAGCGTATAGGCCGGATCCTCACGTTCGCAGATTTCCAGCATCCGCTTGAAGGCTTCACGACGCTTGCCCTGATCCATGCTGGTTTCAAGGAAACCGGACAATTCGTTCATTTCCTTATTGGTCCATTCGCCGACCTGCTGTTGCTGGCCGTTCGGGCCATGCTGGCTGACAATGGAGGAAACCGGATCATTGAACGGCGCAGAGTTTGACCAGTCACGCACCGCACGGGTCGGGGTCTGTTCCAGCACCTGCTGCCAGTTTTCTTTCATCTCGATCTCAACATTGAGACCGGCCTGCTGCCACATCTCCACCAGAATCTGACCGGTTGCGGTCTGGTTGGTGTAGTAATTGTTGAGCAGGCGATAAGGAATCGGATCGTCTTTATAACCGGCTTCTTTGAGCAACTGGCGTGCGAGGTCCGGATTATATTCCGGCACAGTCCAGTCCTTGATGAACATGTCATCATAATAAGACCATTGCAGACCGGCCGGAATTTCTGTGCGGCCTGCCCAGAGGCTGTCCACGATAGCCTGACGGTCGATCGCATGGGTGAAAGCACGACGGATCAGCGGATTGGCAAGCTGCGGATGGTTTTTGTCGAACACGGTCAGGCGATGATTGAGCACCGCGCCGCCGAGCACTTCGAATTCCGGATTTTTCTCGATGATTTCGATCTGATCCGGCGGGATATCACAGGCGAAATCATATTCACCGGAGAGCAGACCGTTGACGCGGGAGGCCACTTCCGGCACCTCAACAAAGCGGATGCTTTTCAGCGGCGGACGTCCGCCCCAATACTCATCATGCGCTTCAAGCTGCAGATAATTATCCGTCTTGAATTCAACAATCTTATAAGGACCGGTGGTCACAGGCTTGCGTGCCCAATCGAGATAGCTGCTGGCTTCTTCAAAAGAACGGCGGTTCATAATCTGGCTGCCGTAACGGGAAATGCGGCCTTCCAGCGTGATATCCGGCGTACCGTTTTTGAAACGCACGGTATATTTATCGATGATCTCAACACCGAGCAGCGACGGGAAGTTGCGGCGCGCTGTGGCTGGCACTTCCGGCGGCAGTTCTTTGCTCTCGCGGTTGGTGGGGTTCATTTCCAGAACGCGCAAAGTCTCGCCGGTATTCGGCTTGGTGTCACCGAACATACGATCTGTGCTGAAAGTGAAAGCCACGTCTTCAGCGGTCATTTCATCGCCGTTGTGGAATTTCACGCCTTGGCGCAGTTTCAGTTCAACAGTCTGATCGTCAATACGTTTCCACCCGGTCGCCAGTGCCGGTGCACGAACGAGATTATTCATATAATCAAGACCGATCAGCGCTTCCCACAATTGCGAGAAGAAAACGCGTTCGCCCACATTGGACTGTTCGCGCAATACATCAAGCGTATTGGAGTTGGATACTTTTTGCACCGCAATAGTGATGGAAGGACGGTCATTGCTCTGCGCAATAGCAAAGCGTGGCAGGGTCAGAGAGGCTGCGCCGAAGCCGATCAGGCCGAGTGCATTACGCCGGTTAATCGAAACCATCAAAGGTCTCCCGTTGTTGACAGAAATGTCATGCCGTCCGGCCGTTAAAAGCAGGGGTGAAAACCGTGCCGGCATGGGCTGGCAGCGGAATAGGCTCTCTGTATGACAAGGGTATAAATCTGATTTTATCTTTTCATGACGTTCTGTTGACGGTGGGTTTCTGTGTTGCAACAGTATGAATTATTTATGAAATTTTGAATTCTGAGCAATTTTGCACAAGGCTGTAAAATGCCTGACATATAATACAGGCAAGAGCGCGCCCATGCGGTTGGTGGCAGAGTTGCCGCACCGCTCTGTCGATGCATATTATGGAATTGTGCATTGCGTTTTAGCGCCATCCTTCAACGAGTGTGGCTATCTGATTATTATCGAGGACGAGACAATGTCTGAACTGCCGATTATTGGTGCTGCCCTGCTGGTTGAGGAAATGCCGGTTCATCGTGACTGGTATCTGGAAAAGCCGCGTGATCTGGAAATCCAGAGCTTTATCAATGCTGATGTTTTGATCGGCGACTGGAAGCCGATGGCTGAAGAAATCAAAAAACAGCTGGATGGTCATCAGGGGCGTCTGGGCATTCACGGCCCGTTCTGGGGCTTCACCATTGATACGCCGGATCCGGATGTGCGTATTGTTGTGCAGAAGCGTCTCGATCAGGCGCTGGATGTTTGTGAGTTCCTTGGTGCCGATCAGGTCGTGATCCACAGCCCGTTTACCACATGGTCTTACAACCATCTGGATGACGGTTTTAACGGTCGTGAAGAAATCACCGAAAACACCCATCTCACTCTGGCACCGGCTATTCGCCGTGCAGAAAATATGGGCGTGACTTTTGTTATCGAGAATATTGAAGATATCAATCCGTTTGAGCGCCTGAAACTGGCTGACAGCTTCAATTCATCTGCCGTGGCGGTTTCTATCGATACCGGCCATGCGCATTATGCCCATGGCAATACCGGTGCTGCACCGGTTGATCATTTTGTTCATGCCGCAGCCAACCGTTTGCAGCATGTGCATTTGCAGGATGCGGATGGTTATGCAGACCGCCACTGGGCAACCGGTGACGGCACAGTCAACTGGAAAGCCGTCTTTGCAGCACTCAAGCAATATGACAGCAATCCGCGCCTGATTTTGGAAATGCGCGATCATAATGACATTAAAAAATCGATGAAATATCTGGAAGCTGTCGGTCTCGGACAGTAAACCGTTAGCAGCCGAAAAGAATTGTTGTTGCGTCCTGCCGGTGTTACACCGGCGGGATGTTGCATTTTGAGGAGCCTGTTATGTCTGTTTTGCGTCCGGTTTTGTCTGCCTGTCTTTTGTCTGCTTTATCGACAGGTACAGTGCTTGCACAACAAAATCCGGCAGAACCGCAGAAGCAGGTACAGGTTAAGGCGGAAGGCCCTTGCGCGGCTATTTTTGCTGAGGCGGATTTGTCTTCACTTCTGGACGGCGCTGAAATTACCTATCGTGCAGATGGCTGCACACTCAGCAATGTCACCATCGATGCCGGAACCTATCAGAGCTGGTCAGCCGAAACCGTTGAAATCCGCAGTGCTCCGCTGGAAAAGGACGCTGAATACTGGCCGGAATGGGCTGAAATCTCTGTTAAGTCTGTCGGATACTGGCCGTCCAGTCTCCCTGCGATGCGTTATTTAAGCAAAATTCAGAAGAATGGTTTTGATCTGAAGCTGGCTTATCAATGGGATAAGGACAGTAAAATATTCCGCGTGAATGAAGCGCGTTTCTCCGGCCGGTATATTGGTGAAGTGCTGTCATCCGCGACGGTTGAGCTGTCTGAATTGCCGCGTTTTGATATTCTGGGGGCGCAAAGCTCATCTCTGGAAACCATGAAAATTCGCGAGATTTCGACCGAGCTCGACGATCAGGGTTTCTTTGCAAATTATGTTATGACAACTATCGTCGGGATGATTGGTTATAATGATGATCCGGAACCGGAAATTGAAAAATATCGCTCTATGGCGCTGGCTTTTGTCGCGGGATTGTCAGCCAATATGATTGATGCCGACGGCAAACAGGCACTCAGCCGTCTGATTGCTGATCTGCCGCATCCGCAATCTAAGGCCGCGATAAAGCTGGTTTTTGATCCGGCTTTTTCTGTGTCCCAATCCGATAGCTCGCCGCTGGCTGTGCTGGCTGCGTTCCAGAAAAATCTGAAAATCAGTGCCGTTTATGCCGGCAAATAAGGCTTTGGAGCATTTTTCTGAGCGGGTTTGACCGGACCTGCACAAATTTTTTTACGCGGGCTTGCGTTTTGTGAAACGGTTTCCGGTGGTCTCGGTGTCTGGTTTTCGTTATAGCGGAAAAAACATTTCGTATCAGGCATCAGGACATTATTCATATGCAGGCTCTTGAACAGGCGTTTCCGCGCCGCGCAATTCAGATCAAAAACTCCGGCTTTTCCGGTGGTATTATTCTCTCTTTTGCGATGATTGTCTGTATGGCGCTTGGTGCTTTTTTGCTCTGGTACCAAGGGCCGGGCATTCTGCGCGACTATAAAATCAGCCAGAATCCGGTCGTGGATGAGAATGCCAGCTTGCGCAAAGGCGAGTGCAAAACCCGCCAGCTGATTATGACCGATTGTAAAGCCGATATTGTTTTCAAGGACAGCGCGGGTCAATCTGTTCAGGAGAGCGTCAGCTTCATGTTTTTTGACATGAACCGCTCCGGCTATGATGTGGAAATCGTTCGCTCCGGTGATGATCCGTCACTGGTGACACTGGATCTGGGCATCGAAAAGCTCTGGGATCGCATTTTCACGCTCGGTGTTTTCACTGTGCTGCTGATCGGTGGCGCGATTGCTGTGATTGTGGCCATGTTCAGAACGCGTGGTTTGAATAAGAAAATCCGCAAACCACTGCCTCTTAAACCCGTTGCTGTCACAGTGACCGGTATTCAGTCGAATTATGGTATGCGTAATGTGTTTTACAGCTACCTGAATGAAGCGGGTAAAAAGAAGAAGCGTGCCAGCCGTTTTAAGAAGAAAGAAGAGCCGTTTTATCTGAGCGTTGCAGCCGGAAATAAGAAGAATGAAACACCCGCGCTCGCTGTGCTGCCACAGGGATGTGACGTGCCGGTGCTGCTGGATGCAGATCTGAACCGGCTTGATCTGACGGCGGATGAAAAACAGGCTATCGAGAACGCACTGGCAGTCTGAATGTAATAATGTGCAGAGAACTTGTTCTTTTGAACAGGTTCTCTTTAACTGGCGGAAATCGGACAATTTGTCGGGAAATAATGTTTACCGGCAATATGCAGGCACTTTATTAGGAATGCGCCTTTTGATGCTTGGCGTGACGCACACAAAATCTTGACATTCAGCTTATACTGGCAATTGTTTCCCTATGCAGGTGATGGTTGATATTGATTTGTCAAACTATATTGCCTTGTGCGAACCCGGTATAAAAGGTGCGGAATGCTTGACAAAGGCTTGATACTGATTGTTGAAGATGAACCGGCAATTGCCGGTATTCTCGAAGCTTACCTCATCCGTGACGGGTTCCGCACAGTCTGTGCTTCTGACGGTGAAATAGCATTGCGCCATCATGCCATGCTGTCACCGGATCTGATCCTGCTGGATGTCAAAATGCCCAAATATGACGGTTTTGAAGTTCTGGCGCGCATCAGGCGGGAAAGCAATATTCCGGTGATTATGATCAGCGCGCTGGCAGAAGATCTGGATCGTCTCTCAGGTCTGCGCCTCGGTGCGGATGATTATGTGATTAAGCCGTTCAACCCGCAGGAAGTTGTGGCACGGGTGAATGCCGTGTTGCGCCGCACCCGTAATAATGCGGCCAATGCAGCGATCCGCTTTGAGAATATTCTGGTTGATTTCGATGCCCATGCGGCTTTCACCGATACGGATGAGGAGCGGCAGCTGCTGCCGTTAACGCTGAGCGAGTTTCGCATTCTCGCCCATATGATCCGGCGTCCGACCCATGCATTTCCGCGCAATGATCTGCTGGATGCCTGCCTGCCGCAAAGTGATGCGCTGGTTCGTACCATAGATACGCATATTGCCAATCTGCGCCGCAAAATTGAAGCATCAGGCGGGCCGTCCGGTCTGTTCCCGGCGGTGCGCGGTATTGGCTACCGTCTGGCAGAACCACGATGAAATTATCCCGCTTGTCGCTGAGTACGGTTTCAGCTCTGGTCACAGCAGCGATGCTGATGCTCAGTTTTTCGATTATTTTCTTTGGTGTCATGTGGGTACAAGGCCTGTATGAGCAGCAATATCTGAGCCAGATCAGTGATAATGCCCGTCTCGCTTATGAGATGCTGGACAGGGGGGAGCTTCCGAAAGAGGCCGATTTTCTGGCTCTTGTCCAGCAACTGACGCCTTTATACGAAGATGCAGAGGCTGAACTTTATCTTCTGGTGCTGAAATTCGGACTTGGGGCTGCGTTGATTTGCAGCCTCATCGGTTATTGGCTTGCCCGTAAATTCAGCAGCCCTTTGGAAAAGCTTACACGCGTAGTGAATAACCTGCGTGAAGGCGATTTTTCCGTCCGTGTTCCTGACACGGTTAAAGGCACAAGCGAAGTTGCGATGCTTATCGAGCGTTTCAATGCGCTGGCAGAAGAGCTGGAGAATATGGAGCGTCGTCTGCGCTTCAACACCATGGCGGTGGCCCATGAGTTGCGTACGCCTCTGACCATTGTTCAGGGTATATTGCAGGGAATGGCCGATAAGATTTTCCCGCGGGACGATGACCGGATTCAAGACCTGCTTATGCAGGTGGAAGGTTTGACCCGTCTGGTCAATGACTTGCGTACCTTATCGCTTGCAGCCGGCCAGAAACTGGTGACCGAGCGCTGTAATACAGATATTGCACAGGCGGCCGAGCAGGTCTTGCAGGCTTCACGCTCACTGCTCGCCGAAGCGGGAATGGTGCTGGAAACCAATCTGAAGCGAGCCATCATTCCGGCGGATAGTCAGCGTCTGCGGCAAGCCATGCTGGCGGTTCTGGAAAATGCCTGCCGTTATGCATCATCCGGCGGATATTTGCGCTGTGAAAGCGGATATCTGAATAAAGAAGAAGCCTTTCTGCGCATTATTGATCGCGGACCCGGCTTCGATCAGGAATTTTCCGGCCATACGATTGATGTGTTCTGGCGTGGCGAGCCGTCCCGTGCAAGAGCAACCGGCGGGTCAGGTCTGGGCTTGTCAATTGTCCGTGCAATCGTGACTGCCCATGGCGGCAGGGTGGAACAGGCCAGTCTGGCTGAGGGCGGAGCTTGTGTGGCCATGATTTTTCCGCGCAAACTGACGGAAAATAAGCCGGATGGGACAGTGGCATAAATTCAGAATATCTGGATTTGTAATTCCGTAATACGGAGTAATATTTATGCAATTGTCATAAAATACAGTTTTCATAGGTACATTTTAAAAAATAATATTGAATATATTGTTTGACGATAAGTCTTAAACCGGATCACATCTTATTCCGGTTAAATCTTGACAATTCTGCTGCACATCAACGCGTGTAATAAATGTGAGCGAGAATTGTTGAGTGTCATACTATACGGAGCTTCAGTCAGAATTTCAGGATAAGAAGAACCTGCCTGCCAAGTGGCAGCAGCGGTTACATGCGCTTGTGTCTTCTTCATTCCTTCCGCGTAATCCAAAACGGCCGCAAGCTATCAAACGGAATCTTTACAAAAGTGAATTTTTACTGACAGGCCAACATATGATGCTTGCCGGACGGAGTGTCGTCCCATGAGAAAGCTACCTCATGATTTACATTTATGTTTTGTTTTTATTGTATTTATTCGTGCGTGAATTTCTATGGGTATAAATAATAATCTGCCTGCACTGATACGCAGTTCTGCCGGTCCATTGCACGGCAATGTTTCTGCCATTCGCCATGGCAATTACAGACTTAACATACTGATAAGACTGGCAGTGATTGTCAGCTTTATCTTCATGGTGATACCGGTCATTGATATTACGGTTTCCGGCTGGTTTGCAGATCGTGCAGGCCAGTTTCCGCTACATGAAAACCGTTTCTTACTGACATTGCGTGATCTGCACCGCACTTTGCCGGCGATCATCGTGCCTGCATTGCTTGCTTGCCTGATCTTGCAAGGTCTGTTTAACCGGCGCTGGCTGCCTGCGCCGCATAAGCTGCTTTATATTCTGTCTGTCTATGCTATCGGCGCGGCAGCTATTGTTCATGGTTTGAAATATCTTGTCGGCCGTGCCCGTCCGAATGAAATTATGGAATTCGGCGGCAGTTCGTTTTTCAGTCCGGCATGGCAGATTGCCAAGAGCTGTCAGAGCAGTTGCTCTTTTCCGTCGGGTGAATCCGCGAGTGCTATGGCAATGCTTGCTATTCCGCTGGTTCTGGGCGGTGCCAATCGTGTACTGCTGCTGATTATTACCGGTTTTGCAGCTTTGGTTTTCTCACTGAACAGGCTGGTTATGGGAGCCCATTTTCTCTCGGATATCACGCTGTCTTGGCTGTTTGTTGCAATTACTATGGCGTGGTTCTGGCCGGTTTTTCGGCGCCATGGCGATCGCATTGACAGCTTCATTTTCAAGATCGGTCAGCGTATCCGTAATCGCGGTTTCGTGTGGCTGGCTCCGGTTGCGATGATCTGTAGCGGGCAGGGCTTGCACCAGTCCATTTTTTAAAAGCGCGGTGAAAAGCACTCGGCTCCGTATAGCCGAGTTCTGCCGCAATCATTCCGACAGGCTTATCGGTTTCCTGCAGCCAGTTCAGCGCATATTGGCGGCGAAGTTCTTCTTTGAGGCTGCTATAGCTCATGCCGTCTGCCCGCAGATGGCGGCGTAATGTCGGTTCGGATATATGCAGGCTTTGCGCTGCCTGTGCAAAATCCGGCCAGCTGGCAGGCGGTGTTTCCCGCAGCAATTTGTGGATCGCAGAAGCACTGCCGCGATCATAGCGATAGCGCAGCAGAATATTGGCCGGTGCCTGTGCCAGAAACTGCCTTAGGGCTGCTTTGCTGCGGTGGATTTTCAGCGACAACAAAGCAGGATCGAAGCTGAAGCTGGTCTCCTGTTGGAAAAAACGGACTTTGGTACTGAAAAAATCCAGATAATCCGGCCTGTCCGGCGGAGGCGCCCCGCGAAAACCAATATCGTGGATAGGCAGGCGCCGTTTCACGAGCCAGCACAGCACGCCGTAAAGAATGAGAAAAAAGGTGCGGTAAGCAAAGGCAGGGCGTGCTGGGCTCACCTCACGCAACACAATAACAGCCAGCCCATCGCGCAGGATCAATTCACCTTTGGGCTCACCGATCAGCAATGTGAAAAAGCGTAATGACCGGCGGATGGCATGTTCGAGATTATCGCTGGACAGAGCAGCGTGACACAGCATGGCGAAACTTCCGGGTGGCATCGGGCGCTGGCCAAAGCGGAAAAACTCACACTGAATTTCCTCCGCAATCGCCAGCCAGAGGCGGCTGTAATGTGCAGCATCCAGTTTGAAATCCGGTTGCTGTAAGGCCTTGGCATCAATACCGGCACCTGCCAGCACATCCGGTATTTTTGCAGGTGCATAGTGTTGTAAGACTGTCAGTGCATCATCAACAAAGCCACGACCGATCATCGTCTCCTCCTGCTCCTGAAGAACAAGATATGGCAAAATCGATCATAAAATAAAGTCCAAACTGTCATTCTTTGCCATAGACCTTAGGGCTAGGCTCAAAGTTCTTCATCTGAATTTGCAGTTTTGGGAGGAAGTGCAGATGGCAGATCCTGTGGTTATTGTCGGCATGGCGCGCACACCTCTGGGCGCTTTTCAGGGCGCCTTTAGCACGGTGCCGGCGGCAGAACTTGGTGCAACAGCAATCAAAGCCGCGATTGAGCGGGCAGGGATTGCTGCACACGAGATTGATGAGACTTTGCTGGGGTGTGTGTTGTCTGCGGGGCAGGGGCAGGCACCGGCACGTCAAGCCGCGATTGCTGCCGCTATTCCTGTGGCATCAGGGGCTACGACGATCAATAAAATGTGTGGTTCCGGTATGAAGGCGGTGATGCTGGCACATGATATGCTGGCCGGTGGAAGTGCGGATATTATCGTGGCCGGTGGTATGGAGAGCATGACCAATGCGCCCTATCTTCTGGATAAAGCCCGTGGCGGCTATCGCATGGGGCATGGCAAAATCACGGATCATATGTTTCTCGACGGGCTGGAAGATGCCTATGAAAAAGGCCGTCTGATGGGCAGTTTTGCCGAGGATTGTGCCGAGGCCTTTCAGTTCAGCCGCACCGCGCAGGATGAGTTTGCACTACGCTCTTTAAAACGTGCGCAGACGGCGCTGGAGCGCGGTTATTTCTCAAAGGAAATTGCGCCGGTTGTTACGGGAAACGGCAATTCCGCGCATCTGATTGATATGGATGAACAACCGGCCAAAGCACGACCGGAGAAAATTCCGTTTCTGCGCCCTGCCTTTCGTGAGGACGGAACGGTTACAGCAGCCAATTCCAGCTCTATTTCTGATGGTGCGGCGGCACTGGTACTGATGCGTCTTTCGCAGGCAGAAAAACACGGGCTGACACCGCTTGCCCGTATTGTTGCGCAGACATCTTATGCCCATGAGCCACGTTTATTTGCCACTGCTCCGATCGGTGCGATGCGTAAACTCTATGAGAAAACCGGCTGGACAGCGGATAATGTTGATCTTTTCGAGATCAATGAGGCCTTTGCCGTGGTGACAATGGCTGCAATGCAGGAGCTCAATCTGCCAGCGGAGAAAGTGAATATTCATGGCGGTGCCTGTGCGCTCGGCCATCCGATCGGTGCATCGGGCGCCCGTATTCTGGTGACATTACTGGCAGCTTTACAGACCCATGATTTGCAGCGCGGCATTGCCAGTATTTGTATCGGCGGCGGTGAGGCAACAGCCATAGGGGTGGAGCGTTTCACCTGACAATCAGCGCGGTTTTATGAAATCGCAGACACAGTGATTTATGCATTTTGGGAGGATTGCATGAGGCAGCTGAGTACGGAGAGTTTTAAACAGGCGCGTGATTTTCTTTTGCAGCATCGCGAGGATTATCAGGCCGCAAAAGCCGGTTTTGTCTGGCCGGAGGCGCTGCCCTTCAACTGGGCGCTGGATTGGTTTGATGCCGATCTGGCCGCTAATCCGCAAAGCCGCAATCAGACTGCGTTGTGGATTGTCGATAGCGCCACGCAAACGGATATAAAATTGAGTTTTGCCGATCTGAGCATCCGCTCTTCCCAGCTTGCCAATTATCTGCGTGGGCTGGGTCTGAAGCGCGGCGATCATCTGCTGGTCCTGCTCGGCAATGTGCCGGCCTTATGGGAAGTGATGCTGGCCGCGATGAAGCTCGGCATTATCGTCATCCCAGCGACGACATTGCTGACACCGGACGAATTGTCTGACCGACTGGAGCGCGGCCATGCCTGCGCCATTCTCGCAACCGGCGATCAGCTCTTAAAATGTGAAGGACTGGCCGGAGATGAGGTGCTGCGTATTCAGGTGCCGAATGGTCATGAAGCAGAAAACAGCAACTGGCACGATTATAACGAAGCCTTCAGCCAGCCTGTTGAATTTCAGCCGGATGGTGAAACTCAGCCACATGATCCGATGCTGCTTTATTTTACCTCCGGTACCACCGCTAAGCCGAAACTGGTGCGCCACAGCCATCGCAGCTATCCGGTCGGCTCGCTCTCGACCATGTATTGGGTAGGTTTGCAACCGGCCGATATCCATCTCAATGTCTCATCCCCGGGTTGGGCGAAACATGCATGGAGTTCGCTCTTTGCACCGTGGAATGCCGGAGCCACAGTGCTGGTTGTCAATCAGCCAGCCTTCAGCGCCAAGGTGTTGCTGGCAGAAATGCAGCGTTGTGCCGTGACCACAATGTGCGCCCCGCCGACCGTATGGCGTATGCTGATACAGGAAGACCTCAAAGCCTGTAAAATGAGCCTGCGCGAAGTGGTAGGTGCCGGTGAGCCGCTTAATCCTGAAATTATTGATCAGGTGCGCGACGCATGGGGACTGACCATTCGCGACGGTTATGGCCAGACCGAAACCACCGCACAGGTGGCCAATAGCCCTGCGCAAAGTGTGAAAAGCGGCGCGATGGGCAGGCCATTGCCGGGCTACGAAGTGGTGATCCTTGATGCGGACGGTCATGCGGCACAGGAAGGCGAAGTCTGTCTGCTGCTGGATGACAAACATCCGGCAGGGCTGATGCAGGGCTATCAGGAAACTGACGGCAGTCTCAGCGGCACCGATGGTCGTGTCTATCGCACCGGTGATGTTGCCTATCAGGATGCGGATGGTTACTTGCATTTTGTCGGCCGCGCCGATGATGTGTTTAAATCTTCTGATTATCGTATTAGCCCGTTTGAGCTGGAAAGCGTGTTGCTGGAACATGATGCGGTGACGGAAGCTGCTGTTATTCCGGTGGATGATCCGATCCGCCTGTCGGTTCCCAAAGCCTATATTCTGCTGCGCGCCGGTGAAGAGCCTTCGCGTGCGCTCGCGCTCTCGGTGCTGCAATATACCAATGAGCGTCTGGCGCCATTCAAGCGCATCCGCTCGCTGGAATTTGTGCGGGAACTACCCAAAACAATCTCCGGAAAAATCCGCCGTGTGCAACTGCGCCGTTTTGAGCGGGAGGGCATCGAGGATGATGTGTTTCGTGGTGTAGCTTTTGATGAGGGGGAATTTCCGGAACTGAACATCGGCCGCAACAGACCTGTGCAGAGTAAAGGAGAGAACCATGTCCGGTGAACTCAATGAGGAACAAAGCAGCATTTTCGCCATGGCTGCGGATTTTGCTGCGCAGGAACTGGCACCTCATGCTCTGGAGTGGGATGAGCAAAAGCATTTCCCTGTCGATGTGCTACGCAAAGCGGCGGCACTGGGCATGGGCGGCATCTATATCCGTGACGATGTTGGCGGTTCCGGCCTGACCCGCATGGATACGGCATTGATTTTTGAAGCACTGTCGCAGGGCTGTCCGGTCATCGCCTCGTTCCTGTCGATCCATAATATGTGCGCATGGGTGATTGATGCCTATGGCTCAGAAACACAGCGGCAAAAATGGTTGCCACAACTGACACCTATGGAGCTGATCGCTAGTTATTGCCTGACCGAACCAGCCTGTGGTTCTGACGCCGCCAATCTCAGTACCAAAGCTGTGCGCGATGGCGATGATTATCTGATTACTGGGCAGAAACAGTTTATCTCCGGTGCCGGTGCGAGTGATATTTATATCGTGATGGCACGAACCGGCGCGGCAGGCGCAAAAGGTATTTCGGCCTTTATCGTGCCCAAAGATGCAGTCGGCCTGTCTTTCGGTGCCAATGAAAAGAAAATGGGCTGGAATGCCCAGCCGACCCGCACGGTGATGTTTGATAATGTGCGTGTACCGGCGGAAAACCTGATTGGTCAGGAAGGCATTGGCTTTAAAATTGCCATGTCTGCATTGGATGGCGGGCGGTTGAATATCGCCGCTTGTTCACTGGGCGGCGCGCAGGCCGCTTTTGACAAGGCGCTGATCTATATGGATGAGCGCAAGGCTTTCGGCTCAAAGCTGCATCAGTTTCAGGCATTGCAATTCCGCCTTGCCGATATGGCTACGGAGCTGGAGGTAGCGCGCACATTTCTGCACCGCGCTGCCCGTGCGCTCGATCGTCATGATGCCGATGCGGTGAAGCTTTGCGCTATGGCCAAACGTTTTGTCACTGATGCCGGATTTAACGTGGCCGATCAGGCGCTGCAGCTGCATGGCGGCTACGGTTATCTGAGCGAATATGGCGTGGAAAAACTGGTGCGTGATCTGCGTGTGCATCAGATTCTGGAAGGCACCAATGAGATTATGCGGGTGATTATCGCCCGTGAGCTGCTGAGCGGGAGAGCATTTTCAGGAAAAGTGTGAAACGTCTTCGCGGGCAAAACAGTTCGCCGGACTGTTTTGGTTTCCCGCTGCGATCCGTCGGAAATGCGATGTTTTAAAGAGGAAAGCGATAAATGAACACTCAAACTATTGGTTTTATCGGCCTCGGTCATATGGGCGGGCCAATGGCGGCCAATCTCGTCAAAGCGGGATTTAACGTGCGTGGTTTTGATCTGGTTGAGGCATCAAAACAGGCAGCAAAAGCAAACGGCGTTCAGATTGCGGATAATGTTGCGCAGCTCGTGCAGGGTGCGACTGTAATTATCACCATGCTGCCCGCCGGTTCCCATGTGTTGAGCGTCTGGCGTGAACTGACAGCGCTGGTTGTGCCGGATACATTGCTGATTGATTGCTCGACCATTGATGTCGACAGTGCCCGCAAGGGGCATAAAATGGCGGCAGAGCATAAATTATTGAGCATTGATGCACCGGTTTCCGGCGGTGTTGTTGGCGCAACAGCAGCAACGCTCACCTTTATGGCCGGTGGTGAAAAGGCTGCTTTTGACAAAGCCGAACCTGTGCTGGCCGCGATGGGTAAGCGCATTGTGCATTGCGGTGATGCGGGTGCAGGACAGGCGGCGAAAATCTGCAACAACATGATCCTTGGGATATCTATGATTGGTGTGTGCGAGGCTTTCGCTTTGGGTGAAAAGCTGGGTCTTTCTCAGCAGGCATTGTTTGATGTGGCCTCCACTTCGTCCGGCCAGTGCTGGGCGCTCACCACCAATTGTCCGGTGGCGGGGCCGGTTCCGTCATCCCCTGCAAACAGGGATTACCAACCGGGCTTTGCTGCAAGTTTAATGCTGAAAGATTTGAAACTGGCGCAGGAGGCTGCCGCTTCTGTGGGGGCAACTACGCCACTGGGGGCGGAGGCAGCACAGCTCTATAATCTGTTCAACGCACTTGGTTCGGGCGGGGAGGATTTCTCCGGTATTATCCGCCTGTTGCGCGGCAAGGAGGGTACATCATGACTTATGAAACCATTCTCACAGAAATGCATGGCCGCGTGCTGCTCATCACGCTGAACCGCCCGCAGGCGCTGAATGCGCTGAACCGGCAATTGGCAGCAGAACTGATTGCAGCAGCAGAGGCAGCGGACAAAGATGAACATGTGGGCTGTATTATTCTTACTGGCTCGGCCAAAGCCTTTGCCGCTGGTGCGGATATCAAGGAAATGCAGGCGCAGGATTTCAGCACTATGTTCGCGGCCGATTGGTTCGGCGAATGGGAGCGTTTTACCTCGGTGCGCAAACCGATTATTGCCGCTGTGGCAGGCTATGCGCTGGGTGGCGGCTGTGAACTGGCGATGATGTGCGATTTTATTCTGGCGGCAGATAATGCCCGCTTTGGCCAGCCGGAAATCCGTCTTGGCGTTATTCCGGGTATGGGCGGTTCGCAGCGGCTGACCCGCTTTGTCGGTAAATCCAAGGCGATGGAGATGTGCCTGACAGGACGGATGATGGAGGCCGAAGAGGCCGAGCGCTGCGGTCTGGTTTCCCGTATCATCCCCGCAGATCAGCTGCTGAGTGAGGCTTTGAGTGTGGCATCCTCTATCGCAGAGAAATCCTTGCCGGTGACTATGATGGCGAAAGAGGCTGTGAATGCGGCCTATGAAACAACGCTGACTCAGGGTGTGCAATTCGAGCGCCGTCTGTTCCATTCCGGCTTTGCCAGCCACGATCAGAAAGAAGGTATGAGCGCCTTTATCGAAAAACGTGATCCGTTTTTTCTGCATCGCTGAGACCGGAGCACTCATTCACTTCAGGCGGGAGAAGCCTTTGAAAACAAATATCTGGTGAAGGGCATTTTTGTCTTGAACAATTTTGTATCCTGGATAATCATACTGAAAAATATAAGGGAACACAGGCTTGTCCAGCTATAAATGGAGCAGCCAAACGAGGCTGCTGGACGAAGTTGCGCAAGCACTTCGTGAGAGCATCTATGCGGGTCAATATGCGCCGGGCACGATTTTGCGACAGGAGCATATTGCTGCTGAATTCGGTATCAGCCGCACGCCGCTGCGTGAAGCATTGCGGGTGCTCGAGCGCGATGGTCTGATCGTTCATCTCCCCGGTCGCGGTGTGCGTGTGGCAAGTGTTGATCTGCCGCATCTGCTCGATGCTTATGCCGTGCGTGAAGTGATTGACGGTGTTGCCGCACGTTTTGCTGCTGAGCGCGCTGATACAGGTGCGGTTGCAGGTCTTGAGAAACTCATCAGGCATCAGCGCTCGATTATCGAGCCTTGGGATTCCAAAGCCTATACGCAGTCTAATGTCGATTTTCATCTGGCGGTAATGGCAGCAGGCGGCAATGCCTCTCTGGAGAATTTTGTGCCTTTGCTGCGTATGACCTCGCAGGTCTTTGCGCCGGTTTTTGCGCTCACAGCAGAGCGGGCGAAAAATGCCATTGAGGAACATGCTCTGATCGTTGAGGCGATTGCGCGCAAAGACGGTACAGGGGCTGAGGAATTGGCGCGGCAGCATATCCGCAAGACCATCAACAGCCTTCAGATGATGCAAAATAATCAGCAGGAAACATCCTGCGGGAGAGAATGACATGGCACACGGGATAGAGAACGGACAGCGCCGCTACGGCAATTTCATCAATGGTGTGTGGCAGGACGCCGTGCAGGGTGAGGTGCTGACACTGAAAAATCCGTCAGACGGCAGTGATCTGGCGCTGATCGCCCGTGGCACTGCGGCTGATATTGATCTCGCCGTTGACGCCGCACGTGCAGCCTTATCCGGTTTCTGGGGGAAAATGACCGCAACCGAACGCGGTCGTATTCTGCATAAAATCTCAGAAGCGGTATTGCGCGAGATTGATCTTCTGACTGTGCTGGAAGCGCGTGATGTCGGCAAACCTTTAACACAGGCGCGCGCCGATGTGGTGGCGCTGGCACGATATCTGGAATTTTACGGTGCCTCTGCTGACAAGGTGCATGGTGATACACTGCCTTATCAGAATGGTTTCACCGTTCTGTCTGTCTATGAGCCGCATGGTGTGACGGGGCATATTATTCCGTGGAACTATCCGATGCAGATCCTTGGCCGCAGTCTTGGTGCGGCTCTGGCTATGGGCAATGCTGCGGTGGTCAAACCTGCGGAAGAAGCCTGCCTGACTATTCTCGAATTTGCGCGGATTGCCCACGAGGCCGGATTGCCGACCGGTGCGCTGAATGTGGTGACAGGGCTGGGTGCCGAGGCCGGAGCGGCTTTGTCTTCCCATCCGCAGGTCAATCATATTTCTTTCACCGGTTCTTTACGTACCGGTGAGGCAGTACAAGCGGCAGCGGCTAAAAATGCTGTGCCGGTGACTTTGGAACTCGGCGGTAAATCCCCGCAAATCGTGTTTGCTGATGCGGATATTGAGCGTGCATTGCCGTTTCTGGTCAATGCAGGCATTCAGAATGCAGGACAGACCTGTTCTGCTTCCTCACGCATTCTCGTGCAGCGTGAAGTCTATGAACAGGTGATTGCCGCTATGAGTGAGCGTTATCACGCGCTCAAAGTGGGTGCTGCTGAGGCTGATCTGTCGCTCGGGCCTGTTGTCTCGACACGTCAGAAAGCGATCATTGAAGATTATCTGCAACTGGCAAAACAGGATGGTTTGCTTGTTGCGGCGCAGGGTGAAATTATGCCTGATGCACCGAAAAATGGTGCCTATGTGCGCCCGACTTTACTGCGCGATGTGCCGCCGCAGCATCGGTTGGCACAGGAGGAAATTTTCGGCCCCGTACAGGTGATTATGCCGTTTGATACGGAAGAGGAAGCTGTGGCTCTGGCTAATAGCACACCTTACGGGCTGGTTTGCGGCGTGTGGACAAAAGACGGCGCGCGGCAATTGCGTATGGCGCATGCGGTGCATGCCGGACAGGTGTTTATCAATAATTACGGAGCAGGCGGCGGCATTGAGCTGCCTTTTGGCGGGGTGAAACGCTCCGGCCACGGTCGTGAGAAAGGTTTTGAGGCGCTTTATGGCTTTGCCTCGCTGAAAACCATTTCGGTCTATCACGGCTGATCTGCAGAAAATCGCATGGGAGAATACCGCATAATGACTGGTTCGCTTGAGAATAAAACTGCAATCATCACCGGCGCAGGTTCGGGTTTTGGTGAGGCTATGGCGCGTAAATTTGCCCGAGAAGGTGCAAATGTGGTCGTCGTTGACCGCGATGCTGCGGGTGCAAAGCGCGTGGCAGGAGAACTTGGCGGCAAGGGGCTGGCGGTTGAAGCGGACATTGCATCGGAAAATGGTGTGGCGGAAGCGGTACGTCAGGCGCAGATGCAATTCGGACGGGTGGATATTCTCATCAACAATGCCGGTATCGGCCATAAACCACAACCGGCGGAAAATGTGCAGCCGGATGAATTCGACCGCATTGTCGGGGTAAATATTCGCGGTATTTATCTGATGAGCCGCGCTTTAATCCCGCATTTTAAAGACAATGGCGGCGGCGTTATTCTCAATATTGCCTCAACTGGTGCAGCCCGTCCGCGCCCTAATTTGACATGGTATAATGCGACCAAAGGCTGGGTCGTCTCTGTCACTAAGGCGCTGGCGATTGAGCTGGCATCAGAGAATATCCGCGTCAATGCGCTCAATCCTGTGGCGGGTGAAACCCCGTTGCTCACGACATTTATGGGTGAGGATACGGAAGAAATCCGTCAGAAATTCCGCGCATCCATTCCGCTAGGTCGCTTGCTGAAACCGGAAGATCTGGCGGAGAGTGCTGCATTTTTGTGCTCACCGGCAGCCAGTATGATCACCGGCGTTGCATTGGATGTGGATGGCGGCCGTTCAATTTAAAACTACGGCATCAAATGTGATAAGCATTTGAACTGACAATGGGTCGTTGAAGCGTATCCCGAAAAGTGTGAAACGGTTTTCGGTAAGATACGCGTAAAAACAAAAAGATAGAGCATTTTCTGAGGTTCAAGATAAGCAGGAAATGCTCTAAAGTCGGCCAGCTCTATTCCGGTAATTCCTGAGCAACATCAGGATGTGATAAATAAGGGGACAGGCAATGCGATATAAATATTTGACCGGACAGCTCATGCTGGCAGCAATGACGGGGATTGCTGTTGTGGCTATGAGCGGGTCAGGGCTGGCAAAAGATACATTGGCAATCGGCGAAGTACTGGAGCCTCCGGGTATGGACCCGACAGCAAATGCTGCGGCTTCTATCCGCCGTCTGACCTATAATAATCTCTATGAAGGTCTGGTGCGCATTGATGAAGAGGGGGCTGTTAAGCCGAACCTCGCGGAAAGCTGGACGATTTCACCGGATAATCTGACCTATACATTCAAACTGCGTCAGGGTGTGAAATTTCATAATGGTACGTCATTCGATTGTTCTGTTGTGAAATTCACCTATGACCGCGCCATAGCGCCGGATTCCACCAATGCGCAAAAGGCATTGTTTGCGCCGATTGAAAAGACCGAATGTCCTGATCCGGCGACTGCGGTAGTGACGCTCAAGCGCCCGTCCTCCACCTTCCTGTTCGGGATGGGCTGGGGCGATGCGGTGATGATGGCACCGGATACCATTGCCACCAACAAGACCAATCCTGTTGGCACAGGACCGTTCAAATTCAAGCGCTGGCTGCAGGGCGACCGGATCGAGTTCGAGCGTAATCCTGATTACTGGGGCGAGCCTGCGAAACTCTCCGCTGTGACTTTTCGCTTTATCAGCGATCCGTCAGCGGCTGCCGCTGCGGTTATGGCCGGTGACGTCGATGCATTTCCTGAATTTCCGGCACCGGAGCTGATCAGCCGCCTGCAAAGCGATGAGCGTCTTGCTGTGGAAATCGGCTCGACAGCGGGCAAAGTGATTATGTCACTGAATAACGCACGCAAGCCATTTGATGATCTGCGGGTGCGCCGTGCGCTTGCCCATGCCATTGATCGAAATGTTGTGCAGGAAGCGATCACCACCGGCCTCGCCAAGACCATCGGTGCCCATTACACACCCGCTGAGCCGGGCTATGTCGATCTGAGCGATACCTATCCTTATGATGTGGCCAAGGCTAAAGCACTGCTGGCCGAAGCCGGTGTGCCTGCGGGTACTTCCATCACTATCATGTTGCCGCCGCCTGCCTATGCACGCCGTGGCGGTGAGGTGATTGCGGCAATGCTGGCAGAAGTTGGCATTGAGGTGAAACTTGTGCCGGTTGAATTCGCGCAATGGCTGGATCAGGTCTTTGCCCGCAGCGATTTCGACGCAACGATTATCGCTCATGTGGAAACCCGCGATCTCGATATCTATGCGCGGGATAAATATTACTTCAACTATAACAGCCCTGAATATAAGGCGATCTACAAGCAATTTGCTGAGGCCGTGGATGACAAGCAGCAGCTTGAACTGCTCGGTCAGTTGCAGCGCAAACTCGCTGAAGATGAGCCGAATGTGTTTCTCTATGCCCTGCCGAAAATCGGTGTCTGGGACAAGAAGCTCAAAGGCATGTGGAAAAATCAGACCATTCCGGCCAATGACCTGACCAGTGTGCACTGGGCAGACTGATCCTGTTGATGCTGAAATGAATATTGAAGGAGGCCGCATTTGCTGCGTTATTTTACAGGGCGTCTGATCTCTCTGATCCTGACGACGCTGGCGGCCTCAGTCATTGTTTTCCTGCTGATGCAGGTGCTTCCGGGTGATCCGGCAGCGATTATGCTTGGTATTAATGCGCAGCCTGACACTTTGGCGGCTTTGCAAAAACAACTCGGTCTTGATGCCCCGCTGATTGTCCGTTACTTCAACTGGATTACCGGCTTTCCGGTTGGTGATTTCGGCACCAGCTATACTTATTCCGTGCCGATCAGTGAGCTGATCGGGCCACGTTTGCAGGTGACTTTGCCGCTGGCGGTACTGGCGATGAT
The DNA here is from genome assembly GCF_001939785.1 of Pseudochrobactrum sp. B5. Classification (NCBI taxonomy): domain Bacteria; kingdom Pseudomonadati; phylum Pseudomonadota; class Alphaproteobacteria; order Hyphomicrobiales; family Brucellaceae; genus Pseudochrobactrum; species Pseudochrobactrum sp. B5. The sequence continues at coordinate 648,030 of NZ_MOYL01000001.1, forward strand.
CCTCTCGGTGGTGATTGCTATTCCTCTTGGTGTGATTGCCGCTTCAAAGCGCGGTAGTGCGACCGATGTGGTGGGGATGGGCGTTGCACAGATCGGTGTGGCAATTCCGAATTTCTGGCTCGGTTTGCTACTGATCTTGTTTTTCGCCCTTACGCTTGGCTGGTTTCCGGCTTCCGGTTTTGCCGGTTGGGAAAATGGTCTGTGGGCAGGCACCCGCTCGCTGATCCTGCCAGCCGTGGCTCTGGCCTTGCCGCTGGCTGCAATTCTGGCGCGTGTTACCCGTTCCGCAGTGCTTGAAACTCTAAGTGAAGATTTTGTGCGTACAGCACGCGCCAAGGGTCTGAGCCGCAATGCAGCCTTGTGGAAACATGCGACACCTAATGCACTGATCCCTGTGGTGACGATCTTGGGTCTGCAATTCTCATTCCTGCTGGCGGGTACGATCATTATTGAAAACGTGTTCAATCTGCCGGGTCTTGGTCGTCTGATTTTCCAGTCGATTGCGCAGCGCGATCTGGTCACAGTGCAGTCGCTGGTGACTTTGCTGGCAGCCAGTGTGATTGCGGTGAACTTCTTGGTTGATATGGCCTATGGTTTTCTTGATCCGCGCCTGTCGACAGGAGTGCGGGCATGAGCATGGCAGAGAATTTTTCCCGTCGCAGTCGTATGATCTTGTTGTCTTTCGGACTGAGCCGCAGCCTGATGATCGGGACAATCATTACCGGCCTTCTGATCGGGCTGGCCGTGCTGTCACTGGTCTGGACGCCTTACAGCCCCACAGGCATGAATATTCTGCGCAAATTGCAAGGGCCGTCGATGCAGCATTGGCTGGGCACAGATGCGCTTGGCCGGGATGTGTTGTCGATGGTCATGGTCGGTGCGCGTAACTCTTTGTCGGTGGCTTTGATAGCCGTTGCAGTTGGTATGGGGCTTGGCGTGCCGCTCGGCGCCTATGCGGCTGCACTCGGCGGTATGATCGACGGTTTTGTCATGCGCATGACTGATCTGGCTTTTGCTTTTCCGGCATTGCTGACAGCCGTGATTATCACTGCCGTATTCGGCCCCGGTGCGGTTAATGCGATGATCGCTATTGGTATTTTCAACATTCCGGTTTTTGCCCGTATTACCCGTGGTGCATCGATGGGTTTATGGAAGCGCGATTATGTCTTGGCCGCCCGCTGTGCGGGGCGTGGTGATGTGGCGATTACGCTGGATCACATTCTGCCGAATATCGGCCATGTGCTGATCGTGCAGGCGACCATTCAGTTTGCCTTGGCTATCGTGGCGGAAGCCGGTTTGTCTTATGTCGGTCTTGGTACGCAGCCGCCTATGCCAAGTTGGGGCAAGATGCTCAATGATGCGCAGACCTATATTTATGATGCGCCGCATCTGGCGATTTTTCCGGGGCTGGCCATTACCTTTGCCGTGTTGGGGCTGAATATGCTGGGTGATGGTTTGCGTGATATACTCGACCCTCGTGTCAGGAGAGAGAGATGACCACACCGCTTCTCGAAATCCGTGATCTGGGCGTGCATTTGCAAGCCGGAGGCAGGCAAGCCGAAATCCTGTCCGGCATCACGCTGACACTGAACCGTGGCGAACGTCTGGGCATTGTCGGGGAATCCGGCTCCGGCAAATCCATCACCGCATTGGCTGTCATGGGGCTGTTGCCGCATCGTATGGCTTTGAGCGGAACCCTGCGCTTTGACGGACAGGATCTGACAACAATCTCAGAGGCTGCCCATTGCACGATGCGCGGGCGGCAGATGGCGATGATTTTTCAGGAGCCGATGACGGCGCTGAACCCGATCAAAACCATTGGCGCACAGATCAGTGAAGGTCGTCGTCTGCATCTGAGAGAAAACCGTGCCGATGCTGACAAGGTCGCGCGTCGTTTGTTGGACCGTGTTGGCCTTGCTGCCCCGCGCTTTGATCTGGAACTTTATCCGCATCAATTATCCGGCGGTCAGCGCCAGCGTGTGATGATTGCGATGGCACTGGCCTGCGAGCCGGAATTGCTGATTGCGGATGAGCCGACCACGGCACTGGACGTTACCGTGCAGGCGCAAATTCTTGATCTGCTGGATGAGCTGATTGACGAGAGCGGCACAGCACTGCTGCTGATTACCCATGATCTCGGCGTAGTCTCGGAAATGACGAATCGCATTGCAGTGATGTATGCAGGACGCGTGGTTGAAACCGGCGATACGCAGGACGTATTCCGCCATATGGCGCATCCTTATGCACGTGGGCTGTTCGCTGCCTCGCCCCATAGTCTGACAATGCGGCCAAAACCGGAAAATTCGGATAAACGCCAGCGCCTGACCACGATTGCCGGTGTGGTGCCCGATCCGTTCAGTCGCTTGCCGCAATGCGGTTTTGCTGATCGATGCCGTTTTGTGCAGGCGGATTGCCGTGCAACAGTGCCACCGTTAGGCAATACTGATTTTCTGGATGTGACGCATCGGGTCGCCTGTTTTCATCCGCTGACAGATGAGGTGATGGCATGACCACTCTTCTGGAAGTGCGCGATCTGGTGCGTGATTATACGTTGCCAAAACAGTCCTTGCTTTCCAAGCCGCAAAATTTGCGGGTGCTGCATGGTGTCAGCCTCAGCCTGAAGCAGGGGGAAAGCCTCGGCATTGTCGGCGAATCCGGTTCCGGTAAGTCCACATTGGCACGGTCGGTAATGGGGCTGGAAAAGCCGCAATCCGGCAGTGTGACCATCAATGGCAAGGATATTTACAGTCTGGGGCGGGCGGAGCTGAAAGCCGCGCGCAAGGAGTTTCAGGCGATTTTTCAGGATCCTTATGGCTCGCTCGATCCGCGCCACTCTGTGCGCCGCATTCTGGCGGAGCCGGTTGTGTCACTGGAAAGTGCCACAACGGCGGAAAACCGTGAAGAGCGTATCTGTCAGGTACTGGAGGCGGTTGGCCTGCCCGCATCTGCAGCGGATAAATATCCGCATGAATTTTCCGGCGGTCAGCGCCAGCGTATTGCGATTGCCCGCGCATTGATTACGCGCCCGAAACTGATTGTTGCTGATGAGCCGGTTTCGGCGCTGGATGTTTCCATTCAGGCGCAGGTGCTCAATCTGATGATGGATTTGCAGGAGCAATTCGGCCTGTCCTATCTGTTTATCAGTCACGACCTTGGTGTGATGCGGGTGATTACAGACCGTGTGGCGGTGATCCATCTGGGCAGAATTGTTGAGGAAGGGCCGACCAATGAGGTCTTTGACAATCCGCAGCATCCATACACACAAGCACTGGTTAATGCCGTGCCAAAACCGTTTTCCGGCCGACGTAAAAAAATACGGGCGTAAAATGCGGGTGAAAACTTTGTAATGAAAAACTGAATGTCTGTCTGACGATCAAAATCCGCCAAGAGGTTCGCGTCAGACAGGGAAATGGGAGCAGATATGTCTGAGCTTGCTGATTTAAGCGCTGTGGAAATGGTTGCCGGTTATAAGGCGGGTACGCTGTCGCCGGTGGAAGTGGCAGAATCCGTGATTGACCGGATTGAGCGCTGCGAGCCGCAACTTCATGCGATGTGGGCTTTTGAGCCGGAGGCAGCACTGGCTGCGGCAACCTTGTCGGAAGGTCGCTGGAGGCGGAAAGAAGAACGCGGGCCGATTGACGGCGTGCCGCTGACGATCAAAGAAAATATTGCCACCAAAGGTTTGCCGGTACCGCTCGGCTGCGCGGCAATAGCATTGAATCCGGCGGCAAAAGATGCGCCGCCAGCTGCCCGTTCCCGTGAGAGCGGCGGTATTATTTTGGGTAAAACGACGATGCCTGATCTCGGTATGTTGTCGTCCGGCCTGTCGAGTTTCCATGAGCTGGCACGCAATCCGTGGGATCTGACCACCAATCCCGGTGGCTCAAGTGCAGGGGCGGGAACGGCTGCCGCTGCCGGTTACGGCCCTTTGCATATTGGTACGGATATTGGCGGCTCCATCCGCCTGCCTGCCGGTTGGTGCGGTGTGGTCGGGCTCAAACCGTCTTTCGGACGTATCCCGATTGATCCGCCTTTTATCGGTCGTGTTGCGGGGCCGATGACGCGTACGGTTGCTGATGCAGCACTTTATATGTCGGTTCTGTCCAAGCCGGATCGCCGCGATCCGATGAGCCTGCCTTACAACCGTATCGACTGGATGAATCTCGACCGCGATGTCAAAGATCTGCGTATCGGCCTGTGGCTGGATGCCGGTTTTGGCTCCGCTGTGGAGCCTGAGGTCAAAGCGGCGGTAGAAGCTGCAGCACAAGCCTTTGCCAATGCCGGTGCGATTGTTGAGGAAGTGCCTAGCTATCTCACCCGTGAGATGATTGACGGGCTGGATCATTTCTGGCGCGTGCGCTCATGGGGCGACATCTCTAAAATGACGCCGGATAATCAGGCAAAAATCCTGCCTTATATTTATCAGTGGGCAGAAGGCGGCAAGGATTTGAACGGTGCGCAGGTCTATCAGGGCTTTGCGCAGATCGAGGCCATGCGCAATGCGGCGCTGGCGGCAATTAGTTCTTATGATTTTATCATTTCGCCGACAGCGCCGATGCCGACTTATCCGGCAGAATGGGCATCACCGCTGAATGATCCGCAGCGCCCGTTCGAGCATATTGCTTTCACCGTTGCCATGAATATGTCGGAACAACCTGCTGTGTCTGTCAACTGTGGTTACACGGAAAAAGGGTTGCCGATCGGTTTGCAGATTATTGGTCAGCGTTTTGATGATCTGGGCGTGTTGCAACTTGCTCATGCCTATGAACAACTTCGCCCACAGCAAAGGCCGTGGCCGAAAATATAGACAGCAGAGGTTAAGGGGACAAACGGAATACATTCTGCCATTCGGGGGAAACGGCAGAAACAGCATGCAGTATCAGTTCCAGCCAATGGAGAAGTGCAGTCATGTCATATCCGCCACTCTCATTACATATGCCCCGCACGATGCGGGGAGAAAGTGTCCCGCCGCCTAATCCGCATTTACGTTTTGCCGGAGCAGGCGAAATGCGCCGCCCGCCGGTTGATTCCGATCCTTATGCTATGCATGATCTGGCCTATAATCTGGTGCGGGTGCTGGATGATGACGGCGAGGCTAAAGGCGAGTGGGTGCCGGATCTGACGGCAGAGCAATTGCGCCACGGTCTGCGCTCCATGCTCAAAACCCGTGCCTATGACCGGCGCATGATGCGTATGCAGCGTCAGGGACAAACCTCTTTCTATATGCAATGTACCGGCGAAGAGGCAATTGCCTGCGCTTTTCAGATGGTGATGCAAAAAGGGGATATGAATTTCCCCACCTATCGCCAGCAGGGACTGCTGATAGCACAAGGTTTCCCGCTGACAGATATGATTTGTCAGGTGCTTTCCAATGAGAAAGACCATCTTAAAGGACGGCAATTACCGGTTATGTATTCGGCACCGGAGGCCGGTTTTTTCTCGATTTCCGGTAATCTCGGCACGCAATTTGTGCAGGCCGTTGGCTGGGCCATGGCCTCTGCTATGCGGGGCGATACAAAAATTGCAGCCGGATGGATTGGTGACGGTTCCACTGCCGAAAGCGATTTTCACGCGGCGCTGGTTTTTGCCTCGGTCTATCGTCCGCCGGTGGTCCTCAACATCGTCAATAATCAATGGGCGATTTCATCACCGCAATCTGTCGCTGGTGGCGAAAATATCAGTTTTGCCTCCCGCGCTCATGGTTTTGCTATTCCGTCTTTGCGGGTGGATGGCAATGATTATCTGGCGGTCTATGCGGCAGCAAGCTGGGCAGCGGAACGGGCTCGGCGCAATCTGGGGCCGACACTGATTGAATGGGTGACCTATCGCGTGGCGCCGCATTCCACCTCCGATGATCCGAGCAAATACCGGCCGAAAGAGGAGGAGCTGAACTGGCCGCTGGGCGATCCGGTAGAGCGGCTCAAACAACATCTGATCCGCAAAGGCGAATGGAGCGAGGAGCGTAATGTGCAGCTGCTGGCCGGTATTGATGCGGAGATTAATGATGCCGCCCGCGAGGCTTTGAAATACGGCACTTTGCATGAAGGGCCGAAAGCCAGTCCCGCAACCATGTTCGAGGATGTCTATAAGGACATGCCGCAGCATTTGCGCGAGCAGCGCCAGCAGATGGGGTATTGATAATGTCAAAACCTGTATTGCCAAGACGCACAATGATTGAAGCCATCCGCGAAGCGATGGATGTGATGATGGAGCGCGATGACAAGGTTGTCGTGTTCGGTCAGGATGTTGGGTTCTTCGGCGGCGTATTTCGCTGCACAGAAGGGCTGCAACGCAAATATGGTGAGGCGCGCTGCTTCGATACACCGATTTCCGAAACCGGTATTGTCGGTGTGGCAGTCGGTATGGGCGCCTATGGCCTGCGCCCTGTAGCGGAAATCCAGTTCGCCGATTATGTTTATCCGGCCTATGACCAGATCGTCTCGGAGGCCGCACGCCTGCGGTTCCGTTCTGCCGGTGATTATACCGCGCCGATGGTGATCCGTATGCCGTGCGGCGGCGGTATTTTTGGTGCGCAGACCCATAGCCAGAGCCCTGAGGCACTGTTTACCCATGTGGCGGGGTTGCAGACCATTATTCCGTCCAATCCTTATGACGCCAAAGGCCTGCTGATCTCGGCCATCGAGAATGATGATCCGGTGATCTTTCTGGAACCGAAACGGCTTTATAACGGGCCATTCAACGGTCATTACGATCAGCCGGTCGTACCGTGGTCAAAACATGTTTTGAGTGAAACACCGGAAGGCTATTACTCGGTGCCGATCGGCAAGGCAGCCATCCGGCGTAAAGGTTCCGCAGTCACAGTGCTGGCCTATGGCACTATGGTGCATGTGGCGGAAGCGGCTGTTACCGAGACAGGCATTGATGCCGAGGTGATTGATCTGCGATCGCTGGTGCCGCTGGATATTGAGACGATTACGGCTTCTGTCGCCAAAACCGGACGCTGTGTGATCGTCCATGAAGCGACGCGGCTGTCCGGTTTCGGTACCCAACTGGCGGCGGAAGTACAGGAGCGTTGTTTCTATCAGTTGGAAGCGCCGATCCTGCGTGTGACCGGCTGGGACACGCCTTATCCTCATGCCCATGAATGGGATTATTTTCCGGGGCCGGAACGGGTCGGTCGGGCACTCATGCAAGTGATGGAGGCATAAATGGTGAAAAAGATCATTAAAATGCCGGATATCGGCGAAGGTGTTGCCGAGGCTGAAATTGTCGAATGGCATGTCAAAGCCGGTGATGTCATTGCAGAGGATCAGTTGCTGGCTGCTGTCATGACCGATAAGGCAACGGTTGAGGTGCCGTCACCTGTGGCAGGAACAGTCCTGCAGATCGGTGCGGAAGCCGGAACGGTGATGGCTGTTGGTGCGATGCTGGTAGAAATTGAAGTGGAAGGGACTGGGGCGGATGATGCCCCGCCACCTCCGCCCGTTCAGGCTGCGCCGCCAGCTCTTGTAAAACCAACAATGCCCGAAAAACCTGTTTTTTCGGCTGTGCAACCATCAAGCACGATAGCGCATGACAAGCCGCTTGCATCACCTGCCGTTCGGGCGCTGGCGCGGGAGCTGGGCGTTGATCTTACGCAGGTGCAGGGCAGCGGGCCGGCAGGGCGCATAACCCGTGATGATCTCGATCATTTCACAGCCAGCGGCGGCAGTGCGCACAATTCGGCCTATCAACGCCGCGACGGTACAGAGCAGATTAAAATCACCGGTCTGCGCCGCAAGATTGCGGAGCGTATGGCGAAATCCTCCCGCGAGGTGGCACATTTTTCCTATGTGGAAGAGGTGGATGTGACCGATCTGGAAATTCTGCGCAGTACGCTCAATGCAAGTCATGCGGAACGGCGTGGTAAACTGACGGTATTGCCGTTTATTCTCCGTGCGCTGGTTGTGGCGCTACGCGATTTTCCGCAGATGAATGCGCTTTATGATGAGGAAGCGCAGGTGCTGACCCGCCATCAGGCAGCGCATATCGGTATGGCAACACAAACGCCATCCGGTTTGATGGTGCCGGTGCTGCATCATGCGGAAGCGATGGATCTCTGGGCAATGGCCGCAGAAATCACACGGCTTGCCGGTGCTGCACGGGAAGGCGTGGCGAAACGCGAAGAACTCTCCGGTTCCACCATTACCGTCACCAGCCTTGGTGACCTCGGCGGGCTGGTGACAACGCCGGTCATCAATCAGCCGGAGGTGGCGATTATCGGCATCAACCGCATCGCGATACGCCCGCAATGGCAGGAGAACCAGTTTGTGCCGCGCAAGATGATGAACCTGTCGTCCTCCTTCGATCACCGGATGGTCGATGGTTATGAGGCTGCCGCTTTTATCCGCCGCATCAGGCAATTGCTTGAAGTTCCCGCAACACTTTTCATTGAGGTGTGAGATGGAAGATATTGCAACACATGTGCTGATTATCGGTGGTGGACCTGCCGGTTATGTCGCTGCCATCCGTGCCGGACAATTAGGACTGCCGGTGATATTGGTTGAGAAGGAACAACTGGGCGGCACCTGCCTGAATATCGGCTGTATTCCTTCCAAGGCACTGATCCATGCGGCTGATGCCTATCATCATGCACTTGCTCAGCAATCCGGTTCTGCGCTGGGCTTGCGTGTGGGAGACGTGTCGCTGGATTGGGGCAAAACGCTCAGCTGGAAAGGTGCCATTGTGCGGCGGTTGACCGGTGGTGTTGAAGGTCTGCTGAAAAAGCACAAGGTGACTGTGCTAAAGGGCAATGCAGAGATCATTGACGGTAAAACTGTCGTGGTTCATGGCAAGGCCGGTACAACCCGTATCCGTACCAAACATCTTGTTCTGGCAACCGGCTCATTGCCGATGCAGATCGGCGCTTTGCCCTTTGGTGGCAATGTTATTTCCTCAACAGATGCTCTGGCGCTGGAGCAGGTGCCGAAGCGCTTAGCAGTGATCGGCGCCGGTTATATCGGCATGGAACTGAGTACGGCTTTTGCCAAACTCGGCTCGCAGGTGACAATTATTGAAGCGGCTGACCGCATTTTGCCGCTTTGGGATGCAGAACTGACCACGCCGGTGCGCAAGCGGCTGACAACTCTGGGCGTTACCGTGATGACGCGCAGCGAAGCACGGGGATTAAGCGCAGATGGCGGTTCTTTGCTGGTGCACCAGCATGGCAACAGTGCGCCGGTGGTGGTGGAAGCGGATAAGTTTCTGGTGGCCGTCGGTCGGCGACCAAATATCAGCGGGTTCGGATTGGAAAGTCTTGATCTGGCGATGAATGGCGCTTTCATTCGCATCGATAAATATTGTGCGACCTCGATGCTCAATGTCTGGGCAATCGGTGATGTGACCGGTGAGCCGATGCTGGCACATCGGGCAATGGCGCAGGGCGCAATGCTGGCGGAACATCTGGCCGGACATAAAGCGGCATTGGATGAGCCTGTGATACCGTCCGTCTGTTTCACTGACCCTGAAGTGGTGAGCGTCGGCCTGTTACCGGATCAGGCGAAATTGCAAGGCTATGAAATTGTCACCGGCAGTTTTCCGTTTATGGCCAATGGCCGTGCCATGACCCAGCAGGATGAAACGGGTTTTGTCCGTGTTGTCGCACGGGCGGATAATCATCTGGTACTGGGCATACAGGGTGTCGGCCATGATGTATCCGAGCTGGTCAATGGTTTCGCGCTCGCTTTGGAAATGGGCACTGTGCTGGAAGATGTGGCGCAGACCATTCATGCGCATCCGACACGCGGAGAGGCTTTTCAGGAGGCTGCTTTTACGGCGCTTGGCCGTAATTTGCATAGTTAAAACTATGGCGGGCTCTGCTGTGGCAGAGCCCGCCATATCATGATTATTATTTGGGCAGCTTGGCGATGAAATGTTCTTTCAACCGGTCAATATCTGCCTGTGACCAGCTGACATCAGTCACCTCTACCCATGCGTCAATATAATGCTGCGGTGCATAGACATGGCCGTGACCGATCGGCGTGGTAGTGGCCAGCATCAGATCAATGGCCAGCTGCAACATGCTGACAACCGGATACCATTTCAGCTGCGGAGACACATCAGGGCCGCGTGGTGCCTTCATCCAGTCCGGTTCGCGGTAGAAGTCTTTCGGATCAAAAAACACAATCGGGTCACTGGCATATTGCAGATAGACAATACGCATCGGTCCCCAATGGCTGTTTGGCAGTTTCAGAGCATTATTCTGATTGGTGAAGCGTGCATAGGAACCATCACGGAATTCCGGCAGCCATTCCGGTGTGCCTTCATTTCGGTTATTGGTGATGGAGCGCCACAAACGGCTGGTGAACGGCGGGCCGCTCCACAAAGCGCCCTGATAAGGATCGCCCAGCACCTGAAACAGTTCCGAGGATAGCTGCGAATTCATCGCACCGAGGCTCAGGCCATAGAGATAGAGTTTCGGACGCGTTTCCTTTGGCAGCTTGGTCCAGTGATCGTAAACCTCGTCAAACAGAGCCGTCGCGGTTTCACTGCCATAGCCCGGCTCAACGAGCAGCGAAAGCCAGCTGGCGAGGTAGGAATATTGCACCGCAACGCTGGCAATATCACCGTCATGGAGATATTCCACCGGATCAATACCCATTTCATCGACCCAGCCGGTGCCGGTCGGAATGGTCACCAGCAGCAGAGAGCGGTCAAATGCACCGACACGGATCATCTCCTGAAGCGCAAGTTTGGCGCGTTCCTTCGCAGTTTCAGCGGAACGCAAACCCACATATACGCGCAGCGGATTTTGTGCCGGACGGCCGGTGAAATTGCTGATCTGCTGCGCATCAGGGCCGGAGCTGACATAGCTGCGCCCCATACGCCCCAACTCATCCCATTTGACCAGCGAGGCGGCGCTGCCGCTTTTCAGCGGGTCTTGCGGTTGCGGGACTTCCGCTTCCATCAGCGCATCAAATTGACGGTAGGAAGAATCCATCACATGCAGGCCAAAGCGGAATAGCACGCCATTGATTGCCATGCTGAAAATCACGGCGGCAATCAGAAAACCGGTAAAACGTGACAGGCGTGGCGGGATATAGCGATCGAGCCAGCGGCTGGAACTGCGATAAATCAGCTGAAATAAACGGGCGAGCGCGATCAGAATAACAAAAGTAATCAGCGCAATCAGGCCGGTTTTCAGCGGGTGTGCGCTTTCAACTTTTTCCAATCCCATCAGATTGCGGATGGAATTTTGTCCGTCTGCCGCATGCCACAGAAACACCATAGCTGTGATGATGGTCACGGCCATGGCCGTAATTTTGATGATCGTGGAAATCCGGCCTTTAGGCTTCGGCAATTGCAGATAGTTCCACAGCCAGAACAGAAAAACACCGATCCCGTAACCAATGGCGAAACAGGCTCCCGACAGCACGCCCTGTATCAAAAAGGGGCGCGGCACCAGCGATGGCGTAAGCGAGGCTGCGAAGAAAAGCGTGCCGAGCAACATCCCGATCAGCGACAGGGAACTCCAGAATTTTTCCAGCCAGACTGGTTTCATCAGTTATTTTCCCTTTAGTTTCAATGTAATGCGCAAAGAACGGTGCAGTCTTTATTTGCCATAGCCGTAATAAACCGGTCGGCGGATTGACGTGCAGTATCGCGCAAGACCGGTTTGGCGCGCTCGATAATATTGCTCAGCATTTTACGATCTTGCAAGGAGATAGCTTTGGCAATTGCGGGGGCGTTATCTGCCAGTGCTTGCGCCAGTCTTTCCTGATTATGGGCATTGAGTTCAGGATTGCTTAACATCAGCGCAGAACCATTAATGACCTGCTGCAAGCCGAGCCGCAATTTAAGAATTGTATCCGTTTGTGCTTTGCCGTTGCTTGTCGTTTTCAGTGCTCCAGCATAGTCGCCTGCGGCTTCGAGGGCGGCAGCAATGAAACTGACCATAGCGGCAGAAGAGCGGGTGATTTCATCCTGAAAAGCGATGCTGTTTTTCTCGGTATCTGCCGGTTTTTGCGGATCAGTCGAGAAGGACACATAGGCCTTGGTCACCTGTGCCTGCTGCTGAATAATATCCATCAATATTGGCAAATCGCTCGCCTGATAGGGTGCCTGGCCGATAATCGCCGGTACATTCCACAAATCCTCAAGCACAGGTGCATCCTGACTGTTGGACAGGCGCGGCGGGAGTTTGGTTCGCTTGGTTTCTTCCAGCCGCACAATAAATTCCTGCAAGGCTTTATTCAGATGATCGGTGCCGGTGGCGGGTACTGTTGCCTGTAGCGGGCTGCTGAAAGCAACAGATATGCCCAGTGCCAAAATGGCGAGTGAAAGGTGTTTGAAATGTACCGGCACCATGAAATCTCTCTTGCGGTTCTGATCTGAACTGTCTGCATAATACAAAAATTGCAGCAAAAGACACTGAATTCATGAGGCTGACGAAGTTTTGATAGGAGGAGCATCAGAGGAGGTTTTCGTTAAATTATAGATAAAAACTCAGCGTTGAATTTATTATGGTATAAATTTATAGATTTTTTTGTATGGACATATCGATTTTGACGTTTTAACTGAAATGAAAATTCCGAATCTCGTAAAATTATCTATAATTTGTAGCGGGTATCATTTTATAAGGATATTTCATGTCTCAGCCTGTTTCTCATCAGAATGCACCTCAAGCACGCTGGACGGCAGAGGAAGCACGCCGCATCTATAATCTGCCGTTTAATGATCTGATGTTTCAGGCACATGTCATCCACCGGCAGAACTTTGACCCGAACCGCTTACAGATGAGCAAATTGCTGAGTATCAAAACCGGAGGCTGCCCTGAGGATTGCTTCTATTGCAATCAGTCTGCGCATAATCCGACCGGCCTGAAGGCGTCCAAATTGATGGAAGTGGAGCGTGTGCTGGCTGAAGCGCAGCAGGCAAAAGCTGCCGGTGCCACCCGTTATTGCATGGGGGCGGCATGGCGCAGCCCGAAAGAGCGCGACATGGATATGGTCGTTGCCATGGTTCAGGGCGTCAAGGCCATGGGCATGGAAACCTGTATGACGCTCGGCATGTTGTCATTACCGCAGGCGCAGCGTCTTGGTGCCGCGGGGCTCGATTATTACAATCATAATATTGATACGTCTGAGGAATTTTACCCGCAGATTATCACCACCCGTACTTTCGCAGACCGGCTGGATACGCTGGATAATGTGCGTATGGCCGGTATCAATGTCTGCTCCGGTGGCATTCTCGGCATGGGGGAGAGTGAGCAGGATCGCGTCAATATGCTGGTGACGCTGGCCAATCTTGAGGAAGTGCCGCAAAGCGTGCCGATCAATATGCTGATCCCGATTGAAGGCTCCAAACTTGCCAATGCTAAGCCAGTGGATTCCATCGCTTTCATCCGAATTATCGCCTTAGCGCGAATTATGATGCCGACATCTCATGTGCGTCTCACCGCAGGGCGCAGTAATATGAGCGATGAAATGCAGGCGATGTGTTTCTTCGCCGGTGCCAATTCGATTTTCATCGGAGATGTTCTGCTCACTGCCGCCAATGCCGGTGATGACCGTGATGCGGATTTGCTGAAGCGTTTGGGCATACAGGCTGAGACTGTGGCTGAGGAAAGCTGCACATGCTGATGCAGCCCTATCATGCAATGCTGCAGCGGCTTGAAAGCAAAGGACGGCTGCGTGGTCTCAACGTGGCGCAAGGTGCAGATTTCTCATCCAATGACTATCTGGCATTGGCCGGCTCGGACTATTTGCGCAATATTGCCTGTGAGGCACTGGAGCGTGGTGTGACGGTTGGTTCCGGTGGCTCGCGTCTGTTACGTGGCAATCATCCGGAGCATGAAGCGCTGGAGGCAGAAGCCGCGGCTTTTTTCAAAGCGCCTCAGGTTCTGTATTTTGCCAGTGGTTTTGATGCCAATCAGGCGGTATTTGCAACGCTCCCCCAAGCTGGCGATCTGGTGCTTTATGATGCGTTGATCCATGCCAGTATTCATACAGGGTTACAGGCAGGCAAAGCGAAGACCAAAAACGTGCCGCACAATGATATTGCGGCTTTTGAAACGGCGATCCGCAATTTTCGTGCGACAGAGAAAAGCGGCAATATCTGGCTGGCAGTGGAAAGCCTCTATTCTATGGATGGTGATTTTACTCCGCTTGCAGAGCTGAGTGCTTTGGCAGATCGTTACGGGTGTTTTCTTTATATTGATGAAGCGCATGCGACCGGCGTGTTTGGCGCAGACGGGCGGGGCTTGGCGGCGGATTTGGCAGGACGGGACAATGTTCTGATCCTGCATACCTGCGGCAAGGCACTTGGTGCTTCCGGTGCGCTGCTCTGCGCGGAAAAGCCTTTGATTGATGTGCTGATCAATCGGGCGAGGGGCGTTATTTTCTCAACTGCGCCATCGCCTTTGCAGGCATCCATTGTGCGTGGCAGCCTGAAGGCGTTGGCGGCAGAACCGCAGCGGCGTGAGAAGTTACACGCACTTATTCGCCATGCAGAACGATATTTGCAGCCAAGTGGCTCGCAGATTATTCCCTATCTGATCGGAGATAATCAACGCGCCGTTGCAATGGCTGAGGCTATGCAAAATCATGGCTTTGATATTCGCGCCATTCGCCCGCCGACTGTGCCGCTTGGCACTGCGCGCCTGCGTATTTCCATCACGCTAAATGTTGATGAAGCACAGATCAGCCGTATGGCTGAACTGCTGAAACAGATTGTACATTCCTATGAATAATCCTGTATTTATTGTCAGTGGTACTGATACTGGTATCGGCAAAACCATCTTCAGCGCAGCCCTGACCCAAGCCCTGCAAGGCAGTTATTGGAAGCCGGTGCAATCCGGCCTTGAGGAAGAGACCGACAGCGAAACTGTGCGTCGTCTGGCACCGGATTGTCCTGTCCTGCCGGAGCAATGGCGCTTGCAACTGCCTGCCTCACCACATCTCTCAGCCCAGGCCGAAGGGGTGAAAATCGATCCCGCTGATCTGACCATTCCGCACTGCGACCGGCCTCTGGTGGTGGAAGGTGCAGGTGGTTTGATGGTGCCGCTGACACGATCCCAGACTTATCTTGATCTTTTCGCCCGCTGGCAGCAGCCAATCATTCTCTGCGCCCGTACGCAGCTTGGCACAATCAATCATAGTCTGCTGTCATTGGAAGCACTGCGCAGTCGTAATATTCCGGTGCTCGGCGTGGCCTTTATCGGTCATGCGCATGAGGACAGTGAAGGGATCATTTGTGAACTGGGCAATGTACGTCGCCTTGGTCGCCTGCCGGTCTTGGATGATCTAAACCCGCAGACATTGGCGCAAGCATTTGCAGAGAACTTTAATCTGCATGATTTTACCGGAGGTGCCCGATGAACCAGCATTCATCGCCGGTCTGGCATCCGTTTACCCAGCATCTGCTGGAACCGGTTACGAAAAAGATTACCCGTACCGAAGGTGCCTATCTGATTGATGAAGACGGGCGCAAAATTCTGGATCTGATCTCGTCCTGGTGGGTGATTACGCATGGTCACCGTACGCCACCGATTATGCAGGCAATTCGTGAAGCAACAGAACAATATGACCAGATCATTTTTGCGGAATACAGTCATGAACCGGCGAAGCAACTGGCACGGGAACTGATCCGTATTGTGCCGCATGGTTTGTCACATGTGTTCTATTCCGACAGTGGTTCGACTTGTGTGGAAGTGGCGCTGAAAATGGCGCTGGGCTATTTCCATAATCGCGGTGAACCACGCTCCAAAATTGCGGTGATGGCCGGTAGTTATCACGGTGACACAATCGGCACCATGTCTGCCGGTGAGCGCGGCGTGTTCAATGCGGCCTATGGTGCACTGCTTTATGATGTGGCCACAATTCCGTTTCCCGCTGAGGGGCGCGAACAGCAAACGCTGGATGCGTTTGAACAGCTCTGCCGTGGCGGACAACTGGCAGCATTAATTGTCGAGCCGCTGGTGCTTGGCGCAGGCGGCATGAAAATCTATCCGGCTTTTGTGTTGCGGCAGTTGAAGGCGATTGCCGAGGCGCATGGTGTCTTATTGATCTGCGATGAGGTCATGACCGGCTGGGGACGTACCGGCACTCTATTTGCAAGTGAACAGGCCGGTATCGCACCGGATATTCTCTGCCTCTCTAAGGGTATTACCGGCGGGGCATTGCCTTTGGCAGTAACACTTTGTGTGCCGGAAATATTTGAAGCACATCTCTCAACCGATCGCAGTCGCACTTTCTATCATTCGAGCTCCTATACGGCGAACCCGATTGCCTGTGCGGCAGGGCTTGCTAATTTGCAAATCTGGCGTGATGAGCCGGTTTCGCAACGCGTGCAGAATTTGCAGGCGATGCAGAGCTGTGAGCTGGCGCGTTTCAAACATGACCCGCGTTTTGAGAATGTCCGGCAATGTGGAACCATCACAGCACTGGATGTTAAAGCGCAAAGCAGCGGTTATCTCTCGGATATCGCTTTACGGCTGAAAGCGTTTTTCCGCTCTCATGATGTGCTGCTGCGGCCGCTTGGCAATGTGCTGTATCTGATGCCGCCTTATTGTGTCACCGAGCAGGAATTGCAGCGTTCTTATCAGCTGATTGATCAGGCGGCAGACCTGTTGCAAAGCGGTAAATTATGAGTGGCTCTTATCCGTCATCCATTATCGGCTTCGGTCATGCCGTGCCCAAGCTTCAGGTGTTCAACCCAGAGATCGAAACCGAACTCGGGCTTGAGGCAGGCTGGATTGAATGCCGCACCGGCATCCGCAGTCGCTATTGGGTTGAGGATGGTGAGACACTGACGGATCTGGCGGCAGCAGCCGGACGCATGGCGCTGGCAAATGCTGGTATAGCTCAATCTGAGATCGGTATGGTGCTGCTGGCAACATCTACGCCCGATCATCTTTTGCCGCCTTCCGCCCCGTTGCTGGCACATAAATTAGGGCTGTCAGGTGCCGGTGCGGTAGATCTTGCCGGTGCCTGTTCCGGTTTTCTCTATGCGCTGGTGATGGGGGATGCATTGGTGCGAACACAGGGGCGGGCAGTGTTGATTGTTGCGGCGAATATTCTCTCACGCCGTATCAACCGGCAAGAACGGGCGTCTGCCGTGATGTTTGGCGATGCGGCCGGAGCCGTTGTGCTGGCACCATCCCGAGACGGGTTGTGCAATCTGGTCAGTTCCACACTTACCAGTGATGGCAGTCATTATGATCTGATCGGCATTCCGGCAGGTGAAACATTGATGACCATGCGCGATGGCCGTACCATGTTTGCACAGGCGGTGAAGACTATGACGGAATGCGGCAAAATAATTTTACAACAGGCAGATGTTGAATCCACGACTATCAATCATTTTGTGCCGCATCAGGCCAATGCACGAATTTTCGATGCGGTGGCAGAGCAGTTGCAACTGAGCAATGCGGTGACTACCCGCACGATCAGTGACTATGGCAACTCATCAGCGGCGACCATTCCGCTCAGTCTGTCTTTGGGGCAGGGTGTTTATCGTAAAGGCGATTTGATCCTGCTGACAGCCGCGGGCGCGGGATTGACAGGCGGAGCGGCACTGCTCAATTACACGGGATAATTCGGTAAATTTTATAGCCTGATTGCCGTATCACTATTTCACAAGGCATGGCGCGGTTTCTTATTCTTGTCTCCGGTATGGAGGAATTGGAATGGTGAAGCAGCAGAAACCTTTTGCGGGTATTACGGTGCTGGATTTTTCCCGCGTTTTGGCAGGGCCGTTTTGCTCTGCCATTCTGGCGGATCAGGGCGCGCAGATCATCAAGGTCGAACCGCCGCAGGGCGACGATCAGCGCTATATGGGCGCGGTGCGTAACAATCAGAGTATCAATTTTCAGCTGTTTAACCGTAATAAGCGCAGCCTGAAACTCGACCTGCGTCAGCCGGAAGCGGTGAAGATCGCGCAGGAATTGGCGCTGAAAGCCGATGTGGTGCTGGAAAATTTCCGCCCGGGTGTGGCAGATCGTTTGGGGATTGGTGCAGAACAGTTGCAGGCGCTGAAACCGGATCTGGTCTATTGCTCCGTCTCCGGCTTTGGCCAGCAAGGGCCGATGGCCGCTATGCCGAGCTATGATGTGGTAGCGCAGGCGCTGTCTGGCATGATGAGTGTGACCGGCGAGGCATCGGGTGCCCCGACACTGGTTGGTGACTCCATCGGCGATATTGTTTCCGGTATTTATGCGGCGCAGGCGATTTCTGCCGCGCTGTACCGCCGCTCGGTTACCGGACAGGGCGCGCGGATTGATGTGGCTATGTTTGATGCACTGTTCAGCCTGCTGCCGACTGTGCTCGCCGGATGGCAGGGCAGTGGCAACCGGCCTGCACGCTTTGGTAATCAGCATCCGCTGTCTGCGCCTTTTGGTGCTTTTGCTGCATCGGATGCGCCTTTCATTCTTGCTGTGGCCAATAAGGCGCTGTTTGCCCGTCTCGCAGAGGCGCTGGGCAAGCCGCATCTGGCGGAAGATCCGCGCTTTGCCTCCGACCAGTTCCGCAGTCAGAACCGTGATGCTCTGCAGGCTGAAATTGAGGATTGGTCACGGCACTATACTGCTTCGGAAGTGGTGGAGAAGCTCGGTAAAGCCGGGTTGCCCGTGTCAGAGATCTGGTCGGTGGATGAGGCCGCACAAAGCGCCCATGCGCAGCATCGCCAATTACTGCATGAAGTTGAACACCCGCAATTGGGCAAGCTTCTGGTGCCGGAACAGCCGGTGCATTTCGACGGCTTGCCGCGTGGTGATATCCGGCAGGCACCGGAGCTTGGCGCCGACGGCGCGGATATTCTACGGGAATTTCTGAATATGGATGAGACACAGATCAGTGCGCTGACAAGCGCAGGAATTGTCTGATCATTTGATGATTTAAGGGACGGAGTACAAGAATGGGACTACAGATTACGGATGCCGACCGCGCATTCGCAGCGGATGCACGCGCTTATTTGCGTGCCAATCTTCCGGAAGCGCTGGCCTATAAGGTGCGGCACAATATTCGCCTGACCAAGGAAGATCTGACCGGCTGGCAGGAAGTGCTGGCAGCGCGTAACTGGTATGCAATCGGCTGGAGCAAAGAGATGGGTGGCGCCGGTCTGACACCAGTGCAACGCTATTTGTTTGAGCAGGAATATGGTGCGATTTGTGCACCGCATCCGTGTCAGTTCGGCATTGCCATGGCGGGGCCTGTTATCCACTCCTTTGGTAATGATGAACAGCGGGCACGCTTTCTGCCGGATATTCGCGAGAACCGGACATTCTGGTGTCAGGGCTATTCCGAACCGGGGGCAGGTTCCGATCTGGCTTCGCTGGCAACTTCAGCTGTGCGGGATGGTGATCATTATGTGGTCAATGGTCAGAAAATCTGGACGACTTGGGCGCAATGGGCAGACTGGATTTTCTGTCTGGTACGCACGCATAAAGGCGAACGTCCGCAGCAGGGCATTTCTTTCCTGCTGATTGATATGCGTACCCCCGGTATTACGGTCCGCCCGATCCGCACATTGGACGGTGAAGCCGAGTTTAACGAGGTGTTTTTCAATGATGTGTGTGTGCCGGTTGAAAACCTGATCGGCACTGAGGGCGAAGGCTGGGGCTATGGCAAATATCTGCTCGAATATGAGCGTTTTTCCATGTCCGGTGCTGCACGTTCCAAGCGTATTCTCGGTGAGTTGAAAGAAGATGCCGCACGTCTCGGCGTGTCGGATGATCCGCTATTGCAGGATCGTATGACGCGGATTGAAATCCAGCGTCTGGCGCTGGAACATATGGAACTGAAACTCCTGTCACAGAGTGAAGCGGGTGAAAATCCGGGCCCTGAAGCCTCGAAACTCAAAATCCGCGGTACAGAAATTGCTCAGGCATTGGCTCAATTGCGTCTGGATATTTTTGGTTCGCAGGTGCTGCCATACAGCGAGGCATTTCTGGATGGTGAGGCAGATACGGAAAATCCGGCGGCTGCCGGTGCCGCTGCTGCATGGCTCAATTTGCGCAAGCTGACGATCTGGGGCGGATCAAATGAAATTCAGCGCATGATCCTTGCCAAGCAGGTTCTGGGTTTAAGGTGAGGAGAGCGGATATGCAGAAAACACGTGAAGAAAAAGCAGATGAATTGCGGATGCTGACGGATTTTGTGAGCCGCTTTGCTGCCGATCACACACCGGAAAACGGCTTGCCGCAGACTGATCTCGATCTGTGGCCGCAGATTGCGGAAATGGGGCTGATTGGTCTTGCGCTGCCGGAGGCATTGGGTGGTGCGGAACTGGGCGCAGAAGGTCTGGCAGCGGTGGCACAAGCTCTGGGAAGTGTTGCCTTGCCGGTGGATTTTGCCTGCGGTGCGGCACTGGCAGCAAGTCTGTTATGTGAAGCGCAGAAGAGCAATCCGGATGTTGAGCCATTACTGGAGAACTTCCTCGCCGGTGAGCTGCGCATAGGCATTGCCGGTCATTTGGCGACAGCAGCACAGGGGATTAAACCCGCGAACCTGCCGGAACTGACCGGCACAGGTCTGGCACTCAAAAACCTTCAAGTCTTTGGTGCGCGGGAATCGGAAAAGCTGTTGTGTCTGGTGCAACAAGGCGCTGGCCTTGCTCTGTGTCTGATCTCTCCGGAAAAGGCGCAGTTCCATCAATTATCAATGATTGACGGCCGGATGATGAGTGAAATCACGGCAGATATTGCACCGGCGTATATTCAGGTGCTGCTCTCCGGCGCTGATGCACGACAGCGCATTGAGGCTTGTGTCGCAGATATTATGATTGCCGTTGCCGCAGACAGTCTTGGCGCGATGGATAATCTCTACCGGCAGACACTGGATTATATGCGGATGCGCAAGCAGTTCGGCAAAGCGCTTGGCTCGTTTCAGACCATTCAGTTCCGTCTTGTGGATATGTCGGTGGCACTGGATGAGGCAAAAGCCTTGGTGGAAGCCGCAGCGGAAGCGCAGGATAGTGGTGCGGAAGATGCCCGTGCTCTGACTTTTGCCGCATGGGTGCAGACTTTGTGGTCAGCCCGTCATATCGCGCAGGAGGCCGTTCAGCTTCACGGTGGTATTGGCATGACTGAAGAATGTGCGATTTCCCCGCTGGTCAAACGTCTGCTGGTGAATGAGCATAGTTTCGGTCAGGCGGAAGCCTATATGGCGGCTTATCGTCAGTTGGCTGCCTGAAACGCCTTACGCAAACAAGCGAGCAGAATATGCTCCGGCTCATTGAGGTTGCGGGTGCCGCTGGTACCCGCAGTCAGATAAAAATGCGGCGCATCTGGCAAAATGTGCTGTAATAAAGGCTTGGCGGAGCTGATATTGTCTGCCAGAGCCGCAGGGATAATCGTGCTGTAGCCGTTGCCCGCGAGAGCCAGACATAATTGTAAAGACTGGGTTTCCAGCGCGGGTTGATATTCTGCTGCTTCCGGCATTTGCATCAAGGCATTGCGGATACTGTCACCGGTAGCAGGCAAAGCCAGCGGCGCGTCCTCCGCATCAATATCGGAAATATATTGCAGTGGCCCCAGATCGGTTAAGAACGCAGCATTTTCAGGATGTATTGTGCTCTCCATAAGTGCAATGGAGCACTCTCCCTGCTTCAACTGTTCCTGCAGACTATGTGCCGGAGCCTCATTCACTTTCAGCAGCACATGCGGACACAGGCGCTGCCATTCCCGCATCGCATTGCTGATGGCAGTGGCGCCGATCGGGCTGAGCAAGATCATCGGGCTAAGGGCGAAAGAAATCACCGGCTCGTCCATCACTGCAATTTGCTGTGCACCCTGACGGATCGCATCGGCCAGATTGAGCACGCTTTGCAGCAAAGGCGCTTTATGGACTGCGGTCGGCAGCGGATGCAGGCCTTTATAATGGCGGGCAAACAGTGCCGTGCCCATCAATTGCTCTGTCTTGCGCAATTGTGCGGACAAGGCAGGCTGGGTCTGATTGAGCCTGCGGGCGGCTTCGCTCATATTGCGGCAATGATAGAGCGTCAGAATACTCTGAATATCGCGCAGCGACACCGGCGGATTATAGAGCGTTACGGTCTGTTTGCTGAGTTCTTCGCGCACCAGCTTGATGAAATCTTGTGCGACGACAGTCAGTTTTTCATCTTTCGTGGTGATTTTCGCTGTGACAGGGCTATGCAACGGGTTTTCCAATTGCAGCACAGCAAGATCATTGCGGCTGATGCCGCTGGCAAGCAGACTATGCGGTGCAAGCAGAAGTACCGGCTGCTTGGCTTGCTTGAGACGAGTGAAAATCCCCACATCTTCCGATGTCATCTCCGGCGCAGGCAGATCATGCTGGCGGCAATAGGCGCGGATACGGGCTTCTTCGGCCGGTAAGAGCGGCGGCAGCCACAGGCTGTAATTGTGTAAATCCTCAGGGCTGAGCGGAGCCTGATCTTCATCGGGCACAAGGCCGCCTGCAACGGCAATCCACTCATCATCAAACAGAAATTGTTCTTGCTCGCGGCCATTTTGCGAAGCATAGCCCAGCAGAATATCTGTATTCTCAGGTTTACTGGTGTCGAAGGCGCTGATCAATGGTGAGCGGAAATGCACTTGTGCATAATATTCAGGATGGGAAAGCCGGAACGGGCGCACGGCTGCCGTTGCCGCGCGGGACAATTTGCCAAACATGAAATGCAGCGGTGAGCTGACTTTCAGCGAAGTTGAAATGGCCTTGCCGGAGAAGGCGGTTTCTACTGCCTGCAAGGTCGCAGTCGCCTGCTGAAACAGCCAGCGTCCGGCTTCGCTTGGCACCAGACCTTTGGGGCCGCGCACAAAAAGCTCCAGCCCCAATTCCGTCTCAAGCGTAGAAATTGCGGTGCTGAGTGTGGAGGGGGAAATCTGCTCGGCTTTGGCCGCTTCTGCGTGATTATAATACTGACAGGCCAGAACAAAATAGGCGAGAGAGCGAAGTTCCATGGTCTGTGCAGCTTTATGTTTTTAAAGGATAGTTTT
This sequence comes from Pseudochrobactrum sp. B5, assembly GCF_001939785.1. NCBI lineage: Bacteria > Pseudomonadati > Pseudomonadota > Alphaproteobacteria > Hyphomicrobiales > Brucellaceae > Pseudochrobactrum > Pseudochrobactrum sp. B5. The sequence continues at coordinate 670,942 of NZ_MOYL01000001.1, forward strand.
CTATAACTGTTCCCCAATACAAATGACCAGCTTAAAAACAGGATTGAAGCAGACAAAACAAAACCGGCCATGCAAGGCAAAGCCGGTTTTGTTGTTATGTGATTTACTGGTCAGACGCTGAAAGTTGTTTCCGCGTTCAGCGGATAGATCGGGCGACGCAGTTTTTTATAATCGCGGGCGCCGAGATTGGCTGTGCTCAACCCATCGGCATCCACTTCGATAATCGCTGAGGCAATCGGCCCGAAAGCGGCGCGGAAATGCTGCTGGGATTTCACTACCACAATATCATAATCAGCAGGTTCAATGCCGACACTGCGGAACAGGTTTTTATCCAGCATTTGCTGACGTTCTGATGAGATCAGCATATCAGTATTGCCGACGCGAAAACAGACGCTTTTACCCAGTGAGGCAGGCAGCCCCTGAAACATCGGCCCCTCAAAAGTGATATTGCCGTCTGAAATGGCAATGACCTCACCGGTCAGAGTGATTGCACCGCCACCGATTTTCGGGTCAACTTTACCGCCAAGGCTGACCGTGCATTGCGCACCGATACCCGCCGCTGCCAGTTTTTCAACAGCCAGCGGGTCACAGAAAGCACCAAAGGCCGCACGTCCGACATTGGTTTCCAATAAGCCCTTCAGTACGGTTGTGGCATCGCTATAGGCACCGCAGCCCGGATTATCGGAGAAGTCGGCGATTACCAGCGGGCCTTGTTTGGTGTTATTGGCAAAATGCGCACGGATTGCCTCGGGCATTTCCGGTGCCTGCAAACGGTTATCCTCATCTTCGCGGCGGTTCCAGATTTCCTGACACAGATGCTCGGCATGGCTGACAGCCTGTGCTACCCCGACCTTGTTTCGGTCATAGCAAATCACAGCAGAGGGGCCTGTGTTCAACACATCAGCATCATAAAAACCGGCATTAATCGAGGTGGCGAGAATACCGTCCTGTGCTGCAATCTGATCTGCAATTTCCAGAATTTCTGTCATGGCGCAGGCATGGGTGGTGCGGCCGTCATTGCAGCCATTGAGCATTGGCGGCTGGCGCACAGCAATCGCAGGGCTGATCTGACCGCGCATCGCGTCTTCAAGCAGTTTACCTGCCTTGCGTCCGCATTCTGCCATATCCACATGCGGATAGGTGCGGAAAGAAACGGCAATATCCAGCAGCGCACTCATTTCCGGTGCGCTATTGGCATGTAAGTCGAATGTACCGGCAATCGGTATATCATTACCGACAATGCCACGGATAAATTGCAGCAATTCGATCTGGGCATCATCCGCGCTTTCCGTGCACATAGCGCCGTGGAAAACAATGAACACGCCGTCCGGTTTCTGCCCTTCAAGGGTTTCTCTGACATCGCGTTGAAAATGCTCGATCATGGACTTTTCAACCAAACCACCCGGCTCGGCACGGGCGGCAACGGTATAGACCGGCTCCCAGCTATAGGCTTCACAACATTCGATAAAGCCGCCGATCTCGGAATTGGTGCCGCGGCAATGGGTTTCGATTTCCTGGCCTTTAAAATAATGGCAGAGGTGGAAGTCCTTCAAAGTGGTTTTCAGCTTGGAAAAAGTATTGGTTTCCTGATTGAGTTCAAGAACGGCGACTTTGAAGCTCATAGGGGCATCTTTCATTTATGCGGTATTGATATTGCAAGCGAAAGGCTTTCTGCCCCGCCTGCTTTTGCTGTGAGCAGGGCAGAAAGCATGAGCCTGTGAACGGAACGCTGTTTGCAGGCTACGGGGGAAGAAATGATCTGAGGCGTGCAGATTTACTTCAGATAGGCGCTGGCATTGACCGGACGAACCATAATGTCGAAGTCAAAATATTGCTGGCGGATCTTGTCGTAAGTGCCGTTTTTGATGATGGCTGCAAGCGCGGTGTTGAGGCGCTCTGCCAGATCGCCGCTGTCTTTACGCACGGCCATTGCATTGCCCTGTGCCGCATCCAGAATGAAAGGCTTGCCGGCAAATTCACAGCAATTACCGCTGTCCTGCGCCAGCCAGTCACTCAGCGCCATCTGGCTTTCCAGAACCATGTCGAGACGACCGCTGTCCATATCGAGGAATACTTCACTGAGCGAAGGATAGAGTTTCACTTCATTGTCAGGGAAGTAGTCTTTGAGCGTATCGACCGCAACCGAGCCGGACTGAGTGCCGATGACCTTGCCTTTCAGGGCTTCTTTGGAGATTTCCTGAATGCCGAGATCCTTGCGGGCAATGAAATGCATGGCATTGAAATAATACGGATTGCTGAAAGTAACCTGTTTTTTGCGCTCTTCATTGACTGCCATTGAGGCGATCATCACGTCAAATTTGCCGGATTGCAGGGCAGGAATAATCCCCGACCATTCATGCGTGCTCCATTCGCACTCAACTTTCATTTCAGCGCAGACGGCCTGCCCGATATCATAGTCAAAACCTTTGATTTCGCCGCTGCCGGTTACATAATTGAACGGCTTGTAGTCACCTTCTGTGCCGATGCGCAGTTTTTCTGCCGCCGGAGCCTGAGCGGTCATAATGCCCAGAGCGATCAGGCTTACCGCTGATATGAATGCTGATTTCATTAAAGATTCCCCGATGTTGCCCTTCATTCTTCTAATGTCTGATTTTAGAATAAAGGCTTGTTCTTGGCGCTTCCATTCGCCGTGTGAAAACTAATTTAATATCAATTAAAACATTGATATTAATAATTTAATTGAATTTTTATTGTTTTTTCAATTGCCAGCATGATGGATTTAAAACCTGTATGCAATGTGAAAAAATTGATTTAAAATATCGAAATAATTCATATCTGAAAAATTCCGGACAGGATGAAAGATGCGTGATTTACCCGGACTGAAATCATTGCGGGCTTTTGAGGCCGCTGCGCGTTGCGGCAGTCTCACGGCAGCGGCGGATGAATTATGCGTCGGGCAGGGCGCGGTCAGCCATCAGATCCGCCTGCTGGAAGACTATCTGGGTTTGCGGGTGTTTATCCGCAGACAGCATGGTGTGGAACTGACACAGGAAGGCAGTCTGCTGTTCACATCCTGTCAGCGTGCCTTTGACGATCTGGCCGGAACAATCCGCCATATCAGCCCGCGCACGGCGCAGAAGGTGTTGCGTGTGAAAGTGGGGCCGTTCTTTTCGATGAAAATCATTGCGCCGCGCATTTCTGAATTTCTGGCGCAGCATCCGGGTCTGCAGCTGCATCTGTCCCATCTCGATACCAATGTGCCTGCATCTGGCCAGCCAGATATTGTGATCGATTATCGTCTGGGTGGTGTGGCCGGAAAATTCTCAAAACAATTGTTGCGTGAAAGGCTGGTACCGGTTTGCGGGACGTCCATCCGTAATCAATATAAGAGTGCAACGGAACTTTTATGCAGCAACCGTCTGCACTACCGCTCTGTATCGGAATGGCAGAGCTGGATTGCCACATCCGGCCTGATGCTTGGTCATAGTCAGCAGGATCTGATTTTTGATGATCAGCATATTATTCTGGAGGCGGTTAAAGAGGGACAGGGTGTGGCGCTGATCGATCAGGCGCTGGTTGAGCAGGAGCTTAAAACCGGCCAGATGTTTCTGGTCTCGGAACATTGCTTTGAACCGCAGGAGACTTACCAGTTTGTATGTCAGGAGGACTTATTCCGGTCAAAGCCGGTGACAAAGGACTTCCTCGACTGGTTGCTCAGAGAGGTTGCATTGCGGCGGAAACAACAAGATGCGCCGGAACTGTCCGGCTGAGGCCGGTAGTACCGCTGCATTTGGCAAGGATACAGCGGTGAATGATTTATCGTGACAGCGCCTGACTTGGATAGCGCAATGTCGCATCAAACGGATTGAGCTTGCTGGAAATCAGTGCTGCTTCTTTTTTCAAAAGATCAGCGATGGTGCGTTGGCGCTGTTCTGTCAGGCGCGAGGCCAGTGTGCCGATACTCAGTGCCGCAACGGCTGTGCCGTTCTGATCCAGCACCGGCACGCCGAGTCCTGCCATGCCTTCAATCATTTCAAAATTCATATGAGCAGCGCCGGTCTGTCTTACACTGTCAATCATAATGCGCAGATCAACTTCATCAATGGCTGCGCGGTCGAGAATGCGCGGCATGTTAAAACGGATAATCGCCTCGCGCTCTTCTTCCGGCAGAAAAGCCAGAATGGCGATGCTGCCCTGACCAATACCGAGCGGAACTTTGCCGCCGATATCACCTGTGAAAGAGCGGATCGGAAACGGGCCTTCCACGCGGTCGAGACACACGACATCAAAACCGCTGCGCACAAGCAGAAATACAGTGTCGTTAAAGGTAGCTGACAGACGTAGCAGTGCCGGACGGGCAAAATCCAATATACCATCACGCTGGCGGGTTTGCGCTGCCATGCAGAAAAAATCCAGTGAGAGGCGATAGGATTTTGTGTCGTTGATCTGCTCAACCAGTCCTTCGCTGATCAGGCTTTTGAGCAGGCGATGCATGGATGGCTGGCTGAGTTCCAGCTCGCGTGCCAGATCAATCAGCCGCATTCCGTCCCGTGAATGAGCGGCCAGTCCTTTTAAAATCTGGATGGCTTTTGTGAGGCTCGTATTCACAGGGGATTTCGTATTTTCACTCATTGCGCGACTCTTGAATTGGAATAATTCCGTATTATGGATTAAACTATATAAAATATTTCAGAATAGAAAATAGAATTTGTCTAATTCGCAAAATTTCTGTCAATTATTGGATAAATTCCGCTTTAAGTGAAATCTGCCCGCATGCCCTTGTTACAAGGCAGCCATGAAACAGGCCGATTGAGAGAGCGGTAAACGGCCGGATAACCCGCAGCGCAGAAATGCCGGTACTGCTCAGGGAGGTATGCATGAGCTTTTTGAACCTGAAACAGGTTTCCAAAATTTATGGAAAATTCACAGCGGTGAAAGATTTCGATCTGGCTGTGGAAAAAGGTGAGTTTATCTCTCTGCTCGGTCCTTCCGGCTGCGGCAAGACAACGACATTGCAGATGATCGCCGGTCTGGTGACGCCATCATCCGGTTCTGTCACGCTGGATGGTCGCGATATTACCTATACGGCTCCGGCTCAGCGTCAGCTTGGCGTGGTGTTTCAGAGCTATGCACTGTTTCCGCACATGACTGTTGCGCAGAATGTCAGCTTTGGTTTGGAAATGCGCAAAGTGCCGAAAGCGGAGCGTGATGAGCGCGTGAAAGAAACGCTGGCTCTTGTGCATCTTTCCGCATTGGCCGACCGCTATCCGCGTGAGATGTCCGGTGGTCAGCGTCAGCGTGTGGCGATTGCCCGTGCGCTGGTGATCAATCCGCCGGTGCTGCTGCTGGATGAGCCGCTGTCCAATCTTGATGCGCAGCTGCGTGAAGAAATGCAGTTTGAGCTGCGCCGCATTCAGCGTGCTGTGGGCATTACCACCATTATGGTGACCCACGATCAGGCGGAAGCTTTGTCAATCAGCGACCGTATTGTGGTGATGGAGAAGGGTAATATCACGCAGGTTGATATGCCTTATAAGCTCTATGAGCATCCGCGGAATGATTTCATTTCCAACTTTGTCGGCAAGTCCAACTTCCTGAGTGCGCAGGTTGAAGCGGATATGCTGGCGATTGAAAATACCGCTATACGCTTCAAGCCGGAGCAGGCAGTGAGCGGCGACAAGGTTTCTCTGTTCATCCGTCCGGAAAAACTGAACCTCACCGCAGCCGGTGCCGGTCATGTGGATGGTACTGTTGCCACCCGCTATTTTATGGGCAGCCAGTGGTTTGTCACGGTTGCAACACCTGCCGGACAATTGTCTGTGTCGCTGCCAAATGTTGGCACACCGCCACCGGCAGAAGGCGAAACAGTTGGTTTGGTCTGGCAGCATGAAGATTGCCGGATGCTCGCAGGCGGAGCGGCCTGACCATGAGCGCAACCTCTGCCGCCCCATCTCAGGCAAAACGCCGCTTTGCACCGCTGTTTCTGGCAGGGCCTGCGACTTTGCTTTTCATCGGTCTTGTACTGCTGCCGCTGGCGCTGACAGTCATTCTGTCGTTCAACAGCTACAATTACGACACCGGTATCGAAAACACCTTCACCCTGCACAATTATACGCAAGTATTGCAGGATGATTATTACCTGTCGATTTTTTGGCGCACTTTGCGTCTTGCGCTGATCACAACAGTGATTGCCGTGGTGATCGGCGTGCCGGAAGCCTATATTCTCTCGAATATGCGCTCTCCTTGGCGCTCGATTTTCCTGCTGGTGATTATCGGCCCGCTGCTGGTTTCCGTTGTGGTGCGTACCTTCGGTTGGAGCATGATCTTAGGACGCAATGGTTTCATCAATGGTGCGCTGACAACGGTCGGGCTGGAGCCGGTGCAGCTGCTCTATACCGAAACCGCGATTGTTATCGGTCTGGTGCATATCATGTTGCCATTCATGGTTATTCCGGTCTGGACAGTGTTGCAAAAACTCGACCCGACGGTGGAAGCCGCAGCGCTGACCCTTGGTGCATCACGCTTTACGGCGCTGCGCCGTATCGTGTTTCCGCAGGCTATGCTCGGCATTCTCTCCGGTAGCCTGATCGTCTTTGCCTTGTCGGCAAGCTCTTTTGCTATTCCCGGCTTGCTCGGTGGCCGCCGTTTAAAAATGGCTGCAACCGTTGTCTATGACGAGTTCATGATTGAGCTGAACTGGCCGCTTGGCGCTGCCATTGCCATCATTGTTCTCGTCGCAAACCTCATCATCATGATTGCCTATAATCGTATGATTGAAGGTCAGGCCAAACGGAAGCTGGGGTAATATCATGCAGAAAAATGGTCCTGTTGCTCTGATTTTTCACAGCCTTGTTGTCATCTTCATGCTGGCGCCGATGGTGGTGGTCTGTCTTGTTGCCTTCACACCGGAAAACACGCTGACAATGCCGTGGAACGGTTTGTCGCTGCGCTGGTTCGAGGCGGTGTTCAAGCATAATGATTTCATGACCTCCTTCGGGAACAGTCTGAAACTGGCGTTTCTGGCGGCGACGATTTCCACTTTGCTGGCGGTGCCGTCAGCTCTGGCAATCACCCGTTATGATTTTGCGGGGCGGGATGCGCTGAATGCGCTGTTTCTGTCGCCGCTGATTATTCCGCATCTGGTGCTCGGCGTTGCGTTTCTGCGTCTGTTCTCGCTGATGGGCATGAGCGGTTCGTTTTTCTGGCTGGTGGCAACGCACGCGATTATCATCACGCCTTATGCGCTGCGTCTGGTACTGGCCTCATTAAGCAGCATGGATCGCAATGCGGAAAATGCTGCCCGCACGCTGGGTGCCGGTGAATGGACAGTGTTCAAACGCATCACCCTGCCATTGCTGTTGCCGGGTGTGAGCGGTGGCTGGTTGCTGGCTTTCATCAATAGTTTCGACGAGCTGACAATGTCGATCTTCGTGACCTCGCCGTCAACAGTCACTCTGCCGGTGCGCATGTATATGTATGCCAGTGAATCGATTGATCCGATGATGGCTGCGGTCTCTGCCCTGATGATCCTTGTGGCAACGGTTGCGATGATCATTCTGGATCGCCTGTTTGGTCTGGATCGTATTCTGGTCGGAAAAGGCTGATCCGCAGTGAGTGCTCAAACGCAAACTTCACATAGCGGCGGGCAATTTCACCGCCGCTACCGTCAGGATGAAAAGCCAATAAGCTTTTCACTGAACGGCGTTGCACAGGTCGGACGCCTCGGCGACACGGTGCTGACTGCTATTATGGCGGTGAGCTCCCATGTGCGCCAAACCGAGTTCACCGGTGAGAACCGTGCCGGTTTCTGCCTGATCGGTGCCTGTCAGGATTGCTATGTTATGACGGAAGAGGGGCAGCGCCTTCGTGCCTGCACCACGCCGTTGCAGGAAGGTATGCGTTTTGTAACAGCCATGCCTGTGGAAGCCGGAGTGTGATGATGGCCAAAGCCGATTTACAGCCGGTGATTATCGGAGCAGGGCCTGCGGGTATCCGCGCGGCGGAAGTGCTGGTCAAGGCTGGCTTGCGTCCTGTTGTTTTGGATGAAGGTTTGCGTGCAGGCGGGCAGATTTATCGCCAGCCGCTGATTGATGACGGACGTTCCTATGCCAAGCGCTACGGTTCGGAAGCATCAAAAGCCAAAGCGCTGCATGAGACATTTGAAGCGCTGAGACCGGCAATTGATTATCATACGGAAAGTCTGGTGTGGAATATTTCGCCAAGCGGCGACACACGTTTTCTCGATGTGATTTCCAATGGCGCCTACCGCCGCATTGAATGTTCCGAACTGATCGTGGCGACCGGCGCGACGGATCGTGTTCTGCCATTCTCAGGTTGGACAACACCCGGTGTCTATACGCTTGGTGCCTCGCAAACAGCACTGAAAGCACAAGGCGTGACCATCGGAAACAAGCTGGTTTTCATGGGCTCGGGGCCGCTGCTTTATCTGGTGGCATGGCAATATATGAAAGCCGGTGCCAAGGTTGTGGCTGTGCTGGATACGGCACCTTTCAAAGCCAAATTGCATCTGGCGCATCTGGCGCTCCATGCACCGCGCATTGTGGCACTTGGCATGTTCTATGCCATGCAATTGCGCTTTGCCGGTGTGAAAACCATCTATAATGCACGCCCCGACAGCATTGTCGGCAAAACCCATGTTGAGGGCATCCGCTATCATATTCAGGGTAAATCTGAGGTCAAAACACTGGCGTGCGATGCATTGGCCTATGGTTTTGCGCTGCGTCCTGAAACACAGCTGGCTGATCTCGCCGGTTGTGCTTTTGAATTCAACAACCGTGACAGAGTATGGCTACCGGTGCGTGATACACAGGGGCAGAGCAGCGAGCAGGGCATTTACCTTGCCGGTGACGGCAGCGGTATTGCCGGTGCCGATGCAGCGGAAATCTCCGGTGAAATAGCCGCTTTGGCTTTGGTGCAGAAGCGCGGACTTCCCGTTGATGCAGCGCGTATCAATGCACTGCAAAAAGCGCATCAGAAGATCAGCACCGAGCGCGACCTGCTGGAAAAGGCTTTTCCGTTTCCGCGCGATTGGTTTGAGACTGTCAGCCCTGAGGTCACTTTGTGCCGCTGTGAGGAAATCACTGTGGGCGAGGCATTGAACGCAATCAGCGGCGGCAGTATTCGCGAGATCAATCGTCTGAAAGCCCTGAGCCGTGTCGGTATGGGGCGTTGTCAGGGGCGGATGTGTACGGCTGCAGCCACGGAACTGCTGTCATCGCAATTGCATATTGATGCATCTGAAATCGGTCGGCTGCGTGCGCAGGCGCCGGTGAAGCCGGTACCGCTGGGTTTCGGTGCGATGCAGCAGGCGGCTGAAGACGAGGTGGTATCATGACCAGACGTCTGGAAGCGGATGTAGCCATTATCGGCGGCGGTCTGGTCGGCAGTTCTGCGGCACTGGCGATGCGCAAGGCCGGTTTGTCGGTGATCCTGCTGGATAAGGGCTTCTGCGGCGCGCAGGCCAGCGGTGTCAATTATGGCGGTGTGCGCCGTCAGGGGCGCGGCGTAGAACAGCTGCCGCTGGCGGAATTGTCTCATGCAATATGGGCTCGTTTGCCGGAATTGATCGGCATTGATGGTGAATATCAGCGCAGTGGTCATCTGAAACTGGCACGCACGGAAGAAGATTTCGCCAAGCTCGAAGCCTATGCGGCGCGTGTGCGCCCGCATGGTCTGGAGCTGGAGCTCATCAGCGGCAAGGCCGTGAAAACACGTTTCCCGTGGCTGACCGGCGATGTGGCCGGAGCATCCCTATGCCATGACGACGGCCATGCTAATCCGCGTCTGGTTTCTCCGGCTTTTGCCCGTGCAGCCCGCGCTGCCGGTGCCACGGTGCTGGAACATATGCCGGTGCATCAGGCTGTCAGTACTGGTAGTGGTTTTGTGTTGCAGGCCGGTGAGGACGTGGAAATCCGGTGCCGCCAATTGGTCAATACGGCCGGTGCATGGTCGGATCAGTTTGCCAGCCAGTTTGGTGAGAGCGTTCCGCTCAAAAAAATCTATCCGTCAATGGTGGTGACAGAGCCGCTGCCTTATCGCCTGCCAATGAGCATGGGCGAAGAGGGCGGCAGCTTCTATGGCCGTCAGGTGACGCGCGGTAATTATGTGATGGGCGGCGGGCGCGGAATTGTGCTGGATAATCCGGACTATTCGCGACCTTCGGTGACTGCCGCCTCATCGGTTATGCAGCGGGCAATTGCGCTGTTTCCGCATCTGGAACATGCCCATGTTATCCGCTTCTGGTCCGGCACTGAGGCTGAAATGCCGGATGGCAATCCGGTTATCAGCGCGAGTTCCAAGGTGAACGGGCTTTTTCATGCTTTTGGTTTTTGCGGAGCGGGCTTTCAGACCGCACCAGCTGTGGGGGCGGTGCTGTGTGATCTGGTAACACAAGGCCAAAGCAACATACCGATCGGGGCTTTCAGCATTGATCGTTTTCATAACCTTTCTGCCTGAGAACGGGCGGATAAGGCAATCTTTAATCTTCATAATGGGAGTAGCACGAAATGAATTCTAAACTGACAATGGTTTCCGTTCTGGCATTGGGTGCCGCTGCTGTTGCAACAGCTGCACAGGCAGAAACCAAGACACTCTATATCGGTATGAATGGCGGTAATTTTGAACGCGCTTATACCGAGCATGTTCTGCCGCCTTTTGAAAAAGCCAACAATGTTAAAGTTGTCGTGGTTCCGGGCACTTCGGCTGATATTCTGGCCAAAGCAACTGCCGCCAAAGACAATCCGCAGATGCATGTCATGCTGCTGGACGACGGCGTGATGGTACGCGCTATCGGCAGCAATCTTTGCCAGCCGATCTCTGATGATCCGGTGCTGAAAGAAATCCAGCCGGCAGCGCGTCTGAAAGACGATATGGCCATCGGCGTTGATATGGGCATGACCGGTCTTGCCTATAATAAAAAGCTGTTTGATGAAAAAGGCTGGGCAGCACCAACCTCATGGATGGATATGGCTGACCCTAAATTCGCCAATGCGGTTGTATTCCAGTCCGCTTCGGCATCCAGCTTTGGCCTGCACGCATTCCTGATGTTTAACCGTATTCAGGGCGGCGATGAAAACAATGTTGAGCCGGGTTTTGAGAAATTCTCCGATACCATCGGCAAGAATGTGATCGAGTTCATTCCAAGCTCGGCCAAAATCTCTGAAATGGTGCAGACCGGCGAAGCGGCTATTTTCCCGCTGACACCTACCGGCGTGAACAATCTGAAGGACAAGGGTATTCCGGTGGAATATGCGCAGCCTAAGGAAGGTTCGGTGGTTCTGGCCGTTACCCAATGTGTGATTGCCAATAATAGTGAGCCGGAACTGAGCCAGAAACTGGCACATTATCTGCTGTCCGCCGATGCCCAGAGCCTTGCTCTGGACAATGGAAACATCATTCCTTCGAACATCAATGCTAAGGCCGGCACTGAAGATGCAGCTGCTAAGCTCACAGCATTCCGTGGTTACATGGAAACTGCAAATGTTCTGGACTGGGATGCGGTCAATAAAAACCGTCAGGCATGGAACAGCCGCTGGAACCGTACAATCGAGCGCTAATCAGCCGCTTTTTGCGTGAAACTATATGGCCCGCGATCTCTGATCGCGGGCTTTTATTTTACCTTCTTGATATTTACACCTATTTGTCAGACATTCAGCAGCAATATTCAGAACAATCATGTCGACATTCTCTTGAAAATAATTAAACAGGCAGGATTATGCATGCCTGATACGAATTGAGAGATAAGTGAAATAACGGGAGTTTCCATGTCCAAGGCAGAAAGTGCCCAGGCTACGCCGGCAAGTCAGATATTTGACAGGATATGGCTCTCGATTGCCGAGCGGCGGCTGAAGCCCGGCACGCGGCTGAAAGAAGAAGAGCTGGCAGAAATTTTTGATGTCAGCCGTGCGCGTATCCGTCAGGCACTGGCTACGCTTGAGCGTGAAGGACTGGTAACAATTCAGGCCAATCGCGGTGCATTTGTATCAGAACCATCGGTGGAAGAAGCGCGGGATGTGTTCTATGCCCGCCGCGCTATTGAACATCGTGTGGTTGAGCGCCTGTGCGAGAATATCAATAAAGAGCATGTTCAGCGGCTGAATGCCCATGTGGAAGAAGAGCGCAATGCCGACCGGCAGGGCAATCGCACGGATATTATTCGTTTGTCCGGTGGTTTTCATCTGTTGCTGGCAGAGCTTGCAGGGTCATCTTTCCTCTATGGTATTGTCAAAGATCTGATCTCGCGCACATCGCTGATTACGGCCGTTTATCGCTCACGCCATTTGCATAATTGCGGGCCGGATGAGCATCAGGCAATTGTCGAACATATTGCGCGTGGTGACACGGAAACGGCAATCAAGGCCGTGATTGAACATCTCGACCGTGTGGAATGTGAGCTGGAACTGGAAGATGACAAAGATCAGTCCTCCAGCCTGCGCGCCGCATTGCTCTGATTTTCATTCATAATTACGCGATTTTTAGCTCCGGTAAGCCGCAGGCCTGCCGGAGTTTTTTATATTGTTTAAAATATTTGATGACAAATATGTTGACAATTATGTCTGCATAAAACATCGTCTCAATCCTGTTCGGCACTCTCCCGTCTGAGGAAAAGGAGGGTGCTGTTATCTGTCGGCGAGAGGGACGACTATGACTTCACTACTGAAAAAACTATTATTCTGTACGGTTGCAACCTGTATCAGCACAGCATCTTTTGCTGAGACACTGCGCTGGGGCGGTGCACGCGATATTTTCTCGCTGGATCCGTATTCCTATGGCAGCACGTCCAATCTGGCGTTTCTGAACCATATTTACGAAGGTCTGGTGCGCTATACGCCGGAGTTTGTTGTCGAGCCTGCGCTGGCAACCAGCTGGGAGCTGATCGACAATAAGGTCTGGCGCTTCAAACTGCGTGAAGGTGTGAAATTTCAGGACGGTTCCGATTTCACTTCCGCCGATGTGCTCGCTTCCATGAAGCGCGTCAGCCATCCGTCTTCACCGTTGCGCGGCAATATTCCGCTGTTTGTCGGCGCAACGGCTGTTGATGATTACACTGTTGATATTGAAGTTTCGTCGCCAAGCCCGCTTTTCCTGAACGACATGACCAATATTTTCATGTTTGACGGCGACTGGCTGGTGAAGAACAATTCTGAAATGCCGACCGATGTTGGTGGTCAGGTTGAAGGTTACACAACCTTCCACACCAATGGTACAGGCCCGTTCCAGCTCGAAAGCCGTGTGCCGGACAGCAAGACTATTCTGGTCAAACATAATGGCTGGTGGGATACTCCGAAGCACAATCTCGACCGTATTGAATTTACCCCGATTGCCTCGCCTGCAACCCGTGTTGCAGCCCTGCTGTCCGGTGAGATTGATCTGGTAGACGGTGTGCCGCTGCAGGATGTGAAGCGTCTGGAAAGCACGCCGGATATTCGTGTGGAGCAGCGTCCTGATCTGCGCACCATCAATCTGGTGTTCAACCGCAAGGAAAAGCTGAACGACGGCCGCGATAATTTCTTCAATGATATTCGTGTGCGTCAGGCAATTGACCATGCGATTGACCGTGATTTGCTGGCAAAACGCGTCATGCGCGGCATGACCCATACGGCCGGTACTGTCGTTGCGCCGGAAATTCCTGGCTATACGAAAGAGCTGGATATTCCGACAAAATATGATCCGGAACTGTCCAAGAAATTGCTGGAAGAAGCCGGTGCTGTCGGTACAGAATTCACCTATCTCTGCATGAATGATGAGAGCGTGAATGAAGAGGATGTCTGCTCGGTAATTGTCACCATGCTGAGCCGTGTCGGTCTGAAGCCGAAGCTGGATATCGGGCCGCGTGCTGTTCAGGCACCAAAACGCTCGAGCGGTAAATCCGATATGTTCATGATAGGTTGGGCGAATGAGCCGACACTGGATGCCTATTCCATTCTGGTGCAGGTTCTGTCATCGCGCAAAGGCGCTGCCGGTGTGGCAAACTATGGCGGCTGGTCTTATCCTGAACTCGATGTGCTGACGGAAAAAGCAGCGCTGGAAATGGATCGTGACAAGCGTCTGGCTTTGGAATCCGAGGCGCTCGGCATTGTTAAATCGGAAGTGATTATGATTCCGCTGCATCAGCAGCCAATGGCATGGGGCATGACCAAGAAGGTGGAGGATGTCACCATTCGTGCCGACAATAAGCCACGCCACTGGCTAACGCGTATTGCTAAATAAGCATAATATTTGCTGAATTTCGATATTTACAGCGCCTGCAAGGTTCATTTGCAGGCGCTGTTTCTGTTTTTGGATCGGGTTTTGCCCGATATTATCTGTTTGCTCTAATATTTTGTAAAAAAATATGTCGACAATTTAGTTGACAATGAATTCTGAATTCCACACACTCTCCCCGTCCGGACAAAACACCATCAAGAGTGAAGAGCCGGTTGTCTTTTTTGGGGAACAAATTCATGAAATTCAGAAAATCGATCCTCGCGGGTCTGATGGCTTTCGCATTAGGTCATACCGCGCATATTGCTTCTGCTGAGACTTTGCGCTGGGGCGCAGCGCATGATGTCTATTCGATGGACCCTTATTCCTACGGCGACAGCTATACGATTGCCTTTCTCAGCCACATTTATGAAGGGCTTGTGCGCTATAATGCCGATCTGAAGATCGAGCCTGCTCTTGCAACCAGCTGGGAGGTTGTCGGCGAGAACACATGGCGCTTTAATCTGCGCAAAGATGTGAAGTTCCATGACGGTGCGGATTTCACCGCTAAAGACGTTCTGGCTTCGCTCACCCGTGTAAGCCATCCGACATCGCCGCTGCGTGGTAATCTGCCGGCCTATAAATCCGCTAAAATTGTTGACGATTATACAATCGATATCGAGCTGACAGGCCCTTATCCGCTGCTGCTCAACGACCTGACCAATATTCATATGTTTGATGAAGACTGGCTGGTGAAAAACGATTCCCTGCTGCCGACCGATGTGGGCGGGCAGAAGGAAGGTTATGCGACCTATAACACCAATGGTACCGGCCCGTTCAAGCTGGAAAGCCGCGTGCCGGACAGCAAAACCATCCTGCTGAAAAATGAAGGCTGGTGGGATAAGCCGCAGCATAATATCGACAAGATCGAGTTCACCCCGATTACCTCTGCTGCAACCCGCGTAGCAGCGCTGCTTGGCGGCGATGTGGATTTCTCTGAATCCGCGCCGACACAGGATCTGGCGCGTCTGGCATCAGCTCCGGGTCTGCGCCTGATGGAGCGCACCGATCTGCGCACTGTATTTGTCGGTTTCCAGCGTCGTGAGAAGCTGCACAACGGTGATGAAAACCAGTTCAACAAGCTGGGCGTGCGTCAGGCTTTTGCCCATGCGCTGGATATGGATCTGATTAAAAAGCGCATTATGCGTGATAAATCCCGCAATGCCGGTACGATTATTGCACCGGAAATTCCGGGCTATGTGCCGGAGCTGGACACGCTCTACGGCTATGATGTGGACAAGGCGAAATCGCTGCTGAAGGAAAACGGCGCGGAAGGCTTCCCGTTCACGCTGGTCTGCACCTATGAAAACTACCTGAATGAAGAAGAACTGTGCAACGGTATGGTTTCCATGCTGACCCGTGCCGGTTTCAAGCCGTCTCTGGATATCGGGCCGACAGCCGTACAGGCACCAAAACGTACAGCCGGTCAGGCCGATGCCTATATTCTCGGCTGGGCTAATGAGCCGATGCTCGACAGCTATTCCATTCTGATGCAGGTCATCCAGACCAAATCCGGTGTTGCCGGTGTATTCAACTGGGGCGGCTGGTCCTATCCGGAACTGGACGAGCTGGTGACAACAGCCTCCACGGAAATGGATCGTGAGAAGCGTCTGGCCTTGCAGACACAGGCACTGGAAATCGTCAAAAAAGAAATCATCCAGTTGCCGCTGCACCAGCAGCCGATTGCATGGGTTCTCACCGACAAAGTGGAAAGCGTTGTCCAGCAGGCTGATAACAAGCCGCGCCACTGGCTGACTGTTCTGAAGAAATAACAAGACCAAGCGCATTCCGAAAGTGTGAAGCGGTTTTCGGATTAAAATGCGCGTTAACTCAAAGAAACAGAGCATTTTCAACATATTAAACTGCTTAGAAAATGCTCTGTCTATGCCGCGGTCATACAGATTGCGGCATAGCATGATTATCCTTGGGAGAGGGAACTGAATGCTTGTATTTATAATCAAGCGACTGGCAAATGCGGCGATGGTTATGCTCGCCGTGGCATTGCTGGCTTTCATGATTTTCCGTTTTGCGGGCGATCCTGTTGAACTGATGGCCAATGAACAGATGAGCCAGATCGACCGTGACAATCTGCGCGAGCGTCTG
This sequence comes from Pseudochrobactrum sp. B5, assembly GCF_001939785.1. NCBI lineage: Bacteria > Pseudomonadati > Pseudomonadota > Alphaproteobacteria > Hyphomicrobiales > Brucellaceae > Pseudochrobactrum > Pseudochrobactrum sp. B5. The sequence continues at coordinate 687,268 of NZ_MOYL01000001.1, forward strand.
GGGCTGAATGACGGTTTTATCACGCAATATGCGCGATTTGTCAGCGATGCTGTTCAGGGCAATTTCGGTATTTCCTATCGTAACGGTCAGGAAGTGCTGGGGCTGATCGCCGAGAGCTTTCCCGCAACGATGGAGCTGGTGATTGTCGCCACGCTGCTGTCGCTGATTATCGGTATTCCGATGGGGGTAATTACGGCCATCCATCGTGGCAAATGGTATACGGAACTGTTCCAGTTCGCTTCAATCATCGGCGTGTCTTTGCCGAGTTTTGTGGTCGGTATTCTGCTTATTCTCGTCTTCTCGGTAAGTCTTGGTTTGCTGCCTGCCTTTGGCCGCGGTGATGTCGTGCAGCTCGGCTGGTGGTCGACAGGCTTCCTCACCCATTCCGGACGCATGGCGCTGATCCTGCCATCCATTGCATTGTCGCTCTATCAGATTACGCTGATTATGCGTCTGGTGCGCGCTGAAATGCTGGAAACCCTGCGCTCCGATTTTGTCAAATTCGCCCGCGCCCGTGGTATTCCGCGCTATCGCATCTATTTCCGCCATGCACTGCGCAACTGCTTAATGCCGGTTGTAACTATGACCGCGATGAATGTCGGATCGCTGATCGCTTTTGCGCTGATTACCGAGACCGTGTTCCAGTGGCCGGGCATGGGAATGCTGTTCATTCAGGCTGTGACATTTATCGATATTCCGGTAATGGCCGCCTATCTTTGCATTGTTTCTTTCATCTTTGTTGCGCTGAATACGCTTGTTGATATCACCTATGCTGTGATTGATCCGCGCCTGCGCGCCGCTACACGTTAAGGGGCAGACATGACAGACAAAATAAACGCCCCGATTGTGAAACCGCAAAGCCGCTGGCAGCGTATGCGCGACAGTGATCTCTGGTGGTCATTCACCCGTAATAAACCGGCAATGATTGCAGCCTTTCTGCTGTTTTTCATGATCGTGACCGCTTTTGCTGCGCCGCTGATCGCACCACAAAATCCGTTTGATCCGGCACAGCTTGATCTGTGGAATTCCGAACTGCCGCCGATCTGGAGTGCTGACGGTCAGTGGCCTTATCTACTGGGTACAGACACACAGGGACGCGATATTCTCTCCGCCATTCTTTATGGCTCACGTATCTCCATCCTGATCGGCGTGGCTTCCGTTGTGCTGTCGCTGATCGTGGGTTTGAGCTTTGGTCTGATCGCCGGTTATATGCAGGGCATTATCGATAATCTGCTGATGCGTATCGGTGATGTGCTCCTCTCAATCCCGACCATTCTGATCGCTATTCTGGTCAGCGCCGTGGTGCGCCAGATGCTGCCTGCCGATCTGCGTGACTATGCGGCTGCCGGTGTTCTGGTGCTGGCGATTACATTGTCCGGCTGGGTGCAATATGCCCGTACCGTGCGTGCGCAGACCATTGTTGAGCGCTCCAAGGAATATGTTCAGGCTGCACGTCTGCTCAAGGTGCCTGCACGCCGCATCATGATGTACCACATTCTGCCGAATACGCTGACGCCGATCCTTGTGGCAGCGACGCTCAATTTCGGTATGGCAATTCTCACTGAAGCCACGCTCTCCTTCCTTGGTATCGGTATGCCGCCGAGCCAGCCGAGCCTTGGCACACTGATCCGTCTGGGCAACCAGTTCCTGTTCTCCGGCCTGTGGTGGATCACCGTTTTCCCTGTTCTGCAGCTCTGTCTGCTCGTTGTTTCTGTCAACGTGCTCGGCGACTGGCTGCGCGATGCCCTTAATCCGAAACTGAGGTAAAATTTATGTCTGATCTTTTGTTGCGCAATGTGCGCCCGCAGGCAGGTGCTGTCACCGATATTCTGATCCGTAATGGTCGTATCGCTGAATACGGAACCAATCTCAGTGCGGATGGTGTGGCTGTTGAAGACGGTCAGGGACATATTGTTATCCCTGGTCTGATTGATGCTCATACCCATCTGGATAAAACCAATTGGGGTCTCGACTGGCATGTGAACGGCAAGCAGGCAAGTTTGCGTGAGCGTATTGATTTTGAACGTGAAAAGCGTCTTGAAATCGGTCTTGATCCGCATATTCAGTCGATGCGCCATGCGATCGGCCTGATTGCTCACGGCTCCAGCCATATCCGCAGCCATGTGGATATTGATACGACCCATGGTCTGAAAATTCTCGAAGGCGTGTTTGAAACCCGCGAGAAACTCAAAGACCTGATCGACATCGAAATCGTGGCTTTCCCGCAATCCGGTCTGATGGTAATGCCGGGTACACTGGAGTTGCTGGATGAAGCGCTGAAACAGGGCTGTGAAGTGCTGGGCGGTATTGATCCTTGCGGTATCGACCGTGATCCGAAAGGCCAGCTGGATGCACTGTTTGCGCTTGCCGTAAAACATGGCAAGCCGATTGATATTCACCTGCACGAACTGGGTGAGCTCGGTGCTTTCACCATGGAACTGATTTTCGAGCGTATCCGCGCCAATGGCATGCAGGGTAAAGTCGCGATCAGCCATGCTTTCACACTTGGTGCGAATGATTATCTGCGCGTGTCGAGCTTGCTTGAGCAGCTGGCAGAGCTGGATGTCGCCATCCTCACCACCGGCGCGCCTTCTGTTCCGGTTCCGTCTGTACTGCGCCTCAAAGAAGCAGGCATCCGCATGGGTGCCGGTTGTGACGGTATCCGCGACACATGGGGCCCGTGGGGGCAGCCGGATATGATTGATCGTGCCAAAGTCATTGGCATGAAAAACGGCCTGCGCCGTGACGTGGATCTGGAACATGTGCTGCATATCTGCTCTCAGGGCGGCGCTGATGTGATGCAGCTGGAAGGCTATGGTCTGGATGTTGGCTGCAAGGCTGACATGACATTGCTCACCGGTCAGACACTGGCACATGCGGTGGTTGATGTTGCGCCGCGCCCGCTGGTGATTAAAGGCGGTCGCGTTACTGCGCGTAACGGTACAGCAGTGGTGGAAATGCCATGAAGGACAAGACACAATTCACTGCACTTGAAAGCCTGAAACTGGGTGCGCGTCCTGAGGGGCGCACACTGCTCACAGCACAATGGGTGCTGGGGCATATTGATGGCCAGCATCGCCTGTATAAAAATGGGGAAGTGGTGATCGAAGACGGCACGGTGCTGTTTGTCGGTCACGATTTTGCCGGTGAGGTTGCGCGTCGTATTAATCTCGGCAATGCACTCATCAGTCCGGGGCTGATCGATCTCGATGCACTGTCTGATCTCGACACGACCATTCTCGGTATTGACCATCATCCGGGTTGGGCGAAAGGCCGTGTCTGGCCGAAGTCCTATATCGACAGCGGCCCTTATGAAATGTACAGCCAAGAAGAACTGGCTTTCCAGAAACGCTTTGCTTTCGGTCAGCTGCTGCAAAACGGTATCACCACAGCGGCACCGATTGCCTCGCTGTTTTACCGTGAATGGGGTGAAACCGTTGCGGAATTTGATGCAGCAGCGGATGCAGCCGGTGATCTCGGCCTGCGCGTTTACTTAAGCCCTGCTTACCGTTCCGGCGGCATGATGCTGGCGGAACCGGGTAAGATTGTACCGGTCTTTAACGAAGAGCGCGGCTTTGCCGGTCTCAAGGATGCAGCTGATTATATTGCCCGTCAGAATGGCCGTCATGGTGATCTGGTGCGCGGTATGCTGGCGCCGGATCGCGTGGAAACCTGCACCGCTGATTTGTTGAAGCGCACGCAGGATGTGGCGCGTGAGCTGGATTGCAAAATCCGTCTGCATATGGCGCAGGGTCAGATGGAAGTGGAAACCGTGCGCAGCCTTCACGGCACGACAGCACCGGTTTGGCTCAACAGCCTTGGCGTGCTCAATGACCGGATTATTGCTCCTCATGCCACCAATGCTACAGATGAAGATCTGACACTTTATGCGCAAAATAATGTGTCGATCATTCACTGTCCGCTGGTTTCAGCCCGTGGCGGCAGCACGCTGAAGTCGTTCTCCAGTGTGAAAAAGCGCGGCATCAATATTGCTATGGGCACCGACACCACACCGCCCGATATGCTGATGAATCTGCTGATCGGGTTGATTACCTGCCGTATCAATGACGGTACACCGGAGAGCATCCGTTGCGCTGATCTGTTTGATGCTGCCACACTGGGCGGTGCCAAAGCCTTGGATCGTGATGATCTTGGCCGTTTGCAGACGGGTGCCAAGGCAGATATTGCCGTGTTCGGTCTTGATGATACATTCATGGCGCCAAGCATTGATCCGATCACCACGCTGGTTACCGGCGGTTCCGGAAAAGTCACCAAAGCCGTGTTTGTCGATGGTCGTCTGTCGATGCGTCACGGTGAAGTTGCAGGCATTGATATGCAGGCAGCACGCGCACAGGCACAGGCACAATATGACGGCCTGATCGCCAAATATCCTGAGCGTTCCTACAATAATCCACCGGTATCAGAGATTTTCCCGCCGAGCTACCCGCTGGCAGGCAAACATGGAGAGGAAGCATAATATGGCAGATACCTCATCCAATAAACCGACCCTTGAGGTCAAAAATCTGCGGGTGGATTTTCCGGGCAGACGCGGTACACTGACTGCCTTGTCCGATGTCAGCCTGTCGATCATGCCAGGAGAAATTCTCGGCGTGGTCGGTGAATCCGGTGCCGGTAAATCCATGACCGGTCTGGCCGTGCAGGGCTTGCTTGAATCACCGGGGCACATTGCCGGTGGTGAAGTTTTGCTCAATGGCCGCCGGATTGATAATCTCAGTGACAAGGAAATGCAGAAAATCCGCGGCCGTGAAATCGGTGCGATTTTTCAGGATCCGCTGACCTCGCTTAACCCGCTTTTCACCATCGGATCACAGCTGGTGGAAACCATTACCCAGCATTTAGCCTTAAATCGCACACAGGCGCTGGAACGGGCGATTTCGCTGTTGAAAGAAGTGGGTATTCCGGCACCGGAAGACCGCATCAATCATTATCCGCACCAGTTCTCCGGCGGTATGCGTCAGCGCGTAGTGATTGCACTGGCACTGGCCGCAGAACCAAAACTGATTATCGCGGATGAGCCGACAACCGCGCTCGATGTGTCTATTCAGGCGCAGATCACTTCGCTGCTGCGTCGTCTCTGCAAAGAACATGGCACAGCGGTGATGCTGGTAACTCATGATATGGGTGTGATTGCAGAAACTGCTGATCGTGTGGCGGTGATGTATGCCGGACGGCTGGTGGAAAACGGCCCCGTTGAAACCGTGCTGAAAAACCCGAGCCATATGTATACGCGTGGTTTGATGAGTTCCATTCCGGCGCTCGGAAAGCGCGTGGAACGGCTCAACCAGATTGACGGTTCCATGCCGCGTCTCGATGCTATTCCGAGCGGTTGTGCCTTCAATTCGCGCTGCGTGAAAGCCTTTGACCGTTGCCATAAGGAACGGCCTGATCTGATGCCGGTTGCCGGCGGATCAGGTGTCAGTGCCTGCTGGCTCAATGCGGGAGCTGCCTGATGAATGATATTGCTATGAAACAGTCACCTGCCGCTCTTGAAGTCAAAGATTTAAGCATTTGCTTCGATGTTTCCGCACCGTGGCTCAATCGTGTGATCGAGCGCAAACCGCGCCAGATGCTGCATGCGGTCAATGATATCAGTTTCAGCGTGCCGCAGGGCGGGTGTTTGAGCCTTGTTGGTGAATCCGGTTGCGGCAAGTCCACTGTGGCGCGTCTGGTGACCGGTCTTTACCGTCCGAGCAATGGCGAAATCCGTTTTGCACCGTCCAAAAACGGTGCGCCGCTGTCGGCACATATGATCTTTCAGGATCCTTATGCCAGCCTCAATCCGCGCTGGCGGGTGCACAGCATTATTGCTGAACCGCTGCGTGAACTGAAACTGCGTAAGACTGAAGCCGAGATCAATGACCGTGTGGAAGAATTGCTGAAAATCGTTGGTCTTGCACCATCGGACGGCAAGAAATTCCCGCATGAATTTTCCGGCGGTCAGCGTCAGCGTATTTCGATTGCCCGTGCACTTGCCGGTGAACCGGAATTTCTGGTTTGCGATGAGCCGACTTCGGCACTGGACGTTTCCGTACAGGCGCAAATTCTCAATCTGATGCGCAAGCTTCAGGATGAGCTTGGCCTGACCTTCCTGTTCATCAGCCATGATATGAGCGTTGTCCGCCATATGTCGGATCGTATTGCGGTGATGTATCTGGGGCGGATTGTTGAGGAAGCGGACACGGAAACCCTGTTTTCCGATCCGAAACATCCTTACACACGCCTGCTTTTGGAAACGATCCCGAATATTGCCGAACCGCATCGTGACCGTGTGATCGGTGGTGGCGAAGTACCAAGTCCGCTGAAACCACCTTCGGGTTGTACTTTCCATCCGCGTTGTGCCTTTGCCGACAGCCGCTGCTCGGCAACAAAACCGGAAATGAAAGCCTATGATGACGGCAGCCGCGTTGCCTGTCATCGCATTGGTGAAATCTAAAGAACCCTCCGTGCCGGATGTCTTCGGATATCCGGCACCATCCGGCAAAAGGCGGCAGAGGTCACTCTGTCGTCTTTTGTTTTTTACCCATTTAAAAGCCTCCGGACATTGCTGGCCGGAGGCTTTTAAATAGCGTTGATGGGTGTGGTTATTTCACGCGCGGATAATCATAAGCACCGGCTTTGGAGGTGCGGTATCCGGCACTGACATAGGCTTCAGCAAGTTTGACAGCGGCGGTTACACCGTCAATCACCGGTAGGCCGCAGCGCTGCTCCAGCCGCTCGCACAGTTCAGACATACCGGCACAGCCGAGCACAATCGCCTCAGCATGGTCTTCGCGTTTGGCGCGCTCGATTTCCTGCACCAGCATTTCTTCCGTGTGGCAGGCATCGTCTTCCAGCGCCAGCACCGGCATATCAATGGAGCGTACGCGACGACAATGATGGGTGGCACCATATTCCTGCACCAGATCCTCAATAATCGGCACCGAGCGGGGCAGGGTGGTGACGACGGAAAAGCGTTTGGAAATGGTCATGGCAACCTGCACAGCGGCCTGACAAATGCCGAAAACCGGCCCTCCTGCAACTTCACGCGCGGCGTCCAGTCCGGGGTCATCAAAGCAGGCAACGACATAGGCATTAAAGCCCTTCGCTTCACCTTCGCGGATGAGCTGCAGCATTGACGGAACGGCCATCGCTTCGTCAGCATGACCTTCAATACTGCGCGGGGTGTCTGCCGGATTGATCGCTTCAATGACAGTGGTCGGCAAAGCTGCGCGGCGGGCGCTGCGTTCTGCCTGATCGGTCATGGACTGGGTGGAGTTCGGATTGATAAGGAGTATGCGCAAGGGCTTAGCCTTTATTGGTCAGACGATCCTGAAACGCAGCTAATCCCGGCGATTTCAGAACGAACTGGTTATCGGAAGCGATGTAATTATCGGCATGCAGACGGGCGATTGGCTGATAAGTGTCCGGATTGACGTAACGGCCAGCATCATCCAGACAGTCGCGGCGCACATGCATATGCACAACCTCGCCAAGTACGATGACGCGGCGCTCATAATCAATCAGCCGTTCCACACGACACTCCATCGAGCAAGGAGAAGCCGGAAGCCAGCGGGAGCAAACCTGCGCACCTTCCTGCGATGACAGTCCGGCCATTGCCACTTCGTCAACATCCGGCTCAAAGCCGAGACCGCAAACCAGCATGGCATCGGAAAGCGCCATATCCACCATATTCACGGTAAATTCCTGTGTTCTGCGGATATTGAGAACCGTATCCTTTTCCCGCCCGTCCTGCCTTGTCTGAATACCGAGAATGACAATCGCAGGATCATGGGAAAAGACGTTGAAAAAGCTCATCGGGGCGGCATTGTCCTGCCCGTTTTCCGCGCGGGTTGTGACCAGAGCAATCGGGCGCGGGCCGACAAAATTTGTCAGCAGCCGGTAGCGATCCTGCGGATCCATACGCGTGAAATCAAAATCCATTCATGTTCCCCCGTTTATTGTTGTGGAGTCGGCTCAGCTTAGAAAAATTCGCTAATATTGTCTACAAATATGTTGTCAATAATTTCCGTCTTTGTTTGCAATTAAAGAAAAGAAATTTGCTATATTCAGCGATGTGAAGCTGATATATGAGATTGCAAATTCTGAAAGAGACGGAAGGTCTGACTGATGATTGGTGGTTCTGATTACGCTACAGAGCTGAACGCAATTCGCCCTTGGACAGATATTGCACCGGCAATATCAGTCGCTGAGCGGCTGGAGCGTATTGAAAAAGCCCGCAGACTGATGGCGGAAAGCGGTGCAGATGTGCTGATCGTCGGCGCAGGCACCAGTCTCAATTATTTCACCGGTATCGGCTGGGGCATGATCGAACGTCTGGTGGCGATGGTGTTGCCGCTGAAAGGCGAACCCTATCTGGTCTGTCCGGCTTTTGAAGCGGGGTCGCTGGAAGCCGTGCGTATTATGGATGCGCGCATCCGCCTCTGGGAAGAGCATGAAAGCCCGTCTGAGCTGGTGGCGCAAATTCTGCAGGACGAGAATTGTAAGGTTCTGGCTATTGATCCGGCGCTGCCATTCGGCATGGCGAGTAGCATCGGCAAAGCTGCACCTTCCGTCACCTTGCAGGATGCAACAGCGATTATTGATGGCTGCCGTAGTGTGAAGTCACCGGCAGAAATCGGGATCATGAAACAGGCCATGCAGATGACACTGGAAGTGCATCGTCGCGCTGCCCGTATTCTGCATGTGGGTATCAAAGCCAGTACTGTGCGCACATTCATCAATGAAGCGCATAAGGCTATTGGCAGCAATGGCAGCACTTTCTGCGCCGTGCAATTCGGCCGCTCAACGGCTTTCCCGCATGGTTTGCCGCAGGATGATGTGCTGGCCGAAAATGACGTGGTGCTGGTGGATACCGGCTGTCTGGTGCAGGGGTATAATTCCGACCTGACCCGCACCTATATTTTCGGCACGCCGACCTCTGAGCAGCAGCACATCTGGGATATTGAAAAAGAAGCGCAGCTTGCAGCTTTTTCTGCCGCGAAGATCGGTGCAACCTGCGGCTCCGTGGATGATGCAGCGCGTGTAGTGCTGGAGCGACATGGTCTGGGGCCGGATTATCAATTGCCGGGTTTGCCGCACCGTACCGGCCACGGCATCGGTATGACCATTCACGAGGCACCTTATCTGGTGCGCGGTAATCAGACAGTTTTGCAAGCAGGTATGTGCGCTTCCAATGAGCCGATGATTGTCGTGCCAGAACAATTTGGCATCCGTCTGGAAGATCATTTCTATATGACTGAGCAGGGCGCTGAATGGTTCACCGAGCCGTCATTCAGCATGACGCAACCGTTCGGTTAAAAAACTAAAAGCCGCTCAAAACTGAGCGGCTTTTTTGTTTCCGGAGCGTGAATTATTTGCGCAACTCGGCTTCAATTTTATCCAGAACCTTGTCTTTGCCGATACCGGTCAGAAAGGCCAGACCTTTAATGACCGGTTTGGTCACAGATGCTGAGATCGGTGTGGTCGAGACGATGAAATCCACATTATCAGCAAGAGAAGGCACTTCCGTAGCTTTGGCCTGCTGAGCGTTGAAAGTGAGACCGCGCTTTTTCATTTCCTCGGTTACAGTGGCATTCACCGCTGTTGAGGTGGCGATGCCGGTGCCGCAGGCAAAGAGAATGGTTTTCTGTTTAGCCATGAGGTCGCTCCTTATAATATTATTTAACCGAGTAGTTTTTTAAGGTCGTCTGTTGTCTGTGCCAGTTTCAGCCCGTCGAGAATCTCCGGTGACTGAATTGCGCCCATGATAGATTGCAGTGTTTCAATCTGCTTGTCCTTGTCATTAATGGCAAGCAGGAACACGGTGCCGACGCCGACTGTTTCATCCGGATCTTCCATATTTGCGAAATCAACCGGTGTTTTCAGCGTGGCCATGGCAATTGCTGCTTTCAGCACATGCTCAGGATCAGTGTGCGGCACAGCCACATTGTCAGTGCGCTCCAGCGGCAGGCCGGTCGGCATGGATTGTTCGCGTTTCACAACCGCATCGGCATAGCTGTCTTTGACATAGCCGAGCTGATGCAACCGGCTGGCCAGGAGACGGATAACCTCCTCATTGGTTTTTGCCTCAACGCCGAGCAGAATTGCATCGGCTGTAAGGGAATTGAAGAGGCTGGTAGCCATCCTGTTTCTCCGTTTGCTATGAATATTGTGCATTTACCCCGCGATAACGGGGTAAATGCTTCAGATGATTGTCAGGCTGCGGCCTGATCTGCAGGCTCATCAGCGGCACCGGCTGCACGCTCCCAAGCCAGCGTATTGCGGCGGTAGAGTACAAACAGAGCAGCCACAACTACAGCCAGTACACCGATACCGGCAACGCCAAGCCATTGAATTGCTTCAATGATAACATATGGAATCCACAGGAAGCCATCGACCACCGAAGTAATCTGCAAAGCATTATCCGGCAGCTTGAAGCCCGAAGAGACGGCGGCGCTGGTGAATAGCGGTGCCAGAGCATTAGCCACATAGAAGCCGATTGTCAGCGTGATTGTACCGACAATAACCATGCGGAACACATTGCCTTTCAAAAGCGGGGCGGTAAGCGCCACAATGAAAGGAATAACCGCAAGATCAGCAAACAGGATAACGCGGTTGCCCGGCAGGATAACCGAGAGCAGGATCGCAATCGGCACAAGGATCAGCGATGAAGAAATCGCAGCCGGATGACCGATCAGGATTGCTGAATCAAGGCCGACCAGCAATTCGCGGTCGCCGGTGCGCTTGCGCACAAATTCCTGCGCGGCATCAGATACCGGTAACAAGCCTTCCATCAGGATTTTTACCATGCGCGGCAGCAGCAGCATTACAGCGGCCAGTGTCATGCCGGTGCCGAGAACTTTAGCCAGTACCGTGCCGAAATCACCGGCATTGTAGAAAGCGATGGTTCCCAGAACCAGACCGATAATCAGGCCGAGCACCACCGGTTCCCCGAAAACACCGAAGCGACGTTCAATGGTTTCTGTGCTGATATTGACTTTGTTAATGCCCGGAATGCGGTCGAGAACCCAGTTTACGACAATGGCAATCGGCAGAATTTGCGCTGATGCAATATGCGGCACGGAAATGCCCGGCACATCATAGAATTGCTGAACGGCACGCGCTGACCAGTCGGCAAACAGCAGCGACAGCGCGGCAACCAGAGCGGCAATGGCAATACCATAGGCCAGATTGTCGGTCGCAGCGACAACGAGCGAGCCGATAAAGGCGAAGTGCCAGAAGTTCCACACGTCAACATTGAGTGTGCGTGTCCAGCGCATCAGCAGCAATGCAATATTGACCGCGATGCCGACCGGAATAACCCACAGGCCGACGGAAGAGCCGAAGGCAATGGCGGCGGCGGAAGGCCAGCCCACATCAACAATGTCACGCTTGATACCGGTATTGGTAACGATTGCCTGTGCAACTTCACCGATTGAGGTGAACATCAGGCCAAGCACCAGATTGATACCGATAAAGGCAACGCCGATGGTGACGGCCGCGCGAAACGCTTTGCCGACCTTTGCCCCAAGGATGACGGCGATAATAAAGATCACGATTGGCAGCAGGACTGTTGGTCCCAGTGTATCAATCGCGGATTTCAAGTCATTCAGGAATTCATTCATATCTCCAAGCCTCCCGGGATATGTAAGAGCGTTATTATGTTGTGATGCAACATTTGTTTTTTAGTTAATACCAAAGTGTATCTGCGAAATTTATATCCAAGTCAATCGGGGGCAAATGTGACCTGAAGAATTTCGCTCTTAATAAGCCGTGTTTTTAGCGGAAAATATACAGAAATTTACGCAGCTCAGAATTTTTTCCTGATGCTGCGCATTGGTTTTCGTGACGCTGCTGCGGCGTGGTTTTACGCTTTTGTACCGTCACCTGCGACTGTTTTACTGCAGATGAATTGAACAGAGGTATTGACTTGGATACAAATGTTCAATACCCGATTATAGAACTGATAAAATCAGACAGAGCGTCAAGCACCCAAAACGCTCTCAGGAGGAACTCATGACCACCAATGTTGCGCTGACAGGGCTTGCCCGCGATATGAAAGCCCGTGCTGATAGCGGCAGGCCAATTCGTATCGGCCTGATCGGATCAGGTGAAATGGGTACGGATATTGTGACCCGTGTTGCGCATATGCCTGGTATTGAGATTGGTGCTATTTCCGAATTGCGAGTGCCGAATGCGCTGAAAGCTGTCGATATTGCTTTTCAGGAAAGCGGTCATGGCCGCGAGGTTAATACGGCATCCGACCTGACCGCTGCTATGGAAGCGCACAAAGTTGCTGTTACCGACAATGCCGATCTGATCCTTGAGAATGATCTGATTGATGTGGTGATCGATGCGACGGGCGTGCCAGCCGTCGGCGCGGAAATCGGTCTGCGTGCCATGGAGCACGGAAAACATCTCGTCATGATGAATGTTGAAGCGGATGTGACCATCGGCGCTTATCTGAAAAGCGAAGCGGATCGCCTCGGCGTCACCTATTCGCTTGGTGCCGGTGACGAGCCGTCTTCCTGCATGGAGCTGATCGAGTTTGTTTCCGCTATGGGACACCCGATTGTCGCTGCCGGTAAAGGTAAAAACAATCCGCTCAATATTGATGCGGTGCCGGACGCCTATATGGAAGAAGCCATCCGCCGTAATATGAATGTGCGCATGCTGGTGGAGTTCGTTGACGGTTCCAAAACCATGGTGGAAATGGCGGCAATCGCCAATGCCACCGGTCTGGTGCCCGACAAAGCCGGTATGCACGGCCCTGCCGCAACCCTCGACCAGCTCTCCTCAACACTGATCCCTGAAAAAGACGGCGGCGTGCTCTCCCGTGTGGGTGTGGTTGATTACACCATCGGCAAAGGCGTGGCTCCGGGTGTATTCGTGGTTGCGGACATGTCCCATCCGCGTATTGCCGAGCGTATGGAAGACCTGAAAATGGGCAAAGGCCCGTATTTCACATTCCATCGTCCGTATCACCTGACCTCGCTGGAAGTGCCGCTGACCTGCGCCCGCGTCGTGCTCTATGGCAAGCCGGATATGGTGCCGCTGGATAAGCCTGTGGCGGAAGTCGCAGCTGTGGCCAAGAAGGATATGGCGGTCGGTGAAACCCTCGATGCCATCGGTGAATATTGCTACCGCGCATGGATCATGACTGCCGGTGAAGCCCGCGCCGCTAAAGCCATTCCATGTGGTTTGCTGCAGGGCGGTATCGTTACTGCGCCGATCAAAAAAGGTGAGTTGATCACCTATGCCAATGCCGCTGTGGCTGCAGGTTCCAAGATCGCAGAATTGCGCGACCGTCAGGACAGGCTGGTCTACGGCGCCTGACATTTTTGAATTTGATATATGGCTTCATCAGGCCCCCGTTCTGATGAGTGCCTTGAGGAGTAAACTTTGATGGCTCAGGTCAAAAAGGCTCAGACGGACGACGGCGCGAAGGGTGATTTGCGCAATCTGCCCTTTGCTTTCCGTGAATATTCACCGGAAAAGCTGAAAGAAGCGCTGCATAAAATGTATCTGATCCGCCGTTTTGAAGAAGGCGCGGAAGAAAGCTACACGCGCGGTCTTATTCACGGCACCATGCATCTGTCCATCGGGCAGGAAGCCAGCGCTATGGGCATCTGCCTGCCGCTGGAAGAAAATGACATGATCGGCTCGACCCATCGCGGTCACGGGCATTGTATCGCTAAAGGTGCTGATATCGGCCGCATGTTTGCCGAGTTCTTCGGCAAGGAAACCGGCTATTGTAAGGGCCGCGGCGGCTCCATGCATATTGCTGATGTTTCAAAGGGTAATCTTGGTGCCAATGGTATTGTCGGCGGCGGTATTCCGATTGCTGTGGGTGCTGCTCTGTCGGCCAAGAAACAGAAAAACGGCAAGGTCGTTATTTCCTTCTTCGGTGACGGTGCCAACAATGAAGGCGCGTTTCACGAGGCGCTGAATATGGCCTCGGTCTGGAAACTGCCGGTGGTTTTTGTTTGTGAAAACAACGGCTATGGCATGTCCACCTCGACCAAACGCTCGACCGCGGTTGAAAATATCGCTGACCGCGCGGCGGCCTATAATATGCCGGGTGTGATTGTTGACGGCAATAATCTCTCTGATGTGGCCGAAGCTGCCCATGAGGCGATTGAGCGGGCGCGTCGCGGTGAGGGTCCGACCCTGATCGAGAATAAGACCTATCGCCTGCGCGGCCATTCCAAGAGCGACCGTAACCGTTATCGTACCAAGGAAGAGATCGAGGATTGGGCAACCAATCGTGATCCGATCGCCCGTTTTGAGACTGATCTGAAAACTTACGGCTTCATCACCGATGCCGAAATTGAAACAATCCGCACCAATGTCGAAAAAGAGATCGCTGACGCTATCGAGTTCGCCAAGAACAGCCCGTCACCGGATCTCTCCAATCTGACACGCGACGTATACACGGACTGATAGAAAAATGGACACGACAATCCGTGAGTTGAGTTATTCGCAGGCTATTCAGGAAGCGATGGCAATCGCCATGGAGCGCGATGAACGCGTTTTCCTGATGGGTGAAGATATTGGTGTTTATGGCGGTGCTTTTCAGGTTACCGGCGATCTGGTGCATCGTTTCGGTGAAGACCGCGTGATGGATACACCGATCTCCGAGCTTGGCGGTGCAGGTGTTGCCGTCGGTGCTGCACTGACCGGTATGCGCCCGATTTTTGAATTCCAGTTCTCTGATTTTGCGGCGCTCGCAATGGAGCAGATCGTTAATCAGGCGGCAAAAATCCGTTATATGCTGGGCGGTGCGGTTTCCGTGCCTCTGGTGATGCGCTTTCCTGCCGGTTCCGGCACCGGTGCCGCAGCGCAGCACAGCCAGAGCATTGAGGCGTGGCTGGGCCATGTGCCGGGTCTGAAAGTTGTCCAGCCGTCTACCCCTTATGATATGAAGGGCATGTTGCTGGCAGCGGTTGAAGATCCTGATCCGGTGATGATCTTCGAGCATAAGCTGCTTTACAAAATGAAGGGCGAAGTCCCTGAAGGCTATTACACTGTGCCGCTTAACAAGGCGAAAGTGGTGCGTGAAGGTACAGACCTGACCATCGTTGCCTCGGCAATTATGGTGCATAAGGCGCTGGATGCGGCTGCTGAACTAGCCAAAGAAGGCATCAATGTTGAAGTGATTGATTTGCGTTCTGTGCGCCCGATTGACCGCGAAACTATTATTGCCAGTGTGAAGAAAACCTCGAAACTGATGTGCGTTTATGAGGCGGTCAAGACATTGGGTATCGGCGCTGAAATCAGTGCGATTGTCGCTGAAAGCGATGCATTTGATTATCTTGATGCTCCGATCATTCGTCTTGGCGGTGCGGAAACACCAATCCCTTATAATCCTGATCTTGAACGGGCAACGGTGCCGCAGGTGCCGGATATTCTCAAAAGCGCCCGTGAACTTGTGAAGGGGGCGCGCTAGTCATGGCTGTCGAAGTCATCCTGCCTAAAGTTGATATGGATATGGAGACCGGCCAGATTTCTCGCTGGTACGCCAAGGATGGCGATACGGTCACCAAAGGTCAGTTGCTGTTTGAGATTGAAACAGACAAAGCCGCTATGGAAGTGGATGCACCGGCATCCGGTATTCTCGGCGATGTGTCTGCTGCGGAAGGTGCAGTCGTGCCGGTCGGTCAGGCTGTTGCATGGATTTATGCTGAAGGCGAGGAGCGGAAAGCTGCCAGCACACCGGTTTCAGAACCGGCTGTTGAACCGCAAATATCGCATTCAGTCTCTGAAGCCCCCGCTGTGCAGCCGGTTGTTACCCCCGCGCCGGTTGCACAGACTGAAATTGCAGGCATTCGTGCAACACCGCTGGCGCGCAGGCTGGCAAAAGATGCAGGTCTTGATCTGAGTGCGGTACAGGGCTCCGGTCCTAAAGGCCGGATTCAGAAGAAAGACATAGAGTCCAATTTGGCGGCTGCGACCCCTGTTGCTTCGCCGGTGCAGGCCACTGCACCTCGTCCGGTACTCACATCACCGGTGCAAGCTGCGCTCAATGCGGTCTGGTTGCGCCAAGGTGAAAGCGGGCAGTTGCCAATTGTGCTGATCCACGGTTTTGCGTCAGATCTCAATAGCTGGCGCATGTTACTGGCCGGCGGTACTTTACGCAATCCGGTTCTGGCGCTTGATCTGCCAGCCCATGGCGGCTCACCGCGCTACGTGCCGGAGAGTATTGATGCGATTGCGGCCAGTGTGGAAGCAACACTGGCAGCGCATGGAGTTGAAGCCTGTATTCTGGTCGGTCATTCGATGGGTGGCGCTGTTGCGGCTGTCACAGCCGCGCGCGGCATTGCTGATGTGCGCTCGCTGGTGCTGATTTCCTCTGCCGGTCTCGGCCCGCAGATCAATGGTGCATTCCTCAATGGTCTGGTACAGGCCAAAAGTGAAGCAAGCATTGTGCCCTGGCTGAAAGAACTGTTTGCCGATGAGAATATGCTCTCCAGAGCTTTCATCAATGCGACGGTTGCGCAGGCTCAGGATACGGAATTGCGCGAAGCACAGGCCGGTATGGCGGCGCATTTATGTGCGGACAGTACCCAGACATTTGAAATCCGCTCAAGCCTTGAGGGGCTGACAATTCCTGTACGGCTGATTTTCGGTGCCCAGGATCGCATTATTCCCGTGGCTCATGCCCATGGCCTGCCGGGAGAGGTGGGTGTGCATGTGTTCCGCAATTGCGGACATATGCCTCAGCTGGAGCAGCGTGATGCTGTGCTGCGTATCATCAGCGAGTGCAGCAGGGCAGCGCAATAAAATTGCAGAAAACAGGCTGCATACCGTTCCCTCTGTATAGCCTGTTTTTCTGATCCCACCCCCGCCGGATGCAAGGCTTTCCTTTCCATCCTGCGGGGGATTTTTAATTTTAATTCTGTGATGGCTGCGTGAGTGCAACGGCAGGATTGTCTGCGCCGAGTGCACGTTGCACTGCCGCGCGTGCCGAGGCAAAATCCGGCATCACCCAATTGGGTTCCTGTCCCAAAAACTTGTCGAGAAAGGCGATGGCAAAACCCGGCATTTCAGACGCATTTTCTTTATACGTCCACCAGGTGCGCAGATCATTGGCGCTCTGGTCGATATCGGGGCTTATGCCGAATTCCTGTTCCTGTATCGCGGCAATCGCACAGATACAGTAATTGGTATAGAGAAAACCTTCCGGCCAGAAACGGATGATTTCGTTCAAATTTTCCATCTCGCCGGTCAGAACTTTATCCGGCGCATTCACGGCTCTGGCGGGGCTGAGGCGGATCAGCTCTTTAAGAACCAGACCGGCGGCAAAAATAATGAAATCCTTGCGGTCAACAGCAGCATAATGCTTGTTCTGATTGACCAGCTCGATCCAGTTGAGAAAGGCTTCCGTCAGGCGTTTTTCATCAATATCATAGCGCATACCGGTCATTTCGGTAATCAGACCGGCATGTTTACGCAAAGTCGCCCGAAACCAGCGCAGCTGACGCAGCCTGTGCCGTAAATCAGGCACATTTGCCATCTGGTTTTTGAATAGCAGATCCATCATGAGCTCTTTCTTGTATCGGTCTTTTATGCGGGCACTTTATTGACAGTAATCATAAGCGATGACAGGAGAAATGTCATGGTCCATTCGCTTTGACCTGCGTGTAATGAATTATACATATTGACATTGAAAAAAACAAATGTTCTCTAATTCACTCGGGAGAATGAGCTGATGACGGGTTCAGAGGCAGTCGGGAGGATATCGTATGGCGATATGGCAATGGGCATTATTAGCTTTGGCATTGCTCTGGGGTTTCCAGTCGCTGGGTGTCTGGTTCCAGATGCGTCACTATACCGATGTCATGAAGGGCATCAGCAATAAATACAAAGACGGATATGTTGGTGCCGGTCATGTGCGCGGGCGTTTCGGTAAGGGCGTTATTGTTCTGATCGTGGTGGATCGTGATCTGGTTGTGCGCAGATTGCTGGAGATGAGCGGTCGTACAGTCTTTGCCAAATTCACCCGTCGTGATGCTTTTGAAGGGCTGACACTGACCCAATTGCGGGAGCAGCTGGAACAGGACGCATTTCAGCCGGCTGTGGCACATGCGGTGCGCTCTGCAATCGAACAGGCCGAAAGGCTGGCTGATACGTCTGACGGAGAGACCGGACTAACCGGTCTGAAGACAGCGGAAGCCTGAACTAAAAAAGAGTAGGGGAGGCCGCATGTCCGGTGCGGCAATCAGGGAGGTAATATGTCAATTACAGCAATGTTGGCACAACATGCCGACGTCACCATGCAATCCCTGCATCATGCGGGGGGGCTGGTATCCGACGCAGTGTTAAACGCAGGGCTGCACAGCAAAATGGCGGTGCAGCAAAGCGGCAATGATCTCGTGGTATTGGCACAAGCCAGCACCGATACGGGAACAGCGGCTGCAACCGGCGGCAATATCACTGTCGATCAGTTCCGTGAACGCCTGCAAAATGTGCAGCAGGAAGAGCAGCTCGGCTGGCTTACCGCTTTGGGTAAACACTTTATCGGTGTGTTCCAGAAGGGCGGCGAGGTTCTGACCGGCTTTGTTACCGGCATCATCCCGACACTGATCGTGCTGATGACCGCTTTTTACGCGATCACCGAACTGGTGGGCGAAAAGCGCGTGCATGGTCTGGCGCGCGGTGCCGGACGTATCGCGCTGACCCGCTATACGGTTTTGCCTTTGCTTTCGGTCTTCTTCCTGACCAATCCGATGGCCTATACATTCGGGTCGTTTCTCGAAGAAAAGCATAAGCCTGCATTTTACGATGCTGCGGTTTCCTATGTGCATCCGCCGCTTGGTCTGTTCCCGCATATCAATCCGGGCGAGTATTTCGTCTGGGGCGGCATTCTTGTGGCTCTGCTGGAGCTGGAAAAGAAGGGCGCAGTGCCGGGCGGTTATCATATCACTGTGGCCATCTGGTATGCGCTGGTCGGTCTCGTGGTGATCCTGCTCAAAGGTATGCTGACAGAACGTATTACCGCCATTATGGCGCGCCGTCAGGGCATTGAGCTCTGAGGGGCGGGAGGGGAACATGGCAAAAACCTATAAATCCGTAACAATTAATCCGGGTTCCGGCGGCTGGGGCGGCCCGCTGACCATTCAGCCGACCGAACAGCGCAACAAGGTTGTTTCTGTCACCGGCGGTGGTATCCACCCGATTGCCCGTCAGATTGCAGATCTGACCGGCGCTGAAGCGGTGGACGGCTTTAAAAGCCCGCCGATTGAAAGCGAAATGGCTGTTGTAATCGTGGATTGCGGCGGCACGGCACGTTGCGGTGTGTATCCGCGCAAACGTATTCCGACGGTTAATGTGATGCCGGTCGGCCAGTCAGGACCATTGGCACAGTATATTACCGAAGATATCTATGTGTCGGGTGTGAAGTCTGAAAATATTGCCCTTGCAGATGGTTCCGCACCGGCTGCTGCCGCTGCGGCACAGACCAAGGCTGAGGCACCTGCTGCTGCACCGGTTGAACAACCTTCTGAGGGCGGTCTGATCGGCTTTATCAGCAGTGTTGGCCGTGTAATGGGCGGTATTGTCGGCGTATTCTTTAATGCCGGTCGCCGTACCATCGATCAGGTTATCCGTAATGTATTGCCGTTCATGGCCTTCGTTACCATGCTGATCGGCTTCATCCTCTATACCGGTATCGGCGATATTCTCGCACAGCCGCTGGGGCCGCTTGCCAATAATATTATCGGCTTGCTGATCCTGTCCGCAATCTGCGGTCTGCCGTTTCTGTCGCCGGTTCTCGGACCTGGTGCGGTGATTGCGCAGGTGGTTGGTGTGGCAATTATCGGGCCGCAAATTGCCAATGGCACGATTGCTCCGGCAATGGCTCTGCCTGCACTGTTTGCCTATAACACGCAGGTCGGTTGTGACTTCGTGCCGGTTGGTCTGGCATTGGGTGAAGCCAAGCCGAAAACCATCGAGATCGGTGTTCCTGCGGTTCTCATCAGCCGTCAGATCATGGGGCCGGTTTCGGTGCTGATTGCATGGGCTGTGAGCCTGATGGTTCTTTAAAATAACACATACAATACAAAGAGCGGTCTGGTCGCCAATGACTGGCCGCTCTTGCAAAGCAGAATAGATTGAAAGGTTCCGCCATTATGACAATTTCTCTGAAGACGCGGATTACCGCTGTGGGTCCTGAAGTGGCGGATCTGGCTGAAGGCGGCGTTGTTATCCTGTTTGCTGACGGCTCTCCGTCAGAACTGGCAGAGGTTTCTGTGCTTCATGCGGTGGAAGACCAACCGTCTGCTGAAGCTCCTGCAACCGGCGCAAGGATCAGCATCGGCTCGCTTGAGGCGACGATTACCTCTGTCGGCTCCAGCGCATGGCAGAAAGTGTTGGATATCGGCCATGTGGTGATTTCGTTCAATGGTGCCGAGAGCACTGAGCGTCCGGGAGAAATTTGCGCTTCCGAAGTGGATACGCAGGCGCTGGTGGCGCAATTGCAGACCGGTACCGCGATTATCATTCACGCATAAATTCAGACTATTGAAACAGGTATAGCATGGAACGCTCGACAATCGTACGGGTGCATGAAGGTTTACATGCACGGCCGGCTACCCGCTTTGTAAAGCTTGCCAAGAGCTTTGAATCGGACATTGAGATTGCTAAAGCGGACAAAAGCGTCAGCGCAAAAAGCTCCGTGAAGCTGATGCTGCTCGGCGTCAAGGAAAATGACACGGTGACCGTGCGTGCCGAAGGTGCGGATGCGATTGAGGCACTGGAAGCGCTGATCGGCTATCTGGAAAATCCGCTGTCAGGTCTGGATGAAAATGCGGATGCTCCTGTTGTTGCGAGCGCGCCTGCATCTGTTGAACCAATAGTTCCGGTTGTTACGCTGGTAGAGCCGGAAGAGACCGGTTTCATCACCGGTATTGCCGCCAGTGAAGGCGTGGCAATTGGTGAGGCCTATCCGTTTTTCCCGCCGGAAATCTCTGCCGATAACCGCACGTTGAAAACCTCTGAAATATCCGCAGAACTTACCCGTTTTCATGATGCTGTCGCGCATGTCCAGCAGCGTATGGATGCCGAGCTGAAAGCGGATAATCTTGCCGAGAGCGATCGCGGTATTATTGCCGCATTGAAGGATATTGCTGCGGACGAGACTTTGCTTGATGAAGCAACAGGACTGATCCGTGGCGGGCTGGATGCGCTCTCCGCCATGCTCGGTGCCAGTGCAGCCGTTGCCCGTCAGTTCTCAGAGATTGATGACCCTTATCTCAACGCCCGTGCTGATGACGTGCAGGCCGTTGGCCGTCAGATTTGTCTGGCGCTTCTGGGGCAGCAGGATATCAGTCTGGAAGCCTTGCCGGATGGCGCTATTCTGATCGCTGAAGATATCGGTGCATGGGATTTTGCCCGCGCACCGCTGAAAAAGATCGGTGCGATTGTCTGTGGCCATGGCGGCGCAACTTCCCATGTGGCGATCATTGCCCGCACTCATGGTATTCCGGCGGTGCTCGGTCTGGGTAAGGCGGTGCATCAGCTGAAAGATGTGAAGCAGATTGCTGTTGACGGCAGTAAAGGCCGTGTCGCGCCGGATCCGGATGAAGCAATCTGCGCGGATTTCAAGCAGCGTATTGCAGATGCGAAGGCTGAAAAACAGGCTTTGGAAGCCTATCGTACCATGATCCCGCAGCGGGCAGATGGTACAGTAATTGAAGTTGCGGCTAATCTCGGTGCACTGGAAGAGATTGAGGTGGCGCAGGCTGCCGGTGCGATGGGCGTCGGCCTGTTCCGTACCGAGCTGCTGTTCATGAAACATATGCATCTGCCATCGGAAGATATGCAGACAGAAACCTATTCAGCGTTGCTGAAGGCTTTTGCACCTTATCCTGTGATTGTACGCACGCTTGATATTGGTGGTGACAAGCCGATTGCCGGTATTGAATTTCCGCAGGAGGAAAACCCGTTTCTCGGCTGGCGCGGTATCCGAATGTGTCTTGACCGGCCGGATATTTTCAAGCCGCAACTACGTGCTTTGCTGCGTTCTGCCGTGCATGGTCAGCTTAAAGTCATGCTGCCGATGATCTCGGATGTGGCGGAAATCCGCGCAACCAAAGCTTTGATTGAGACATGCAGACAAGAACTGCTCAGCGAGGGCAAGGCTTGCGGTCAGTTTGACCTTGGTGTGATGATTGAAACACCTGCTGCTGTTTTCGCCGCACAACAACTTGCACAGGAAGCCGCTTTCTTCTCAATCGGTACCAATGATCTGACCCAATATGTTATGGCTGCAGACCGGCTTAACCCAACCGTTGCCAAGCTGAATGATGTTTCACATCCGGCGGTCATGGCTGCCATTGAGATGACTGCAAAAGCAGGCATTGAGGCCGGTATTATGGTGGGAATGTGCGGTGAGGCGGCAGCAAGGCCGGATCTGATTGCAGAATTTATCCGCATGGGGCTGACAGAACTGAGCATGAGCCCCGCTTCCATCCCGCGGGCAAAGAAGCTGATTTCTGAGCTTAAATAAATTTAAACACCGCCGTAAAATACATTCTTACGGCGGTGTCTTGTCTTTACGGCAGATGAAAAATCAGTGTGGCAAACAGTTTTTGCAGAGCCGCTTCATCCTTGTTCTGCAAACTTTCAAGAATACGCTCGCCGCGTGCTTCCACTGCCAGTAGGGCGCTTTCCAGATTATCAATATTTTCCATATCGACCGGTTTGGCCGTTGCCAGACCGCAGGCCAGACTAATGGCCGCAAAACCTGAAATCAGGGCTTGTTCGGACAGGCTGCTGGACTGGCGCACCGGTTGCTGGCGCAATATTTCCTGAAACAGCGCCGTGCACAGTATGGCAGTCTGCTGGATCACATCAGTTTTCGGGTCATGCAGGCGGGCAATATCCGCACTATAGCGCTGTTTCATATGATTATAGACCGACATGAAAACGGCTTCCTGAATCAGCACGTTTTCTGCTTTGTTGCGGCGCAACACGGCCTTGGTCAGATAGTACATATCGCGATGAAACGCGCGCTGTCCTTCCTGCCCGCTTGTAAAATAGAAGCTCAAACCCTGCACATCCGGCGCAGTGTCATGAATGGACGGATTGTCGGAAACCAGAGAAATCGAGATATTTTCAGCAGTGCTGAATGCTTTATCCATCACTGTTGCCGCAACATGTGCAGCACGGTTGAGGACAATATCCGGCAGGATTGCCGGTTCAGCAGTCTCATTCTGGCCGTGACGGGTACGGCGCAGGGCATAACGCAGGCCTCGCAGCTTGTCTTTGATACTGACGGCGATGTCGTTCGGAATGTCCTGATGCATGGTCGTTCATCCTGCGCGCATGATGCGGGTATAACCCGAAATGATGACGGGATTATTGTTTCTTCATGGCTGAAAAAGCAATAAGCTGCGCGCAGAAAAACCTGCTTATCGGCCAGTCTTTCAGCAGGTCGTATAAGTATGTGCAAAATATTCGGGGAATTGGGTTGAAAAGCACAAAGCGCAAATCGGGTAATGTTCAGGAAACACCGGAATTTATCGTCGGATCAGAAGGCGTCGCCAGCGAGAATAAAACCAACCGGCTGCGCACCCGCGCGGCGTGGATGTATTATGTTGAGCAGATGACTCAGAATGACATTGCGGATGTGCTTGGTGTCGGTCGTGTAACGATTGTGCGGCTGCTGGCCGAAGCCCGTGCCCGCAATGAGGTGAAGATCACGATTGAAGGCAAGCTGGCCGGTCTGACTGCGCTGGAAAGAATGCTGGAGCAGACCTTCGGGCTGGAACGGGCAATCGTTGCACCGCTGTCAACGCCGGAGACTGACCCGATTGTGCCGATTGCCGCTGCAACCGGTGCCTATCTTTCCGAGAAAGTACAGCACGGTATGCGCATTGGTGTGGGCTGGGGGCGCACATTATCCGGCACTTTGCAGCATATCGGTGCGCGCAGTCTTAATGATCTTAAAGTGATTTCGCTTCTCGGCGGAATTGCACAGCCGCGCCGGTTCAATCCGCCGGAATTTGCCTGGCAATTCGCGCAGATTTTTCAGGGCGAGGGCTATCTGATCCCCGCTCCGGCACTGGTTGACAGTCAGGAAACGCGCGAGGCGTTGGTTGAACGCTGCGGCCTGAAAGATGTTTTCGAAATGGCTGATGATCTGGATATGGTGCTGCTCAGCATCGGCGGCATTGAAACGGCCAGCAGCACATCCTATCGCGTTGGTCTGATTGATGAAGCGCAGAAGCGCTCTTTGATCGAGAATGGCGCAGTCGGCGATATGCTGTTCCATTTCTATGACCGTAATGGCGAGATCGTTTCCGATCCGGTGCATGAGCGCGTGATGTCGGTCAGCATGGATAAGGTGCAAAAAGCACCGGTGCGTATCCTCACCTCCGGCGGGCCGGAAAAAGTGGTGGCTTTGCTCGGTGCGATGAAACTGCTGAAACCGACAGTTTTCATCACCGATGAAATCAGCGCCGCAGAAATGCTGAAGAAATATCAGGCCGGCAATTAAAGCTGTGACGCCCCCTCCGGCTGAGGAGGGGGGACGCCCTGACCGGTCTGTGAGTTAAAGATTTTTGATCGCATTGATGCGGTCGATACCGCCGACAACCGGTGCGAAATCATCCCATACGGTTTTTGCACCGGCCTGCCATTGGTCATAATTTTCCGGCTGCAGAACCTGCGCACCATGTTCCTTGGCTTTGGCAATCGCCGCGCTTTCATCATCAACAATCAGCTGATTAAAATAGGTGGTGGCCTCTTGTGATGCTTCCTGCAGCACCTGCTGTTGCTCGGCATTGAGACCGTTCCAGAAATTGGCAGAGAAATAGACCACACCCGACGCCCAGATATGGCTCGTCTCGGTGACAAACGGCACAACCTCATAGAGCTTGAAGCTCGCATAGGCTGATTTTGTCAGATCCATCGCATCGGCAACGCCGGTTTCCAGTGCATTATAGGTTTCGGTGATCGGAATACCCACCGGTGTAGTGCCGAAATTGCTCCAGAGCTTGGTATGCAGCGGGCTTTGAATAGTGCGGATGCGTTTGCCTTTGAGTTGTTCCGGTTTGGTCACTGCTTCTTTGGTCAGCAAATGCCGTGCGCCATAATTGATAAAGCCGGTAGCGATAAAGTTCTGTGCTTTGAGCTTTTCTTTCAGATCATTGCCAGTCTCGCCTTGCACGGTTTTCAGCACATGGTCTGCATCTTTGAACAAGAATGGCAGGTCAAGAATTTGCAGCTCCGGCACCCAGCCGGAAAGCGCGGAAACGGTGGAGAGACTGCCCTGAATTGAGCCGAGGCGGATGCCCTCAGCTACTTCCTTTTCACCACCCAAAGCACTGTCTTTGACGATATTGAAACGGAATTGTCCCGGCAGTTTTGCTTCCACGAGATCACGGATTTTTGCCCAAATTTTGGTTTCCGGCTTATCGTCGCCAAATAGCGAGGCGATAGTGATAGCGGTTTTGGCCTGTGCCGTGCGGATGAGGGCAGGCATGGCAAGGGCGGTAGCAGTGCCGAGCGTGGCTGTGCGCAAAAAATGGCGGCGGTTAAGCGTAATCATAGCGGGAGGATCCTTATGAGTGCAGGTCAGATGAGCAAAGCCCATGCGCCGAGAATGACGAGAGAAAACAGCAGAGCGATGAAATAGGGTGTCATGGCTTTGAAAAGAGCCGTGGCGGGGAGGCGAGTGACGCCGCTGACCACAAAGACCAGCATGCCGACCGGTGGTGTCAGTCCGCCGATCATAAGATTGACCACGAGAATGACACCGAACATCACCGGATCAATACCAGCAGCAACGGCAATTGGCAGAAAGATCGGGCCGAACAGCAAAATGGCGGCACCAATATCGAGCACAAGGCCGACAATCAGCAATACGAGATTGATGGCAATCAGAATGATGATCGGGTTCGCGCCAAGACCGTTGACCAGATCGGAAATCGTGCCGGAAATATCATCCACCGCCAGCAGGAAAGCGAAAGGACTGGCCGTGCCGATAAGTAAGCCGATAGCAGAGGCTTCTTTGCCGGATTGCCTGAAAATATCATAGAGCGATGCAGTTCCGACTTTGCCGATCAGAGCCATGACCAATGTATAGAGCGCAGCAATAGCAGCGGCCTCTGTGGTGGTGACAACGCCCATGCGGATGCCAACCACAACGATAATGCCAAGGCCGAAAGCCGGTATGGCACCGATGGCTGAATGCAGGCGTTCCTGTCCGCTGGCACGCGGCTGTGTCACTTGTTCACGAACGGTCAGATGAATGGCAACGGCAAGGCAGACAGCCATGACCGCACCGGCGAAGAAACCGCCGACCAGCAATGCGCCGACCGAGAGATTGGTTGCCGCTGCAAGAATGAGAAAGGCAATAGACGGCGGGATGACATTATCCAGCACAGATGTTGCCGCAATAATTGCACCGGCCTGCGCAGGCGGATAGCCGCGCTTTACCAGTTCCGGCTGGAAGGTTGCAGCGCCGAAGGCCGCATTGGCGACAGAAGAACCGGAGGCGCCGGAAAACAGCACACTGGTCAGCAATGTGGTCTGTGCCAGTCCGGCACGGCGATGGCCGACAAGTGAGGAGGCAAATTGCACGATCTTATGCGCAATGCCTGCGGCGGTAAGCAGGCTGCCCGCCAGCAGAAAGAACGGAATTGCCAACAGCAGGAATTTGGAAACACCGGTGACGGTGGAAGACACCACCGCCGGTTCCGGCAAGGTGCTGCCAAAGGCAATGGCAATATAGGCGGCGGCCAGAAATGCATGGGGCAGAGGAGCCGCAACCAGCAGTCCGGCCAGAGCAATCAGACCCAGCACAATACTCGGGCTTAAATCCGTATCAATATGGATATGGCTGACCGCGATATAGAGCGCCGTTGCCAGCAGACCGGCAATCAGCAGATCCGGTATTTTATTCTCGCTGATGCGCTGTAGCCCCAGCACAATCAGAATAAAGAACCCGCCGAGACCGAGAAAGCCGAAACGTATCCATTCCGGCAGGCCGAGTGTCGGAGAAATGCCGCCAAGTAGCACAGCAATCCGTGCGCTGCCGAAGCTGAGGATCAGCCCGCTCATCAGCGTGAAAGTGTCCGCAATAATAGCCGCGCCACGCTGACCCGAAGGCGAGAGACGGGATGTCACCAGATCAAGCCGCATCGCCAGTGCCGAATTGATTGCCAGCGGTGCACCAAAGGCAATCAATGCAACATAGAGCCATGTCGCCAGCTCTTCAGAGCCGAGAAAACCTGTGTTAAACCCGTAGCGCAGCACCACTGTTGTCAGCACAATCAGCAGCAATGCGGCAAGGAGCGCGGCACAGATTGCACCCAGCAGATTCTCAATGCCGGTCAGCATTGTTCTGGCAAAGGATTGCACCGGTGTTATTGCGATCGCGGGATAGGTCTTCACTGTACTCATCGTCAAGCCGGAACTGCCTTAGAGAGGTCGCGGTCAAACAATGTTGACCATGTGTAATTCTTTGCTTGCTTTACTTCTGTTGAAACATCAAGACGCGGCAGCACAGTTTCCCCGAAACGATAGGCTTCTTCCAGCAATGGCATGCCGGAGAGGATGAAAGTTTCCACACCGGCTTCACGATAGGCCTCCAGTGTGCGGATCACCGTATCCGGCGAGCCGACAATGGCAGTACCCGGGCCCGGACGCACAAGACCGATACCTGCCCAGAGGTTTGGCGCTACTTCCAGATCACGTAAGTTCTCAGGCTTAACACCGCCATGCAAAGCACTCATGCGTTTTTGACCAACGGAATCCGTGTTGGATACAAAGCGCTGATTGGCAGCAATGGATGCGGCATCCATCTGAGCATAGAGATCATTGGCGGCTTCCCATGCTTTGGCATCGGTGTCGCGTACAATTACATAAAGGCGGATGCCATATTGCATAGTACGACCGAATTGCTTGGCACGTTCTTTGACCTTGGCGATTTTTGCACCGATCTGCTCCGGCGTTTCGCCCCATGACAGGTAAGTGTCGGTATGTTTGGCGGAAACATCGAGCGCTTTATCGGAGGAGCCGCCGAACCAGAGCGGCGGGGGGGCAATCGTCTCCCCCACCGGCAGTGCCAGTTTGGCACCTGTCGTTGAGAAATATTTGCCCTGATAATCCACACTCTCACCGGCAAACAGTCTGTGCCAGATGGTCAGATATTCATCGGCCATGTCATAGCGTTCATCATGGGGAATGTTCATGCCATAGGCACCGAGCATTTTGGCGTCACCCGATACGACATTGACCAGCAGGCGGCCGTTGGAAAATTCCTGAAAACTCGCAGCCATTTTGGCAAGCAAAGTCGGCGCAATCAGACCCGGATGGATGGCAACGAGAAATTTCAGCCGCTCCGTATAAGGCAGCAGTGAATTGGCCAATCCCCATACATCATGGGCGCCGGTGGCAAAGAGTGCGCCGGTATAACCCAGTTGGTCATAGGCCATGGCAAGCTGCTTGTAATAGCCGAGATCAACCTTGCGGGAACCTTCAGGCTTCCACGGATAGGCACCGTCAGGTGCGCACATATACCAGAAAATATTCATATCATTGTCCGTATTCTTAAATTTAGGAGATGGTGGCGATCAGGCAGCCTGCGGATAAATCTGCGCAAGGCGGTCAAAATGCCCGTGACGATGCAGAACTTCTGCTTCTGTCTGCTGTTCTGTGAGAATGGTTTCATCCGCCGGAATGACAGTGAAATCGCGTGAGGCAATCACCTTTTCCCAGCCTTGCAGACTGGCTTCCGTTGCACCGCTTTCCACCAGCCTGCGGGCGGCCTGATGCGGGTCTGCTGTGATTTCGCGGCCTATCCGTGCCAGTTCCTGCGCAATTTTCAGGCGGGTTTGGGCATCAAACCCGCTGCTTTCTAGCGTCCAGAACAAAGAGCGGTTGGGAATAGTAGAGCCGCAGCGCGAGAGCAGGCGGATATCATCGCGCTCAAGTGCATTTTCCAGACGCGGTGCCATAGCAATCCACGCATCAACACGACCGTCGAGCAGGGCGGGCAGGGCGTCATTGACCTCCGGCTCGACGCGTTCAATATCGGCGAGGCTGAGACCGGCTTCTTCCAGATTGCGTGCCAGATAATAGGTCTGGAAAGAACCGTCTACCAGCCCGATGCGGCGGTGTTTCAGATGAGATGTGGATTTGATCGGGCTGTCAGCGCGAACCAGAATAGCGCCATTGGCAGGGCGCGGGGCAGAGGCGGCGATATAATTGACAGGCAACCCGTCCAGAGCTGCAGTGATCGGCGGGGTTGAGCCGGTGCCGCCAAAATCAATCTTGCCTTCTGTAATCAGTCTGCCGGTGTCGCGCCCTTCGCGATAGGCAACAAACTCACCATCCAGTGCGGCAAAGGCATCAGGCCAGACCTGTGCGATACGCAGATGCAGATTGCTGGGATGAACACCGATTTTCATAAACTGCCCTTTCAGAAGACAGGCAGAAACCGGAATTATCCGCCTGTGGTACTGAGATACAATTTACGTTTTTGTAAAATGAAAGCCAAAGCGGGCTGTTCTAATTTTGTGCGGCTTTGTAACGGATTATTCTAGTTTTTGGCATGTGCGTAGGTCATAATTTTTAACGCTTGAATTTATAACATATTGATTAATATCAGTTATCAATATATTTTTTTATAGAATGTTTGCGCGTGGTTATAATGAGAGGTTTAATGACCAAGCCGGTTGCAGCCCGTTTATGCCGTTCTGTCACCACAGCAAGTGACCTGCTCAAGCTGATTGCCAATGCAAACCGGCTGGCGCTGGTTTGTTATCTGATGGAGCAGGAAGCGCAGGTCGGTGAGCTGGAAGCGGAACTACGTATTCCGCAGCCGAGCCTGTCGCAACAATTGAGTATTCTGCGCGAGGCAGGTGCCATTGCCTGCAGGCGCGACGGCAAGACGATGATCTATAGTGTGGCTGATCCGCGTGTTGAGCAAATTGTGCTGCGGCTACGGGAGATTTTTGACGGGCTGGAAGATGTGACCGGACGTAATATAACAAACCGCCAAACATCCGATGCGATGCCCGACCTGATGCCCGACCTGATGTTTGACTGATATGATTGATCTCTACACATGGATTACGCCCAACGGGCTGAAAACCTCCATTGCGCTGGAAGAGTTCGGCTTGCTTTATCAGGCGCATGCAATCGACCTGACCAAAGGCGAGCAGTTCTCTGAAAACTTCCGCAAGATCAGTGCGGGCTCTAAAATTCCGGCGATTGTCGATCATTCAAACGGGCTGACATTGCTGGAATCCGGTGCAATCCTGACCTATCTCGCAGAGAAGACCGGCCGGTTTTTGCCAGCATCAGGCGCTGAGCGCTATGCGGTGCTGGAATGGGTATTTTGGCAGGTTGGCGGATTAGGACCCACACTTGGCCATGCGCATTATTTTCTGACCTATCATCCGGACGTGGCGCCGGCAGCATCCGCGCTTTTCGCAAGTGAAACCAAGCGGCTTTACGAGAAGCTGGAGCAGCATCTCAACGGCAAAGATTATCTGGCAGGGGACTATTCCATTGCCGATATGTCAGTCTGGCCGTGGGTGTCACGTTTTGAACGCCATAAAATCAATCTCAATGATTATCCCTCCGTCCGGCGCTGGTATCTGCAAATCGCCAAACGGGAAGCTGTGCAGCGCGGCTATCGCGTGCCGGTTTTTGCGGGGAAAATTCCTTTGCCGCCCCCGCTGACACATGAAAATTCTGAAAGTTCTGAGGAAAGACTATGAGTGCGCCCCGCATAACCGGATTTTCCGGCAACCTGACCAGCCCGTCCAAAACCCGTGGCTTTGTTGAACATATTGCCGGACAGGCAGCTCTGGCCCTCGGCGGTGTGTCATCTGTCTATGATATTGCCGATCTGGGAGCGTCGTTCCCTGCTGCACGCTGGCCGTCGCAACTCGACAAGCAGGCTTCTGACATTGTGGATGAAATTGCCGCTGCTGATCTGCTGGTTGTCGGTACGCCGACCTATAAAGGCAGCTATACGGGACTGTTCAAGCATTTTTTCGATCTGCTAGACCCGAAATTGCTGCGTGGCAAGCCGGTCATTCTCGCGGCAACCGGCGGCGGTGACCGCCATTCGCTGATCGTCGAGCATCAGTTGCGCCCGCTATTCGGATTCTTTGAGGCTTTCGCACTGCCGACTGCAATCTATGTCTCAGATCGTGATTTTACCGACGGACAACTCAGCAATGTGCTGATTGATAACCGCATTGCGCAGGCGGTTTCTGAAGCCGTGCGTGTGGTTTCCGGTCATCATTATCAGCAGCAGGCGGCTGAGTGAGTATCTCACTCAGCGCAGCATAATCAGTGCCATTCCGGCTACCACCAGAAGAGCGCCAAGCCATGCACCATTGGCGGGGCGTTCACCGGTACGCAGCCATAGCAGCGGCAGAATAATCACCGGTGTTGTGGCCGAGATGGTGGAGACAATGCCGACCTTACCGCCGGAAAGCGCAAAGAGCAGCAATGTCATGCCGAGCGCCAGCGAGAGAAAGCCGGTCAAAGCGGTGAGGAAGGCAATCTTCAGCGTAAAAGGCTTTTTGGGCTTGAGCGCCGGAACCGGCAATTGTGTCAGCACGGTCAGGCAGCAGGCCGCAATGCCAACACGTAACAGCGAGGCCAGTGCCGGATCAATCCCGCTGACCATAACAGGGCGGGCGATAATGGAGCCGATGGCCTGACCGGTTGCCGCTGCCAGCCCCAGCCCGACACCGATCCAGAGCGGGCCTTTGATCTTTTCCCATTCATGGATTTGTGCACGGCGCTTGCCGAACAGAATGGCCAGCAACACACCGGATATCGTGACGGCGATGCCGAGCACACCCATAGGTGACAATGTTTCATCCAGCAGTATCCAGCCAAGCACGGCGGCAATCGGTGCATTGAGCGCAAACAGAATACCGGAGCGGCGGGGGCCGAGGCGGTTCAGTGCGGTGAACAGCAGAGAGTCGCCGACGAAAATCCCGATCAGGCCGGAGAGCAGCAGCGGAACTGCGCTGTCCCAACTGAGGTCGCGCCATGAGCCGGAAATCAGCACATAGATCAGCAATAATCCGGTGACGAAAACCTGCCTGCCACGGTTAAAAGCCAATGCGCCGACATGACCGGCGGGAATGGCAGAAATAATACCTGTAAACGCCCAGCAAGTCGCGGCTCCGAGTGCGGCGAGTTCATATACAGGCATAGTCGTGATCCGGATGCAGGATGAGAAATGTTTGAATAACAAAGGCTTCTACAGATACAAAGCCTTGCCGTCCAATCATATTGCGCAGAGCGGATCATCAAAGTTTCAGATCAGATCATGTCTTTATGCGATGACCGGATTTGAGCATGCTCCAGTTGCTCTTGCTCACGATAAAAAAATGTGGCCGCGAAAATCGCAGCCACATTCATGATTTCAAATTGTATCTGTAACTTATGGAGTTACGTCAAAACCGAACCATTTTTCGGACAGCTTTTTGATTGTGCCGTCAGCTTTTGCAGCTTCAATCGCTTCGCTGAACTTCTTCTGCAGTTCTGGTTCGTTCTTGCGCAGACCAACGGCAACGCCGCGACCCAGAACGCCGCCTTTGAAGTAAGGGCCGGTCAGAACGATATCTTCATTGCCTGGCTTTTTCGCAGCATCGGCCAGATAGGCCAGCGACGCTACAACCAGATCAACGCGGCCGGACTTCAGATCCAGATCGTGCTGTTCAGTTGTCTTATATTCGCGGATATCAGCGGAATCTTTGAAATAGGTGTTGAGCAGAGTCAGGCCGAGCGAAGCGGTCTGTACGCCAACAGTGCGGCCTTCGATTGAAGTCGAAAATTCGCCGATGGCTTTCTTCGTGGCTTCATCTTCATTGGCAAGGAACAGAGTTTCGCCGGTATGCGGCAGTTTCGCATAAGGGCTGTCTTTCAGCGTTGCGAAAGTCTGTGGTGTCAGGCCGTAGGAAACCGAGAAATCAATGGTTTCTTCACGCTTTGCAGTGGCGGTCAGGCCAGCCATGATCGCGTCGAATTTACCGGCGTTCAGCGCAGGGATCATGCTGTCAAATGGTGTTGCAACGAGCGTGCATTCCACTTTCATATGATCGCAGAGATATTTGCTCAGCTCGATTTCATAGCCGTCGAGTGTGCCGTCCGGCTTGGTGAAGTTGTACGGACGGTAAGCACCTTCAGTTGCGATGGTTACTTTGGTCCATTTCTTTTCTTCAGCCTGTGCAGTGACGCTGGCCGATACGGCGCCGAGCAGCATTGCAGAAGCAAGAAGCGATTTGGTGATGAGGCTGATTTTCATAGAAGCACCCTGTTTACAATTATTCTTGTTCATTTAGAGCGGCTCCATTCAGGATTGAACTTTTGAGCCGCTCTGTCTCTTTGTCTTTACGCATTATCCTATGCATCGAAGTGGGAATAGAAATCAGTCCAGCGAACTGATTTCCCCGCGAAGACGCTTCGCACTTTTGCTGGAAATGCTTTAAGCCGCATTTTCGTGGCTGATGAATTTGCGGAAACGTTCTGACTTGGAATTGGTGAAGACTTCCGACGGTGCGCCGTCTTCTTCAACCTGACCCTGATGTACAAAGATAACGCGGTTGGAAACGTCACGGGCAAAGCCCATTTCGTGGGTCACGACCAGCATTGTACGGCCTTCTTCAGCAAGTCCGCGCATCACGCGAAGAACTTCACCTACCAGTTCCGGATCAAGTGCGGAAGTCGGTTCGTCAAACAGCATCACTTTTGGTTTCATCGCCAGCGCGCGGGCAATCGCTGCACGCTGCTGCTGACCGCCGGACATATGTGAAGGGTAGTAATTGCGCTTATCGGCAATACCGACTTTCGCCAGCAGCGCTTCCGCTTCTTCAATGACTTCAGCGCGGTTGCGCCCCTGCACATAGATCGGCGCTTCAATTACATTTTCCAGAATGGTTTTGTGTGACCAGAGGTTGAAGCTCTGGAAGACCATGCCGAGTTCCGAACGGATGCGCGAGACCTGTTTTTTGTCGGTCGGGTAGCTTTCGCCTTTGGAGTTCTGCGCCATCTTGATGGTTTCACCGGAAATGGTGACCGTACCGGATGTCGGTGTTTCCAGAAGGTTGATGCAGCGCAGCAATGTGGATTTACCCGAGCCGGAAGAGCCGAGAATGGAGATCACTTCACCTTCGCGGGCTTCGAGCGAAATACCTTTCAGCACTTCGACCTGACCGAAATTCTTGCGCAGGTTTTCGACTTTCAGCGCGACCGGTGCGGATGCGGATACTGTATTGCTCACGATGCTTTTCCTTCGGTAGGAATATTGGCCGGTACGCTGACAGGAACAGGCTGACGCAGATATGGCGTCAGGCGGTATTCAGCCAGCAGCAGAAGACGGGTCAGAATGAAGTTGATGGACAGGTAAATTGCACCGGCAACGACAAAAACTTCAATCGCGCGATAGCTCTCGGCAATCAGCTTGGCAGCAATACCGGTCACTTCCATCAGCGTGATGATCGAGGCCAGCGAGGTGGCTTTGACCATCGAGATCATTTCATTGCCATAGGCAGGCAGTGCCTGACGGATAGCAAGCGGCATGACCACACGGCGGAAAGCGGTGAAGCGCGACATGCCACAGGCCTTGGCTGCTTCAATCTGGCCATGAGGCACGGACAGCAGGCCGCCACGGATGATCTCACCGGCATAGGCGGCAGTGTTCATCGTCAGAGCGATAACCGCACACCAGTAAGGCTCACGCAGGATCGGCCACAGGAAAGAGTGACGGATCGCCGGAAACTGGCTGAGGCCGTAATAGATGATGAAAATCTGCACCAGCAGCGGTGTGCCGCGGAATACAAACACATAAATACGAGCAATCCAGTCCAGCACAACATTACCGGACAGGCGCATCATCGCGATGACCAGTGCAAGACAGGCACCCAGTGCAATCGCAGTCGCGGCCAGTTTCAGGGTCAGAGGCAGACCCGCCAGCATAGCGACGAAAGATTCAGCGAAGAATTCAAAACTCATTGGGCTCTCCTCACGCCGCGGGAGAAATAGCGCTCAGCGGACTGCAGAATGCCGCCTGAAACAGACGAAATCAGCAGATAGAGGGCACCGGCGATCAGGAAGAAGTTGAATGGCAGACCGGTCGAACCGGCACCGATCTGTGCCTGACGCAGCAGTTCCACAACGCCGGTCACGGAAACCAGAGCGGATTCTTTCAACGATACCTGCCACACATTGCCAAGACCCGGCAGCGCATGACGCAGCGACAGAGGCGCAATGATACGGCGGAATTTCAGCCAGCGACCCATGCCGCAGGCGGTTGCTGCTTCCAGCTCGCCTTTGGCAACGGCTTTGAAAGCACCACGGAAAACTTCCGTATGATGCGCGCCGCAGGAAATGGCGATGGCCAGCATACCGGCGAGAAAGCCCGGAAAACCGAGGAAACCTTCAGCGCCGAACAGCTTGCCGATTGCGGTAATCGCTGCACTGCCGCCGAAATAAAACAGATAGATAATCAGCAGGTCAGGAATGCCGCGGATAATGGTTGTATAACCATCCGCGATGGTACGGGTAATCCGTCCGCCTGAGATTTTTGCCCAGGCACCGAACACGCCGATGACTGCGCCGAGCAAAAAGCCGGTCACAGCAAGGGCAACACTCATTAATGCGCCGGTGAGCAGAACTTGCCCCCAGCCGTCAGGCCCGAAGCTGAGGATTTCAAAAAAGCTGAGTTGCTTCATAATGTCCTTGGCCGGTTAGAGCAGTTTCAGGAAAAGTGGGAACTGGTTTTCCGTCCGAAACTGCGTGTGAATAGAAGGAGAGATGAGAAAAATGGTTGTCATAATGGATTCCTGTAGCCCGCTGACTATGCTTTTTGCACGGGGAGGGCAGGCTGCACATCATCCGGTATCGGATTGATGAAAACTGTACCGCCGAGGCGTTTTTTATGATCTGCTTTGGCCGCTGTAATATGTTCCGGATTGCGAAACAATTCTGCAGCGGTGCTGCTCATGATTTTCGCTGCATGTGCCATGCCTTTATGGGCTGCAGGCAATTTACCCTGCGCCACCATTTGCCATGAATGCAGCGGCGTGCCGATTGCGCAGGTCGCACCGCGCATTTGCACAGTTGGTACCACCCAGCTTACACTGCCCACATCGGTAGAGCCGACAAGGGAATTATCCCCGTTATACGGCTTATAGATCTCTTCGCATAGGGCAAGTCCGTCTTTTGGCTCAACACCAAAACGGCGGAAAGCATCCGAGATATCTTCTTTGCTCAGAGTATTCTGAAATTCGCGGGCAGTCTTTCTGTCCTGTTCGTCAAAAACAGGTGCGCCGAGACGTTCCAGCTGGATCTGCATCAGCTGTTCAAGGGTTGAATTGCCGATCAGATTGGCATCACCGCTGATGATCTCATCACGCACCGACGTTTCCGTCATCAGGGCTGCACCCTGTGCAATCTTACGAACGCGTTCCAGCAATGTCTGCATTTCCGGCAGGCTGAGCGCGCGGATCAGGTAACGCACTGTGGCTTTGGCTTGCACCACATTCGGTGCAATGCCGCCGGTATCGGTAACAGCATAATGGATACGGGCGCTGGAAGGCATATGCTCACGCATATAATTGACGCCGACATTCATCAGTTCCACGGCATCCAGCGCACTGCGGCCGAGATGCGGGGCGGATGCGGCATGGGCTGCGCGGCCGGTAAAATGGAAGCTGATTTCATTGCAGGCCAGAGAAACCGGATCATTGACACCGGCAAAAGGAGCGGGATGCCAGCAGAAGGCGACATCCACATCATCAAACAGACCTTCACGAACCATGAAACCTTTGGCCGAACCGCCTTCTTCCGCAGGGCAACCGTAATAACGCACGCGGCCTTTGATACCGTTTTCTGCCAGATAGTCTTTCAGCGCAGAGGCCGCGAGGAGTGAGCCGGAGCCGAGCAGATTATGCCCACAGCCATGACCATGGCCACCGCGTTCAATTTCCTGCGGCTCTGCCAGACCGGCAATCTGGCTCAGGCCGGGCAGGGCATCAAACTCACCGAGAATAGCAATGACAGGGCCGTCTTCACCGGCTTCGCCCATAACGGCGGTCGGCAGTCCGGCAATACCGCGCTCTACGCGAAAGCCTTCATCCAGCAGCATCTGCGCATGGGCATTGCTGGCTTTATATTCTTCGTAATTGGTTTCAGGATTGTCCCAGACTGTATCACTCAGATCAAAATAGGCAGGGCTTTTCTCTTCAACGATATCCCAGATATCAGAATGATTTTTCAATTGCCTGCTCCGTTTGATCCTGACACGCGCTGCATCCTTTACGGATAGTGTCGTGCTATGCTCGTTTACCCGTTCAGACTGGGAAGATGAAGGGGTATTACAACTTATTATTGAGTGCTGATAAAATTCCTTGGCCCCGCTTACAAGTGCTGATTACATCAAAAGCTGCCGTTCAACATAGTTTGATGCCGATACGGGCTGTATAAAGACAGCATGCGGGTCTGGAATATCCTCCGTTGCAGACAACCTCCTCTTTCTGCGCGCTGATAACTACAGTGACGAAATGGCAGAGTACAGGCACAATAATGCTCAAAAAGACGGCATTATTTGCCAGTATGGATGATTGATGTGCCGAAACGGGCGCGAAACAGCGATTTTGAACACTGTTTTCGGCTGAGAATAAACATAATGGTCAGTTTTGACGGATGTATAAAGTGGTCGTGATTCAGTGGCCGTTGACCAGCCCGAGGATCAGTTGATGAATATTTCCGCCCTGTGCCATATCTGAACGGTCAAAATCGCGGCCGCGCTGGCGCTGTTCCTGAAACAGTTCCGAGAGTACTTTATTCAGCTCTGTTTTGAACCTGATGCATTTCGGATCATTGGCAACGGACATCCCGACGGTGGCCGTTTCAATTTTCTGCACCATTTCTTTGATGTAATCGCCGTGAATATGTTCATGTTTTTCAATGCCGGCATAGAATGTTGCCCAGAGCGCGGCAGTCTCCGGCGGTAGCTTTTGCGCCGGTTTCGGCAATGTATATGTAATTGTCAGTTTTGGTTTGGCAGAAACCAAAGTGCAGTTGCCATCATCGGTTTTATATTTGCGCGACCAGAGCAATGTGAAATTTGTATGCGCAATGGTGCGTCTGTTCTTGCTGATCTGCGGACCTTTTTGGCCGATGGAAGCATAGAGCTCGGGACCTGTTGTACCGGAGACAGAATAGGTTTCCACTTTCTCAATCGCCTGCCATTCAGCTTGTGCACTGCCCGCCCAGATTGTGCCGGTTGCAAGCAGGGTGAAGAAAATACTTTTAACAGACATGCTATCTTCCGGTTTGACCGACATTGTTGAAAGAATGCCGGAACCGGCGTGTCTATACCTAGAGCGTATCCCGAAAAGTGTGAAGCGCCTTCGCGGAAAAAACAGTCCACCGGACTGTTTTTTTATCCCGCTTCGATCGGATAACATATGCGCAAAATAAAAAGATCGAGTATTTTTGCCGGAATGGATCGCATCAGTGAAAGCATCATGCGAATGGCCGAAAGCCGGTCTCCCGTTTCGCCGGTTCTTAGACTCCCCTGATTTAGTTGGGATGATTGTGATTTTATTCAAAATTATCAATGGCACTCGGGCAGAGATCGTTCC
Organism: Pseudochrobactrum sp. B5; assembly: GCF_001939785.1. NCBI lineage: Bacteria > Pseudomonadati > Pseudomonadota > Alphaproteobacteria > Hyphomicrobiales > Brucellaceae > Pseudochrobactrum > Pseudochrobactrum sp. B5. The sequence continues at coordinate 725,898 of NZ_MOYL01000001.1, forward strand.
ACTATCACGATACGGAATCACTTAACTCCGGTCATCAATCACTTTGTGACCGGACTAAGAGCGTAGTCTGAAGACTGTGAAACAGTTTTCGGGATGCGCGTAAAATGAACAGGCAAGGCAGTTCTGTTGGTTACTTGAACAGAGAGGTTTTGTCTGCCGGATGGAATGGGGAATACCAGTATGAATATTTATAAAAAGGCGCTTTCGGCGACAGCACTTGCTTTGCTGCTCGGCGGAATGGCCTCTGCTCAGGCTTCAGCAAAAACACTGATTTATTGCTCTGAAGCAGCACCGGACAATTTTGATGCGGCAACTACCACATCAGGTGCAACTTATGACGCTTCGGCGCGTAACGTGTCCAACGGTCTGATTAAAATCAAGCGCGGTTCAACAGAACTGGAACCGGGTCTGGCCGAGCGCTGGGAAATTTCGGAAGATGGTAAGGAATATACTTTCTTTCTTCGCAAAGGCGTAAAATTCCAGACGACCAGCTATTTCACACCAACCCGCGAATTCAACGCGGATGACGTGATTTTCAGCTTTGACCGTCAGGGCAACAAAGAAAATCCGTTTTACGGTAAGGGGACATGGCCGCAATATGGTGCTTATTCTTTCCCGACACTGATTAAAGAAATCCAGAAGATCGACGATCATACGGTTAAGTTCGTGCTGAACCGTCCGGAAGCAACAATGATTGCTTCGCTGTCGCTGACCTTTGCTGTAATCCAGTCCAAAGAATATGCGGATCAATTGGTGGCAGAAGGCAAGACCGATCAGCTGAGCCAGCTGCCGGTTGGTACCGGCCCGTATCAATATGTGGATTATCAGGCAAACAGCGCTGTGCGTTTTCAGGCCAATCCTGATTACTGGGGTGGCAAACAGAAGATCGACAATCTGATTTTCGCGATTACCCCTGATGCTTCCGTGCGTTATCAGAAGCTGAAGGCTGGCGAATGCCATATCATCGCTTATCCGAACCCAGCGGATATTGATGAGATGAAAGCGGATACCTCGCTTGAAGTGCAGCGTAAAGAAGGCCTGAATATTGCATTCATGGCCTATAATACTGTTGTTGCACCATTCGACGATGTGCGCGTGCGTAAAGCGCTGAATATGGCGATCAACAAACAGGCGATCATTGATGCCGTCTTCGGTTCAACCGGTATGGTTGCGGTCAACGCAATGCCTCCAGGTGTTTGGGGCTATAATAAAGACGTTAAAGACGATGCCTATGATATTGAAGCATCGCGCAAGCTTCTTGAAGAGGCCGGTGTTAAAGATCTTTCGATGAAGATCTGGGCAATGCCGGTACAGCGTCCTTATATGCCGAATGCCCGCCGTGCAGCGGAATCGATGCAGGCTGATCTGGCAAAAGTTGGTGTTAAAGCTGAGATCGTTTCCTATGACTGGAGCGAATATCTCAAACGCTCGCTCGAAAAAGACCGTGACGGTGCAGTCATGCTCGGCTGGACCGGTGGTATGGCTGATCCGGACAACTTCCTTGCAGCTTTGCTGGGTTGTGAAGCTGTCGGCAGCAGTAACCGTGCCAACTGGTGTAACGCTGATTTCGAAAAGCTTATTCAGGCGGCTAAGCTGACCACGGATCAGGCAGAACGCACCAAGCTTTATGAACAGGCGCAGGTGATCTTTAAAGAACAGGCTCCGTGGTTGACGATTGCCCATCAGGTGATGGAGCAGCCGGTCAGCAAGAAAGTCAAAGATTTCCGTATCGATCCTTTCGGCGGTTATCTCTTTGAAGATGTTGATATCGAAGAATAAGCAACACGATCTTACCCGTTTTTGGTGAGCACTTGTTTCAAAATCAATGGCGCCGTCACCGGCGCCATTTCTGCAAGATGAAATGAAACTGTAAGCTGATACCAAAGTTCATTGAGTAAAACTCATTGGACTTTGGTTAAGCCCGTGTGGTGATTGAACATTTTCAAGGCGTGATGCGTTAGCATCTTAGCGCCTTGGTATGAGGTAAAAGAATCCGATGGATATTGTTGAACGCTTTCTGAACTATACCCGTATTAATACAACAGCCGTATCCGATGCGGGGAAACTCCCGTCGAGCAGCGGTCAGACTGAACTCGCCAATCTGTTGGCAGGCGAGCTGCGCGATTTGGGACTTACCGTGGAAATGAGAGATCATTCCATCGTGGTTGGTACATTGCCGTCCAATATCAAAAATGCCGACCATCAGGCACCGGTGATCGCGTGGGTCGCCCATATGGATACCAGCGGTGAATATACTACTGATACCAAGGCGCATGTGGTGGAGTATCAGGGCGGGGATATCGTCCTTAATAAAGCGCTTGATATTGTGATGCGCGTTGAGGAATTTCCGGAACTGAAGCGTTACGAAGGCGACCGCATTATCGTGACAGACGGCACCAGTCTGCTGGGTGCGGATAACAAGTCAGCGATCGCTGAAGTTATGCATGCGATGCAGGTTCTGCGCGACAATCCGTCGATTGAACATGGCGAGGTTAAAGTCGTGTTTGTGCCGGATGAAGAGATCGGTCTGCTTGGCGCGAAAGCACTGGATGTACAGAGCCTCAATGCGGATTTCGCCTATACGCTGGATTGCTGTGCAGTGGGTGAAATTGTCTATGAAAACTGGAATGCCGGTGAGTTCCACATCACGTTCCGTGGTCAGCCTGCTCATCCGATGTCGGCCAAGGGCAAGCTGCGCAATGCCATTCTCTATGCCCAGCAATATATTGGTATGCTGCCAGCGGGTGAACGGCCGGAACATACGGAAAATCGTGAAGGCTATTACTGGGTCAAAGCTATTCAGGGCAGCGTGGCATCTGCCAAAATCGTGGTTGATATCCGCGATTTTACGGTAGAGGGCTATGATAAGCGCCGTAACTTTATCGACACTCTTGCCGCAAGTTTTAATCAGTTGCATGGTGAGGGCACAGTGTCGGTTGAATATCGTCCGATGTATCGCAATGCTGCCGAAGGCCTGAAGGGCGATAATTTCTATCCGGTTGAACTGGCTCTGGAATCGATGAAAGCTATTGGTGTCGAACCTTATGCAATCCCGATGCGCGGTGGTTATGACGGTGCGGTTCTGTCAGAAAAAGGTCTGCCTTGTCCGAACCTGTTCTGCGGTGCGCATAATTTCCATTCAATCTACGAGTTCCTGCCGGTTGGTTCTCTGAACAAGGCATCGGAGATGGTGATTGAGATTTTGAAACGCGCAGCAGCGGCTAAACGCTGATTAAACATACGAAAACAGTTATGAATGTTACAGGCGCGGAAGAAGACCGCGCCTGTTTTTATTCGGTCAGTAACAATGTGTGGAAGCCGGTAATACGCAGCAGATGTGCGCGCCATTCGGCAATGGCCTGATAATTATTCACATACCACCGCAGAGCCGAATAGACCTGATTGAACGCGCCGACTGTCATCATCAGCCCGCCGAAATTCAAGCCGCCGGAAAAATAGATCGGGGCGGCGGCCAAAATCGGCACCACAATGGCCATCCAGCCAAAGCCTGATGAAATCCATGTGAGATTGGTCTCCATGAGGATCAGCTTTTTTATGCTGGAATACAGGCCTTGAAATTTACCGCGCAAAAAACCGATTTTACGCTCACTCTCATTGGCCATCGGGTAATTATCGTTTTCACTAATAATCTTAACAAGAGCGGTTCTGAATTCTGCTTCCTGCGCTTCACGGGCAGCGTTCAGTTTGACCAGCCCGCGCCCCACTAAACGGCTGAGGGCAGACGCAAGTCCAACATAGAGAATAGCCGCCCAGACCATATAACCCGGCAGTGAGAATTCGTAGCCGTTATAGCGGAATACAAAACCTTCCGACACATTCCACAGAATGCCGATAAAACTGAATAAGAGGATGGAAGACTGAATGAAGCCAATTGTCAGTCCCGTGGTTGAATCTGCCAGCTGTCTTGTATCCTGATGGATGCGCTGGTCGGGATTTTGCGCATAAAAACCGGTCTTATCGAGTTTGGATGCCTTATTGCCATGCAGCCAGCAATCAAGAAGATTTTTGACGATAGCTTTGCGCATCACCACGGAAAGCGTTTGTTGAAACCAGTTTTGCGCAACATTGAGCACCAGCAATCCGGCAGCAATGAAGACAAAGATCTGCAACTGCCGGATAAATTCCGGAACATCCCGCTGCTCAATGGAATTATAAAATGGTACATTCCATTGATTGAGTGTCACCTGCCCATAGGCGGTTGCCAGCAAAATCAGCAGTAACGTAACAGACATGGCTGCCAGTTTCAGAAACTCTTCCGAGGAATTCAGAAGCCTGCGCAGAATGCCGAGTTGCGTGAAAAAGGGAATGTCGGGTAGGTGGCTGTCGCTCTGAGGGTCTTGTTGATGTGGCACCGAAATGACTTCTTTCAGCTGCTGCATAATTTAAAATCTTAGAGCGACCTTTGTGCGCCCAATGGGATGCGCGGCGCTCTAATGACCCTGTAATTTTAGGCTGACTGCAAAGTAATAGAATTCGGGGAGCCGATCCAGAGCGGCCATTGAAAAAAATACGCTGCAATTTCATCGATGGTAGCAACGATGAGCAAAAAAATCCCCCGAACCATTACTGGTCGGGGGATTGTCTCTTCAGAACTGCGCAGGAAGATTAGTCTTCTTTGCCGTAAATACCGGTATGGATGACACCATCCGCACCGCACCATGCGCGATACATGCCGGGGCTGTTGAACGGCAGTTCGATATTGCCTTTGGCATCAACGGCGATCAGGCCGCCGGAGCCGCCGAGTTCACCGAGTTCCTGCACCACATCGCCTGCAGCCTGTGCGAGGCTCTGGCCTGCCCAGCGCATACGTGCATCAATTTCATGACCAACCGCCCAGCGAATGAAATATTCGCCATGACCGGTTGCGGAAATTGCAGCGGTTTTGTCATCCGCCCATGTACCGGCACCGATCACAGGGCTGTCACCCACGCGACCCGGTGTTTTCGCGGTCATGCCACCGGTGGAAGTTGCAGCAGCAATATGGCCATTTTTATCGAGCGCAACCGCACCGACTGTACCGTGTTTGCGTGCCGGATCACCATCATCGGCGAGGCCAAGACGGCGGCGTTCCATTTCCGCTTTCAGTGCATCGAGACGTTGCTGGGTGCCGAACCATTCCGGTTCCATCATTTCCAGACCGGCATTTTCACAGAAGCGCTTGGCACCGTTACCGGCGAGGAACACATGCTCAGTCTGTTCCATCACCGCGCGCGCTGCCAGCACCGGATGACGCGGGCCGCAGATGCCGGTGATCGCACCGCAGCGGCGTGTCTCGCCGTCCATCACGGCAGCATCCATCTCATGGGTAGCATCGGTGGTGTAAACTGCACCGCGACCGGCATTGAACAGCGGATTGTCTTCCAGCGCCATAACGGCTGCAGTTGCTGCATCCAACGCGCTGCCGCCTTCGTGTAAAATTTTCAGACCGGCTTCCAGACAGGCTTTGAGACCTGCATGATAGGCGGCTTCCCGTTCCGGTGTCATATTGGATTTCAGGATTGTGCCTGCACCACCGTGGAGTGCAATTACAGGAGTAGTTTCAGACATGGTATTCCTCAGATATTGAAAGCTGTCATGAGAACGCCGTCTCAATTGAGACGGCGTAACTTCATCAGTCAGAGCGTAGTTTCGGATCCAATGCGTCACGCAGACCATCACCAAACAGGTTGAAACCCAGAACCGTTACGAAAATCGCAATGCCCGGAAACAGGGTAAGGTGATCGGCAACGCCCATATAGGAGCGTCCGTCTGCCAGCATGGCACCCCATTCAGGGCTTGGCGGCTGTGCGCCCAGACCGATGAAGGAGAGGGATGCCGCAGTCAGAATGGATGTCCCGATACGCATGGAGAAATAGACGATCACATTTGGCAGTGTGCCCGGCAGAATGTGGCGCAGCATAATCACGCGGTCTTTAACCCCGATAGCGCGGGATGCATCCACATACACAGTGCGCTTGAGCTGCAATGTTGTGCCGCGGGCAAGACGGGCAAAAACCGGAATCGAGAAGATCGCAACCGCATAGATCACATTGGTGATGCCAGGTCCGAGAATAGCAATAACCGCAATCGCCAGCAGGATACCCGGAAAGGCCAGCAGCAGATCGCACAGACGCATCACGGCGGAGTCAATCCAGCGGCCGTAATAACCGGAGATGATGCCGAGCGAGACGCCCACCAGAGCACCCAGTGTCACGGACAGGAAGCCGACAGACAGTGAAATCCGTGCTCCCCAGATGATACGGCTGAAAATATCGCGGCCATAGGTATCCGTGCCTGCCCAATGGGCAGCACTCGGCCCCTGCAGCACGGCATTATAATCCGGAATGGTCGGATCATAAGGGGCAACAAACGGCGCGAAGATAGCCATCAGCACCAGTGTGATGATGAAGATAAGCGCAACCATTGCCACTTTTTGTTTTTTAAAGCGGCGCCAGAATTCGGCCAAAGGCTTGCGCATTTTTTCGGTGGGTTCCACCACAACAGTTGTCGCACTCATTTGTAGCGGATCTCCGGATTTGCGAAAGCATACAGCACATCAACCAGCATATTGATGAAGATGAACTGCAGCGAGAACAGCAGGATTAGCGCCTGAATGACCGGATAGTCACGATAGGACACTGAATCGACCAGCAGACGGCCGAGACCCGGCCATGAGAACACGCTCTCAACCACAATCGAACCACCGAGCAGGAAGCCGAATTGCAGACCGACCATGGTGATGATCGGGATCAACGCATTGCGCAGAGAGTGTTTCCAGATCACACGGCGTTCCGGCACACCTTTGGCGCGTGCAGTGCGGACATAATCTTCACGGGCAATTTCGATGAAGGAAGAGCGGGTAAAACGCGCCATGACTGCCGCAACACCGACGCCGAGCGTAAAGGACGGCATAACAAAATGCTGCCATGTGCCGTAGCCGCCGGTCGGGAACCAGCCGAGATGGACGGAAAACAGGTTGATAAGCAGCAGGCCGAGCCAGAAAGGCGGAAAGGAAATACCGGAAACCGCAATAATCATACCCGCATAATCAGGCCATTTGCCGCGTTTGACAGCGGAGACAACGCCGATCAGCAGGCCGAGAGCCGTTGACCAGAGCATGGCGAACAAGGTCAGCCAGACGGTCGGCATCAGGCGGGCGCCGATTTCTTCCGCAACCGTACGGCGGGTTTTCAGCGAAATGCCGAAGTCGCCCTGCACAGCGCGGGTAAAATAGCGGACGAACTGTTCAGGCAGCGGTTTATCAAGCCCGAGCGAGGAGCGCACAACAGCGACATCTTCAGCGCTGGCTTCAGGACCGGCAACAAGACGGGCAGGATCACCGGGCAACATATGCACGAAGGCAAAAACGCAGACCATCACCATCGCAATGACAGGGACAGTGGCCAACAGCCGTTTGATCAGATAGGCAAACATGGATTTCCTTTCTGAAAAACTGTGCTGACCGTATTAAGCGTATCCCGAAAAGTGCGAAGCGGTTTTCGGATAAGATACGCGTCAAATAGCGGTCAGCACTCGCTTTCAGATGCGATTATTCAGCAAAAGCGGCATCTTCGAGCAGAAAGCCGCGGTCAGGCAGCATATAAACGCCCGACAGGCTTTTGCTCTTGGCTGCAATATTCTGACCTACACCAAGGAAAATCCACGGTGCATCCTGCCATGCAAGTTTCTGCACTTCCGCATAGGCTTCAGCACGTTTTGCCGGATCTGCAGTTGCAATACCTGCTTCAATCGCTGCATCAACCTTCGGATTTTTATAATATGCGACGTTGAACATTGCAGGCGGGAAGCTCTGACCGTAAAGCAGCGGGCGAATACCCCAGTCAGCATCACCGGTCGAAGCAGACCAGCCGCCGTAATACAGCTGCACAGTTGCATCTTCAGGCTTATCAACGCCCCAGACTTTCTGCGCGGCAACACCGGCTTCAAGCGGCACGACATTGACCTTTACATTGATCTGCGCCAGCTGCTGCTGGATGAACTGCGCGGCACGCAGGGAGCCGGTATTGGAGGCAGCCCAGACTTCTGTTTCAAAACCGGCTTCGAGGCCTGCTTCTTTCATCAGCTCTTTGGCTTTGTCGAGATTGAAAGTGTAGTCACCGGCCTTCACATGGAATGCCAGAGCCGAAGGAATGATGGAATCTGCCGGTGAGCAGTAACCATTGGAGACAACTTTACAGAAAGCGTCTTTATCAACGGCATAGTTCAGAGCCTGACGCACGCGCAGATCATCAAACGGCTTCCTCAGATTGTTCATGGCGACATAGGTTTCAACGATCGACGGTGTCGCTTCGACCTGAACATTCGGATTGTTTTCGACTGCCTTCATCAGTTCAGTCGGGAATGTCGGAATGTACTGAGCTTCGCCGGTCTGCAACATCGCAAAACGGGCGCCGGATTCCGGGACGGAGCGGATGGTCACGCCGTCAACTTTCGGCATGCCTTCTTTCCAGTAATTGTCGTTTTTCACGACTTCCAGTGTATCGGCAGCCCAATGTTTGAAAGTGAACGGGCCGGTGCCGACCGGATTACGGTCGATATCTTTGCCGAATTTTTCCAGCGCTGCCGGAGAAATCATCATCGCGCCCGGATGGGCGAGGGAGGCAACCATGGCACCGAAAGGTTCTTTGAGGGTCAGTTTGATGGTTGAATCATCAACGGCCTGTACTTCCTTAACCATGGAAACAAGGCTGCGGCGGGACAGTTTGTTATCCGGATTGGCAAGACGGTCGATGTTGAACTTGGCGGCAGCAGCATTGAAATCTGTGCCGTCATGGAATTTGATGCCCTTGCGCAGTTTAATTGTAAACTCGGTGGCATTTTCATTGGCTTCATAGCTTTCAGCGAGAAGCGGGATCAGTTTCATATCCTTGTCGAAACCGAACAGACCCTGATAGATCAGACGCAGCGAGGTCTGGGACAGGGTGTCATTGACCACAGCAGGGTCAAGACCGGTCAGGTTGTCCTGAACAGCAACGGTGAGCGATTTCGCCCATACGGTGCCCGGAAGCATGACAGCGGCAGCTAATGCCGATGACAGCAGAATTGATTTCAGTTTCATTAGTCTCTCCTTCCACTTATTATTTAAAATCACCGATCGGGTGGCGGGCTACAAAATGGCCGGGTTCCACCTCAACCAATGGTTTGACAACAGGCATATCGTCGGGCTTGCGCACCGGACTTGGAATTTCGCCCTCAATCAGCGGTCTGTTGCGGTCGCGCCTTGCCGGATCGGCAATCGGCACCGCAGAGAGCAAACGGCGGGTATAGGCATGTTGCGGATTTTCAAAAATCTGACGGCGCGGGCCAATTTCAACGATCTGACCGAGATACATAACGGCAACACGGTGCGAGACGCGTTCAACCACGGCCATGTCATGGCTGATGAAAATATAGGACAGACCACGTTTTTCCTGCAATTCCATCATCAGATTGATGACCTGCGCCTGAATGGAAACGTCCAGTGCGGCCACAGCCTCATCCGTAATCAGAATATCCGGATCACCGGCCAGAGCGCGGGCAATACAGATACGCTGACGCTGGCCGCCGGAGAACTGATGCGGATAGCGGCGCGCATGTTCCGGCTGCATGCCGACATCGCGCAGCAATTGCACAACGCGTTCCTCAATCTCATTGCCCTTGGCAAGGCCGTGGGTGATGAGCGGTTCGGCAATGGAGAAACCAACTGTGAGGCGCGGATCGAGTGAGGCAAACGGATCCTGAAACACATATTGGATTTTGCGGCGAACGGCGAGTTTCTCAGCGCCGCTCAGCTTGAAAATATCCTTGCCGCGATAGTGTACCGAGCCGGATGTGGCTTCCTGCAGCATCATCAGGGTGCGGCCGGTGGTGGATTTTCCGCAGCCGGATTCACCGACGAGCGCCAGAGTCTCGCCCTGACGCAGATCAAAATTGACTTGTTCAACCGCGTGTACACGACCGGCCAGTTTGGAGAAGAAGCCACGGCGGATATCAAAACGGGTGACGAGATCGCGTACTTTCAGCACAGGTTCGTCGGATTTGATTGTATCCTGCGGCGGGGAGACTTCAAATTCGGCAGGCTTGCCGTCTGCATGATCGGCTTTGAGCATAGGGAAACGGCGCGGCAGGTCTTCACCATTCAGCGCACCAAGACGCGGCACAGCGGCCTGCAAAGCACGGGTATAAGGATGCTGCGGTGATTTGAAGACGTCTTCGACAGTGCCTTCTTCAACCTTTTCACCGTGGCGCATCACGAGAACGCGGTCGGCCACTTCTGCCACCACACCCATATCATGGGTGATGAACAGCACAGCCATGCCCATCTCTTCCTGCAGCAGGCGGATGAGGCGCAAAATCTGTGCCTGAATGGTCACATCAAGCGCTGTGGTCGGCTCATCGGCGATCAGCAGTTTCGGTTTGCAGGACAGTGCCATCGCAATCATCACACGCTGGCGCATACCGCCGGAAAGCTGATGCGGGTGACGGTCAAGCAGGCGTGCCGCATCGGGAATACGGACTTTTTCCAGCATGTGCAGTGCTTCTGCACGCGCTTCTGAAGCAGAGCAATTCTGGTGCAGGCGCACAGCTTCTGCAATCTGCTCGCCAACGGTAAAGACCGGATTGAGCGATGTCATCGGTTCCTGAAAGATCATGGCAATATCATTGCCGCGGATCTTTTCCATCGCCTTCAGGGAATGTTTGGTGAGGTCGGTGGTAACACCGTCATTGCCGGTAAAGTGGATGCCGCCTTCGGTGATCTTGCCGCCGCCGCTTTCCACCAGACGCATGATTGCCAGCGAGGTTACGGATTTGCCGGAACCGGATTCACCAACCACAGCCAGTGTTTCTCCGGCCTTGATCTCGAAAGACAGGTTCTTAACCGCACGGAATGTGCTTTCATCACCTTTGAAATCAACGCTGATATTCTCAACGCGGATCACCGGTGCTGTTTGCGGGTTACTCGGCTTCACTGACATCCGTGGTCCTCGTTTTGGACTGCGGATGCTGTTCATCATCCGCATAAAAATAGGGCATGAGAAAGCGTGTCATCGATACGGCATCGGACACGCTCTGATGATGGGCCGCCAGAACGGCGAGAATAGTTTCGAAAGCGGCAAGTGCGGCAATGCCGGAACTGTGCAGAACCGGATGATCCGCCGGAATGAAAATCTGCTCATGGCTGAGGGCGCAAAGCGGAGAATGCGCTCCGTCTGTAACTGCGATGCAATAGGTGCCGCGACCACGGGCGAGCTTCATAAAATCGACTGTGTGTTGTGAATAGCGTGGCAATGCCATGGCGATCAGCAGGTCTTCAGGGCCGAGGCCTGCGATTTTAAGCGCGACCCGTTCCATGCCGTTCTCACCGGTCAGCATGACCTGCGCACGGCTGAAAGGCAGCAGCCTGTCGGCAAAAAGCTGGAGCAGATTGCCGCTGACACCAAAGCCTAAGAAAGCGATGCGCTGGGCGTTCTGGATACGCATGGCTGCGCTCTCCCAGACCGGATTGTCGGCTTGCTTTGCAACAGTCTGCACCTGTGAAAGGGCATTCTTGAAGGCGTCTTTAATCACACGGCGCGGCGGAATGTGACGGGCGCGGTCGATATTTTCAACCGGCTTCAGCAGAGACTGATAACCCTGCACAGCATGGGCGCGAAATTCGGTAAAACCGTTCAGGCCAAGCGCTTTGACAAAACGTGTGATGGTGGCGGTGGAGGTTTCGGTGGCTGTTGCCAGCTCTTCAATGCCCATTGTGGCAACCGGAAAGGGGTTCGTCAGCACGAAATCAGCAATTTTCTGCTGATTGGCTGTCAGGCGTGACCACTGTGCTTCAATAAGCGCCGGTAGATTCACCGATCTTTCCCCCTCATTATTCTCCCGAAAAAAATCCTATCAAAAAAGATTCAAAATGAAAATCTTTTTCATTGAAGTGTCACAGAAATAAATTTCTACGATGCAGAATGAAATTTGGCCGCTGTTCGGATGGAAACAGCGGCCTGAAACAGGTTCAACAGATAGGGAGCCGAAGGCTTTGTTATATCAGGCTTTTGACCGCGCCAATATCTGCACCATCCGTGCGAGTTCGGCTTCACTTGAATTGGCAAAGCCAATGCGGAAAGCCTGTGTGGCACGGCTTTTATCCAGCTCAAAATGTGCACCGGGCAAGACGGAGAGGCCGGAGCGGGCAGCATTTTCAGACCATGTTTGTGCACAAAGTCCCTGATTGAGTCTGAACCAGATGGCCAGACCACCGGCCGGAAGTGAGAACCGGCCGTCTTCGCCGAGTAAGCTTTGCAACTGTCCGGCGAGAAAGTCGCGTCTTGCGTGATAAATCCGGCGGGCTTTTCGGGCATGGCGCTTGATAGTGCCGTCAGCGAGCAGGTCACTCAGGGCAAGTTCCAGCGGCAGGTCGCCTTGCCGGTCAATCGCCTCACGGTGCCGGATCATCCGCCTGAGAATATCCGCCGGTGCAACGGCATAGCCGATACGAATGCCCGGAGCCAGAACCTTGGACAGGGAGCCGAGATAGATAACCGGCAGTTCCTTGCCGGAACGCGCGGTTAGTGGCAGGACTGGGCGGCCGTCATAGCGATATTCATTGTCATAATCATCCTCGATAATGACCAGACCGTAACGCTGTGCAATATCAAACAGGCGCAGCCGTCTTGCGGCTCCGAGCGTGACTGTTGTCGGATATTGATGATGCGGTGTCAGGTAAACAGCTTTGAGCTGCGGGTCTTGTCGGGCAAGTGCCTCAAGAGCATCAACATCAATCCCGCCTTCATCCACCGCTATGCCGCAGATTTCTGCGCCCGCTGCACGAAATGCCGACCATGCCAAAGGATAACCCGGCTGTTCAACGGCGATTTTTGTGCCGGGTTCAATGATTGCTTTCGCGGCCAGAAACAGCGCCATCTGGCTGCCTCTGGTAATGAGGACATCTTTCTCAGTTGCCACCAGACCGCGCTCGACATTCAGATAGGATGAAAGATTTTCCCGCAGTGATTTATTGCCCGCCGGATCACTATAGGAGCCGCCATGGGTGAAATTGGTGCTTGTCAGTGCACGGCGGAAAGCCTGTGCAAAGGCGGTTGTCGGCAGCAGGCGTGCATCTGGCGCGCCGTCAGAAAATTTGAGCGTAAAAAGCGGCAGATTGCTGTTCACGGGAGAGGGCTGTTTTCCTGCCGGTGCTGTTTTTCCTGAGCCGGAAACGTCCGGCAGGTCATGGGAAACAAAGGTGCCGCGCGATGGTTCAGCTGAAAGCCAGCCCTGCATTGTCAGTTCGTGATAGGCCGCATCAACAGTATTGCGGTTGAGTTTGAGTGTTTGCGCCAGCGAACGTGTGCCGGGCAATGCCGCGCCGGGTTTAAGACGGCCGCGTTCAATCTCACCGATAATAGAGCGGGCTAAGGCCAGAAAAATCGGTTCCCGTTCGCGGGCAGAGACTTCGATTGCAAGTGCAGTACTTTTTCTCATCACAGACCTGAATTGATAAAGGCAGGATACTGCCTGTTCCATATTAGAGCGGAAGAGAGGCTTCAGACACCGGTCAGCCTTGCAGGCGGCGTGACCAGTCCTCCGTTTTTCGTGTGGCTAGTCGCTTGACGGCATAATCACGCCAGTTCTGCGCAAGATGTTCAAGATCGGCCATCACAGCCAGTTCTGCAAAATTCAGCGTATCGACATATAAAATATGCCACGCCTTGCGGATGGTCCAGTCAGGTGAGGGACGCTCAATCAGCTGTAATGTATCGCCGGCTTCAACAAAGCCCTCTTGTAAAACACGATAATACCAGCCGGTTCGGCCGCTGCGTTGCACGCGCAGGGACATGTCGCCGGTATCAAAGCGGAAATTAAGCTTCCAGCAGGGCTGACGTCCCTGACTGACCTGAATAATGGCGTCGCCAGCCTGAAATATATCCCCGATTGCAATAGTCTCTTCTGTCAGGCCGGTGGTCGAAATATTTTCGCCGAACGCGCCTGCTTGTTGCAAGACATCCCGCTCGCCGATTTCCTGCCTCCAGACCGCATAATGTTCATAGGCATAATGATGAACAGCTTTTTCCGGCCCGCCGTGATGCTTGCGATCACCTTGTGCATCCTTGGTGAAGCCTTCTATGCCGAGCCAGTTCTTGCCCTGTGACGGGGTTTTGGCAATTGCACTGGGGGCTTCGCGGGGGCCAAGCGGGGCAACGGAACCGGTCAGAACTGTATTTATCGAAATCATATTTGCGTTCTCTGGGCGTAAGGAGAGAGCCATTTCTGACCAATATTATGACTGATATTGGTCAGAAATGGAGGCCGACCTTGGATTTGAACCAAGCTGAACGGATTTGCAATCCGTTGCGTAACCTCTCCGCCATTCGGCCTGATCTTGGGCTTAGGATCGTGCAGTTTTCAAAATATCTTGGGAGGATGTTTTGTAAAACCGTCTCCTGAATAATGCTGTTCAGGGTAAAGCGGATGGTCCGGTTTTTATATTCTGAACAGGCCGGTGGCGATGTGCGATGCATAGAAATACAGAATAGAAAATCAGATTAATCAGTATATCTGTCAGTCAACCAGCCAGTTATTGTCGGATTGTTTCTGCTGTTGCTTTTATTACAGGTCGAGATTGCGCAGCCAGTTCTCAAAACTGACCTGTTTGCTGTTCGGGACAGGAAAATCTGTCGGTTCCGGATGCGGTGCGGATAGGTTTTTGCGCACTTTGCTCGGGCTGACACCGAATTCATTGGTGAAAGCGCGGGTGAAATTTGCGGCAACATCAAATCCGGCCGTTTGGGCAATGTCGAGAATTCTGTCCTGATTGGCCGGATCCTGCAATGTTTCATAGGCCGCTTGCAGGCGTTGTTTGCGGATATAATTCAGAACGCCGCCATGGGACTCGAATAGCTGATAAAGCCGCGTGCGGGATATGCCGACCGACCGGCAGATTTTCTCTGCTGTGAGTTGCGGATCGTGAAGATTGTGATGAATGTAGTGATGCACCCGTTCCATGGTGCCGAAGCCGATTTGACCCGGATGGTCATGGTCTGGGCGGACACAGGGCTCAACGCCGTTCACAATCATATTCCTGATTGTTTGTACAATACCTGGCAGATCATCCAGTGTCAGCGAGGGCAGATGTGTTTCAACCTGAGCCAGAAAATTCGCCAGCAGCGTGGCAAGCGTTCCTGACAGGATGGAATTATTGACAGACTTAAATAGACCAGCCTCGCCGGAAAACAGGCTGTAAGGCATATAGAGCAGCACAATTTCAGAACTGGTGCAGCGCCCCCGATAGGGGTGTCCGAGTGTACGGAAAGCCACGCGACCCGAGCCGGTTTTAATGACTTTGCCGTCAACCTCCGTCCATGCCTGCCCGCTGCGTCTTAGTCCCAGATACCAGTGATCAATCGGGCTGTAGCGTAATTGTGCAGCCGTGCGGGCGTAACTATAGGCATCGCTCTGCTGCCGGACAAACAGCATTTTCCCGAAATGCCAGACAGTATGACACGCAAAAAATCCGTCCTCAGGCAGAACATTGTCCGGCAAACGGACATCAATAATTGGCCGCATATAAGCGCGCCATGCCTCGAATTGCTCTTCGGGAGGCAGGTCCTGCGTGGAAAAATGCAGCGACGGTAAAGGCGGTGCGGTTGAAGGAATGATCACCGGCTCAAGAACATCCTGACCGGTGCGGGGAAAGCGGCGGCGCTCAACCTGCGGCCATGTTGCTTCAGCTCTCAGCCGGTCAGGGTTTCCTTCCGGAGTGTCAGACTGCTTATGCATCCGGTTCCTCCCGTCCACTGCATCTCTTAGCAGTGAAAGCCTGTGAAATCTCTCAGCACATCATCCTCAAGCAATATCTTATCATATCAAATAAGAAATGTACGAAATGATAATTTTCAGGATGCAGCGATAACGACAATCCTCTGACAGAGCGGTATATAGTATATGAAAGTAATTTTGTTAAAATTCCGTTTATACTTTGAGTATTTTTAGTAAGTTTACTTAAGTAATTTCATTAAATTTCTTTTTACATCAATGCAGATTTAAAGATAAATTTGATGGAGTTGAAGATGAGTGAACTTAATCAACATATTGGTAATCAGTCTGGCAGAACACCTGTACGTGAGCTTTATGCTGTTCAGTCGGATATATTACATAAGCAGATTATTGTTACAGGCGGAGCCGGTTTTCTCGGTTCGCATCTCTGTGAGCGTCTCCTCCGTTCAGGCCATCGGGTTATCTGCGTTGATAATTTCTCGACCGGCAGCAAGCAGAATATTATGCATCTGCTTGGTTATGACACTTTCAGTGTTATTGATCATGATATTGTTGAGCCGTTCGATCTGGAAGCGGATGAGATTTACAATCTCGCGTGTCCCGCATCACCGCCGCATTATCAGGCCGACCCTGTACATACAACGCTGACCAGTGTGCTGGGCGCGTATAATCTGCTGACACTGGCTGCCCGCTATAATGCCCGCATTTTTCAGGCGTCAACATCAGAGGTTTACGGTGATCCGCATATTCATCCGCAGGTCGAAACCTATTGGGGCAATGTCAATCCGTTCGGCCCGCGCTCCTGCTATGATGAGGGAAAGCGCTGTGCGGAAACCCTGTTTTTCGACTTTCACAAAGCCTATGACACAGAAATAAAAATCGTCAGGATTTTCAATACTTTTGGCCCGAATATGCGACCGGACGACGGACGTGTGGTCTCCAATTTTATTGTTCAGGCGCTGAAGGGCGAGGACATTACGATTTACGGTGACGGCACGCAGACCCGTTCCTTCTGCTATGTGGATGACCTGATCGAAGGTTTTGTCCGTCTGATGGCGGCCGATGCATCGGTGACAGGACCGGTTAATCTGGGCAATCCCGGTGAGTTTATGATCGGTGAACTGGCGAAGATCGTGATTGATCTGACAGGTTCACGCTCGCGTATTGTTCATCACCCGCTGCCTGTCGATGACCCGCGTCAGCGCCGTCCTGATATCTCGCTTGCAATGCGTGAACTGGGCTGGCAGCCGCAGGTACAGCTGACCGAAGGTCTGGAAAAGACGATCACCTATTTTGACAGCCGTCTGAGCCTCTCCGGAAACAGATTACGGGAGATGGCCAGATGACAGCAAAGCGCATTCTGATTACGGGCGGTGCCGGTTATATCGGGAGCCATACAGCCAAGCTTCTGAAGTTCCGGGGTATTGAGCCGGTTGTTTATGACAATTTGTCCACGGGGCACCGGTCTTCCGTGCGCTATGGCCCGCTTGTTCAGGCCGATATTCTGGACACGATGCTGCTGACGGAAACGATCCTGCGTTATATGCCGGTTGCTGTTATTCATTTTGCTGCGTCCGCCTATGTCGGGGAATCCGTCACAGACCCTGCAAAATATTACCGTAATAATGTCTGCGGAACTTTGTCTTTACTGGATGCCTGTCGCGAGACAGGGCTGGATAAGGTGATCTTTTCTTCGAGCTGCGCCACTTATGGCGTGCCGGCAAATTTGCCGGTTGCGGAAACTGCCGCCCAGATCCCCGTCAGCCCTTATGGTCAGACCAAGTTGATTGCTGAACATATGCTGGCTGACTATGCCTCGGCTTTCGGGCTGCGCTATGTGGCTTTGCGCTATTTCAATGCCTGCGGTGCTGATCCGGAAGGTGAGCTGGGAGAGTGGCATGATCCGGAAACCCATCTCATCCCCCGCGCGCTGCTGGCCGCAGCCGGAAAAATCGCACAGCTTGAGATTTTCGGAGATGATTATGACACTGAGGACGGCACCTGTGTGCGGGACTATATTCATGTCACTGATCTCGCCCGCGCCCATGTTCTGGCTTACGATTATCTTGCTGGTGGCGGTGACAATCTCGCTGTCAATCTCGGGACAGGACGCGGCTCTTCTATTCGCGAAATTCTCAATACGATCGACAAGGTAACCGGCCGTCCGGTCCCCATCATTATTCGTCCGCGTCGCGCAGGTGACCCGCCGGCTCTTTATGCCGATCCCGCTCTTGCGCGCCATATGCTTGGTTTTGAACCGCAATATTCGGATCTGGAAACAATTGTCCGGACTGCGGCTCCTTTCTTCGGACTGGAGGCGAGATCATGACACGTCCTGCCATCAACAGACAGAAGTCCTTCACTCTGAATGGTGAACCGCTGCTGGTATCCGTATTTCAGGGCTACAGACGGACAGAATATATTGCCGGTGTTGCCATATGGCTGGCAGCTTTCATCTATTTCTGGGTCTGGTGGCTGCAGCCTGAGCATCATGTGAGCACTTTCGGAACGATTATCACAACCGCAGCGCTGGCATGGTTAACATTGATTCCTGCTTATTTTCTGGTCATGTTTTACTTTGCGGTAAAGCCTGTCGGTGCTTTGCGTATACCGCAGAACAGCCGGATCGCTATGGTTGTGACCAAAGCGCCGTCAGAGCCGTTTCCCATTGTTGCTGAAACACTGCTGGCGATGCTGGCGCAGACACAGCCGCATGATACCTGGCTTGCGGATGAAGATCCGTCACCGGAAACACTGGCATGGTGCCGTGAACACGGAGTTTTCGTATCAACACGCAAAGGCCGCGCCGATTATCACCGGCAGACATGGCCGCGCCGTACACGCTGCAAGGAAGGCAATCTTGCGTTTTTCTATGATCATTACGGCTATGAGCGCTATGATTTTGTTGCGCAGCTTGATGCCGATCATGTGCCTGAACCGGATTATCTCTGGCAGATGTTGCGGCCTTTCGCCGATCCTGCTGTCGGTTATGTTTCCGCACCCAGTATTTGTGACCGCAATGCTGCGGAAAGCTGGTCGGCACGCGGGCGTCTCATTGCAGAAGCGAATTTTCATGGATGCTTGCAAGCAGGCTATAGCGGCGGTTTCGCACCGATGTGTATCGGTTCTCATTATGCCGTGCGTACTGTGGCACTCAGGGAAATCGGCGGGCTCGGACCGGAACTGGCTGAAGACCATTCCACAACGCTGATGATGAATGCCTATGGCTGGCGTGGTGTCCATGCGATTGATGCCATTGCGCATGGCGATGGCCCACGCACTTTCGGCGACCTGATTACGCAGGAATTTCAGTGGGCACGCAGCATTGTGATGATCCTGCTGCAATATTCGCCGGATCTGATCCCGCGCCTGACACCCCGTTTGCGGTTTTCATTTTTGTTCTCACAATTTTGGTATCCGCTGTCTTCGCTGTTGACTGCAACACTCTTTGCCATGCCGGTTATTGCGCTCATTCGCGGTAAGCCTTTTGTTGCTGTCACATATCCTGAATTTTTGACGCATTTTCTGCCGATGTCGCTGATCCTTCTGGTTTTCGCCTATCGCTGGCGGGCAACCGGAACATTCAGGCCTGTAAATAGTCAAATTCTGAGCTGGGAAGGCATACTCTTTTTGCTTGCCCGCTGGCCTTGGGCACTGGCAGGAACACTTGCGGCATTGCGCGACTGGATGACCGGATCTTTTGTTGACTTCCGCGTTACGCCGAAGGGAACATCCGAGGTTGATCCACTGCCTTTCAGGGTTCTGGTGCCTTATGCAATCATTGCGCTTGGCTCTGTTTTTGCTGTGCTTTTGGTGTCTGATGCCGGTGAAAGCCGCGGATTTTATCTCTTCGCCATTTTCAACAGTGTGATTTATGCGGTGCTGATGATCGTGGTGCTTGTCCGGCACAGCGTGGAAAACAAAGTGCGTATGACCACACGCTATTATCGTCCGGTTCTATTGGCGACCATTCTGACCCTTATCATTCTGCCCGGATTTGCAACTTTTGAACGGGGACGTGAAAGCCTCGAAGTGCTTGCCTTTGGCGCAAAACATGTCCGGCTTTTCGAAGAACGTTATTCGGCAGCCGGTGCCGGTGTCGGCGGACAATCGCTGCGCATAACCACATTCAGTCCGCATTGGCGCTCAGACACATCAGCAAACATATCGGAAGATTAGAGCGTATCCCGAAAAGCGGGAACCGGTTTTCGATTAAGATGCGAGCAAAAACAAAGAGATAGAGCATTTCATCGGATTTAGTCAAAACTGACATGCTCTAGGAAATTATAACAGGGAGGCGCCTCAGGGCGTTGCAGATCATGAAAATCACGATGATAGGAACCGGATATGTCGGCCTCGTCAGCGGCACCTGTTTTGCACATTGGGGCAATGACGTTATCTGTGTCGATAAGAACGCTGCAAAAATAGCCGGACTTAATCAGGGCATCCTGCCGATTTACGAACCGGAGCTGGACGGGCTGGTCAGCAAATATCATCAGGCGGGACGTTTGTCTTTCACCTGTGATCTGGCAGCAGCGGTCAAAGATGCGGATATTGTGTTTATCGCTGTCGGCACACCGGCGCGCGCCGGTCACGGCGATGCGGACCTGTCATTCGTCTATATGGCTGCCAAGGAAATCGCACCGCATGATGTGCCGGTTGTGGTTACCAGACGGCGCACATCCGAGCTGATTAAATATGCCGCTAATGCATTTCTGGCGACCAAGATTACCTTCATGAATGAACTGGCCGACCTGTGCGAACTGGCAGGCAGTGATATCAGTGATCTGGCGCTGGGTATTGGTCTTGACCGGCGCATCGGCTCCAGCTTCCTGAATGCAGGTCCCGGCTATGGCGGTTCCTGCTTTCCGAAAGATACGCTGGCTCTGTTGCGCACCGCTCAGGATTACGGCGTAGCCTTGCGGGTAGTCGAGGAAACCGTAACAGCAAATGAAGCACGCAAACGCAAAATGGCGCTGAAAGTGCTTGATGCTGTCGGCGGCGATGTGGACGGGCTGACCATTGCGGTTCTCGGTCTGACATTCAAGCCGGATACGGATGATATGCGTGAGGCACCGTCGGTTCCTCTGATCGAGACATTGCAGCGTTTCGGGGCAACAATCCGCGCTTTTGATCCGGTGGGCATGCCAAATGCCGCGCAGATGCTGGATGATGTGGCTTTGATTGATGATCCTTATGAATGCGCACGCAATGCAGATGCCGTTGTCATCGTGACAGAATGGGATTGTATCCGCAGGCTGGATCTGACCCGCTTGAGAAAACTCATGAACGCACCCGTTCTTGTTGATCTGCGCAATGCAGTTTCTCAGGAAAGTGCAGAGGCAGCGGGTTTCCGTATCACGATGATTGGTAAACCGGTTCGAAATAACAAGGAAACACATTCTGCCGCTCTGGCAGAGAAGGAAGCAAAGTCTGCTGTAACGGCAGGAGGGGGCGTAAGAGGCAGGCTTCACACCGGCAATGATGGAAAAGCCGGAACAGCAGGGAGAAGCAGGCTATGAGCAGAGATAAAAACAAGACCAGAATTCAGAAATATGGTGCAGGCTTACGCAGATTTAGTGTTATGCTGGCCGCACTGACAATGACGGGTGTGCCCGTTATACCGGCCGGTGCCGCAGAACCGGTCAAAGTGCCCGCACAGGCAAGAGCAATGTCCGCTGCAGAGCTCTATGTGCTTTACCGGAATAAAACCTGGCAATGGCCGGACGGCGCAGGCCGTATGCAGGAAAAAGACCGCACCTTTATCGGCTGGTCAGGCTCAGGGAATGATACCCGCTGGGCTGAAGGGCGGTGGGTGCTGAGTGATACGGGGCTGATGTGTCTGAAAGCTGAATGGCATGGCGTACAGACAAAACAGGCCAATAAAACCTGTTTCCGCCACCGTATTTATGAAGACACGATTTATCAGAAAAAAGAACCTTCCGGCAGCTGGTATGTTTTTAAACATGCCAAGGCCGCAGACAGTGATGAGTTCAAAAAACTCATTGCTGAAGACACGGTGAGCGCTCAGCTGGCAAAGCTGCAGCCGTTCACGCAACAGGCAGATGCCAAACAGCAACCGTTCTCTGCACAGGCTCCGAACGGTACAAATTAATGCAGGAGAAAGGCAATGGATAGGATATCCAAAATTATTGCATTGTCATTCGTCGGGGTCATGTTGTCCGGTACTGCTCATGCCGCAAGCAGCACTCCGCTTGGTATCCCTAACGAGATGTCAGCAACTCAGGATCAGCCGTCCACGAAACGTCCGGTGATAACACCATCCTCTATAGGTTTTGGTGCTTATGACCCGCATGGCGATTTCGGTGATGACAAGAATTCAAAAATCGAACATCTGTTTCTGCCATGGGAAGATGTTGAGCTGGGGTCATTGGCACTTGCCGATGATTACGCGCTCAAACGCGGCCGCACATTGTTGATTTCAGTCGAACCATGGTCGTGGTCGCCGGACTGGCGTATTTCCTCACCGCAGCTTTTGCAGAGTATTCTGAAAGGAGAGCGGGATGTGTATATGGCAAAGGTCTGCACAGAAGCGGCAAAACTGAAAAGTCCGGTTATCATCCGTTGGGCGCAGGAAATGGATGAAACGGATAACCAGTTTACCTGGGCGCATTGGCAGCCCGATGAATATGTAAAGGCGTATCAGCGTATGGTGCGTGTATGCAAAGAAAGTCTGCCAAATGCCAAATATATGTGGTCACCAAAAGGCAATGAGGGGCTTCAGGCCTTTTATCCCGGCGATGACTATGTTGATATTGTTGGGCTTTCCGTCTTCGGTTACCAAAAATACGACCGTGCAACCAAGGGCGGGGATCAGACTTTTTCTGAACGTCTGGCACCGGGCTATGACCGTGTAAAAGGCTTCGGCAAACCGATCTGGGTCGCCGAGCTGGGCTATGACGGCGATGCCGCATATGACCGGAACTGGGCTGAGAATGTTGCCAAGGCTCATCCGGAATTTCCTGAACTGAAAACCGTGGTTTATTTCAATGACCGTGAAGTTTATCCATGGGCGAACGGTTTCGGGAAGCCTGAATGGCGCGTTGTGAATACACCAACCAACTGAACCACGCTGTCTGAGCGTGAGGGAGGCGATTATGTCAATGTTTCGTGCAATGACACTTATAATAGCGGTAGCCGGCGGATTGGGTTTGAGCGTTTCCGCTGGTCTTGCGGCTCCGGCAGCGGCTCAGACAGCGTCAGGTGCAGACACGGCTAAGCCACTCAGCAGTTCCGAAATTTACCGGATTTACAGCCATAATTCATGGATGTGGAAAGACGGCGCCGGTTATTTTGCCGTGTCAAAACGGCAATTCAAGGCATGGTCCGGCAGGGGCAGCAATGCTTCTGCCGGTCAGGGGATCTGGTTTATCACCGATCCCGGAAAATTATGTTTCCGTGCGACATGGTATGAAAAAGGTACCAGTTTTCCGGCAACAACCTGCTTCAGCCACCGCGAAAAGAACGGCGTTATTTATCAACGAAAAGAGCCGAATGGTGACTGGTATATTTTCAAACATGCACCGGCAAGAAAAGGTGATGAAATCACCAAATTCCGCCGGGGTGATTATGTGAGCAGACAACTGGATCGCATGATGCCGACTATGGCATCCAACTGACTATGAAGCTGGCGCCAGATATCTTGTTTGCCGTCAGCTTCTGTTAAAGCAGCGTGTTTTGCTGCCGAAACCACTTGGTGTGCAGATATAAGGCGCACGTCCCAGATAGTTTGCGGAAGCCACTCTGACTGATTTTGAAGATGTCACTGTTTTGGTAGCAGCAACACGCGGTGCACGTTGCGTGCGCGGGGCTTGCATATCATCTGCTTTGGCGATGGCAGTGGTTTTTGCAGGCAGGCCATAACCGACTTTGGTGACAGACGTTGCCTGTGTTTCAGCAACATTATAGCCAGTGCTGCATCCGGCAATGGCCAGACTGCCAGCCAGAACGGCTGTAAGAGCGAGTGTTGTGGATTTGAAAGGCATGCGATTACGGTGACCCGCGAGGATCTTTGCGGAGAAGAGTTGCATTCGTGTGAACCTTTGTTCCGATGCCGTGACACAGGAACGTATAAACTGAATAAATTAATACGAAGTGATTAAGATCGGGACAATTAGCAATTGAAGCATTGCCTAATTGAGTTAGATCTAAAGTTGTAAGGGCTTCATATAGTATCGGTCGCGGGAACCCAACCCCTTTTCGCGGGAATGCTGCCGGACAACGAGACAGGCTTGTAACTCATGATACCGTTTTTTGTACTTGCCCGGCGTGCTGCATAAAATTTACTGCAATTCAATAACTTGCCTACCTGCAACCGTTTTTCCTGCAATCGGCGGCATCAGGGCGTTTGTGTTAGATTTTTGTACAGATGGTTTAATTTGCGTCGAAATGGCGCATGCAGGTCAGGAGATTCTCTCTGCGAGAATTATCCGGTCTCATTGTTGAGCTGTGCAGAAGCGGAAGCAGCGGAAAAAAAATCCGCTATAAAAGATTTTTCAGTTTGGGTTGCACAGAGCAGAATTGTCAATTGCCCTGCGTAAATCAGGCGTGACTAAAAAAATATTCTCTGGCAAAATTCATCAACAAAATTATGATGTTAAATCAAATGCAATTTTGATTTGCTTTGCATTTTAAGGGCCTTTGTTTATAGTCGTTGATTATAATGCTAAAAATTATTTCTTTATAATAAAGCCCTTGACATATTTCTGCTTTATCGGAATTATCCATTTTAGCGGACATTTTTCCACCAGATCCGATATTTCTGCCGAAGGGAAGCGGCGAAGTATTTTCAATTGATCCTGTGGGTGAGCCTGATCTGCGCCTGATAATAAAAAACAAATATCTTCAGGGGAACATAATGAGGAAGACTCTTCTGGTTAACCGCCGGTCAGCATTGAAGCTGGTTGCGGCAGGGACAGCTGTGCTGTCGTCACCATATATCATCAGACCGCGTCCGGCATGGGCTGAAAACGGCGTTCTGAATGTTACAACCTATGACAAATTTCTGCCGCAGGACTTTCTGGACAAGTTCCAGAAGGATACCGGTATTGAAGTGCGCGTTCGTCTGACAGACGATCAGGGCAAGCAATATAACCTGCTGACTGCAGAAGGCGCCAATCCGTCAACCGACATCGTAACGGTTGCAGGGCACCGCTATAGCCAGTTCATCCAGTCCAAGCTGATTTCTGCAATTGATACAGATAAAATCAGCAACTGGAAAAACCTCAATTCTGTCTATCAGGATGCCAAATGGGCGCGCGTTGAGGACAAGCTCTGGGGGCTGCCAATTCTGGCCGGCTATGAGGGGCTTGCACGCAATACTGATTACGTTAAGGAAGCGGACAGTCTGGAGATCATGTTTGATCCGGAATATAAGGGGCAGACCTCTTATATCGTCAGCGACTTCCTGACGCTGGCCATGCAATATCTTGGCTATGACGGTGACTTTGTCAGCTATACGGATAATCGTGAGCTTGCACAAAAGGCCACCAATGATGCCCGCGACCTCCTGATTAAACACAAGGATATGGTGCGTAAATATTACGATGCCGGTTCCGAAGTGCAGCAGATGTTTATCAATGAAGATATTTATCTGGCGCATTCCTGGTCGGGTCCGGTTGCCAAGCTGATTATGGAAGGCCATCCGATCCAGCTTTCTGCACCGAAAGAAGGCACATTTGGCTTCGTATATACGCTGAACATCGTCAATAATGCGCCTAATCAGGAAAATGCCTATAAGCTGCTTAATGCAGTTCTGGCAGATCCGGCAGTCGGTGCATCGATGACCCGTCAGTCCGGCTACAGTTCCACCATCAATGGTGTGGCTGATCTGCTGAATGACCGTGAGAAGATGGCAGCAACCTTGCCACAGAACCAGCTTGAGCGGGTTATCTTCTTCAGCTCCGTCAACCGCGATATGAAAAACGAACTGGTCGACCGTGCAACTGCCGAGGTCAAAGCCGCCTGACGGCTCTGCGTTCTGAATGAATGTTTGCGCCCGATCCGGCGCAAACATCCTTCCCGTAAAATGACTGTCTGATGAAACAGCACGACATGCGTCGCAGGGCTGAACAGGAAAGCTATATGTCTGACACCTCTATCAGGGACGATATTGGTATAAGCCAAAAAGCGGAAATGCCGCGCTATTCGACACGGATAGCAAAAGTCATGAATTCCGGCTTGTATCAGAAAACATTGGGAGCCGCGGTCAATTCGCGTTACGGACGCGTGATCCTGCTGGCAGGTTTTCCTCTGCTCTGGCTCATTTTTCTGCATGTCGGGCCGATTTATCAGATGCTGAAAATCAGCCTGATGTCGCAATATCCGCTGCCTGCGGGCAGTGAGCCGCAATATACGCTGGATAATTATGCGATCTTCTTTCAGGAGTCGATTTACTTCACGCCCCTGATCCGCAGCTTCTTTTTCTCACTTTTTGCAACTACAGCCACCCTGATCGTGGTTTATCCGGTTGCTTATTATGTTGCGAAAATTGTGCGTCCGGAAGGCCGTTCCAAAGCACTGCTGCTGCTGCTCGTGCCATTCTGGGCAGGGGAGCTGATCCGCACATTCTCGGTGATTATGCTGCTGGCAAACCGTGGTGCGCTCAATGTTTTTCTGCGGGAAATCGGTCTGATCGACCGGCCGATCCAGATGCTTTACGGCCCGTTCTCTCTGACATTCGGTCTGATCTATCTCGTGTGCCTGTATATGTTGCTGCCGCTTTATTCCGCGATTGAGAAAATCCCGTCCTCCTATCTCGATGCCGCTGCCGATCTTGGTGCAGGCCCGTGGACACGGTTCCGCAGAATTATTCTGCCTTTGTCCAAGGAAGGCATTATTTCGGGTTGCTCACTGGTCTTTCTCACAACAGTCGGTGTTTTCGCCACGCCGATGCTGCTTGGCGGGCCCGGTACAGTGATGTTCCCTGAAACCATCAGCGGCTTCTTCCACGGCGCCAGCAATAAATGGCCGGTAGGTGCGGCTTTTGCCATCATCATGCTGGTAACCGCTTTAACAGCTGCCGGAATTTTCATGCGCCTTGTCGGCGGCCGTAAACGGAGGGTGATCTGATGCGTAACCTGTTTCATGATGCACCGCGCACGGCTCTGACAGCAACCTATTGGGCCTTTGTCATCTATCTGATGCTGCCGTTGATGCTGATGATGGCGATGAGTTTTAAAGATGCCAGTTTCATTGCTTTTCCGATCAGCGAATGGACCTTTGACTGGTATGTCAAGGTCATGCAGGACAAGCAATTTCTCGAAGCTGTTATCTATTCCGTTCTGATTGCTGCGGCGACCACGCTGGCGGCTACGACGATCGGCACATGGATTGCCATGCTGATTGTGGCGGAAGGGATTAAAGGTCAGGCAATTATTTTTGCGCTTGCTTGTCTGCCTGCCGTCGTGCCGGGGATGATCTCGGCGATTTCGATGCGCATTTTCATCTCGTCCATTGATATGCCGACAGGTACAGCCGCCATTATTCTGGGGCACACAGTGCACGCCGTGCCTTTTGTGGTGGTGATGGTGCTGACAAGACTGCGCACAATGCCGGGCAATCTGGTGGATGCGGCGCGTGATCTCGGTGCAGACAGCGTTGTGGCCTTCTTCCGTGTGACACTGCCTTATCTCTGGCCTGCAATCATGGGCGGTATGATCTTTTGCGTGCTGCTGTCGATTGATGACTTTGTGCGCACCTTCTTTCTGGGTGGCTACAAGCCGACGCTCCCGATGCTGATTTTCGCCAAGGTGCAGGGCGGTATGTCTCCTGAAATCAACGCCATGGCAACGCTTGTCCTTTTGGTGACCGCAGCCGTTGGCCTCTATGCAGAATATAAAACCCGCCGTTCGAGGACACGCTAATGGAACCGATCGTTAAATTTGAGAATGTAACAAAAAGCTATGGTTCTTTTGTTGCGGTGGAAGAGCTTAACCTGACCATTGAAGCAGGCAAATTCATCACATTGCTCGGGCCTTCCGGCTGCGGTAAATCCACCACTTTGCGCATGCTCGGCGGCTTTGAAACACCGACATCCGGCCGCATTATCATCGCAGGCAAAGACGTGACAAAGCTGCCGCCTAACAAGCGCGATGTGAATATTGTGTTTCAGGATTATGCGCTGTTTCCGCATATGTCCGTTGCTAAGAATATTGCCTTCGGTCTGGAGCTAAAAGGCCGCGACAAGCACTTTATTCACAAGCGGGTGACTGAATTGCTGGAACTGGTGCAGTTGCAGGATTATGCACATCGCCTGCCGTCAGAGCTTTCCGGCGGTCAGCGTCAGCGTGTGGCTCTGATGCGTGCGCTGGCACCGGATCCGCAGGTTTTGCTGCTGGATGAACCGCTCTCGGCACTGGATGCAAAACTGCGCCAGCAGATGCAGATCGAGCTGAAATCCATTCAGGAAAAAACCGGCAAGACCTTTGTCTTTGTTACGCATGATCAGGAAGAGGCACTCACAATGTCTGACCAGATTATTGTGATGAACAAAGGTCGCATTGAACAGATGGGTGATCCGCATACACTCTATCGTGCGCCGAAGAGCGTTTTTGTTGCCAATTTTATCGGTGAAACCAATCTGCTGCGCAGTCAGGTTTCCGGCGTTGAAAATGATATGCTGAAGCTGAACTGGAACGACAATATTCTGACGGCTCCGCGCGGCACTGCGAGCGTTTCAGCGCAGGACGGCTATTTCATTGCTCTGCGCCCAGAAGCGATCCGCTGCACACAAACAGCACCGGAAAGTCAGAACCGTTTGAAAGGCCGCATCCGTCAGCTGGTGTTCAAAGGCAATCATACGTCTGTCTTTGTTGAGGTGGACGGCGGTACGGTTCTCAATGCGCTCAGCCATCCGGCAGATATCACTTCTTCCGTCGGGGATGACATCTGGGTCAGCTGGAAGCCGGAAAGCGCAACAGTCTTACCTGTTTCGAACTGAGGTCATGCAGATCATTCCGGTCGCTTTGATGTGACCGGAATTTCATCATTATCTGAGAAAACCGGATGGAAATGAGTTATGCAATATAACGTGCAGGCACCGCTTAAGGTTGCCGCTTCCACTCTTGAAGGGCTGGAACATCGTGTCCGCGATGATTTGGCCTGTCTGTGTTATCCGCCTGCAAACTGGGTGGAAACAACTGATGGTGCAGAGAAAGTGCATGATGTCGTGATTATCGGCGGCGGCATGTGCGGGCTCGTTGCCGGATTTTCACTGCTGGCGGGCGGCATCCGTAATATCCGTATTTTCGACCGCAGTCCTGAAGGCTTTGAAGGCCCGTGGCTCACTTATGCGCGTATGGAAACACTGCGATCGCCAAAACAGCTGACAGGCCCTGCCTATGGTATTGCTTCGCTGACATTCCGCTCGTGGTACGTGGCGCAATTCGGCAATGATGCATGGGCTGAGATGGATAAAATCCCGCGCCCGATGTGGATGGACTATCTGCGCTGGTACCGGAAAGTTCTGTCTCTGCCGGTTGAGAATAATATCGAGGTCAAATCCATCCTGCCGGAAGGGCCGCTGATGCGCCTGACACTGGCGGGCAGCGGTGCCAAAGAGGCGACAATTCTGGCGCGCAAAATTGTCATGGCGACTGGCCGTGACGGTATGGGGCATCCCAATATTCCGGACTTTGTAGCGGGGCTGGACAGGAAGTTCTGGGCGCATTCTTCTGATGCGATTGATTTTCAGGCACTGCGCTCCAAACGGGTGGTTGTGGTCGGTGTGGGAGCCTCTGCGGTGGATAATGCCGCTGAGGCACTGGAAGCCGGTGCCAAAGAAGTGCGCCATCTTATCCGCCGCAAGGAAATGCCGCAGATTAACAAGCTGATGGGTATTGGCTCCTTTGGTTTTACGGCCGCTTTTTCCAAATTGGATGATGCACGCCGCTGGCAGATCATGAATTATTCATTGCGCACCCAGACCCCTGCACCGCGCGGCTCAACGCTGCGGGTCAGCCGTCATGACAATGCGTATTTTCATTTTAATGCCGGTGTGAAATCGGTCGAGCAGAGCGGTGATGAACTCATTATCACAACACAGGACGGTAGCCGGCTGGTTACGGATTTCCTGATCCTTGGCACCGGCTTCACCGTTGACCCGCTGGCACGCAAAGAACTGGAAGCCTATGCGGATAAAATCCTGCTCTGGCGCGATTGCTATACACCTCCGGCCGGTGAAGAAAATAAAGAACTCGGCAATCATCCTTATCTTTCCGCTGACTTTTCTTTCCGTGAGAAAGAGGCGGGCACGGCTCCGTGGCTGGCTAATATCTACAGTTTCAATGCCGGTGCGGCGGCCAGTCTTGGCAAGTTGAGCGGCGATATTCCGGGCATCAGCGAAGGCGCGGCCATTCTCGCCCGCGAGATTGCAGCCCGGCTTTATCAGGAAAATTTTGAGCAGCACTGGCAGGCCTTGCTGGATTACAGCACGCCGGAACTGCAGGGCGATGAGTGGAAAGCTTCACCTTTACCGGATGCTGAGCAGATACAGTCGCAACAGGCGGAGGAGGTATAATGACGGAAACTGCGGATATTCTTATCAGCGCTGCCGGTATCGGAGCCACAGATCCTCTGCGTGAGGTACTGGCAGGCCGTGCGGATATTCTGGCGCTGACACAGCAAACCCATGACAGTGCCTTAATGCCTGCCGATGCGGGTGGGTTGTCCCGTGCCGAACGCGCTGCCATTGCGGTGCGAGTTGCCAGACATAATCAGGACGAAGCGCTGACACAGCATTTCACAACTTTGCTGGAACAGGCGGATAATGCTGCAGAAGCGGCTCTGATCGCTGATCTGAATTTCAACGGCGGTGACGATCAGCGTTTGCAGGCTTTGATCCGGCATACGGATATTGTGACGCGCTCTCCTAAAGATGCCACGGGTGCCGATATTGAGAAGCTGCGTCAGGCCGGTGTGAATGACGCTGATATTGTACGGCTTTCGGAGCTTCTGGCATTTGTCAGCTATCAGATCCGCGTTGCAGCCGGTTTGCGTTTGATGAGAGGTTTACATGGGTAAGACCATTCATGAATTCACGACAACAGTGCCGGTCTGGAAACCCTATGTGACGCCGGTTGTGCTGGCGGATGCAACGCCGGAGCAGCTGGATGCGCTGAAAGTCACGCCTTCCAATACCAAGGTTTCGGACTATCTTCTGGTGCTTGCACATGATGCTGAAACGCTGAAGCACCGGTCTCCGTTGTTTAACGGCGTGATGTATAATCGCGGCGGTATGTCCCGCGCAGAGCGGGAAATCGGGGCAGTGGGAGCCTCGGTTGTAAACCAATGTATCTATTGCGCGGCGGTACATGCAAGCCGCTATAATCAGCTGGCAAAGGAAGAGGATACCATTGCCGCCATTTTTCGTGATGGTGTGAATGCGGATATTGAACCGCGGCTGAAAGCAATTTTCAATTTTGCAGTTCGCCTGTCGGCCTGCCCGCCGCAGGCTGATACGACCGACATGCAGGCGCTGACCGAAGCAGGGCTGGATCAGAATGAAATCCTTGATCTCATTCTGTCTGCATCGCTTTTCGGCTGGGCAAACAGACTGATGCATACATTGGGAGAGCCTGTAGAGGAATAGGTCTGCGGCATAGTTTGAGGAGTGAGCAAATGAAGCAGCTGACACCACCGGAAATCGGGCCTCGTTTGCAGGCTTTGCGTAAAGAGCGAAAACTTACACTGGCAGATCTCTCCGTTATGGCAGGCGTATCGCGTTCCATTCTTTCCGAGATCGAGCGCGGTAATGCCAATCCGACCTATGGCACGCTGTGGCATCTGACACAGGCGCTTGGGGTTAATCTGGATTGCCTGATGGGCGGCGTGACCAATGAGCGGACAGATCAGATTCATCTGCTGCCCGGCAATCTGACACCGACGATCCGCAGTCCGGACGGTACCTGTACTTTGCAGATTCTGGCACCGGCCGGCATGATTGCACTGATCGAATGGTATCTCCTGAACTTTGATCTCAACGGTAAGCTGGAGAGTGAGGCGCATAGTCCGGGAACAATGGAGCATCTGCATTGTCTTGAGGGTGAAATCCACGTTTCCAACACAGCGTCACAAACGGTGGTCAGGGCGGGTGAAACAGCCCGTTATTCGGCAGAGGTGCCGCATTGCCTGACCAGTATCGGCAGCCAGCCTGCCAAAGCCTTTCTGGTCGTTGCCTTTGCCGGTGTGAATGGCGGCTTTGGCAGCAATTTACGACCCAAATAACAAAATGCGGAACAACCGCAGAATAATTTGAATGATTATGAGTGAGGAACAAAAAACTATGCGGGTAGGGATTATTGGCGCCGGATCAATCGCGTTTGGTATGGCAGCATTTCTGGAACAGGCAGGCCACACAGCTATTCTCTGGTCACCATCGGGGGAGCGCACAAAGGCGCTGGCCGCAGGCGAGGCGCTGACTGCCTCCGGTGCTGTGACCGGCACATTCCGGCCGCAGGTGGCTGCGGATGCGCGTGCATTGGCCGAAGGTTCTGATGTGCTTGTGGTGGCTCTGCCTGCCTATGGGCACAAGGCAGTGCTGGATGCTGTGGCACCTCATATCCGTGCGGAGCAGAGCGTTATCATCAGCTCCCATGCCTCCTTTGGTGCGCTCTATCTGTCCCGCCTGCTGGCTGCGCGTGATATCAGCGTTCCGGTTATTGCGTGGGGAACAACAGTTGTCTCAGGCCGTCAGCTGAGCCAGACGGAAGTGAATGTAAATACTGTGCGCAAACGTATTGATCTTGCGACAGTGCCGGAGTCGCGCAGCGCAGAAGGGCTGGCACTTTGCCAGACATTGTTCGGGGATCGTTTCGTGGATCGCGGCAGCCTGCTGGCCATTGCCTTGTCCAATCTCAACCCGCAAAACCACATGGGTATTGCACTGGGGAATATGACCCGTATGGAACGCGGTGAAAGCTGGAGTCAGGGGCAGAATGTAACGCCGAATGTCGGGCGTCTTCTGGAAGATCTGGATCAGGAGCGCATCAATGTTGCCACCGCTCTGGGGCTGCAAGTGCGGACGATTTTCGAGCATTTCCATCTTTCATTCCATGTTCCTGTCAGCTCGATTTCGCAGATGAATCAGGAAATGCATGCCGCAGGCAATGGCGGTTCCGGCCCGACCACAGCGGACAGCCGCTATGTCACGGAAGATGTGCCGTTTGGTCTGGTGATGACTGCCAGACTGGCTCGCCTTGCAGGTAAGCCTGCCGAATTGCATGAAGCAGGCGTTAAAATCTTCTCGGCAATGTACGGACGGGATTTTACCGCTGAAAATGACCTTTTGAACGCATTGGATATGGATGCGCTTTCCCTGTCTGACCTGACCGGACTTTGCAAAAATGGCTATGCAACCGGTCAATAACTGATCTGCATTCTGTCTGCCCTGCATCGGAAAATACTGATAAAATGCGGGGCAGATGCCGGTATAATTGTGAGAGAGCTTCAAGCATGACACATGATTTTCTTCGACATCTCCGTTCCGAGCTGGATGGCCTGAAAACATCCGGCCTGTATAAGACCGAGCGTATTATTACCTCCAAACAGGCCGGTGAAATCGAAGTGGCCTCGGGAGATCGCGTTCTGAATTTTTGTGCCAATAATTATCTCGGACTGGCGGATAATGAAGAACTGACAGAATCTGCCAAGCAGGCGCTCGACCGTTATGGCTACGGCATGGCGTCGGTGCGCTTTATCTGCGGGACGCAGGAAGAGCACAAACAGCTGGAAGACCGCATTTCCTCATTTCTCGGTATGGAAGATACCATCCTTTATTCTTCCTGTTTTGATGCAAATGGCGGGCTTTTTGAAACACTGTTCGGTGAAGAAGACGCAATTATTTCTGATGCGCTGAACCATGCCTCGATTATTGACGGTATCCGCCTGTCGAAGGCAAAACGGTTCCGTTACGCCAATAATGATATGGCCGCGCTTGAAGAAGAGCTGAAGAAGGCGGAAGGCTCCCGCTTTAAACTGATCGCCACAGACGGCGTGTTCTCGATGGACGGGATTATTGCCAATCTGCAGGGCGTTTGTGATCTCGCAGACAAATATAATGCAATGGTCATGGTCGATGACAGCCATGCGGTTGGTTTTGTCGGCAAAAATGGTCGCGGCTCTGCTGAATATTGCGGCGTTGAAGGACGGGTTGATATTATCACCGGCACGCTCGGTAAGGCGCTTGGCGGTGCATCCGGCGGCTATACATCTGCCAAAGCTGAAACTGTGGAATGGCTGAGACAGCGCTCACGGCCTTATCTGTTTTCCAACACACTCGCGCCGGTTATTGCTGCGGCATCACTGAAAGTTTTTGATCTCATCGAAAACGGTGCGGAACTTCGCGCCCGTCTGGCTGCGAATGCAGAATTGTTCCGCCGTGAAATGACTAAGCTCGGCTTTACACTTGCCGGTGACGGCCATCCGATCATTCCGGTAATGCTGGGTGATGCTGCGCTGGCACAGGAAATGGCCGCACGAATGCTTGAAAAAGGCGTCTATGTGACCGGCTTTTCGTTCCCTGTGGTGCCGAAAGGTCAGGCCCGTATCCGTACACAAATGTCGGCAGCCCATTCGGAGCAGGATGTACGCAAAGCCATTGCGGTCTTTGAACAAACCGGCCGTGAATTAGGCATTATCTGAGGGAACTCCAATGACAAATATGATGAAAGCCCTGGTGAAAGCAAAGGCAGAACCGGGTCTGTGGATGGAGCACGTCCCTGTTCCTGAGATTGGCCCGAATGATGTGCTGATTAAGGTCAAAAAATCCGCTATCTGCGGTACGGATGTGCATATCTGGAACTGGGATCAGTGGGCGCAAAACACCGTGCCTGTCCCGATGGTTGTCGGTCATGAATTTATGGGCGAGATCGCAGAGATCGGCTCGGCTGTGACCAAATATAAAATCGGTGAACGCGTCTCGGGTGAGGGGCATATTGTGTGCGGCAAGTGCCGCAACTGCCGTGCGGGTCGTGGCCATCTGTGTCGCAATACGCTTGGTGTAGGTGTGCACCGCGCGGGTTCTTTCGGAGAGTTCATTTGCCTGCCGGAATATAATGTGGTGGCTATCCCGGATGAAGTGCCGGATGAAATCGCTGCTATTTTCGATCCTTTCGGCAATGCTGTGCATACGGCTTTGTCTTTCGATCTGATCGGCGAGGATGTGCTGGTTACCGGTGCAGGCCCGATCGGCATCATGGGGGCAATGGTCGCCAAACGTGCGGGCGCACGCAAGGTTGTCATCACCGATATCAATCCGGTGCGCCTGGATCTCGCCAAAAAAGTCGGCATTGATTATGTGGTGGATGCCTCAAGAGAAAATCTTGATGATGTGATGAAGTCCATCGGCATGACAGAAGGCTTTGATGTCGGGCTGGAAATGTCCGGCGCTGCTCCTGCATTCCGTGATATGATCGACAAGATGAATAATGGCGGCAAGATTGCTATTCTCGGTATCGCCCCTGCCGGTTTTGAAATCGACTGGAACAAGGTCATTTTCAAAATGCTCAATCTGAAAGGCATTTACGGGCGGGAGATGTTTGAGACCTGGTACAAGATGATCGCCTTTGTGCAGGGCGGGCTTGATCTGTCTCCGGTTATTACGCATCGTATCAAGATTGATGAATTCCGCGACGGTTTCGAGGCCATGCGCTCCGGTAATTCCGGCAAAGTTGTCATGGACTGGTAAATACTGCTTGCGCTTTTTATTCTGCCGTCAGATTTTAGCGATCTGACGGCAGTTTTTGTTTTACATGGCTTATTCAGCGCTTAGTTTCAGATATTTCTCAATCATATCAACAACGTGAAGGCGGCGTGTGCGGATATTCTCCTCCGAGGATATATCGACGCCAAAAGTAACGGACAGCGTATATTGGCTGGAAAGATACATGAAGCTGAGAGAGACGATGGAAATATAAAGCTGGGTGGCATCGATCCCCGAGCGGAATATTCCGGCAGCAACCCCACGGTCGAGTTGTGTCTGGATCGACTGGATAAAAGGGCGTGACGAGCGCGGTATGCTCGGGATGGTACGGATGAACTCCCCTTGCAACAGGTTTTCACCAAGCACGAGTTTGATAAAGGCGGGGGTGTCCCGCATATAATCAAAGGTGAATGCGGTCAGGGTTTTAATAGCATCCATCGGGTCGCGGTCGAGTATGCTCAGCTCTGCTTCCCTGCCGCGCAGCTGATTATAAACCTGTTCCAGAGCCGCTTTATACAGCGTCTCTTTGTTCTGGAAATAATGGTAAAGCATGCGGATATTACAGCCCGCACGCTCGACAATACGCGATGTGCTGGCGCCGCTCAGGCCATATTCGCAAAATTCAACAATGGCTGATTCGAGAATAGCCTGGCTTGTGGCTTGTGCATTGCGCGAGCGCACAGCTTTGGAAGTGCTCATATCCACTTTACTCATTCTGTAATCCTCCAACGCTCTGACATTTCAGAGCGTATATTTACGCATTTTGCAATGAGGGTAATTGACAAGAAAGTAAGTAATAGCTTACTTATTTAAAAAAAACTACTTCTTGTCACGCATGACATAAAAAGAGGAGGGGAAAGATGATTAAGGGAATTAAAAAGGCCCTGCTGCTGGGTGCTGCACTGGCTGTCAGTGTCGCGGGATCACCGGCACAGGCTCAGAAATCTGATCAGATTACTGTTGCGATTACAGAAGGTGTGACGGGCTATAATCCTTATGCGGATTCCGTTGTGCTGATCGGGTCGATCTGGTGTCAGATTTATGGTTGCTTGACGCGCTGGGATTTTGAACAGGCAAAATTCGTTCCGTTTCTGGCCGAAAGCCTTGAGCCTGAAGATGACCTGAACTGGATTCTGACATTGCGGCCGGATCAGAAGCGTCATAACGGCGAGCCGGTTGTCATTGCAGATGTGATCCATTCGATGGAGCGCGCGCGTAACGACCCGCAGAGCATGTCGCAAGCCTCTGTCCAGTATATTAAAAATGTCGAGGCGCTTGATGATCTGCGTATGCGGATTACAACAACGCAAAAAATCTCCACACTGCCGAATTATCTGGCATTCATGCAGATCACATCCAAATCCATCTATGACAAATACGGCGCACAGGAAGCTGATCGTCAGCATCCGATTGGTGCAGGCCCGTATAAATTGGTGGAAGTCGGTATCGGCAGCCATATTGTGATTGAGCGCGTGGATGGCCATCCGATGGTCAGTGAGACAAATCCGAAGCGCATTCTCTACCGGATGATGACCGAGCCGGAGCAGCGTGTGACCGCGCTGGCCAATGGCGAGGTGCAGATCGCGCAGGGAATTCCGCCGCAACTGATTAACCGCGTGCAGCAAATGTCGAATGCGACAGTTGAAATGGTCGATTCCGCAGAGGCTATGTTCATTGCCATGAGCCCTGAGACCAAACCATGGGATGATGCACGGGTACGTAAAGCGGTATGTCATGCAATCAATCGTGAGGGTATTGCCCGCGCTATTCTCGGTAATCAGGCAACCTTGCTGAATGGACCGGTCGGTGCAGGTCAGCTTGGCTATGATGCAGATTACAAAACACCGTTTGATTATAATCCGGAAAAAGCAAAGAGCTTATTGGCAGAGGCCGGTGCAACCGGTGTTGCGGTTGATCTTTATACGCCGGTAGGACGCTATATTGCAGACCGCCAGATTACCGAGGCGATTATTCCGATGCTGGAAGAGGCGGGCTTTAAAGCAACGCTGAAGACACCGGAATGGGCAACTCTGTGGACGAATGTACAGCGCGGCGACACACCATTCTATTATATGGGGCGTGGCAATATGCTGGATCCGTCCCCTGCGCTGGCGCAATATTTTGAAACCGGTGCATCACCGCGTCTGAAATATTCCAATGCGGAAGTCGATAAGCTGCTGCAGGCCGAGCGTGAAGAATTTGACTTCACCAAACGGGTCTCCATGCTGAATAAAGCCATGGTGAAAATCACGGAAGACGCTCCGGCTTGTTTCCTCTGGCTGCACCGTCTGGCATGGGGTGTTTCCAAAAGCATCGATTTCAAACCGAGCAAAGCCGACCGTGTGAATGGCTGGGAAATCCACCTGCGCTGATTTCCGATGCGGATTTCCTGAAGCCGGATAAGGGATATTCCTGTCCGGTTTCAGGAGCCGGCCGATCCGGTTGCACTGATCAGACTATGTACCCGTCTTTTTAATATTGCGTATGCCGCAGCCGGAAGTTTGCTTCCGCTTCGCCGTGGCATGCTCCGGTCAATTCCCGAGGATTTTCCATGTTGGGCTATACGCTGAAGCGCGTGTTGGGCACAATTCCTGTGCTCTTCATGGTGACACTTTTGATTTTTGTACTGATAAAACTCGCACCCGGCGATCCCGTGGATATGTTGGTCAGCGATGAGGTAACTGAAGAGATCCGGCAGAATATCCGTATTGCCTGGGGGCTCGATCAGCCTGTCTATATTCAGTATCTGACCTTTATCAAGAATGCACTGATGGGAGATCTGGGAGAATCCTTCCGCTATCGCGAACCTGTCATGGATCTCATCTTACAGCGTTTGCCGGCCAGTATTGAGCTTGCCATCTATTCCACACTGCTTGCCGTCATTCTGGGATTGCCGCTTGGTGTCTGGGCTGCCAGCAAGCCGAATTCCTTTGTCGATACGATCGGCTCAATAGGCGGATTTTTCGGTATCAGCCTGCCAAATTTCTGGCTGGGGATTCTCCTGATCCTGCTCTTTGCAGGTATGTTCAATCTCCTGCCATCGGGCGGGCGTGCAACATGGGGCATGGATGTTCCGGCTATTACAGGCTTCCTGACAATCGATGCACTGCTTGCAGGGCGTTGGGATGCGCTTTGGGATGCAGTGCGTCATCTGACATTGCCGGTTATCGTATTGGGCACCAATATGGCGGGCATCATTATGCAGATTACCCGTGCATCCGTGCTGGAAAATCTGCAGGAAGATTATGTCATGACCGCCCGCGCCAAAGGTATGTCGGCACGTGTCGTTTTGTGGCGCCATGCTTTCCGCAATGCTTTGATTTCCGTTGTCACCATCATCGGGCTTGAATTCGGCACACTCATCAGCGGCGCGATCATTGTCGAGACGGTCTTCTCCTGGCCCGGCATCGGCTATCTGCTGCTACAGGGCATAACCTTCCGCGATTTTCCGCTGATTACCGGCCTTGTCCTCGTCTACACCTCGCTTTTCGTTTTCATTAATCTCGTGATTGACATGATTTACACGATTGTCGATCCGCGTATCCGTCTGAGGTAATGCCGATGACTTTCCGCTTCAGTACAGAAAAACTCACAGAGATTGTCAAAACGCCGAAAGCTGTTTTTGGTCTGGGTGTTGTCAGCCTGTTGTTGATCGCCAGCCTCTTTGCACCACTGCTGGCACCGTTTGATCCGAACAAGCAGGATCTGATGCTGGCTTTGATGCCGCCGCAACCGACCGGCCCGCATTTTCTCGGCACGGATCATGTCGGACGGGATCTGTTAAGCCGCATCATTTACGGTTCGCGTGTCTCGCTGATTATTGCCGTTGCCGTGGTTATTTTCTCTGGTCTGGTTGGTGTCACACTCGGTGTGGTTTCCGGCTATTACGGCGGTCGTGTTGACTCTGTCATTCAGAAATTTCTGGAGGTCGTCTGGGCTTTCCCGCCCTTGCTGCTGGCGATTTCCATTGTCGCTTTCCTTGGCCAGAGCCTCGGCATTCTGATTATCGCGCTCGCCTCACAGCGCTGGATTCCCTATTGCCGTCTGGCACGCGCCGAGGCACTGAGCTTGCGTGAACGGGATTTTGTTGTGGCCGCTCGGTCGCTCGGTGCGCGGGACGGTCACATCCTGTGGAAGCATATTCTGCCTAATCTCATTCAGTCATCCCTGATTGTCGGTACTTTCGCCATGGCGACAGCGATTATTGCTGAATC
This sequence comes from Pseudochrobactrum sp. B5, assembly GCF_001939785.1. NCBI lineage: Bacteria > Pseudomonadati > Pseudomonadota > Alphaproteobacteria > Hyphomicrobiales > Brucellaceae > Pseudochrobactrum > Pseudochrobactrum sp. B5. The sequence continues at coordinate 765,597 of NZ_MOYL01000001.1, forward strand.
AAGTCTCAGTTTTCTGGGGCTGGGTGTGCCTGCATCAACACCGACATGGGGCGGAATGCTGGCGGATGCGCGCTCTTACATCAGCACATCCTGGTGGATGGCATTCTTCCCCGGCCTTTGCATCTTCACCACGGTGCTGGCCATCAATCTGCTTGGTGATGTTCTCAGAACGCATTTTGATCCTCGTCTGAGCACGAGATGATCTGAACTTCGTTATCCAAAAATTCTGCAACTTAAAAAGAAGGAACAACTACTTTGGTCGAACGTATTGAAATCTCAAAGACTGATGGCGCTCTGAAAAGCATGGCCGTTGTTCATAATGATATGGTGTTTTTGTCCGGTGTGCATGCAACCGACACAAGCGGCGATATTAAAGAGCAGACGAGAGAAGTGCTGCAGAAGATCGACCGGCTTCTGGAAAGCGCAGGCTCCGATCACAAATCCATTTTCGTTGTTCATATCTGGCTGAAAGATATGCGCTATTTCGGTGCCATGAATTCTGTGTGGAATGAATGGGCTGACCCTGCCAACCCGCCGGCACGTACCTGCGTCAGCGGAGAACTCTACCGTTCCGATGTGCTCGTGGAAGCTGTTGTGATTGCTTATCGCAGCTGAAACACAGACCGAACTCAAGCCTTAAGAACTGGAGAACCCTATGGAACTGAGAGAGCTTGGCCGGATCGACGGAGCAGGACATCAGCCGAGAATATGTCTCGGAAAAGCATCCGACAAACTGGCTTCGGTTTGTCTGACAGCACCGGATAAAGGGGGAGATGTCAAAGACCAGTCTTTGCAGATCCTGAATATTATTGATGACTATTTTCAGAGTGTCGGATCATCGCGCAAAGACATTCTGATGGTGCAGGTCTGGCTGTTCGATATCAGCGAATATGATGCTTTTTGCGAAGTGTGGAATGACTGGATTGATCCTGAAGGTGTTCCGGCATTGTCGGTCGTAACGGGACATGCGGCACGGCGTGACTGCGCCGTCGAAATTCGCGCTTACGCCGCTTGCTGAGACTATAAAAGCCTGTTTGCCGGAGATTATGATGACCGAAAAATTGCTCGAAATTTCTGACCTCGCTGTAAAGTTTAAGGGCATGGATGCCGCAACTTTTGCAGTGAAAGGCATAGACCTTGCCATCGGGCGCGGGGAGATCGTGGCGCTGGTCGGTGAGTCCGGCTCCGGCAAATCGGTAACGGCCAAGTCGGTGATGCGGCTGGTCGGATTTATGGGCGGCACAATCACCGGCGGGCAGGCATTGCTCTATGACAAAGCGGGGCAGAGCGTTGATCTCTACGCGATGGATGAAAAGCAGGTGCAGGCGCTGCGTGGTGATCGGATTGCCATGATCTTTCAGGAGCCGATGACATCGCTCAATCCGGTTCTGACGATTGAGGCGCAACTGGCTGAAGTTGTTATCCGGCATCGGCAGGTAAGTAAGGCTGAGGCGGGGCGCCTCGCATTGGAGGCACTTAATCAGGTGCGTATTCCGGAAGCCGAGCGACGGTTGAAACAATATCCTCATGAGCTGTCAGGCGGTATGCGCCAGCGTGTGATGATTGCCATGGCCATTCTGTGCAAGCCAGATTTGCTGATTGCTGATGAGCCGACGACTGCACTGGATGTGACTGTGCAGGCGGAAATTCTGGCTCTGCTGAAAACTATTCAGCAGGAAACCGGCATGGCCATTCTGCTGATTACCCATGATATGGGCATTGTGGCTGAGATTGCCGACAAGGTTGTGGTGATGCTGAACGGAGCAATTGTTGAAAGGGGGGAGGTTCACGCTGTTTTCAACAATCCGCAGCATGAATATACCCGTCGTTTGCTGGATGCCACGCCTAAACTTGGCGAAATGCGCGGTAATGATGTCATTGCTGTTGAGAATACATCGGATGCTGTACTGAGTGTGCGCAACCTCGTGACACGGTTTTCGGTGCGTCAGGGCATGTTTCAGCGCGTTGTTGCCAATGTTCACGCCGTGGAGAATGTCTCCTTTGAGCTGCGGGAAAAAGAAACATTATCACTGGTTGGCGAAAGCGGTTGCGGTAAATCCACGACCGGCAAAGCAATCATGCAACTGATACAGGCCAATAGCGGTGAAATATGGCTGCAGGGGCGTAAACTGGGAGATATGAATGCCTCGGATATGCGCGAAACACGCAAACGTATCCAGATGGTTTTTCAGGATCCTTATGCGTCTTTGAACCCACGTATGACAGTTGAGCAGATTGTTGCGGAACCGTTGCATATTCATGGTATGGGAACTGCCGCTGAAATACAGGCACGGGTTTTGCAATTGCTGGACAGGGTGGGGCTGACAAAAGCACAGGCAGACCGCTATCCGCATCAGTTTTCCGGTGGTCAGCGGCAGCGTATCTGCATTGCCCGCGCATTGGCTCTGAACCCGAAAGTGATTATCGCCGATGAGCCGGTTTCCGCTCTGGATGTGTCCATTCAGGAGCAAATTCTGGATTTGCTGGAGGAAATTCAGGAGGAATATGCCATTTCCATCCTCTTCATTTCCCATGATATGGCGGTGGTTGAAAAAGTCAGTGATCGCATCGCGGTCATGTATCTGGGTGAGATTATCGAGATCGGCCCGCGTGATGCTGTTCTGAGCACGCCGGCGCATCCTTATACGCGGCGCTTGCTGGACGCGGTGCCGATTGTGCATCCGGAGAAACGTCGTGAACGTAAGCTTTTGTCCCGTGAACTCAAAAGCCCGATCCGTCCGGTCGGCTATCAGCATGAGGCAATTCCGCTGAAGAGCGTCGGCTTTGAACATTACGCACGTATCAGCTGACATATAAGACAAGATTCCGGTAAAGCAGGCAGTTTTTCAGGGCGCTATGAGCGTGGTGCGCGGCTGCCTGCTTCACTATGCCCGCAGGCAAAATGATCAGGAGAAAGACGCATATGAAGGGAGGCAGAAATTATATTTTCCTGATGGCTGTTATCGTTGTAGCACTCAATCTCCGACCCTTTATTGCGGCTATCGGCCCTCTCGCAGAAGATGTCAGCCACGCAACCGGACTGAGCCATCACGGTATGGCGCTGTTGACACTGATACCTATGGCGCTGATGGGCTGTGTGGCATTTGCCGGTCCCGCATTGTTACGCACGGGTGAGATGCGCGGCATTCTTCTCGCGGCACTGACCTGTATCACTGTCGGTACTTTGTTGCGGCTGGCTGTTACCACAGGGCCTGCATTGCTGATGACAGCAGCTATTATCGGCCTTGGCGTTGCGGCGGTGCAGGCGCTTTTTCCTGCAATTATCAAGCAGCGTTTTCCTGACTGTTTTGCCAATATTATGGGGCTTTATTCCGCTATGCTACTGGCAGGCGGCGCGCTTGGCGCGCAATTGTCACCTGTCATTGTGCAACTGACCGGAACATGGCAGGCAGGCTTTGGTTATTTTGCAATTTTGGGACTTTTTGCAACTGTTCTGGTCTGGGCGGTACTCCCCGCTTCAACCTCGGTTCAGGCCGGTAAAAGCCTGACAAAATTATTCTCCCGTCCGCGGACATGGTTGCTGATGATTGCATTCGGGCTGGTGAATGGCGGCTATTCATCCGTCATAGCCTGGCTTGCGCCTTATTATCAGGAAGCGGGATGGAGTGTTACGGCGAGCGGTAGTCTGCTTGCCGTCATGGCACTGTGTCAGGCTGTTTCCGCGCTGATTATGCCTGCTTTGGCGCAGGGCAACAGCAGGGATCGCAGACCGTGGCTGTGGTTGGCGCTTGCGATGCAGTTTACAGGATTTGCCGGTTTTGCTTTTGCACCAGCAAGCGCTCCGTTTCTTTATGTTGCGCTTGTCGGTGCCGGACTGGGGGGCTGTTTTTCACTGCTGCTGGTGGTGGCTCTGGAGCATATTCCTTACCCGTTACAGGCCGGAGCGCTCTCCGCAGTCATGCAGGGCGGAGGTTTTTTGCTGGCAGCGCTGCCGCCTTTGATTGTTTCCGTGCTGCATGAGCAGACCGGAAGTTTTGCTGCAGGCTGGAAATGGCACATGGTCAGCATTGCTATTGCGGCAATCCTGACCAGACGCCTTGATCCTGAAACTTACAGTCCGGCTATGTTGTTGCTGACTGAGCCTGTGAATGCATCTGACCTGTAAATGGTCTTGTCAGGCGGCGATCGTCCAGCCGCCGTTTTCACCGTGCTTCAGCATCGGTGTGGTGAAACAGCCGCGTGTCATCTCGGCAAATTCTGCGCCGAGTTGCTCAAGCGGCGCATGCCAGCGCTGGGTTTGCAGCATTGCTGCACCGATAACGACCGGCTTGAGTGCACGGGAATTCAGCAGATTGAGCGCAGCCACAATCGACGTGCCGCTGGAGATCACATCATCCACCAGAGCAATACGGTGGCCATCGAGCAGTGGCAGCATACGCGGGTCGATATAGAGCCGCTTGATCTGATCCGGTGTGGTGATGGAAGACAGCGGAACCGACAGTTCTTCTTCATACCAGAATTTGCGCGAGGTACCCAAAGGCACATAGCGGCTGTGGCCGAGCTTGCGCGCCACTTCACTGGCAAGGGTCAGACCCAGTGTCGGCAGGCCGACAATCACATCCGGCTCAAAAACTTTGAGTTTAGTGGCCAGATCGTCTGACAAAGCGTCAACAACATCAAAGGCAGCCTGATTGACGATCAGGGATGCCAGAGCATGTTGTTTATCCGAGAGCGGGCGGATCGGCAGTTGTAGCTGACGGCCGTCATCCAGCGTTGCTGGAAAGAAGGTTTCATGCACGCCCTGCACATCAAATGTTTCAGGTGCATAGAGCTTTTGCCAGAATTCATGCGGTTGCATCATGGTCTCCCGACAATTCCTGCTCCACGAGACGTGTCCAGAAGCGCACGCCGTGTTCAATGGCATCGTCATTGAAGTCATAGGCAGTATTGTGATGCAGAGCACCGTCTACAGCGGGGCCATTGCCGAGCCAGACATAGCAACCCGGAGCTTCACCGGCGAAGAAGGCGAAATCATCACCCGCAGTGGAAGGCGGGAAGCTGGTGCGCACTTTGCTGCCAAACACATCCTGTGCTGCACGTAATGCACGGGCTGTGGCGTCGGCATTGTTGACGACCGGTGGGATGCGGCGGATAAAATCATATTCGGCGGCAATGCCATACATCATCGCAGTACCCTGCGCGAGACGGCCGATTTCCGTTTCAAGCTGGTCACGGACATGCGGGGTATAAGCACGGGCCGTACCGCCGATTTCTACAATATCCGGAATAACATTAAGCGCCTTCGGATCACCCGCCTGCAAAGAGCAGGCGCTGACGACAGCCGGTTGCAACGGATCGACCACGCGGCCGATAATTGTCTGCAATGAGGTGATGAAAGTAGCCGCTGCCGTGACCGGATCTTTGCCGAGATGCGGTTTTGCACCATGGGTGCCGGTGCCGCGGAAGGTGACGCGCCAGCTGTCGGAAGAGGCGAGCTGGGGGCCTTCAACCACGGCGATTTCATCAGGATCAAGACCCGGCATGTTATGCAGGCCATAAACCGCATCGCATGGAAACAGGTTGAACAGTCCTTCTTCAACCATGCGCTTGGCGCCACCGCGACCTTCTTCTGCAGGCTGGAAGATGAAATGCACAGTGCCTGAGAAATTACGGCTTTTTGCCAGCGCACGGGCTGCACCCAGCAGAAGCGTGGTGTGGCCGTCATGGCCGCAGGCATGCATTTTACCGGCGAATTTTGATTTATAAGGACGATCTGCCATTTCCGGCATGGCCAGCGCATCCATATCTGCGCGCAGACCAATGGTGCGGGTGCCGTTACCGATCTGCAAAGTACCGACCACACCTGTGCCGCCAAGACCGCGATGAATGGTGATACCTGCCTCTTCCAGAAGTTTGGCAACAATATCCGAGGTACGCTCTTCTTCAAAACCGAGTTCAGGATGCGCATGCAGATCGCGGCGCAGCTCGGTCAGAAAAGCAATATCGTCGAGGATAGGATCAGTCATAGGTATTACTCTGTCACTAAAGCATGTCGCAGCTAAATGGACTCATTTAGCGTTCGCGAACATGCGACAATTAAGAAAAACTAGGGCGAGCGCCATGAGTGAGATTAAACGCGACACGCTCTAGCAAAATAGGGGAGGCCAGCACTTGTCCGGTTTTAACATCGGCAATGCCCTGATCAGTCTGGTGCGGGCCGGCATTGCAGGCCAGTGTTGCACCAAAACAGGCTTTGAAAATGAGATAAGGCGGCTGCCAGTCCACCACATCATCCATAGCTGTGCGCAAAGCTGCAAACTGTGCGGCAACATCGGCCAGCGATGCCTCAGACACCAGACCGGAAACCGGCAGCGGCAGCAGGGCGGTGACTTTGCCATTCAGCGCAACAGCCATGCCGCCACCGGCAGCGACCACGGCATTGGCTGCCAGTGCCATATCTTCCTCATTGCCGCCGAAGACTGTGAGATTATGGCTGTCATGGGAAACTGTAGTGGCGAAAGCACCGTGCCAGCTGCCCCATTCACGCAGAAAGCCAACGCGCGGCTTCGCTTCTGCGCGGCCATGGCGATGGGCAACGGCAATCATGGTTGCACCTTGCGGCGGCACTACAAAACCATTGGCAACTTCCGTTGCCGCCTGTCCCCATTGGGTAAAGCGCGGACGATCAATGGTTGCCACCACAACGCGCTTGGCATCGCTGCGAATGCGGAAATCATCGGCGCTTAAAGCACCGATCTTCATGGATTGCAGGAAATCACCGGCGCTGGTGTCTGTGAGCTTTTGCGCGAGAGTACCGTTTGAAGCAGCTACCGTACCATTGACCAATACGGTCTGCGCAGTGAAGTCAGACAGGTTGTCGAAGATCACAATATCCGCACGGCGACCTGCTGCAATCAATCCGAGGTCATCACGGCCAAAGCGGCGCGCTGCATTGAGTGTTGCCGCCTGCAAAGCCCATTCCGGTTTCATGCCATAGCGCACCAAGCGGCGCACCACATCATCAAGACCACCGGCATTGAGCAGATCATCAGGGAACACATCATCCGTGCAGAGTGTAACAGTCTGCGGCAGATGGCCGAGGCGGTTCAGTTCCTGCACAAATTCCGGCAACAGATGATCATGGGAACCGCGCATTTCAATGGTGAGACCGGCGCGCAGTTTTTCCATCAGATCTTGGCCGGAAACCAGCTCATGATCGGAGGTTACACCCGCAGCCATAAAGGCCGCGAGATCAGAGCCGGTAAGGCTGCGTGCATGGCCGCAAACCGGCTTGCCCGCTGCAAGTCCCGCATGGACAATGGCACTCATCCGTGGTTCGCCGTCAATGACATTGCGCATGGTCATGACTTCGGCAATGCCGCCGATTTCAGGTCGCGCCAGCAAGTCATTCAGCACGTCAGCATCAAAGTCCGCTCCGGCCAGTTCCAGCCCCGGTGCGGAGGGCACACAGGAAGGTGCCAGCATAATGGTACGCAGCGGCAGATCACGGGTCGCCGCAATTGCCCAGTCAACACCGGCTACGCCATGCACATTACCGAATTCATGCGGGTCCCAGACAATGGTTGTCACACCACGCGGCACCACGGCATTGGCATAGGTGGCAGGGGTAATCATCGAGCTTTCAATATGCATATGCGTATCGATCAGACCGGGCGTGATATAACCGCCTTTGGCATCAATGATTTTGGCCGCATCTTTGCGGCTGTCCGGTGCATGAACGGAGGCAATCAGAGCGCCGGTGATGCCGATATCGGCACGGCGATGTTCTCCGGTCACCATATCAATGACGGTGCCGTTGATAATCAGGCAGTCAAAAGCTTCCGCACCGCGTGCCGCGGCTGCGGCTCTAAGGCGCAGTTCAGGAGAACTCAGATCAAAGGGTTCTGCATGTGTCATGATTTGGCCGCCTCTGTTCTCAGGGCATCGAAAATAATGCCGAGAATGGCTTCCGCATCGCCGTCAGCTGCATAGGCCGCGTTGAAGGCGGCATGGCTGGAGCGGGTTTCTACCACGGTGCGGCCGCGTGTCAGCGAGCCGCAAAGTTCCGCACCAATGAATGCCCTGTCAAAACGCACCAGATCAGGACGGGCAAAAGCCACAGCGGCCGCCGGATCATAGAGCGCCATGGCTGTGCGGCCACGCGAGATCGCAATATTGATAAAACCGCCGGTCATATCGGCAATCAAAGCGGCATTGGTACCACCGGCTGCACGGATCGGATGCACATCATCGGGTGTGGCGAGAATTTTACGGCAGAAATCAAGCTCTACCATTTTCAGCGGCAGCTCATGGGCAAGCACAATCGCCAGCGCTTCCGGATCGGCAAGCGCGTTGAACTCGGCCGAGGCCGTGTGATTGCCTTTGCCAACGCCGCCGCCCATCCAGACCAGTTCGTCAATCCGTGCTGCCAGATCAGGGCGTGCCAGTGCCAGTGCGGCAATATTGGTGAGGGGGCCAAGTGCAAGAACGCGCTTGGTGCCGCAGGTATTTTCAAGCCAGTTGCACAGGGCGGTGAAGGCACAACCCTGTGTATTATCTTCACAGACAGGAAGGTTCAGGCCGAGTGTCGGAATGCCGGTTTCACCGAGAATTCCGGCGGCAGTTTCAATCTCCGCCAGAACCGGTTTATGCCGTCCGCGATAGATCGGAAAATCCCAGCCGAAAACCTGTGTCGCGCCCGCCGCATTGCGGCAGACCTGACCAAGTTCCGTATTTCCGAAAACCAGAGACACACCGTCGATTTCTAGACCCAGATGTTTCACCACCAGTATGGCGGCGATATCATCAAAGCCCATATCCGTATCAATCCAGACACCCATGCTGAAATTTACTCCCGTTCCAGAATTGCCGCCTGATCAATTGGCAGATCAAAGGCAACCTCATCGCCCAGTGCATAGGCAGGCAATGTGGCATCAACATCGGCCTTCACCGAGCCGAATGGTGTTTCCAGCACATATTCACGGGTGTTGCCGGCAAATGCGGCGCCGCGCACAATACCTTTGAGCGGGCCGGTACCAAGCGTGACGATCTTCGGGCGGAACGCCAGACCGGCAGCTTTCGGCAGTGGTGCATTGAGCGGCACTTCAGCAGTTTCGGAATAGAGTTTGCCGTCGCGGATCGCATAGACATTTTCGAAGCCGACAAAGTCAGCCACAAAACGCGATGCCGGATGATTATAGATCTCCTCCGGTGTGCCGATCTGTTCAATAGCACCGGCACGCATCACCACGATACGGTCAGCGAGCGCCAGCGCTTCTGCCTGATCGTGGGTCACGAAGATCATGGTGACGCCGGTTTCCTGCTGCACGCGCTGCAATTCGGTGCGCATGTCGAGACGCAGACGTGCATCCAGATTGGACAGCGGCTCATCGAGCAGCAACACTTTCGGTTCCATCACCATCGAGCGGGCAAGGGCAACACGCTGCTGCTGACCACCGGACAATTCCGGCGGCTTACGGTCAGCGAATTTGGCCAGACCAACAGATTTCAGGCCGCTTTCAACCTTTTGGCGCAGTTCATCGCCCTTGATGCCTTTGAGCTTGAGGCCGAAGGCAACATTGTCGAACACGGTCAGATGTGGGAACAGCGCATAGGACTGAAACACCAGCCCGATTTCGCGCTTATTGGCGGCAACACGGGTAATGTCTTTATCGTCAAGACGGATGGTGCCGCCTGCCACATCCATCAGGCCTGCGATCGCACGCATGGTGGTGGTTTTGCCACAACCCGAAGGGCCGAGCAGCGCCAGCAACTCACCTTTGTTGATCGTGAGATTGAGCTTATCTACGGCCGTGGTGTTGCCGTAACGCAGTGTCAGCTGGTCGAGAGTAAGAAAGGCTTGATCAGACATAGCGGGAGAATCCTAGGAAACGTTCTGCGAGAAGGACAATGCCCATGGACAGAAAAGCAAGCAGAGAGGAGAGGGCGGCGATGGAAGGATCAAACACGATTTCCATATAGCCCAGCATATCGATTGGCAGGGTGCGCACACCGGGGCCGGAGAGGAACAGTGACACCGGCACCTGATTGAAGCTGGTGACAAAACCGAGAATGAAAGCGGAAAGAATACCGCCTTTGATATTCGGCATCACCACGCGGAAGAAAGCACCGGCGCGCGAGCAGCCGAGCAGTACAGCCGCTTCTTCCATGTCAGAGCGCAGGTTGTTGAGGCTGGCAGACACCACACGCACGGCATAAGGCAGCACCAGTGCCGTATGCGCCAGAAACAGTGCCAGCGTGATGGACATGCCAACCGGCACCACGAAATAACGTAGAAGTGCTAAGCCGACGATGATACCCGGCACAATGATCGGCGAAGAGACGATTGTGCGCACAGTTTCGGAAAATGGCATGTCATAGCGCGCCATCGCATAGGCTGCCGGTACACCGAGCGCCAAAGCCACCAGAGTGCCGCCGACCGCCAGAACCATGGAGGTGACGAAGCTCTGCTGGAAGCTCTCGATGGTAAAGACCTTATAGACCCATTTCAGCGAGAAGCCTTGCGGCGGGAATGCCAGTGTGTCACCGGCCGAGAAAGAGGCGGCAACGATGATGAGGAACGGGCCGATCAGAAAGACAATGACGAGCCAGAGAACCAGATTGGCCGGATTAATCAGCCGTGAAAGCAAATTCGAGTTCATTTTTTGCCCTTCACTGTCGCAATACGCTTCAGAAGAATATTAGCGGCGAAACTCATCACCACGAGAATGAGAGCGATAACGCTGGCCGCAGCAAAATTATTGGATACGGTTACGTGCTGATAAAGCAGGGTTTCCAGCATCAGAACCTTGGAACCACCAAGAATGGCCGGTGTGATATAGGCGGTGAGCGAACCGGTGAAAACCAGAGTACCGCCCACAACCAGACCCTCTTTGGTCAGCGGCAGAATGATTTTCCAGAAAACGGTAAACCAGCTGGCACCGAGCACGCGGGCTGCAGGCACCACATCTTTCGGCAGGTTTTCCAGCGCACTGATCAGCGAGATCACCATAAGCGGCAAAAACAGCTGCAACAGACCGATAAAAATCGCAGTTTCGGTGAACAGAATACGCAGCGGTGCATCGCTCAAGCCCACAGCCTGCAAGGCCTGATTGATAATACCGGTGCGGCCGAGAATAACGATCCACGCATAGGTACGGGCAACCGGTGAAATCATCATCGGCAGCATGATCAGACCGATCATCCGGCCTTTGGAATTGGCAGGCAGGCCGACAATCGCCCATGCGGTGGCATAGCCGATAATCGCTGCGACAACGGTTACTTCCAGCCCCAGCCGCAGGGTACGCCAGAACACGGTACGGTTCATCGGTTCGGAGAAGAAATCAATCCATGGGGCAATTGTCCATCCTTCTGTCGATCTGAAACCTTCAGACAGCAGAAGAATAACAGGGACGAGGAAGACAAGTGCCGCGAAAAGCGCTGCCGGCAAGGCCAGCCACATGGCTTCGGTGCGGTTGTTGAACATAAGCTTTCCTATAAGACAGGTGGCCTACAGCATAATTCCTTAAATTTGAAACAGTTTAAGGAATTATGCTGTAAATATAGTGTATTAGAGCGACCTTTGTGCGCCCGAGAGGGCGCCCGGCGCTCTAGCTGGAGGCGGGGGCATAGATCAAAAAAGAAAGCTGCCCGTGAACTGAAAATGTTACGGGCAGCTGCTGTTATTGTGGCCGGATTACTGGCCGATTTTGGCGTTCCATTCTTTCAGCCATGTGTCACGGTTATCGAGAACGACATCGGACGGAATGAGCTGAAGGCTTTTAGCGGTTTCTTCGCCATAGGTGAGATTATTGGCAATTTCGTCGGAAACCTTGACTTCCTTATTGGCAGGACTGTCGACCAGCTTTTCAGCAATCTTGGTCTGAATTTCGGTGGAGAGCCAGAAGTCCATGAATTCGAGCGCCAGATCACGGTTCTTGGAATCCTTGGCAACAACCATCACATTCATGCCGCCGGTCTGGCCTTCTTTCGGTGTTGCCCAGCCGAGCGGCAGGTCAAGCTTGGTGAAAGGCGCCCAGGAGAAACGGCCGATTGGCGCTGCCCAGATTTCTTCCTGCTGCATCAGCTGAACGAGCTGCGAGGATTTAACGTAGAAAGTTACGATATCGTTGGATTTCTCACCAACCGCAGCAATGGCGTTTTTCAGATCAGCTTCATTATGGCCGAGGGATTTTTCCAGCATATAGAGTGCTGTCGGGCCCTGATTGGTGGTCACATTCGGGAAAGCAATATGCGGTGCATATTCAGGCTTCAGCAGATCTGCCCAAGACTCGATTTTCATCTTGTCGGTGCGGTAGACGATGGATGTCGCGTAGAAGGTGTAGCCAACGCTCATGCCGTCTTTGTTCGGGTCTTTGGCAATGTCGTAGAGCTTGTCAAAGTTGGACAACTTGGCTGTGTCGATCTTGTCGATCAGACCGGCACGGGAGGCTTGCAGCGCATCCGCCATAGAAACAACAGCCATATCCACAACTGGGCTGGCTTTGTTGGCTTCCATTTTAGCCAGACGCTCTACGCTGTTGCCGGTTTCAACAACCAGTTTGCAGCCGCATTTTTCTTCAAACGGCTTGTAGAGGATTTCTTTGAAGTCATCCTGCGCAAAAGCGTAAACCGAGATGGTCAGGGTCTTGTCAGCGGCATAAGACGCTGTGGTCAGAAGCGCCATGGTGGATGCGGCGATGAGTTTCTTCAGCACTTTTAAAGTCCTTTTGCGGAGTTGGAGCATTTCCAGAAAAAGTGGGAACCGGTTTTTCGTCCGGATAATGCGATAAGAACAAAGAGACAGAGCATTTCTGATATTTTCATTGATACTGGAAATGCTCTGATGAGTGATCAGACAGAATAGAACGGCATGTTTGGCGGGCAATCAGTGTCATCGGTACGCGGGAGGTGCCGAAAGTCGGCACCGGTCCTTTGCGGTTTTCACTTTTGCTCTCAATCACCTGTACCAGTGAGGCAATGGCAATTTCACCGATGCGCGGCAAATCCATACGCACGGTGGAAAGCGCAGGCGTAATACCTGACGCCCAGAACAAGTCATCAAAACCAATAACACTGACATCATCCGGCACACGGTAACCGCTGTGATACAGCTCTGTCATCGCACGCAGGGCATGCACATCGGACACGGCGGCAATGGCCGTTGTGCCGGATGCAATTTTCTCATTCAGGCCGAGATGGGCACCTTTGCCGAATTCAGCCTCGTGATGTTCGATCCACAGAACATCAATGTCTGTTTGTCTGCCTAATCCTGCGCGAATACCGCCTAAGCGGTCATTTTGCACGATAGAGGCCGGATTTTTACCGATCAGCAGCACTTTACGGTGTCCGCCGGACAGCAGATGTTGTCCTACCAGTTCGCCGCCCTGCCAGTGATCCGCCGCAACAGTATTGCCGGGGGTTGAAGGGCTGTCGATCACCGCGACAGGAATATCCAGATCCGCAATGCGGGTGCCAAGACGCGGTACAATCACCAGACCATCGACACCATATTCAATCAAGCGGTTGATCGCCTCAGTCTGCAGACTGACATCGCCGCGCGAGTCTGCAATCAGAATACCATAACCGGCAGCCGCAGCCGCTGCTTCAATCGCCTGCGCAATCTGCGGAAACAGCGGATTGGCAATATCCGGCAAAACCAGACCGAGCACGCTGTTGCGCCCTGTACGTAAAGCCCGCCCTGTATGGCTCGGGACATAACCCATCTGGACAGCTTTAGTTTTAATGCGGGAGATAAGACTGGCCGATACGCGTCCTTTGCCGGACAGGGCATTGGACACCGTTGCAACTGACACGCCAAGAGCCTTAGCGACATCGCTAAGATTGACCGTTTGTTTTGGTTGCAGGGAATCGGACATAAGACGATCTTGATTAAACGATTAATCATCTTTCGATACGGCTTCTTCGCCGGAGAGTCAATGCGACTAAGACGGATGTTTTACCGGATAGGTTGCAGAGATTATTTCAGGGTGTCAGCGCTGTGGATTACGGTAGTGCGCCCCCAGCCGAATAATACTGCGGTACTGTGTGCGGCTAAGGCAGCCATAAAAATCATCCAGAACAGGCCGTGCCATTGAAAGTACAAAGCAAAACTGAGCAGCATCAGCCATGTAATCGCAAACCAGCCTAGAACTGCCCATTGTCTGCCCTCGCTGATACCGCCTAAAGCAATGGAGCCGGTTGCGAGGAAAATAAACAGCAAAGCCTGTTCTGTGACAGATTGGCTGAGCTGATAGCCATAGAGCCAGATATAGCCGGTAACGAGCGCAAACAGGATGACGGCACCGCTTAGGATAATAAAACCGGAGCTGACAAAATCCGGCGCTTTCTGTTGTTTCTTCTCTCTGCGTGCCTGCAAATATTGGCGGAAAGGCTCATTGCTGGCAATAAACGGGTTCTGAGAAGATTTGTTGCCTTTTACGCCATAGGCGAAATCTGTTTCGGGCAGATCCGGACGATAGGTGCCGAACAGCCTGTCCCAGAACACAAAACTTCCCGCATAATTCGAGTCCGAATAGGCTCTGTCATCCACATGATGGATGCGGTGATGTGCCGGTGTGACCAGAATATATTCCAGAAAACCAAGTCTTGGTGTGAGAGCGCTGTGGTTCATCAACTGAATGGCATAATGCAGCACCGAAACCGTGATGAAGACGGACAGCGGAACACCCAGCAGTGCCATTGGAATAAAGAAGGGAATGGAGGCGAGAGAGGAATACCATGAATTGCGCACAGCCAGCGACAGATTGAAATGCTCTCCCTGATGATGCACCACATGCACAGCCCAGAGCAGCGCGAATTTATGATGCAGACGATGCAGCCAGTAAAAGCAGAAATCCCATATCAGAATAGCAAACAGCCACAGCCAGACCGGCGGCCAGCCCGACACAATATTCAGGCTGAAATTCGCAACGATAAAACCGTAACAGGCAAGTTCCAGACCACGAAACAGCCAGAGCATCAGATGGCCGGAATTGAGGTTGAACACCACATCATGCCAATCGACTTTTTCCTTACCCGTTTTGCTCAGGATAATCATTTCACTAAGCACAAGGATAATCAGCAGAAAAATCGGAAAGGTAATAGCGATCATGTGGCGCGCCTCACAGCCATTTCCGCTCTGATATTCAGCACCCGTTGCGTGAGCAGGCCTGCGCAGATAGCCAGAGCCGCACCGCCGAGCAGGTCTACGAATTGGTGGCGATGTAATTGCAGAATAGACACTGTAATCGCTGCGCCCCACAGCGCTATAACGGAGCTGCGCAGAATATGCGTTTTTTGCCAGAGCGCACAGACTGCCAGTATTGTGAGCGTCACATGCAGGGACGGCAGGCAGTTCTGCAATGAATCATATTGGATCAGCAATTTCAGAACCGAGGCGCTGAATGTATCCTGTGTAACCGGCGGAAACTGCATTGTTGTCGGCCAGAAGGTGAAAATGATCCCTGCGCCTAAGGCAGAAAGCTGCATGGATCTCGCCAGCCAGACCAGCCGTGTTTGCGGGCAAAACAGATATGCCATCGCCACCAGCGGGAAAAAAGACAAGTATAGCCAGATAGCATTTGGGTCGAAATCAAACCACAGATCAATCGCTGACGGTTGCAGCATGATGGCCGATGCCTGATCCTGACTGCTGGTCAGGCTGTAAATCAGCCCGACAGCACCCCAGCCGGTCAGCATAGTCCAAAGGCGCAAATACAGCGAATTCATCCGGTCTCCCGCTCATTTCCCGTCTGCGAAACATGGTCTTTCGCTGAAACACAGACCCGTTAAATAGCCTGACTTTGCCGTCATTGTCACTAAACTCCGTTACAAAACGTCTCTTGACGGAGACCGGCTATCATGCGACCCCGTTAAGGAACACCATAATTTAATTGCGAGTATCAATGGCCATCGTTGAAAATGGTGCGGGAAATCCCGGATTGAAACCAGGGTTGAAAATCGCAGGAACCGGCGCTTATCTGCCTGAAAAATGTGTTCTCTCCACGGAAATTGATGCGATGCTGGACTGGCCGTCCGGTACTGTGGAAAACCGCTTTGGCCTCAATGCCCGCTATGTGGCGCAAGGTGCGGAAACCAGTTCTTTCATGGCTGAGCAGGCCGCATTGCAGGCACTGGATGCTGCCGGTATTGCGCCGCAGGAGCTTGATCTCATCCTCGGTGCCTGCGGGGTTATGGAGCAGGTTATTCCTTCAACCGCTACACTGGTTCAGCACCGGCTGGGTTTGGGGAAATCCGGTATTGCAGCTTATGATGTGAATGCAACCTGTCTCAGTTTTATTCAGGCGCTTGATCTTGCCGCTATGAAAATTCAACTGGGACTTGCCCGCAATGTGCTGATCTTTTCCGCAGATATTGCCTCAGTCGGTCTGGACTGGAATGAGCCGGATGTTGCCGCCATTTTTGGCGATGGTGCAGCAGCGGTTGTGCTGACAGCCGACGGCGAAGGTCTGCTTGCCAGCCGATTTGAAACCTATTCGGAAGGGCGCGATGCCTGTGTTCTCGCCGGTGGCGGCACGCGGATATCAGCCGCGGTTGATCCGGCGGCGGCAGCGGATGCCTCTTATTTCCGCATGAACGGGCAGGCAGCTTTCCGCGTAACGGCGCGTTATCTGCCACGGTTTTTGAAGCGTTTATTCGCGCAAGGTGAACTGAATATTGCGGATATTGACTGCATTATTCCCCATCAGGCGAGCGGCCCGTCGCTGACACACGGGCTGGCACGGATCGGACTTCATCCGGATAAGGTTATTCAGACATTTTCGCGTTTCGGCAATCAGATCGCCACGTCCATTCCGATGGCACTCCATATGGCGGTGACAGAGCAACGGCTTAAGCGCAATGATCTGGTCTTGCTTGCCGGTACTTCGGCAGGGATTTCCATCGGCGGGACAATATTGCGGTATTAATGGCAAAGATACTTGTGACAGGGGCAACAGGATGCCTCGGCAACGCTCTGGCAAAATATCTGTCTGCGCAGGGACATCAGGTTCTGGCACAGGGGCGTGATGCGCGTACCGGTCAATTGCTACAAGCGCACGGGATTGAGTTTATCCCTTTTGACCTGCGCGCCAACTATCCGGCACAGGCCTTTCAGCAGGTTGATATTGTCTTTCATTGCGCCGCTCTTTCAACAGCCTGGGGTAAAGCGGAGGAATTTCAGGCGATCAATGTAACCGCGACACAGCGCCTGCTGGATGCTGCACGCAAAGCGGATGTGGCGCGGTTTGTCTTCGCATCTTCACCGAGTATTTATGCCAACGGAGAAGACCGGTTTCATCTGGCAGAAGATGCGGAAATGCCTGCAAATTTCCCCAGTCATTATGCCCGCACCAAATATGAAGCGGAATGTCTGGTGCTTGCCGCAGACCGGCCGGGAGCTATGCGCACCAGTGCCTTGCGTCCCAGAGCGATTTACGGCACCGGTGACCGCTCGCTGATGCCGCGTTTGTTGCAGGCAATCCGTCGTGGGCGGGTGCCGATGATCGGCGGCGGGCAAAGCCGGATCGATATCACTCATGTGTCGGACGCAGCACAGGCTATGGCGCTGGCCGGTTTCAGTGAAAATGCGTGTGGTGAGGTTTTCAATATCACGTCCGGCAAGGCTTATCGTTTCTCGGAATTGCTGGCAGCAGTCTGTGCATTAAACGGTGCTCATCCGCGCGAAATTCATATTTCCTATGGTAATGCCATGCGGCTGGCCAAAGGGCTGGAATTTTTGCATCGCATTTTCGCACCTGACCGCGAGCCGGTGCTGACCTGTCAGGCGGTGGCATCGCTCGGTCGTAGTCTCACACTGGATATCAGTAAAGCACAGGTAAAATTGGGATACAGACCAGCCGTGGCGATTGAGGACGGGATTAAAGATTATGCCGGCAATCTCTGAAACCATTCTGGATTTTACATCTTTTCATGTCGGCTATTGCAGCGGGCCGCTGGCGATGACGCAGCGCGGTGCATCGTGGCGTATCGGGCGTTTTCCTGCCGGTATTGCAGTGCTGCGCCATTCGGTGCGCGGCACAATTCTGTTTGATACGGGTTACGGAAAGCTGTTCGAAGAGGCAACGGCAGCTTTTCCCGAGCGGGTTTATCGCTGGCTGACACCCGTTGCCTTTGATGCTGATGACAGCCTGCCAAAACAGTTGCAAAAGCGTGGCATTGCTCAACCGGATCTTGTTTTTCTTTCGCATCTTCATGCCGATCATGTGTCGGGCCTGTTCGATCTGTCTGCAATGCCGCCGGTTATAACATCGCGTCAGGCGATTGAGAAACTGGCCGCGCCCCGTCTTGCGACTTTACAGGCAGGATGTCCGGCGCTCATCCGCGACAGCCTGAAGTCTCTGAATTTGCAGGCCGTCGAGTCATTGCCTTGCGTCAACCTTGCAACTTACGGGCTTGAGGCTTTCGGCAATGGTTATGACCTTCTGGGCGATCAGTCGGCGCTGGTTGTGGAACTTCCGGGGCATGGCTTCGGCCAGACAGGTTTGTTTCTGCCTGCCACATCACAAGGTGCAATTTTTCTGGTGGCGGACGCGATCTGGAGCCTTGAAGCACTGAGACAAAACCGGTTGCCACCCGATATGACTTTGCGCCGTCTTGGCGACCGCAATGCTTTTATCGATACTTTTGCAAAGCTGCGCGCATTCCATCTGGCCAATCCGCAGGTGCGGATTATGGCTTCGCATTGCATGGAAGCCTATCCTCTGAACAGCCACGGGGAGAGAGGATGACCCCGCTTTCCGTCTTTCTCCGTGCCCGATATGGCAAAGGTTTTGCATCCCGTGAGGCGATTTCGCAGCATCAGCAAAAGGCGTTTCAGCATTTGCGCCGCAATATCATGCCGCGCTCCCCTTTTTATGCGCCTTATGCCGGTAAGCCGCTGTCTGACTGGCCGTTGATGAGTAAAGCTCTGATGATGGAGCATTTCACTGATATCAACACCGCTGGTATCACGAAGGAAGAAGCGCTGCATATTGCGCTGACCTCTGAGCAGGAACGCGATTTCGCACCGATGATCCGCAATATTGCTGTGGGGCTTTCTACTGGCACATCGGGACAACGCGGGCTTTTTGCCTCGAATAAGCGCGAGCGGGCATTATGGGCTGCGCTGATGTTGGGACGTTTTTCACCGTCATTTCTGCAGCGGCAGCGTGTGTCTCTGTTTCTGCGCGCCAATAATATGCTCTATGAGCGGCTGGGCAATGCGCTGATCAGTTTTGAATTTTATGATCTTTTACAATCATTTAACAGCCATTTGCAAAGACTTGCGGATCAGCAGCCCACAGTGCTGATTGCACCGGCACAAATTCTTGGTCTGCTGGCACAGGCGCAGAAGAAGCGGATAATCAATATCGCCCCGCGCTGTATTATCTCCGTGGCGGAAGTGCTGTCGCCGGAGGACAAAAGCGCGATTGAAGCGGTGTTTGGCATACGGGTCGATCAGGTCTATCAATGCACGGAAGGTGTTCTGGGCATGACCTGCCGCGCCGGTAATCTGCATCTTAACGAAGCCTATATGCATATTGAGCGTGATATCATTGATGAAGCCAGCGGCGCATTTGCTCCAATCATTACAGATCTGACGCGCGAGACACAGCCGGTGCTGAAATATCGTCTCGACGATATATTAATCCCCGATAATGAACCTTGTCCGTGTGGTTGTGCCAGTCTTCGTCTGAAGCGGATTGAGGGGCGCTGCGATGATATTCTCTATTGGCGCACAGCAGACGGCACATTGCGTATGATCCCGTCTGATCTTATCCGGCAGGCGATGGCGACAGCCAAGACCGGTATCAGCGATTACCGGACTGTACAGGACGGCCAGAAACTCTTGGAAATATGGCTGGAAGCGGCTGATTATGAACAGGCCTGTGCAGAGGTAGCGCGTAATTTGGCGGAACAGGCTGTGTCAGTGAAAGCGCAATTGCCGGAACTGCGCTTTCATGCAGGTATTCATAGGCAGCACGATCAGAAGCGACGGCGCGTCATCGCTAAGCCCTGAGATTGCCTGTGAGTAGTCAGCAGGTTGGACATTACCCTTTTGTGAATAAAGGAGTGACAATCTCTTTCAGGATGCCGAGCGCTGCGGCATTGGCCTGATCGTCGTCCGATGCTTCAAATTCCGCAAGTTCTATTCCTGCAATTTTCTCACGCGGCAGCGCTGCAAATAACGCGCGGAGCTGTTCCGGCAGCAGGCCGTTCTGCACTTTATACGCGGCAGGAACAAAGCCCGGTTCAAGCGCATCCCAGTCGACATGAATCCAGACCGGTGCATCGCCGGTGGCTTTCATAATGGCTTCCGGTGTTGCGTCGGATGGCGGAATAACTCTGACACCGGCTTTTTGCAGCAATGCAGCCTCTTCATCATCAATATCCCGTCCGCCGACAATAATCACCTGTTCTGGTCGCAAGCCGCTGCCTGAGCCACTGTCCCACAGGCCGCAGGCCGCAGCGACAACCATGCCGCCAAGATAACCGGAGCCGGTTGTGGCAGGGGTATTGAAATCGCCATGGGCGTCGATCCACAACACCACACTGTCCGGCCGTTCGCGTGCAACCACAGGTAGACTGGAGAGACTGGCTGAGCAGGTATTGGCAAGCAAAACCGGTATCCGGTTTTGGCGAAGGCTGTTTGCCACAGCATTGCTGATCGCGGTTAATGTGTCATGCGCCTGAGGCAGGCTCTCTGACCAGTCATCCTCTCTGGCCGGTGAAGGTGTTCCGACCGTGGTGACCGTTGCGGGGATGAGCTCCCCAACCATAGCGGCGGTGAGGGCGGCACCGGGAATTGCGCCCGATGTACGGTCGGCAATACGGCCCTGAGAAAGAATGATGTCGAAGGCCATATCCGGTCTCGCTTTTCATGGTAACGGAATTTGCTGTTACGCATTTCTATAAGCGGGATAAATATTTGTCATCTTTAAACTTTTCCCCGAACAACATATTCAGTGCATGGCAGCGGCACGCAGGGATTGGTCGAATGCAGCACGCGCCGGACGCGACAGCGCAGATACAGATTGGGAGAACCATTCCGCAATATCCTGCCCTGCTGCCGGTGCAGTCAGACCGGCTCCGGTG
Source organism: Pseudochrobactrum sp. B5 (assembly GCF_001939785.1). Classification (NCBI taxonomy): domain Bacteria; kingdom Pseudomonadati; phylum Pseudomonadota; class Alphaproteobacteria; order Hyphomicrobiales; family Brucellaceae; genus Pseudochrobactrum; species Pseudochrobactrum sp. B5. The sequence continues at coordinate 786,654 of NZ_MOYL01000001.1, forward strand.
CTGAAATTTCCGGTCGCCTGAGGGTATTGGCTGAGCGCTGCGGCAATGCCACCGGCAAAGAAACCGGCATCTTTTGCATGGGGAAACCATACGCTGCCGTCTTTCTTCTCAGCCTTGTCCAGCATAGCGCTATTCGCAATAAGCCCCGCCCATTGCTTGCCCAAACGCTCTGCCTGCCCATGTGACAGCATAGCAGATGCGTATTGTTGCAGGGCTTTGCGCCCGCCAATATTGCTCTGCAAATGATTGGCTGTTTCCGCCAGATTTGCTTCAACCGCAACGGCCAGTTTTTCAAGCTTTGCGGCATCGATATCGGTTGTTGCACCGATGAAACTGTCCAATGTGATATTGGCCGCAAAAACCGGCGCACTATACAATGTTGCAATTGTAATAATGATTTTCAGTACCGGTATTTTGCGAATGATTGTCATAGCTGTTTCAACTTATGAAATAGGTAAAATTGTTCCATTGACTGAAATATTCAATATCAGCGCTTGCCGGTGGTGACATTACACTTATTGTTTCAACTGACGTTAATCAAAGACGCGGCCATAGACTTTTATGAAGCTTTGGCCACTTTATGGACACAGAAAAATCATCTGCTACCATGGTCTGAATATTCTGAGCTTTCCTCAACGTGATACGGAGAGATTGCATGAGTAGCAAACGCCTCTGCTGGGCGGTTATCCTGTTCCTCGGAGTGCCGAATTCCGGCATGGCGCAGGATTATCTGTTCCAGAATTTTGCGGCAAGTGATGCTCTGGGGCAAATGCATCAGTCCATGCGCGATAACATGATGCCCTCTGCGCGGGAGCGCCCTGCACCGCAGAGGAAAAGCAAGCAAAGAGCAGTAGTCTCCACAACCTATCGTGCATCTCCGGCTGTATCATTACGGGTGCAAAGACAATTTACGGATTTCGTGGAAAAAACATCGGGACGTCAGGCCGGACAGCAAGTGCGGGAAATCTTCCGCAAACGTAATCCGGTCGCCAGCTGGGTCAGTATCGTTAAGGCAGACGGATTTCGCTCCGGCGATGTGGTTGATGCCGTTGCTGCCTATCTGATCCTGAACTGGATGATGGCCAATGGCAGCGATAATAACCAGCAGCAAGCGAGTGCTGTGCGGCAGCAAGTCCGGCAGGCCTTGAGCAATAATCCGGGATTTTCCCGCTTGGGTAATGATGAGCGTCAGGCGCTCGCAGAAACCTCAATGCTGAATTTTCTTGTCCAGCATGCGGCCTATATTGATGCGCTCAAACGCGGTGACAAAGTGATGATCCGCCGTCTTAGTGATGCGGCGGTTGCCCGTTTTCAAAACCAGATGAATATGAACCTGCGGGAAGTGAAAATAACCGCAGCGGGCTTCCGGTGAAGTCTGATGCCATGCTGACGGCTATTGAGGTATTTCTTCTCCGGTGCTTGTCCTTGCCGGTTGGGTCAGCGGTTCCGGCACAGGAGTGCCGGTGAGCAATTGTTCGCGTCCGGAAAAAATGTCACCCTGAACCTGTTCCGTCAGACGTTTGGCATCGCGGCTGCGGATATCATAAAGCGTATCAACCGCGCTTTCGTCATCAAGACCGAGCTGGCGCAACCCTTCCATGCCGAAAAGCAATGCAGATTCAAAAGTCTCACGCAATTCGAAATCAACACCGGCCTTGCGCAATTCAATGGAATGGGTTCGGTCAAACGATCGTACAAGAAGTTTTGCAACGGGAAAATGCTGTTTAATCAGATCAACAATGTGATTGGTCACTTTGGGATCATCAATACAGATCATGATGATTTCAGCTTCATCTGCGCCGGAATGATGCAAAATGTCGAGCCGTGAGCCGTCGCCATAGAAAATCCTGAAACCGAATTTCTGCGCTTCACGGATACGGTTCGGGTCGGATTCAATGATGGCGACTTCTGTCTGATGTGCCAGCAACAATTGTGACGCAATCTGTCCGAAACGCCCGAAGCCGATCAGCAAAACCCTGCCTTTCAGATTGCAAACCGGCTCAACGCCGTCGAGGGAGGCGGTTTCCTGTTTCATAAATCTTGCGCCTGCCAGCAGGATCAGCGGCGTTACGGCCATGGACAGAATGATCACCGTTGAAAACAATGCATTGTCGCGGGCATCGATAAGGCCGTTGCCGAAAGCTGAAGTGTAGAGCACGAAAGCAAATTCACCGCCCTGCGCAAAGAGCAGGGTACGTTCCAGTGAATGATGGTGACTTGAGCCGAAAAGCCGTGCAACACTGTAAATTCCGACGGCCTTGGTAAGAATATAGGCAATCAGAAATAAGAGGATCGTCGGCCAGTCGGTTGCGACAATGCCGAGATCGAGCGACATGCCGACGGCAAGAAAAAACAGTCCCATTAAAAGCCCTTTAAAAGGCTCAATGTCGCTTTCAATCTGGTGGCGATAACTTGATCCGGAAAGCATTACGCCAGCCAGAAAAGCACCCATTGCCATGGAAAGGCCGCTGGCTTCCATCAGCAATGCGGCGCCGAGCACGACAATCAAGGCACCGGCAGTCAGAACTTCGCGGGCACGGGCGCGTGCCAGCAAGGCAAAAAACGGATCAAGCAACCATCGTCCGACAGCGATCAGCAGCAGAATGGCACCGACGGCAATTGCGATACCGGTCAGGCCGCTGGCCTCCTGCTGCTGGGGTGCAAGAAAAGCCACCAGTGCCAGCAGAGGCACGATCATCAGATCTTCAAGCAGCAGAATGGAAACGGCTTTTTGCCCCTCAGGCGTCGCGATCTCGCCGCGCTCCTGTAGCATGGACATAATGACGGCTGTCGAAGACAGGACAAAACCCGCTCCGGCAATCAGGGCTGTGACGGGCGCAAGCCCCAGAAGCATTCCGACACCGCTGAGCAGGGCGATACAGCCGAGAACCTGTGCCAGACCAAGGCCAAAAATCTGATGCCGCATCGTCCAGAGTTTGCTTGGGCGCATCTCCAGTCCGATGACAAAGAGAAACATGACAACGCCGAGTTCGGAGAAATGCAGTATTGTGGCAGGGTCAGTAAACAGTCCCAGAACGGATGGTCCGACAAGAGCACCGGCAGCGAAATAGCCAAGTACAGAGCCCAGACCAAGTCTGCGAAAAAGCGGTACAGCCGCCACACCTGCTGCGAGAAGTACCACTGCCGGTCCGAGTGTTTGTCCAAGCCCTTCTGCTGCCATAGACGCTCCGTTCCGAATGTTGGATTTTAAGTATTGCTTATATAAAAAGACATTATTTTTGTATTGCGGTCAATATAATTGCCGAAGGGGAAATCCCCTCCGGCCGGTTTGCGGGTGTTTTCATCCGGCAGTTCAGCAGGAAGGAACGCGGCTCTGACCTTCAAGGGTGAAGCGCCCGTCTGTGCCGCGCTTATAGACTTCCTGAAAACTCTCTGATCCGCTCTTGTAGGAAACCGTAATGCTCTTGCCCTTTTCAGCGGCAGTAATCATACCGGTAACTTCTTTGGCTGTTGCTTCATCACGGGCATCGGAGAAAGCGACTGGGATGCGTGCGATTTCAACAGGACCGGATGCGCCAAGTTCGGTCAGAACGCCGAATGAGCAGAAAAGTCCCTGTCCGCCGCCGCCGCCTTCCGTGTAGAGAACCGGCGCGTCAGCAATATCTGCGCTCCATCCCCAACTGTCTGCGGGATTGCCGACAACGCCTGTCATGCCGACATTCAGCCATTCACCCTGAGATGTATAGGGATATCGCGGTTCGCCTGCATCATGATCCAGATAATGGACAGCATTGAGACCTGAACAGGCCTGACTGGTGCATTCATTGGCACCGGTGCTCACAAGGGCAACACGGGTATCAGATAACGGGATGAATGCTAAAGGCACAAAAAGGAAATTATCATCGCCGACTGTGACTTTGGCCTCACTGCGCGCAGCTTTCGGGAATGCAACTTCAAAGGCTGCGGGCACACCGGCGGGAACGACATCGCGGTTTACGGCTGTTATTTCAAACAGGGGTTGAGCAGAGACTGCAACTGCCGGAACTGTCAGGAAAGTAGCCAGACCGCAAATGAGGGTAATATTGCGATATCTCATATAACCGCGACTCCAATAATGTTGTTGTGTTGGCGTAAATTTTACGGGGCTCATAAAGAGCATTGTTTTTATATCTGGCGCAACAGGAAACAACAAAAACTGCCGGAAGATATAATTTTGCAATTATTGTTTCGATGTCAAAATTGTTGCTGATGAAATTGTGTAATCTATTGTGATGCGCTGATGCGGTTTTATGGAAATTCATTTTTGTATAGGTTGTTGATATTCGGTCTGACGACCGGTTCATATTTGCACTGAAAGGCTTTCATAATGCTGATTTCTTTGATGCATAAATCCGGCTGGGCGCTGGCGGCTTTAACCGCAGGTTTGATGACGGCTCAGGCTGCGCCTTCCTTTGATTGTGCAAAAGCATCCGGTGATGCCGAGAAGGCTATTTGTGCATCTGCGGAGATTTCTGCAGCGGATAAGAAACTCGCTGAAACCTATGCGGAATTGCTGAAGAAGCTGGACAATGAAGCGGCCGCAGCCCTGAGGAATGATCAGCGGCAGTTCATTGCAGACAGAGATGAACTTTTCACTCTGACCACACAAACGCAGGAGAGGCTGACGGAACGGCTTGAGTTTACGCTGACCAACAGGGAGAAAATTCTCAGTGCTGTTGAGCCAACGCCTCCGGCGGGATTGCAGGGTACATGGCGTAACAATAATGCGCTGCTCACAATCTCTGCCGATAAAGCGGGCAAGCTTACATTCGACGGCAATGGCACTGAACAGGTCACAGGCTATTGGACATGTAATGCTGAAGGTGTTGTAGAGCCTGACGGCGAAACAAAAGGGAAAGTTGCTGTCGATAATGGCTGGACGATAGAGCTGATCCGTGCAGGTTCAGTCTTGAAGCTCACGGAAAACGGGCCTTCCGGCACTGTGCCTTATTGCGGTTTGAACGGTGCAATGGCCGGTACATATTTCTATGTCGGTGCTGCACACTAAAGCTCCGTGCCCCCGTTGGACGCACAAGGGGCGCACAAAACTCGCTCTGGCATTTTAAATTATGCTCTAAGCGGAGCGCTGAAGTATCATCAGCGCTCCGTTTGTTTTTATGCGGATCAGAAACGCAGTGTCATGCCGCCAATAACCGTGCGGCCACGGCCGAGTTTTTGTGCATCCATATATTGCGCAGGCTTGTAAGCCTGATTGGTGATATTCTCAATATTGAGAAAGAAGGTCGCATTTTCATTATATTTGTAGGATGCATAGGCATCTGCAAGCATATAGCCTTCAACATCAATCAGCTGAGGTCCCATCGGCGGTTTCACCGCTTTGGTCTTGCCGACACGGCGGATTTGTCCACCGATTGTCAGTTTTTCATCCAATGCGCGGAAACCGGCATTAATGGTCACAGTATAGTCCGGCAGACCGTTCAGCTCGCCAATACCAAAACCGTCCGACCACATGCCATAAGGGAGATCTGTTTTGGTTTTTGAATAGGAAATACCGGCAAAAGCAAAACCGCTGTCATAATTGGCTTCCAGTTCAAAACCTTTGATACGGGTTTTACCCGGTATATTGATGAATTTCAGCATCGGCATATTCTTCATCGAGTAAGGGCCCGATGTGATGTAATTTTCAACATCATTGCTGAAATAATTGGCTTTCATGCGCAGGGCATCGCCGGAAGCCAGCACATCCTTCTCCAGCACATTCACACCGAATTCCCAACCCTTGCTGGTCTCGCCTTCGAGGTCAGGATTAGGACTGGTCGGGTTTGGTGTCTTGCCATGTGCGCCAGGGAAGAAAGTTTCAGTCACAGTCGGCGGACGGAAGGTTTTCGCATAGGTGCTGTAGAGCTGGATGCCGTCCACAGGTGTTACAGCCAGTGTTACCCGCGGGTTGAGGCTGCTGTCAGACCGATCGATCGCTTCAAGCACGGTTTCGCTGCCGCGTTTTCTGGCAACATCACCCTGCAGCCGGAATGTGTCATAGTGGAATCCGGTTGTCAGATCGAACATGCCATAGGAAAAAGTCGCATCAGTAAACAGGCTGCCAATGCCGATTTTGCCGTCTCCGGGGCCGCCTGTGCCCCAGGACTGACCATTGGTCACATCATCATGGTAGTATGCGCCGCCATAGGTCAGTTTCAGCGCAATATCATTGGTCAGATCCAGATGACTGCGATTGGTGACATCAATCCCCATACCCTTATCGCGGGTGAACTGCCCTGCATAATTTCCTTTCGTAAATCTGACCTGCGCATCATTATAATAGGCGTTAACGGTCAGATCGATCAGGTCATTATCGGGCGTGAAATCATAACGCGCCGTATAAGTCTGATTGCGATAGGTCTGCGGTTCACTGCGGATTGTGGATTTATTATTATACCAGACACCGCCCAGCAGCAGCTTGTGATCCTCACCATTGCCAAATTCCAGTTTGGCAAGGCCGGACTTCAGATCTTCCTGCTGGTTGGGATTGATCAGGCGGCGGCCTTTTTCATCCACCCCGCTTTTCGGTGCGCCGGAGTCGCGACGGTTGAAAGCGCCCATAAAACCGATACCATTTTGCGTGCGTGCACCGGCTGCAGCCATTCTTGACCAGTCATAGGCATTATTGCCGAATTTAATGGTCGACATGGCGCCATAGGAATTGCCGGGCAAGATCACATCATCAATACCCAGAGTGCGGAAATTGGCCGCCCCGCCCAGCGTGCCGACACCGGCAGCACCACCCAGAGAGCCACGCCCCATATCCATTCCGGCCAGCAGATCACTGTCGACAAAAGCAGAGCCGCCGGACACGCCATGTCCCATCACGCGGATATTCTGGCGGGCACCGTCAATCATCATATTCACACGGCCATAGCCTTCCATGCCGCGTATATTGACCGCAACACCGGCACCGGACATTGCCTTGCGGGTAAATGTGCCTGCAGATGCGCGCAGGGCATTATCAATATTACCGGCATTCTTCTCCTGAAGTGTAGCCGCATCAATGGAGGTTACCGCCGCAGTTGTTTCATAAGGAGCATCTTTACCGGCAACCAGACCGCTGACACTCGGCGTGCCGGTGTTGACGGTAATCACATTCAGCTGCACACCCGCATCACCTGCCTTTACTGCATTCTGTGCGCCGGGGCGGATCAGGGTGAAAGAGCGCGCATCATTGCGGCGATAGGAATAGCCTGTGCCGCTGAGCATTTGTGCAAGTGCCGCATCGACACTCAGCTTGCCTCGCACGGGTGCGGTGCGGATATTGGCGGGCAGGGTGCCGTCAACAAGAATATTCGTGCCGGTTTGCGCTGCAAAGCGCACAATCGCGGAAGACAGTGGTTGTGCAGCAAGTGAAAAGTCACGTTTTGCTTCTGCGGCAGCCGTCGCAGTTGCTTCAGGCTGCTGCGCATGAGCCGCAGGCATGATGAGTGCAGCAATCGCCACAGAACAGGCCCAGATTTGCGGACGCAAAATCATACGCTTTTTAAGTTTTCCGCTTTTTACCGGCAATGGCATTCCGTTTCTCCAGATCAGCAAACAGGTTCTGACTGTAAGACGGAAAGCTTTTGTGATTTTCTGATAAAAATAATCATATTTTAATAAATAATTTGAAAGCGCAGTTTTCCGCTAATTTGAAAGTGTTAGAGCGACCTATGTGTGCCCAATCTGGCACATGGCGCTCTAGGCGCTATAAATCAGCGTGCCCCATAGCGGTATATGGCGGGTCTTAATCGGCAAGGTCTGAGTGAGCTGCGTCAGAACCGTGTCGATGTCCTGAATATTGATGATCAGTGTCACCGGACGTTGCGCAAGGTTGCTATCCATTAATATCAGCTGTTCTGCCGACCAGCGATTGAGCACCTGAACAATCTCGCTCAAAGGCCGGTCGATGAAAACCAGTCGTCCTTCCAGCCATGACAAATCAACCTGATCGTCCGCAGGTAGCGGGGTACTGATCTGTTGCTTTTCATAGGTGAGTTTTTGTCCCTGCTGCAAGGTGACAGACTGTGCAGCATAATCAATGCGCACTGCATGTTCGGTCACCAGAACTTCAGCCAGATCATTGAGCAAAGCAATATTGAATTTTGTGCCAAGCGCTGTCACGCGGCCGGAAGCTGCCTGAACACTGAAAGGTGCCTGACCGCGTGCAACACTGAAATAGGCTTCGCCGTGGTGCAGGATAATATTGCGCTGTGTCTCTGTTATTTTGACGGACAGAGCAGTGCCGCCGGACATATGAATTTGTGAGCCATCCGCTAAGTCCACAATACGACGCTCTCCGCTGGTAGTTTGAAAATCCGGTGCGGTTGTTTTCATCACGCCATAGCTGCCTGCACCAAAAGCGGCGAGCAACAACAGCTTGCCGAAATTACGCCGGTTCATGCAGCGTGTGGTCTTGCGTTTTTGCATCCGGTGCATCTGCGCTGTACCTGCCCAGAGTATTTCCGCTTTTCTATAGGCTTCGGCATGGTGCGGATCGGCTGCAATCCAGCGCTGATGCGCGGCTATTGTCTCGGTATCGGCTTGTCCGTCACTCAGCACTGTAAACCAGTCGATTGCCCTGCGCATCACCGGATCGAGTGCCTGTTCGGCCTCTGCGCTCCAGTGTTCATTGTCGCTGATATCTGATTTGGTGGTCATGCGCGCTTACCTGTCAGGCCGTTTTCCGCCTGACTGATGCGATATTGCAGATGGATCATCACGCGGTTCATCTGGCTATAGGCAGTTTGCAGCGGCAGATGCAATTCACGGGCAATGTCAGAAAATGTCTTGCCGTCAAGCCGCATGAGATAAACCCGACGCGGAATATCCGGCACTTCCGACAAAGCCTGTTCGAGTATGCGCATGAATTCAGCACTGATCAAAATTTCATCGGCCAACGGCGCGGGATCGGCAAATGTTTCGCTTAATGCGGCGGTGTGGCCTGCCAGCGGGTTCAGTTTCTGGCTGCGGGCATGGTCGGTCTGCAAATTTGCCGCCACACGGAAAAGATAGGCTTTGTGATTATCGGGCAGGGTTGCAAATTTATTTTTACGCGCTGCTGTCATCAGGCGCAGAAACGTCTCCTGAGTCAGGTCTGCCGCCACATCCTGCGCAGCACCGCGGCGGCGCAGGAAACGTTGCAGTTCTGCGCTGTAATTTCTAAAAAGGGAGGTGAAATTCCACATTATCAGGTCAAAAACTACCGCTACCGCATAAAGGATTCTGTCAGGAATTTTATGTGTGTAGTAAATATGACTTAAATAATCAAGTTAATCTATGTATTTGTATCCAGCTAATAAATGCCTCGCCGGAGATAAATGATCGGCAGGGGGCAGATACAAAAGAACACGGTGAAAAGTCTCCTTTTCACCGTGTCCTCCCAACGTGGCTTTCATTATTAGTTTTTCAAAGACTGGAGGTCAGAACAACTATTAAATATCCACGTTTGTTAAAGAGACTTGTCGTTGAAAAATCTCCTTAATACTGTTCATCAGAAGGAGCGCTGGAAACGAACCACACCGCCGACAGCATCTTTTTCACCACTGAGAATACGAACAGGATGGTCTTTTTTCCATGTGGTGTAGTTGAATTCCGGAGTGATGGTGAAACCCGGAACCAGTTGATAGGCGACATTCGCAGCAAAAGCAGTTTTGCCCCAATCTTCATAAGCAGCCTGAATGTTGAAAGTCGCATTGTCGGTTGCTTTGTACTGCGCACCACCCCAGACAGCCCAGTCCCCACCCCAGTTTCCATACATGCCGGTATTCTCTTCATAAGAAGCGTAACCGCCCTGCACCCACAGGGAGAGTGTGTCTGTTACATTCACATCAAGGCGAACTTTACCGGCCCATTCTTCAAGATTGGAGTCATAGGCGACAGTGCCTGCAATAGCACCCCAACCCTGTTCAAATTTCAGGCCGCCAACCACATGCGGCATATAGCTGTCGATACGGTTGTTGAAATCGCGCTGCAGCCAAACACCGGAGGCATCATCATAATAATTATCTTGCCCTTTATCGCCGCCTTGTTCGAGCGATATGATGGCTGAGAAACCATTGCCGCCGGCAAAAGTGTAGCTGATCAGATTGGTGCGGTAATAACCGGCTGCAACCACATCATCATTGATGATGTCGCCGAGATATCCGGTGAAAGTATGAAATGCGGATTCATCCAGCCCCATCCGCAGGCCGCCAAGCTGTATATAAGCATAATTCAGCGTATGGGCGCCCTGTGAACCATTTGAGAAGTTGAAGCGGTTTTCAGTAAAAGTTTTAAGCGTGCCCAGTTCGGTTTCCGAAGTGGTATAGGTGCGCAGAGTGAAACGTGCGAGTTTATCCCAAGTGTCTTGATGGTCGCCATTCGCATCAACATAACCGAGCTTGCTGCCGGTGTAGGGATCATCGCCGCCAGCTGCCTGATAACGAACATAACCGCCGATGCGTAAGCAGGTTTCTGTGCCGGGAATGTAAAAATAGCCCGCGCCGTAAGCATCGCAAACGCGCACATATTCCACGGCTTCCGGTTCCGGCGCAATAACAGCGTCGGCGGCCTGCGCTCCGGTTGCCGCAATAAGTGCAGCAACAGAGCCAAGAAGAAGACTCTTAATAGTCATGGCGTTTATCCCGCTTAGCTTTGTCAGTGTGAAATCTACTGGCTAAAGTTTACGGGTTGTGGTCGCTCTTACTACTGTAGAATCTTGCAGGATGCGGTGTAAATTTCAGAAAGCCGGTCAGGAATTGACGCCTGACCGGCTTGTTTTTGCATTTTATTTGCGTGCGACTGGGCGGACCAATGGTGTCACGCGTCTGATGGTGACACGGCGGTTTTCCTGCTCGGCAGCTTGCGTGCGGATTTTCAGGAATCGCTCGCCATATCCCTGCGTTACAAGGTTTTCTGCCGGAATGTCATAGACTTCTGTCAGCAGGCTGGCCACAGATTCCGCGCGCTGGTCGGACAGCACGAGATTTGAGCGGTCAGAGCCGATAGCGTCTGTGTGCCCTTCAATGAAGAAGGTTTCACCAGGGTCTTTGGCGAGCACTTTTTGCATTGCACTTGCAACTTTGCGCAGGGTTTTGGCCTGCGACAGTGAAACTTCGGCACTGCCGGTAGCAAAGTGAATTGTATCCAGGTCGATACGGCGCACCTTGTCACGCAGACGCGCTGAGTGACGGACTTCATCAATCGTGTAGACACGTTCAACCCGTTCTACAGGCGGCTGAGCAAGGAAGTCATAGAAGTCACGTTCCGGATCTGCAGCGACATCAATAATATAGTCACTGACAGGAATGGTCAGCCGCATCGGCGGCAGATCATATCCGACATCGAAGATCGCCGCACGCGGAGTGTCATCATATTCAGGTGCATAAATCATCAGATATTCATTGCCGTCACGGTCGATACGTGAGCGCTGCAGAATATCACCGTAACGGTCATAGATGGTTACGATCTCGTAGCCACCGGGACGCACAATGGTTTCACGCAGGCGGCCGCGCGGCAATTCATCATAATAGGAACGCTCGGCATCACGACGCAGGCGGGGACGATCATCGCCACGGACGAAGATGCGGTCGCCGGTCTCCAGAATGATACGGTTATCAACTTCCTCAACAACTTTCACATTGGTGATATTGTTGATTGTCGTGTTGTTAATAACGGTATTATTCACAACCGTATTATTGATGATATTTGTAGTGTCCGGAACCACAAAGGCTGGTGCATCTTTGATGCGCGTGCCTTCTTCTTTGAGATTGGCTTCAATCTGCTGCGGCAGGTTTTCAGAGATCGTGGCCGGAATTTCAACCTGAGCAGCGGCATCATTCACAGGCAGAGGCGTATTCTGCTCCTCGGCTGCACGCTGTTGTTCACGCTGTTTACGGCGCTCTTCTCTGGATTGGTTGCCGCCGAAATTATCCGCATCCTTATCACTGTCAAGAATGGCGGCTCCGTTTTCAACGGGCAGAACAATGGTTTCATCTGTGCTGGCAGGATCTTTGGCAATCTCCTGTTTTTGCTCAGGTGTACGCTCGTCAATAATTTCAGCTTTAGGTTCGGCAGGCTGTGTGTTTTCAGGCTGCTGAACTTCCTGCTCCGGCTGTGGTTGCTGCACCGGTTGATCCGGTTGTTTGGCCGGTTCAGCCTCTTGTTCCTGAGGCTTTTCATCCGTCTCAGGCGGCTGAGGGGCAGGTTGCTCAGGTGTTGTCTGAGGGACAGGCTGTTCTTCCGGTTGTTTTACAGGCTCCTGTTCGGTTGGTGCAGGAGGTGTTTCTTCGGATGGAGCAGGCTGAGGCGCAGGCTCCGGTTTAAGGTCAGGCTTTGGTTCTGGCGTTGGCTTCGGCTCCGGGCTTTCCTTGGGCTTGGATTGCTCTGCTGCCTCTTTGGCCTGCTTTTCTGCTTCTTCGTCTATAGCTTTTTGCTGGACAGCATTTTTCTGCTGTTCCGCAGCGTCCTGCTGTGCCCGTTCTGCAGCCTGTTTTTGTTCTTCTGCCTGTCGGGCAGCCTCGTCCTGCGCTGCTTTTTGCTGCTCTTCAGCTACACGTTTTGCCTCCTCTTCGGCCGCACGTTGTTGCTCGGCGGCACGTTGCTGTTCAGCGGCCTGTCGTTCAGCTTCTTCCTGAGCGGCTTTTTGCTGCTGTTCGGCTGCGCGTTTTGCCTCTTCTTCGGCTGCGCGCTGTTGCTCAGCGGCACGTTGCTGTTCTGCAGCTTGTCGTTCAGCTTCTTCCTGAGCGGCTTTTTGCTGCTCTTCAACTGCGCGTTTTGCCTCTTCTTCAGCTGCGCGCTGTTGCTCGGCGGCACGTTGCTGTTCTGCAGCCTGTCGTTCAGCTTCTTCCTGAGCAGCTCTTTGCTGCTCTTCAGCTGCCCGTCGCGCTTCCTCTTCGGCTGCGCGTTGTTGTTCCTCAGCCTGTTGCTGACGCAGCATCTGGTCGTCAGCCGGCTGTTCGCTGTTTTCCTGTGCGAGGATGATCGGGGCTTCTGATGTGCCGGCCTGAACAGGCTGCATCATGATGGAAGCCGAGAAAGCCGGAAAAACAACTGTTGCGAGCAGTTTAGAACGAAAACTCATAATCCCTCTCCTTAGGAAGGCAGAAATTGCATAGGTTGCATTTCGTCAATTCCCGATCGAAATAACACTTAATTGCCGGTGCTTATTATTTGCTGATTTATGGCAAATTTCGGCGATATGAGGAAATGGTTAGTTCACGTTTTATGAACCTTTGCTGAATGTCAGAGAGCAGAGGTCTTATGAGTATAGCGAAGTCCGGCTGTTTCTAAACCGGTTTGCTGGCGAGAAATGCAGCTCGCGCGACATCCTCCACCTGATGATCCTGTAATGTGCTGGTTGCAATACGCACGGCTGCCAGCGGGCGGACGGAGAATTTGGAACCCGGTGCCACGGCAATATTACGGGCGGCCAGCGTAATCAGTGCAAATTGTTCGGATTCTACCGGCATCAGACAGCACAGACCATGATTGTCCGGAATGTTTTTGCCGTGAGCGGCCAATGCTTGCTGAAAATAGCTGGCACGCTGCCGGTAAATCTGTTTTGCCTGTTCCAGACTATGTTGCGTTGCCTCATCTTTGAGCAGCCATGCCACTGCCGATTGCAGAATACGGCTTGTCCAACCGGAACTGAAACTACGGTAAGACTGGATTTGTTCAACAAGGCTGGCTGAGCCGGAGAGAACTGCCAGACGCAAATCAGGACCTAAAGTCTTGGAATAAGACAGAATATGGACCACCCGATCAGGAAAACGTGCGCCGAGTGTCTGCCGTGGAGCCATAGCAATATCGGCAACACCGTCATCTTCAATGATGAGTGTATCATGCCCTTCCAGAGCATCACCTAATGCCATCAACCGTTCTTTGCTCATGCAGTGGCTGGTCACGGAATGAACCCGTGGCTGAAACAGAAACGCGGCAGGTTTCTGCTCCAGAGCGGATGCCAGAGAAGAGGGTAGCGGGCCCTGATCGTCACAGGTGACTGGGATGATTTTAGCACCGAAATCTTCAAGAATATCAAGAAGGCGCATCGCTGTCGGATCTTCAATGGCGATGGATGATCCGGGCGTTACAAGGGCATGAATAAGCGTATAAGTGGCATTATATCCGCCATTGGTGGCCAGAAAGGCTTCCGGCTCATAAGGCCAGTCGCGGCGCACAGCCTCTTCAAGCTCAGGTAATATGCGCACACGCTGATAGCTGTTGAGACCATCCGCCTGCGCACCATGGCGCAAAGCCTGTTCCAGTGATGGCAGTAAAGCTGTGTCCGGTATGGCCATTGAAAGATCCAGCACATCATCACCGTAATTGCCGAAGCTCATCAATCGTGCCGGTTTTGCTGCAAAATGATCGCCGCTGACCCATGTGCCGTTGCGGCCTTTGCCATTGATAATCTTGAGCTTACGCAATTCGCTCAAGGCCTCGGAAATAGTGGCGGGGCTGATCCCCAGAACATAAGCCAGATCACGGATCGGCGGTAATTTAGTGCCGACCGGCAATGCGCCGCGTCTGATTAATCCTGCCATGTCGCGGGCAATGCCGCGCATCGTGCGGTCTTCAAGGTGGCGGGCAAACCACTCGCTGGAGAAATCAGGCACCATAACTATTTATCCGATTTAATGTTCAGTAACATAATAACGTTTGATCGGTTCAATTTGAACATTTAACTTCATTTGTACAGAGGAAATTTTGAGGGAATATTTATGCCGGTTAAATTGCGTATCGCTGTGCGTGACTGGGATTATCTGACACCGCTGGCTTTGGGTGATGTGCGTTCTGACAAACTTGATGTGATTGTTGATCGTGTGGGCACGCTGGTTTCTCATCCGGGAGAAGATGAGGCTCATGAAGCATCCGAAATGTCATTCAGCCGTTACGTTTCTTTGCGTGATGAGGGTGATACCAGCATTACCGGCATTCCGAATTTCATCATGCGCGGTTTCCGTCATCGTTGCATCATCACCAGTACAGACAGCGGTATTACCGGTTTTGAACAGCTGAAAGACAAGAAGATCGGCGTCACCGGCTGGCGTGATTCCGGCAATACATGGACACGTGCGGCACTGCGCCGTCATGGTATCGGGGTTGAGGATGCCTATTGGTATGCAGGCCGTCTGACAGAAGCGCATCCGGTTACAGATCGTCTGGACGGTTTTGGCCGTGCAGGCCGGATTGAAGCTATGCCGGGTGAGCAACCGATGATGGATGCCCTGCGCGAAGGTGTGCTGGATGCGGTATTCACACCCTTTATGCCAGATGGCTATTTTGGCAAAAATTCCGGTTTCCGTCAGGTGCTGGCCGATTTCCGCAGTGCGGAACTGGCCTATTATAATGATGTCGGTTACGTGCCGGGTATGCATTTGATGGGTATCAAGCCGGAAATTCTGGCAGAACATCCGTGGGCGGCGCAGGAACTGAGCGATCTCTTGGATGAAAGCCAGCGTGTGTGGACAGCAAAGCGCCGCAAATATGCGGAAACCACGCCCTGGATGCTCGATGAATTGCTGAAATGCGCACAGGATCTGCCGGAAAACTGGAATGTCAGCGGTATCGCCGCCAATGAGGCGATGATCAATGATTTTGCTGAGGAATTGCATTTGCAGGGTATTTTGCAGCGCAAACTGAGCGTTGAAGAACTGTTTCCGTTTTATGCGAACAAGGCGTGATTGCGCCAGCCAAAGCGTATCCCGAAAAGTGCGAAGCGGTTTTCGGATAAGATACGCGTAAAAACAAACAGACAGAGCATTTCCTGTCATGGAAGATAAGCTGGAAATGCTCTGAACTATTGGGAGAGTGAGATGAAAAAAACTATACTGGCAGCTGCTGTATTTGGCAGCGTTTTTGCACAACAGGCTTTGGCCGAGGATGTGAAAATTCCGGAACAGGCATTGAATGAGGCGCTGCGCGCCCGTCTGCCGGAAGACATCATCAAGGCCGGTGTTATTAATGATGTGAATTCCGGTTCCTTCCCTCCTTACCAGATCATCAATGGTAAGGACGTGAACGGCGCTGCGACGGACATGACCGATGCACTCGGTCAGCTGCTCGGTATCAAAATCACCCATTCGACAGTCAGCGGTCTGCCATCGGTTCTGAGCGGTATTTCTGCCGGACGTTACCAGCTTGGCTTTGGGCCGAACGGTGACTTCCCGTCCCGTCAGGGCGCCAATGATTTTGTCGACTGGGTGCGTGAATATGTGGTTTTCGCGGTGAAGCACGGCAATCCGGAAGGCATCACATCGCTGGATACAGCCTGCGGCAAGCGTATTGCTGTAATGGCAGGCGGTTCGGCTGAAAAAGTGATCAAGGAGCAGAATGAGAAATGCACAGCAGACGGCAAGCCGATTGAAGTGCAGTCTTATAATGACCAGCCAAGCTCCATTCTGGCTGTGCGCTCAAACCGCGCCGATGCGTTTTTCTCATCACAGGCACCTCTGACCTATTTTGTTCAGCAGTCCAATGGTCAGCTGGAACTGGCTGCAACCGGCCAGAAAAACGGCTTTGACGACCTGTATCAGGGCGCAGTTCTGCCAAAAGACTCCCCGCTGAGCGAAGTGTTCCGCGATGGTATCCAGATGCTGATCGACAACGGCACCTATGCCACGATCATGAAAAAATGGGGTCTGGAAAAGAACATGATTGACAAGGCCGGTATCAATCTCGCTGGAAAGACCGCGCAATGAGTGAGTTGCGTGGTTCAGGCGCAGCCGTGGGTGATGTCGAACGTTTCGACGTCGCCCGTGCGCGCGCACCCTTTCCGCTGAAACGTGTGATCCTGTGGGCTGTTGTTCTGGGTGTGGCACTCGATTTCGGGATTATTGTTGCCAATAATCCGAATTTCGGCTGGCCGGTCGTTGCCGCTTATTTCTTTGATTCAACAGTGATGGAAGGGCTGTATATCACCCTCAGCCTGACCGTTGTGGCGATGATTATCGGTGTCGCGCTTGGTCTTATTCTGGCAATTGCCCGCATGTCGCAGGACAGGCTGGCAAGCTCGCTGTCCAATCTGTTCATCTGGTTCTTCCGCGGCACACCGCTGCTGGTGCAGTTGATCTTTTGGTACAATCTTTCAACCTTGTTTCCGAAAATCTCGCTGGCTATCCCGTTCGGCCCGACACTTGTCAGCTGGAATACCAACGACCTCATCACACCGCTGACCGCTGCGATTGTTGGTCTGGCGCTGAATGAAGCGGCCTATATGGCGGAGATTATCCGTGGCGGCCTGTTGTCTGTTGATAAAGGACAGGGCGAAACCGCAGCCGCTTTTGGTATGACACGGGCACGCGCTTTGCGTCGTATCATCATCCCGCAGGCTATGCGTTCTATCGTACCGCCGACAGGGAACCAGCTGATCAGTATGATTAAAGCGACATCACTTGTCAGTGTTATCGCCATGGCTGATCTGCTTTATTCCGTTCAGTCGATCTATAACCGCACATTCGAGGTTATCCCGATGCTGCTGGTGGCGGTTGTGTGGTATCTGCTGATTACATCCGTGCTGAATGTCGGACAGAGTGCAATTGAACGTCATTATAACCGTGGTGAACGCGGCGATGCGGTCAAAGATGAAACACCGGTTCAGATACAGGAGAATGCATGATGGATAAGACCACCAATATGCAAAAACCTCTTGTTCATGCCCATAATGTGCACAAAGCCTTTCACGGTATTGAAGTGCTGCGCGGCATTGATCTGGAAGTGCGCTCGGGCGAGGTTGTGGTCATTCTCGGGCCTTCCGGTTCGGGCAAATCCACCTTCCTGCGTTGTATCAACCGGCTTGAAACCATCGACAAAGGTTCGATTTTTGTCGATGAGCAGCAGATCGGTTATAAATATAAAAACGACCGCCTGCTGCCATTGTCAGACCGTGCTATCGCCAAACAGCGTAGCCAGATCGGCATGGTGTTCCAGCAGTTCAATCTCTATCCGCATATGACTGTTTTGCAGAATGTGATTGAGGCTCCTGTCGGTGTTCATGGCCGCAGCAAAAGCGAGGCTATTGCAACGGCCAAGGAATTGCTGGCGAAAGTCGGTATGTCCCACAAGATCAATGCCTATCCGCGCCAGCTTTCCGGTGGGCAGCAACAGCGTGTAGCGATTGCCCGTGCACTGGCCGTGAAGCCGAAACTCATCCTGTTTGATGAGCCGACTTCCGCGCTTGATCCGGAGCTGGTGGGTGAGGTGCTGACAACCATGCGCAGTCTCGCCGATCAGGGGCAGACGATGATCGTGGTCACCCACGAAATCGGTTTTGCCCGTGAAGCCGCAGACCGTGTGATCTTCATGGACGGTGGCAAGGTGGTTGAAGAGGGCACACCGGAAGAGGTGATCGAAAATCCTCAGCATCCGCGTACCCGCAGCTTCCTCAGCCGTTTTATCTGATAAAAAACAACACGCCGGAGACAAAACCGGCGTGTTTTGTATATATGATACAGTAGTTTGAGTCTCTGACCGCAATGCAGCATGCCTGCCGATAAATATTACAGGAGATCCCGTTATGAGGACGGGAGATGACCATGACACAGTCCGATAATTTCGCCCGTATCGCCGATCTTGAACCACGCCGCAGCGCATTGGAAGAAATCCGCCATCATCTCCATGCCAATCCTGAATTGTCTTTCGAAGAAGAAAAGACCGCAGCCTATGTCGCGGAAAAGCTGGAAGGCTGGGGCTATGACGTTACCCGCAATGTCGGCGGTCACGGTGTTGTCGGCCGACTGACTGTCGGTACCGGTGGTCGCAGTGTTGCTATCCGTGCCGATATGGATGCGCTGCCAATTCTGGAGAAAACCGGCCTGCCTTATGCAAGTACAGTGGCCGGTAAAATGCATGCCTGCGGTCATGACGGCCATACAACCATGCTGCTTGGTGCGGCTGAGCATTTGGCACGGACAAAGAATTTCAACGGCACTGTCACACTGGTATTCCAGCCGGCAGAAGAAGCCGGTGAAATCAGCGGTGCACAGGCAATGATCGCGGACGGTCTGTTCGAGCGTTTCCCGTGCGATGCGATTTTCGGCCTGCACAATCATCCGGGTGCGCCGGAAGGCACTATTCTCACCCGTTCCGGCCCGATGATGGCTGCGGCTGATACGGCCTATATCAAAGTCATCGGCAAAGGCGGCCACGCCTCCCGCCCGCATCTGACCGTTGATCCGGTGGTGGTTGCCTGCAGTCTGGTGATGGCTCTGCAGACAGTTGTTGCCCGCAATGTTGATCCGACTGAAACAGCGGTGATCACTGTCGGCACAATTCACGGCGGCGAAGCATCCAATGTTATTCCTGATGATGTTGATTTGGCTGTGAGCATCCGCTCTTTCTCACCGGTTGTACGTGAGTTGCTGCAAAAGCGCGTTTGTGAACTGACTGAGCGGCATGTGGCAGCCTATGGCGCGACAGCTGAGATCAAATATGAACTGGGTTATCCGGTGGTGGTCAATTCCGATGCGGAAACCGCTTTTGCGACAGAGGTTGCGCGTGAGCTGATCGGTGACGCCAAGGTTTCAACCTGTCCGCTGATCCCGGGTAGCGAGGATTTCTCTTATTTCCTCCAGCACAAGCCGGGCAGTTTCCTGCGTCTTGGCAATGGTATGGATTCAGCCGTGCTGCATAATCCGAAATATAACTTCAATGATGCAAATCTGCCGGTTGGTTCTGCGCTTTGGGCACGACTGGCTGAACGTTATCTGGCTGCCGGTGGCAACAGCTAAAGCATGTCTCCCAAAAGTGGGCACCGGTTTTGGGATAAAGACATGCGTTAAAACAAAGAAATAGAGCGAGTGCAGTGGATCAGATTACATGCAGCACGCTCTTGTGAAACGCATCTGAGAGATAAAAAGGTGGTTCGCCACCTTTTTATCTGCACTCCTATTATTATTTCCTGCGGCTGGTGCAGGCTTCATATCCGTTGGCAAAGAGACGACCGGCTCGCATACCGATTATGCGGGGCATGTCCGCCAATGTGGCAGCCCCCACAGAATGTGCCATAGCGATTGTTGCCTGAGCACAGATCGCAGCATCTTCCGCGGCATTATGATGATGAAAGCTCAGGCCAAGATAATCAGCCAGAATATTCAGCTTGTGTGACGGCAATTGCGGCCAGACCTTTTGTGCCATTTTGACGGAACAAAGATAATGCAGTTCAGGATAGCTCTGCTGGTACTGATCCAGCGAAGCGCGCCAGACACTGAAATCAAAAGCTGCATTATGGGCAATCATTGTGGCTCCCATAAAGTCATCAGCGAATTCATCCATCACTTCCGGAAATTCTCCGGCATCTTCCACATGCTCCGGACGGATACCGTGGATGGCAATGTTGAAAGAGGAAAAGCGCATAGTTTTCGGCCGGATAAAGCGCTCTTCAACACGCACGACCTGACCATCTTCAATCCATGCCAGACCGACAGAACAAGCGCTGCCGCGTTGTTCATTGGCAGTTTCAAAATCAATTGCAATGGTTTTCACGGGATGCTCCGGCACTGTCTGTATGTGTTGTTACTGGAGAATAATAAGCGCATGGTCAAGAACCGGAGCTGCTGATGGCGGTAAAGCCGTCAGATCGCACTCCATTCCTCCATTCTCTCGCGAATGAGATTACGCAGAATGGGGAACATCGGCGGCTGGGAACGGCCGGACAGACGGATGATCGCGAATTGTGAGGTATCTGAAACCGGACGCACAGGAACTTCCACCAGTTGTCCTGAAGTTATCAGTTCATGTGCCGGTGCGATAACGCCGTAATAAATGGTCTGACTGCTCAATGTAGTCTGAAGCAACCCGTCAATCGCGTCGGAGTGGAAAGTTACGCTCTCATCCGGATGGGCTTCCGGTCCGTAGATCGCGACCATATTGCGTATCTGCTCCGGCGCGAGGATTGTGGTTGCCAATGGCCATGGCCGCAGATCAGAAAATTTGACTTGTTGATTTTGCAGTAGGGGATGCCCCTGACTAACCAGAAAACCTGTGCGCAATGCGGGCAGCATTTCAATATGCAGATCTGCGGTTATCGACACACCTCTGATTTCGACAACCAGCATGTCCAGAGTTCTCTCCCGCAATGCCTGCACCTGCAGCGGAATGGAGCCGCGCATCAACAGAATATGCAAAGACGGATTGGTGGTGGAAAACCGGCTCAGAAGCGGCGCTGTGAGCAGGGCGCTAGGTGTTGATCCAAGCCCGATCCTGATACGTCCCGCACTGCCTTCATGCTGTTGTTTGACCACACGATAAAGCTCTTCTGTCTCGAACAATACGCGGCGTGCATGGTCGAGCACCACATTGCCAAAAGCCGTGACTTCACAGCGCTTGCCGATTCTATCAACCAGCTTCATCCCCAGCTCGGCTTCCAGTTGCGCAATGCTGCGCGACAGTGCCGGTTGGGTGAGATGCGCATGTTCCGCTGCCCGTGTGAAAGAGCCTTTCTCAGCAAGCGCAATAAAATGTCGTAATTGCTGAATGTTCATGAAACTTTCCTAAATTGGTATGCCTGTTATGCATGATTATCAAATTTACTATGCATTGGACAAATGAAAATGCACCTCGTAGCTAACATCGGTAATGGTTTTTAAGTCTAGGAGGGTGGAGTCATGAAAAACATCAGAACGCTGATTGAGCGCGATGTTGAGGAGTTTGTTGCGCTGAGGCGTGATCTGCACCAGCACCCTGAACTGGCATTTAACGAAATCAGAACCGGTGGCATTGTCGCTGATTTGCTGGAAAAATGGGGCTATAAGGTTGAGCGCAATATCGGCACGACCGGTATTGTCGGCCAGTTGCGTAGCGGTGATGGCTCAGCGGCCATTGGTCTGCGTGCGGATATGGATGCGCTGCCGATTTTGGAAGCAACCGGTCTGCCTTATGCCAGCGTCAATAGTGGTGTGATGCATGCCTGCGGACATGACGGTCACACAACAATGTTGCTCGCTGCTGCAAAAGCGCTGGCCGAGCGCCGCAATTTCAACGGTACTGTGAACCTGATTTTCCAGCCTGCTGAAGAATATGGCCGCCCTGATAGCGGTGCAGCCCGTATGGTTGCTGACGGCTTGTTTGAAAAGTTCCCGTGCGATGCCGTTTTTGGTATCCACAATATGCCGGGATCGCCGCAAGGCCAGTTGCAATTTTATGATGGGGCGATGATGGCATCGTCCGACAGTGTTTCTATCAAAATCACCGGTCGCGGCGGTCATGGTGCGCAGCCGCACACAACGGCCGATCCGATTGTTGCTACCGCTGCTATTGTTGTGGCCTTGCAGACTGTTGTCGCACGAAATGTTAATCCGCTGGATGCGGCTGTTGTTACTGTCGGTGTTATGCAGGCAGGTATGGCGAATAACGTCATCCCTGAGGCTGCCCAGATCGAACTGACAGTGCGCTGTTTCAAACCGGAAGTCCGCGATCTGCTTGAAGACCGTATTCGTGATCTGGTCGCCACGCAGGCACAGAGTTTCGGCGTCAAAGCCGATATTGATTATGTTCGCGGCTATCCTGCCTTGCAGAATTCCACTGAAGAAACTGAGTTTGCACGTGAGGTCGGTCAGCGCTTTGCCGCTGAAGGTAATTTTGTTGCCCAGACCACCCCGATGACCGGCAGTGAAGATTTCGCCTTCATGCTCGAAAAACGTCCTGGTTCTTATATTTTTCTCGGAAACGGCGATCAGCCGGGCCCTGTGAGCCGTGCGCTGCATAATGACGGCTTCGATTTTAATGACGCGAATATCGTTGAGGGAGCCGCCTATTGGGTGGCCTTGACGGAGGAATTTCTGAACGGCAGCACAGGCCGTAAAGACTAAAACTATTATATCTGTTGGAGGATAACCATGAGCGCTTCTGTTATGCACGCGCCGCATACGGCTTCGGACGATCTGTCCGGCCAGTCTGAAAAACCACCGGTCAAGGCAATTGCTGCGGCCGTTGCCGGTAACGCTCTCGAATTTTACGATTTTATCGTCTATTCGTTTTTCGCGGTTTATATCGGGCAGACATTCTTCCCGCTCGGCAGTGAAACAGCAAGCCTTCTGGCCTCGGTTGCGGTTTTCGGTGTGGGCTTTTTCACCCGTCCGCTTGGCGGCGTTCTGATTGGTGCTTTTGCGGATAAGGCAGGGCGCCGTGCTGCAATGATCCTGACTGTGACGCTGATTACTGTCGGTACATTGGGTCTGGCTGCAACGCCGAGCTATGAAACGATTGGCATTGCCGCGCCGATTATCGTTCTGCTGTGCCGCCTGTTGCAGGGGCTGGCACTTGGTGGTGAAGTCGGACCGGCATCGGCTATGCTTATTGAAGCTGCACCGCGTGACAAGCGCGGCCTTTATGCCAGCTGGCAGATTGCCAGTCAGGGTATTGCCGTTGTTGCCGGTGGTCTGATGGGCGTACTGGTATCATGGTATCTGCCGCATGAAGATCTGGTGTCATGGGGCTGGCGTATTCCGTTCCTCGTTTCGCTGGCGCTTATTCCGATTGCGCTTTATATCCGCCGCGCTTTGCCGGAAACTCTGGAAAAGCCAAGCGATAAAACCGGCACGCAGATTGTGACTTCGGTCTTCTCTGATCACACACGTTTTCTGGTGCTGGGTATTCTGGTGATGATCTCGACCACCGTGTCGACACAGGTAGGCAACTACATGACCACCTATGCCATTCAGACCCTGAAACTGCCGGCAACACTGGCGCAGGCCGGTACAGTGCTTGGCGGTACGATGACTTTCATTTTCGCCCTTGTTGCCGGTTATCTTGCTGATAAATACGGCCGTAAAGGCGTGATGATCTGGCCGCGTATCGTGCTGATGATTGTTATTATCCCGCTGTTCTTCTGGCTGTCGGAATCCAAAGATGCGACAGTGCTGCTGATTGTAACCGCTGCGATTACACTGCTCACCTCGATGACAGGCGCTGCAAGCCTTGTGGCAATCCCTGAGATGATGCCGATTGCTCTGCGTGCCACCGGCGTTTCCCTGATCTATGCGATCGGTGCGACATTGTTTGGCGGTACCACACAGTTTATTATCACATGGCTGATCGGCATTTTTGGTGCTGTGGCACCGGCTTATTATGTGGTTGCAACCAGTGTGATTTCGCTTGTGGCAATGTTTATGATGCCGGAAACCCGCAATTTTGACGTTAAACGTTAAAAGATCGCGCATTTGAGAATGGACAGACTGGCTGGCATTGTTTAGCCATTCTGGCTCACAAGCAGGCGGTGATGCGGTGTAAACCGGTCACCGCTGCTTTCATGACTGTTGGTTACGCAATAGCGGTATCTCAAAGGTGTAAAATAGTTGAAACAGCGTTTGCGCGCCGTACTCGATGAAATCGAGGCTGAAATCAAAGATACCGGTATCCGTGGCAAAGTCGCTGATTATATTCCGCCTCTTGCACAGGTTGATCCCGCGAAATTCGGCATATCCATTATGCTTCATGACGGCACACTGATCTCTGCCGGTGACGCTCAGGAAAAATTCTCTATCCAAAGTATTTCCAAAGTGTTTGCTCTGGCGCTGGCTCTGGGCAAAAGAGGGGACGGCATTTGGCAGCGTGTCGGCCGCGAACCTTCGGGCGATCCTTTTAACTCCAGTGTGCTGCTTGAGCTGGAAAAAGGACTGCCGCGCAACCCGTTCATCAATGCCGGTGCCATTGTTATCTCGGACATTTTGCTGAGCTCGCATCAGCCGCGTGAAACGATCGGCGAGATTGTACGTTTTGTGCAATCCATCGCTGAAGACGACGATATTTATATTGATGAAGTGGTGGCAAAAGCAGAAGACCGCACCGGCTTCAATAATGCGGCGCTGGCCAATTTATTGAAAGCTAATAAAAATCTCGACAATCTGCCGCCTCATGTACTGGGCGTGTATCACCACCAATGTGCTTTGGCGATGTCCTGTGAGCAACTGGCGCGGGCAGGGCTGTTTCTTTCTGCATCCGGCCGCAATCCTGTCAGTAATCACCGTATTGTCAGTGTGGAACGGGCCTTGCGTATCAATGCGCTGATGATGACCTGTGGTCATTATGACGGTTCAGGCGATTTTGCATTTCGTGTCGGCGTGCCAGCCAAAAGCGGTGTCGGTGGTGGTATTCTCGCTATCGTTCCCGGTATTTCATCCATCGCAGTCTGGTCGCCGGGGCTGAACCAGCACGGCAACTCGCTGCTTGGCACACGCGCTCTGGAAATCCTGTGCCGCCGTATGGGCTGGTCAGTGTTCGGGCGCTGAAGCGATATTCTCTGTGAGATTTGCATCGGGCAAAAACGAAAAATCTCACTCCTGAAGGGGACTGACGCAGAAGCTTCGTTTTGAAACCGGATTGCGCCAGCATTTTGTTGCATCGATATGGCGAAGTCCGGCTGTTGTTACCTCGTTGAGTAACCACGTACCATCTCTTTGATAGACGACGCTGCGGTCACCATCGGGCCATACATAGACTTCGAGCCTGATCTGACGGCGTTCTTCTTTGAGTTGCCCGGCAGCTTGGTAGAATGAAAATTCACGGCATATCTTGTCGGAATAGACAGACCCGCGGTCATCTTCAACGCGGCACTGCACGCGGTTATGGGAATATAGTCCCTTGCTCCAGTCTGTCAGCAATTTCCTGTTTGCCTGACAAGACTGCTCAATATTGTCCATGCAGCCCATGTCATAGGCTCTTGAAGCCTCTGATATCATTTCACCTGAATTTTGCAGATCGTCAGGTGTTACAGAGGCTGCGCTGTCGGGGTTATCATGCGCCTCCAGCAACATATTTCCGTATTTGAGGCAGGCCTCGCCATCTGTCGTCTTCACGTAAGGATGAAAACATCCGTTCCGATAGGCTATAGCGGCTTTTTGTAAATCTGCTTCTATACCAAGTCCTGAGGCATAGATATTTCCGGCCAGTTTGCATGCATAGGGAGACAGCCCCAGATCGGCAGAATTGCAGGCAAATTCCGACCATTGCAGTGCACTGGCATAGCGGGTCTTCTGACTTAGTGCGAATTTGGCTGCATCATAGCAAATACGCACATCCGCAAGTCTTTCGTTGGCGTGAGTAACCTGATATCCGCACGTCTTGGTGTAGACATCCATCGCGGCGTTAACTTCACCGGCAGAGCTCAAACTATCTGCTAAGGAAAGGCAGGTACTGGCGGGGTTGTCATCAAAGCGACAACCGGTACGCAGCACGGATAACAGAGTGACGCTTTTGTTTTCCTCAGGTGACTGATTTGTCTCCGGATTATTTTGCGCTTTTGTAGCGATAAGCGATGCTAATGTCTGACAGCCATTGATATTTTCATTATTACACGCATTCGCCAGCATTGTTTCAATATTGTGTACCTGATCCGTGCTTTCCAGAGAAGCATAGGCGGATACCGCAGCGCTGCACGCCTGCGGACCGTTGGACGTTTTGTCTGTCATGCATGTCATAACAAGCGTGTCGTAGAGTGTGCGCTGGGCAGGTTTTGCCGTTTCGAGATTTGGATCAAGCGCAACACCAAGATTGTCACAAATGCTGTCCTTGTCAGACTGTCCGGCGCACAATTTGATTGCTCTGGCTGCTGCCGCATTCCGGTCTTCAGCAGACCAGTGATCAGCTAGTTTGGTCTGTACTGCGCATGCCGCCGGATCACCCGCGATACAGCCGCGTTCAAGCAAACCTTTTGCTTTTGCAATTCTTGTATCTGTGAGTGGCGGCGTTTTGTTTGCCTGCAGAAAATCCCGATATTTATAATAAGCGGGTTTACAGTGTACAATATTGGGTTGTTTCGGGCCGGGTGCACAAATTTCTTCGGTCAAGGATCCGAGTGAATAATTCTCGTCGGCTGTTGCAGATGTATATTCACCACGGGCTTGCACGACATATCCGAAGGCATCAGGAACTTCTTCACAAGCCCATGCAATACCGGATCTGCATGCTGTGAGTTTCGCGGTAAAGTTTGATGCGGCCTCTGCAAGCGTAGGCTTTGTATAAGTTGCGGTGCCGCGGGCAAGCAGAATGCAGCTCACAGCCTGACGTGCGTCGCAGCCCGGCTTGGCAAGTTCAGGCAGTACAAGATCTTCAGCATTGCCGGTGCCGCCCTCGACCGCGCGAAACTGCGCATTCTCCAATGTATTGTCTGTGCGGTTGATCGCCAGCTGACAGCCGCGTATGTCTCCGCCCATACAGCCCATCAGAGCGTAATGTGTAACCTTTGCGGGTAAAGTGCCGTCCGGATCTTCTATATTGTAGATCGCTTCAGCATAGCTGCTGCAGGCTTCGTTCAATCCCAGATCGCAGGCTTTCTTAAGATTAGCTGCATCTCCTGTCTGCCCCATCAAGTTGCGGGCGGCCGCAAGACGGTCGGAGACAGAGGCAAAGCGATCATTCTCTCCCTCTGAAAATTCCTTTTCATTTTTTACTAATGCTTCAATGAATTCGGTGCCTGTTGAGCATTCGCTGTTTTCGGGAAGATCACTGGCGCGGGCTATAATATTCCCGCTCGCCCGAATATTCAGCAGGCCAAGTGAAAGCGCATATTGACCGTCAGCCAATCGGTAAGCGGCCATGGACGGGCGATATTCTTTCAGAGCAACGGCTTGCTTGTTCAAAGCTGTTAGCGTGTCTGTTTTAACCGCGATCAGATGGCAGGTATTGGGAGGAGCCTGAAAATTGCGGCTGCTGTCAGAGCGTTTAGTGAAACCGCAAAAATGACTGATTTTTTCGACAGGCACAAAACCTGTCGCACGTTGCAGGCCTGTTCCGGTTGCATAGTCAACTGCAAAATAGGGCAGATTATCTGCCCCGAAGGTGACGTCCTTTAACCGAACCTCTTCGCCCGATTTCAACATATGGGCAGGGGATTTTCCCGGAGCAGCCATCACTGATGTGGCTTCACATATGTGTCTGGTACTCAGTTCCTGATAGTGAGGTAAATTTTGGGAATGAGCAGAATGAGTGACTGTGAAAACCGACAGTAGCAGCACCGATAAGCGCGCAGCTTCTTTTTTGATCCGGCTTATACTGATCACTCTGCAAATCATCATGCTTCCTCCGCAATAATTCCGCACAATACAATGTCGGAATACATGCTTCATGTAACATAGATAATTATGATCTGAATATATTATCCTCGCGCGATCAAGCACATGCGGAGTTCACAACTCAATAACCTGCTTGCTCACTCTGGCCTGTTCTGCAGTCAGCGCCATCAGATGACTTGTGACTGATTTTTGAGCGGCGGTTCTGATTTCATGTCCATAAGGAGCACGTAGCGCAGTGGCGAAATCTTCCATCAATCGCAGATCGCCGCCCATATGATCACCGGCAAGTGTTTCAATTTGAATTGTAATATCCGGCCGGTCATCAAAGAATTTAATCGCCAGACTGCCGTCTTCAAAGCAACCGGTCAGTTCTCCCTCGCTGCCGCCGATATGAATATGGCGTTCGGTGCGCTTGTTGAAGGCATGAACTTCAAAACTGGCTGTAATATTATTGGTAAATTCAATACCGACAATCTGCCGGTCAACCACCGTATTGTCGCTGTGATAAACGCAGCGGCCATAAGGCCCGTTACGGATGGCCTGCGTGCGTGCCTCAAGACTGGTGTCAACGGAGATCATGGAAACCGGCCAGCCGGTGTGTTCACCCAGATAAATCCGGCGTGCGGAATAGGGGCATGTCATTTCCACCAGACAGCCATCGAGACAACGTTCCGCAGCGCCTTGCGGGGCGTTCTCCGGTGTAAATTGTTTCAGGCTGCCGAAACTGGAAATACGTAAAGGCGTTTCATCCGTCAGCCAGTGCAGAATATCCATATCATGGCTGCATTTAGCCAAAATCAGCGGACTGCCGTTTTCTAAGCGCCGGAAATTGCCGCGCACATAACTGTGGGAATGATGATAATAACCGATATTTTCGGAAGCACGAATACTTTGCACTGTACCGAAAGTCCGGTTCTCAATCAGCTCTTTGATTTTAGCAAAGAACGGTGTGTAGCGCAGCACATGGCAGATCATCAGAAAGCGCTGGTTGCGGTCGGCGGCTTCTGCCATGCGCTGACAGGCTTCAACCGTGGAAGCCATCGGCTTTTCCAGCAGCACATTGAATTTGCGATCCAGAGCGGCAACGGCAACAGCTTCATGATCCTTATCGAGATTAGCGACAACGACTGCATCAATATTCTTGAGCGTATTGAGCATGGTGATGCTGTCTGAAAAGCAGTTCTCCGGCGCAATGCCATGCTTGCTGGCAAATGCAGCAACCGCATCCGGTCTGATATCGCAGACGGCGGCAAATTTCATAAGATGCGGGTTTTTCAGGGCAATATCGCCATAGGCATTGCCGCGATAACCGGCACCGATAAGAGCAACCTGCGGGATCTGTGTCATATTGCTATCCGCTGTAACGGGAAAAAGTGCGGAGCTTTAGAGCGCTGTATATCGAATAGACACACAAGGCTGCAGGCTCCGCAGTCTGGGGGTGAAGGTGTAATGGTTATGATTTGCGTGCGCCGACCAGCTCATCCCACTTTCGGAAAGCCTGCACCATTTTTTCCGGTTTCAGCGGCAGCTCAATCGGATTATTGGCAATCAGGTCATCATATTCAGGGCGGCCGAATTGCTTGATAATATCCTGACTATGCTGCGGTGCCATGGATAGCGGCACATTTTTCACTGCCGGCCCCGGATAGAGCGAGCCTTCATTATAGGCAAAGGCCTGTGCTTCCGGTGTGAGCAGGAAGGCCATAATATCCAGCGTCACCGCCAGAACATCCTCTTTCACGCCTTTCGGAATACACATGAAGAAGGCATCAGAAACCCAGTGGAAACCTTTCAGTGTGGAGATTTTGGCTGTTTCCGGCACAATGCCGACCGCGCGCGGATTAATGTCCCAGCCGGTGGTGGTCACGATAATATCGCGTGAACCTTCGCCGAACTCTTTCATAGTTACGCCGGTACCCGCCGGATAATAATCAATATAATCGCCGAGTTCCGCGAGATAGCTCCATGTTTTCTCCCAGCCGTTGATCGGATCGGTCGGGTCTTTGTCACCGAGAATATAAGGCAGCCCCATCATGAAGGTGCGGGCAGGGCCTGAATTTGTCGGACGGGCATAGAGGAAACGGCCCGGATTTTCTTTTGCCCAGGCCAGCAATTCTTCTGCACTTTCCGGTGCTTTTGTCACACGCTCCGGTGCATATTCGAGCAGCGGGCCCGAAGGGTAATAGGTGACAACCACACCGTAACCGGCACCCTGAATTTTATGCAGGTTCAGGGCTGCAGGCTCGTAATTGGCTTCAATATCAGGGAAAGTTTCGTTAAATTCCGGCAGGATTTGCATCCATGTATCTTCGACAAGACCGGCTGCCAGTCCGTCACTGCCGGTTAGTACAAGATCAATATCAACGCGGTTGCTCTTTTGCTGCACTTTGAGCTTGCCGGCGAGTTCTGTCACCGGTGCTTTCAGAAACACAATACGGGAAACCTTATCCGGATTGCGCTCGGCATAAAGTTCAAGAGCAGGCTGTACGAGTGACAAAGCCCCGCCGACATCCATCAGCTTCACTTCGACCGGTTTGGCAGGCAGCGGCATTTTGCGGGCAAAACTTAAGCCGCTGCCGGCCAGAAATGCGGTGGCGGATGCACCTGTAATCAGCACGCGCCGGTTCATTCTCAGATCATTGATTTTCATCCTGTTCCCCTTTTTATTTTTATAAGTTGAGCGGTTTTGATGCTTATGCGTCATGCTCCGGAAAGGTTGCTTTCCGTATAAACAGATCAGATGTCCATTCGATGAAACTCACAGGCCGTTTAATGCCTCGTGCAGCGAGGACAGGTGCCAGAAGTGCCTCAACATTACCGGATGCCATGCGCACTGCTTCATCAAAGGAGGCAATGCCCCATGCCACAAGATTACGCACAGCCTGATCGAGACACAGCGTTGAACCGGCGAGACCGGCACCATTCGGATTTTTGACCATGCCATTATCGTGGCGCTCAATCCGCATATCCGCGAAATGATAAAAGCCTGTCTCAGCCGCTGCTGCGGAAACCGCATCGGTTACCAAGACGGAACGCGAAATCCCCTTCGCCCGTATCATGACTTTGAGCGCTTGCGGCGGAATATGAAATCCGTCGGCAATGAAGCAAGCGGTGAGGCGGTCTTCGGCCAGCTGGGCAAATAACGGATTATCCAGCTTTGGCATATGCTGCGGCAGGCCATTGCCGAGATGGGTGGAGAGGTTGGCTCCGGCCGAGGCTGCTTGAGCCGCAGTCTCAAAGTTACAATCAGAATGGCCGATGGCTGTGAGAATATTGCGGACCTTCATGGCTGCAATGAATTCTTCAGAACCGGAGAGTTCCGGCGCCAGCGTCACCAGCAGGATCGGTGTGGTGATCCGCGCCTGCAACTCCTCAATCAGACTGGCATATGGTGGTGTCATAACGCCGGCCGGATGGCATCCGGCAAAACCCTGTTGCGGATTAAGAAACGGCCCTTCAATATGCAGGCCTAAGCACATCAGGCGGCCAAGTCTGCTATGCTGAATGGCATTATCCAGCACTTGAATACGCTGTAGCAACACATCCGGTGCAGCAGTGATCAGCGTCGGCAAACAGGCGGTGACACCTGTCGCGAGCATAGCTTCTAATGCATGGTCGAGTTCAGATGCGGTAAGCTTGCCGGAGTTGAAATCAACACCGGCAAAGCCGTTGACCTGAAGATCGGTTAAGCCTTTGGTGCGCATGACAAAAGCGACGCTGATTGTGTGTCGAGCAAAGCCACAGTGTTGTTGTGATTTTGCAAAATGGATGCCGGATGAAGCGGCGTTACTGATCCTTCAAGGGCATTTTTAACAGCCTGCGCCTTGCGTTGATCCGGCACGGATAGAATGATCAGGGACGATTTCATAATCTGTTTAATGCTCATGGAGATAGCCTGAGCAGGCACATCTTCCAGCGTGGCAAACCAGCCTTCACCCATTTGCTGGCGGCGGCAGGCTTCATCCAGATCAACAATAATATAGGGTTTGTCGGTCTCGAAATCGGCCGGCGGATCATTAAAAGCCAGATGGCAATTTTCGCCGATACCGGCAAAGCAAACATCAATGCTTTCATCCATGATCAGCTTGCTGAGCCTGCCGGCTTCTGCTTCCGGATTATCTTCGGCATTGATTTCATGGAGTGTCACTTTACCGCCGAGCGGTTCAACAAAACGCTCAATCAGATAGCGGCGGAAGCTTGCCGGATGGCTCTTTTTCATGCCGACATATTCATCCAGATGGAAGGCAGTGACTTTGGACCAGTCAATATCCGGTTCGCGGATCAGTACTTCCAGCATTTCAAACTGGCTGGCACCGGTAGCAACAATAATTGAGGCTTTCCCCTTGTTGCGCAGTGCCGATCTGATGGCCTCCGCACCACGTTTTGCCGCAGCCTCTCCCAATTGTTGTTTCGTGTCGAAAACACGTATTTCCACGCCACTCTCCCTGTTTTAAAAGGCAAAGCATCAGCATTCCCGCGCATGACGCAGGCTGCAAAGCTCTGATTGTAAGGCTGATCGGTAAGGTCGCTTTTTAAAGCTGACACTGACCTCTGCCTCCTCCTGATTAAAAGAATACACCTTCATTTTAGGCTTGCAAGTTATTTTTGAATAATATTATTCAAAATAATAATATGGGATGAGTTGCTATGCAGAATTTTCAGAATCTCCGCTTTTCCGATGCGCATCAGCGTGATTGTGCTCGTGTTGTCAGCAGTCTGCTGGAGGCGGACGGGCAGTCCCGCGCCAGCCTTGCGGCTGCCCTTGAACTCACGTCCATGACAACCTCCCGCACTATAGCGGATTTGCTGGATAATGGTTTTGTAACGGAAGACGTGGCGGAAAGGCGCGGACGCGGGCGCCCCGGAACACTTGTACGATTGAATGCAAAGCGGATCGGTTTCACTGTTATTAAAATGACCAGCTATCTGGTGGAAGGCGCTTTGCTGGATTTGCAGGGGAATATTATTGCCTCGCAGACAAAGCGTTTGAATGATGCTGCTGATAATCAGCAGATGACGGTTTTTTTGCAACAAATGATACAGACATTGCGGGCTTCACAACCGGATATGATGGTGCATGTCGGCACGACAATTCTCGTGGCCGGTATTGTCGATGTTAAAAAACGGGTCTGGCTGATTACATCCCGCTGGCCGCAGGTGCGGGACTTTAATCTCGCTGAAGCTTTGAACCCTGTTACGCCGCTTGTCTGTTTGTTCCGCCAGCTGGATATCGAGCTGGATGTGCATTTCAAAGCAGAGACTGCGCCGGTCAATACCGCCGCATTGTTGCATTGGGGCTGGGGGATCGGGCTTGCTTATTGTTCCCGCGATGTTGCCAGTATTGCTCATCAGGGGCCTTTCGGTGAGATCGGCCATTGGCGTTTCGATACATTACAGGATCGCCCCTGCGGTTGCGGAAACCGAGGTTGTCTGGAAACAGCCGTTGCCCTGCCGGTCTTGTTGCAGCAATTGGGGCTGGATGAGCTGACATGTTTGGGCCAAGAGCAGGATATCGGCGGATATTTGCAGGATGCATCACTTGCAGATCATGCTGATATGCAGCTGGCAACCCGTCTTGTGGCGCGGGCACTGGGCAATATGTGCCGCATTTTGTTTCCTGACAGAGTCTATCTGACAGGGCCGTTTACTTCTAATCAGGCTGTTTTTACTCAGTTATGCAGTCAGTTTCAGGCAGAAGGGCTGGTTGGTGCTTTAAAACTGCCTGATGTGATTATGGTGCAAACCGAAAATCAGGACATTTTGCACAGCGCTATTCGTCCGTTGATTGAGAGCGCTCTCGGAAACTTACCCGCCATTGCAGCGGGAGAATTATAGCGTATCCCGAAAAGTGTGAAGCGCCTTCGCGGGGAAATCAGTCCACCGGACTGATTTCTAAATCCCGCTTCGATCAGATAAGATACGCGTTGAAACAAAGAGTTAGAGCGATTTTACCGATTTAATTTTAACGGGAACCGCTCTAAACCCGCCGTCAGATCATATGCTCTGACGGCGGGTGTATTTTTTAATTGTTAGACTGTTTGGCGCGGGCAACAATCTGCGTCGGATTGACAAAGCGCAGTGCCAGCAACAGCCATACCAGAGTGGTAATCATATAGATCACTGCCATGGCATCAATAGACTGGACTGAGCGTACGCCCGAGGCAAAGACAGAATAATAGAGCGCCACAACAAGCGTCTGGCTGGTTGGTCCTGCGGTGAGAAATGTCAGCTCAAACATGGCAACTGTGCGGACAAGCACCAGCAGCAATGCAGCCAGAATGCCGGGCAGCAGCATCGGCATCAGCACATAGCGAAACAGCTGGAATTTATTCGCACCAAAGACATGCGCGGCCGCTTCCACTTTCGGATCAATCTGCTCAATGAACGGGATCATCACCAGAATAACAAAGGGAACGGTCGGCACCAGATTGGCCAGCACAACGCCCCAGAATGTCCCCCCGACACCCGCCTGATAGAGCACAGTTGCCAGCGGAATACCAAAGGTGATTGGCGGTACCAGCAAAGGCAGCAGAAACAGCAGCATCACCAGATTGCGGCCGGGAAAGTTACGGCGCGCCATGGCATAGGCTGCCGTAACGCCGAGCAGACCGGACAGAGCCACAACCGTGAAGACGATCTGGAAGGTGACGATCAGCACATCGCCGAGTTGGAACTCCCGCCAAGCAGTGAAATACCAGCGCGTTGTCAGTGCCTGCGGCAACCATGTGCCGAGCCAGCGGGTTGAAAAGGACGAGAGCACGACTGTTGCGATCATTGCCAGCAGGTTGATGACAAAAAAGGCAACAATGACCCAGACGGCGGTGATCCATAATTTGGATCCGATAGAGGTATCTCTGATCATATTAGCCTTTACCTCCGCTGGTCGCGCCGCGATAAAACAGACTGCGTATGCCAAGGACTGCCGCGACAATCGCCAGCTGCACAGTGGCCATAATCATGGCAACGGCGGATGCCATTGAATAATCATATTGCTCAAAGGCTGCCTGATAGGCGGCAATGGAAATGACGCGTGTCGGCCCTGCCGGAGCGCCAAGCAATACGGCGGACGGGAAGACTGCGAAAGCCAGCACAAAGGACAGGCAGAAGGTAATTGCCAGTCCCGGCATCAACAGCGGCAGAAGGACGTGGCGGAAGCGCTGCCAACTTTTGGCGCCGTGAGTTGCTGCGGCCTGTTCCAGCGCCGGATCAATGCCGGTGACATAAGACAAAGTGAGCAAAAAGGTGAAAGGAAAGCCGGTAATAATCAGCGATGCGAAGACACCCCAGTAATTATTGGTCAGCTTTAAAGGGCTGTCGACAAGTCCGATAAACATCAGCGTGCGGCTAAACCAGCCCTGAGGCCCAAGATAATTGAGCAAGCCTTCGGCCACCAGTACTGTACCCAGTGTGACCGGCAGAACAAGAATGGTGGTGAGCAGGCGCTGACGGCGCATCAGCCGGACACGGAATGCGACCGGCACAGCAATCAGCAGGCTGATCAGCGTGACAGGGATGGCCAGCCACAATGTCGTTCCGATGGTTTTATACAAAAACGGATCGGAGAAGAATTTGATATAATTGGCAAACATGCCTTCCCCCTCTTGCGGGGTGAAGGAGAGCAGCAAGCCGTAGATGAACGGATAGATAAAGACTCCCAGCAGGAAGATAACCGCAGGCAGAACCAGCATGGTTGTGCCGTCGATCCCTTTGACGGCGAGCCTTTGTCGCAATGACAGTTTTTCAAGATCGGAAGAGGTGTTCATGTGTCACCTCACGCCGGAAACACAAGGGCACGGGCAGGGTCGATAGTCAGAGCGATAGCGCTGCCCGGTGCTGCATTTGCTGAAGCGTGAAACACCAGCTCATGTGTATTATCGGTACTGGCAGTGCCGACAAAATCACGGCCGCGATATTCAATTGTCTCAACTTTAGCCAGAATATTTGATTGGATGCTTGATGCGTTTGCAGCTGTCGTGCTCACATCATCCGGTCGCACTGCAAGAACAGCATTTTGCCCGACGGTCAGCGGCACCCGTGCGGTGCCGGATATATGGGCATTGCCGATATCGAGTGTCACCTTGCCGTTCTGTTCGGCGATAACTTTACCGGAGAGGCGGTTGCGATAGCCCATGAATTCGGCCACATCCAGATGGTCCGGATGTTCATAAAGCTCGACCGGTGAACCGACCTGTCGGATTTCACCGTCGCGGAGCACCACAATCCTGTCGGCCAGCGACAGCGCTTCATCCTGATCGTGAGTCACATAAATTGTTGTTGCACCAAGCTGATTATGAATGCGGCGGATTTCAGCGCGCATTTCCAAGCGCAGCTTGGCATCAAGATTGGACAATGGTTCGTCCATCAGAACCAGAGGCGGTTCAATCACGATGGCGCGGGCAATGGCAACACGCTGCTGCTGGCCGCCCGATAGCTGCCCCGGCAATTTGTCTTCCTGACCATGCAAACGTACCATGGCAATGGCGGCTTCCACACGGCTGTTCATTTCCGCTTTGGGGGTGCCGCGCATTTTCAGGCCGAAACCGACATTCTGGCGTACAGTCATATGCGGAAACAGCGCATAATTCTGAAACACCATGCCGAAACCGCGATCTTCCGGCTTCAGGGTGTCGATACGGGTTTTATCAATAAAAATACCACCACCCGTTGTCGCGAGCAGTCCGGCGATACAGTTCAATGCTGTGGATTTTCCGCAGCCGGACGGGCCGAGCAGGGCAATAAATTCGCCTTTTCTGATCGAAAGGGAGATGCCTTTTAATGCCTGATGGGCTCCGAAAGACCGGCTGAGCTTTTCAAGCCGGATTTCCTCAAAGGGTAGTGACGCAAGTTGCATGAAATACCTCATTGCCGGATGTCACCTGAAATGCAGATGACATCCGTCGTTTACCGGTTTTATTTTGGCTGGCTGGCGACTTCTTCGTCCCAGCGGCGGAACGCGACGACCATGGCATCCGGATCAAGCGGCAGCTCCACCGGATTATTGGCGATCCAGTCGGCATATTCTGCGCGGCCATATTCCGCGATGGCATCCTGACTGGACTGCGGCGCCATGGAAAGCGGCACATCTTTGACCGCAGGACCCGGATAGAAATAGCCTTCATCATAGGTATAGGCCTGCTGCTCAGGGGTGAGCAGAAAGCTCATCAGATCGAGCAAAACAGCGAGTTTTTCATCACTGACACCCTTCGGCACGCTCATGAACTGCGCATCGGCAACCCAATGGAAGCCATCCAGTTTGGCAACGGCTGCTTCTTTTGGCACCACGCCAAGCACGCGCGGATTGATGTCCCAGCCGGTTGTGGTCACAGTCATATGACGGGTGCCTTCGCCAAGCTCTTTCATCAGAGCGCCGGTGCCAGTCGGGTAATATTCAACATATTTATGCAGCTCTTTCAGATAAGCCCATGTCTTATCCCAGCCTTTGACCGGATCGCGCGGGTCTGCATCGCCGAGCAGATATGGCAGCCCCATCAGGAAGGTACGGCCGGGGCCGGAATTGGCCGGACGGGCATAGGCAAATTTATTCGGATTTTCTTTTGCCCATGCGAGCAATTCTTCCGCATTGGCAGGCACTTTTTTCACATGCTCAGGCATATATTCGAGCAGCGGGCCCGACGGATAATAGACGACTGCAACGCCGTGATCTTTGGCAAAGGCCTGCATGCGCCATGCCGGTTCCAGATAAATGGATTGCAGGTCAGGTAAGGCCGCGGTGTGGTCAGGAAACAGCTTGACCCACAGGTCCATTTCCAGTCCGGCAGCCAGCGCATCTGCGCCGGTCAGCACCAGATCAATATCAAGACGTTTGGCGGCCTGCTGCGCTTTCAGCTTGCCCGGAAGTTCGGGTGCCGGTGCTTTGGTGAAAGTGATTTTTGAAACCAGTTCCGGCTTAGCCGCAGCATAATTTTCAATTGCTTTCTGGGTCAGCGCCAGATTGCCGGCGACATCAACAATGTTGATTGCGACCGGCGATGTCGGTAGTGCCAATTTGCTCTGTGCCCAGAGCTTTGTTGCCGGAAGTGTAGCAAGAGCTGCCAGACCACCCAATGTCTGTCTGCGTGTGAAATGCATGACTGTTCCTCCCCGTTGTTTTTTATTGGTAGTGCGGCCTGCCTCCTCAGAAAGGCCGCTCTTTTATTTTAATATATTAGTCTATCAATTTTGCAGGGCAAGCAAAAAATATCCCGTTTTTACGCCTTGGTATTTACGGACTTGAAATCTGAACTGTTTTAGCCGCGCCGTTTGTCAGTAATGTTTCAAGCTGTTGTAAAATGACGGCTTTGAAACGTGCATTTTGGGCGAGTTCGGGTGCGAAAATACTGTCAAAAGCCAGCAATGCATTCAGTATATCCTGCGCAGTGGTGAGCCCCGCCGTTGCCTGCAAGAGTTGTTCACGCAGCGGATCGCGAATGTCGATAGCCTGTCCGTTTTCATCTTTACCAGTTACAAAGCGCATCCATGCGGCAACACCTAATGCCAAACGATCAAAAGACTGACCGGCCAGAAGACGGTTCTGGATTGTATTCAGCAGGCGTTGCGGCAGTTTCTGCGAGCCGTCCATAGCAATCTGCGCAGTCCGGTGATGCAGGGCTGGATTACAGAACCGTTCAATCAGCTGGTCTTTATAGGTTGAAAGATCAAAATTCGGCAGAGCGGGCAGTGTCGGCGTTATTTCCTCATTCATCATGGCGCGGATGAATGTTTTAAAACCGGCAGCGGCCATGGTTGCGGATACGGTTTCACGACCGGCGAGAAAGCCGAGATAGGCAAGTGTAGAGTGACTGCCGTTGAGCAGCCGTAGCTTCATCAGTTCAAAGGCTGCGACATCGCGGACAAAACTTGCGCCGGATTTTTCCCATGAAGGGCGGCCGGAAGGGAAGTGATCTTCAATCACCCATTGGCTGAACGGTTCTGTGCAGACCGGCCATTGATCTTTCACGTTCAAAGCACGGCTGACACTTGCGCGATCCTGATCGGTGGTTGCCGGTACAATGCGGTCAATCATACTGGACGGGAATGCAACATGTTCCGCGATAAAGTGACTAAGTTCCGGATAGGTCAGCTCGGCAAGCCGGACAGTCACACGCTTCAGTGTTTCACCATTGGCTGGCAGATTATCGCAGGAGAGAACTGTGAAAGGCTGTAGTCCTGATGCGTGTCTTCTCCTGATAGCCTCGACCAGAAAACCGGGGGCAGAGCGCGGCGCATGCGGGTGTTTCAGGTCATGGATAATATCGCTGTTGCTCTCATCCAGCGTACGGCTGGCGGGGGCGTAGCAATAGCCTTTTTCGGTCACAGTCAGCGTGACAATGCGGATATCCGGCTGGCACATGGCTTGCAGCACGGCTTCCGGATTTTCCGGTGCGACCAGAATATCGGTGAGACAGCCGATAACATGCAGCTTTTCACCGGCACCATCACGCACGGCAACACTATAGAGATAATCCTGCGGTGCGAGCGCATCTCTGGTGTCGGGGCTGCGCAGAGAAACGCCGGTAATGCCCCAGCTCGGGTCATCCTGCAGAATATTTTCTGTATACACTGCCTGATGCGCACGATGAAATGCACCGATACCTAAATGGATAATCCCTGTTTTCAGATCGGCACGATTATAGGCAGGCTTGCCCACAGTTGCAGGCAGATCGGCCAAGGTTTTATCGGATAGAGAATTGAGTGTTCCGGTCATAATTTATAAGCCTGTTTAGCCAGCCGGTAGCTGAGGTCATGAGCGACTTCATAGGCTTCTTCCTCATCAAGGCGGTGCTCAGCAACAAGACGGGCAAGGAAGGCACAATCCACACGGCGTGCCATATCATGGCGGGCAGGAATGGAGAGATAAGCGCGGGTGTCGTCATTGAAACCGACTGTATTGTAGAAGCCGGCGCTTTCCGTTGTCAGCT
This sequence comes from Pseudochrobactrum sp. B5, assembly GCF_001939785.1. Lineage (NCBI taxonomy): Bacteria > Pseudomonadati > Pseudomonadota > Alphaproteobacteria > Hyphomicrobiales > Brucellaceae > Pseudochrobactrum > Pseudochrobactrum sp. B5. Next base: position 826,543 of record NZ_MOYL01000001.1, read on the forward strand.
CACGATAGCGTCTGATCCCCTCCGAACTGTCATGGAACCACCATGCGGGGCCGAGCTTGAGGGCAGGGTAATGCCCTGCCAGCGGTGCGAGTTCGCGGCTGTAAGCCGTCTCATCCAGCGTGAACAGAATAAGCGTCAGGCGCGGATCATTGCCATGCGCATCCAGCAATGGTTTGAGTTCTTTCACATAGCCGGTCTGGTTTGGAATATCCGCACCTTTGTCAAAACCGAAAGCGGAAAAAATCTGCGGATTATGATTGCGGTATGAACCCGGATGGATCTGCATCACCAGCCCGTCATCAATGCTCATGCGAGCCATTTCGGTCAGCATCTGCGCACGAAACAGTTCCGCATCTTCCGGTTTAACCGGTTGTTTGATGATGCGTTCGAACAGTGCTTCCGCTTCCCCTGCCGAGAGATTGGCTGTCTGTGCAGTCGGGTGACCGTGATCGGTGGATGTTGCGCCGCGTGCCTTGAAATAGGCACGGCGGTTGCGGTGCGCCTGCAAATAACCCTGATAAGTCATCGGATTATTTGTCAGTGCGATAAATTTTTCCAGTTCACTATGAAAGTCCGGACGGGATGCATCAACCACTGCATCCGGCCGGTAGGCGGGGACAACGCGTCCGTGCCAGCCTGAGCTAAGGATCGCATCATGATGTGTCAGGGGATCATTGGCGGAATCCGTAGTGGAGATTACTTCAATATTGAAGCGGTCATATAGCGCGCGCGGACGCATTTCCGGCGTCGCCAGCCTCTCGGAAATCAGGTCATACAGCCGGTCGGCATTGTTCTCGCTGAGACGTTCCGTAATGCCGAAAACGCTCTCCAGAGAATGTTCAAACCAGAGGCGGGACGGTGTGCCGCGAAACAGAGGCCAGTGTTTTGCAAATAGTCGCCAGATGGTGCGGCTGTCGGTTTCCACCGCTGCGCCATCCAGACGTGCAATGCCTAATTGCTCCAGCGGAATGCCCTGTGAGTAGAGCATACGGCAGATATAATGATCGGGTTTGACAAACAGGGTTGCTGGATCGGGAAAAGCGGCATCTGTCGCATACCATGACGGTTCGGTATGCCCGTGCGGGGAGATAATCGGCAGTTTTTCGACCGATGCGAACAAGCGTCGCGCTATGGCGCGGCTGTCTGCCTCCGCAGGCAGAAGGCGATCCGGATTGAGTGCCATTACTGGTCTTTTCCTCCCTGACAGACTTTGAGGTCTGTTTCCCGTCATTGCTGTCCGGCTTTTTCTGTCCGCGGTTTTTGATCCGTCTTGTACAGAATTTGCATCCGGCGCTTGGCGAACAGTAAATAATAATATATTAGTATGTCAACAGCGCATGGATTTTTTGTTTCGGATCGCAGTTGCGAGCGGATAAACAAGACCTGAAGACTTGAGATTCAGGCAGGAGAACAAGATTGAACACGCAGCCGACATTCGGGCAGATATCCTCAGGAAGGCGGCCTGCCGCAGGACGTGAAACCGCAGCAAAGCTGATTTACCGCGCATTACAGGCGGATATTGTTGCAATGAAGCTGCTGCCTGGCACGGCGCTGAACGAGAAAACTTTTATTGAGCAATTCGGTGTGAGTCGAACGCCGGTGCGTGAGGCGCTTATTCGTCTGGCTGAAGAAGGGCTGGTCGATATTTTCCCGCAGTCCGGCACTTTCGTGGCGCGCATTCCGGTTGATCTGATACCGGAATCTGTGGTGATCCGTCAGGCGCTGGAAGGAGCGACGGCGGAACACGCGGCATTATCGTCAACACCGGAAGCCGTCGCTAAGCTGGATGAGCTGATTGATATGCAGCAATTCCATGCCAGCCGTGAAAAGTTGGGGCTGTTTCATGAGGCAGACGATGCTTTCCATGAGGCGGTTGCGGAAATCGCCGGTTATCTCGGTATCTGGCAGCATTTGAAGCTTGTGAAAATCCAGATCGACCGTGCACGGCGCATGACCGTTCCGGTGCTGGGGCGTATGGATCAGGTTTTGCGCGAACATAAACTTATCAGGGATGCCATTGCCGCTAAAGATGCACCGGAAGCGATAAAGGCGATGAAGCATCATCTCAGCGCGGTTTTGCCGGATATTGACGAGTTGCGGAAAAGCCATCCGGATTTCTTTGTCTGATCAGGCGTTCGTCCGCTGCCGCAGATTTTCAAAATCATAAAATATTAAAACTTATTCGGAGGAGGGGTTAATGCGTCAAGCGTGGAGATGGTTCGGGCCGGATGCCGGTGTGCCTTTGGATGCTGTACGTCAGGCCGGAGCGACAGATATCGTATCTGCTTTGCATGATGTGCCGATCGGACAGGCATGGACGTCTGGTCAGATTGCAGAACGCAAGACGCTGATTGAAAATACCCCTTCTGACCGCACGCCGCTTGTCTGGTCTGTGGTGGAAAGCATCCCGATTTCGGATGCGATCAAGCGTGAAGGCGGTGCCGCAAAACAGGATATCGCCGCATGGATTGCCTCAATGGAGGCATTGGCGGCACATGATATTAAAGTCATTTGCTATAATTTCATGCCGGTTGTGGACTGGTGCCGCACTGATCTGGATTATGTCACGCCAAGCGGCGCAACAGCCATGCGTTTTGATCAGGATCGTTTTGCTGCTTTTGATCTGCATATTTTGCAGCGTAAAAATGCGGAACGTGATTATTCCGAAACTGACCGTCTTGCCGCCCGTGCAACCTATGAGGCGATGAGCGAGATTGAAATCAATCAGCTGATTTTCAATATTGCCAGTGCTTTGCCGGGTTCGACAACCGAGCCGCTGACGATACCGGCTTTCCGCGACAAGCTGGAAACCTATGCCCATGTTGATGCCAATAAGCTGCGGCAAAATCTGATCGCTTTTTTGGAAGAAGTGACCCCCGTTGCGGACGAGTTGGGTGTACGCCTGACCCTGCATCCGGATGACCCGCCGCGCTCCCTGTTCGGACTGCCGCGCATTGCTTCAAATGAAGCTGATTATGCAGCGATTTTTGATGCGGTGCCGTCTCCGGCCAATGGCATGTGCTTCTGTTCCGGCAGTCTTGGTGTGCAGGCGGATAATGATCTGCCTGCAATGGCGCGCCGTTTTGCATCACGTATCTATTTCTCGCATTTACGGGCAACCACGCGACAGGGTGACGGGCGCAGCTTCTATGAAGCCGCCCATCTTGAAGGCGATGTGGATATGGTTGCATTGCTGCGTGCGCTGGTCGAGGAAGACCGCAAGCGGGATAGCGGATCAAAGATTATTTTCCGCTCTGATCATGGTCACCGTATGCTGGATGATCTGGCAAAGCAGGTGACACCGGGTTATCCGGTTATCGGGCGGTTACGTGGCCTTGCAGAATTGCGCGGGGTAATCACTGCATTGGATGCCGGTACTTTGTGTCCGGCAAAGGCGGGCGGGTGAGTGATGACCCGTCAGAACAGTCCGGTTATTGTCCTTCATCCGTCTGACCATGTGGCGGTTGCGCGGGTGACAATCCGTGCCGGAGAACCTGTCGGCAGTGGTGAACTTGTAGCCGCTAATCTGATCGGCAAAGGGCATAAAGTTGCACTTGTACCCATCACAAAAGGACAGGAAATCCGCAAATACGGCAATGTGATTGGTGTCGCGACAGAAGATATTGCTGCGGGTGCGCATGTGCATCTGCATAATTTGGCAATGCTGCCGTCACAGCACGAGCATGAATTCTGTGTTGATTATGCGGAGCCGGAATTGTTTCCGGAAGCGGAAAGACGCAGTTTTCTGGGGTTTGACCGCAGTGCAGGCGGGGTTGGTACGCGCAATTATATTGGTGTGATTGCAACGGTGAATTGTTCAGCCACTGTTTCGCAATATGTGGCGGATCATTTCAACCGCATGGGCGGGCTGAAAGACTACGATAATATTGACGGTGTTGTTGTGCTTGGTCATGCGGGCGGCTGCGGGATCAATACACAGTCGGAAGCCTATCGGGTTCTCACCCGCACAATACAGGGCTATGCCCGTCATCCCAATTTCGGCGGCGTGTTGCTGATCGGGCTGGGTTGCGAAACCAATCAGATTGCTCCGATCCTTGAACATTACAAGCTGGAAGAAGGTGAGCGTTTGCAGACGCTGACCATCCAGCAATATGGCGGCACACGGAAGACAATTGAAGCGGCGATTGCAGCGATTGAAACAATGTTGCCGGTTGTGAATGCGGCGCAGCGCACGCAACAGCCTTTGTCGCAGCTTAAACTCGGCTTGCAATGCGGCGGCTCGGATGGTTATTCGGGCATTTCCGCAAATCCGGCACTCGGCTATGCATCGGATTTACTTGTGCGGCATGGCGGCACCAGTGTTTTATCGGAAACGCCGGAGATTTATGGTGCTGAACATTTGCTGACCCGCAGGGCGGCGCGGCCGGACATTGCTGAAAAGCTGTTGTCACGGATTGACTGGTGGCGCGATTACACGCAGCGCAACGGCGATGAGCTCAATAATAATCCGTCTCATGGCAATAAGTTGGGCGGGCTGACCACAATCCTCGAAAAATCGCTCGGTGCCGTGGCGAAAGGCGGCTCTATGCCACTGCGTCAGGTTTATGAATATGCGCAGACAATTGATGAGGCGGGTTTCGTGTTTATGGATACACCGGGCTATGATCCGGTCTCTGTAACAGGGCAGGTGGCAGGGGGCTGTAACCTCATCTGTTTCACCACAGGGCGTGGTTCGGTCTCGGGTTTCAAACCGGCGCCGAGTATTAAAATTGCAACCAATTCAGATATGTATGAGCATATGAAGGAAGACATGGATCTGAATTGCGGTGGCATTGTTACCGGCGAGGAGAGTATCCAGCAGGCAGGGGAACGTATCTTTGAGGAGATTATTGCTGTTGCTTCCGGCCGCAAGACAGTGAGTGAAATTTACGGCTATGGCGATAATGAATTTGTGCCATGGCAGCTCGGGGCAACGACCTGAAAAGCAAATAACGTTACGGGGGAACGGTGAGGAAAAAGCTCTTTTTGTCTGCCGGTGAATGTATGATTGAAATGTCCTCACTGGGAGGCAGTGAGTTTTATCTTGGCTTTGCAGGCGATACTTTAAATACCGCATGGTATGCCCGTGCTTGCTTGTCTCCGCAGGAATGGGATGTGTCGTATTTTACCCGTATCGGTACGGATAGTTTTTCTGCCAAGATGAAAGATTTTCTGAACCGGAACGGGATCGGTACTGACTATATTGAGGAAGATGCGCAGCGTCAGGCTGGTCTTTACCTGATCGAAGTTGAGAACGGGGAACGGCATTTTACCTATTGGCGCAACCAGTCGGCAGCACGCCTGCTGGCGGCCAATCAGCCATTGCTCGCCAAGGCTTTTTCTGATGCCGATATCATCTATTTTTCTGCGATTACGCTGGCTATTCTTTGTCCTGAGCAGCGGACAGTATTTATTTCTCATTTGCGAGATGCTGCCCGCTCCGGAAAAACGGTGGTATTTGATACCAATATCAGGCCGCGTTTGTGGGAAAGCCATGATGTTTTGCGCGAAACGATCATGCAGGCAACAGCGGTTGCGCAGATTGTGTTGCCGAGTTTTGATGATGAAGCGGCAATGTTTGGCGATCGTAGTTTAGAGGATTGTGCTGCCCGCTATCGCGCTGCCGGTGCGCAAGCTGTTGTGGTTAAAAACGGCGGCGGTACAATGCTGATTGCTGATGACAGTGGCACACGTCAGATCACGAATATTGAGCCACTTATACCGGTGGACACAACCGGTGCCGGAGATTCATTCAACGGCGGTTTTCTGGCAGCACTGCTGAGCGGTAAAGATATTGAGACGGCTGTTAAAGCCGGACATGCTGTTGCCTCTCAGGTGGTGATGCAGCGCGGAGCGTTAATGCCGATGGGAAAATTAGTGTAATAGGTAAAAGTCATTTATTTGCAGAGCCTTAATAAAAAGGCCGGTTTAAACCGGCCTTTTTTATTCATTTATTTTACTGGTTTGATATTCATCGCCAGCGTGTCTTCATCAGCGCGCGGTGTCAGCTCCACCTTGTCCTTCTTCACAGCCCATGCACTGAGCTGGATCGCCAGCGGCAGATCAGGACGGTCTGTTGCCACCAGATTATTCGCCTTTTCAAGCAATGTACGGCGCTCATCTGCATCCATCGCTGCCGCTGCATCTTCAATCAGCTTGTCCATTTCCGGATTGGCATAGCCGCGCACGTTAAACGCACCCAGCGATTTTGCCGGTTCATTGGAATGCATCAGCGATGACAGCATATAGTTAGCCTCGCCGGTCAATGTGCCCCAGCTTGCCATATAGAGCGAATACTCGCCACGGGTTTTCGCAGGGTTAAACACCGCCGCCGGAACGCCATTTACATCCGCAGTAATGCCGATTGCAGCCAGCATCTGGGCGACGGTAGGTCCCAGCTCATTCGGCATACGGTCATTCGAATAGCTCAGTGTAATTTTGAAACCATCCGGATAACCGGCTTCTGTGAGGAGCTCTTTTGCACGATTAATGTTGAATTCCGGTGCCTGCAACGACTTGTCATAGCCGAAAATATTGGAGGTCACCAATTGTGTCGGTACGGCTGCCATGCCTTCCAGAGCGAATTCGACAATAGTCTCGCGATCAATCGCCAGATCAAAAGCTTCTCGCACACGCGGATCAAGCAACGGGTTTTTATCCAGCTTGCTGCCATCCTTGGCAAATACCATCGGGCTTTTTTCGCGGAAATCAAATTCGAGATAGCTGATATAGATACTCTCGTTTTTGACAACCGTCAGCGATGAATCCTGTTCAAGAACAGGCACATCCGAGGCCGGCACTTTGGAAATAACATCAACCTGACCGGCTTTGAGCTGAGCAACACGGGCAGCATCATTCGGAATTTCCTTGCGGATAACGCGATCCCACGGCTGTGCACCGCCCCAGTAACCGTCGAAACGCTCCAGAACCAGATCCTGTGTCGGTGCCCATGAAACGAATTTATAAGGGCCGGTGCCGATCGTGGCTTTACCGGTATTGAAGCCTTCCGCAGCGGTTTCCTGTGTTGAATAGGCAGCTGCTGCTTTGTGTGAAGTGATAAACAGGCGGATAAAATCATTCGGCAAAGTCGGTGCTGCAGAATTTGTGGTCACGCGCACAGTCAGCGGATCAACCACTTCTACCGATTTAACACGGCGCACAAAAATCGTTGCCGGATTTGGTCCTGTTACATGCGGAATACGCTCGATGGAGAATTTAACATCTTCCGCTGTAAAATCCGAACTGTCATGGAACTTCACACCTTCGCGCAGTTTGAATTCCCATGTCGTATCATCAAGTGCCTGCCAGCTCACGGCCAGCGACGGTTCAAGCTCAAGATTGTTGCCTGAGCGGATCAGCGTATCGAAAATATGTTTCGTCGCTTCGGCATTGGCAGCGGTCGCCGTAAAATGCGGGTCCATTGAGGCAGGGCCGGCTTTAATTGCCATGACCAGATCGGCGGCAAAAACCTGTCCAGCGCTAAAAAGCAATGTTGTGCCAAGCATTAAAGCATGCAGTGTTTTTTTCATGTGAATAGTCCAGTCCCCATTTATTAGTCTTGTTCAAACTCTTCATCACGCTCCGGTAGATCGGAGGCAATTGTTTCCGGCCATTCGCGGGAGGCGATCACCAGTTTGGTCAGCAATTCCGAAAGCATCATGCGCTCAGCAGGGCTAAGTGTTTCCAGCATCAGGCGTTCCCGCTCCAGCATCGGCGTCATTTTCGCTTCAACAATGGCGCGCCCTTCATCGGTCAGGCACAGCACCACACGGCGCAGGTCATCACTGTCATCCTCGCGTTGCACCAGTTTCAGGCGCGTCAGCTTTTTGGTGGCGCGGCTCAGTGTGTTTTTCGGAAAACCGGAACCGGCAACCACTTCGGACAAAGTCGTGCGGTCGCGCAGAAACAGCGAATACAGCACCACAAATTCCGGCCGCAGCAGATCATGATCAGTACCGATCAACCCGTAGATCGGATTGTTATAAACCAGTGCCAGATAGTTGATCCGAAAGGACAGCCAGCACGGATTTTCCCATAATTTTGTATGCAGAATATCGCTTTCGCTGATGCGGCTGTCCGCCGCCTCGCTACGCCCTGCGCGCCCCTCTAACAGAGCGATTGCTACGCGTTCCTCCATCACTTCTCCCCGTGACAGTTTAGCAATTAAGTTCCATTCAGAACAAGATATAGCTTGTTTTAAGGATGTCAAACGTAATTTTTGTTCCAATTGGAACTTGTATGCGAAATATTTTCATGGATAATAGTTTTCAGAAACCCATGAGCGCAGACTCGGGAACACATTCGAAATGAGAGGAATTTCACATGCATATTAACGCCATGCACTGGGCGCAGGTTGAAGAGCGCGTCAAACAGGACCACCGCTGCATCCTGCCGATCGGCAGCGTTGAGCAACATGCCCGCATCAGCCTTGGCACTGATATGATCCTGGCTGAAAAAGTATCGCTTGATGCCGCAGAGCCGCTGGGTGTGCCAGTATTTCCCGTGCTCCCTTATGGGCTTGCATCCAGCTTTGCCGATTTTCCGGGCACAGTATCCCTGAGCCTGCGCACCTATATCGGCGTGATTGAAGATATTCTCGACAGTATCTACCGCGCCGGTTTCCGCCGTATCCTGATCGTCAACGGACATGGCGGCAATGCGCCTGCCGGTACTGTTGTGTCTGAGTGGCTGAACCGCAACCGCGATGCCAGCGTCAAAATGCACGATTGGTGGCGCGCACCACAAACCATGGGCAAGGTACTGGAAATCGACAGCCGTGCTTCCCACGCCTCATGGATGGAAAACTTCCCTTGGACACGTCTTGCAGACGTTAAGCAACCGGAACATGCGGTAGAGCGCATTGATTTCGGCGCTATGGCACGCGTTGACGCCGGTCGCAAACGTGCGCTGTTAGAGAGCTGCGAAGGCAATTATCACGGTCTTTTTGAACGCCCGGATGCTGACATGCTGGCGATCTGGGATGTTGCTGTGCGTGAAACCCGCTTTGAACTGGAAAACGGCTGGCACTGATAATCATAAATTTCCGGACAGGAGAAATCCCGTCCGGCATTAGAAATAGTTAAGCGGATACGGCGGGAGGAAACTGTCCACTATCCGCTTTTGGGGGAGCATAGCTGATGATTGCATTTATTGTCAGACGCTTATGGCAGGCAGCATTGGTGATGCTTGTCATGTCGCTATTGGTGTTTATGGGGGTCTTTGTCATCGGCAATCCTGTCGATGTACTGATCTCACCGGATGCGACACAGGAAATCCGTGACAGGGTGATCGCCCAATACGGGCTGGACCTGCCGGTATGGCAGCAATATCTGCAATTCATGAGCAATCTGCTTCATGGCGATTTGGGGCGCTCCTTCGTCTATAATATGCCTGTCTCTGAGTTGATTGCATCACGCCTGCCTGCGACTGCCGAACTGGCGCTGACTGCTGTGTTCATGGCCAGTCTCATCGGTATTCCGCTTGGTATTTATGCAGGTTACAAGCCGGATAGCTGGGCCTCCAAAATTATTATGGCACTGTCTATTCTCGGCTTTTCTGTTCCGACTTTCTGGATCGGGCTGATGCTGATTATGGTCTTTGCCGTGCAGCTTGGCATTATGCCTGCGGGCGGACGCGGTGCCACAATTTCCGTGCTCGGTGTTCCTGTCAGCTTCCTGACGCTTGACGGTCTTCATCATCTGGCACTGCCCGCCATTAATCTCTCACTGTTCAAACTGTCGCTGATGATCCGTCTGGCAGCGTCCGGCACGCGTGAAATCATGCTGACTGACACGATTAAATTTGCCCGTGCCGCCGGTATTAACGAGCGCACAATTCTGCGCCGTCATGTGCTGCGCCTGATCTCTATTCCGCTTGTGACCGTCTTTGGTCTGGAGCTTGGCTCAACCGTTGCTTTTGCCGTTGTTACGGAGACGATCTATTCATGGCCGGGTCTTGGCAAGCTGATCATTGACAGTATCACCTCACTCGACCGACCGGTAATGGTGGCCTATCTGATGCTGGTTTCCCTGCTTTTCATCACGATTAATCTGATTGTGGATCTGTCCTATGCTGTGCTTGATCCGCGCATGCGTCAGGGAGGTGGCAAATAATGTCATTGCTCAACAGCAGATCATTACAATTCTGGTCAGAATTCAAACGCCATCCGGTGCCTATGGTTGCCGCTTTTATAGTGCTCCTCATCATTTTACTGGCCGTCTTCGCACCGCTGATTGCACCGCAGGATCCTTACGATCTTTCCAGCCTTGTGCTGCGGGACGGACGCCGTGCACCCGGTTATATCGGTCAGGGCGGTTACACCCATATTCTGGGAACCGACGGACAGGGGCGCGATCTCTTCTCCGCCATTCTTTACGGCTTGCGCATTTCGCTGGAAATGGGCCTGCTCGCCGGTGCGATTGCCTTTGCCATTGGCGCATTGGTCGGCTCAACGGCAGCCTATGTCGGCGGTCGTTTTGAAGCCTTCATCATGCGCGTCATCGACCTGCAGCTCTCCTTTCCGGCTATTCTGCTGGCCTTTGTGGTGGCAGCACTTCTCGGACAGGGCAAAAGCCAGCTGATTATCGCTCTGGTCTTTTCACAATATGCCTATTTTGTGCGTACCGCTCATGGTGCAGCCTCTGCTGAACGCCATAAAGACTATGTCGAGGCGGCACTGTCTGTGCCGATGAGCGGCTGGTTCATTGTGACCCGTCATATCCTGCCCAATGCTATGCCACCGCTGATTGTTGTGGCAACAGTACAGGTCGCTTCGGCAATTTCGCTGGAAGCGACCCTGTCCTTTTTGGGTGTTGGCCTGCCGCCAACAGAACCATCTCTTGGCATGCTCATTTCCAACGGTTTTCAATATCTGCTGTCCGGCCGCTACTGGATTTCGATCTATCCGGGCATTGCACTGATCATTCTCATCATGGCGATCAATCTCGTTGGCGATCAGATCCGCGACCAGCTTAATCCGAGGTTGAACAAATGACAGCTCATCTTCTTGAAGTTACTGATCTGCATACGCATTTCGAAACCCGTGCTGCTACCGTCAAATCTGTCGATGGTGTTTCTTTCTATCTCGACCGCGGGGAAATTCTGGGGCTGGTCGGGGAATCCGGTTCCGGTAAATCCATCACTGGTTTTTCTCTGATCGGTCTGATCGACCAGCCGGGACGCATCGTGCAAGGCTCCGTCAAGCTGGAAGGCCGTGAACTTGTCGGCCTGAGTGAAAGCGAGTTACGTAAATTACGCGGCCGTGAAATCTCGATGGTCTTTCAGGATCCGATGATGACACTCAATCCAGTGCTGACCGTTCTCGACCAGATGACACTGGCATTGCGCGCGCATGAAAGTATTTCGGACAGCGATGCCCGCACGCGTTGTGTGGAAGCGCTTCGCCGTATGCGCATTGTTGATCCGGAGCATAAGGTTGATTTCTATCCGCATCAGTTTTCCGGTGGTATGCGCCAGCGCGTGGCAATTGCGATTGCGCTGCTGCACAATCCGAAAGTCGTGATTGCGGATGAGCCGACTACAGCACTTGACGTATCCGTACAGGCGGAAATTCTGACCGAGGTGAAAGCACTGGTCGCCGAGCTTGGCATTTCGATGATCTGGATCAGCCATGATCTGGCAACTGTCGCCTCAATTTCAAAACGCATCGCCGTGATGAAATCGGGCAAGATTGTTGAGACCGGCCCGGCTTCCGAAGTGCTGAAATCACCGAGCCATCCTTATACACAAGGTCTGCTGGATGCCCTGCCATCCCGTTCCAAACCGGGACAAATGCTGGGTAAACCGACGGATGAAGAAGAAGTCTCTTTCAGTGATGCTGCACCGGCAACTGAATCCGTACCGGACTTTGTAACCGTGCGAAATGCGGTCAAACGCTTCGAGTGGAAAAGTGATTTTTGGGGCAGACTTGGCCAGAAAATCGGCCTGCTAAAACCTCGTAAACCGGTTATCGCCGTCAATCATGTCAATCTGACCATCGCCCGAGGGGAGGCGCTGGGACTGGTCGGAGAATCCGGATCCGGTAAATCAACGCTCGGCCGCATGGTTTGCGGGATTTATCAGCCGACTGAGGGGGAGATCCGTCTATCCGGCCAGCCTGTCATGTCTGACCATGTACACGGACGCAAACTGACGACTAAAATCCAGATGATCTTTCAGGATCCGTTTGCGTCGCTTGATCCGCGCCGCACCATCGGCCAGTCCATTGCTGAAGGCCCCATTGCCCATGGTCTGACCACAAAAAGCGAAGCCCGTGCCTATGTAGCCCATTGGCTGAAAGCGGTAAGCCTTGATCCGGCTTTTGCAGACCGTTATCCGCATCAGTTTTCCGGCGGTCAGCGGCAGCGCATTGCCATTGCCCGTGCTTTGGCGATGAAACCGGAAGTGATTATCTGCGATGAGCCGGTGGCTTCACTTGATGTGTCCATACAGGCACAAATTCTCAATTTGCTCCTGCGGTTGCGCAAAGAATTGAACCTGACATTGCTGTTCATCAGCCACGATCTGTCCGTTGTGCGCCACCTCTGTGACCGCATTATCGTTATGCATCACGGCAAGATTGTTGAAGAAGGTATGGCTGAGACAATCTTTGAAGCCCCGCAGCAGCCTTATACAAAGATGCTGCTGGATGCCATTCCGAAGCTGGCCTAGACGTGTGATACCTGCGAGTATATTCAACGCGGTCATACAGCCGCGTTGAATATCTGGAATAAGGGGATGCTATTGAGAAATACAGTGTTTTTCAGTCTTCTGGCATTCTTTATACTTGTCACAGCTTTTTTAAATCTGTTGCTCAATCCTGTACCACCGCAATATCCGTCGATTGGCGGTGGCGGATATGACCTGTCCGGATTTGTCTATGCGCTGTGCCTGCTGCTTTTTACTTGTCTCTGGTCAGTCATTCTGCTGATTGCCAGCCAATGCGTAAAAAAGCCGGTTACAGCACGCCGGCTTGTTATTCTGGCTATGATCGGTGCTTTGACATTCATTGCCTCGTTGCTGTTTTATCACGACAATCTGACGTAAAAATATGATGTGCTTTTAACCGTCACCGCGTCATCTCTCGCCAATAATGCGGCATTGAACAGGACAGAGTGTCAAAAAATATCCCTGCACTATGCGTGAATGTGTTCAACATCCGTTGACAGCGCTTAAGGGTGCTCTACTTTATGTAAATACATTCTAAAATATCGATTTTCCTTTTTATTTTCATGGTGATAAGATGATGACACGCCGTCAAACTTTACTGGGTGCTGCCGCCGCTGCCGTTGGTCTGTCGATGCAAGCGCGTCGGGGGCAGGCGGAAGGTACATCAGCGCGTGCTGCGGGATTTTGGTATCCGGAAGAAACAGAACCGCATGAGCGCACTTTCATGCAGTGGCCGGTTAATCCTGTTGTCTATGATGATCCTGATTTTCTTGATGATATTCAGAAAACGATTGCGAAAATCGCCAATACGATCGCAGAGTTTGAGCCGGTTGTGATGCTGGCTGCCGCAAAGCATCACGGTGCTGTTCGCAAGCTGGTATCGCAGAAAGTAGAGCTATGGGACATTCCGACTGACGATTTATGGTGTCGCGATTCCGGCCCTTCATTTGTCGTCAATGGAAAAGGTGGACTGGCCGTCACACAGTTCAATTTTAATGGTTGGGGAAACAAGCAGACCCACAGCGCAGACTGTAAGATCGCTGCACAGATAGCCGAACGATTAGGCTTGCAGGTTTTTGATGCAGGATTGGTCGGGGAAGCGGGCGGCGTTGAAACCGATGGCCACGGCACGCTGATCGCTCATGAAAGCAGCTTCGTCAATGCCAATCGCAATCGAGGCAGCAAAGCTGAAATTGAGAAGATGCTGTTGGATACGATGGGTGCGCGCAAGATGATCTGGGCACCCGGAATTATTGGTGCAGATATTACCGATTATCATATTGATGCACTTGCCCGTTTCGTTAAGCCGGGACAGTTGCTGATCCAGATGGGCGATGAAATTGACCCTGAAGACCCATGGTCGGTTGCCTCCTTCGAGACGCATGACATTCTGGCCGCAGCGACTGATGCCGAAGGGCGTAAACTGGACATGGTTATTTTGCCGGAGCCATACGATATTCGTTCGAAGAGCCGCGATTTTGTGTCTTCTTATGTAAATTATTATGTTTGTAACGGTGGGGTGATTGCTGCTGAGTTCGGAGACCGTGAGGCTGACGAACAGGCTGCTGCTATACTTGGCAAATTATATCCCGGCCGCGAGATTGTTACATTAAATATCGATCCGGTAGGGGAGGTTGGCGGTGGTATCCATTGTGCAACTCATGAACAACCCAAGGTCTGAATATGTGGAACTGGTTACGGCGCAATACTGAACCCTTGGCCGCTTTGGGCGGAATTGCTACGGCCTTTGCCGCGCTTTCAGCACTGATTATTATTCCGTATCAGGTCGGTCAGGCCGATCTGATACAGCGGGATCAGACCGCGCGCGAAATATATCGAGAATTTCTGAACCTGACGGTGCAAAAGCCAGAACTGGCGCGTGCTGATTATTGCTCGATCAGCAAAAAAACAGAACTCACCGCTTACGGGGCATATGTCGAATATCTGCTTTATACGACTGAGCAGATGGTCGAAACTTCACCGGACTGGCGTGCACCGATGGCCGGATATTTGAGTGATCACATGGAATATCTTTGCGATCCCGAGGGGCTGGGAGCCCGTGACGGGGTGGCTGATCTGCTGGCGCAGACGGGACTTGTCTGCAAGCCTGAGAATACTTGCTCGCAAAACAGTAACCCTTAAAACTATATGCGGGGAGGGCGGTTTACGCCCTGCCAGCATTGTGGGGATTGAGCAGGTGGTTTCAACCAGCAGTGTACTGTCTGTTATTCTTCAAAGCCGCTTTGCTCGGCGGATATAGGTTTGCAGGTCCCGCTGTCTTTCTCGCCAACCATGCGTTTGTCACGGATGACTGTGTTTTTTACGAGATCAATCTCCCATGCAACAGAACCTTCATTCAGGCTCGTTTTTTGTCTTATTGAATAACCTTGAAGAATATTTTCCATCGTTGTTTTTGTGTTTAAGAGTCACGTTATGGAAAAATTATTCAAAAATATCAATTAATTATTGGTTAACTATTTCGAATCATGTAGTGCCCCTCATCAAGGTGGGGGCCTAATCGAATATGTTTTAATTACCCGCGAACTTTCAGTTCGCGGGTAATTGATTCTGCGCGCTTGTGTTTTTGTTAAACACGGGTGAGCAGCGCTTTCTTTTATGTCCCGACCGATGTGTAAGCATAGGTTTTAGGGACGAAATGAAACGGTTATTTACAGTGTTTATCATGGCGATTTTGCCATGTTCAACTCTCTGTCTGGCGTTTATGCGCAAAGCGTAACAGGCTGGACACTCAATATTAATGCTGACAAACAAAGTCCGCTGGCGGCCGGTACTGAGATTGAGTTTGCTGCGACTGTAAATAACAGTGATAATTTCCCGACCACGCCGACGAGCGTTGCATTTACGATCCCTGCATCGGTTAAGTTTTACGGCCTTGATGTTGATAAGGACGTTTTCAGCGGTTGCGCCCCAATGCCAGCCATTGGTGTAGAGCTGACTAACGATGCGATAATTACCTGTGAAGTGCGTATACTTCAGCCGCAGGAAAGCGTAACCGCTAACATCCGTTTGAGCCCTCAGAAAGAGGGCGTTGTCGTTTTTAATGGTAAAATTGCCAAGAACGGCGCTGAACAGAACCGCAGCATTACTGTTAACAAAGGCGCTGACTTAGCCCTGACATTGAATGCTCCTGCTGAAGTTAAGGGCGGTGGCAAAGTTAACTTTACCGCGACTGTTAAAAATGAAGGCCCGTATCCGTCAAAGGGTTCAATACTTACCTTCCCTGTCCCTGCAGGTATTGTGATGGACCAGCCGATGAAAAATGGCTGCACATTGTCGGGCAATATTGTCACTTGTGAAATCAAACAGGAAATTGAGCCAGGCCAGTCTCTGGATTTTGATTTTTCCGGACAGGTAACAGTCGGAAACAGTTCTAACATTCTGATTGCGGCTGAGGTGATTGCAAACTCACCACTCGATCCGGACGTTGAAAATAATAAAGCACTTGCAAATATGAAGGTTCTTGCCGGTACGGATGTGAGTCTGAGCAAGGTGCGCTCCCCGCAAGGTCTTCTCCTAACCGGTTCTCCGGTTGAATTCACATTGACGCCACAATTTGCCGGTGATGAGCCTTAACAGGCGGTTATCAAAGATGTTTTGCCGGAAAATTATGAGCTTGTAGGTTTCGGAAATCTGGCCAGCACCGGTTGGGCTTGTGCTTTAACCGGCAGAGAAGTGGTGTGTGAATATACCAGATCCGCTGGCAGCCAGTATAAGACGCCGATCAAAATTAATACTACAGCTGTTAAGGCAACCCATGACGGTAAGGGAGCAGGTGCGCCTGTTACCAATGAAGCGACAATAACGTCTAAAAATGAAGACCCTGATTATATTGGTAACAACACCACTGATGACGGCGGCGCGAGCATTGTTGATCCGGCGATTGATTTAAAGGCGCACAAATCCGGCCCTGAGCATGGTTTGCTCATCGTTGGTCAAGAATATGAATATGTTCTCAGAAGCAGCAATATTGGAAATGCCGCTTTCGCTGGCGAGCTGACGATAACAGATCATCTGCCTGAGGGCATGATGATGGTATCGGCAGATACGCCTGATGGTTGGTCTTGTACTCCGGCTTCTGTCCCGGGTGAGGCCGATGTTGTTTGTAAAACAAACCAGTACACAAAAGATAATCCGTTTGGCGTTGGTGCCTATACCACCTCGATCAGGCTGAAGGTCAAAATGACCAAAAGCGGCACATTTAACAACGGTATGACCGTTTCGCTGCCGGATAATATTACAGACGTCGATTTAACAAATAATACAGTTCATGTTGGCGGTAATGCGGGTTCCGAAGACGACAAAACTCTGGCTGATCTGGAAGTCAAAAAGTCCGTCCTCGGCAAATCGGCTGTAAAAGCCGGTGAAAAAATCGAGTTTGCTATCGAAATCATCAATCATGGTGACGCAGTGGCAACTTCGGTTGTCATGGATGATCGTATTGAGAATATTGTTGCAGGCGCACTGGGCGATAAGGCAGTTGTTACCCTTGATGTGCAGAAGGGCAGTGCAAGCGGCATGGTGTGCACGGCACCGCCGAGCGGTGCCTATCATGTCAATTTGAAATGCGACATTGCAACCTTGCCGGTTTGTGTGTCGGGTAAAGATTGCCCTATTGTTAAAATTAGTGCTTTTGCGGGTAAAGAAGGCACGCAGCGCAATACGGCGCATGTTTTCTCCACGAAAGTTCCGGATGCAAATCAGAACAATAACTCTTCCTTTGTTGATTACACTGTTGCACCGGTAACGGATGTTACTGTTCTGAAATCCAGCCCGTCACAGGCGCTTGGTGCAGCCGCAGGTCAGGGGCTGGTTTATACTATTGCTGCCCGTGTCAATGATAATGGTCTGAGTGGTGCGGACAATGTTGTTATTGAAGATAAGTTGCCAGTTGGTGTTCGTTTCGTTGGTATTACCGAAAATGGCGCAATCTGTTCGACAAGCCTCAAGGAAGGTGAGGTCGTCACTTCCGCCAATAACACCATCACCTGTACATGGGCGTGTCTCGAAAACGGCACCCAGAAAGAAGTGGCTATTGAAGTTAAGCCTTCGACCGGTCAGGTTGGAGATGAGCTTGTCAATAATGCAACGGTCAGCACCACGACTGACGAAACAGACAAGACCAATAATGCTGCCAGCGTTTTGGTGGAAATTCATGCGCCTGCGCTTGATCTTTTGGTAACCAAAACCGATACGGTTGATGGCAAGCAACATGATCCGGTCGAAAAAGGCACCAATACAACTTATCTGATTGTAGCCAAAAATGATGGCCCGTCGGATGCGTATAATGTCAATATTGTTGATACATTTCCGGCGTTCGGTTTTTCCTATGATAAAGTAGAAGGTCAGTCGGCAGGCCTTACCTGTTTACCAGCAAATGTGAATGCTGGTCAGGCAGGCGGTACGCTTACTTGTTCTATTCCGGTGCTTAAAGCCGGTACTGAAGTGCAATTCAAAGTCCAAATGAAGTCTTTGGTACGCGGCACTTATCAGAACAAAGTTGTAATAACTTCTGACGAAACAGCGAAAAACTATGACCGTAATCCGGCTAATAATGCGGATGATGAAACAACCACTGTTCGTGTGAAGTCCGATGTCAGCGTTGTCAAAAAAGCCAACGAGCCGGTTGTTGACCTGCGTCAAAGTTTTACCTGGACGCTTACGGTTGAAAGTCTGTCAGGTGACGGCCTCGAAGTTGCTGAAGAAGTTATTCTCACAGACACTTTGCCGGAAGGTATGGTGCTGACTAAAGAGCCACGTATTGTCAGCGGCAAGAGTGGTTCATGTCTCGGTGTTGTCGATACACGTCTGATCAGATGTGAACTCGGTGATATGGAGCCCGCAGAAAAAACGGTCATTGAGCTCACCACAAAGATCACGGATCTTAAAGCAGAGGCAATGACCAATGCCGCTTCTGTCACGACAAAATCTTTCGACAAAAACTCAGCGAATAATACATCTAGCGATAGTGTTAAAACTGTTCTCGGTGGTTCGGTAAGCGGTAAAATCTTCGTCGATTTCAACGAAAAAGCTGATTTCAATACTGGTATGGATACCGGCGTCGACGGTGTGACCGTTACTCTGACTGGTAAAGCTCAGCATGATAATGAGAAGCTTACTTTTACAGTAATCACGGATAGCAATGGTAATTATAATTTCACAGGCGTTCCTGCCGGTGAATATCAGGTCAGCTACAGCAATGTGCCGAACAGCAGCAAATACCAAACCGGTGTTTCTGTGCCTGGTATCAATGATTATAATAGTAGCAAGACCTCATCAGTGAACAACACAACCCTTGGTTCGGTTGTCATTGAAAAAGATTCCAAGAGTGTTGAAAATAACTTCACACTCCACGTCACGCCTTCGGTTGGCCTGAGCAAGGTAGCCAATGCACCTGTTTCAGCGGGTGATGGTACTTATACTGTCACATATACATTCACGGCCAAAAACCTCAGTCAGGAACCGTTGAAAGACATCACGCTGACGGATGTTCTGAATGGTGGCGCACAGAATTTTGGTTCTCCATCAGCGGACGATGTTCCGCAGCCAGGGTTCTACAAGGTTACATCCGTCAGCACGAACAGCGGCACTTTGTCGTCTGCTTTTGATGGTGCAACCAATACGCTGATCGTTGGTAATGCCGTGCTGCAGCCGAATGCAACGCTGATTGCCACTGTAGTCGTGCGGGTTAATCCTGATAAACCATGGAAAGCGAATCCGCTTGTTCTGACCAATCAGGCCGACGTTACAGCAGTCGGTGAATATTCCGATAAAACCGGCATTGCGGACAAGTCAGATAACAGAGCCGGTGGTGAAAACTATCCGAACCGGAACGTGCCGACCACCGTTAATATTGTGCCGGAAGCAGCGATTAAGCTGGAAAAAACCGGTGCACGCATTGGCGGAACTGGTGAGATTACAGCCGGTGACGTGATTGAATATACATTCAAAGTTACCAATACCGGTAAAACACCGCTGTTTAATGTGGTTGTAACCGATCCGAAAACTGGTCTGGTCTGGACTGCGAATACAAAGATTGCAGAACTCGCCGTTGGCGCCAGTAATGATACGGCCTTTAAAGCGACCTATGTCGTCAAACAGACAGATATTGATAATGGTACGCTGGAAAATACAGCGAGGACTGAAGGGACTTGGGGTGACTTTAGCGGCACACCGCAAACGGTTACTTCAACAGATAAATTTGACCTGCCATTGAGTGAACCTGCTCTGACTTTTGAGAAAAAGCTGAAGCAGTCAGAGGTTAAAACCCCGTCAATTGTTGGTGACAAGATCACCTATGAGTTCATAGTCACCAATACCGGTAACACGACATTGAACAATGTCGTGATTACGGATGAATTGGCTGGTGTGGTGGATAGCGGTGCCTTTAATATCGGTACACTTGCACCGAAAGAAACAAAGACTGTTGAGGCTTATTATCTGCTGAAATTGCAGGATATTAATGCCGGTAAAGTTGTCAATAAAGCACTGGCCACCGGTACTTATGGGCCGGATGACAAGAAGATCATCACACCGCCTTCAGAAGTAGAAGTTCCGACTTACCGTGATCCGAAGCTGACGCTTTTAAAGGCATTAAGCTCGGTTGTGCCGGAACCAGCCTATGCCGGTGATATGCTGGAATGGACCGTGACAGCGACCAACGAGGGCAATGTCACTCTCTATAATATCAAAGTCAGCGATCCGCTTGTGGGTGCAGTTATCGCACCGGCATCTCTTGCTTCATTGGCACCGGGTGAAAGTGGTACATTTACGGTTAAAGCACCAATCCAGCAGAACCATCTGAATGATGGTCAGGTGGTCAACACTGCCAACGCTGATTTTGAAGACCCGACTGGCCCGCAACCGCCGGTGGATTCTAATGAAGTTGTAACGCCGCTTGCACATAAGCCTTCGATCAGCCTTGAGAAGGTGGCTATTCTTGATGGTCTGAGCAATCCGGCAAAGATCGGGGATGAACTTCGCTACAGCTTTACCATCCGCAATACCGGTAACGTCGCGCTCAATGGTTTGGTTCTGACCGATCATCTCGAGGGTGTTGTTATTGATGCTGCTGATCTGACACGTCTGGAAACATTGACTTTGCAGCCGGTCAACGCTGCTAAAGACAATGACGCGGAAGTTCAGACTGTTGTTTACGGTACTTATAAGCTGAAGGTTGCCGATATTAATGCCGGTAAGGTTGAAAACACCGCCGACGTTAAGGGTGTTCCTGAGCACGGTGACAAGACACCGGTGACGGATGACAGCAGCACCGATACACCACTGGATCGTGATCCTTCGATCAAGCTTATCAAAACACTGGAAGCGTCTTCATTGCCGAAGCCTGCTAAGGCTGGTGACGTTATCAAGTTCAACTTTGCTGTTCACAATACCGGCAATGTGACTCTGGAAAAGATCCGCATTGTTGATTTGGTTACCGATGTGCAGGTCATCAATCAGTCCGGTTGGACTGGTCCGTTAGAGCCTGGTGAAGTTAACACGGATGCGTTCACTGCAACCTATGCATTGAAACAGTCTGATATTGATGCAGGTACTTTTGCCAACACGGCACAGGTATTCGGCTCAAGTGTAAACGGTATGCCGGATGATGTGACGGATATTTCCGGTACTGATCTGACGAATGACGATGAAACCATCGTTGAGCTGGAAACTTCGGCATCGGTGACGATTGTCAAATCGGAAACCCATGCTTTCTCTTCACCGACACAGGTGGGGGAAGTTATCACCTATTCCTTCCTCGTCACCAATACAGGCAATCTGACACTGACCAATGTCATTGTGGAAGATCCGCTTGTTGGTCTCGTGCCGGATATGCCTTTCACCATTGCGACATTGTTGCCGGGGGATGCGAATGCGGTCACGCTGACAGCGACTTATAAAGTCACACAAGCCGATATTGAAAAAGGTGAAGTCGTCAATCAGGCCACTGTTACCGGTGACTATGTTGACCCTGCCGATAAGACCAAGAAACCGGTAACACCGGATGTTTCAGAGGAAATTAAAGTTCCGCTGGAGCAGAAGCCGGGTATTGCTGTCGTCAAGGAAGCGAACTCCAAACTGACCGAACCGGCAGAAGCCGGACAGGAAATTGAATATACATTCACTGTCCATAATACCGGTAATATGGTGCTGAATAATGTGGTTCTGAATGATCCATTGGCAGGTATCACACCAAACAGCTTCACCATTGGCACAATGCAGCCGGGTGAGCAGCAGGTATTCACAGCCACTTACGCCATTACTGAAGCGGATATTGATGCCGAAAAGGTTGTTAATCAGGCAACAGTGAAGGGTACCTATGGCGATCCGACCACGCCGAAAGACATTGAAGATCCTTCAGGCCCGACAGTGGATACAGATGAGCCGACCATTGTGCCGGTTATGCCTCCGCTGCCTGAATTGACGATTAAGAAAAGCGGTTATTGGAATGATGCTAACGGTAATGGCTATCCTGAAGTTGGCGAAACCATTGAATATAGTTTCGAGGTAAAGAATGTCGGTAATGCGCTGCTCAACAATGTGACTGTGCAGGATGAAGGTCCGCTTTTTGCTGGTCAGCGCGGCACCAATAAACTGTCTGCCATTACACCTACATCAGTGACATTGAAGCCAAACGATCACCAGACTTTTACGGCCACTTATGTGCTGTCACAGGCGGATATTGATGCAGCGGCCGGTATTCCGGATATGGTGACCAATACCGCTTTTGCCAAAGGTGAGCAGCGTAACGGTAAGCCATATGAATCCGAGGAAGATCCGGCAAAAGTCAATCTGCCTGCCACAGAACCGTCTTTGGTAACAATTACCAAACAGGCATTGTTACATCAGGTTCGTCGTGGTGATCGCGTACCTTACATCATTAAGGTCGAGAACACTTCGTCGAGCAATGTAGGTTTGCTGAATATCATCGATACTATGCCTTCCGGTTTCCGCTATGTTGAAGGAACGGCTACTGTAAATGGTGAAAAAACTGAACCGGAGATCAGTGGTCGTCGTCTCAGCTTTGATAGACAGCCGATGGGCGCAAACAGCACGATCGAGATCCGTCTTGAACTGCTGGTTCTGAGTTCGGCAGGTCCCGGCAAGCACATCAATATTGCCACCGTAACGGACAAGGACGGCAAGCCGGTTGCACCTGATGCACAGGCGATTGTCGAGATCATGTCTGAACCTGTTTTCGACTGTGGTGAAATTATCGGCACTGTCTTTGATGACAAGAACCGCAATGGTTATCAGGACGAAGGCGAAAAAGGTCTGGCCGGTGTGCGTGTTGCAACCGTTAAGGGTTGGCTGATCACAACGGACGAATATGGTCGTTTCCATGTGCCTTGTGCGGCGATGCCGGATCAGCGCATCGGTTCCAACTTCATCATGAAGCTTGATACCCGCACACTGCCGACAGGCTACCGTCTGACGACTGAAAACCCGCGTGTTGTCCGTCTAACAGCCGGTAAAATGACCAAGCTGAACTTTGGTGCATCGATCAGCCGTGTTGTTCGTCTTGACCTTCAGGATGCAGCTTTTGAAGCAAACCGCGTCGAGCTGAAAAAGCAGTGGGCTGACAACCTGCCGCAACTCGTGGAAGTCCTGAAACAGGAAATCTCGGTTCTGCGTCTGAGCTACAAAATGACAGGCAACGAACAGTCATTGGCCAAACAGCGTATGAAACATGTTCGCAAGCAGATCGGTGATCTGTGGAAGCGCAAAGGAGATAACTACCCGCTTGAAATCGAGACACGCGTGGAGGTGAGCAAATGAGCCGCTCAGTGAAAACCGCCACGCAATTTAAGGTTATGAAAATGTCTCAGTTCAAACTCGGTTCTTTCTCCCGCCTCGCTCTTCTGGCCAGTTCCGCACTGATGGCAGGCCATTTCTCAACCGTTTCAGTCTTGGCGCAAACCAAGACTGAAACCACTGAAGGCTCAGACCTGCGCGGTAAAATGTCGGATGACAGCTCACTGCGCCATCTGACCATCGGCGAAAATACCGAAAAAGGTATTGCTGCCGATGCGGGCAATATTCCGTTCATGATCAGTGTGGATGGTGATACGGTTGAAACCAGTGCCTCGAAACCAACAGCTCAAACACCACGTCAGATTGATCGTGAGCGCAAAACCGATGTGGACTTGAGCAGCGTTGATATTCAGATCAAATTTGATGGTCTGGATGCGTCACCGATCCTCAATGTTTCCACCATTCCGGTGCGTCGCAGCTACAGTGCCAATGAAACTGTCGAGTTTCTGGCAACCACCAACTATCCGGCTTTTATTGAGCGTTCGGAAATCCGCATTTTCGCAATCGGTGACGGCAAATCGGTTGATAAGCCTGTGGCTGTTGTACCGGTGAAAACCAATGCCAAAGCGCAATGGGTGATGCCGGCACAAGCCGATGAGCGTGAATATGCCTATGTGCTGCGTGTTTATGATGAAAAAGGCCGGTTTGACGAAACCGAAGCGCTGACTTTGCGCCGTAGCGAAAAGAAAGACATTCTGGGCGATCGTGCGGAAGCTGTTGCACCGGGTATGGGCGAAGACAGAACTGCACTCCGCAATATTCGTGTGCAGGGCGGTGCGGTAACAGTTCATGGCACCAATGTACCGGATGGCTATAAGGTCAAAGCTTTTGGCGAAACCATTCCGGTTGACGGCCAGCAGAAATTCGTAGTGCAGCGCATTTTGCGTCCCGGCGATCACGATATTGATGTCGGCATTAATGACGGGTTGAAGGGCGACGGTCTGGCCTTTAACCGCGATATCACTATTCCGGATAATGACTGGTTCTATGTCGGTTTGGCCGACATTACGCTACGCAAGCGCAACGGCGACAGCGGTATTGAAGCTGTGCGTCCGGGTGAATATGACAGCACCACCACCAATGGCCGTCTGGCATTTTATCTTAAAGGTAAAATCAAAGGCGAGTATCTGCTGACAGCTGCTGCTGACACAACCGATGACGAACTCGATAACATGTTCCGTAATTTCGGGAAGCAGAACCCGCGTCATCTGCTGCGCAAGCTCGATCCGGATGATTATTATCCGGTCTATGGTGACGATTCCACTTTTGTGGAAGATGCACCGACCAATGGTAAATTCTACGTCCGTTTAGAGCATGGTGACAGCCGTGCAGTATGGGGTAATTTCAAAACCCGCATCACCGGCACAGAGTTCATGCGCTCTGACCGTGCGCTTTATGGTGCGCAGGGCGTTTACCGTTCGGAAGAAACAACAAGCTTTGGCGAGCGTAAAACCGAAGTTGATTTATATGCTGCCCAGCCGGATACATTGCCGCAATATGAGGAATATCTGGCAACCGGTGGTTCGGCTTATTTCATGCGCCGCCAGAATATTGTTGAAGGTTCTGAAACCATTACGGTTGAGTTCCGCGATTCAGTAACCGGTCGCGTTATTGAGCGCCGCACACTCAGAGCCGGAGAAGATTACCGCTTTGATTATATGCAGGGCGTGCTGATCCTCAACCGTCCGCTTTCATCCTCTGCCGGCACATCCGATCCGGTGCGTGACGGCGCATTGGGCGGCAACAAAACCTATGTGCTGGCACAATATGAGTTTGAACCGGTTGCCGGTGATCTCGACGGCTACAGCCTTGGTGGCCGTGGCCAGCAATGGCTGAATGACAATGTGCGTGTGGGGGTGACCGGTTATCAGGAAACTACCGGCACTGCCGATCAGAAGGCCGGCGGCGTTGATATTCGTGTGCGCCATTCCGACACCACTTTCATCGAGGGGGAAGTGGCCGGTTCTGACGGGCAGGGCTTTGGCTTTACCCGTTCCACCGATGGTGGTCTGACCAATAGCAACACCCTTGCTACAGGCAATAAAGGTCGTACCGCTTTGGCATGGCGCCTGAAAGGTCAGGTTGATCTGGCCGATATTCAGGAAGACGGCGTACAGGGTAAAATCGGCGGCTATTATGAAGAAAAAGAAGCCGGTTTCTCCAGTCTTTTCGACAATACCAGCGTCGATAAGCGTCTCTGGGGTGCCCATGCCGATCTGGATGTGACGGACAAAACTCGCCTGAAGCACATCTATGATGATTTCTGGGATGCCGACGGTCAGATCAAGCGTGAAGGCAAGACCTCCGTCAGCCATGAGATTGACGAATACTGGAAAGTGTCATTTGGTGTGACTTACACCGAACTGATGTCACCGACAGCGATCCACTCAGGCAAAACCGGCTATGACGGTTCCCGCGTTGATACAGGTGTGCGTATTGATTACCGTCAGGACGACGATCACCTTTACTATGTCTTCGGGCAGGTAACAGCCGGTCGCTCCGGTGATATCAAACGTAATGATCGTATCGGTGTTGGTACAGAACTGAAACTGACCGATACAATCGGCACGCAGGCAGAGATCTCCTACGGCACCAATGGTCTCGGCGGTCTGGCCGCTCTGACCTATGATCCGAATGCCGACGACCATTATTATGTCGGTTACCGTCTTGATCCGGACAGAGCCTTTGATCTCAATCGCAGCTATGATCTGATCGGCCGTGATAAGGGTGCCATTGTCGGCGGTGTGAAGCGCCGTATGAATGATGTGCTTTCGGCCTATTCGGAAGGCAATTATGACTTGTTTGGTGTTCGCAGCGCGCTGACACACACTTATGGTGTGGTCTATACGCCGGATAATGTCTGGACATTTGACGGTGGTTTTGAAGGTGGCCGTGTTCGCGACAACACCACAAATTCCTCTGGCGTTGAATATTCTGACTTTGACCGTTATGCGCCGTCGCTGGCCATCGGCTATAAGGACGAGGAGCGCGGCATTACCGGTCGTTTGCGCGGTGAAGTGCGTGTCGAGCGCTCAGACGATCATACCCGTGACCAGAACACTTATCTGTTGGCCGGTGCCTATTCATGGAAAACCAATCCGGACTGG
This sequence comes from Pseudochrobactrum sp. B5, assembly GCF_001939785.1. Lineage (NCBI taxonomy): Bacteria > Pseudomonadati > Pseudomonadota > Alphaproteobacteria > Hyphomicrobiales > Brucellaceae > Pseudochrobactrum > Pseudochrobactrum sp. B5. The sequence goes on from NZ_MOYL01000001.1 coordinate 853,149, forward strand.
CGTGCACTGGTCAGTGTGGATGCGGTTCTCTCGGATACGAAATCGGATGTCACTTCGTTCCAGAACACGGATTATGTCGAAGCCTCATTCGGTTATGCCTATCGTCCGGTGGAAAATGACCGCCTGAACGCGCTGTTCAAATATAGCTGGCTCTATGACATGCCGGGCAATGGTCAGCTGGGCAGCGGTGTTTCCAACTATCGTTATGCGCCTGCACAGCGCAGCCATATTCTGTCGGCAGACTTTACTTATGATCTGGTGCCGTGGCTTTCAGTCGGTGCCAAATACGGTTTCCGTATTGGTGACGTGAAATACCGTCCGGCAGAAAATGATCATAAATTTGACAAGGACTGGCAGCGTTCATCCGCCCATCTGGGTGTTATCCGTGCCGATCTGCATGTTGTTAAAAAGTGGGATCTGCTGCTTGAAGGTCGTGTGATGCATATGCCGGAAGCCAAAACTACCGATTTTGGCGCGCTGGCAGCGGTTTATCGTCATGTGGGCGAGAATTTCAAAGTTGGTGCCGGTTATAATTTCGGCCGCTTTTCGGATGATCTGCGTGACCTGAGCCTTGATGACCGTGGCATGTTTGTGAATTTTATCGGCAAGTTCTGAGCCGGATCACTATACGGATAATAACAATACGGGCAGCGAAAGCTGCCCGTATTGTTTCTGCGGTATTTTTCAAAATTCCAAGGATTTATATTGCTGAGCACGGATTGTAACATTCATCAGGATTGTGACGTTAGAAGCCGCCTGAGCGTGCTTAGAGATTTTTCTTGTAGAACGGAACGAGCTTGGCGAGTGCCAGTCTGACCGGTTCTTCCTTGTCATACAGGTCGTAATGCGACCAGCCTTCGAGAACCACAAGCTCCTTTTGTTTGGAGGCCGCGCGTTCAATAATCTCGCAGCCGTCGCGATAGGCGCCGAATGCGCCGACCTTATCACCGACCACAATGCAAAGCGGCTGCGTCAGGAGTACTTCCGCCAGATGAAAGGCGTCCCAGCCCACTGCTGCTGCCTGATGCGACAGGAGCGAGCGGTTCAGACCGTTGGGCTTTTGACCACGTGGTGTGCGGTAATAATCAGTTGCCTCCAGCGGATCGCGATCAGTGATGCCTGCAGCGCGGGCTTCCTCAACAGAATTGGCAAGCAGATTGTCAACATGAAGCTCTGCGCCGCGCGCTTCAGCTGTACGCTGTCTGGCCATTGCTTCCAGCGCGGCGATCGGATTGAGGGCAGTGAAATTACCGCGCATCAGACGGCCATAATTCGCGCCGGTGACGGTGCCAACCGCCTTGATGCGGCGCTCAGTCATTGCAGCATTGATTGAATAGCCGCCGCCGCCACAAATGCCGAGTACACCAATGCGTTCTTCGTCGACATAAGGAAGCGTCACCAGATAATCGGTAACATGGCGGAAATCTTCGACACGCAGTGTCGGGTCTTCGATAAAGCGCGGTTCGCCGCCGCTGGCACCCTGAAAGCTTGCATCAAAGGCGATGACAACAAAGCCTTCTTTGGCCAGCGCTGCGCCATAGACATTGCCCGAGGTTTGTTCTTTGCAGCTTCCGATCGGATGTGCGCTGATGATGGCCGGATATTTCTTCGTTTTGTCGAAATGCGGCGGGAAGTGGATATCGGCAGCGATATCCCAATACATATCGTGATTGCGGATTTTCACGGTTTCCATGATGTGATCTCCTTAATTCCGGAGGCGAGTGACATTCTCACTGGCCGGTTTACATGAAGGCAGGTTTGTCATCACCGGTATTGGGCTTGTTAATGCCGATATTGCGGTTGCCAAGTACACCGGTCGTTTCGGCTAGTTTTACGACCAAGGCTGCCACGCTTTTGCGTGAGATCTCCGTGCCTTTAAAAGGCTCGTGGCGCTCAGTTGTTTCGTAGATGACTTCGTCTGCATCGGTCAGCCAGGCAGGGCGCAGGACGGCATAATCCAGACCTGATGCCTCCACGAGATCGGCAGCCTTGCGATATGGCGGTAAATATTCACCGATTTCCCGGTTGTTCCACGCACCGAATTTGCCGGGTACTTCGTCATAAATGCCAAGCGTTGTGCAGAAAATCAGCTTCCGCGAACCGGCATCTTTCATGACGGTGATAATGGCTGCAGCTTGCGCATCGACATCTCCGGCAAGGTTCGCATAAACGACATCCTGACCGCTCACGGCATCTCTCAGCTTGGCAGTGTCGTGAACATCGCCCTCAATCACGCGGGCATTGTCAGGAATATCCCGACCAAGCTTCCTCACATCGCGAAGAAACAGCGTCATCTCTGTGTCGCCGCGTTCTGCCAGCATATCAATCACATGCTGTGCGATCTGACCGCTTGCGCCAAGGATTGCAATTTTCTTCATTATTCTGCTCCGTATATTCATTTCATGAATTTAACATAATCCACTCGACCTAACGGAAAAATGGGGGCATCCTTCAATCAGTTTGAAGCTGTAATTCATAATGAGCATATAATGGACCGTAATCTTCTGCCTGCTCTTGCTGCCTTTGCGGAGGTTGCCCGCGAAGGGAACTATACCCGTGCGGCCGGGCGTATCGGTATTTCGCCATCGGCTTTGTCGCAAACGATCAGAATGTTAGAGCAGCAGCTCGGCGTTCGTCTGCTTAACCGGTCGACACGTTCGGTATCGCTGACAGATGACGGCCGGAAATTACTTTCCCAGATCGAGCCGGGTCTTGCAATGATATCACATGCGGTCGTCGCTGTCGGTGAGGCACGCGAAAAGCCAAGCGGTGAAATCCGGCTGAACGCACCGCGGGTTGTCACGCATCATTTTATTGAGCCGTATCTCGGAGAGTTCGCCCGCCGGTATCCTGAGGTTCGCGTTGAGTTATTTGTCGATGACGGGTTAGGTGACATTATTCGGGAAGGCTGTGACGCGGGTATTCGCCTGCGTGAAAGTGTGACAGACACGATGATTGCAGTGCCGGTCACTCCGCAGGTTTCTCTTGCCGTGGTTGGTTCACCTGCTTATTTTGCAGCTAATCCTCCGCCGAGAGTGTTCAGGGATCTGACACAGCACAATTGCCTCGGTTTTCGTCTGTCGGGTAGCGGAGCTGTATTCCGCTGGGAATTGACCGATCCGCTTACAGGGGAGGAAAGGCTGTTTCAGCCTGCCGGAACATTCGCCACGAATAATGATGATGTCATGCTGAATGCTGCGCTTCAGGGAATAGGTCTGGTGATGCATCTGGACTTTGCAGTCAGCCAGCATCTTGCATCCGGCGCTTTGGTGCGCGTGATGGAAGATTGGTGTCCGCCCTTTGATGGTTTCAACCTCTATGTTCCCTCACGGGATCAGATGCCTGCAAAACTGCGCGTTTTCGTTGATTTTTTGGTTGAGAAGCGGCGGCAAATGGAGCGATAGAGCAATATGATTGAGCGCAATGCGCAGATCTTTAAGCAAATTGAGGATAAACTGTTTATTGTTCGGGGATTTTCAAATTGCTATTAACAATATTCCGGTCAGAATTATTAAATATACTGTAAGAATAATTAGCATAAGAGCTATGTACATTGTGCACCTGTTCAATTTTTCTGAAAAAAAACATCGGGATATTACCGTAATATTACGATATTTGTAATGAAATCACTCAAAGAAAATTCATTGTTATAATTTGCGTAATGTTGCCGCAAGGTACAAAGGTCAGGTTGCTCCCCGAATTGCTGTTTAAAAGCGGGGTTACCGGTCGTGCGGAGCAACAAAATAAATTTCGGAAAAACAATAACTTGGGCGTTACAAAAAAATACATCAAACCTGATAAAATATTTTCCGATTATTGTCCTGTTAAGTGGTTGTGCGAGTGTTCCCTTAAAAGAGGGGGGTACTCTTACTTCCTATAGTAATTTAAGTGAGCCGAAAGGAAAGTTTGCCAAGAAAAAACTTTACTTGAATTTTGGTGTGTTAAAAAAAGTAAGAACCGTAAGTATATTTCCGACGTCCTTTATAAATTCTGCTGAACGGCGCGTTGATAAAGTACAGGACAGAACCCTGCTGGCAAATGCGATCGATCGCGCTGTTTGCTACACTCTGAGTGAAAAATATAAAATTGTTCCTACCGGTGAGCCGGCTGATCTCACAATCCGTACCGTTATTACCGATGTTGTGCCTACAAAGTCTGGTATTGCGGGCGCTGCAAAGGCGATTTCTATCGGTACAGCCATTGCCTTACCTGTAGGGGTTCCGCGATTGCCGTTCGGGCTGGGCGGACTGGCTGTTGAAGCAGAGGCTACGGATCCGCAAGGGGCTCAGGTTGCGGCAATCGTCTGGTCGAAGGGGGCAAACTCATTCACCAGTGAGGCGCGTGTGTCGCAGGTGGGGGATGCCTATGATTTGGCTGCGGCTTTTGGTTCTGAATTTTCCAGACTGATTATCGAGGGTAAAGAGCCGGGTAATTTTGACCTTCGTTTGCCGTCCGGATATGAAATTCGCACAAAACTGGGCGGAAGGCCGGGATCGGTTCTTTGTGAAAATTTCGGTCGTCAGCCGGGTGTTTGGGGGGCGATCGGCGCTTCATTGGGAGCGCCTCCGTCATGGACGGATAAAGGCTCTAAATCCCTCTCTGCGCCAAAACAAAGCAGCCTGTCTGCGCAAACAACTCCCTGACCGGCATGACTATTTATAGCTTGGCATCTGCCACGTAACGTTGCCGTAATGTTCAGGCCGGATTGGTCATATGCTGACATATATAAACTTATTGAGGATATTATGCGTAATTATTTTGCGATAGGTCTCCTGATGGCGCTGATGGGCTGCGAGACAACAGACTATAGAGGCCGTTGTAACGAATACGGATTTCTTCCCGGAACAGATGCCTATGCGCAATGTGTGCAGCGCCTGGATATGTCCGACAAAGACCATTTGAGAAGGGCATATCCGCCTCCGGCATATGGTGTTTCCCGCGGGGATCTTCTCTAGTTCCGGTTGTCCGTTTTTACTGACACGTTTTAATGTGGTCAGCTAAGCGGCCCTGAAAACATGCTAAAAGCTTTGGTGTTCGCAATGTGCAATCAATTTGACTCTGATCATATCAATGGCGGCTCATGCATATTCTGATAGTAGAAGATGATCGTGAATTGGCGGCTTCGCTGAAGGCTATGATGGAGGCATCCATTGGTGTTGCGGACACATTTGACACCGTTGCAGATGCAGAATCTGCTTTGCTTGCTTTCAAATTTGATCTGGCAATTATCGACCGTCATCTTCTGGATGGTGACGGTCTGTCTCTGCTGCCCACTTTACGGCAGCTTCGGCCGCGACCAGCTACCCTGATATTAACAGCATTAGATGATCCGGCTGATATTGTTGCGGCACTGGATAAAGGTGCGGATGAATATATCAGTAAACCATTTGAACCAATGGAGCTTATTGCAAGAGCGCGGGCTGTGCTTCGCAGATATAATCTGGATGAGACCGGATGCACGCAGTTCGGCAATTTATCATTCGATCTTATCAACCGTTCCGCTATGGTTGAGGGGAGTATTATGAATACGCCAAGACGTGAGCTTGCTATTTTAGAGGCGCTCATCAGACGGGCGGGGCGTGTTGTCCAGCGTGATAATCTGGAAGCATCCGTTTATGGCCTTGATGATGAACTGGGCTCTAATGTCATAGATTCCCATGTGTCGAGACTGCGGCGGCGTCTGCGGGAGGCCAAGTGCAACGTAACAATACGCACTATACGCGGTATAGGTTACATGATGGTGCAGGAATGAAATTCATGCGCTCCATCGCTTTTCCGGTTGTCGTTATGCTTGTTATTGGCATGGCGCTGATGATGACAATCAGTACAATATTAACACTCACGTTTTTATTGTTATCTTCGGACACGGAGGGGCGGCAAACTGTACCGCTGGATATTCTGGGAAAACTACTGCAGTCCAGTAAGTCCTATACGCCCTCAGGTCAGTTAAAACTTAATATTGGCGGCATATCTGCCGATATTATTGGTTCTGCAGAGCAGCAACCGGATTTTTGGTATTTGCTGAGTGACGGAACTCAGACGATAACCCATGGGGTTGTACCCCCGTCTGTTCAGAAGGCACTTAATACAGTTTCTGATCAAATATCTTCATTTCAGTTTCATTACACAACGGGTGAAGTAACCTATCAAGGCCTGCGCCTTGTTGATGACGCCAATCCTCAGGCATTTGTTGTGCTGGGCGGTGTTTCATTTACCGGAGTGCAAACAATTTTCGTTGCATTATGGGGGATAGGCTCTCAGGGCTTGTATCATTTGCTTGGGGTTGTGCTGGTCGCTACGGCGACGATTGCGGCGATAGCGGTTAAGCGTGTTATCGCATCACCTGTAAGAAGGGTTGTAAACTCTGCGGAAAAGATTGACGGTCTGCCCAATGGCCGCAGTATTTCAGATCGTGATACTCCCTCGGAATTAAAGCCGATGGTTGCTGCATTTAATACGGCTCTGTCGCGTATTGATGATGCGTTTGAAGCGCAGCGTTTTTTTCTTGCCAGTGCATCGCATGAGTTGCGAACGCCGTTGACCAAGCTGAGAATAAAACTGGAAAAGATAGAAGAGCCGGCAATACGCGAAGTTCTGATACGGGATACGGCGCGTCTGGCTTCAATCGTGACGACTTCTTTGCAACTGGCGCGGTTGTCCGGCCAGTCACTGGCATTTGCTCCGGTTGATCTCGCGCATGCAGCCCGTCAAATTGTTGCTGAACATGTTCCGGCTGCTCTCAGGCAGGGCGTGGAGATTGAGTTCAAAGCACCTGAAGAACGGATAATCATTTCGGGCTCAGAGGCGGCGCTTCGGGTGGCGCTGGATAATTTAATCATGAATGCGCTGTGCCATGCGCAAGGAACAGAAATGCTGGTGATCGAAGTGCTTCATCCTTGCATATTGCGCGTTACTGACAGGGGGCCGGGTATTCCCGATGCAGAGCGGAGCAGTATGCTGAAGCCTTTTGTGAGAGGGGCGGGTACTGCGGTTGAAGGGGCGGGGATGGGACTTGCAATTGTGTCCCAGATTATGAGCGCCCATAATGGATCGGTGGCATTATCCGATGTGGATGGTCGGGGATTGGTCGTGAGTTTGACCTTCCCCGCAGGTTAAGCGATCAATATCAAAGTGAATTTATTCTCGATATTATAGCTATGGCGATTGGGCCCCATAGTAAAGATACGGGTATGATCGTTAAAAGCATAAAATTTATTGCGGATCTGATTTTTTTATAAATCATAGATTTAGTCCATTTTTTGAAATGGATTTGTCTGTGATTTCGTATGATGGTGTGGAAATCTTGTGATTGTTTACAATATTTGCAAAGCAAATTCCGATGAATATTACGAAAATTTCGAATGGTTTTTCAGAAAAATTTCTTGATAGTTTTCTTTTCAAAGAACATCTCCATCTCTATGTCACCTGCTTTTAGGTGAAGTATCGAATTGGAGTGATGTTTAGAATTCGACTGTTACGGCAACATTACCTCTTTAAAACCAGCTCTTGAACTTGAAACAAGCGGTTGTGATCGACAGAAATATGGGGGGGGGAGAAGGAAGGGCAGATTAGGTTTATTATGCTCCAAGAGCTAAATTGCCGGAGAAAGCGGGAGAGGTTTCCCATTTCTGTACCCGGCGACATCCCAGTCGATTTTTGCCTGACCGGCGCCGACAATATCCGATCAGATGGTTGATGCCTTAGCGTGCCGAAGTCTCAGGATAATTATAACTTGTTGAAATGACGGAACATTGTTGTGCTGTGAACAGATCCCATCGTTCATTCAAAAAACATAAATGTTAAGCTTGTGCGGTATCCTCATGAAAATTGCTTGTCTGCAGCAATTTCAAATCACTGGATTGAAGTGGCATAAACGAGATAACGAAACGGCCCTTGGGTAACCGCATCAAAGGGATAGCAGGTTGCAAGAACCAACTGAGAACCCGCTGCGTGAATATCGATCTGCGCCTCATTCCAACGCGCAACACTCATTTGCGTGGCACGATAGGTATAGGTTTTGCCGTCATCGCGGGTAATGCGAATAAGATCGCCTTTCTCAATATCTTTAAGAAAAGCAAAATGCGTGTCGCGGTGGGCGGCATAAACTGCCGTTCCTGTCTCACCGGCTTTGGGTGTGTTCTGGAGATGGCCGGGCCCAAAAGCCAGAGCTTGTCCGCTTGCGCCATTGAGAGCGATTGCTGATGCAGCCAGACGCGGCGCTTCGATACGCGCTACCGGCCATGTATCCGCCCATGCCCACGGTTTAACCTTTTCACCTGTTGCAATACTCTGGGTGAAGGCACGCTCAAGCAGGAATTGAGCTGCATAGGCTTTTGCATGGATCCACAGCCCCTGACTGAGAAGAATAAGGCCGCAGGCCATCACCACAATCGACAGCAAGATGAGAGGGGAGCGCACCAAAGTGCGCTCCTTTGCCTTTGTATCTTCTGCAACAAGAATACCCATCATGCATTCTCCTTGCGACGTGACACCCAGAAGATGAGAAACCCGATAAACATAATGCCTAATCCTTGAAGCATAATCAGCATTGCCGGCGTTGCGGTTTGCGGCAGTGACATGGCGGGTGCCGGAATATTCGGTGCGGCAGCACGGTTTTTGCCTCGAGCCAATATCTGCTCCTTGCCTGCATCGGCATGATCAAGCACGCTACGGTCTGCACGAACACCGAACAGTGTCTCAAAGTCCCAACCGGCCGGAAGCTGCAAAGGAATGTCGGCGCGGGTGAGCGGGGTGTTTGCTGGGCGGCTCGGTGTCTGATCGACGGCAACAAGACTTGTGAGACGTGTTACCAGATGATGCTCTAATGCGAGGCTGAGGATACGCGTATCGGCTGCCAGCTCAGTGATCTTGCCGAGCTTCATGTCCACTTCAGCATCGTCGATCTTGCGACGTGCCCAGATCTTGGAAATACCTTCCGCCGGACTGGCTGCATCAAGCGGCAGGGTCACTGTCCATGGACGGTTTCCGACTGTACCTTCAACCGTCATCGTACCGCTGACCTGTTTGGTACGTGCAGCGAGCACCAATGGTTCACCCTGATAAAGATCAGGAAGCAGACCCGGTGTCAGGCTGATGCCCTCCTGTGAGAAACTGGTTTTTACATTGGTGACAACCGGACTTTCGAGTTTATCAAACAGTTCGCGCATGCGCTGGTCGACTTCTTCTACCGCGCCGATATGTGTGAAGGTGCCACGGCCAAGTTCAGATGCTTTGTTCATCAGATAGGTGTTGGGTGCCGAGCCGATGCCAACCATAAAGAGACGGGAGCGGTCGCGGCGGGATGCGATGACATCAAGCATTTGTCGTTCATTGCTGATCTCGCCATCGGTCAGAAACACGATCTGGCGCAAGCCATCCTTTTGGTGGCTGTCATCAAGTGCGGCGTGCAAAGCAGGCAGCATTTCTGTGCCGCCAACCGCTTCAAGTGCAGAGACATAGTCGCGTGCATTGGTAATATTGAGTGCTGTGGCAGGGACAGAGTCATCGAAAAACTTGGTCAGCGTGTCATCAAAACGGATGACGTTGAAACGATCAGTAGGTTTCAGGCGGGAGAGGGCATAATCGAGACTGGCTTTGGCTTGCTTGATCGAAGTGCCACCCATCGAGCCGGAATTGTCGATAACAAAGATGATTTCCCGTGTTTCATTCACAGGGCTTTTGATGCGCGGCGGGGTTATGTAGGCCAGCAGATAATTGTCATTGCCAACATGTTCACGAAACAAGCCGACAGTAGGCATTTCGGATTCAGCAGCCTGCCATTCGAGAACGAAATCACGATCGGCTGTGGCCTTGCCATCCAGAGTAATTTTTGATGCCAGTTCGCCTTGCTGATCGATCTTAACAGGATGATTAAGACTCTTAATATTGGCGGCGGGGAAACCGGCTTTGAGATTGATAGTGATTGTCACCGGATTAATGCGGTCTTCATCCGGCATAATCAGGGGTGTTTCAATGGCTCCGTTGTCTGAACCTTGCGCTGGTTTTGTTTTCTGCTGCCCCCAACCGCCCTGAATATCTGCGGTTTCAACAATCGGATCTCTGTTTTCAGGATTATAGCGCGGTGCAACAACAAGCGGCACACGCAGAGAAAAGCGATTATCGCTCAGGCGAACGGCCTGCTGATATTCGATCTGAATGACAAGTTTTTCATTCGGACCAAGATTGGCAACCGCATTGGTGAAGATGTTGGGGCGCTGTTGCTCGATAAGAGCAGCCTTCTTGCCTTCGCTTTTCGCCTTCTCATAGATTTCGCGCGCGGCTTGTTTTTCCTTGATGTCGGCAACAATAACCCTGTCGCCGACAATCATCTTCAGGGAGTAGACAGCACTGTCTTCAGGCAGAGGAAAGACATAAAGCCCTTCAACCCAGCCATTGGTCGGATTTTCAAAAACCTGACTGAGACGGGCGCGGGCGGTGGGGCCACTGACATCAATGTTGAAATCACTGGCAAGTCGTGGTGCTTCGATATATTGGCCGGCTTCACCGCTTTGCAGCAGCAGGCTGCCGCTTTGCACCGCATTCGGTGTTACATAGGCTGGCTGTTCAGCACGGGCGGAAGCTACGTTGAGAAGCGAAAGAACAACGGCCAGGATTGGCAGTAACAGCATATTCACAAACCAGATGAATTTGCAGAACTGAGACAGGCTGATTGCCCTTGCGTTGTTGTGAGAGTGTCTGATGGCAGGCGACATTATAAGCTCCTGTATCTGTCGGATAACTGGAGACAATTTGCGCCGGAGTGCTGTTTCCTCACCAGCGTAAGCTTTGCCAAGTTTTGTCCGTACTTTGCCGCAAGCCACCTTGCAGGCTCCGCCTATGTGTGGAATTGTGAAGGAAAGTACGGATTCAGGAAGTTCTCATGTCTCAGCACGATGCGGTTTTGTCCGATCAATTGAATCTCCGCGTTGCTGAACGTGTGCGTGAGGAGATCGCGCGTCGCAGGATTTCGCGCCAGCATCTGGCTGATGAAGCACGTATCAGCCTCTCTACACTTGAAAAAGCGCTCTCAGGGCACAGGCCTTTCACGCTTGCGACGATCATCCGGCTTGAGCAGGCGATGGGATTTGAACTGCGCGATCAGGCGGAAACAGAAAAGCCAAAGCCTGCTGCTGCCAACGGACATGCGGCGGAAGAACTTGGTGCCTATTCACGCGCTGCCGTTTCGTGGTTAGAGGGAACATTTCTCACGCTTCGTCCTTCTTTTGGCAATAGCAGCGATATTTTTGCTTATTGCACGGACATCGTCTGGGATGCCGGAAACACACATCTGAAATTTGAAGAACGCGAGCGTACCGACGCGTCATTTTCGCAGCATGGATGTGTCTCCGTTCCGCATCTCTCAGGCCATGTTTATCTTGTGACCAATACGTCCGGACAATACCGCATGGCGGTGCTTTCGCGCCCGAGTATCGCGGGTGAAATGTATGGTATTCTCACAACATTGCGCGCAGGACAGGGCGCACAATTGACGCCGGTATCCGTGCCTCTGGCACTCATCCCGATAAGAGTTTTTGAAGCGCCGGTTTTTGGACGAATTACAACCGCAGATCATGTCTATGATCAATATGCGCGTTTCCTTAACAAGACGCTTGGCGATGGCTATGCAAGTTTTGTGATGCCGTCATAATCGGGGCTAAGGATAATCTATCCCTCTCATTTTGTACGACCAAATCAATCGCAGCGGAAATCGGTATTACAGCAAAACAGCCTGAGTCATTGCATCGGGTGGATAGCGGCTGCGGCTATCATAAGGCATTGCCAATCTGGTGCTGCTTATGTGCGGGCTGTCTGCTTTTCTCCTGACGTCGTTTTAGCTTGCAATGGTTCAGTCCTGAATTTTCTTCGCTCGCGCAGGTGTGTCCACACTTTGAGACTTGGAGATATAAAAATATCTTTATATGCGCTTGACACTTCGTTGCGATTGCAGCTAGGTAGAGTTGCCTAGGTTCTCCGGTCGTTGCCTGCAGCGTGCCGGAGCTAAGAGGGAAGCCGGTGCTCCGTATTATGCGGAAAAGCCGGCGCTGCCCCCGCAACTGTAAGCGGCGAGCTGACGTCCAGCATGTCACTGGGATTTAACCCGGGAAGACGGACGGAAGCGATGACCCGTGAGCCAGGAGACCTGCCTTGGCGAAAGAACGTCCACGGGCGGGGTGTCCCAGTGTGCCGTAGCGGAGGCCGCATCGCGGCCTGTACTGCTATGTGTCCGCAGACCCATGCCCCCCAACTCCATTGGGGCAGAATATGTCGCAGAACTTCAATTTCGCTATCAAGAGCGTTCCGTTTAACGAGGATTATCTTCCCTCGGAAAACACGCGCATCACCACCAATTTTGCCAATCTGGCCAGAGGCGATCGTCGTCGTGAGAACCTCTGCAACACCTTGCGGATGATCGACAACCGGTTCAATGCTTTGGCGCATTGGGATAACCCCAAAGGCGATCGCTATTCGGTCGAGCTGGACATTATTTCCGTCACGTTGGGGATTGCTGGCGATGAATTCCCGCTGATTGAAATCCTCAAGACAACCATTGTCGACCAGAAAACCAATGAGCGCATCGACGGTATCGTTGGAAACAACTTCTCGTCCTATGTGCGTGATTACGACTTCAGTATTGTTCTTCCCGAGCACAATCAGAACCAGCCCATATTCAGCATTCCGGCCAATTTCGGCGATCTGCATGGAAAACTTTTCAAATCTTTCCTGCGCTCAGAGACATATGCATCCCACTTCGGCAAAGCGCCCGTCATTTGCATCAGTGCCTCGACCAGCAAGACCTACCACCGCACTGACAATCATCATCCCATAATGGGCACCGAATACCGGCAGAATGAATCCTCATCGACAGATCAGTATTTCGCAAAAATGGGGATGCAGGTTCGCTATTTCATGCCGGCAGGCAGCGTTGCGCCTTTGGCTTTCTATTTTATCGGTGACCTGCTTGGCGATTATTCCAATCTCGAGCTGATCAGCACCATCAGTACGATGGAGACGTTTCAGAGAATTTATCGGCCTGAAATCTACAATGCCAACGCTGCTGCAGGCGCGGTTTACCGGCCGAATTTGAAGCACGGGGATTATTCGCTGACACGCATTGTCTACGATCGTGAAGAGCGCAGCCGGTTGGCTGTGGAGCAGGGCAAATTCACCGAGGAAAATTTCATCAAGCCATACCGGACCGTTCTCGACCAATGGTCCGCTTACGACGTCGCCTGACTGCAACGAAACAGAGGTCACCTATCTTGAAAACACTTCTCCCTACATCGACCGCAGGCAGCCTGCCTAAACCCTCCTGGCTAGCCCAGCCTGAAAAACTCTGGTCGCCATGGAAACTGCAGAACGAGGAATTACTGGAAGGCAAGCGGGATGCCTTGCGGCTGTCACTGGCCGACCAGCAACATGCAGGTATTGATATCGTCAGCGATGGTGAACAGACACGTCAGCATTTCGTGACGACTTTCATCGAACATCTCGAAGGCGTGGATTTCGAGAAGCGCGAGACCGTGCGAATCCGCAATCGCTACGATGCGAGCGTACCGACTGTCGTCGGGGCTGTGTCGCGCCAGAAACCGGTTTTCGTCGAGGACGCCAGATTTTTGCGTCAGCATACCACACAGCCGATCAAATGGGCCCTGCCGGGTCCCATGACCATGATCGATACTCTCTATGATGCCCACTACAAGAGCCGCGAAAAGCTGGCTTGGGAATTCGCCAAAATCCTTAATGAGGAAGCCAGAGAGCTGGAGGCTGCTGGTGTCGACATCATTCAGTTCGACGAGCCTGCCTTTAACGTCTTCTTTGATGAGGTGAATGACTGGGGCGTCGCTACGCTGGAGCGCGCAATCGAAGGTCTCAAATGTGAGACTGCCGTGCATATTTGCTACGGCTACGGCATTAAAGCCAATACGGATTGGAAGAGCACGCTTGGGTCAGAGTGGCGGCAATACGAGGAATCATTCCCCAAGCTGCAGCAATCCAGCATCGGCATGATCTCGCTGGAATGTAAAAACTCCCACGTCCCGATGGATCTGATTGAGCTTATCCGCGGCAAGAAGGTGATGGTCGGCGCCATCGACGTGGCATCCAATACCATTGAGACGCCTGAGGAAGTTGCTCAAACGCTTCGAAAAGCGCTTCAATTTGTTGATGCTGACAAGCTTTATCCGTGCACCAATTGCGGGATGGCTCCACTCTCCCGGCCCATCGCTATGGGTAAGCTTCAGGCCTTGAGCGCGGGGGCAGAAATCGTCCGCAGAGAACTCACTGCCTAGAGCATAATTCCTTAAACCTGGAGCAGTTTAAGGTAAAATTATGCTCTCATTTTAAAGTGTTAGAGCGAGTTTTGTGTGCCAAGTCTGGCACACAGCGCTCTAGTGCTGCAAGCAATGTCTCGCGTTCAGTAACAAATACGCGGTTTCACGAAATCCGCACTCCGGAATTGGCCGTTAGAGCATTTCACAGTCAAGTTGGATCAACTTGACGCCCGTTATAATGCGACCAAATAAAGAATCTAGAGCGAGCGCTATGATCCAATCCGGACGTAAACCGCTCTAGCGGCCATCTCCCACACTTCAACCCGATATGGGGACCGAATGGATATATTTGATCAACCTCTGGAAATCGTGGACAGGGCGGCATTCCGCAATGGCATGTCGCGGCTCGGCTCAGCCGTAAGCGTCGTCACCACTGTTTTTGGCGGCAAGCGCTACGGTTTTACCGCCTCGGCGGTCTGCAGCGTCAGCGATACACCGGCCACGCTTCTTGTCTGCATCAATCGGACAAGCTCGTGTTTTCCGGCTTTTGACAACGCGCGCCATTTCTGCGTGAACACGTTGACGCCGGGTCAGGAGGAGATCTCGGATGTCTTTGGCGGCAAGACACCAGTTGCGGATCGGTTTGTGTTTGGCGAATGGGAAAAAGGTCTCACGGGTGTGCCGGTACTGGCCGACGCATCGGTAAGTTTCGAGTGCGAGCTCACCAATGCCATTGAACAGGCGACGCACCGCGTCTTCTTCGGGCGGGTCATCAATATTCGTGAGAACGACGAAAAGGCAACTTTATTCTACTGCAGACGACGCTATTTCGGGGGCTAAAGAACCGTCTCGGCACTGTATCCGTCACTTGGCGCCCGCCGCTTCGAAGATGTATGAATGTCGGGTATCCCTAAGGCAGCGGTTAAGCCGAAATATCCGTGCTTTATAACTCCTGCTCGTGATTAAACTTTTCGAATAGCAGAAAACGGCTTTAATTTCCGAAGAAACATGATTATATAACTCAACAATTAATTGAAGCCCATCTGCCTCAGAGAGTCTCGCTTGCAAACCGTCGATCATAATAAGAAGGATGGGTCGTATTTCGTTGAGGTATTTTTCTCCGTACGAACAAGGCTGACAAAGGTCATTGACGGCTGCCTTAAAGACCGTGTGGAAACACAGGATCTTGTGCAGGACACTTTCGTCAGATTGTGGGAGCGAAAAGGCATTCTTGGTGATGTCAAAGATCTCAAAGGCTACTTTATACGCACCGGCCGGAATATTGCATTTGATTATCGCAGACGACTTCAACTCGCTCCCGTCATTGTCGATGTGCAAGAGCTTGAGTGGGTTCAGGATAATGCGCCATCTGCCGAACAGCATCTCATTTCTCGTGAAGAGCTCCTGCGATTGCAGAAGATTATCGCGAACATGCCGCCGCGTGCACAGCAGGTCTTTATTTTGTATCGTATCGAGGGCATGACATATGCTCAGATCGGTGTGCAGCTTGGTATCTCACCTAAAACAGCATTCAATCACATGGTGACAGCGCTTAAAAATTTGCAGACTGAAAAATCATCTTTTGATCGTTACTGACCGGCGTTTTTTGCTTCGTGTCTCTTGCCGGAAAACCGCTTCATATTTTCAGGATGCGTCCACGTTAAGCGGGGTCTGCTCATCGCTCTGATATTTATCTGCCGGAAGTGAATTGTGTCTAAATCAGAAGAAGAGAATATTTCCAATCAAGCGGCACATTGGTTTGCATTGCTTCTGGAAGAACATGTTGAAGAGGCTGAACTGGCAGGTTTCAGAGTCTGGCTGGAGACTGATAGCCGCCATGCGCAAGCATACTCCCGGCTTGAACAGTTATGGAGCGGTGCAGGCATGGTGCCGGATCTGTCACAAACGCAGCTTTCCCGGAGAAAACTGTTGAAGGGTGGCGCTACAGGCCTCGCATTGCTTTTAGCAGGCGGTGGGTATTATCAATTCAGTGTAAACCGGCCCGATTATTATAGTGCAACCGGTAAGGTGGAAGCCGCGGTTTTGCCTGACGGATCGAAGTTGCGATTGTCGTCAGCGAGTTCGGTTTCAGTTCATTTCACAGAGCAGAAGCGTCTGGTGAAACTTATCGCCGGCGAGGCGTTTTTCGACGTTGCTCCGGATAATACACGTCCCTTTACGGTCAGCGCGATGCATGTGAACACCACAGCGCTTGGCACTGCTTTTTCCGTTCGCCACGAAGATGAAGGCGTAAGTGTTGTCGTCACGGAACACTCGGTCAGAGTGGAGACCTCATCGCAGTCCGTAGAGGTCGAAGAGCGTTATGCGGTGCGAAGTCGCGGGAATAATCTCAGCATTCCGGAACCAGCTGAGCTTGATACGAGGCTGTCGTGGCTTGATGGTCGTCTTGTCTTTATTTCCCGTCCGCTTGGCGAGGTTGTCAAAGAGCTGGAACAATGGCAGCGCGGAAAAATCATCGTCACCGATGCTGCATTAGCACAAAGACCGGTAACTCTGATCATCAATATTGAAAGAACGGATCAACTCACGCAAAAACTCGCCGAGGCACTGCCGGTCCGCGTCGAAAACTGGACGCCATTACTCACCCTTATTCGTCCGCTTTAAATTATTTTATTTTTTCCATTTTTTGACCGGGATTTTTCGGCCAGCTCTTCGTCCTTATAGATAGAGGCGCCTTTTAATATGGCCGAAATCTTTTGAAGGAGACGTTTATGCTGGCATTAGTAACACGAACCGGATCCGGTTCGAAAATCCAGCAGGTCTTCAAAACCACACTGCTCGCATCGGCATTATATCTTGCATTGGTACCATATGGGGCGACAGATGCTTTTGCTCAGGCGACAACGCCTTACAGTTTCTCCATGCCGCCTCAGCCATTGGCACAGGCGTTAGTCCGTTTTTCTGCGGTCACCGGCGTAGATATTGCCTTTGATGGAGCGTTACCATCAAACATCCGTTCAAACACCTTGCAGGGCACATATTCAGCGGCCAGCGGACTGGGGCAACTTCTTGAAGGAACAAATCTGACCTATCGGTTCAGCGGCGCTTCAACCGCACTGATAATCAATCCGGCTCAAACGTCCGGTAATCGTCTCGGCGCTGTCGATGAAGGTACTGTTCTCCTTGATACAATTACAATTTCGGGCGGAACCGGTATAAGCGCTGCGGACGCACCATATCAAACGCCAGGATCAAGCGCCTATATATCCGCTGATGAGATCGAAGCGCGGCGTGGCACATCACCGGGGGATATTTTCTCAGGCATTCCGGGCGTTTTGAACGGAGAATCGCGCAACTCCGGTGGAGTTGATGTCAATATCCGCGGTATGCAGGGGCAAGGGCGTGTGCCGGTCATCGTGGATGGCGCTTCGCAGGAAGTGTCTGTGTATCGCGGTTATAACGGATCGCAATCACGCTCTTATATTGATCCTGATTTCATTGGTGGCATGGCTATTGAAAAAGGGCCAAGCAACGGTGCAGATGCTACCGGCGCAACGGGTGGTGTGGTACGCATCAGCACAATCAAGGCGGAGGATATTCTTCTGCCCGGTGAGACTTTTGGTGCACGTCTCAAAGGAGGCTTTGTTTCCAATAGTTCGGGCGTTCCTGCTCTCGGCTCGCCTGCGGGACTAGGCAGCAATAATGATACTGGTTTGGATCGCCCCGGCGCATTTGTCCCGACATCAGGCAATGGCAGCGTTGCCATTGCAAAAACATCCGAAAATTTCGATATAGTCGCAGCCTATGCCCGACGTAAAACCGGAAATTACCACGCGGGCACACATGGATATGATGCCGACCTCAGCAAATTCCGCCCTGGCGAAGAAGTGCTCAATACATCGACAGACAATACATCCTGGATGTTAAAAGGGAATTTTCGCTGGGATGGCGGACATTCGCTGGAGCTTGGCTATACTAAATATCTCAGCGAATACGGCGAGATCATGCCAACCCAATTATCTCTGTTTGGCGGTGTGCCATATCAGGGCTTTCTTAATAAAATTGATCTGGACACCTATACAGGCCGCTATGGCTGGAAGCCTGATGATAGTGACCTCTTTGATGTGCGGCTTGATACATTTCTCACAAAAATGGATTTGCGTATCAATTCATCTCTGTATTCTTCAGGCTACCCGATCGGGCTCGTCGATTATTATACAGGCCAGACACGCTGGGGTGCGACGCTTTCCAATACGTCTTTGTTCGCAACAAGCCTTGGTGATTTTTCATTGAACTACGGCACATCTTTCACCAGAGAGAATGTAGGCCTGCCGAGCGGCTACGAATTTGCATCAGCCGGTACAGCTGGCACGACGCCCGCACCACGAATGGGTAACCGCGAGGAGTGGAGCGGTTTTGCCACAATGGACTGGCAGCCTCTTGATTGGCTGACACTCTCGCCAAGTTTGCGTTACTCCCGTTTTCATTCCTTTGATCGCGCGCCAAAGCTTTCCAATACCGGTGATCTGATATTTGGTTCACCCTTGGAGACTGAAGCATCGGGTTGGTCGCCGCTTGGCACAATCAAAATTGAGCCAGTCGATAATCTGCAACTCTATGCCAAGGCTGGCAGCGTGCTGCGATCACCGAGTATTTTTGAATCTCTCACCAGCCTGTCCTTTACAGTTCAGCCTGATGAAAATCCTATCCGTCCGGAGCGCAATCGCACTGTGGAACTGGGTGTTAATTACATGGCGGATGATGCGCTCCTCGCTGGCGATAAGCTCAGGCTACATGCCGCTTATTTCGATAACCATGTCAAGGATTACATCACCCGTGCAGAAGGCACCGGTGGGCTGAGACGCATCAATCTCGACTACGCTGATATGCGCGGTTTCGAAGTGTCCGGAGAATATGACACTGGCCAGTATTTCGGGGGACTTGCCTGGAACCATTATACCCATGTCATGTTCTGTGCACCAGAAGGGGTAATGTCTGCACGCCATTCAACCTGTGCGCCGGGAGGCATCTATAATAGTTTTGCTGTTCAGCAAGTGCCACCAAAGGATACTGTGGCCATTCATTTAGGGGGGCGTTTTCTGGACGACAAACTGACCCTTGGCGGACGTATGACCTATGTCGGAAAGCGCATGGTGAAAGGTCTCGGTGATGGTACAGTTGAAACCGGTTTAACGAATATCCGCCCCGGCAGCTGGAACCCCTATGTGCTGCTTGATCTCTATGCAACCTATGAGCCGAACGAAAACGTACATATGCGTTTCTCGGTCGATAATGTGACAGACCGCTACTATATGGATGCGCTGAGTGCCTCGCTGATGCCAGCGCCTGGGCGGACTTTCCGATTTGATCTCACGATCAAGCCATCCCTTGAGGGGGCATATAGTAGCGACGGATCGTTGTTCTCAGGCTTGACCTCAACAAGCGAAACAGAAGCTGTGACCACGGACTGGACAGGCTTCTTTGTCGGGGCAAATATTGGTATGGACTGGTCGAAACTCAGCGGCACAACAACAGCCCTGAATGGCACATCCAATGCCTATGCCGCTAATGAATCGGCCGCACTCGATCTCTCCGGTGCGTCCTTTGGATTGCAGGCAGGTTATAATCACCAGTTTTCAAACGGCTTTGTTGCAGGTTTTGAAGCGGATATTTCAAAGCCGACATTTTCGGGCAATCAAACAACCTATTCAACTGAATCCGCAGATTATAAGGACGGCACCATCCAGTCAGTGCAGGACTATCAGTATGATGTCGCGGCTTCCGCCAAGGCGAAATTTGGCTACGCCTTCAACAGGATGTTTATTTACGGTACGGGCGGAATAGCACTGATGAATGAAGTGCAGACGCGGGATCAATATATTTCAACCGGCGCAACATCTTCTATGTTGGGTGGAACAGGAACGAAATTCAATTATTCTGAACAGGAAGAGGTAACCCGTCTCGGGTTCACACTCGGCGCTGGTATGGAATATGCTTTGAGTGATAAATGGTCGATAAAGGCTGATTATAACTACACAAGATTTAGTTCCAAAACATTCGATTTCGATGGTGCAGCTTCAGGTGTTGTTGCCCCTTATGATGAACGTATTCGATGCGGTCGGGTTAACAGACCTGCAGCATGCCCGCCAGGTTTCAACGGAGTTCATAATGTCAGCTCAAGTGGTACGGGTGCAAAAATCGACGGTCGTAAAGCCGAAAATAAATTACAAAACCACAGCATCAAAGTGGGTTTGAACTATCGTTTCTAATCACTCTACTTTCAGAGAGATTGATATATTGGGGCATTTCACCGTCAAGTTGAACCACTTGACGGTGAAGTGCTTTACGTTCGAGGGTGCAGCGTTCCTTTAACTTTCATCTGAACAGAATTCGGGTTTTGGTGGCTATGGGAAGTGGCTTGGTTTGCCTGAACAATTTCGGGCGTTTCTGTAAGGCAGTTTATTAGTGCCTCTAATCATCACGGATAATCCCTGATTGCTGGTTTAATTTTAGAATATTGAAATATAAGGCAGGCTATTCATTTTATGGTGCCGCTTACGTGACTCGAACACGTGACCCCATCATTACGAATGATGTGCTCTACCAACTGAGCTAAAGCGGCAGGGAGATGCTCCCGCACAGAATGCGTTGATTTTATGCAGTCTGTTCGGGCGCGTGATAGCGAAATCTCATTCTGATTGCAAGGCGCAAAAGCAAAAAGAAGCGGTTTCCGTTATGCCATTCTCGAAGTTTAAAACTCCCTGATAAAATGAACAAGATTGTTTATTTTATCAGGGAGTAAATCTCAGCTATAGTACTGTTTTCTGAGACGAATTGACGATCTTATTGAGCTTGGCAAAGCGCGGATTTTGCCTTTTTATATTGCTCAATCCAGCGTTCCACCAACTCTCCGGCGGGCAGCACTTCTTTGACTGCGCTGATCCCCTGACCGCAGCCCCAGATATCTTTCCAGGCTTTTGCACCGGTGGTGGCTTTGTGGAAGTCCATTTTGCTCGGATCAGCCTCCGGTAAGTGATCGGGATCCATTCCTGCGGCTTCAATGGACGGGCGCAAATAGTTTCCATGAATGCCGGTAAAATAATTGGAATAGACAATATCTTTCGCGCTGGATTGCACGATCATGTCCTTATAGGCATCAACAGCATTGGCTTCTTTGGTCGCAATAAAAGGCGAGCCGATGTAAGAAAGATCTGCGCCCATTGCCTGTGCTGCGAGAATGGCACGGCCACTGGAAATGGCGCCGGACAG
Organism: Pseudochrobactrum sp. B5; assembly: GCF_001939785.1. Classification (NCBI taxonomy): domain Bacteria; kingdom Pseudomonadati; phylum Pseudomonadota; class Alphaproteobacteria; order Hyphomicrobiales; family Brucellaceae; genus Pseudochrobactrum; species Pseudochrobactrum sp. B5. The sequence goes on from NZ_MOYL01000001.1 coordinate 874,649, forward strand.
GGCAACAGGACCATCAAACCATTCGCGGATTTCAGCAATCAGCGCAAAAGGCGACAATGTTCCCGCATGGCCACCGGCACCGGCGGCGACAGCAATCAGTCCGTCCGCGCCTTTGCGGATGGCTGAATTGGCATGGCGGTTATTGATAACATCATGCAGAACAATCCCGCCATAGGAGTGAATTGCAGCATTAACCTCAGGCACTGCGCCGAGAGAGGAAATAACAACCGGAACCTTATATTTGACACATAATTCCAGATCCTGTTGCAGACGCAGATTGGAGCGGTGCACAATCTGGTTGACGGCAAAAGGGGCTGCGGGCTGGTCAGGATTTTCCTGATTATATTGCTGAAGTCCTTCGGTAATCTCTGCCAGCCATTCATCCAGCTGTGTCGCAGTGCGTGCATTCAGCGCCGGAAATGCACCGACAATGCCGCTTTTGCACTGCGCCATAACCAGTGCAGGATTGGCGATGATGAAAAGCGGCGCACCGATTGCCGGTAAGCGCAGATTGTTTTTGAGAATATCCGGTAGAGCCATGTCGCAGTCCCGCATTTGACGTAAACGTAAACGGTATATTGCTGGTAAGGATTGCAGGATGTCAAAGGCAAAATATAAAAAACCGCATCATTTTGGTTCAGCGAAGCTTGGCGGTTGACTTATATGTAATATTTACTGTGAAATATGCAGAATGAACATGTTTATGCCATGTCGGCAATTTTACTAAAGATGCGCCGGTGCAGCATATTTCGGAAATAGAGGTTTTTTGCACAAATAGTCTTTGTGGAACAATATGTTAAGATCGTATATAATCTTTTTATATCCCCGTGATAGTTAGGATTTCATAAGACTTAAAAATAAGTTAATGCGTTGGTCTGCTTATTCGTGCATCAATAAGAGTAACAGCGCATCAAGCCGGTAGTAGGAAGGGACAATTTTGCAGGGCATCGAAAGTGCAATACGCAACGCTTTGACCAAAGCGGATTCGTCTGATCCGGCTATGCGCCAGCGGATTTATGAATCCGTCTGGAGCGCGCATGAACGCGCTATGGCCGCGAATGCCCAGCTTTCAGACCCGCAACGTGCTGAGCGGCGCGAGAAGCTGAAGGCCGCAATTTCCCATATCGAACAGGAAATGCGCGCGAATGCGAACCGTGTTTCTGATGAGGAAATGCTTGCTCCTGCGCCGCAATATGATGGCGGATTGGGTGTTCCTGATCTTGATCATAGTGATGTACGCTCTGAGGGTAAGGGCTCCCGTAAGCGTAAAAGCAAAGCGGAAACCGAGCCTGATCTGGGTTATGAACAGGGGCTCAGCCAACCTGCAAAACCTAAAAAACGCAAAAAATCCCGTATTTTCTCTCTGGCGCTGCCATTGGCATTTTTGGTGACTGCCGGTTTGATCGGATGGTCGCTCTATAATAGTTTTGTTACCATCGGGCCGGTAGGAAATGCACCGCTTTCGCAATCGGGCAATGCCGGACCTGCGATGCAGGGTAATGAGGCTGACAGCAAAGACTGGGTGACAATTTTCACTCCTGCACAGCCGGATCGTATTTCTGTTCAGGGAAAAGCTACCGCTGAAATCGGCGGTTCCGGTAATGCCCGTTATGTCCGTATTAAATCGCCGACTGCAACAGATACGGCCAGTTTTGACATTGGTCAGGGTGTGCTGGATCAGCTTGAAGGCAAGCAGGCGACATTTGAAGTCATGGTGCGCAGTGACGACGGAGGAACCGTGCAAATGTCTGTCAGTTGCGATCTGGGCTCTCTGGGCGATTGCGGGCGCAAGCGCTATGATGTGACAGACCAGCAAAGCAGTTTGCTGTTTGATCTTCCGGTTCCTGAAGTATCGTCGGCAAACAGTTCCGGTCGTCTTGTCCTGACCAGTGATATTAACGGCACCGGCAAAAGCGTCGATATTTATACAATCCGGGTTAAAACCGTAGAATAATCAATTTGCCGGAGGATCATCCGGCAGCAGTTGCATCAGATTTTGTATGATATCGGCCTCTGCAGGTGGTTTGTCCCAGCGCAGTCTGGAAATGCGCGGAAAGCGCATAGCCAGTCCTGATTTATGGCGTGTGGAGCGGTTAAGCCCTTCAAAAGCGACTTCCACAACAAGCCCGTGCTGCCGGTCTGCCCTGACAGCCCGTACAGGCCCGAAGCGCTGAATTGTGTTCTCCCGTACAAATCGGTCGAGTTGTTTCATTTCCTCATCGGAAAAGCCGGAATAGGCTTTGCCGACGGGGAGCAGTTGTGCCTGTTCACTGGCATCAGACCAGACTGCAAATGTAAAATCCGAATAATAGCTTGAACGCTTACCATGACCGCGCTGGGCGTAAATGAGAACCGCGTCGATAATATAGGGATCGCGTTTCCATTTGAACCACGGTCCTTTTGGTCGTCCTGCACTGTAAACGCTGTCCGTACGTTTGAGCATCAGCCCTTCAATCACGGCGTGTGGCGGGTGGTTGCGCAGGTGCCGCAGCTCGGCAAATGTCTGAAAGGTGAGCAGAGGAGAAAGATCAAAATAAGACGGATCAAGCTCTTTGATAAAGTCTTCCAGATGCTGCCTTCTTTGTGCAAAAGGCAGATTGCGCAAATCTGATCCGGTGAGGCGGTTGCCGCGATGCAGCAAATCATAAACGCGGATGAAGGCAGGATAATCCTGCAATTGACGGGCAGAGACAGTTTTACGGTTCAGCCTTTGCTGCAAAGCATTGAAAGAGGCTGGTTCTGTTTTGCCGTCTGCATGGCGGATCAGCAACTCTCCGTCGAGAGCGCCTTCAAAACGGATGGCTGAGACAATATCGGGAAAGGCATGGGTAATATCATCACCGCTGCGGGAATAAAGCTTTTTGACCCCGTTTTCACTGACGGCCTGTACGCGGATACCATCCCATTTCCATTCTGCCGCAAAATCCTCCGGTGTGAGTTTCTCCGTTTCAACCTCATCCAGCGGTGTTGCCAGCATGACGGGACGAAACGGTGCCGGATTATCATTGTCTGGTTTGCTGCTGCTGCCGTCGAGCCAGCTGAACAGACTGAGATAGGGCGGGGTCAGCCCGTGCCACAATTCCTCAATCTCGCTGAGTTCAACCTGACCGAAATTCGCAAGTGCCTGCTTTGCCAGCCTTGCGGAAACACCGATCCTTAAGCCGCCGGTGACGAGTTTCAAAAGAGCGTATCGCTCAGAGACATCAAGCGCATCCAGCAAAGTCTCAACCAGTTGCGGCGCGGCATTGCGCGATGTTTGCTGGAGTGTTGTGATAACAGTGCCGAGGGACAAGTCATTGACCGGCTGCACATTATCGGCTGCAGGCCAGATCAGAGAAATCGTCTCCGCGAGATCACCGACATAATCATAGGAATAGGCGAATAATTCACTGTCGACGCGTGTCATGGTCAGTGCACGCAAAAGTGCGGGTTTTACGCTGTTTAACTCAAGTGTACCTGCCAGCGCGGCCAGTGCATAGCCGCGGTCAGGATCAGGTTGCGCGCGGAAATACTCGGTCAGCAATAGCAGCTTTTCATTACGGCGCGGCGTGAGTACCAGCCTGTCGAGCAATGCGGCAAAGGCTTTCATATGTCAGCCTCATCTTCATAGCCGACGAGATGCAATGGTTTCGCGGCGATGCTGTTGAGAGTGCACCAGCGTACAAGAGCTTCCTCGCGCCCGTGTGTCACCCAGACCTGCGAAGGGGAGAGTTCCGTGATCGTATCGGTCAGCTCATCCCAATCGCAATGGTCGGAAAGGATCAGCGGCAATTCAATGCCGGATTGTTTGGCTCTTTGGCGGATACGCATCCAGCCGGAGGCATAACAGCTGACAGGATCAGGAAACCGTCTTGACCAGCGATCAGCCATTGCAGCGGGCGGGGCAATAATCAGGCTGCCCGCGAAATCTGCTTTTTGATGTGCTGTTTCTGAAGTGGCAGGACGCAGCTCTCCGAGGGCAATACCCTGAGATTGATAATATTGGCAAAGCTTCTCCAAGGCGCCATGCAGATAGATGGGGGCATCATAATCGGCCTGACGCAGCAGGCTGATGACCCGCTGTGCCTTGCCAAGCGCATAGGCACCGACAATATGGCTGCGCTCGGGCAAAAGCTGTAAGGATTGCAGCAGTTTGGCAATTTCATCGCTTGGCCGCGGGTGCCGGAAAACCGGCAGACCGAAAGTGGCTTCAGTAATGAAGACATCGCAGGCCACGGGTTCAAACGGTGCGCAGGTTTTGTCCGCAACACGTTTATAATCGCCGGAGGCGACAATTCTGGTTCCTTGATATTCCACCGCGATCTGCGCGGAACCCAATACATGACCCGCCGGATAAAAGGTGACTGTAACGCCGTTGATATTGAGCGGTTTTCCGTAATCAGCGATCTGACCGGTGCGCGCATAATGCTCGCCAAACCGGATGCGCATAATATCCAGCGTCTGGTTTGTAGCCAGTACATGATTACTGCCTGCACGGGCATGATCGGCATGGCCATGGGTAATCAGCGCACGGTCAACCGGACGTACCGGATCGATATAGAAATCACCGGCCGGACAATAGAGCCCCTCGGGGGCAGGGTGCAGCAGCTCTTCGGGACGCATGGAAATAACATAGTCCGGACGCAGCTTTAAACAAGACCATAGCCGGTGCGGATCGATGCGGCCGTCTGTTTGCAGTGAGCACTAAAATTGAACCCGCATTGGCTATGTGAAATCCGTTCGGGTTGCAAAAAAATATCTTGTCAAATGCCCCGCATCACTGCATATCGCGTGCTCTGCAACAAATGCGGTAAGAATGGCGCGGGCATTTTTCTCTTCCGGTGATCTGATAGCGGATCGCCGTGCTCATTATGCGGTCATGATGTCTGAGGCGGGAGACCATTCCGCAGCAGCCGACCTGATGCGCCAATCGCTTGATTATCTGACATCTCAGTTCCGGCAATGGCCTGCGGGCCTGTTTATGCTCAGCGAAATGCATGAAAATGCGGGCGAAACAGATGAAGCTGTGGCTCTCTGGCGACAGCTGCTGAAGCTTGATCCTGAAGACCGTTTTGGCGCGGCGCTGAAACTGGCACAATGCGGCCTTGGTGAAACACCGGATGCGGCACCGCCTGCCTATATTGAGGCACTGTTTGATGCCTATGCGCCGGATTTCGAGGAATCTCTGGTCGATAAGCTGCAATATTGCGGGCCGCAAAAACTGGCGGAACTGATTACCAGACATTTTCCGGAGTGCAGCTACCAGCATGTGCTGGATCTGGGCTGCGGCACCGGTCTGATGGGAGAGGAAATCCATCAGCGCAGCGGTTTGCTGAGCGGTGCGGATCTCTCAGAAGCCATGCTGAAAAAGGCGGATGAGAAGCAAATTTATACAAGGCTGATTAAGGCAGATGTAAACCAGTGCCGCAAGACGGATCTGGTCGATGAGGCTCTGCCACAACCGGATATGATCCTTGCTGCCGATGTGTTTATCTATATCGGTCAGCTGGAGCGCGCTTTCGCTCTGGCAGCGGAATGTTTACGGAGAGGAGGGGTGTTTGCCTTCTCGGTGGAAACACATGACCGGTCTGAAGCGCAGAGTTCAGACGGTTCATGTGATGATATGATTTTGCAACCGTCTTTACGTTTTACCCATTCTGCCCGCTATATCGAAAATTTATTACAAGTCAGTCGTTTTGAATTGCTGGATTATCAGCGCATTGCTCTGCGTCTTGATCGCGGAGAATATCTCGATGGTTATGTCTTTCTTGCCCAAAAATGCTGAGCCGGTACGGTTTCGGCTTTCTGTTGTCTGAACAGAGATCAATCCGTGACGCTTTAAGCACAAACGGGACTTCACACCTGTCGGGATGCACCCTACATTCACCCTGTGAAACCAATATCCGCTGCCGATAAATCTTCCGGTCAAGATGTTCTGCCCGCTGTCTTTGCACAGTGGTTTGCGGATAAAGGCTGGCAGCTGCGCCAGCACCAGCGTGAATTGCTGGAGCGCAGTCTGGCTGGGCAGTCCACATTGCTTATTGCCCCCACAGGAGCCGGTAAAACGCTGGCCGGTTTTTTGCCTGCACTGACTGATCTGACATTGCGCGCGCAGAGCGGTGCGCGTAATCAGCCGCGCCGTTCCGGTATTCACACACTTTATATCTCGCCGCTCAAAGCGCTGGCTGTTGATATTGAACGCAATCTGGCGAAGCCGGTTGCGGAAATGGCGCTGCCGGTAACTATTGAAACCCGTACAGGGGACACGCCTGTCCATAAAAGGCAGCGGCAGAAACTGGCGCCGCCGGATATATTGCTCACCACACCGGAGCAACTGGCTCTGTTACTGGCGGGCAAAGATGCGGCAGATTTCTTTGCGGATTTGCGTTTTGTAATTTTTGATGAGTTGCATGCGCTGGTTACTTCAAAACGCGGGCAGTTGCTGGCACTGGGGCTGGCACGGCTGCGCAATCTTGCACCGCAGATGCAGACAATCGGCCTGTCGGCAACAGTGGCAGAGCCGGATGATCTGCGCCGCTGGCTGGTTGCGCAGGGCGATACTCCTGCACTGGCCGGACTGGTTACTGTGCAGGGCGGCGCAAAGCCGGAGATCAGCATATTACAATCCGGCGAGCGGATACCATGGGCCGGTCACAGTGCCGGCTATGCACTCGGCGATGTCTATGAACTGATCCGGCAATTCCGCACGACATTGATTTTCGTGAATACCAGATCGCAGGCAGAGCGGATTTTTCAGGAGCTCTGGCGTATCAATGAGCTGACCTTACCGATCGGCCTGCATCACGGTTCGCTGGATGCCACACAGCGTCGCCGTGTGGAGGAGGCAATGTCCCGCAATGCTTTGCGTGCAGTTGTGGCGACCTCGACCCTTGATCTGGGGATTGACTGGGGTGATGTCGATCTGGTTATCCATATTGGCGCGCCGAAAGGTGCCAGCAGACTGGCACAGCGTATCGGGCGCTCCAATCATCGTATGGATGAGCCAAGCCGTGCGGTTCTGGTGCCTGCAAACCGTTTTGAAGTGCTGGAATGCAATGCGGCGCTGGTTGCCAATGTGGAAGGGGTGCAGGATACACCGCCTCTGGCCGACGGGGCTCTGGATGTGCTGGCGCAGCATATACTCGGCATGGCCTGTGCCGGACCGTTTCATGCGGATGTGCTCTACGCGGAAATATGTTCGGCAGCACCCTATCAGCATTTATCCCGTCATCAGTTTGATCGTGTGCTGGATTTTGTGGCAACCGGTGGCTATGCGCTGCGTGTCTATGAGCGGTTTGCAAAAATCCGCCCGATGCCGGACGGGCGCTGGCGTGTCAGCAATGGCAAAGTTGCCCAGCAATATCGCCTCAATATCGGTACGATTGTTGAAGCACCGGAACTGAATATCCGCATGATCCGTAAGGGGCGCAAACTTGCAGGAAGTGCTGCCAGCCTCATGCGCGGCGGGCGTATATTAGGGCGTATCGAAGAGTATTTTCTCGAAACGCTGACACAAGGCGATACGTTCTTTTTTGCAGGCCAGACCGTGCGTTTTGAAGGTATCCGCGACAATGAGTGTCTGGTGTCGCAGGCCTCCGGTGAGGATGCGAAAGTGCCGGTCTATGCGGGCGGCAAATTTCCGCTCTCAACCTATCTGGCCTCGGAAGTCCGTGCGATGCTGGCGGATGACAAAAGCTGGCAGCAATTGCCGGATCAGGTGCGTGACTGGCTGCAATTGCAGCGTGACCGCTCCCTGCTGCCGGCACAGAACGAATTGCTGGTCGAGACTTTTCCGCGCCAGAACCGGTTTTATATGGTGTGCTATCCGTTTGAAGGCAGGCTGGCGCATCAGACATTGGGGATGTTGCTGACGCGACGGCTGGATCGGGCGGGTGCGCGGCCGCTGGGATTTGTGGCAACGGATTATTCGCTGGGGCTGTGGGCGGCGCGTGATCTGAACGCGATGATGGAGGACGGTGAATTATCGCTGGATGCGTTGTTCGATCAGGATATGCTCGGTGATGATCTGGAGGCATGGCTGGATGAAAGCTATTTGCTGAAGCGCACTTTCCGCAATTGTGCGTTGATTTCCGGTATGATTGAACGGCGCCATCCGGGTAAGGAAAAGACCGGCAGACAGCTGACGATTTCCACGGATCTGATCTATGATGTGTTGCGCAGCCACGAACCGGATCATATTTTACTGCAGGCTACACGGGCAGAGGCCGCAGCGGGGCTGCTGGACATTGCCCGTCTCGGAACAATGTTGCAGCGTGTACGCGATCACATTGTTCATCGTAACCTGCCGCATATTTCGCCTTTGGCATTGCCTGTGATGCTGGAAATCGGCAAAGAACGGGTTGCCGGAACTGATGACGATTTGCTGGAAGACATGACCCGTGAGGCACTGGAAAATTGACAAGTGTGATTAAGCAGGCGCATCAGGGCGGCGCGGATATTCTCATCAATGATACGCTGTGCCATCTCGATCCGCGCGGGGCATTATATTTGCCGTCATACCGGACGCTGGTGGTGTCTGATCTGCATCTGGAAAAAGGGTCATTCTTTGCTAAGCGCGGCATGATGCTGCCGCCCTATGATACGCTGGCTACATTAGCGCTGCTCAAGACCATCATTGATGATTATCAGCCGACATGTGTCATCAGTCTCGGAGACAGTTTTCACGATTGTCAGGGAGCATCGCGACTGGCGGATGAGGCATCCGGTCTGCTTCGTCAGATGATGAGAAGCCGCCAATGGTTATGGATTGAAGGTAATCACGATCCGGTGCATCCGGCGGGGCTTGAAGGGGAGAGCATGGCGCAATTCAGGCTTGGCGGTCTGATCTTCAGGCACGAGCCGCTTGCGGGTAATAGTCCCGGTGAGGTGGCCGGTCATTTGCACCCCGCAGCAAAGATTATCCGGCAGGGGCGCAGCGTGCGGCGCTCTTGTTTTGTCAATAATGGGCGCCGCCTGATCATGCCGGCATTCGGTACCTATACGGGTAGCCTTAATGTGCTGGATAAGGCATTCCGCGGGCTGTTCGATGTGAATGGTTTTGATGTGCATTTGCGCAGTGAAACGCGGATATTCACTGTACATCCGCGTTTTTTACGACCTGACTAATTAGAGCGGTTTACGTCCAGATTGGATCATAGCGCTCGCTCTAAATTCTTTATTTGGTCGCATTATCACTGCCGTCAAGTTGATTCAACTGGACTGTGAAATGCTCTAGTCTTTACGGAACAGCAATTGTCCGAGCCAGCCTGTGAGACCGGCGAGAAAAACGGCAAACAAACCATAGGCAAGGCTATATTGATGCGCCGCCTCAAAAATCTGCTGTTCGAGACCGGCTTTGACAATATTGAGATGGGTATTGGCTTCCCCGATGAACACGCCATGGCGGAACAGCAGCGCACGGGCTTTGTGCCGCCCGACCGGCACATTGGTTGAAAGCGCCAGTGTTGCGCGGAACAAGGTCTGCGAAACAAATTCGACCGAACCGACTTTCTGGCTGTAAAGTCCCTGACGGGATTTCAGGTCGCGCAACTCCTGCCCGAAGCGCATGGCATTCGGATCTGTCAGCGTGCCATATTCAGGGTTCAGTGCGAAATAATTGACACCGAGCGAAAGCTGGCGATAGGTTTTCTCATCGGTAATATCCTGCAGCGGTCGCGTGGATGCCAGAGAATAGGAAAGCGGCACAGATGTGAATGTTTCTGAATCCGCATTGACCCAGACGCCGAGATAACGTGACTTTTCACGCACGACGAGATTACGCTGTGGGCCTTCCAGCACCACGATAATATCGTAGCGTCCTTGCCTGCGGATCAGCGGATCGGCATTATCCAGCGCACCGAATATTGTCAGATTGGTGCCGCTGAAATTGGATGCAATGGCAATCGTTTCTGTCGAAAGGCCGATCTCAATTGTTTCCGGCAATTGCTGCGGGTCCTGCAGATTGGTGACCGCAGCCATTTCCTGTCCGCGCTCTTTTATCCGTGTCGCGGCATTACCGCTCTGGAGCGGTATCAGTGCGGTGAGCAAAACGGTTGCGAGTAAGCTTTTGCGGATGATCTGTTTCATCTTACTCATCCGCAAAGCCGATGGAGAAAAGATTATCCGGCTGAATGAACAGGCCGAAAGCCAATCGCAGAGCAACGGCCAGAACCAGCAATGCCAGCAGCATACGCAATTGTTCACCGCGCAATTTGCGTCCTGCTCTTGCGCCATATTGCGCGCCGATCACGCCGCCGACCATCAGCAAAAAGGCCAGTACAATATCAACAGTATGGTTATTGGTTGCCTGCATCACCGTTGTGAATGCGGTCACAAAAGTGATCTGAAACAGCGATGTACCAACAACCACATTGGTCGGAACGCGCAGCAGATAAATCAGCGCCGGAACCATGATAAAACCGCCGCCGACACCCATAACGGATGAGAGCAGGCCGATACAAAAACCGATGGCCAGTACCGGAATAATACTGACATAGATCATCGAGGCGCGGAAACGCGCCTTGAACGGCATACGGTGAATCCAGTTATGTTGCCCCGAGCGGCGGACATCCGGTGCTTTGCCGTCTTTGTTGCGGCGCAGGGTGCGCCAGCTTTCAACGGCCATCAGACCGCCGACAGAGCCGAGAAAGACCACATAAAGCAGGGAGATAATCAGATCGAGCTGACCGAGATCACGCAACAGCGAAAATATGTAAATACCGATCAGAGAACCGACAAGACCGCCGATCACCAGCAATATGCCAAGCTTGAAATCCAGCGTCCGGCGTTTGAAATGCGTAAGCGCGCCGGAAACGGAGGAGGCGATAACCTGATTAGCGCCAGTGGCAACAGCAATAGCGGGCGGTATATTGTAGAAGATCAGCAGAGGAGTAATCAGAAATCCGCCGCCAACGCCGAACAGACCTGACAAAAAGCCGACAGCCGCCCCCATGCCGAGAAGAACCAGCATGTTGACTGAAATTTCTGCTATTGGCAGATAAATACCCACGACCCACTACCATTACTATGACACTGCCGGAGATTGAAATCTGTATCCCTTTATCCGGTGTACAGCTAAGCTCCCCGCAGAGTTCTCCCGAAAATAATACCCGGCCTATCGTCAGACTTTGCAGCTTTTCGATGGCGGCGGGCGGTTATTCTTCGTGACCTGACAGAATTCTGAGTTTAACCGCCATTTGCGGCGTTAAACCTGAAAATACATATGCTGATGTCGTTTTTTGCGTGCTTTTTGAATGCAACACACCCATCGTCGCAAAAAACTGTTAATTTTCTGCGCCTTTGGCAGCGCCAAGTCAAACCATCACTGTGCATAAGATGATGCGAAACCGTCAGCCTGAATAGTCACCGGAGATTGTGTGCGGCAGGTGTTGCAGTTAGGCCGCAATTTTATGCGTAACCGCCATAAAAATACCCCTCTGCCAGCACGGCAAAGGGGTATGATTTCTTGTTGTTGCTGATTGTTGCCGGTGCAAATCAGCTGTTTTTGGCGAGCAGTGCTTCAACCAGTTTCTGATCCACTTCGCCGGTCGGCTTCATGCCATTGGCTTTCTGAAAAGCGGAAATCGCTTCTCTGGTTTTATTGCCCATAACACCGTCTGCCGTGCCTGCATCATAACCGTTTTTCTGCAGGATCAGCTGAATATTACGGACGGCTTTCTTCATGTCGACGGAAGCTGTGGTGACAGCTTTGTCATCAGCCCAGGCATCCGGAATGCTGACCGAGTTGGCATCCTCAATCATGTCCTTCGGCTTCCAGAGCTTGGTCAGGTTGATTGCCCGCTCCAGTTGTTCAGGCTTGAGGGATTTTGCAATCTGATCGCGCTTGTCAGCCGCATCCGTATCACCGGCATTGGCAGCCAGTGCGAACCATTTATAGCTTTCTTCCAGATTTTGCGTGCGTCCCAAACCCTTGGCGGTCAGAATACCCAGATTATACTGGCTGTCTTTTACGCCGAGTTCTGCAGCGCGGAAGAACCATTTGGCGGCATTGTCATGATCTGCCTTACCGTCCGGCCCCATAGCATAGAGCACGGCAAGATTATGCATAGCGCTGGCATTGCCCTGTGCAGCGGATTGTTCATAGAGTTGTGTTGCCTTGGCAGCATCACGCGGCATACCAAGGCCTTTTTCGTTGAAATTGGCAAGGCGGTACTGGGCAGGTGCAAAACCGCGTTCCGCAGACAGAGCATACCATTTGGCAGCTTCCGCAAAATCGCTGGCAACACCGCGGCCGTCTGTATAACGCATACCGATTTCATAAAGAGCACGGGCATCGCCGCTTTCAGCAGCATTACGCAGGGCAATTGGTCCGGCTTCTTTCGGCACTACAGGCACTGCTGTCAGATTCGCCGTTGCAGCAGCTTCGCTCTTTTGCGGCAGGCTTTGCGTTGTCGTCTGATCGGGTGTTGTTGTCTCAGCCTGAGCCGTGTGAACCGGCGTGTTGTTTGCAGGCAGTTCCGGCATTGGCTGCATGTCCGGCGCGGCTGCTACCGGCGGATTAATGACAACAGGTTTGATAACGGCCTGCGTGCTGCCGGTCATTGGTCTGGCAGAGAGAGGCTCTGTCGGAAATTCGCGTGACCCAAGCGGCTGCGCTTCTGTACCGTCATAAACCGGACCATGGTTCAGGCTGGTAATCTGAAGCGTGGATGCAGTCTGCTCTTCCGACTGCGCCGGATTATCAAGCGTGGTGATTGTCGGCAAAGCAGGTTTCTTGTCTTCAATCACAGCCGGAGCGGTATTAACCGGTGCAGGCTGCACACTGGCCAAATCCGGTGACTGCGGAACAACGCTGTCCTGCTTTTCAGTCAGATAGCTGTTGCCAAGCTGCAAGCCGGTTACAGCAATGATGATGGCGCCGATAGCCAGCAGAAGCGGCTTGCGCAGGGAGCGCTTTGGCTTGTCTGGAGCAGTCGTGCGGTCTTCATCGGATGTGATGTCGCCGCCCAGAGTACCGTCGCTCAGGTTCTGATCGCGCAGGCGTCCGGTTTCATCCGCTGCAGCCTGTGCTGCGCGGCGTGCCGCGCTGATAAGATCGGATTTACCGGAGGAGGGATTATGATCCGGCCCGCGGCCACGCTGTTCATCGCGCACGCGGCGGATAATGGCGTTGAGATCCGGCATTGCTGCAAGGGTCTGGTCGGTGCTTTCTTCTTCAGATTTGACCGGAATACGGTTTGCCGCAGGCGGCGTATCCAGTGTCAGCAGATCCGCGTCTTCAATCTCAAAAGCATCGGTTGTTGCCGAAGTCGGGTTGTTTGGCTTGGAGCGGCGCACAGCCTGAGCCAGACCGCTCAGCAATGATTTGCGTGCTGTACCGGTTGTTTCGGCCTCTGTATCTGCAGCTATTTTCTCCGGTGCAGGATTGGCAGCGGATTTGACAGCGGCACGTGCAGCTTCAATAGCCGCCGCAGCCGGTGACGGCACGGCGGAAAATGCTGCATTGCGAGAAGAATTGCCTGTTGTTGGTTCCGGATCATTGCCCCATTCGGGAATAGAGAACTGGCTGGTGAAGCGTGTTGCATTATACTGGTCGCGCGACTGAGCTGCAGGACGCGAAGGCTGCGCAAAAGGCGGCTTCTGCAGATTGTCTTTTTCAATCTGTCCAAGACGCTCGGCGATTTTCAATAATGTATCATGTACCTTGTTAAAGGTACAGCTGTTACGCTCATCCGTATCACGGGTCAGCTGTTCCAGCGCCTTGAGATCATCGGCAAGCTGGCGGGCAAAATCTGTGTCGCGGGAAGGGCCTTTGTCTACAACCTGACGAATGGCTTCCTCTGCGGCTTCACGGGCAGCGCTCAGAACTGTGTCGCGGTTAATGTCGATGGCGCGTTCAATCACATCGAGACGCGGCTTGATCTCTGCCAGTTCAGGCAGCAGGCTTTCCGGCTTGCTGAGCTGTTCTGTGATAAAACCAAGCTGCTTTTCGAGATTGCGCATCAGCTGCTGATCGGCAGCCGGTGCTGCAGGCACAGCCTGCAAAACAGCGGTTTGTTCCGAGACCTGACGGGTAATGAGATCGAGGCGGTTTTCCAGCGCCTGAATAAAGCGGTCATCATTCAGCGCGGTTTTATGGGCGCTGTTGCGATATTGCTCGTCCAGATGACTGGTCAGATCGGCAAAACGGCGGTCGAGTTCTTCAAAAACTGCGTTTTCCTGCTCCGGCTGCTGGCGATGATAGCTGGTCGCAAGAATTGCGCGGCTGATTTCATCCAGACGTTCGTCCAGCTGACGCAGGGAGTGGCTCTGATTGTCCGGCAGCTGTTCAATGGCATGGCGCAAATCATCAAGACGTGACGTGATCGCATCCAGAGCCGGATCAATATGTGCCGACTGACTTGCATGGAATTTTTCAGTCTGCTGCTGTTCAAAATTGTCAAAGCGCTCATCCAGCGCATCCCAGCGATGGCTCATACGGCGCAGGGATTCTTCCCGTGCCAGAGTCTCAACAGTCCGCTTCAGCTCCTCAAAATCACGGCGCATAATTGCATCGGTATTCGGGCTGTTATTGGCGGACAGATTGCTGGTGCCTGCGATAAAGCGGTCGGCAGCGGAAAGGCGTGCCGGATTGTGCTGCACACCTGTATCAGACAGATGCAGTTTTTCGCTGATTGCTGCTGCCTGTCTCAGTTCTGTACGGGCGCGCAAACGCTGTAATTCGTCGGCAATGGCAGCCAGAGCTTCCTTGTGCGGATTGTCCGCAGAAGCCGGTGCAGATGGTGCGCGCGGTACAACTGCCGGATCATTGCGCAGAAATTCAAGGGCATCAGGCGATGCCGTTTCATCGGCAGTCTGTGTGTGACGGGAAAAGTCTTCTGCCTCCCGCCGCTCGACAAGATGATTTTCAAGGGCGGACAAAGTGCGGTTCAATTCCTCAAGCGATGCAAGCGGACGGCGCTCACGGCGCATATTCAGATTATCGAGAGGAGACCGCTGATTTGTCATCGCCGTTTACACTTTTCAAACTGTGCGCCTTAAAGGAGCTGGTCAGATTGTCCGTTTGTTTTCGCCTGCAGGTCTTGCTGGCGGATCAAAGCAAGGTCTTTGTTGAGGTGGTTGCAAGGCACCACACGAAACACAGACTTTGCCTCAGACACAGTTTTGTCGAAACGTGGTAAATAAGCGGTTAACTTTGGTGATAATTCTTAACTTTATCTTTGTCTGAGAATGAGTGCGTCCTGATTAATCTATAGGAACGCTGGTGTTCAGGAGATCCGCAAGGGCGGCAGGCAGGCTTTGAAACGATTATGTTTTTAAGGATATGCTGATTTATGCAATGCAATTTTCATTAAACAGAAAAGCCCCGCCTCATAGAGGCAGGGCTTTAAGTTTCGCTTGTGATCGTTAACGATCTGCAGATTAGAACTTGTAGTTTACGCCGATACGTACTTCGCTAACTTTAGTTTTAAAGTTACGATCATTAATGTTTGCTGCTGCATTTGGATCAAACAGGTGTACTCTGTTTTTTCCGAAATCTTTATAAAGATATTCACCTTTAACAGTCCAGTTATCTGTTACTGCATATTCAAGACCTGCGCCGACAGTCCAGCCAACAACTGTTTTGGAGTTGTTTGTATCAAAGGCTTGACCGCTGTTGCCTCTCCAGCATTTACCTACAGTCACTGAGACCAGAGTGCTGTCACAACCGAGATTGTATTTTGTATGACCCCAAGCAATACCACCGGTTACAAATGGCAGGAAGCGGTCTGCTGCGTAACCCAGACGGGCACGTACTGTACCATTAGTGCTTAGCTTATCTGTGCCATAATACGGGCTGTGCTGATTTTCGTCACGTCCATACCAGTTTTTCTTTACGCTACCGAAGGAGACGTCAGCTTCTGCACCAAGTACGATATTATTATCAAACTGCCAGTTGTAACCAGCCTGCAGACCGCCGAAGCCACCTTTAGTTTTCTGCTCACTCGCTTGTGGATTATTTACATCCTGTGAGCGACCCCAGCCGTAACCGGCATGCGCACCGATATAACCACCGGTCCAGCTGAATGCGGAATATTCAACCGGCGCTGGTTCTGGAGCAGAAACGATAGCGTCTGCGGCGAAAGCCTGACCGGACAGTACAGTCATGGCGAGAAGGGCTACGATTTTTTTCATATCAAAAGTCCGTTCGTTAAAGAATTTGAACTGACCATACTGGTAAAAAAATTAATGAACACCCTAAAATTATAGTTTAAGAATTGCTAACCAATATTTGCCAAGTTGCTGAAATATCTTGTTTTTCCATAATACTGGACGCGTGAATACACTTAAAATGCATTAACTGATTGAAAATCAAAATGTTAAATTATTTTAGAATGAAGTAATTTTGTGTTGATTTAGTATATTTTAGATTTTCTTGATATATTGTTTCTTGGTTTTTACACTTACTTATGTTGCAAAAATGTATCTGTTTTTCTGTGTGAATTCTAAATTTATTTTCTGCAAAATTGCGATTTTCATTCAAAAAGCCCGGTTTTGAAGAATCGAACAGCAGTTTTTGGGTGTTTAAATAGTATTTCCTCTTCAGAGGTCTCTGTTTGGTGCAGCCGGTGGCAAAATCCTGAATTTAAATTTTCAAAAATGAATTTTTGACGTTTACGCAAACGTCAAAATTTATTAGGCTGATATCCGAAGGTGCCGTAAAGTTTTTTGCTGTCTCATAAAAATGACGGTTTTCACGCAAGAGTGCATACTGTCAGACTGATCCCGTGATAGGCTGCTAAAGACGCCATGGGAAAGCGAGCAGATGCTGCCGGAGAGGAGTCCGGTCGTATCAGGGCAGAAAGAGAACGGCACCACAGGACGCGGATTATTCTGTGTTCTGAATGTTTGAATGACAACGCGCGGGAGAGGTGGCGTCTTCATGAGCACCTCCGCCTGCATTCCGGCAGAGCAATCATCTGCCGACGTCAAACTTGGAGGAAGTGCATGCCAGTCTATCGCGCGCCGGTTCGGGATACACAGTTTATTCTGAATGATGTTTTGGGCGTCCAGTCCCGTAATGATCTGTCGTCTTATGCGGAAATGAGCGCAGACACGATTGAAGCTATTTTGCAGGAAGGCGCGAAGCTCGCCGAGCAGACATTGTTCCCTGTCAATTATAGCGGGGATCGTGAGGGCTGCGAACGTCTGCCCGATGCTTCTGTGAAAGTGCCGCAGGGTTTCAAAGAAGCCTATGATCAATATTGTGCCGGTGGCTGGGTTGGTCTTGCTGCGCCGGAGGAATTCGGCGGTCAGGGGCTGCCATATCTGCTCCATGCGGCGGTAGGGGAATATATGTCATCGGCCAATATGGCGCTGATGATGTATCCGGGCCTGACACAGGGCGCGATTGCCGCCATTATTACCCACGGTACAGATGACCAGAAACAAGCCTATCTGCCCAAGATGATTGAAGGCCGCTGGTCCGGCACCATGAATCTCACCGAGCCGCATTGCGGTACGGATTTGGGCTTGCTGCGCACCAAAGCTGTGCCGCAGGCGGATGGCTCCTACAAGATTACCGGTTCGAAGATTTTTATCTCTGCCGGTGAACACGGCATGACTGACAATATTATCCACCTGGTGCTGGCGCGAATTGAAGGCGCACCAGAGGGTAACAAAGGCATTTCGCTTTTCATCGTGCCGAAATTCAATCTTGATGCCAATGGCGAAGCGGGCACGCGCAACGGCGTGGCTTGCGGCTCTATTGAAGAAAAGATGGGCATTCACGGCAACTCAACCTGCGTGATGAATTATGATGACGCGACGGGTTTCCTGATCGGCGGTGAAAACAAAGGCCTGCGTGCCATGTTCACCATGATGAATGAAGCGCGTCTCGGTGTGGCGCTGCAGGGGCTGTCGATTGCCGAAACCGCCTATCAGAATGCTGCTGATTATGCTCGTGATCGCTTGCAGGGGCGGGCGCTGACCGGTGCGAAATATCCGGATAAAAAAGCCGATCCGATCATCGTGCATCCGGATATCCGCCGCACATTGATGACCATCCGCGCTTTTAACGAAGCTGGTCGTGCCTTGCTGCTTTCAACCTCGCTGCAATCCGATATCGCCCATCACTCTGCTGATGAAGCTGCACGCCAGCTGGCCGATGATCATGTCGGGCTGCTGACACCGGTGCTGAAAGGTGTGCTGACCGACAAAGGTTTCGACCATGCGGTTATGGCGCAGCAGGTCTTTGGCGGCCACGGCTATATTGAAGAAAATGGCATGAGCCAATATGTGCGCGATGCCCGTATCACCATGATTTATGAAGGTGCCAATGGTATTCAGGCGCTGGATCTGGTGGGGCGCAAACTGCCTGCCAATGGCGGCCGTGCCTTGATGGCCTATTTCAAGGAAATCGGTGATTTTTGCGAAGAAAACCGCGCAGATGAAGCCCTGTCCTTCTACACAAAACATCTGAAAAAAGGCCTGAATGATCTGCAGGGCGCATCCATGTGGCTGATGCAGAATGCAATGGCCAATCCGGATAATGCCGGTGCCGCCTCAACAGATTATATGCATCTCTTTGGTCTGGTCGCTTTCGGTTATATGTGGGCGAAAATGGTGAAAGCCGCACAGGCAAAGCTGAATGCCGGTGCTGGTGACAAAGCCTATTATGAGGCTAAACTTGTCACAGCCCGTTTCTATATGGAGCGTATCATGCCGGAAACGCAGTTGCGTCTGGCTCGCATCCAGACCGGTGCCGATACGATGATGACACTGCCGGAAGATGCTTTTTAAGCCACCGTTAAAAGGTTTGAGTAGCTGTATCAAAAAGCGGCAGGCCGGAGCGAAAATGGTGGTTTCGAGAACCGGAGCGCAGTGTACTTTTAGGTACATGAGCACCGGAAGCGCAGAAATCGCCATTTGTGAGCCAAGGCATGGTGACTTTTGGATCAGTTACTAAAAAGTTGGGAGTTAATTGAACTATGGCTGATGCTTTTATTTATGATCATGTGCGCACTCCACGCGGCCGCGGCAAGAAAGACGGGAGTCTTCATGAAGTGCCTGCGGTGCGTCTTGGTGCCAAAGTGCTGGAAGCTCTGCGTGATCGCAACGGCATTGATACTGCAAAAGTAGACGATATTATTTTCGGCTGTGTCGATCCGGTGGGGGAAGCCGGTGCGGTAATCCCGCGCTCGGCAGCCTTTGAAGCAGGATATGATTTTAAAGCACCGGGTATGCAGATTTCGCGCTTCTGCGCCTCCGGTCTTGATGCGGTTAATCTCGCTGCCGCTAAAATTGCAGGCGGGACAGATGAACTGGTGATTGCCGGTGGCGTGGAAAGCATGTCACGCGTCGGTATGGGGATGTCCGGCGGCGCTTGGTATATGGACCCGTCGGTTGGTTTTCCGGGCTGGTTCATGCCGCAGGGTGTATCGGCTGATCTGATCGCCACGAAATATGGCTTCTCCCGCGAAGATGTGGATGCTTATGCGGTGGAAAGCCAGCGCCGGGCAGGCGAGAGCTGGAAAAAGGGTTATTTCAAAAACTCCGTCATTCCGGTGAAAGACGTCAACGGTCTGATTATTCTTGATCATGACGAACATATGCGCCCGACCACTGATCTGGCGGCGCTGTCCGGCCTCAATCCGTCTTTTGTGATGCCGGGGGAAATGGGCGGCTTTAATGCTGTCGGTATTCAGGCGCATCCGGAAGTCGAAACCATCAATCACGTTCACCATGCCGGCAATTCATCAGGTATTGTTGATGGTGCGGCGGGTGTGCTGGTCGGTTCCAAACGTGCGGGTAAGATGCTGGATATCAAACCGCGCGCCCGTATCCGCGCTTTCACCAATATCGGTTCCGATCCGGCATTGATGCTGACAGGCCCTGTGGATGTGACAGAGAAACTGCTGGATCGCGCCAAGATGAAGCTCTCGGATATTGATCTCTTCGAGCTGAATGAAGCTTTTGCGGCTGTGGTGCTGCGCTATATGCAGGCTTTCAATATTCCTCACAACAAAATCAATGTGAATGGTGGCGCGATTGCCATGGGGCACCCTCTGGGCGCAACCGGTGCAATCATTCTCGGCACTGTACTCGATGAGCTGGAACGGCGTGATCTCAATACAGCACTGGTTACCCTATGTATCGGTGCAGGTATGGGCACGGCAACCATCATTGAGCGTGTGTGAGGGAGGGTAGTCCAATGACAAATTACAAGAATTTCAAAGTTGAAACCGGCGCTGACGGTATTGCTGTTGTCACATGGAACATGCCTGACAAAAGCATGAATGTGCTGACCGAAAAAGTACTGACCGAACTCGACAAGATTATCGATCAGGTTGTGGCAGATGCGGCGATTAAAGGCGCGGTGATTACGTCCGGCAAGGATACATTCTCCGGTGGTGCCGACCTCACCATGATGCAGGAAATGCTGGCGCGTTTCAAAAAAGAGCAGAAGCAGGATGCTGACAAAGCTGTCCAGAACCTGTTTGACAATGTCGGTCGTATGACCGGCCTGTATCGTAAGCTGGAAACCTGCGGTAAGCCTTGGGTCTCTGCGATTAATGGCACATGCATGGGCGGTGCGCTGGAACTGTCGCTGGCTTGTCATGGCCGTGTGGTTTCCGATGCGGAAGGCGTGAAACTTGCACTGCCGGAAGTTAAAGTTGGCCTGTTCCCGGGTGCCGGTGGTACGCAGCGCGTGCCGCGTCTGGTCAATCAGCAAGACGCTCTGCAGATGATGACCACCGGTTCGAGCCTCACCGCAGCCCGCGCTAAAGGCATGGGGCTGGTGCATGAAGTGGCTCCGGCGAAGAAGCTGGTGGAAACCGCCAAGAAAATGATCCGTAACGGTTTGAAACCTGTTCAGCCTTGGGATGAGAAGGGCTTTAAGCTGCCGGGGGGGGCGATTTATTCCGCAGCCGGTGCCAATCTCTGGCCAGCGGCGACAGCCATTTTGCGTCGTGAAACTTCCGGCAATTATCCGGCGGCACTGACCATTCTCAAATGCGTTTATGAAGGTCTGCTGGTACCGTTCGATACGGGCTTGAAGATCGAGCAGCGCTATTTCACGCATATTCTGCAGACCACTGAAGCGCAGTCGATGATCCGCTCGCTGTTCGTATCCCTGCAGGAGTTGAACAAGGGCGCACGCCGTCCGGAAGGTATCAAGCCAACCAAATTCAAGAAAATCGGTGTTATCGGTGCTGGTTTCATGGGTGCTGGTATTGCCTATGTCACCGCCAAAGCCGGTATTCCGGTTGTACTGATCGACCGTAATCTGGAAGCAGCGGAAAAAGGTAAAGCACATTCTGCTGATCTGATTGCCAAAGAGATGCAGAAAGGCCGGATGACAGCAGAGGATAAAGACAAGCTGCTGGCATTGATTACGCCTTCTGCCGATTATGCGGCGCTGGATGGTGCCGATCTGGTGATTGAAGCTGTCTTTGAAGATCGCGGCGTCAAACAGGCGGCAACAGAACAGGCAGAAGCGGTACTGGGGCAGAATGCAATTTTTGCTTCCAATACCTCGACCCTGCCGATTACCGGTCTTGCCAAAGTCTCACAGCGCCCGAAGAATTTCATCGGTCTGCACTTCTTCTCGCCGGTTGATAAGATGATGCTGGTTGAAGTGATTATGGGCAAGAAAACCGGCGAAAAGGCGCTGGCAACGGCACTGGATTATGTGCGCGCCATCAAGAAGACGCCGATTGTCGTCAATGATACACGCGGTTTCTACGTCAATCGTTGCGTGCTGCGTTATATGTCTGAAGCCTATAATATGCTGGTGGAAGGCGTGCCGCCTGCGATGATCGAGAATGCCGCCAAAATGGCCGGTATGCCGGTCGGGCCGCTGGCACTCAATGACGAAACCGCGATCGATTTGTCGCAGAAAATTCTCAAGGCAACGCTGGCTGATCTGGGTGACAAGGCCGTTGATCCGCGCCATGTTGAACTGGTCAATACACTGGTGGATAAATATGACCGCCTTGGCCGCAAGAACGGCAAGGGCTTCTATGATTATCCGGCACGGCCTGCCAAGAAACATTTGTGGCCTGAGCTGAGCACACTCTATCCGCAGCAGGATGCGGACAAGGTGGATGTGGAAGTGCTGAAAGAGCGTTTCCTCGTCACTATCGCTCTGGAAGCAGCCCGTGTGATGGAAGAAGGTATTGTGACCGATCCGCGTGAAGCCGATGTCGGCTCCATTCTCGCCTTCGGTTTCGCGCCTTATACCGGTGGCACGCTGTCTTACATCGATGGTATGGGCGCAAAAGCTTTCGTCAAACTGGCGAAGAAGTTGCAGAAGGATTACGGAGCGCAGTTCAAGGCACCAAAACTCCTGACCGATATGGCCGAGAGCGGTGAGACTTTCTATCAGCGTTTCAATCCCTATAAGGCCGCGGATAAAGCTGCTTAAAGCATTTCCAGCAAAAGTGGGAACCGGTTTTGCGTCCGGAAATGCTCTAACACGCAGTTTTGATCGGGAATGATAAAATGGCGCGGATATCTCTGCGCCATTTTCGTTTTTGTTGATGTTCTGATGTATGAGCTGAGTTATACTTATGAGGATTTTATTCCTTCGGATGACTTATGTTTACCCATGCAGAACTCTGGTCAGCCATTGATAATGTGGCAAAGCGGGCGCAATTGACGCCATCCGGTCTGGCACGGCGTGCCGGGCTTGACCCGACGACGTTTAATAAGTCCAAACGCTTTGCGGCGGATGGCAGGCCGCGCTGGCCGTCAACGGAATCTCTGGCTAAGATTTTGGAAGTCACTGCAATGGATGTGATGACATTTGCACAATTGCTGGCAGGCGAAAAATCTATTAATCCGCAGCAGAAGAAGCATGACAATGAACAGGAGTAAGTATGCGTAAACCGGCGACCCTTCGGACAATCCTGCCGCCGATCCTTGCTTTCAGTGTTGGTGCTGCTTTATTTGCCGCCTATGTTGCCCCGTTTTACGGCGCGCTTGATCGTGAATCAGGCAGCGGTGAAACCGGTATTGTTGTCGAAAATTTCGATTTGCCGGAAGATATGCCGCCGGAGCGTTTGCCGTCCGGTACTCTTGCCGGTTCTTCAGAAGGCGAAGAAAACAATACACAGCCGGATAATCCTTTGCCTGATGTTTCCGGCGAAATGCAGACTAAGCCTCTGGAACGCGTAGAGCCGCGCCCGCCTTTGAGCGATCTGGGGCTGGCTACGCCGGTGCAGGAAAAAACACCTGAGGCAACACAATCTGAGACAATGACTGAAGAACAGGCAGCCGCCAGCGGTTTGTTCTATCGTCCTGTGGCATTGGCTGCAGGCAGACTGGCAGTGGGTAATCGCACGATCGAGCTGAACGGCATTGATATTGTCGAGCCGGATGCATCCTGTTCCGATGTGAATGGTGACGTCTGGCAATGTGGTATGCAGGCACGCACAGCATTTCGCTCATGGCTGCGTGGTCGTGCTGTCAGTTGTAATATGGATGGTGTTGAGCAAAATCAGGAGCTGATCCGCACAAGCTGTACATTGGCGGGTACGGATGTTGCACGCTGGCTGGTGGAAAATGGCTGGGCGCGCGCTACTTTCGGCGGCCAATATGCAGACAGCCAGACACAAGCCGAGAAAATGCTGCTTGGTGTTTTTGGCCGCAAGCCGATAACGGATATGCCGCAAAACTCAGGGGATAATCCGACTGGTATTGCGCCTGCACCATCATTACCTGCGGAGAATCCGGTGCCTGATATGACTGCGCCTGAAGTCACCACACCGGCACAACCGGTCGCGCCGGATTTACCGTTTCCACCTGCGCCCCAGCAGTAGAGCATAAAAAAAGCCGCGTTTCTGAGAAGCGCGGCTTTTTTCTTTTTATTTAAAGTCTCAGGCGCGCTTGAGTGCCTCGGCAATCAGACCGCGTGTTTCATCAATGCCGTAAAGCGCTACGAATGAACCAAAGCGTGGGCCGCGTTCTTGTCCGATCAGCACTTCATAGAGCATCTGGAAGAACGAGACGGACACGCCAGGGCCGCCGTCTGGGCTCTTCTTATTATGATCCTGATAGCGTTCAATGACGCGCGCCACATCCAGAATGGCGTTCTGGATTGTCGTGCCGTCTGCACCGCTGTCCAGCGCGGCCAATGCCACATCCAGATCACGCAGAGCTTGGCTTTCAACTTCATCCGGTGCACGGAATTTCTTGCTCGGCTTCACGAAATCATTGAAGTAGCGGATGGCATATTCCACCAGAGCATTCAGCTCCGGATGCGTTGCCGGAGATGCACCCGGTGCATAGCGGGATATAAAGCCCCACAATGTGCTGGCATTTTCCGCATTGGATGCACTGACAAGGTTCAGCAACATGGCAAACGGCACCGGCAAATCAACCTTTGGTGGATTGCCGTAATGCTGATGCCAGACCGGATTGTTCAGGCGGGCTGCCCAATCCTGTTTTTCATAGGCGGCCAGATAGGTGAAATATTCATCCACGGCTTTCGGAATCACGTCGAAATACAGTTTCTTCGCTGTTCTCGGCTTCTGGAACATATAGAGGCCGAGGCTTTCAGTCGGTGCATAGGTCAGCCATTCATCAATGCTGATACCGTTGCCTTTGGATTTGGAAATCTTCTGGCCGAGATCATCGAGGAACAATTCATAGACGAAATGCTCCGGCGCACGACCGCCAAGAATTTCACAAATCTTGTCATAGATCGCCTGATTGGTTTGGTGATCTTTGCCGAACATTTCAAAGTCAACGCCGATCGCGGCCCAGCGCATGCCGAAATCCGGCTTCCACTGCAGTTTTACATTGCCGCCGGTGACAGGCAGTGTTGTTTCCACGCCGTTTTCATCGTCAAAGGTGATGGTGCCTGCTTTGGCGTCAACCTTTTTCATCGGCACGTAAAGCACGCGACCTGTAGTTGGAGAGATCGGCAGAAACGGGCTGTAAGTGGCGCGGCGTTCTTCACCCAGTGTCGGCAGCATCACGGCCATAATGTCGTCGTAGCGCTCGGCGGCACGCAGCAGCACTTCATCAAAACGACCGGACTTGTAATATTCCGTGGCACTGGCGAATTCATAATCGAAGCCGAAAGTGTCGAGGAAGCGGCACAGCATGGTGTTGTTGTGATCCGCAAAGCTCTTATAGTTGCCGCCAAACGGATTTGGCACAGCCGACAGCGGCAGTTGCAAAGCTGGTTCAAGCGCTGCACGATCCGGAACATTTTCCGGAATTTTGCGCATGCCGTCCAGATCATCCGAGAAGCAGATGAGCTTGGTTTTGACTTTATCTTCGGTCAGAACGCGGAATGCATGGCGCACCATGGATGTGCGTGCAACTTCGCCGAAAGTACCGATATGCGGCAGACCGGACGGGCCATAGCCGGTTTCGAAAATAACAACTTCGGGAAAGCCGGTTTTCTCGTACCGTTTTATGATTTTCCGAGCCTCTTCAAAGGGCCACGCTTTCGCCTGTGCTGCTGCCGCAATCAGGTCGGGCGCAAGGTCGATGTGGTTTGAGCGGTCGGTTGTCATAATATCTTTCCTGATAGGAGGTGTTGGTTTGAAATATCCGCACTTTTTACGGGTACGGACAGACAGGTCTATGGTGAGATGCGGGTTTCGTCAATGCGGTGCTGCGCTTTCTTTACAAGCGCTGGGGGATATGATGCGCTTTCTTTGCAAGCGCGGGCGTGTAATGCAAAAATGATGGGGGTTGTGTGCATTATCCTCAGGCTGAAATGCAGTTGAACACTTGTTAAGCCCTGTGGAATAGTTTCAAAGTCATAAAAAAGCCGATGCAGGAGTTCTTGGAAATGAAAATCACGCCGCAAGATGCGCTGATCTATATTATGGTAACAGTTTCAGCTGCGGATACGCGGATGACAGATGCGGAATTGTCCTCCATCGGAAATCTTGTGCATCGCCTGCCGGTTTTTACCGGCTTTGATGATGAAAGAGTGCCGGAAATTGCCGAGCGTTGCTATGAATTACTGACCAAGGATGATGGTCTGGATCGTATTCTGGATATTGCCCATCAGGCTCTGCCGGAAAAACTCTATGAAACAGCCTATGCGCTGGCTGTTGAAGTGGCCGCAGCCGACCTGCATGTTGAACAGGAAGAGCTCGCATTTTTGCAGCTGATGCGTGATCTGTGGAATCTTGACGAGCTCAGCGTCGCTGCCATTGAGCGCAGTGCGCGCGTGCGTTTCCGCAAATTGTAATCTGATGATGAGCGCATCTTTTTTGAGATGCGCTCATTTTTATTTAATAGAAATCGATCGGAAAATAGCGCAGATACAGGTCGTCCAGCACACCTTTGCGCTCCAATGCATTGAGTGCATTATTGAAGGCGAGACGCAGATCCGCATCTTGCTTGCGCAAAGCAATCGTCATTCCCTGTCCGAGAAACTCCGGTGCCGGATAGGCGCCGCCAATAAAGCGGCAGCAGGAGCCGTCCGGCGCGGTATTGCCTGATATCGTGCTTGGGTTCATCCAGAGCGACAGGCTCATCGCATCACCGAAAAGCAGCTGAATTTTGCCATCTCTGAGATCCTTATAGAGTAGCTCACTGCTACTATAAGGACTGGTTTTTGCTTTCGGGAAATAGGTTTTCAACAAGGCTTCATGGGCGGAACCGGCGAGAACACCGACTGTTTTCCCGTCAGGTGAAAAATTCTTATCGGCCAGTTCCGATGTTCTCACTGTCACAAAACGGGCTGGCAAGCTGAAATAAGCGCGGGTGAAGCTGAGTGTGGTGCGTTTTTCCCGATCCGGTGTCAGTCCGGCAATCAGCGCATCAGTTTCGTTTTTCTGCAAGGCGGGAAGCAATTCATTCCACGGGCGGGCTTCGATCAGGCAACGACTGGTGATCGCCAGTTCCTGACAAAGCGCACGGATCAGATCAATATGATAGCCGCTCAGCCGTCCTTGCGGGGAGAGGCTGTTGAAAGGTGCAAAATCTGTGCCGGTCAGGAAACGTATCTGCGCTCTTTGTGAAATATCCGGTTTTGCCGGTTTCTGGTCATCTCCCGCAAGATAAGGCGGGGCGGCGTAGGATGCCGAGATGCCGGAGGCGAGTATCAGCAGGATCGCAGAGCTGACGGCTGCGCAATATTTTAACGCCCGTTTGAGCGGGGCGGAAAGAACATCATTGCGCATTGGCTGACTGCAGCTCCTGTTGGTTTGTCCAGATTTTGTTCAGTATAAAATTTTCTCCTCTTTATAGAAAGCAGAACCCGCGTGAATAATAAATTTATTTTTTGAACAATAATTAATGTTGGTATTATTGAAATTGAATGATTTGTATATTGCATTTTTTACAGTTGATATTTTTTTAAAATGATTATTTTTGTTAAATTATCGTAAATTTCAAAATAGTTTTGTTTTGTTGCTTCTAATTTAATTGAGTTGATTTTGGTTAAATATTCGCGGGGGCGAAATGACACTACATTTGTTGTTTACACAAAGCTTTATAAAACTCTGCGCAGCATTCTCGGTCCGGCTTGTCGCGGCGGGATTGGGTAAAGCGGATATTATTGCGGCCTTTGCCAGCGCTGCACGGCATAATACGTCTTTTAATGATGAACTCGTGCACAAAGGCGCAATTTCTGAAGCGGCACTTTACAGGCTTTGGGCTGAAGAAACGGGGCTGACTTATGATGATGCGCCGGATGCGGGAG
Source organism: Pseudochrobactrum sp. B5 (assembly GCF_001939785.1). NCBI lineage: Bacteria > Pseudomonadati > Pseudomonadota > Alphaproteobacteria > Hyphomicrobiales > Brucellaceae > Pseudochrobactrum > Pseudochrobactrum sp. B5. Next base: position 902,247 of record NZ_MOYL01000001.1, read on the forward strand.
AGGTTTTGTTACGCCCTTTTGACGGGCCGGCTCGTCTCAGCAGTATCCGCCATATATTGATCGCGGGGCCTAAAGGTCAAAGCCTGCTTTATATGGCACCGGATCTTCGGGAATTGGCGATGCTGAAATTCTACTTACGGCAATATCCTGAAATGCGTGAGCGTTTAAGACTCTGTCCGCCCTCTGTATTGGTGGCATTATTGCATAACCGTTATGGCAAAGCCGCTGCCGGACGGGCACAAAAAATGACACCCGCACATCTTTCCGCCAGTCTGGTGCTGAACGGCTGGCAGGGTTTCTGTTTCGCAGGCTTGCTTATAGGGCTGTTATGGATGTTTCTGACGGAGGGCGGTTCCCGTCTGGCCTTTCTCTATTGGGGCATGACATTGTTTTTCTTTGCCTGCGTAACCATTCGCCTTCTGGCGGCGTGGAATGCACGGCCGCTGCATATCAGACCGCTGGCACCATACCGGCTTCATGATCTGCCGGTTTATACTGTGCTGGTGCCGCTTTATAAGGAGGCAGGGATTGTGCGGCAGCTTATACAGGCGCTCAGTGCCTTGAACTGGCCGGTTGCAAAGCTGGATATCAAACTGATTTGCGAGGCTGATGACAGTGAAACTCTGGCGGCGCTGTCACGGCATAAATTACCTGCGCAATTTGAAGTTCTGAAAGTACCCTCTATTGGCCCGCGCACCAAACCCAAAGCTCTGAATTATGCACTGCAATTTGCCCGTGGCGAATATCTTGTCGTCTATGATGCGGAGGACAGGCCGCATCGCGATCAGTTGCTGGAGGCATGGCAGGCGTTCCGGCGTGGTGGCAGTGATCTGGCTTGCCTTCAGGCGCCGCTGGTGATCGGAAATTTCAGCTGTAACTATCTGACGCGCTATTTTTCTTTTGAATATGCAGGATTATTTCGCGGGCTTTTGCCATGGCTCAGCCGTCGTGGTGCCGTGATGCCTTTGGGCGGAACATCCAATCATCTCCGGCGCAAAATACTGCAGAAAGTTGGTGGCTGGGACAGCTATAATGTGACGGAAGATGCCGATCTGGGGATGCGTCTGGCACGCTTCGGTTACAGGGTGGACGTGATTAACCGTCCGACGACCGAAGATGCGCCGGAAAATTATAAGGACTGGAAAACGCAACGCACCCGCTGGTTCAAGGGCTGGATGCAGACATGGTTGGTGCATATGCGCTCGCCAGTGCAAACCTGCCGTCAGTTAGGTGCAGCACGTTTCAGCCTTTACTTGTTATATACAACAGGTCTGCTGTTATCCGCTTTGCTGCATCCCTTTATGCTGGTCAGTCTGATTTGGGGTATTGCTCTAACAATCTCCGGTTATCACGACCAGTCGGTTGTGGCTGCGGTTTTGTTTAATGGTCTGAATTTGCTGACAGCTTATCTGAGTTTTCATTTGCTGTGTCAGAAGACACTGCGTTATGAAGAAAAACGCCGGTATTTTTATCTTTGGGGCGTGCCTTTATATTGGCTTCTACTGTCCGTTGCATCATGGCGGGCATTTTATCAGATGTTCACTGCACCCCATCACTGGGAAAAAACACCGCATTTTCCTAGCCGTATTGAGAGCGGGTTAAAACACGTTGAAGAAGACAGAAGAACTGTGCAGACTTTACCGGTGCATTATGCACAGGAAGGCATAATCATCCGGCCGGATTGTCACAAAACCGCAATATAAATCATAAATAGTCCGGATGTTCTTTCGGGGCGGACTATGCGCTTTTCCGGAAAAACATTTGTAATCAGCAAAATAAATGTATTCTGTGAAACTGTGCTGCTATCGGAAAGATAATATGCGCATCTGTTGGAATAGAACATAGCAGGCTGCAACAGGGCAGGCATAAAGGCGGCATTCAGATCTATGGTTACCGGTCAGAAACAGCAAGGCGGCGTTTCAAACATAATGGCATCAGATACAGACGGAGAGCGGAGACAGGAGAATAGTCAGCAGAGATTGCTAAAATCTTTGCGTAAATCGGCGTCCTCTTTACTGATAATTTTGCCGTTGTTTTTACTGCTGCGTTATTGGGGCGTTTCCGTACCCCTTGCTGCGGCAGGCTGTGTGCTGCTTTTTATTCTGGTGATTGCGCTGGCGTTTTTCAGTACACCGAAACCAGTTGCGGTTGCGACCAAAACCGGCAAGCGGGAAGGGCCGCTGTCGCGCCTGTCCGGTGAGCGTCTTGCCGATTTTCTGCCTGATCCGCTGGTGCTTTTTGATACAGACGGTACGATCCTTTATGTCAATCATGCAGCTCGCGAAGCCTTCCCGCCACTGGCTCGGGATGCGTCCCTGTATTTATGTTTTCGCTCGCCGGAAATGCATTCACTGATACAGGGGATTATTGCTGACGGGCAGGCGCGGTCATCGGATTATCTGGAGCGGCTGCCGTTTGAGCGCTGGTATCGTGCTTCGGTCATGACTTTTGAAACGGCAAAAGGTGAGGCAGATTGTTTTATCCTGATCTTCCGCGACCAGACGGAGTTACGCCGTATTGACCGTATGCGGTCAGATTTTATTGCCAATGCCAGTCATGAACTGCGCACGCCTCTGGCTTCATTGCGCGGTTTTATTGAAACGCTGCAAGGCCCTGCGCGCGACGATGCTGCTGCGCGCGAGCGTTTTCTTGGCATTATGCAGACACAGGCAGACCGCATGTCGCGTCTGATCGATGATTTATTGTCTCTTTCCCGTCTGGAAATGAAGGCCGCTATTCCGGTAAAAGAACGCATTGATATCGGGCAGGTGCTGAGCCATGTGGTGGAGACACTGGCGCCTATGGCCTCCGGTGTTGGCGTAACCATTGAATGGACAAAGCCGGATCATCCGGTCTGGCTGCCCGGCGACAAAGACGAGCTTATTCAGGTGTTTCAGAACCTGATTGAAAATGCCTGTAAATACGGGCAAGCGGGAAAGCGTGTTATTGTCAGCCTTGATGAGCAGGGAGGCGAAGCAGCACCAACCACTGCAGATGCATTGCGTGGCTTTTCCGTCAGCGTAGAGGATTTCGGCCCTGGTATACCGGCGGAGCATTTACCCCGTCTGACCGAGCGTTTTTACCGTGTTGATGTGGATAGCAGCCGCGCCCATAAAGGCACGGGTTTGGGGCTCGCCATTGTTAAACATATTCTGACCCGCCATCGCGGAAGGTTGATCGTGCGCTCACAGCTTGGAAAAGGCGCTGTATTCACCGTCGTATTTGCTGGGTCATAATCATAGGTGCGATCCGCGGGCTGGCTAATCAGCGTTTAACGCCGCGGATCAGTTGCCATTTCAATGGCCGCAGAGCCTGCCAGAATGACGTGCCACGCAAACGCGACATTATTTCTTTATGTGCTTCATAGAGGCGGCCGCGCAAGGTGGCGCAGACAGTGAGGCGTTTGAGCGGAATGGTCAGATCACAATTCTGCAATTTCCAGTCTTCGTCACCAACGCCAAGATCAAGACAATTATAGCCTTGCTCTTTCAGGTCTTTGATAAGCAGATAATGCAAGACATGGCCGGGGGAATATTTCGCCCAGTTTTTCAGATTTGAGGCAATCATGATGCCGTAATAATGTGGCCCGCTGACCAGTCCCCACATACAAGCGAGAATTTCACCATTCAGTTTCAGTGCAGAAAAATGCAGCACACCGGCTGATTGAAATACCCGTGTTGCTTCATTGAAATAGTGAATTTTCTCAGGATATTGCTCAAATCCCGGCACATGCGTTTCAATAAAACGCTGTTGTTTTTCCCGTAACATGAAGTCCAGCAATGCCTGATTTTCAGCGTCATTTTTCGCGATAAAAAATTCGCAATCGCCTAATTCATGGAGGCGGCGGAGTTTGCGCCGGATAATTTTCGGGCGCACGAGGCTCTGCTGTATTCTGTCCCAGTCATGAGACAATATATTGGCATGGCTGTCCGCTGAGTTGCTCTGATTGGCCAGCAAAAATATCGGATTGGTCAGATTGCCCAGTTTTTCAGGCATATTATTAAAATCGGCAAAATCAAAAGCCGGCAGAGCTTTCTGTATCTGCTGCCACACATTTTCTGCCTGCGCACGGGTCCAGATCATTCCGCAGGCAAAGAGCACGGGCGCATTATAATCGGCCACACCCTGATCTGTAAAAGACAGGATGCGCGTTCCGTTGCGCACAAAGATAGCCAGAGGCAGAAACATAACCGGTCTGCCGTCTTCTGTGCGAACTTCGATAAGGCACAGCTCAGCCTTCAATGCCGGAGCATAGGTTTCTTCCCAGATTTTCAGAAATGTTGTGGTCTGAAAAATATGATAATTCGGACTTGCATGGCTATGCAGTTTGCCGGGTCCGTTTTTTTCAGCAGCAGGCCAGTCGCCGGAAACATCGTCAACGGACTTAAAACAGCGGATCTGATAAGTCGGGCATAGGGAGATGTGCGGATCAGAACTGAGGGCAAGATATTCGCTTTTAGGCACCTGAGCAGGTTCGATCAGGCTTAAATCCGGCTCTCCCCGGGAAAGCTGTATCGAACTGATTAATGCCATGCCGCTTGCCCTGTTTTGTTCAATGATAGTCAGGCGTGATGCTGAAAGCCGTTTTACGTTTGATTGAAGCTGAGGCGACTCTGGCAGAATTGTGTAAACAATGTCCTAGGGAAAAATTTGAAACACAGAATTATTATATCGCTTTGCGGACAAGCAAAAACAGGTCGTTGCTTTGTAGTATTTGAGTGAGTTTTATTTAAGTGAAATGATAATATTAAGAAATTTTGATAATATAGTCTGCCGCCATATTCATGTGACGTTAATTGCATTTTATATGTCTTATGCCTATATGCGCGTGATAGCCCGATGCTCAGACAAGCAGGATGTAAGATGGCGGTCTCAATCATTATCAAAGCATTGAATGAAGAACGACGGATTGCCGCCGCGCTTGAAAGTGCTCTTGCAGCTTTGCCTGACGGGCAGGGTGAAGTTATTCTGGCTGACAGCGGTTCCCGCGACCGTACGATTGAGATTGCAAAGCAATATCCTGTAAAAATTGTTCAGATTGAAGCGCCTGCCAAAGCCAGTTGCGGATTGGGGCCTCAATTGGGCTATCAGTATAGCAGCGGCTCTTTTATCTGCCTGATGGACGGTGATACAGAACTGGCACCGGACTTTATTATCGAGGCGCTGAAATATCTGGAAGCAAATCCGCGCGTTGCCGGTGTTACCGGCCATGTGATGGAGCGCAATAATGAGAGCCTTGAATATGTCCGGCGCGGCTTGCGGAAAACCGCGTATAAAGCAGTCGGAACGATCGACCGCATTAATTGCGGAGGACTTTACCGGCGCGAGGCGATAGAAGAAATCGGCTATTTGTCTGACCGCAATCTGCATAGCTATGAAGAATATGATCTGGGTGTGCGGTTGCGTGCTAAAGGCTGGACATTGTTTCGTCTCGACCGGCGCTTCGTGTATCACACGGGGCATAGTGCCAATGCATACAAGCTTCTAATCAAGCGCTGGCAGTCAAAATATATTCTCGGCATCGGAGAATTGCTGCGCTCGGCAACGGGCAAGCCACATTTCAAAATGTTGTTTGCCGAATTGCCGGAATTGCGACTGTGGATGGCAGTCTATGGATGGATTATCGCTATGCTGCTGGTGCTGGCTGTCTTGCCAACCGGTATTGCGCTATTGATTGATCTGGCGATGATTGCTGCTGCGGTAGCTTTGATGAGCGTGAAGCACCGCAGTTTTTCAATCGGGCTCTATTCAGTTACAGCATGGTTTTTCCATGCAGCGGCACTGCCACTTGGCTTTTTCACGCCACGCAAAAATCCTGCTGCTATGATCGAGAGCAAAATCATTCAAGAAAACAAGCATTAGAGCATTTCACAGTCAAGTTGGATCAACTTGACTTCTTGATTATGTCAAGTTGGATCAACTTGACGCCCGTGATAATGCGACCAAATAAAGAATTGAGACGCGAGCGCTATGATCCAATCTGGACGTAAACCGCTCTAGAGCGACGGGCGCCTCTTCGGGTGCAATAAGGTCACTCTAAACTGAGCTTTGTTTTGCCCTGCGCATCAAGCGCAACAGCACCAGCCATGCGCAGATGGCGATGGAGATTTCAATCAGATAGATTGAAATAAATGTACCTGTCGGCGGCATCAGCCATGTGGCAAATGCCAGTATCGGCGCACCGATTATATTGCCGGTGTTAAGAATAGCCGCGCGATAGCCGTGCTCACCGGCAGACCCCATTACCTCGACGCTGACAGACCATAATGCATAGAAAATAATGACCCAGCACAGTACCTGCGTAAAATATACCATGGACTGATATTCCTGCCCGAAAATCAGTGGCAGATATGGTGCCAGAAAATAAACAAATGTCGCCGTGAAAACGGAAATACCCAATGCCATCAGCGTGGCTTTTTGTGCCAGAGGCCAGGCTTTGTCGATGCCGTTCGCACTCATTTTGGCAAAGCGGGGATAGAGCAAACGGCTCATGGCATCAATATTCAGATAGCTGCTGTCGACAATCCGTCGTGCAACGCCGTAGCTGCCTATGACTGCGGGGGAGAGAAGAAGACCAAGCAGCAGCAAGTCGATATTCTGGCGAATGGCGCGGAAGATGAACGGGGTGGCAAAGAAGATACCGAGTTTGATTTCCTCACGCATAATATGGAAGATGGGCTTGCCCAGCCGCATTAAAAACAGCCAGTATATTCCGGCAACTAATACGTGACAGGCAAATTGCCACCAGGCCCAGCCGTTAATGGTGCTGACGCCAAACACAACACAAGCCAGAACAGCCGCAAGCGTACGGGCAAGGGCGAAGCCGACCACAGAGAGATTGGCTGCTTTGAAATTGCTGTGTCCGATATAGACGGCCTCAGCCAGCAAAATCATGCGCAGCAAGACAATATTGGTGACAAGATAGAGAAAGAGACTGATCGCGTTGGTAACAGGATCAGGTGAAAATTCGATCCAGTAGGGCAGGATAAGCATTCCGGCAGCTACGAGCAGAGCACCGCTGATACCGATCAGTATCAGATTGTGACCGAGCATGACCGGATATATTTTTTTATTCTGCGCCACGCGCCGCAGCAGGCTTTCCGCGCTGCCAATGCCGCAAATATGCACGACAATGCTGGTGATTGCCATGATAGTGATGAACATACCAAATTCAGCCGCGCCGAGAAAACGCGCGAGAATAGCAAATGTCGCAAGCTGTGCTACACTTGCCATGATGAGGCTGCCGCTGGAAGCCATATAGGAGAGGAGCGACGGTAAATATCGTCGGATACGTGCAGACATGCGGTTGTCCGGCAACTCCGTTTCACTCATAGTTTTATTTCCCTTGTCGCAGCCTCTCTATAGCATTTTCCTGTGAAAGGGAACAATTTTAGACCGATTTAGGCCGGAAAACAAAACGGCAGGGGAAGCCTGTTATTAATTATTATAAGTAAAATTTAAAATAATGCTTTTCATGGAATCTAATACTTAAACTATGCCGATGAGGCTTTGTTAACCTTTTTTTTTAATATCTCTGTTACTGCATAAGTAGATACAGCAATTGAGCCCTCTATACGGGTTTTGCCTCAAGCGATTAGAGATGTCTGATGTATACGCTGCAAGAATTAGCTAAAAAAGCCAAACCCGCGTCTGCCGGCAGCCGTGGTGCAGAAGCTGTTTTGCAGCCGGATACAGATATACGAGCCTCTGAAGCCGTTTCTTCTCCTTCGCCACAGGATTATGCAGACAGTGACGAGGCGCGTTCTGCACAGCGCAGCTGGGTTTTTCCGGTTGTTGGTTTTTCAGATATTATCAATTGGTTGCTGCGCTTTTGGTGGCTGATCCTGCTGCTGGCTCTGGTGGGGGCAGCTGTCGGCATAGGTTTTGGTAAAACTGCCAAGCCGCGTTTCACTGCGGGTTCGGATATCATTGTTGCACCATCAAATTTGCAGGTTGTGCCGAATGATGTTTATGCCACCAGTATGCAGGCAGAAAGCCAGCTGATGGATATTGAAAGTAAGCTGCGCTTGCTGACATCCGGTAATGTGATGCAACGGGTGGTCGACGAACTGAAATTGCAGGATGATCCGGAATTTAACGGAACAGAGAAAACATTATTCTCCGGTCTTCTGGGGGAGCCGAAGAAGGATGAAGCAGTTGATCCGCAACAGGCAAAGAATATTGCAGCCTTGCGTGAATTGTCATCACGTGTTGAAGCCCGCCGTCCGGAACGTTCTTATCTGATTAATCTCACTGTCTGGGCACGGGAGCCTGAAAAGGCCGTTATATTGGCAGATACTGTCGCCAAGGCCTTTCAGGATGAAGTTGCACAGAATGAGCGGGATGGTGCCGCACGCGCTGCCCGTGCTTTGACAGAGCCGCTGAGTGAGCTGAAAAAAGCTGCAACTGAAGCTGAAATGAAAGTAGCGCAGTTCCGTAATGCGCAGGGGCTTCAGACCGGTAATACCGGCGAGCTGGTCAGTGCACAGGCTTTGACAGAAATCAATTCGCAGCTTGTCGGCGCACTGAGCCGTCAGGCCGAGGCAAAATCCCGTTATGCAGAACTGACCAGTGCCGGCAATCAGGCTCTGGATCCGTCCGGTACATTGCAATCCCCGACGCTGACTGCATTGCGCACACAATATGCGACCCTGAAACAGCGTCTTGATGCTATGACCATGACTTATGGTCCGCGTTATCCTGAACTGGCCAGCACGCAGTCGCAGATTGCAGGCCTGCAGGCACAAATTTCGCAGGAAACGTCACGGATTTTACGTGCCGCAAAGCTGGATCTGGATCAGGCAAATTCTGTGGTCGAAACTTTGCGCCGTCAGATTGAGACTGCCCGGTCAGCGGTTTCCCTCGATACGGATGCACAGGTTACGCTGAATGATCTTGAACGAGACCGCCTGACAAAGACAACTCTGTACCAGACCTATCTGACCCGTGCGCAGGAAATTGCCCAGCGCCAGCAGATCGATGCGACTAATATCCGTATTGCTTCACCGGCCTTGCCACCTAAAAGCCGTTCATGGCCTCCGGGTACAGCTCTTCTTACTGTTGCCGGTGCCGTTGTCGGCGGTGGTCTTGGTACGGGTTTGGCGTTGCTTTTCGGATTTATCGGTCTCTTACGTGCACAGTCCCGCGCTTCTTATAAAAAATAGTGAAGCAGGTTGCAGATGATCCGCACCTCCGGCATGAGCGATATAAGAGGTTTTCTTGCTGCGACCTTATTCATGGCGCAGTTCTTTTACCTCTGGGTGACGATCGAGCCTTTTCCTGCGGAAACGGCTTCGGCGGCGGCTGAAGGCGGCTCAAGCCTGTTTAATCAGGTCGTTTCCTTGCTGCTCTTCGCAAGTGCCATTTGTTATGTTGCCCTTAGCCCGTTAAAGAAGCTGGTATTGCAACCCAGGCCTTTAATCGTGTTGCTGGTCATATGGATTTTGCTCGCGGCGCTTTTCTCTGCAGAGCGGGTTGAATCCTTAAAACAGCTTATTCTTTCCTGCATCATTATGCTCAATGCCTCGGTATTCCTGCTATTGCCGCGTTCTGAAGAGCAATTCGCCAAAATGATTATGGCAGGGCTGTTTGTCATGCTGGGGCTTGCCTATTTCGGTGTGATGTTCAAGCCGTTAGTGGCTATACATCAGTTCAGTTCCGAATTGGGCGACGAGCAGTTAGGGAACTGGCGCGGTCATTTTGCCCATAAAAATGTCGCCTCTGCAGCCATGCTGGTCAGCGGGTTCTTCGGGCTTTACCTGAAAGATAAAGGCTATCACCTTGCGGGTTGGCTGATCCTTGTTTTGTCGGTGTTCTTTTTGATGCATACCGGCGGTAAGACATCGACGGCTATGTTCCCGATGATCCTGCTGATTGCCTATGTTTTCGAGAAAATTAAGTGGCTGCGCGTGCCGATTGCTGTCGGGGGTGTGTTAACGATCAATTTTTTAACGGTCGGCGCTGCATTGATACCGTCTGTCTATGAGTTTATTTCATCGCTCGGCATTGATGCCAGTTTCACCAACCGTTCGGATATCTGGCGACTGGCTGTAGGGGCAATTGCTGATAGGCCATTGATCGGGCACGGGCTTCATGGTTATTGGCTGACGGACGCTCTGGTTAATAATGATACAGTGGAAAACTGGTCTCCGCGTGCTTTTAACGGTCACAATGCATGGGTCGATGCGTTAATTAATCTAGGTGTTATTGGTTTTTTGCTTGTCTTTATCTGGATTTTAGTGCTGCCATTACTTTACATCAGGCGGATTTCACAGCAAAACCTCTATACGCCTGTTGTGCGGCTTTATGTACGTATCTGGCTTTACGGTTTGTTTGGGGGCGCGCTTGAAAGTGTATTCTTTGAAACCGGCAGTTTATTATGGTTCAGCGTTATGATGGCTCTGTTCGGCTTGCGTTTGCAGGCATTGGCAGTGCCGGTTCCTTATGACGATGCGCCCTCGCTTGCGTTCGCATCAGGCAGTATCGGAGTGACACGGTGAAGCACAAAATTAAATACTGGGTCGCTCGTTTACAGGCACGGCTGATGTCTCGCCTCGCTCCTAAAACACTTCATGTGCCAACGGATCATGCGGTGATCACGTTCACTTTCGACGATGTACCCGACAGCACTTTGTATTATGGCGCGGCCATATTGGAAAAATACGGATTGCGCGGAACATTTTATGTGGCCGGAGGGCTCGCCGGTACATCAGAAACCAGCCGTAAACTGATTACAGAAAGCGGAATTCGTGAACTGGCGGAGCGCGGGCATGAAATCGGGTGCCATACATTTTCACATGCGAATGTTGCGGCACTTAAGGATGCGCAGTTGCAAAGTGAGATTGACCGAAACCGGTCATTTCTGAGCCGGATTCTGGGAGATAACAAAGGCGGACATGGTCCGAAGTTTAATTTTGCCTATCCCTATAATGCGGTTTCCTATTTTGCCCATCGGCGGTTGGCGCGCAATTACCGTACTTGCCGCGCCGGAGAAAACCGGATCAATCGCGGGGCAATAAGCCCGCAAATGTTGTATGGTATGGAGATCCGCCAGCCAGAGGCACATTCATTACAATTGACGCGGGAAATTGATGCGGTGAAAGCGCAGCCGGGCTGGCTGATCTTTTTTACGCATGACATTTCTGAAACACCGACATCCTATGGCTGCACACCGGCGACCTTTGAAAAACTGGTTCAATATGCGGTGCAAAGCGGATGTGAAATTTTAACAGTTGATGAAGCACTGGATGATTATGCATCTGCACATGCTGTGTGATGTGTAAAATTTATAAAGCTTTAGAGCGCCAGACACCCATTGGGTGCACAAAACTCGCTCTGACACTTTAAAGTGAGAGCATAATTTCTGTTCCAAGTTTAAGAAATTATGCTCTCAGGCCTGCTTGAGGGAACGCATGACCTTAGATGAGAAGCAGATGCGTCTGCTGGCAATTAATAATTATTTTTACCGGCGTGGCGGAGCGGAAGCGATCTTTCTCGATCATATGAGCCTGTTCGAGGATATCGGCTGGGATGCCGTGCCTTTTGCCATGCAGCATCCGGAAAATCTGCCTTCAGACTGGTCGCGCTATTTTGTATCTGAAATTGAATATGGCCGTGAAAGCTCTGCGCTGACCAAGGTTAAGCAGGCTGCTAAGATCATTTATTCCCGCGAGGCGCAGCAAAATCTGAGCCAATTGCTGGAAGCCGCGAAGCCGGATATCGCTCATGCGCATAATGTCTATCACCATTTGTCACCGTCAATTTTTGCGACGCTGAAGCAGCATAATATTCCGGTTGTAATGACCGTGCATGATCTGAAACTGGCCTGTCCTGCTTATAAAATGCTGGTTGACGGTCATGTTTGTGAGCAGTGCAAAGGTGGCCGGATTTATAATGTGGTCGCCAATCGCTGCATCAAAGGGTCGGTTTCGCTCAGCGGACTGGTTTTTGTCGAAACTGCTGTTCACCGGATGCTCGGCCTTTACCGCAATAAAGTTGACCGCTTTGTGGTGCCGAGCCGTTTCTACCGTGAGAAGCTGATTGAATGGGGCTGGCCGCCGGAGCAGCTGGTCTATATTCCGAATTTTGTTGAGACAGATCATCTGAAGCCGGTTTATGAGGCGCAGGACTATCTGCTGTTTGCCGGTCGTTTGGCACCGGAAAAAGGCCTTAAAACGCTTATCGCCGCAGCGGCAAAATCCGGTGTGAAGTTGATCATTGCCGGTACGGGCCCTGATGAGGCCGAATTGAAAGCACTGGCAGCGGAACTCAATGCGCCGGTAGTTTTCGCCGGTTATGTGACAGGTGAAAAGCTGCATCGTCTGATCGGAGAGGCAAGGGCGCTGGTTCTGCCGTCTGAATGGTATGAAAATGCGCCGGTCAGTATTCTGGAAGCCTATGCGCTTGGCACACCGGTGATCGGCGCGCACATCGGCGGTATTCCGGAGATGATCCGCGAAGGCGAAACCGGACTGACTGCTAAGGCCGGTAATGCTGACGATCTGGCTGCACAACTAAGCCGCATGGCTGCTATGCCGCCTGCGGAGCGTAACCGGATGGGACTGGCCGGGCGCGAATGGATTTTGAATGAATTCTCGGCTGAAGCCTATCGCAACCGTATGCTCGCTCTTTACGCTGATCTGGGAGTACGCGCATGAGTAAGCGTCCCAAAGTGATGATGCTCGGTCTGCGCGGTGTGCCGCAAGTGCAGGGCGGTGTGGAAAAGCATGTTGAGGAGCTTGCCCGCGTTTTCGTTGAAAAAGGCTGGGATGTCGAAGTGCTGGGGCGCAAACCCTATCTGACGCAGAAAAAGCCTTATCAGTGGGAGGGTGTGCAGGTCACGCCGCTTTGGGCGCCGCTTTCCACGAAATTTGAAGCGATTGCTCATACATTTCTTGGTGTTCTGGTGGCGGCAGTTCGTCGACCTGACATCCTGCATATTCATGCAATCGGACCGGCTTTGCTGACCCCTTTGGCACGATTGCTTGGGCTTAAAACCGTCGTCACCCATCATGGGTTTGATTATAATCGCGATAAATGGGGCGGACTTGCCCGCAAAATGCTGAAAACCGGTGAATGGGCAGGGATGCGTTTTGCCAGTCAGCGGATTGCCGTTTCCCGTCATATCGCTGAGGCTATGGCAGAACGCTGTCAGGTTTCCGCACAATTTATTCCCAATGGTGTGACCCTACGGGAAACCGGTGGGGCAAGCGCTGTGTTGCAGACATTTGCACTGGAGCAGAAGAAATATGTGGTGATGGTTGCCCGTATCGTGCCGGAAAAGAACCAGCATGATCTGATTGCTGCTTTTGCTGCCATGCAGGCTGCGGGTTATCACACGGATAAGAAACTGGCGATTGTCGGTGCCGCCGATCATCAGTCACCTTATGTCGATCAGGTGAAAGCTCTGTCTGCCAAAACGCCGGATGTTGTACTGACAGGTATGCAGCGCGGCGATGATCTGACGGCGCTTTACAGCAATGCAGCTTTGTTTGTTTTGCCGTCCAGTCATGAAGGCATGCCGATCGCGATGATGGAGGCGATGGGCTACGGATTGCCGGTTCTGGCCAGTGATATTACCGCCAATCTTGAGGTCGGCTTGCCGGAGGCTGACTATTTCCCTCTCGGAGATACGCAGGCCTTAGCAAAGCAAATGGCTGAAAAACTGGATCAGCCTTTCAGTGCAGAGCAGGCGGCTGAACAGAGTGCGGAAATTGCAAAAAACTACAGCTGGTCTGGAATCGCAGATCAGACTTTGGCGGTTTATCAGCGCCTGCTTTAAGTTTTGCGCGTTGGGAGGTGCAAAAAGCAGTGCATTTCCTGCTTTGCCTTTGCACTATATGCGGATGAATTAATGCCGCTTGCGCATGATGCGCCGGATATCAGGACAATAAAAAAGGCGCTGAAAAGCGCCTTTTTGTTTGCGTATGGTGCCGATTAGCGAGCGCGGCGGCGCTCTGCAGTCGGCTGGAAAGCCAGCTTGGAATGATAGCTGCAATAAGGGCTGGATTCACCGGATTCATGACCGCAGAAGTGGAAATCTTCGTGCAGCGGATCACCGACCGGCCATTTGCATGTGCGTTCTGTCAACTGCAGCAGGGTCAGGTGACGGGAAATCGGCACAACAACATTTTCATTGTGACGGATAATCGGTTCCGCAACGGCATCAGCCAGAACTTCTGCCTGCAGTGCTGCGGCACCGGAGGTTTTCATCACTGTGGCACGCATTGTCGGCTGCGGTGCACTTGCACTGCCGGATGACATGCTGCTGCTTGATGTTGTTGTCGGGCGTGGTGCAGCGACCGGAGCGGGAGCCGGTTTCTTGCTGCGTGGCGCGGCAGTTGTTGTTTTGCCGCGTCCGGATAGTTTAAGCCGGTGCACTTTCCCGATCACCGCATTGCGGCTGACGCCGCCCAGCTGGGCTGCGATCTGGCTTGCACTCAGACCTTCACTCCACAATTTCTTGAGAAGCTCGACGCGTTCATCTGTCCAGTTCATTGTGGCTCAGGCTCCGTTCTTTATAATCTTTATAGCGTCCGGCTATCGTTTTTGCGGGCCCGTCCAAGCAGGCACCATATGTACCGGACAGCTGGCGCTGTCGCACTAAATCTAGTCTTACTTTAATATGAAACTACCTTAAGCAAGGACTCCGTGACAAGCGCGGCGCCCGGTGCTGGAATGGTTTTCCCCAACCTTGGAGATCAGCGGGCATTTAATAGACCGGTTTTTTTTAAATACAAGGTTTTCGTGCAACACTTCGGAGTTTATTTCACGGGCACGGGGCTGAAAATTGACAATTATGGTTGTACCGGCCTGTTGTTCAGGCCGGATCCCTTATTGAAGCCTGTGTAACAAAATTGCGCAACAGCGACATTTTTGCACATTTTAAGGGGGCGGTTTTCACCCCGCAAGGCCGTGGTCTTTGATTGACATTTATATATTGGCGAACAATAGTGCATTGTCGAGCCGCCCTGAGGGCGGCTTTTTGATTTCATCCGCGCGCAACAACCGCTTCTCCGGTGGGAGTTTGAGAGAACTCACGGAGACCGGTGAAGAATGATGTTGATGCCCGCTTCAATTTAAAGGCTTTGGAGGCCTTATTGGCATGACGACTGCGACTGTGCACCCGCTTTACGACACCTATAATCGTGCAGCGTTGCGCTTTGAGCGAGGGGAGGGCGTTTGGCTGATTACCGAGGGCGGCGAACGCTATCTCGATTTCGCAGCCGGTATTGCTGTAAATTCACTCGGACACAGCCACCCGCATCTGGTGAAGACACTTCAGGATCAGGCCGCCAAATTGTGGCACCTGTCCAATGTCTATGAAGTGCCGGGTCAGGAGCGTCTTGGTCAGCGTCTCGTCGATAATACATTTGCCGATAAAGTCTTCTTCACCAATTCCGGTGCCGAAGCTCTGGAATGCGCGATTAAAACCGCGCGCCGCTATCATTTCGCCAATGGTCAGCCTGAACGTTATCGCATCGTTACCTTTGAAGGTGCTTTCCACGGCCGTACACTGGCAACCATCGCAGCCGGCGGACAGGCCAAATATCTGGAAGGTTTCGGCCCGAAGGTCGATGGTTTTGATCAGGTGCCGTTCGGTGATGAGGCTGCCCTGCGTGCTGCTATTACACCGGAAACAGCGGCTATCCTTCTGGAGCCGGTACAGGGTGAGGGCGGTCTTCGCTCCTTCTCCAATGAATTCCTGCGTCTGATCCGTCAGATCTGCGACGAAAACGGCCTGCTGCTGATTTTGGATGAAGTGCAGACCGGCGTTGGTCGTACCGGCAAATTCTATGCCTATGAATGGGCAGGTATTGAGCCTGATCTGCTGGCGACTGCCAAAGGTATCGGCGGCGGTTTCCCGATGGGCGCCTGTCTGGCAACCGCTGAAGCAGCCAAGGGCATGGTCGCAGGCGTGCATGGCACCACCTATGGCGGTAACCCGCTGGCGATGGCCGTGGGTGAAGCTGTGCTGGATGTAATGCTGGCCGATGGTTTCTTCGACCATGTTAACGAAATGGCATCGCAGTTCCGTCAGGGTATGGCGTCGATCATCGACCGCTATCCGGATGTGTTCACCGAAGTGCGCGGTAAAGGCCTGATGATCGGTCTGAAATGCGCCGTGCCAAATACAGATGTGATTACCGGATTGCGCGCGGAGCATATGCTGAGCGTTGGCGCCGGTGACAATGTTGTGCGTTTGTTGCCTCCGCTGACAGTAACGGCAGATGATATGCGTGAAGCTCTGAACCGGATTGAAAAGGTTGCAGCCAAGCTTTCCAAAGCTCCTGCATAACGGTGACTAATAATGGCAAATGATAAGACTTTAAGGCATTTTACCGACCTCTCTGCAGTCAGCCCGCAGGATCTGCGCTTCATCCTTGATGAAGCGCGCGCCCGCAAAGAACGATTAAAAGCCGGTGAGCGCGATAAGCCGCTTGATGGTAAAGTTCTGGCTATGATTTTTGAAAAGCCGTCCACGCGAACCCGCGTCTCTTTTGATGTGGGTATGCGCCAGCTCGGCGGCGAAACAATCATGCTGACCGGTTCGGAAATGCAGCTTGGCCGCAGTGAAACCATTGCGGACACAGCCAAAGTTTTGTCACGTTTTGTCGATGCCATTATGATCCGTACAACCTCTCATGATCGCATGCTCGAACTCGCCGAGCATGCGACCGTGCCGGTTATCAATGCGCTGACCGATGATACTCATCCGTGTCAGATCATGGCCGATATTCTGACTTTTGAAGAACATCGCGGACCAATCAAGGGCCGCACGGTCACATGGAGCGGTGACGGCAATAATGTGCTGCATTCCTTTATTGAGGCTGCGGCACAATTTGATTTCCGTCTGAATATTGCCACACCTTCCGGCAGTGAGCCGCTGCCGCGTTTCGTTGACTGGGCAAATGCAAAAGGCGCAAAAATCTTCTCAACCACCAGTGCCGAAAAGGCTGTAGCCGGTTCTGACTGCATCGTGACCGATACATGGGTGTCGATGGGGCAGGAAGATAATGCGCGCGGCAATAATGTTTTCATGCCATATCAGGTGAATGCGGATCTGATGGCGAAAGCCAATAAAGATGCTTTGTTCATGCACTGTCTGCCAGCCCATCGTGGCGAGGAAGTGACGGATGAAGTGATCGACGGCCCGCAATCCGTGGTCTTTGATGAGGCGGAAAACCGTATGCATGCGCAGAAAGCGATTTTGACCTGGTGTCTTGAAGGACGCTGATCGCTTCTTATCTATAGGATAACGTATGGATCGGCTGCCCTGATCCTGATTTGAAGATTGAACCACGGCTTGCAGGTCGTATAACGCCTGCGAGCCGTGTGTTATTTATGGTGCAGTGATGCAGCCCCAGTGGCGACACCCGTGGCAGCCAATAAAAAAGAGATAAGTGATGAATAACCAGACCAGTACAGACCAGATGATGATTGATAGCCCGATGCCAGACCATATTACCCTGTCCGGTGATGATGTTGTTGTGCCTTTTCAGGTTGAGGGTCTGGATGTGCGCGGCCGCACAGTGCAGCTCGGCGCGGCGCTGGATGCTATTCTGAAACGCCATAATTATCCGGAAGTTGTGTCCCGCCTGTTGGGCGAAGCCGCGGTTCTGACCGTGTTGCTCGGCACATCTCTGAAATTTGAAGGCAAATTCATCTTTCAGACCCGCTCGGATGGTCCGGTGGATATGCTGGTGGTGGATTTCCGCACGCCGGATGCAATCCGCGCTTATGCCCGTTTTGACGAAGAGCGTGTGGCAGAGTTCGTGGCTGCCGGTAAAACCAAGCCTGAAGAATTGCTGGGCAAGGGTACGCTGGCGCTGACCGTCGATCAGGGTGAGTTCACCCAGCGCTATCAGGGTATTGTTGCGCTGGACGGCTCGTCGCTGGAAGATATTGCACGCAATTACTTCATGCAGTCTGAGCAGATTGCGACTGAAGTTCAGCTGGCTGTTGCCAAGCTTTTCGAGCGCGGTGCCGATGGCAAAGCGAGTGAACAATGGCGTGCCGGTGGTCTGATGGTGCAGTTTCTGCCGCAGTCCGAATTGCGTGCGCGTCATCGCGATCTGCATGGCGGCGATAATCCGAATGGTGCTGAGGCTGAACAGGCTCCGGTTGAGGATGAATGGCAGGAAGCCCGCTCACTGGTTGCGACCATTGAGGATTCCGAGCTGACTGATCCGCAGGTGCCGTCTGAACGTCTGCTTTATCGTCTGTTCCATGAGCGCGGCGTGCGCGTTTATGAAGGCACGAAAGTTGTCGATCATTGCGCCTGTTCGCGGGACAAGATTTTCGGTGTGCTCAAAGGCTTCTCAGCTGAAGAAATCGAACACAGCACTGAGAATGGCAAAATCTCGGTGACCTGTGAGTTCTGTTCCAGCCGTTATGATTTTGACCCTTCGGAAATTAACGCGCCACAATGAGTGCTGAGCATGACAAAAGTGCCTGCCTGATAAGGCGGGCACTGCCGTCTGATGCTGCGTTGTTGCCGGAGATTGAACACTCGGCAGCTTCAACATTTGCAGCTGATCCGTGTTTGCATTTCATTCTCGATATGCCGGTTATGTCTGCTGAGCAGCATCTGGAATTCATGCAGAAAGGCCATGTGCTGGTTGCAGAATGCAATAGTGTGCTTGGCGGCTTTCTGGTGGCAGAAACCATGCCGGATGAAGGTTGCCTGCATGTCTGGGAGCTATCTGTGCATCAGGATTTCCAGCGCCGCGGGTTTGGCCGTAAATTGCTGGATGCTGCAGCTGACCTTGCCAAAGCGCAGGGCTGCGCAAGTCTCAGCCTGACGACATTCGGCGATATACCATGGAACCGGCCTTTTTATGAAAGCTGTGGCTATCAGGTGCTACCGGTATCTGAATATAATGCGCGTTTCCGCTCGATTGCCGAACTGGAACAGTCCATCGGCCTGCCGATTGAACGCCGCGTGGCGATGATTAAAACTATTTAGTCAGTTCAGAACCGGTCTGTGTCCGGGCATATCGAGCGAAAATGCCGGAATAGTGATGGGGAATAGTTTGCCTTCATCAGGGCTGCCAGCCTCATGATTTTGCATCATATAGGCACCGGACATCATGCCGGATGAGGTCGTCAGCGGACAGCCGGACGAATATTGATAGCTGTCACCCGGTTTCAGAAACGGTTCTTCACCCACAACACCGGGGCCGCGCACTTCTTCAGTCCGGCCATGGGCATCGGTGATCTTCCATGTCCGTGAGCGCAACTGCACCGGAATATGCGAATGATTGATAATCGTTACCCGATAAGCCCAGACATAACGGGATTCATCCGGTGAAGATTGTTCTTCCAGATAAAACGGCTCAACGGTGACTTCGATATTCTCGGTAATTGCGCGATACATAGAGGTTACTCTGGAGGGCCATGGGAGCTGGCTGGACATGACGGCTGCCGGCAAATCAGCAGCCGTCTGATACCAGCTTAGCCTTGAGCCGCTTTCAGTGCAAAGCCAATATCGTCTATCAGATCATCTGCATCTTCCAAGCCGATAGAAAGACGCAGCAGGCCGTCAGTAATGCCGAGTTCTGCTTTGGCTTCATCGCTGAGGTTTTTATGTGTTGAGGTGGCCGGATGGGTAATCAGGCTTTTTGCGTCACCGAGATTGTTGGAAATGCTGATGACTTCCAGCGCATTTTCAAAAGCAAAAGCTGCTTTCTTGCCGCCTTTCAGCTCCAGTGCAATCATGGTTGAGCCGCCGCTCATCTGCTTGGCGATAATGTCTGCCTGCGGGTGATCTTTGCGACCCGGGTAAATTACGCGGGCAATGGCATTCTGTTCGGCCAGAAAATCGGCAATCTTAGCGGCAGAGCGGGTCTGTGCTTCC
Organism: Pseudochrobactrum sp. B5; assembly: GCF_001939785.1. Classification (NCBI taxonomy): domain Bacteria; kingdom Pseudomonadati; phylum Pseudomonadota; class Alphaproteobacteria; order Hyphomicrobiales; family Brucellaceae; genus Pseudochrobactrum; species Pseudochrobactrum sp. B5. The sequence continues at coordinate 922,105 of NZ_MOYL01000001.1, forward strand.
ACGCGTACGGCCAGTGTTTCCAGACCTTTGAGCATCGTCCATGCATTGAACGGGCTGAGACCCGGACCGGTATGGCGGAAATAATCCTGCAGAACTTCCGTAATCCATTCACGATCAGACAGAACAACACCACCGAGGCAACGTCCCTGACCGTCAATATGTTTGGTGGCAGAATAGACAACAATATGAGCACCGAGCGCCAGTGGCCGCTGATAGAGCGGAGTGGCAAAAACATTATCAACGATCAGCTTGGCGCCGACACTATTGGCAATGCCTGCAATTCTGGCGATATCCATCACTTCCAGTGTTGGATTGGTCGGGCTTTCCAGAAACAGCACTTTGGTATTCGGACGGATGGCGTTTTCCCAGTTCTCAATATTCACGCCATCAATCAAAGTGAATTCAACGCCGTATTTCGGCAGAAGGGTTTCAATGATGTACCGACAGGAACCGAACATCGCTTTGGCAGCCAAAACGTGATCACCGGCGCGAACCTGACAGAGAATGGCCGCAGCGACAGCAGCCATGCCGGAGGCAGTGGCGCGGGCTTCTTCTGCGCCTTCAATCGCGCACATGCGCTTTTCAAACATATCCGTCGTCGGGTTTGCATAACGGGAATAGATGAAACCCGGATCTTCACCGGTAAAACGGGCTTCGCAAGCCTCGGCGCTGTCATAAACAAAACCCTGCGTCAGAAACAGCGCTTCTGATGTTTCGCCATAAGGCGTGCGGGTTGTGCCGCTATGCACAAGCTGAGTTGCAGGGCGAAGGGTACGAATATGTGTCTTTGTCATCGGTCCAGCCTATATAAAAGGATGGTCGGCAGGGTTCGGGCCACACCGGCCAATAAAAAACCGGCCTTTGCATGAAGACGCAAAAAGACCGGCTCGGAACCGCGGCCATATTTAGCGACTTCTTTAACGTGGCTGCAAGCCGGCCGGCCAAATCACCACGACTGATTTTGTAGGACTGTTATGATTATAATGTCAAGCACTCGATTTCACAGGACTTGACAGCGGGGAGTGAAATCTATCTGTAAATGCGCATATCACAGTAGCCCTCTTTTAACCGTTCAAGGCTAGATTGCGGCAAAATAGTATTTTATGACTGGACAAATGATGACCCGAGATAGCGGAATTTTGGCAGACAGCGATATTGCGGCTCTGTTTGAAACCGGTGCGCTGACTTCAGCGCGGGACTTGGATCATGATCAGATACAGCCTGCCAGTCTTGATCTTCGTCTTGGTGAGAAAGCCTATCGCGTCCGTGCATCTTTCATGCCGGGGCCGGACACACCGGTTGCCAAAAAACTGGAACGCCTGAAGCTGCATGAAATTGATCTGCGTGAAGGTGCGGTGCTGGAAACCGGCTGCGTCTATATCGTGCCGCTGCTGGAAAGTCTGTCACTGCCAGCGGAATTGTCGGCTTCCGCAAACCCGAAAAGCTCGACCGGTCGCCTTGATATTTTCACCCGTGTGATCACCGATAATGCGCAGGAATTTGACAAGGTGCCTGCCGGTTATAACGGCCCGCTTTATCTGGAAGTCAGCCCGCGCACATTTCCGATTGTGGCGCGTACCGGTTCGCGCCTGTCGCAGATCCGTTTCCGTAAAGGTACCGCACATATCAATGAAGCCGAACTTGCTGAATTGCACGCGGCGGAAACGCTGGTGGCTTCCGCTGTGCCGAATATTTCCAATGGCGGGATTGCGCTGTCGATTGATCTGAGCGGCGGTGAAAACGGCCTGATCGGCTATCGCGGTAAACACCATACGTCTGTTGTTGATGTCGATAAACGCGCGCAGCATGATGTGCTGGATTTCTGGGAACCTATTTATGATCGCGGACATCGCGAACTGGTTCTCGATCCCGATGAATTTTACATTCTGGTTTCACAGGAAGCCGTGCATGTGCCGCCGCTTTATGCTGCGGAAATGACCCCTTTTGATCCGCTGGTCGGTGAGTTCCGCGTGCATTATGCCGGTTTCTTCGATCCGGGTTTTGGTAATGTCTCTGCCGGTGGCAAGGGCAGCCGCGCAGTGCTGGAAGTGCGCAGCCATGAAGTGCCGTTTATCCTTGAACACGGACAGATTGTCGGCCGTCTGATTTATGAACACATGCTCAAACGGCCGAAAGCGCTCTATGGCAGTGATCTTGGCTCGCACTATCAGGCGCAGGGTTTGAAACTGTCAAAACATTTCCGTTAAAAACTCATAATTTCTTGATTGTATCTCCGCAAATGAACATCTAGTGATACGTCGCTGATGCACGCCTGCCGGTTTTTGGCAGGAGGCTTTAAGCCATTTTATGGCGGAGACTATGGTGAGAACCTATCTTGTAAATCTTGACGGCAGTCAGGAACGGCTTGACATTTCCCGCGGACAATTGGAGCGCGCGGGTATAGAATTTATCCGCGTTCCGGCGGTAGATGGCCGGAAAAGTGATCCGAGAGCGCATCCGGCCTATCATGAAAAACGCGCTTTGGCGTTTATGGGCTGTCAGGTCAGCGGCGGAGAGTTCGGATGTTATCTGAGCCATCTTAAAGCGGCGCAGATGTTTCTGGATTCCGGCGAGCAATACGCAATGGTGCTGGAGGACGATATGTTTATTCCGGCCGATTTGGCCAATACGACTGAAACCCTGTTGTCATGGCTCGAAAAAGACGGGCGTTACTGGGATCTTATCAATATTGGTCTGGACGGAATAAAACGACATACACCGCTTTGCGCTCTTCAGGGGCAGCAGCAGCTACATACGCTGAGCAGTGCTCATTATTTTCCGATGACTGCGGGCGGTTTGATATGGTCGCGTGCCGGTGCGCAGAATTTCGTCAACAGCCAGCATGAAATCTTTGCGCCGGTAGATAATTATCTCCGTTTTTGGCTGACAAGAACCAATACTGGTCTGGCCGTTTGGCCACCTTTGGTCAGAACGCGGGGTGTACAGAGCGATATCGACTCGATCAATGCAGGATCAAGGGCAACTGCTTCTCAGCAAAGACATTTTTTCTACAATCTGATCCGGCAAAGATGGTTTGTGCTCAACAAATTGCGCTCCTACCGGCATTTATGGACAGCACGTCTGAAGCGGCGCCTGAGCGGTAATTCTGCTCTGCCGGTGGCTGATCAGATTGTTTTGCCGCCAATAATCAGCCCTGCCGAATAAGAGGTCGATAAGAGCGCGTGCTGTAATCGGGATTGCATGCGCTCTTTACAAAAGCTGTGACGGACTTTATCGCTCAGATTGGCCTGTATGCCGGATGACAGACAGGATTATGCGTTTCAAGGGGAGTGATACGCACGATCATGGCAATGGAAAAGAACCGAACAGTTTTAAACGCAGAAACAGAAACACAGCGTCTGACGCTGGGTATTGTTGTTTTGCCCGGTTTTACCCTGTCTGCGCTCAGCCTGTTTCTCGATCCGTTTCGCCTTGCCGCAGATGATAAAGACAAAAGCCGCCAGATCCGTTGCGGCTGGAAAATCTGTACGCTCACCGGCCTGCCGGTTGAATCCAGCTCCGGCATGGCGGTGGAACCAACCGCCCCGATCGGTGCGCTGGATGATTGTGATTATATTGTTGTTGTCGGCGGCGTTCTTCCCCATTACCGGCCGGGGCAAAATACGCTGATTGAAGTGCTGAAACGTGCCGACCGTCAGAAGAAAAATGTCATCGGCCTGTGTACTGCCGCTTTCATTGTGGCTGAAGCCGGATTGCTGGAAGATCGCAATTGCTGCGTGAACTGGTTTCATAAAGACGATTTCCTGCAATTATTTGACGGGTTCACGGCAGATACAACCAGCCTGTTTCATCGCAGTGGCAGGCATTTTACCTGTGCGGGCGGTTTGGGCGCTGCTTCACTGGCGCTCTCCATCATTCAGGCGGAAATCTCTGAGGAACTGGCACGTAAAAGCGCCTCCATCCTGATGTTTCCGTATGAGTTGCTGACATCGGAGCAGCCTGCGCTGAGTTTCAACGGCGTACGTTCACCGATGATCCGCAAGGCAATCCGTATTTTTGAGGAAACGCTGGAAGATCCGCTGGCAATGGCTGAAGTCGCACGCCGTCTTGGGATTTCCACCCGCCAGATGGAACGCGGGTTCCGGTTGGGATTGGGCAAAACCGCTTTTCAGGTGCGCGAGGAATTGCGGGTGCAACGCGCCAAGGAATTGCTGATGAGCGGAAGTGCATCTCTGCTTGAAGTGGCTGTCGCCAGTGGCTTCACAGACACGCGCAGTATGAACCGCTCTTTCCTGCGCCAGAGCCAGAGCCTGCCGCGTACCTATAAAAACAGCCGCTGAAACCTGAATGTGGAACGCAACCGGTCAATATCCGGCACAGGGAAGGCTTGTCTCTTCAGATATTCGCGCTTATTTGTTGGTCTCAACAAAGGAGTGCTTCTATGTCTGACCGTGCTACCCGCTTTCTGGGCGATACACCGGGTCGTGTCATCGTTAAACTGATACTGGTGTCACTGATTGTCGGCGTTGTGATGCATGCCTTTAACTGGACACCTTATGATATTCTCTGGAATATCCGCGATTTCTTCGTAAGAATCTGGAATATGGGTTTCTCGGCCTTGTCACGTTTTGCTGATTATCTGCTGCTGGGCGCGGCAGTTGTGATCCCTGCCTTTATTTTGCTCAGAATTATCAATTACAGGAAATAAAATGCATTCTGAAGGCGTGTAGCGGCTTCGGGAATACATCTGAAAAATCCTTCTTTTTATTTATGGTTTTCGATGACTGATACATTGCTGCCTTCTGCGCTGATTTCACGCCGCCGGTTACTGGTTACCGGTGGCGCTTTGTTGCTGAGCCCTGCCATCCTGCCGCTCTCTGATGCTTTTGCAGAAGAGGACGTGGCGGCTATGGTGAATAAAGTGCGCCGCCAATATGGTGCGCCGCCGATGATGCCGGAAGCAAAGCTTGAACAGGCTGCGCTTCATCAGGCGCGGTTAATGGCAAAGCACGGCAAAATCGGTCACAGCATCGGTTGGGGAAACAGTTTTGGCGGCAGGCTGAAACAGGCCGGTATCCGCGGCCCTGCTGCGGAGAATGTTGCATCCGGTCAGAAATACGTGCCGGACGCACTGAATGCCTGGCTGAATTCTGCCGGTCATCGTAAAAATCTGCTCGATCCGATCTTTACCCGCTATGGTCTTGCCTATGCGGCGCGGGCAGACAAGCCGCATTATCTCTATTGGACGATGCTCTACGGTGTTGATCTGCCGTAAATTGCATTGACAAGCGGCCGCGACAAATTGCTGTCCCGCTGCAGAAACCTGCTGACCATGACAGGAAAACAGGATATGACTGTCCAGGATCTTCTGCGCTGACCGGAAAAACTATCTGCACTTACTATCTTCAGGTGAGGAGCACGCACGGCTGACAGCAGGGTCTTTTTATTCGCTGACAGTATTCGTGTGGTATCTAAGCATTTCCAGTAACATTGGAAGCCGGTTTTACGCCGGACAATGCGTTAATACCCAAATAGAGCGGCTCCTTGAGGCCGCTTTAAGTGGAACCGCTCTATGTTCAAGCCAGATAATGACGCGCTCGAAACGTCTCTCGTTCGCCCGTTCAATGTCACGCACCGCATGGTGCTGACGATCGCTATTCCTATGACATTGGCCGGTATGACCACGCCTTTGCTCGGGCTGGTGGATACAGGTGTGATCGGGCAGCTTGGCAATGCCGGTATGCTCGGCGGTCTGGCCATGGGTGCTCTGGTCTTTGATTGTCTGTTTTCCATTTTCGGTTTTTTGCGTTCGGGTACGACAGGGCTTGTTGCACAGGCCATGGGGCGCGGCGACCGTTCGGAAGAAATTATGGTGTTCTGGCGCGCAATTATTGTGGCGCTGGTTGCCGGTTTGCTGATGATCGCGCTGTTGCCGCTCACGCTTTATGCGGCCAATGATATTCTCAAGCCTACATCCGATACAGCCAAAGCGCTGAATGAATATGTGTCGATCCGTATGCTCTCGGCACCAATGGCGCTGGTCAATTTCTCGGTGCTGGGTCTGCTGCTCGGGCGCGGGAAGGGGCTGTTCGGCCTTGCGCTGCAATTCCTGCTGAATGGTATCAATATTATTCTGGCGCTGGTTCTGGGTTTGGGGCTGGGTTGGGAGGTTTCCGGCGTTGCATGGGCGACTGTCACCGGCGAAACCGTGGCAGCCATTACAGGTATGACAGTGCTGATCTGGCGCGGCGGCGCTTTGCGCAAGCTGGATGTCAACCGCCTGTTCGACAAAGCCGGTATGTGGCGCATGATCGTTATCAGCCGCGATATTATGATCCGCTCGCTGTTGCTGATGTCAACCTATGTATTCTTTGCCCGCGTCGGCAATGAAATGGGCACAATCACTCTGGCGGCTAATGCGGTGCTGATGAATTTCTATCTCGTTGTCGGCTTCTTTCTGGAAGGGGTAACGATTGCTGCCGAGCAGCTGGCAGGGCGGGCAGTCGGTGCGCGTTACAGTCCGGCTTTCCGGCGTTCCATTCAGCTGACCTTCTTCTGGGGTATGGTCATGGCTTTTGTCATGGGGCTGATCTTCCTCGCTTTCGGCGATCGTCTGGTCAATATTCTGACAACGGAGCCGGATGTCCGCATGATGGCGGTTTATTATCTGCCTTGGGTGTCGCTCACTGCACTCACCGGTCTTTATGCTTTCCAGATGGACAGTATTTTTATCGGTGCCTCCTGGTCTAAAGACATGCGCAATATGATGTTCCTGTCGCTGTTTGTGTTTTTCGGTGTGCTCTATGGTACCCGTGACTGGCTGGGTAATCACAGCCTGTGGCTGGCGCTGAATATGTTCCTGTTTATTCGCGGGGTTACTCTGTCAGCGATGTTGCCAAGGCGCTATCGCGGGGAATTTCCTGTCGCCTGACGAAGCCGGTTCTGCATTGCAGCCTGTAATGGGTAATATTAAGCCTGCCGTATCATCATGCACTGATGATACGGCAGGTTTATTTTTGGACTAATGATTTTTCTAAATTAGAAATATTTTTTATGAACCATCTCTGCGGATGAAGTCCGGATTTTTTCCGTCCTGCCACGGGAAAGGTCAATAAAAACTAACCGCTTAAGGTGACTGGCGATCTTCGTGTTAATTAAAAATTAATAAATAAAATCAATGACTAAACGCTACCGGCGTTAACGAAGCATCAAGGTTAATAGATCATTATCTGACTATAGTCATCTTGTTGAGTGAGTGGAGTATTCCGGTGCGTAGTGTAGCTTTGCGGGCCCTGTTTGGCCGATCCGGCAATGAGCCAGCACAGGTCTGGTATTATCCTTCCGAGGGTTACTGCCCGCAGGATGGCCGCTATTATCCGGTGGCCGTAACAGTTAAGCAGAAGCGCAAATCTGTGACCCTGCCGAAGCTTCTCGCCGGAGTAGGGCTGTTTTTCTATTCAAGCAATGTCATCGCCTATCAGGATATGGCCAGTATGATGAGTGTTGCCGAGCAATCGGGCAGCCGCTGGGCAACCTATATGGTGGATGCGCCTGCCGGTTCCATTCATCAGGCGGAAATGCCGTTTGTTGATTCGTCCGTAGTCACAGGCAGCCTGAGCGCTGCGGCAGATATCAGCGGCGTGGGTCGCGTGGTAATGAGCGGACGCGTTGCCGGCGGAAAACGCGGTGTCGACGATCCAAATCCCGATGAAAAACGTATCAGTCGCACTGACAAGCAGGGGCGTCTGGTTTCCGTGCAGACCAAAGCTCCGGCACGCATGTTCAATGCCGGTTCGCTGGCAGAGCAGGTTTCATCGGTGAGTCCCAGGCTGATGCAGCCGGTAGCCGGTAAAAAAGACGTCAAAACAGCTTTCGTTAAAGGTCCGATCCGCGGCAAGGAAGTGGAAATCACACTTGCTTTCCACCGTCCGGAAGTGAAGCCGGTCGTGCCGGTGCCGACAGCACTCGCATCGCTGATTACCAATGATACACCGGATGTGCTGGCGCTTGGTTATGCGCCGTCCAAGCCGGATTATGCCAAAACATCGCCTTTTGAGAGCATTCTGGTGCCTGAAAAGGACAGTGGTCGCTTCATTCCGCCAATCAGTGCGCGGGATCACAATTGGGCGGCGACCCCGTTGCCGCCGGCAGCATTCAGTGCGGCAGAGCAGAAATGTCTGGCTGAAGGTATCTATTTTGAAGCACGCGGCGAGCCGGTCAAAGGGCAGGCAGCTGTTGGTCAGGTTATTCTCAATCGCGTACGTAACCCTGCTTATCCTTCCACGATCTGTGGCGTGGTTTATCAGAATAAAGACTGGCGTAATGCCTGTCAGTTTTCCTTCGCCTGTGACGGTTTAAAACATCGTGTCACAGAGCCGGGTCACTGGCGTATGGCACAGCAGGTAGCGAAAGCTGTCACAGCGGGTCAGATCTGGCTGCCGGAAGTGGGTTCGGCGACCCATTATCATGCGACTTATGTACGTCCCCGCTGGGCTTCAACGATGGAAAAAGTCAAAAAGATCGGCCTGCATGTTTTCTACCGGACTTATGGCGGCGGCTGGAGCTGATCTGTCAAGGATTCGCTGTCTGAAATCACGGTGTGAAGCGGGATTCAAGGCCTGCTTCATGCTGCTGCCTGTTAAGTATATGATTTAATAATACAAAAAACCTTCAACTTCTGTGCAGACAGTGCCTTGACGAATGAGTTGGCTGTTAATATGTTGCGGCCGACTTCAGAGTGGGGTGGAAACCTCGGTTTTCTTGCCAAAGGAGGCATGAATGGCGGTCGGGAAAACACCCGAAAAGCCTCAGCAATCCGATGATGCGGCAAGCGAAGCTGGTGGTCCGGTGCAGACCGGATCTCAGGCCGACGCTCAGGGGAGTCTGGACGACCGTCTTCGTAAGCTTGAAAGCCATTTGGCTGCTAAGGGCGTGGGGGTGGAATCCAAAAAAGACGAACAGGCTGAGAAAAACGCAAGCTCTATGGCGCAGGCCATGAAATTATCCAGTGAATTTATCGCTGGTATCGTGGTAGGTGCGGTTTTAGGTTGGTTTTTTGACCGTGTTCTGGGTACGAACCCTTGGGGATTGATTATCTTTCTCTTTTTAGGATTCGGTGCCGGTACTCTGAATGTTTTACGCTCGGCAGGATATGTTGCGGAAAGCGGCAATAATGTGGGCGATAAGCAACAGAAAGAAAAATAATGTGCATAAAGGTTATCCTTCATATGCACGGCAGTGAATAAGCCTGTAAAGGCAACAGTGCGGCTCAGGCAGATTTGCTTTTGAGTGTTCTGAAAAGACCGGAACGCAAGTTTGCGGTTGAGAAGCGCCCTCGGGCATGAATGTAACGCCTTCGGGCACGGGTGACAGGTGAGGTTAAGGTGGCAAACGATCCGATCCATCAGTTTCAGGTTTCCAGATGGATTCCTATCGATGTCGGCGGTGTCGATCTGTCGTTTACGAATGTGTCCGCCTTTATGGTGCTGACTGTCGTAACCGCTTCCGCTTTTCTGTTTCTGACATCAGCAGGTCGCGGCATTGTTCCGACACGCCTGCAGTCAGTTTCTGAGATGGCCTATGAGTTTGTGGCATCCTCCTTGCGGGATTCTGCCGGTTCTCATGGGATGAAATTTTTTCCGTTTGTGTTCTCTCTGTTCACATTCATCCTTGTAGCAAACTTTATCGGTCTGTTCCCGTATTTCTATACCGTAACCAGTCAGATTATTGTTACTTTCGCGCTGGCGCTGCTGGTGATCGGAACAGTGATTATTTACGGTTTCTTCAAGCACGGTTTCCGCTTCCTCAAGCTGTTCGTGCCAAGCGGTGTTCCTATGGCTATCGTGCCGCTGGTATCCGCGATTGAAATCATTTCCTTCCTGTCCCGTCCGATCAGCCTCTCTGTGCGTCTTTTCGCCAGTATGCTGGCCGGTCACATCACCGTAAAGATTTTCGCAGGCTTCGTGGTTTCCATGGCTGCACTCGGTCCGCTCGGTGTTGGTGGTGCGATCCTGCCTCTGTTCATGACCGTTGCTATTACCGGTCTGGAATTCCTGGTCGCATTCTTGCAGGCCTATGTGTTCACTGTTCTGACCTGCATGTATATCAATGATGCAGTTCATCCGGACGGTCACTAACTGAAATTACTGCTGTCCGTTATCGGGCAGCAGTCTTGCCTATCTACCAATCAGGCTCTGCATTTTGAAAATACCTGTGTCTGACACATGATTTTGAAATAACAGGTCGCTCTGAAATATCACCGGCGGGTTTCCGCCAGAACTGAAATCCGCATTTATATCAATCCAGAAGGAGCTTAACATGGAAGCGGAAGCAGCAAAGTACATCGGCGCAGGTCTGGCCTGTTTCGGTATGGCCGGTACGGCTCTCGGCCTCGGCAACATTTTCGGTAGCTTTCTTTCGGGTGCACTGCGCAATCCGTCTGCCGCTGACAGCCAGTTCGGCCGTCTGGTATTCGGCTTCGCCGTAACTGAAGCTCTGGGCATCTTCTCGCTGCTCATCGCGCTTCTGCTCCTGTTCGCAGTTTAATCTTAAGCTGCCGGATTAAATCGGCCGCATATGCAAAAATCTCCTTGTGAGACCTGAAGGCATATGCGGCTGGTTATCGTTTATTAAGCCTGAGTGATAAGGGGAAAATGGATGTTCGTGTCCACGGCGTTTGCCCAAACCGCAACTGACTCTCAGCCGGCACCAGTGTCGGGAGCTGACAGTGGCAACTCTGTTGTGCACACTGAAACAGGTGTGGCGCACGATGCCGGTAAAGGCGTGTTTCCACCATTTGATTCCACCCATTATGCATCGCAGCTTCTGTGGCTCGCGATTACCTTCGGGCTGTTCTATCTGTTCATGTCGCGCGTTGTGCTGCCACGTATCGGCGGTGTCATCGAAACGCGTCGTGACCGTATTGCACAGGATCTGGAACAGGCTGCACGCCTGAAAACCGATGCTGACAATGCAATTGCTGCTTACGAGCAGGAACTGGCTGAAGCCCGTAAGAGCGCGGCTGTTATCGGTCAGGAAGCCCGCGACAAGGCAAAGCATGACATTGATGCTGAACGCAAAACCGTTGAAGCATCGCTTGAAAAGAAATTGGCTGAAGCTGAAGAACGCATCGCTGCTATTAAAGCAAAAGCGATGAGCGATCTCGGCTCGATTGCTGAAGAAACAACTGCAGAAATCGTTGAGAAACTGCTTGGCGGCAAGTCCGACAAAGCTGAAATCTCGGCTGCTGTTAAAGCTGTCAGCGCGTAAGGGAGACCATTATGGATGCAACATTTATTGCCCTCGTCGGTCTGATTATTTTCCTGGCGCTGCTGGCCTATCTTAAAGTGCCTGGCATGATTGGCCGTTCGCTTGATGAGCGTGCTGCCAATATCGCCAAGGAGCTGGACGAAGCACGCACATTGCGTGAAGAAGCTCAGGCTCTGCTTGCTGAATATCACCGCAAGCGCAAAGAAGCTGAAAAAGAAGCCAGCGAAATCGTTGCTGCTGCACAGCGCGAAGCCGCAGCTCTGCTGAGCGAAGCAAAAGCGAAGTCGGAAGATTATATTGTTCGCCGCAACAAGCTGGCTGAACAGAAAATCGCTCAGGCTGAAAGCGATGCTGTTAATCAGGTTCGTGCATCTGCAGTGGAAATCGCTGTTGCTGCTGCCGGTTCGCTGATTGCAAATAAAATGGACGCAAAAACTGCCGGTGAAATGTTCAAAGCATCACTGGATCAGGTTAAAACCAACCTGAATTGATTGCAGTTCATAAAGTTTAAAAAAACGCCGCTTTATGCGGCGTTTTTTTATGTCTGAAATCGGGCTTGTTGTTCTGCGGCGATGCTTATTTCTTGCAGTTAAGAATATCCTGAAACCGGCTCGGGGTCGCGTATTCGGTGCCTCGCTTATTTATCCGCTGTCCAGCGTCCCTTAATTGGAGCGAAGCTGTAGCGGTGCAGACCGGCAACCGGCCCTTGTTCTTCAATCGCCTGCCGGTGCGCCGCAGTGCCGTATCCTGCATGTTTCTCAAGGCCGTAAGCAGGATGGATAAGACCTGCGCGTTCCAGCATCTTGTCGCGGGTGACTTTGGCAATGATTGAAGCGGCAGCAATGGTCAGGGATCGTTGATCGCCTTTGACCAGTGTCATGGCAGGGCAGGGCAGTCCGCCTGGGGTTTTATTACCGTCAATCAAAGCATAATCGGGTTGAACCGTCAGCGCACCAACGCAGCGTTTCATCGCCAGCAAGGATGCCGCCAGAATATTGCTTTCATCAATCGCACGCGCACTGAGGCTGCATAATGTGACGGCAACAGCCTTTTCCATAATTGTTTCAAATAGCCGGTTGCGCTTGGCATCCGTAAGCCTTTTTGAGTCATCCAGACCTTCTGGCAGATTATCAGGGTCGAGGATTACGCAGGCAGCAACAACAGGCCCTGCAAGAGGGCCGCGGCCGACTTCATCGAGCCCTGCAATCAGTTTGTAACCCTGAGCTTGCAGCTGCTGCTCATGGCTGTAATCCGGTATGAATATTTCAGATTTGTCAGCCTTTATCTTGGCTGGCGACTTCGGTCGCTTTTCAGAAAAAAGCGGAGAATCAGATGGTGCTTTACTCATATGCTGAGATTGCATCCTATCTAATTCTCCGCAAGCCACATCGCAAAAAGGGGGGGCACGATGTGGAAGGCTGCCGGCAAAAGGACGGGCAGCCTATATCTGCTGGAGGGCAGATCAGAAAAGCGAGAGCTGAACACCGCTTGTTTGCGGCGGGGTGAACAGATCACAACGCAGGCGCCGTTTATGAATATTCAGCCCGAGCTTTTTACAGGTAATCTCAAAGCGGCGGCCAATCTGCCACGCATAAGGACCATCACCACGCATCCGTTTGCCCCATTCCGCATCATAGTCCTTGCCGCCGCGCATTGAGCGCAACAGGGACATGACATGGCGGTAACGGTCAGGAAAATGCTGCAGCAGCCAATCCTTGAAGAGTGGCGCGACCTCATAAGGCAGGCGTAGCAAGACATATCCCGCCTCGCGTGCGCCCATCGCATAGGCGGCATCCAATATACGTTCAATCTCGTGGTCGTTGATGCCGGGGATCACAGGGCCAAGCATCACCGATGCCGGAATACCTGCTTCATTCAGTTGCCGGATAGCCTGTAAACGCAATCCCGGTGTTGAGGCACGCGGCTCCATATTCCGTGCTAATTTGGCATCCATGGTGGTGACAGAGAGGGCAACCTTTGCCAGACCACGCTCGGCCATCGAACCCAGAATATCAATGTCGCGAGTAACCAGCGCGGATTTGGTGACGATGCCGACCGGATGATTGGCGGCATCCAGCACACTCAATATATCCCGCATAATCCGCCATTTTTTTTCTACCGGCTGATAAGGGTCTGTATTGGTGCCAATGGCGATCGTCTTGGGAATATAACCGGCTTTGGAAAGTTCTTTTTCCAGCAACCGTGCCGCATCCGGCTTTGCAAAAAGTTTGGTTTCAAAATCAAGACCGGCAGACAGTCCCATATAGCTGTGGGTAGGGCGGGCAAAGCAATAAATACAGCCATGCTCGCAACCGCGATAAGGATTGATTGAGCGGTCAAAATTAATATCCGGTGAGTCATTGCGGGTGATAATGGTGCGCGGCTTTTCGATCTGGACTTCTGTCTTGAACGGCTCCAGCTCTTCCAGAGAGTTCCAGCCGTCATCACTGTCGATGCGTGTCTGACTTTCAAACCGGCCGGAAGGATTGATACCTGCACCACGTCCGCGACGGCGGCTGTGGTCAATCCGCAAGCCGGTGCCGTCAACAATAGCATTTGCCTGATCCGTGCGCTCCGATCCGAAGACAGCCGAACGGGAGAAGACGGCCTGATCGGCTGGTCCGAAAACCTCCTGTAAAATTGCCATAGCTTTCTCCTTGCCGGAAATGCCGTGACAGCATGACCGGAGCAAAACAATTAAAATGAAGCAATGAATACAGCGCGAAATGTGCGACTCTGATGCGCCGTTTATGGTTCAAATTTAATCTGAAAATAAGAACAAAGCAAGAACTTAATTTATGTCTTTTTCGCAATTAGAGCGCCGTGTGCCAGACCTGACACACAAAGGTCGCTCTAACACTTTTAAAATTAGAGCATAATTTCACTTTAAACCGATCCCAGCTTAAGGAATTATGCTCTAGCTTTTGCGTTTCAAATGTTCATCAAGGCGCGGCATGATTTCAACGAAATTACACGGGCGGTGACGATAGTCGAGCTGCTGGGCGATAATACCGTCCCATGCATCGCGGCAAGCGCCGCCGGAACCCGGCAGGACAAAAACAAATGTCTGGTTGATGAGACCGGCAGTTGCGCGGGACTGGATCGTGGAAGTACCGATCTTGGCATAGGACTGCTGATGGAAGATAACCGAAAACCCGTCCATACGCTTGTCGAAGACCGGCTCCAAGGCGTCAGGTGTCACATCGCGTCCGGTGAAGCCGGTGCCGCCGGTGGTAATCACCACATCAATTGCCGGATCTTTGGACCATTGCACAACCAGTTCGCGGATTTTTGCAACATCATCGGTCACGATCTGCCGGTCACGCAGCAAATGGCCTGCTTCTTCAATACGGGAGGCAAGAAATGCACCGGACGTATCGGTTTCCAGCGTCCGGCTGTCTGAAACCGTCAGTACCGCAATACCCACCGGAATGAACGGACGTTCGGCTTTGGCTGTATCGGACATGGCTGTCTCCGGTTTAAACTTTATCGGGCAGGGTCGTGGTTGCGCAGACAAACCAATGCGGATTTTGCTGTTGAAAATGCATTGCCGCCTGTTGCGCCTGATCCGCTGTATCATAAATGCCGAAGCAGGTCGCGCCTGAGCCGGACATTTGCGCATATTGTGCGCCGCTGTCCCGCAAAGTCTGGAGAATTTCCGGCAATTGTGGTGCAAGCTCTGCGGCGGGTGGCAGCAGATCATTGCGGGTTGATTGCAGGAAGTTGCAAAGCTCCGCCTGACTATTCAAGCGCGCCAGTTCCGGTAGTGCAGGATTATCACGCTTCTGCATATGTTTGAAAATCTGCGGCGTGGAAATTGCTGTTCCGTCATTCACAAGCACCAGTGACAGCACTGGCAGGCCGGTCAGCCGCTGCACGTCTTCACCGATGCCCTGGGCAATCAATGCACCGCCGTTGAGCTGACCATGCAGGCACATCGGCACATCGGCGCCAAGCTGCAGGCAAATCTGCTCAAGCAAAGCCTGTTCCGCTTCGATATTCCACAGGCGCATGAGCAGTGCCAGCACTGTGGCGGCATCACTTGACCCGCCGCCGATACCGGAAGCAACAGGGAGATTTTTTTCCAGATGAATGGCAACGCCGGAGCTGTGTTGCGGAAATTGTGCGCGCAGAAGATCACGCGCTTTTAAGACAAGATTGTCGCCATTGGCTGGCAGCCCCGCACCAAAGCGGCCGGAAAGCGTAAAACTGTCTTCCTTCGCAGGGAAAACTGTGAGTTCGTCACCGTAATCGGCAAAGGCAACAAGCGTATCCAGCAGATGATAGCCGTCCTCGCGCCGTCCGGTCACATGCAATGCCAGATTAAGCTTGGCATAGGCTGTGGCGCGAAGATGTGAGGCAGTCTGTTGGCTCGCTGCCTGTGAAGCTAAAATATCTGGCATGCTTTAGGATCAGTCTTTATCTGCCGGACGGTAAACACCGGTTTTCGGGTCGCGTACCAGCGTGCCGCTGGCTCCTGTGCGGGCTTCCTGTTCGGCCTGACGGACTTTCTGGGAAACACGCGCCGCTTCGCGCTTGAAGGAGCGATAGCCATAGATTGCAGCTGCAACCAGAAGGATCAGAAAAATCAGCTGTGGCATACCGGCTCCTTTCCGGAAAAATAACATGCCTGTTGATTTAATCAGGCTGTAACCTCGTTTCAAGAAGCTCTTATAGCATCTTATTCTGATGATATTATGATAACATAAGCCTGTTACAGGCCATAGCGTGACCAAAGAGCTTTTTCTTCGAGTACATTCATCAGGCTTTCACCTGCTGCGCCAAGCATTTGCGCATGAGAAATACCGCCGGTATTTTTGCGCCCCAGCAGTCCGCGCGAAGGCTGGATCAGATTAAGCTTGGTTTTTTCGCCATAGAGCTTGCGCAGATGCGAGCGCATATCATCAAGACCATCAATCAGCCCGAGCTGCAAAGCCGTAATGCCTGTCCAGAACTGACCGGTGAAAAGATCGTCATTGTCCTGCAATTTACTGCCGCGGCGCTCTTTCACCATATCAATAAAGGTCTGGTGAATTTCCAGTTGCAGCGCTTTGATATGTTCGACATCCGATGCCTTTTCCGGCTGAAACGGATCCATCGTGGCTTTGTTTTTGCCGGCCGTATGCACGCGGCGTTCAACGCCGATTTTCTTGATCAGTTCGGTAAAGCCAAAGGAAGCGGAAACCACGCCGATCGAACCCAGAATGGAAGACGGATCAGCAATAATCTCGTCTCCGGCAATGGCAATCATATAGCCGCCGGAAGCCGCCACATCCTCAACAAAGACATGGACTTTCTTGTTCTTTTCTGCGGCCAGATCACGGATGCGTTTATAGATCAGCCGTGATTGTACCGGTGAGCCACCGGGGGAATTAATGCTCAGTGCCACAGCAGGACTGTGCTTATTGGCAAAGGCCTTTTCCAGCTGAACAGCGATGCCTTCGAGCGAAAGATTTTGCCGTAAAGGGCTGTTACCGGTCATGATCGCACCGCTCAGCCGGACAACCGGAATTTCAACAACGGAAGCCCGGAAGCGACGCGGGATAACACGGCTGATGAGTGACGGCACTGAAAATCTCCGGTGTGAAAAGCAGACGATAAAATAGTTTTCACCCGCTGTTATAGCCGCAGCGGGTGAAAACTGAACCTGTTATTTTACAGCGCGGTTGCGTGTGGAAATGCGCAGCAATGCCCAGCCACAAACGGCGGAGAGCAGGGAGCCGAGCAGAACACCAATCTTGGTCTCGCTGTGCAGCAGGTCATTGTCAAAGGACAGCAGGCCGATGAACAGGCTCATGGTAAAGCCGATACCGCAGAGCAGTGCCACGCCATAGAGCTGTGTCCAGCTTGCGCCCATCGGCTTGGTGGCAATCCCTGCGCGGATAGCAATCCATGCGGCGCCGAAGACACCAAACTGCTTGCCGACAAACAGGCCGAGCGCAATGCCGAGTGTGAGTGAGTCACCAAGGATCGACGGACTCATGCCGGCGAAGGAAACACCCGCATTGGCAAAGCCGAAGATTGGTACAATGACAAAGCCGACCCATTTTGCCAGCGCATGTTCCAGCGTGTGCAGCGGGGAGCTCATATCATCAGGACGGCCAAGAGCTGGCTTGATCGGAATAGTCAGCGCGGTCAGCACACCGGCAACCGTTGCATGAACACCGGAGCGCAGTACAAAATACCAAAGCACGGCACCGAGGATCAGATATGGGGTGAGACGCATAATGCCCATCTTGTTCAGAACAAACATCAGCGCAAAAATACCGGCAGCACCGGCGAGATAGAGCGTGGCAATATCGGCAGTGTAGAACACGGCGATAATCGCAACAGCCGCAAGGTCGTCAAGAATGGCGAGCGTTGCCAGAAAGACTTTCAGGCTGGTTGGTACGCGTGGGCCGAGCAGCGACAGCACACCAAGTGCAAAGGCAATATCGGTTGCCGACGGAATAGCCCAGCCGCGAATGGTTTCAGGATTTGACCAGTTAAAACCGGCAAAAACCAGTGCCGGAACAATCACGCCACCAGCGGCGGCAATGCCCGGCAAAGCGCGGTTCGACCAACTGGCAAGCTGGCCGTCAAGAAATTCACGTTTGATTTCGAGGCCAACGAGAAGGAAGAAGACGGCCATCAGCGCGTCATTAATCCAGTGCAGAACGCTCATCGGGCCGAGCTTGCTCTCCAGAACCTGAAAATATGTGGCTGCAAGCGGCGAATTAGCAACGATCAGAGCCAGAGCAGCGGCAATCATCAGAGCGATGCCGCTGGCGGATTCACTGTCGAGCCAATGGCGGAGCGTTGAGAAGGGGCGCTTGGTCTGGCTTTGTGTCATCCGGTATCGGCCTTTTTCTTTGCGGGCAGCGTTTTGACAACGCTCAACCCTTGATCTGTCCTCAGAGTTCCGCGCTTTAAATAGAGCGAAAGACCTGTTCGGACAGTCCGTGTTTTCGGGAAAATGTGCTCCGTCCTCCTGAACAACAACCGTTACAGGTTGTCGCAACCATTAATGAGGCTTTCTGCACGTGGCGTAAATTCATGGCCGGAACTTTTATGCAAAATTAACGGCGGCGCAAGGAAAACCGGAGCGCGGCTGCCTTTTATGCCCGTAATTACGACACGGATGGCCGGTTCATCCGGTCTGGCATAGAGCGGAAGAATTGCGATGCCGCCAAAACGGCGCTCCATCGCGGACAGGATTTCATTCAGATTGGCGGGACGTGCGATAATCGCAATATGTCCGCGCGGACGTAAAATGCCGGATGCCGTACGTATCCAGCTTTCAAACATGCCTTCATGCATCACATGCGCCTGTGCCTTTAAATCGTCCGGCGTGGCACGGTCATGGCTCTGATTGAAGGGCGGGTTCATAATCACATAGTCAAACTGATTGTCAGTCAGCCCTGCTTCATTACGGGCAGGGCCGGTCATGGTTACATCAGCCTGCAGGCATGACAGACGGCCATGCAAATGGGCATTTTCGGACAATGCGCAGGATTTTTCCGCATAGAGCAGCATTTCCGGTGAGCGCTCAATCAGAGTGACATCTGTATTTGCGCAGCGCGAGGCAACGGCCAGTCCTGCCGCACCGGCACCGGCACCAAGATCCGCAACTTTACCTTTGAAATCCGTTGGCACCGCACTTGCCAAAATCATGGCATCAATCCCCGAACGGTGACCTTTTGCGGATGGCTGCACCAGATAGAATGCACCACGGTGAAAGGCATCGAGAGTTTCGCCATAGGGCAGAGAGCTGAACGGAGCAGACATAAAGACGGCAGTTTCCTGACTTGTTGCAGACTGAAAGCGATCAAACCGGCTTTAACCGATTCTGTATAGAGGCGGTGAAAGCCGCATTTCTGTTTGCTGACAGCAATTTGACATCTTATATCAGCAGAATATGCTTTATTGTGTTGTGTTGCAGCTCGCAACACTTGCCTTTAGCACGGCTTTTGGTGCATTTGACGCTTGAGCATAAAGGCCGCCTTGAATAATGTGTGGCTATAAAACGGGTCTCATTGTCAGGCCGCGTGAACTGGAGATATGGCATTGGGTGTGGTTCTCAATCTCGATGAGAAAAAAAATCAGCAGGCGTCCATTCAGAAGCTGGTTGATCTGACGAAAGCGGATATGGGACGTGTCAATGCGCTTATCCTGTCCAAGGCCGGTTCTGATGTTGAGATGATACCGGAAGTGGCCAATCATCTGATTTCATCGGGTGGTAAGCGTTTGCGTCCGATGATGACGCTCGCTGCTGCAGCCATGTTCGGCTATGAGGGCGAAGGTCATGTGCAGCTCGCAACCAGCGTTGAATTTATGCACACGGCAACGCTTCTCCATGATGATGTGGTGGATGAGAGCGATCTGCGCCGCGGCAAAAGCACCGCGCGGATGATCTGGGGCAATCAGGCCAGCGTTCTGGTCGGCGATTTCCTGCTTGGTCAGGCTTTCAAAATGATGGTGGATGTCGGCTCGCTCGACGCGCTGGATGTGCTGGCAACCTCGGCTTCGGTGATTGCCGAAGGTGAAGTGATGCAGCTCGCCGCCGCCAAAAATATGGAAACCACGGAAGACGAATATCTGGCCGTGATCAAAGCCAAGACTGCGGCGCTGTTCTCTGCTGCTGCCGAAGTTGGTCCGATCATTGCCGATGCACCGCGTGCACAGCGTCTGGCACTGCGCTCCTATGGTCTCAATCTCGGTCTTGCATTCCAGCTGATTGATGATGCGCTGGATTATGGCGGTTCGGCTGCGGATCTCGGCAAGAATGTCGGTGATGATTTCCGTGAAGGGAAAATCACCATGCCGCTGTTGCTCAGCTATCGCCGTGGTTCCGAAGACGAACGCGCTTTCTGGAAGTCATCCATTGAACAGGGCAATAATGATGATGAAGCCTTGCAGAAGGCTATCGGCCTGATGACCAAGCATGGTTCAATTGCCGATACCGTACAGCGTGCGCGTCATTTCGGTGAAATCGCCCGTGATGCACTGGCACCGCTGCCGCAGAGCCCGCAAAAAGATGCTCTGATTGATGTGATTGATTTCTGCATCAGCCGTGTAAACTGATTATTGACCGGTACCGGCGCATATTTCCGGTACCGGACTTTGAAATACCCTTTTCTCCGGCCATATAAAAACCACGACATGGCCGGATGGTGTGTTTGTTTCGGAAATAAGCCAGACCAGAGCATTTCCAGCAAAAGTGGCAACCGGTTTTGCGTCAGGAAATGTGTAAAATAAAGAGATAGAGCATTCTTTCTGTTTCAAAATTGGAAATGCATCTATAAATGCAAGGGGAAATGCCGATGCGGCGGAATACAGTTAAAGCGCGTGCTCTGGTTTTCGCTTTGATGGCAGGGGCGGCTTTCACAAGTGGTGTCTCCGGCGCGGCCTATGCTGCATCTGCGGCAAAGACAGCGGTGGCGACAGACGAGCCGGTGATTGTCTCGCGTGCAGGTTCTTTCCCTGGTGCTTATCTGGCCGGTCGCATTGCCGAGATCGACAATAATCTCCCTGTAGCCATCGCTTATTATCGTCAGGCACTGGCATTTGATCCGTCAAACCAGCCGATGAAGCGTGACCTGTTGCTGTCCTATCTGACCGACGGTCAGCTGGATGAAGCGCTGCCCTTTGCCCGTGCGCTCAAAAATGAGCCGGAAGTCGAGCGTTTCTCCCGTATCATTCTGGCGATCAAGGCTTTCAACGACAAGCATTACCGCACTGCCCGCACCAATCTGAAACTCACCCAGCAGTCAGAGATGGATCGCTTAGCAACCGGCCTGATGACGGCATGGACATTCTACGGCGAAGGTCGTCCGAAAGATGCGCTGGCAGCAGTTGATAAGCTTGACGGACCGGTCTGGTACGATCTTTTCAAAACCTACACATCGGCATTGATTGCAGACAGCGCCGGTCAGACCAAGGCTGCGGATAAATTCTATGCGCAGGCCGTGGCTGATAAAGAAGGCGGCAGCGCTGCACCCGATACTTATGAGCGCATCATTTACGCTTATGCCGATTTCAAACAGCGTCAGGGCGATAAAGCCGGTGCAATCAAACTGGTGGAAGATGCCGAGCAAATTCTCAGCGGCCGCGTGATCCTGCGCGAAGTACGCCAGAAGCTTGAAGACGGTGAAAAGCTTGATCCGCAGATGCGCAGCCCCCAGCAGGGCGCGGCTGAGGTTCTGTATTCTTTGGGCACCGCGATTAACCGTGGCGGTGCTGAGGCTTTTGCAACTATTTATCTGCAAATGTCCGGTGAGCTGCGCGAGAATAATGACGCTACATTGTTCCAGCTTGGCGATATTGCTGCCAAACTGCGCCAGCCGGAAAAAGCGATTAAATATTACGGCCGCGTTGCGGATAAATCGCCTTATAAGCGCGATGCGGAAATGCAGCTGGCGCTTAATCTGGCTGAAACAGACAAGCCGGATGAGGCGATTGAGCATCTGAAAAACAATTTGCGCAGCAATGATAAGGACAACCGTTCCTATCTGGCGCTGGGCGGTGTCTATGCCCAGAAAGAAGACTGGGCAAATGCGGCAAAGACTTACGATCAGGCCGTTGCGGAACTTAAATCACCTGTACGTCAGGACTGGCCGGTTTTCTATCAGCGCGGCATTGCTTATGAGCGTCTGAAACAATGGGATAAGGCTGAGCCTAATTTCCGCAAAGCGCTGGAACTGTTTCCAAACCAGCCGCAGGTGATGAATTATCTCGGCTATTCATGGGTCGATCGCGGTGAAAATCTGGAAGAAGCTTTGCAGATGATCCGCAAGGCCGTCGAGATGCGCCCGCAGGATGGCTATATCGTCGATTCCCTTGGCTGGGCTTATTACAAGCTTGGCCGTTATAATGAGGCCGTTGTCGAACTGGAAAAGGCAGTCAAGCTGCGTCCGGAAGATCCGACAATCAATGATCATCTGGGCGATGCCTATTGGCAGGCAGGGCGTGGGCTGGAAGCGACTTTCCAGTGGAACCATGCCATCGCCGGTAAACCGGAAGCGGCAGAACTGGCCAAGATCGAGAAGAAGCTGAAACAGGGGCTGACACAGACGGCGGAAGCGGATGTGAAAGATATTGCGCCGGCAAAGCCTGACACGGCACCGGAGAAAGCACTGGATGTTAAGCCTGCCGATCCTGCTGCCAAGCCATAATGCTTGCTATCCGGCTTTAAGTCTTGACCGTTTAACGCGGAATAATTAGGACAAACTATCTGTTTTTCGGCGGAGCTGAGCTGTTATGGCTCAGCTTTCACCGTTTTCACCACGCATGATTTGCAAGAAGAGCAGTTTTGATAGCCGATCTCGCCAAGAATGCTCCAACGAGGCCTTCCGTGACCAGCACATTGCCTGAACACCTGCATCCGACCCGCTCTTTTCAGGGCTTTATCATGGCGCTCCAGCATTACTGGGCGCAGCATGGCTGCACAATTCTGCAGCCTTACGATATGGAAGTCGGGGCGGGTACGCTGCATCCGTCCACTACTTTGCGCGCATTGGGGCCAAAGCCGTGGAATGTTGCCTATGTGCAGCCGTCACGTCGCCCGAAAGATGGCCGCTATGGTGAAAACCCGAACCGTATGCAGCATTATTACCAGTATCAGGTTTTGCTGAAGCCAAGCCCGCCGAACTTGCAGGAATTGTATCTCGGCTCGCTGAAAGCCATCGGCATTGATACGGAGCTGCATGATATCCGCTTTGTTGAGGATGACTGGGAAAACCCGACCACCGGCTCTTGGGGCTTGGGCTGGGAGTGCTGGTGCGATGGTATGGAAATCTCGCAGTTCACTTATTTCCAGCAGGTTTGCGGTATCGAATGTTCGCCGGTTGCCGGTGAGCTGACCTATGGTCTTGAGCGCCTCGCTATGTATGTGCAGGGCGTGGACAATGTTTATGACCTGAACTTCAATGGCCTCGAAGGCGAGGACAAGGTCACTTACGGTGACGTGTTCCTCCAGACCGAGCAGGAATATTCCCGCTACAATTTCGAAATCGCCAATACTGATATGCTGCACCAGCATTTCATTGATGCGGAAGCGGAATGTAAAGCGGTTCTCGCTGCAGGTGCGCCACAAGAAGGTGCAACAGGGAACTTACATAAGTGCGTTTTCCCTGCTTACGATCAAGCGATCAAAGCCTCGCATATTTTCAATCTGATGGATGCCCGTGGCGTTATCTCGGTAACCGAGCGCCAGAGCTATATTCTGCGTGTGCGCAATCTTGCGCGCCAGTGCGGTGAAGCCTTCCTTCAGACCGATGCCGGTGGCGTCAACTACAAGAATGAGACACGCTGATGCCTGATTTGTTGCTTGAACTTTTCTCGGAAGAAATTCCGGCACAGCCGTCCGCCCGCAACGAAGTGAGGACGGACAAAACAAAAAATGAGCATGCGGAGGGCGCACGCTGATGCCTGATTTGTTACTGGAACTTTTTTCCGAGGAAATCCCGGCGCGCATGCAGCGTAAAGCTGCCGGTGATTTGAAGAAAATGATCACCGATGGTCTGGTTGAAGCCGGTCTGACCTATGAGGCGGCAACGCCTTACTGGACACCACGTCGTCTGACTTTGGATATTCGTGGTCTGACTGTGCGTTCAAAAGACGTGCATGAAGATATCAAAGGCCCGTCAGTTACTGCGCCTGAGGCCGCAATTCAGGGCTTCCTGCGTAAAGCTGGCTTGAGCGATATTGCGCAGGCGCATGTGCATTCCGATCCGAAGAAGGGCGATTTCTACGTCGCCCATATCACCAAATCCGGACGTGCTGCGGAAGAAATCATCGCGGAACTGGTACCGAATGTGGTGCAGAATTTCCCGTGGCCGAAATCCATGCGCTGGGGTAAGGCCTCGGCACAGTCCGGTTCCTTGCGCTGGGTGCGTCCGCTGCAGTCGATCATCTGCTTGTTTGGTCCTGAAACCGAAGAAACCGTCGTGGTGGATTTTGAAGTCGGCGGCGTACGCTCCGGTAATACCACACGCGGTCACCGTTTCATGAGCGATGGTCAGCCGATCACCGTGCGCCGCTTTGACGATTATGTCGAAAAGCTGGAAAAAGCGCATGTGGTGCTCGACGCAGAACGCCGCAAGGAAATCATTCTCACCGATGCCCGCAATCTGAGCTTCGCTTCCGGTCTGGAACTGGTTGAAGACGAAGGCCTGCTGGAAGAAGTATCTGGTCTGGTTGAATGGCCGGTTGTGCTGATGGGGGAATTTGAGGAAGAGTTCCTCTCCATTCCACCGGAAGTTATCCGTCTGACCATCCGTGCCAATCAGAAATGCTTTGTCACCCGCAATCAGGGTGAGACGGAAGCACTGTCGAACAAGTTCATCCTGATCTCCAATATTGCTGCCCGTGACGGCGGCAAGGAAATCGCTTTCGGTAACGGCAAGGTTGTTCGCGCCCGCCTGTCCGATGCTTTGTATTTCTGGCATACCGATCAGGCAGATATGCCGGATATGGACAAGCTGAAAGCCTCGGCTTCTAAATTCGCGCTTGATCTGGCTAAGCCGCTTGATCAGCGCATGGCGCGTCTCGATGCGCTCAATGTGACCTTCCATGCCAAGCTCGGCACGCAGGGTGCGCGCGTGGCGCGTATCAAGGCTTTGGCTGAGGCAATTGCACCGCTGGTCGGCGCTGATGTGGCGCTGACTGCCCGTGCAGCAGTGCTGGCAAAAGCCGATCTGCAGACAGAAGTTGTCGGTGAGTTCCCTGAATTGCAGGGCGCGATGGGGCATAAATATGCGCTGTTGCAGGGCGAAAATGCTGCTGTCGCAACAGCACTTGAAGATCATTACAAGCCGCAGGGTCCGTCAGACCGTGTGC
Source organism: Pseudochrobactrum sp. B5 (assembly GCF_001939785.1). NCBI lineage: Bacteria > Pseudomonadati > Pseudomonadota > Alphaproteobacteria > Hyphomicrobiales > Brucellaceae > Pseudochrobactrum > Pseudochrobactrum sp. B5. The sequence goes on from NZ_MOYL01000001.1 coordinate 947,152, forward strand.
CGCGCGATCCGGTTTCGGTTGCCGTTGCACTGGCTGACAAGATCGACACTCTTGTCGGTTTCTGGGCGATTGATGAAAAGCCGACAGGTTCGAAAGACCCTTATGCGCTGCGCCGTGCAGCCCTCGGTGTGATCCGCCTGATCCTCGAAAATGATATCCGCGCAGAACTGAGAGCGCTGATTGCACAGGCAGAAAAGCCGATGGCTTCAATCGAAGGTCTGGCATCAAAAGATGTTGGCGCTGATCTGCTGTCCTTCTTCCATGACCGTTTCAAGGTCTATCTGAAGGATGAAGGTGCACGTCACGATGCGATTGATGCAGTGCTGTCAGCCGATGCTGATAATCTGCTGCTGGTAGCGCGTCGTCTTGAAGCACTGATCGTTTTCATCAATGAAGAAGACGGCAAGAACCTGCTGGCTGGTACCAAACGCGCAGCCAATATTCTCGGTGCGGAAGAGAAAAAGGGCACTGTTATTGCCGCCAATGTTGATGCTGCACTCTTCAACAATGAAGAAGAGAGGGCACTGTTTGCTGCTGTGCAGTCGGCAGAAACCAAAGCAGCTGCGGCTATCGCCAAAGAAGATTTCTCGGCTGCTATGTCGGCAATGGCCGAACTGCGTGCGCCGGTTGATGCCTTCTTTGATAAGGTCATGGTCAATGACGAGAATGAAGCTATCCGCGCCAATCGTTTGGCACTGCTGGCTAAAATCCGCTCGGTGACCGGTCAGGTTGCTGATTTCTCAAAGATCAGCGGTTAGAGCGTATCCCGAAAAGTGTGAAGCGGTTTTCGGATAAGATACGCGTAATACAAAAAAAGTTAGAGCATTTCCTATGATTCAAGATGAACTGGAAATGCTCTAATAAAGAACAGATACAAAAAAGCCGGAGTGGTGATGACCGCTCCGGCTTTTTTTATATTCAGCTTTTAAAAATCAGGCCGGAATATCTTTGGCTGCCCAAGCCGCAGTTTCCATATCGCGCAGCTCGGAAATATTGGCGACGCCTGCCTGCTTCACCAATGCGGAGAGTTCTTTGACGATCTCTTTCGGTACGGTCGGGCCGCGATAAATCATACCGGTATAAAGCTGTACCAGATCGGCACCGGCTTTAATTTTGGTAAGTGCGGTTGCACCGCTGTCCACACCGCCTACGCCGATGATCGGCATCGCTTTGCCGATGCGCTGACGCATTTTGGCAAGCACAATAGTCGAGCGTTCAAAAATCGGTGCACCGGAAAGGCCGCCGGTCTCTTTCGCTTCCACCTGATTAACCAGATTGGTGCGCGACAAAGTGGTGTTGGAGATAATCAAACCATCAAGCGGATGAGCGAGAGCCACTTCGGCAATATCATCCAGACCTTCTTCGGTTAGATCCGGTGCAATTTTCAGGAATACAGGGCGTTTCAGGGTGCATTTTTCAGCTTCCTGATCGCGGGCTTCCAAAACTTTTTCCAGCAGAATATGCAGGCTGTCTTTGGCTTGCAGATCACGCAGACCCGGTGTGTTCGGCGAAGAAATATTGGCAGTGAAATATTTAGCAACGCTATAAAAGCGGTGAATACCGGCCACATAATCGGCCACACGATCTTCGCTGTCTTTATTGGCGCCGATATTCACGCCGACAATACCGCAACTGCTGCAGCTGTTGCGCTGGCTCAGGCGCTTATAGGCGGCTTCATGGCCTTCATTATTAAAGCCCAGACGGTTGATCACCGCACGGTCTTCCACAAGGCGGAAGATGCGCGGCTTCGGATTGCCAGCCTGCGGGCGCGGCGTAATGGTGCCGACTTCTGCAAAACCAAAACCGAGTTTCAGCAGTGCATCCGGCACTTCGGCGTTTTTGTCAAAACCTGCGGCCATACCCAGCGGATTGGTAAATTTGAGACCGGCAATAGTTTGCTGCAAAGCAGGGTCAAGCGGGGCAGGGCTGGAGAGAACGCCGGTTTTCAGCGCTGCAATTGACAGGCCATGCGCCTGCTCACCATCCATCGCAAAAAGTGCGCGACGGGCAATATTTTCAAAAAAACCGCTCATTGTCCAAGCTCCGGAAACTGATGCTTGCCGTCGCTGTCGAGCGGCAGGTCTTTCACCCAGCGCACCGCAGTGAGCTGTAGATGTGCGTAGAGATGCGGGAAGGCTTTGCCGCCGCGGGAAATTTCATAACGAAGTTCATCGCCCAGCTGGTTTGCATCAACAGCCACCAGCAGCAGGTCATCCTGACCGGCAAAATGCTTGGCAGCGGTCTCGGCAACCGTGTCATGGGTGGAAAAGTGGATATAACCATCCTGTAAATCAACAGGGGCACCGGAAAAATGCTCTGCCTTTTCAGCGTCTGCCCATTGGGCGCGCGTGGCGATCTTGTAGATGGTATGGTGTGACGGATCACTGTTTGACATGAAAAACGCTATTGTTGTGAACGGAAAAGCTGTTCAGACATTTTATATATCTGGCCGGTTTGGCGCATCCGGCAGCTTTTAAGACAAAATTAAGTCACAAGCCACCTCTAAATTTTAATAAAGGGTTAACGCCATTTTTGCAAATGAGCAAAAGTGCGCTTTGACAGCTCTGTGTTTTTGACAGGATGCACTGGAAAATGCTTGGATAAAACCCATATACCAGGCAGACAGATTAAAGGAGTGGGCAGATGAAGAACCGGTCCGGTATCGCGATTGCGGTGGCAAAAGAAAACAAATCCAAGCTTATCATACGCAGTGCCGTTCTTTCGGCTCTCACAGGTCTGGCTCTGGTTTGGGGTATGAGCCCGTCTCCGGCACAGGACATGCAGCGCTATTCCATGGAAAAAACCGAAGCCGGTATTATCCGTCTTGACCGCCAGACCGGTGAATTTGCACTGTGTAAGGAACAGGCCGGTAAAATTGAATGTGCTGAAACCAAACCGGCACAGCTCAGCAGTGATGAACGCACAGTACTTCTGGAAAAACAGGTTGCTGATCTGACCGCGCGTATCGCCAAGCTTGAAAAAAGTGGTGTCGCAAACAGCACTTTGCCAAGTGAAGAAGAGTTCGAAAAAGGGCTCGGCTATATGGAGCGTTTCATGCGGTCTTTCATGGGCGTAGCCAAGAGCCTTGATGAACCGGCACCGGTGCCGAACCGCACATAATTCCTTTCAAAGAAAAAGCGCCGTTTCCGGCGCTTTTTTATTTTCTTAAATTGGTTTTAGCCGATATTGGCAAAGCGGCGTGTTGCTTCGATCAGTTCGTGCGTGATACCCGGCTCAGTCACTGCATGACCACCGTCTTCGACGATGCGCAGATCGGCTTCCGGCCAGACTTTCTTCAGATGCCACGCATTGATGAACGGCGTGCACATATCGTAGCGGCCATGGATGATAACACCCGGAATATGGCGGATACGGTCAGCCAGACGCAGCAGCTGATCGTCGGTATCAAAGAAAGCGCGGTTCTGGAAATAGTGGCATTCGATACGCGCAAAAGCGATGGCGAAGTGATCCTGCGCAAACGCATTTTCGCGTTCCGGATCCGGCAGCAGGGAAATTGCCGAGCCTTCCCAGCGTGACCAGCGGCGTGCCGCTTCAATCTGCACCTGCGGATTCGGATCAGTCAGACGACGGTAATAGGCCGCCACCATATCGCCGCGCTCGGCTTCCGGAATATGCAGCTGATAGGCTTCAAAGCGATCCGGATAGATGATGCTGGCGCCGTTGCTATAGAGCCAGTCCACTTCAAAACGGCGTGCCAGAAAGATGCCACGCAGTACCAGTTCGCTGACGCGCTCCGGATGGGTTTGTGCATAAGCGAGGCCAAGGGTCGAGCCCCATGAACCGCCGAAAACCTGCCATTTTTCAACGCCGAGATGGGTGCGCAGACGCTCCATATCCGCAACCAGATCCCATGTGGTATTTTCGCGCAATTCTGCATGGGGTGTGGAGCGGCCGCAGCCGCGCTGGTCAAACAGGATAATGCGATAAGCTGAAGGATCATGCAGACGGCGCATAGTCGGCGAGATGCCGCCGCCCGGGCCGCCGTGGATCATGATGACCGGCTTACCGTTCGGGTTTCCGCATTCCTCAAAATAAATCCGGTGCAGCGATGAGACCTGCAACATCTCTTCCCGATAGGGTTGAATTTCCGGATAGAGGCTGTGGCGTGTCATAGGTCGTCCTTTTGCGTTATTTTATCTGCGAAGCAATAAGATTTTCTCTTGCATATAGAGCAGGCATCACCCTAACTGACAATACGGCACCATCGCGGCAAAAGCAGAAATCAGACTGTATATTGTACGCTTTGCCTGTAATATTGCATAATGAATATGCATGCCGTCTGCTACAGGCGGCTTTTATTGTGCTGGAAATTGCATTCACCGGTTTTCTCAAGCCGGATTTATCATTGAAATGAAATGCCGGTGGCCGGAGCGCATTGCGAAACTGTGAAGCGCTGAGGTATGGAAACCAGTTTGTCTGACCGGTTTCTGATCCTGATTACGGATCAGTTCTGTTGCATGTAAAAACAAAGAACAGAGCATTCTTAGGAATGCAGGCGGAGCGGGAAGGGCTCTGTACATGAAGAAAATGCAAGATGAAAACAGGTCATTTCTAACTTTATCTTTGGTTATATAAAGAGATAAGGTGCTTTCAGGAGATGATTTGCGGGGAGACTGCTGAGGGGGCAGGCAAGGGGTAGGAAATTTATGGAATTGAATTTTATTATTGCCGACGATCATCCTTTATTCCGTGGCGCATTGCGACAGATATTACAGGACGGTTTTCAGCCTGAGAGTGTGACTGAGGCTGACAATTATCAGCAATTGCAACAGGTTGCAGAAGAGGCACAGGATGTTGACCTGTTGTTTCTCGATCTGACCATGCCCGGTGTCAGCGGTTTGTCCGGACTGATCAATCTCAAGGCGCAGCATCCGCAGCTGCCGGTTATGATTGTTTCCGCCACCGATGATGTCACCACAATCCGCCGTGCCATGGAACTCGGAGCCTCCGGTTTTGTTTCAAAATCCGCGAGTCTTGAGGAAATCGGCGAGGCCGTACGCACCGTGCTGGACGGCGGGGAATGGGTATCCGGTGATATGGAACTCGGCGCGGAAAATGATGCGGAGATTGCCGATCTGATTGCCCGTATCCGCGCGCTCACACCGCAGCAAACCCGCGTGCTCTCAATGCTTGGACAGGGACTTCTGAACAAGCAGCTGGCCTATGAGCTGAATATTTCAGAAGCCACGGTGAAAGCCCATGTATCTGCGGTTCTGCAGAAGCTGGGCGTGGACAGCCGCACACAGGCGGTGATTCTGCTCTCGCGGCTTGGTCCGGGTTTTGCACTTCTGGATTGAGCCGGAGCATTTCACAGTCTCTCACCGCATATGATAATGCGCCAGCAAAGCCCGCAATGCTGCGGGTTTCAGCGGCTTGTTCAGCACATGAACATTTTCTTCTGTGGCCTGTAATTTGACCTCTTTTGAACGATCGGCCGTCAGCAGAACGGCCGGTATGGTATGACCCAGCGTTTCGCGGATATAGCCGATCATGTCCAGCCCGTTTTCACGGTTGAGATGATAGTCAGCCAGAATAATATCCGGCAATATTCTGACGCTCGCTTGTGAACGGGCGATATGATTGCACCAGTCTTTGAGTTGTGCGCCGTCACGGATCAAAGTGATATCGCAACCCCAGCCCTCAAGCAGAATACGCATGCCGTCGAGGATCAGCGGATCATTATCAATACATAAGACGCGCATATTTTCGAGTGCATTGCTGCGGCGTCTGGCCTGTGACGGTTCAGGTGAAACTTCAACCGCAGGCTCCTGAGACACCGGCATAATGATGCTGAAACAGGTGCCTTTACCATGTTCGGATTGCAGACGAATTGTCAGATCCAGCACACGGGCAATACGGTCGACAATGGAAAGACCAAGTCCCAGCCCGTCTGCCTGACTGATCCCTTCATCCAGCCGGTAGAACTCGCGGAAAACCAGTTGCTGTTTTTCCGGCGCGATGCCGATACCGGTATCGGCAACCTTGATTTCCAGATCGCCGCCGCGACGGCGCACACCGAGAAGAATTTTGCCGCTGCGGCTGTATTTGATCGAATTCGAGATCAGATTTTGCAGCAGACGACGCAGAAGATTGCGATCGCTATAGACTGTGAGGGAGCAGGGCACGACACGAAGTTTCAGACCCTTCGTGGCAGCAAGCGGTGTGAAATCTGTGACAACCTGTTGAAGCAGGCGATCCAGACGGAACAGCGAAAGCTCCGGTTTGAGCGCGCCGGTATCAAGCCGTGAAATATCCAGCAGCGCACTGAGAATGCCTTCAACCGCCTCAAGGGAGGAGTCAATATTCCGTGCCAGTTGCGCTTCCGATGCGCCGAGCCTTTCGCTCAAGGCTGTGCTGTAAAGGCGGGCAGCATTGAGTGGCTGCAAAATATCATGACCGGCAGCAGCGAGAAAACGTGTTTTGCCGAAATTGGCCTCTTCCGCCAGTTTCTGCGCACGGACAAGCTGCTGGTTCACTTCAAGCAGTTCGGTGGTGCGATCGGCGACGCGCTGTTCCAGCGTTTCATTGAGACGCTTCATGGAATTATCGGCCTCAACCGAGGCAGTAATATCGGTGTAACTGGCGACGATGCCGCCATCCGGCATCGGATTGGCTGCAATTTCAATGATTTTGCCGGTGGAGTGTAAGAGGATACGGCTTGGCTCATGGGTGCGCTCCAATGTGCGCATCATCATCGCGGCATCACCCGCATGAATTTCGCCATTATGCAGCAACCGGTCGAGCACATCGGAAATCGGTGTGCCAACCTGTGTCAGCCCGTCCGGTAGTTGCAGCAGATGGCGGAAACGCCGGTTCCAGCAGGTCAGGCGGAAATCCTTGTCGAGAACCGTGATGCCCTGTTCCATCTGATCCAGCGCGGTTTGCAGCAGATCGCGATTGTGCTGCAAGGCTTCCGAAGCATCATCCAGCAGGCGCAGCGTATCCGGTGCAGTATTGTCCTTGCGCTGAAGCAGCAGCGACAGCACCAGCCGCGCGGAGGATGAGCCGATGGCACTACCCAATATTTGCTCGGCAAAACGGATCAGCGGCACATCGGCGACGGCTTTATCATCCAGCGGCTGATCGCCATTATGTTCATAACGGCTGAAAGCAAGGGCAACGCGGTCTTCACCCAGATAGCGGGCAATCGTATTTTTGATTTCCCCGACAGTGACACTGGTGCGGAAACGGCGCAGAACCGGCACGGTTTTCAGATTGCGCGGCATGAATGTGCTGGCCTGAATGCGCTCCAGCGGTGTGGACTGTCGGGAGAGAGAGCCGATCACGAAGAACAGTGCATTAATGGCGAGGCTCCACAGAGCTCCATGGGTGAGAGGCAGGGCATCAACGCCGAAGAGTGCCTGCGGGCGCAGATAGGAAAGCCCCCATAAACCTTCCCGCAGGATCGGCGCATCAGGATTTGCCAAAGTTGGCAGCAGCAACGTATAGGCCCAGACAGCAAAGCCGCTGACCATGCCCAGAACAGCTCCGCGTGCATTGGCATTGCGCCAGATCAGCCCGCCGATCAGCGGCGGAGCAAATTGTGCGATCGCTGCAAAGGAGACCAGACCGATAGAAGCCAGCCCGAAAGTGCTGGAACTGGCGCGATAATAGCTGAAAGTCACCGCCAGAATAATCACAATGGTTGCACGGCGGGTATAGAGGATAAGGCGGGTCAGATCCCGTTGCTGATGTTTTTGACGACGATAGACGTAGCGGATCAGCAATGGCAGCAGCAGATGGTTAGAGATCATGATCGACAGCGCCACGCAGGCCACAATCACCATCGCCGTAGCAGCAGAAAGCCCGCCGACAAAAGCCAGCAGAGTTAAAAGATGTGAGCCTGCAGCCAGCGGCAGCGCCAGAACATAGAGATCTGCATTGGTAGTGGAGCCGAGATTGATAATGCCCTGCAAGGCGATTGGCAGGACAAACAGGTTAATCAGGATCAGATAGACCGGAAACAGCCAGCGGGCGGTACGCAATTCTTTTTCGCTGCGGTTCTCAACCACGGTGACGTGAAACTGGCGCGGCAGCATCAGAATTGCCGCGGCACTCAGAACGGTGTGAACAATCCAGGTGCTGGGGCTGGTACGGGTTAACATGCCCCAGAAATCAATATCCCGCTCCTGCAATTGCTGCGGCAGATCAAAAGGCGAGCCGAAGAGGAAGAAGGTTGTGGCAATGCCGACAATCAGAAAGGCGGTGATCTTGATGACGGATTCTAACGCAACCGCAAGAATCAGCCCGTCCTGATGCTCAGTCGCATCCGTATGTCTGGTGCCGAAAAGGATGGCGAATATAGCCAGCAGCGCAGTAACAAACAGTGATATATCGCCGAAGACATAGACAATCGGGTCATAGGAAGCCTGATATTCAGCCAGAACCATATCGACACTGCCGGATACGGCTTTCAGCTGCAGAGCAATATAAGGCATGGAGCCGACCACGGCGATGCAGGTGCCGATCGTGGCGACGCTGGTACTTTTGCCGTAACGGGCGGCGAGAAAGTCGGCGATAGAGGTAATGCGCTCGGCTTTTGCCAGCCGCACCACATGACGCAGAAATTTATTGCCGAAGGTGAAAACCAGAATGGGGCCGATATAAATGCCCAGAAATTCAAGCCCGCGGTCAGCTGCAAGCCCGACCGAGCCGAAGAAGGTCCATGATGTACAGTAAACAGCAAGGCTGAATGCATAAATATAGGGTCTTGGCTTGGAGCCCCAGCGCGATGCTTTACTGTCGCCAATACTGGCAACCGCAAAGAGCAAGATCAGATAGAGAAATGCGATGCCGATAATGATCCAGCCGTGCATTCAGCCCCCTTGCTGACCGGTTAATGATTGCGGGACAGAAAGATCCTGTATATGGCTGCAATAATGGCAGTCTCTGTCCGCTGATTATTCTGTACCTATGTTTGTATGCAACACTTCAGGATAATCAAGCAGTAAGCTGCTTTCTGATCTTGAGACTATAATAATCTCCGCTACTTTGTTTTTATTGCCGGATATAAAAAGAGTAAGCCCCCGTACTTGTAAAGGATAGCTCATGCTAAAGGAATTTCGTGAATTTGCCCTCAAGGGCAATATGGTCGATCTGGCCATCGGTGTCATCATTGGCGGTGCATTTGGTGGTCTGGTCAATTCCATCGTGAATGACATTATCATGCCGATTATCGGTCTCATCACCGGCGGTATTGATTTCTCCAACATGTTTATCCAGCTGGCCGGTGAGCCTAAGGGTACATTGGCGGCAGCGCGTGAAGCCGGTGCAACCATTGCTTACGGTAATTTCATTACGCTGCTGATTAACTTCCTGATTATCGCGTGGGTTCTGTTCCTTGTTGTTAAAGGCATGAACCGCATGAAGAAAAAGGAAGAGGCCAAGCCTGAAGCTGAAGCCGCAATTCCGGCAGATCAGGTTCTGCTGACAGAAATCCGTGATCTTCTGGCGAAAAAAGCCTGATTATAAAATCCTAAACCCGGCCTCAGAAATGAAGCCGGGTTTATTTTTAATTTGTCTGATATTTTGGTTGCATAAAATGCGGCCAATTCAACAAGGCTCCGGCGCGACGATTATGCCTGCCATCCGGAAATGCTCTGGTTAAGAATATCCCATGTCCCGTCAGTTCTCTCTGAAAAATATCTATGCACTTTTCCTGACATTTCTGATTGCCGGCAGCGGTGCCGCAATTGCTTATCTGACCGGACTGCCCATTCCTTTTCTGCTCGGCTCAATGTGCAGTGTGACCATTGCATCTCTGAGCGGTATCCGCATTTATCTGCCTGTCTGGTTGCGTAATGCGGTTTTTATCATGCTCGGCCTGCAAGCCGGTTCCGGTGTGCGTCCTGAAACGCTGAGCCAGATTGGCGAATGGCCTTTGAGCTTTATGCTGCTGTTTGTGATGCTTGTGGCGGTGACCGGTTTTACATTTATGCTGCTGCGCTATGTGTTTCGCTGGGATGCGCAAACGGCTTTTTTCTCCTCTTTGCCCGGTGCCTTGTCTTTCGTGATGGCTGCAGCCAGCGAAACCCGTGCCGATCTGGTTAAAATCACCATTATTCAGACTGTGCGGCTGCTTTTGCTCATCGGGTTGCTGGCGCCGGTGCTTAATGTGCTTGGGCAATCCGCACCGCATATCGATTTTGTTGCCGGTTCAGGCAGCCAGCAAAAAGAATGGCTATGGTTGTTCGCTGCGGGTGGCCTTGGTGCGCTGATCGGCCATTACAGCCGTTTGCCGGGCGGGATGATGCTGGGCGCATTGCTCGCCAGTGCGCTGGTCTATGTGACCGGTTTTGTAACAGTGCGCGTGCCGCCTGAAATGGCGGATTTTGGTATGGTTGTTCTCGGAGCTCTGATCGGCTCGCGGGTTGATGCGCGTCATCGCGGCGCTATCCTGAATTATTTGCCGGTGGCGCTGATGGCTTTCATCGTTGGTACGGGAACAGCTGCCGCAATCTGTGCGCTGGCATGGCTGGCAACAGGGCTGCATCCGGCACAAATTGCACTGGCTTTTGCGCCGGGTGCATTGGAAGCGCTGACTGTGATTGCTTTCTCGCTGGGTGTTGATCCGGCCTATGTGGCTTCGCACCATGTTGTGCGCTTTATGATGATTGCGATCTTTGTGCCGTTTCTTGCCCGATCGCTGCGCCGTATGGATGAAAAGCAAACAGCCGCACAGGCGGAGCTCTGAGCGGCTGTCAGGATTGAAGCTGATATTGCTCTTTATTAAGCAGATTGTTTCAGCGGGCTGCCGGTAAAATCCGTTGCATAAGGAATGTTCAAAGCCTGCCATACTTCCAGCAGTGCCTCTTTCAGACCGGCAATCAGCTCTTCCCCGTGAACAGGAGTCGGTGTGATGCGCAGGCGTTCAGTGCCGCGTGGTACGGTCGGGAAGTTGATCGGCTGAATATAAATGCCATGAACTTCCAGCAGGCGATCCGAAGCTTTTTTGCACAAATCCGCATTGCCGACAAAGAGCGGCACAATATGTGTTTCTGTCGGCATAACCGGCAGACCGGCACGTTTCAGCGTGTCCTTGGTCAGTTGTGCATTCTTCTGCTGCAATTCGCGTTCGGTGCCCGAGGCTTTGAGATGGCGAATGGCTGCAACTGTTGCATTGGCAATTGCCGGTGGCAGGGCTGAGGTAAAGATGAAGCCCGGCGCATAGGAGCGCACAGCATCGACCACAGCCTTGGAACCGGTAATATATCCGCCCAATGTGCCGAAGGATTTGGCTAATGTGCCTTCAATAATATCAATACGATGGCTCAGGCCTTCGCGTTCTGAAATGCCGCCGCCGCGTGCGCCATACATGCCAACGGCATGGACTTCATCAAGATAGGTCATGGCATTGTATTTTTCTGCCAGTTCCACAATTGCTTTCAGCGGTGCCACATCACCGTCCATGGAATAGACGGATTCAAAAACGATCAGCTTGGCGCGGTCTTTGCCTGCAGCCTTCAAAAGCTCTTCAAGATGCTGCACATCATTGTGCCGGAAAATCTGCTTGTCGGCACCGGAATGACGGATACCGGCGATCATCGATGCATGATTGAGTTCATCCGACAGGATCAGGCAATCCGGCAGCAGCTTGGCAATGGTCGAGATAGAGGCATCATTGGAGACAAAGCCGGAGGTAAAAACCAGACCGGCCTCTTTGCCGTGCAAATCTGCTAGCTCATGTTCAAGCTCAACAAGCGGATGATTATTGCCGGAGATATTGCGTGTGCCACCGGCGCCGGACCCTTGCGAGACGGCTGCATCGGTCATGGCTTTCAGAACATCAGGATTTTGCCCCATACCGAGATAGTCATTGGAGCACCATACGGTGATTTCACGCGCCTGACCGTTATGGCGCCAGATTGCTTGCGGAAAGCGGCCGACAATACGCTCCAGATCAGCAAATACACGGTAACGATTTTCAGTGTGAAGGCGGTCAATGGCCGCTTCAAAAAACCGGCTATAGTCCATGAGGCATCTTCCTTTTCTTCACCGTTACCTAATCCTTTAGAGGCGCGCCGTCTATAAGGACATGTGCGGTAAATAGACCTAGGCCGGTTTTGCGGCATTGATTTCAGTCAATCAGGCCGCCTCAGTCACGAGTTTTCGATATATTCCGGTTGAAAAGGCCGGAGCTGTCCGCAATTTTAGTCACACTCTGTTGTAAAAGGACGCATTCAACGCTAATTGAGTTTGCAACAGAGTGTTTAATCCTTACGTGCATGCATAATTTTCGGACGGGGCGGCTATGAAAAAGCAAATTTCGGCAAAGTCATGTGTGGCGCCAAGCCCGCGTATCGGTCGTCCGGCGCGGATTTCTCTTGAGGAAATCGCGCGTGTGACGCTGAAAATCGGCCTCGATGATGTGACGATGATTGCTGTCGGTCAGGCGCTCGGGGTCGATCACTCATCCCTCTACCGCTATGTTAAAGGCCGCAATGAGTTGCTGCTGGCTGCTGCCGATCTGGCCATTACCGAACTGGACTGGCGCGGTAATCCTGCCGACTGGTATGAGTTTGCACAAAATGTCGCCAATTCGGCCTGGGAATTATTCAACAGACATCCGGGGCTGGCCGATGCCATGCGGGAACTGGAAGTATCCCCGCCGTCCGGTATCCGCGCTTTTGGCGAAATGGCTAACCAGTTTGTGGAATATGGTTTCTCGGCTGAGGAAGCCGTTGTGCTGATCGACAGTATGATGGATATGACGGTCGATTACTTCACCGGTTGGCGCAGAGCCTATAAAAAACCGGGCCGCATTGGCGAGCGCGGAATTGAGAAGGTTGTGCAGTCGTGGCAGGCAGAAGCTGCCCGCAATCCGGATACGGCGCGGCCGATCCTGATTATGAGCCGTATGATAACCGATCATCCGAAGGATTGGTGGGACAAAAAACTGCTTCTGATCCTTGATGGTGCGCAGGCCGTTTTCAACAGACGTCAGCAGATTTATGAGGCTGCTGAATAAGCGCAGCGGCCTGTCTGATGACATCCGCCAATGTTTCTGTATAGCGCGCCACTTCCGGCGCGCCCATTAATTCCCCGAAAGTGCCGCGGGCTAAAGGGCCTGCGATAAACAGATTATCAGCAATACTGCCGTCTTTGCCGATGGCACGCATGGTTGTATCCGTCTGCTCAGTGCGGCTTGTATGCAGGCCAAGACCCGTAGGATCCATTTCAATCAAACCGTCTTCGCAGAGCATTGCCAATGGCGGGCACTGGCCGATAATATCACCATGCGCAGGGCCGGTGGTAACAATAATAGCGTCAAAATGCTGTCTGATTGTTTCGGATTGTCCGCGCAGGCGATAGGTCACGATAAAGCCGTGACCGTCATCAGCGCGTGCAGCATCCGTGAGGTGCGCGCCGAGAAATTTCAGTGTTCCCGAGCGGCAGCGTTCATCAAGAACATCATCTGTCTGAGTTGCTAAGCGAAACCTATGCGCATCCCAGAACGTGCGCAGATGACGGACAATGCGCTTGCGCTCACTGAGCGGCAGAGCAAGCCATATCCCGCCGCCCTGATCGCGCAAAGTATCAATCACCGATTGCCACGGCACGGATTGTTGTGCCGCTTCGCGGATTGTCCGGCGGATTTTGTGCAGCAGGCGCACGGCCGATGTTTCCGGCGGATTGATAAAATCACCGAAGAAGCGCGGCGGTCTTGGCTCATCGGCTTTGAGCCGCAGATTGGAGCGGGAGCGCAGACCGTGACGGGACAAAACGGTGATATTGCCGCGATGTCCGTGTTGTGACAGCCCTGCCACCATATCGGCAGAGGTTAGACCTGCGCCGACGATCAGAACCGAACTGTCCGGACCTGTCTCCTGAAGCAATTGCTGCAGAGCACCTGCCTGATAAGGATTGGCGATCAGTCCTTTTACATGGTTCTGGCCGGATTGCTGGAGTTCTCGCAATGGTGCGGGGAGGGCAGGCAGCGGATGTGACGCAGCGATCACCAGAAAATCCGCTTCCCGCGTTTCGCCTTTATCTGTGGTAACCTGATAGTGGCCGGAGGTGCAGCGTTTAGCGCCGGTAGCGCTGGCACGAATATGCTGTACTTGTCCGCTTGCAAGCAGCGGTGCAAGCTGTTCCGCCATATAGGTGCCGAAAGTGCTGCGCCTTGCGTAAATCTGACCGTTCTCCGTCATGGCTTCCGGATCATTATTCAGACTGTGCTGCTCTTCCATCCAGCGGGCAAAATGCGGTTTGTCTTCATAAAATATGCTCATCCGGTCGGAGAGAACATTGAGGCGGAAGGCATCCTCATTGGTGGAATAAGCCAGACCGGCACCAAGAGAGGAGCGCGGTTCTATGATTGTAATTTGAAGTTTTGCCGGATCGGTTATCGCTGCCAGATGATAGGCCAGAGAAGCGCCGGAGAAGCCGCCCCCGATAATGATGATGGATTTGTGCCGGTTTTCATGATGCGGGCGGTCAGTGCAGGCAGAAGGCAATACAGTCAAAACATATATCCGGCTTCAGGTGACGATGCTGTAATCTGTAAGAAAAAATTATTACAGGTCGCTGCCAGTTTATAGTAATGAAATCCGGTTTTGCAATTCTGCGGTAAAGTAATTTTCTTTGAAATGGTGCCGGAATAAAAGTTTTCTCTCCGGCGGTCAGAGGCCGAAGAGCTTTTTCAGGAACAATAATCCGCCATCGGTGCGGCGAATATAACGGCGCGGCAAGCCAAACGGATCATCTGTTGCGCGGGCATGACCGCGTTTTGTGGTGGTGGCGTGAACATAGCCCGCTTGTCGGGCCACATCGCGCACAGCCTGTGTTTCGCCGCCATAAGGGTAGCAGAAATTAGTGACTTCAGCGCCAAGTATCTCTTCAAGAATTTTCTTTGAACCGGCGATCTGCCGTTCTGCTTCCTGCAAATCCGCATCCGGCAGATAGATATGGTCAAGCGTATGCGCGCCAACCTCATGGCCATGTGCAGCCCAGTCGCGCAATTGTTCGGCACTCATGCAGGGAATTTCAACTGCGCCTTTCGGAATGTCCCATTCATTGCGTCCGCCGATCTGATTGGCGACGAAATAATTGGTGGCAGTAAAACCCAGCTCATTCAGCACCGGCATGGCATGCTGATAGACATTGAGAAAACCGTCATCAAACGTGATAACCGCAACTTTTCCCTGTTTTTTGCCTTCAAGATAAGGGCGGGCATCGCGCATGGACAATCCCTGATAGCCCAGTCTTTTCAGCCAGCGCATCTGCGAGCGGAACCGGTCCGGATGCACATGCAGGCTGCGAGACGGCTTGTCGCGCGCAGGCGGTACATCAATCGAATGATAGAGAAGAATGGGAATAGCAGAAGATTTCATCAGGCTTTTCCGGATTTGCGGGAATAGGTTTTGACGCTGTGCCGGTAGAACGGCCGCATCAGTTCTCGGTGCAGTTTATGCGCCAGAGAGCGGTTCTGTTTCAAGGTGCTGCCGCCCAGATTGGCAGATATTTCCTGCACGCCACCCGGAACAACGGAAAGCGGTTGCAATCCGGTTACCCAGTTCATTTGGGCAAAAGTATCAACAGGGCGGTCAAATTTCTCGGTTGCTTTCAACAGCGCTTGCGCAGCGTCACGGGTAATCAGCTGCGCGACCATGCCCAGCCCGACAGGCACTGGACGAATGACTTTCGTTGTTCCCTGTTCGAGCACGACAGCGCCGGTCTCACGGTCGGAGCGGAACGGCAGACGTACCAGCCCGCCTTGCTCGGCAATCGCCGCGGCCGCTTTAAAAGCAGCAGGAAAGTCCGCTGTCAGCGCCACATCATCTTCCAGCACAAGTGCTGCATCGAGATTTTGATCGATGATTGTCTGCCATGTTTTGCGGTGCGACAGAAAACAGGCAATTTCGTTACGGCTCAGGCGGAACGGATAATAAGGTTTGTGCAGGCGCGTCTGATAGGCCTGTGCCGCATCTGCATCGCTCAGCTGTTTTGCATCAACAGCTGTAATGATTTCTGCCGGTACCGGTAATTGGGAGATCAGTTCATTCACCTGCGCGCGGCGTTCTGTTGCACGCTCCAGATGAATGATGAATGCTTTAATCTGCGGTTTCTGCATAACTGACCTTTGCCGGAGCGGCTTATATTTTTCGCTGATCGCAGCTCTGCGACCGCATATAAGAATTGCCTATAGCAGCTTAAAGGTCTTGTCGGAAAGTGAGAAATATTACCTATGTAAAATGGAAAACGGGCAGATAAAAAATCTGCCCGTATGTTGTGTTTTTGTAAAGCTTAGCCCCGTTTAATTGAAACGCGTAGCGATCACTGGATTGCGGGTATAATTCCGCAGAGCCTGACGCAGCAAACCACTTGCATCTGCATAAGTGGCAGGGAAATCTGCAGGCTGATATTTCATAATATGCGGTATCGCCGCTTTGAGTGATTGCAGAACATGTTGCGGCAACCGGTCTGAACATTGGGTCAGACGGCGGAAAATCACGCTGATGCGGACGGATTTTCCGTACACGGCAACCTGTGGTTCCTGACCGGCCATATCCCAGTCTTCATAGGCATGAACAGCTTCGTGGAAGCCGTTCAGTAGATAAGTTGATGCATGTCCGTTATGGAGCGGCGGCAGTAAACTTGACATTCCTGTCTCCTCTGTCGGGCTGCTTACTGCAAACTTTCCTTGCATGGAGTTCGCAGTAATTTAAAAAAATGCCTGTTTCTGTGTTTTGCGGCGCACAGACAGGCCGTTGAAAATATAAATCTGTTTCCGGCATCAAAGCCTGAACCGGAAAGTGTCGGCTGATTATCGCCTGATTATATGACAGTTCTATAATGGACGGCTGTTTCAGCCGTGTTTTCTGTTCGGGCTTTTAACCCGCAAAGACGATCATGAAACAAAGATCGTGCCTGTCAGAGTAACGAAAATATCGCTCCGGTAAATCCCGATATTATCGTACTTTCGGATAATGCTGTAAAAAAGAAAAATCTTTTTAAAATACGAAAAGGAAGAAGGCGACCCGTCCTCTCCCTCTATGGTAATGCGGTATTGTGTTTCAGCTTTTTCCGAGTTCCACAGAGCGGTTACGGGCAGCTTCAACCGCATCGCTGACAAGATTTTGCAGGCGATTATCACCCATCAGCACTTCGAGAGCGGCGGCTGTTGTGCCGTTCGGGCTGGTGACATTAATTCGCAATTGCGATGGCGTATCCGTGCTTGTCGCAGCGAGCGCACCTGCACCGTAAACTGTCTGCATGGCTAGCATGGCAGCAATATCCTGCGGCAGACCGGCGGTTACACCAGCTTGTGTAAGACATTCAATGAAATGAAACACATAAGCGGGGCCGGAGCCGGATATTGCGGTTACGGCATCCATCAGGCTTTCATCTTTGACCTGTGCCACCTGACCACTGGTTTCCAGCAATTCTTCGGTAAAGTGCATGACATCTGCCTGCACATTTTTATTGGCAAATGTCACCATCATACCTTTGCCGATTGCTGCCGGTGTGTTCGGCATACAGCGGATAATCGCGGCCTGCGCGCCCAGAATTTTCTCGAATAAGGCAACCGGTGTACCGGCAGCCACGCTGAGAAAAGCCGAGGCAGATGCATGGTTTTTATAGGCAGGCAGAATGTCCTGAATGACCTGTGGTTTGACCGCAATGATAATCAGCTGCGGAGAGCCGGTAATGCCTGTGCTGTCCGGCAGTGCTTTAACGCCGAGTTTTGCCGCGCGCTCGCGTAAAGTGTCAGCCGGTTCAACAACTGTCACGTCAGAAGGCTGTAACTTGCCCGAGGAGAGCCATCCCTGCAGCATGGCAAACCCCATATTGCCGCAACCAACCAGAACAACAGTATTATTTGCCATCAAATGCCTCTCCTGTGATTTGCCCGACCATAGAACATTCGACCGGCAGATGGAAATATCGTTCGCTGCACAGAGCGAAATTACGGCTTCATGACAGGGGCGGTGTCACATTAATCAGATAAATGTGAAATTTATTTCTTATAGTGGTTGCCAGAGTCATTAAGGTTTTGTTAACCATAAGACAGAGTGATTTGCACCGGCTTCGCCGCGCTGCAAAGGCGTAACGGGTAAACGTGATTTACATTGTGAAATGCGTTGCTTCTGGCGTGTCGCTTATCTGCGAACAGTTTTGAAAAGCTTTCATGATCTGCTGTGAATTTTATTCCGGTCGGTCAGGTTCTTATGAGTCCGTTTTTTCGGACAGAACAGGCGTTTCAGGCATGGAATTTCCAAAAAACCTCGGTTTTGGCCGGATTTTTGGAATGTGCAGAGGAGGGGCAAAACACTCTGATACCGGATGCCGTTTGCGTGTCCGGCGCATATTATACCTGCGTCTCTGGCGCATATTATGCCTGCGTCTTTGGCGCATATTATGAAATGACTGTGTAAATAAATTTTAAGACGGGGCGGCATTATGGAACGTGATAATAAATTTTCCGGCACATTACCGCTTTTGGCCTATGCACCGCAGGACTTCGGCCTGAACATCCAGCGTTCCCGCGCTTACCGTGCACGTGCCGCAATGGGGCGCACCGGTGTGCAGCCGCTGCGCAGTCATGCACAGGCTCCGGCGCAGACTCCCGCACAGACATCGGTAAAAGCTGACAGAGCTGTACTTGCTGAACCTGCACCGGTTTCGTCATCTTCGTTGTTCAAAAAACTGTGGCTGAACCTGTCCGGCCTTTTAAAGCGCGGCAAACAAGCTGAAACCGCTGCGGATCAGCCTGCGCAGCCGGTGGTTACAAGGCAAATGCCTGTCGCGCCTGTGGCAAAGCAAATGCCTGTGAAACAGGCCGATGCAGACCCGCAGGAGCCGAAACAGCAACCGGCGGAAGAGATCGTTGCGGAAGTGCGCCAACCGGTTTCCAAAACCTATGCTGCCATGCGTAAAAATGCGCTCGGCACTGCCGCGGCAGATCAGACTATTCCGGAAGCTGCAGACCTTTCCCATGCACTGGCCGAAATCCGGCAGGCATTGCGTGAGCATGAGAAGCTGGCCAGTGCCAGACAGAATGAAAATTCGTCACGTTGATGCCGTTATTCCGATAGCATGACCGTTTTTTGATTGTCATCATCGCGCTGGCAGATTATGCGAGGGCAGGATGTGAGCGCGTGGCTTTGTGATCCCGCAATTTCGGCCTTGCATTGTTTTTTTGTCTGACGGAGTTGTGAGATGGCGACTGAGACGAGCGGCGCAAAAGTAATCGACGGTAAATTGCTGGCGGAAGATGTGGTGGCAGCGGTTAAAGCTGCAACATCCGACTTGTTAAATACAACCGGCACAAAGCCTGGGATTGCTGTGGTGATCGTCGGGGAAGATCCTGCCAGTCAGGTTTATGTCGCCTCCAAAGGCCGCAAAGCACGCGAATGCGGTTTCCACTCTGTACAGCACACATTGACTGAAGACACATCTGAGGCGGATCTGCTGGATCTAATCGACAGTCTCAATAATGACCCTGCCATTCACGGTATTCTGGTGCAGTTGCCACTGCCGAAACATATTGATGAAGGTCGCGTTATTCAGACTATCGCGCCGGACAAAGATGTCGACGGCTTTCATTATATCAATGTCGGCAAGCTCGGTACCGGCGCTGTGGACAGCGCCTTTGTGCCATGCACACCGGCTGGCAGCATGATTATGATTGAGCGTCAGCTTGGCCGTGATCTGTCTGGTCTGAACGCAGTTGTCATCGGCCGCTCCAATATTGTTGGCAAGCCGATGGCGAATTTGCTGCTTGCTGCCAATGCGACTGTCACTGTTGCCCATAGCCGTACCAAAGACCTGCCGGCCTTGGCACGCACCGCTGATATTCTGGTGGCAGCTGTCGGCCGTCCGCAAATGATCAAAGGTGACTGGATTAAGCCGGGTGCAACTGTGATTGATGTGGGTATCAACCGCATTGATGCACCGGAAAAGGGTGAAGGCAAGACCCGTCTCGTCGGCGATGTGGATTATGCAGAGGCTGCAAAAGTGGCCGGAGCGATTACGCCGGTTCCGGGCGGTGTTGGCCCTATGACCATTGCAATGCTGATGGCCAATACGCTGGTCGCCGCTTGCCGTGCAGCCGGTGTAAAGGCACCAAAATTTTGAAACTGTGTTAAGGCACCGAAATTTTGAAATTGTGCGAAAGCACCAACATAATGATTTTAAGTAGTTAAAAGAACGGCGCGGTCATTTTGATCGCGCCGTTTTTGTTGCCTTTTAAAATACTGACGCGCCCTGATCCGCATGGCCTGCAATGTGCCGGAAAGCGGAGAACAACTCCCGTCCCATACCGAAATGATTACGGGTGAGATCGGGTGTTTCAATATTGCGCGATTGCAATTCATCCCCGTTCAGCAAGACAGACAGGGTGCCTTGCACGGCATCAAGGCGGATAATGTCGCCTTCCTGAATCTTTGCAATCATACCATTATCAAGGGCTTCCGGTGTCACATGAATAGCGGAAGGCACTTTGCCGGATGCGCCGGAAAGACGGCCATCGGTCACAAGTGCCACGCGCTGTCCGCGATCTTGCAAAATGCCAAGCACAGTCATCAGCTTGTGCAGTTCCGGCATACCATTGGCCTTCGGGCCTTGATAGCGGACAACGGCGATGAAATCACCTTCGAGCTTGCCTGCTTTGAAAGCATCCTGCATTTCCGACTGATCATGGAAGATTTTCGCAGGCGCTTCAATCACATGGCGATCCGGTTTGACGGCAGAGACTTTAATGATCGCGCTGCCAATATTACCGCTCAGTACTTTGATGCCGCCATCCGGTTGGAAAGGCGCGTTGGCTTTGGCCAGAACTTTTGCATCAGCACTCACTTCAGGGGCAGGGTTGCGTGCAATCGTACCATCTGCATTGAGCGCCGGTTCAATCGTATAGTCGCGTAAGGTTTCGCCCCAGACGGTGCGCACATCCTCGTGCAGCAGACCGGCATCCAGCAATTCACGGATCAGATAGCCCATGCCGCCCGCTGCATGGAAATGATTCACATCGGCCAGACCATTCGGATAGACGCGGGCAAGCAGCGGCACAGTAGCCGAAATATCGGAAATATCTTGCCATGTCAGTTTGATACCTGCGGCTGCGGCCATGGCAATCAGATGGATGGTGTGGTTGGTGGAGCCGCCGGTGGCATTGAGGCCGACAACTCCATTGACGAAAGAGCGCTCATCCAGCATTGCGCCGACCGGCGTATAATTATTACCGCAGGCGGTGATCTGCAAAGCGCGCTTGGCGGCTTCCCTGGTCATCGCATCGCGCAACGGGGTATTCGGATTGATAAAAGATGAACCCGGAATATGCAGTCCCATGATTTCCATCAGCATCTGATTGGAATTGGCTGTGCCATAGAATGTGCAGGTGCCGGGGCCGTGATAGGATTTGGACTCGGATTCCAGCAATTCTGCACGGCCGACTTTGCCTTCCGCATAAAGCTGGCGGATGCGGGCTTTCTCATCATTCGGCAGGCCGGATGTCATAGGCCCTGCCGGAATAAAAATCGCAGGCAAGTGACCAAAGGTGAGGGCGCCGATCACCAGCCCCGGCACAATCTTGTCGCACACGCCGAGATAGACGGCAGCGTCAAACATATCATGGGACAGGCCAACGGCAGTGGCCATGGCAATAACATCACGGGAGAATAGTGACAGTTCCATGCCCGCAAAACCTTGCGTAACACCGTCACACATTGCAGGCACGCCACCGGCAACCTGCGCAATACCGCCTGCTTCACGCGCTGCCTGTTTGATAAGCTGCGGAAACGTCTCAAATGGCTGATGCGCGGAGAGCATATCATTATAAGCGGTGATAATGCCGATATTGAGCAGCTGATCGCCTGCCAGTCCTGCTTTGTCGGAAGGGCCGCAGGCCGCAAAACCATGAGCCAGATTGGCGCAGCCAAGTGCAGTACGCACAGGTTTGCGCGATGCAGCTTCACTGATCCGCCCCAGATAGGCTTCACGGGTCGGGCGGGAGCGCTCGATAATCCGGTTGGTGATCGCCTGCAGGGTTTGATTTACGGTCATTTCAGTCTCCCGTACCGGTCAGCAACCGGTCATGCGCATTAATATTTAAACCGATTTAATAGCAGTTTAATATACGGAAAATAAGTATAGCGAAAGAGTGGAAAAAGGCTGATGCGTCTATAAAGCGCACGGGAATGGACGGGGGAGAAAGGAAGCACAATCCGGCTCATTCTCCGGCCGTATATCATCGGAGAATGAGCGGATATTGCAGTAATCGTTTTGGAATTATGGTGCCCAGTAAAGCTGTACGGCTTGTTTCGCATGAGCAAAAACAGCGCGCACGGGCATCAGATTAATATCTGCTTCGCTGAAATCGCTGGCCAGTGCTTCTTCCAGAACAGCCAGTTTCTTCTGCCCTTCAATATGCAGGATCAGCAGATCGGCATTTGCAATCACCGGCAGGGTAAGGGTCAGACGCGGTTCGCCTGCGCCTTCAGCCTGCATTGGCAGCACAACAGCACGGGTTGTCGGATCAATGGCCTGATCCAGCCTGCTGCCGCCGCGGAAGAAAGAGGCGGTATGGCCGTCATTGCCCATGCCGAGAACCACAACGTCAAAGGGTTTCGGCAGTGCATCAATGCGGTTTGCCGCAGTGACAGCAGCAACACTGGCTGTCTGGGCAGGAATATAAAGACTGACAAAAACGGCCTGCGCCGCCTTGTTTTGCAAAAGATGTTCGCGCGCCAGTTTCTCATTCGAACGGTCATTGTCCGGCGCTACAAAACGTTCATCGACAAGAGTAATCGTAACCTGTTTCCATGCCACATCCTGCATGGAGAGCGCCTCAAACAATTGTACCGGCGTTGTACCGCCGGATACAGCGAGTACGGCCTGTCCTTTGGCCGCGACTGCTTTATTCAGTTGATCCGCGATTGTTCCGGCTAATTGCAGTGCCAAAGCGGATGGCTCTGCAAAATCATGCCTTTCAATATTGGTTATGTCAGTCTCCATCAGTGTTTCTGCGCCTTTACACCCCTATGTGGGGTGTGGCGCAGTCATTTTGTATCTTTATACAGAATACCGCCCCAGACGGTATTCATTTCCTGCCTTTTTAGCGGTGCTCCGGCCTCAATTTTTATTACGGTTCTTGTATCCCATTCTCGTCAGAGACTATCATGCCATGTGCGGCCGTCACGCTCGATCAGGGCGATAGAGCCGGAAGGCCCCCATGTGCCGGATGTATAGCCCTGAACTTTCTGTTCATTGCTTTCCCAGGCTTCCAGAATAGGGTCAATCCAGCGCCATGCGGCTTCAACCTCATCGCGGCGCATGAACAGCGTCTGGTTGCCGCGCACGACATCCATAATCAACCGCTCATAGGCATCCGGATTGCGCTCGTCAAAAGAATCCGCAAAGCTCATATCCAGCGGAATATGACGCAGACGCATACCACCCGGACCCGGATCTTTAATCATGATCCACTGTTTCACACCTTCATCCGGCTGCAGGCGGATGACCAGCTGATTGGCAATAATCTGCCCTGCACTGCTTTCAAAGATCGAATGGGGAATAGGTTTGAACGTGACCACGATTTCTGAAACGCGTTCGGCCAGTCTTTTGCCGGTGCGCAGATAAAACGGCACATTTGCCCAACGCCAGTTGCCGATCTCGGCTTTCAGCGCCACAAAGGTTTCGGTATTGCTGGTAGTGCTTTCCAGATCGTCGAGATAGGATTTAACCGGCCCGCCTGCAGAAGCACCGGCGCGATACTGGCCGCGTACAGTATTTTCCTGCGCATTGTCGGCAGTAATAGGTGTGAGCGAGCGCAGCACTTTAACTTTTTCATCATGCACAGCATCGGCTTCCAGTGAAGCCGGTGGCTCCATGGCGACAAGGCACAGTAATTGCAGAATATGGTTCTGCACCATATCGCGCAGCGCGCCGGCTGTGTCGTAATAGCCTGCACGCCCTTCAAGACCGACAGCTTCGGCAACGGTAATCTGCACATGATCAATATGGGCGGAGTTCCACAGCGGCTCATAAAGCGCATTGGCAAAACGCAGCGCCATCAGATTTTGCACTGTTTCTTTGCCGAGATAATGGTCGATACGGAAAATCTGGTCTTCGCGGAAAACACTGCCGATCGTGTCATTGAGGATTTGCGCGGATGCCAGATCACGGCCAATCGGCTTTTCAACGACGATGCGCGTATGATCGCTGATGAGATCATTGCTCTGCAAACGCTGGGCAATATCACCGAACAGGCTCGGGCTGACAGCAAGATAAAAAGCGCGGATATCCGCCGGTTTGGTCTTGATGAGCTTTTTCAGTGCAGACCAGCCCTGATCGGACTTGGCATCAACTGCCACATAGGAGATGCGCTGCAGAAACTGTTCGATCTGCGCTTCATCAATCTCGTCTTTTTTGACATGTTCATGAATGGCATTGCGGGCAAATTCACGATATTCGGCATCGCCCATTTCACTGCGGGATGCACCGATAATACGGGTCGGTTCGCTGAACTGTCCGGCACGCTGGCGCTGGTATAAAGCGGGGATCAGTTTACGTTCGGCAAGATCGCCTGAACCGCCGAAAACGATGCAGTCAAAGGGCTCTACCGGAATTGTCTGGCTGGTCATGAACCTGTCTCTTTATTCGCGTTTTCCTGATGAGTTCAAAGAATATATCAGGATATGGAGAGAAAGTGGTGGGATTTGGTCCGGGAACGGAACGATAGTCGAAGCAGTGATTTGCATTATAATCTAGCGAAATGACAGCGTTGACAATAGTGGCTTTTTAAATCGATTTAATAAATCAATTTAAAAATGTTAATTTTACGGATAATTATGCCTGAGCAAACAGAAAACCGGCGCTTTCTCCTGCAAGATTCCCTTAAGGTCTGAAATGCTTTATGAATTGGGGTGACTGATTTGCATTGTAATGAAAGTTTCTGGAGAAGAGTATGGCACGATTGAAAGATAAAGTGGCTATTGTGACCGGTGCCGGTTCTGGCTTTGGTGAGGCAATTGCCCGTCGTTTTGCGCTGGAGGGCGCGAAAGTAACCGTTGCCGATATTAATCCGAAACGCGCCAATGATGTTGCAAGTTCTATCGGTAAAAGTGCTGTGCCGCTTGCTGTGGATGTATCGCGGAAAGATGATGTTGAACGGCTGGTCGGGGTGACGCTGCAGCAATTCGGCCGTCTTGATATTATGGTCAATAATGCCGGTTTTGCTTATAAAAACATGCTGCTGACCGATGTGCCGGAAGATAGTTTTGATCTGATTACAGCTGTGAATATGAAGGCGCTGTATCTGTCCACGCTGGCAGTTGTGCCGGTGATGCGTAAACTGGGCGGCGGTGCGATTATCAATACAGCGTCCATCGGTGCACAGCATCCGCGTAAAGGTCTGACCTGGTATAATGCATCCAAAGGCTGGGTGATGAGCGCGACGAAATCCATGGCGCTGGAACTGGCCGAT
The DNA here is from genome assembly GCF_001939785.1 of Pseudochrobactrum sp. B5. Lineage (NCBI taxonomy): Bacteria > Pseudomonadati > Pseudomonadota > Alphaproteobacteria > Hyphomicrobiales > Brucellaceae > Pseudochrobactrum > Pseudochrobactrum sp. B5. The sequence goes on from NZ_MOYL01000001.1 coordinate 972,599, forward strand.
GATAAAATCCGCGTCAATGCAATTTGTCCGGTGGAGAGTGAAACCGAAACGCTGAAACTGATCCTCGGTCAGGATACGCCGGAAGCCCGCGAAGCTCTCAAAGCTTCCATTCCTCTCGGTCGCTTCTCTAAGCCGGATGATATTGCCAATGCCGCTCTGTGGCTGGCGAGCGATGAAGCTGCATTTGTCACCGGTACATCTGTTGATGTGGATGGCGGCTACAGCCTGTAAAATAAAACAGCCCGCCGGTTATGTGTAACCGGCGGGCTGTGGTGATTGATTAGTTGTTTATATGCGATCCATCATGGCAAACCATGAGAGCGCAAGGAAAAGCAGCGGTGCACGGAATGTGCGGCCGCCCGGAAATGCCGGTACTTTCAGCATTTCAAACTGGCGCAGGCGTTCGCGATTACCGGTCACCGTCTCGGCATAGAGTTTACCCATAAAATTGGCGAGCATCACGCCATGGCCGGAATAACCGCCTGCGCTGATGACATTGGGCATAACCTCGCGCACAAAAGGCTGGCGCGGCATGGTAATGCCAACCGAGCCACCCCAGCTATGGGTGATCTCAATATCTTGGAGCTGCGGATAGATTTCCGTGATCTGGCGGCGGATATGCGTGGTAATATCGCGCGGATTATCGGCCGTATAGGCTTCGCGTCCGCCAAATAGCAGCCGTCCGTCTTTGGAGCGGCGGAAATAACGCACCACAAAACGGGAGTCGTCGACGGATTCACCACCCGGTAAAACGCGGCATGTATCATCCAGTGGCACAGTCGCGCCGATAAACGAGCGGATCGGCATCACATGGGCTGCGCTGACCGGCTCCAGATTGCCGCCATAGGCATTGACTGCGATCAGGGCTTTTTCCGCATTGATGATGCCGCGTGCAGTTTTGACGATTACACGGCCATTGGATGAGGTAATGCCGGTGGCTTTGCTGTTCTCATAGAGCTTTGCGCCTGCCTGAGATGCGGTTCTCGCCAGCCCGATCAGGAGTTTCAGCGGATGAATATGGCCGGTGCCGCTGTCATAGGTGCCGCCGAAATAGCGTTTTGAACCGAGTTTTTCGGCAACCTCATCGCGCTCCATATAGCGCAGATGCGGATAGTTGAAGCGCGTGGCCATAATTTCGCTATGGGCTTTATATTGTTTGTCATAGCGCTGTTTATGCGTCACGGACATGTGCCCCTGCACATATTCCATGTCGATATTATGCTGCACAGCAAAGCTTAGAAGATGATGTTTGGCTTCTTCCGCCAGATCAAAAAGTGCTTTGGCATGGTCGAAACCATATTGCTTTTCCAGATCTTCCGCACCGCAGCGCTGGCCGGTATTCAGCTGGCCGCCATTGCGCCCCGATGCGCCGTCACCGAAACGCGCTTCATCAAGCAACACGACTTTAATACCCTGAACCGCCAGATGATAGGCCGCAGACAGGCCGGTATAGCCACCGCCGATAATCACGACATCTGTCTGGACTGATCCGTCAAATTCGGGATAGCGCGGCCGCTCACTGATACTTGCCTCATACCATGACAGTCCTGGAGAAATCGGGCTCTGATAATGCTGTGACTGCTGCATTGGGTGCCTTGAGCTGGTGCTGTATGTCGGAGAGCAGAAAATTTATGACGTATATTTGGGCAGAAATTGTTCCGGCACATTGATTAAAAGCAACGTGCCGGAAGGAATATTATACGTTGAGCAGCAGATATTCCCGCTCCCACGGGCTGATCACTTCCATGAAAGTCTCAAATTCTGCCCGCTTAATCGCGGCATAGGTGGTAGCAAAACTGATCCCGAGCAGAGCTTTCAGTTCCGCATCTTCTTCAAACAGGTTGACTGCCTCGATCAGACCGCGCGGCAGTTCCACCTCATTGCGGTTGACGGATGTAGCAACCGGCGCGTCCGGCATGATCTTGTTTTTCAGCCCGATCAGACCGCAGGCAAGCGAAGCTGCCAGCGCCAGATAAGGATTGGCATCGGAAGACGGAATGCGGTTTTCTACACGACGTGCCTGCGGATCAGAACGTGGTACGCGCAGAGCGGTGGTGCGGTTATCATAGCCCCATTTGACATTGACCGGCGCAGAGGCATCCGGTGTCAGACGACGATAAGAATTCACATAAGGCGCAAACATCACCAAGGCATTCGGCACATGTTTCTGCATGCCGCCGATGAAGTGATAAAATGCTTCGCTCTCAGTGCCGTCTTCATTGCTGAAGATATTCTTGCCGGTCTTTTTATCGACAATAGACTGGTGAATATGCATGGCAGAACCCGGCTGACCCTGAATAGGTTTGGCCATGAAAGTTGCATACATATCATGTTTGAGCGCGGCTTCACGGATAGTGCGCTTGAACATGAAAGCCTGATCGGCCAGTTCAATCGGATCACCGTGGCGCAGGTTGATTTCCAGCTGACCGGCACCTTCTTCGTGGATCAGCGTGTCAATCTCCAGCCCCTGTGCTTCAGAGAAATGATAAATATCATCGATCAATTCGTCGAATTCGTTGACACCGGCAATGGAATAGCCCTGACCGCCACCAATAGCGCGACCTGAACGACCGACAGGCGGGGTGAGCGGATAATCTGGATCGGGATTTTTGCGCACCAGATAGAATTCGATCTCCGGCGCTACAACCGGCTTCAGGCCGAGTTTGGCATATTCATCAACCACACGTTTCAGCACGTTGCGTGGGGTGAATTCCGCCACGCGGCCATCCTGATAAACGAGGTCGCACAGAACCTGTGCTGTCGGATCAGATTCCCACGGTACAACGGTGAGGGTGGAGAGATCGGCGACAAGGCGCAGATCACCGTCATCTTCCGGATAGACGAAGCCGTGGCCATCATCAGGATAGTCGCCGGAAATCGTGACCATGAAGACGGCGGATGGCAAAGCCAGTGTGGAATTGGAGATGAATTTCTTGGACGGCATCATCTTGCCGCGGGCGACACCGGCCTGATCGGGCGTGATGCACTCAATATCTTCAATATCGCGCCATGCCAGCCATTCAGAAGCTTCTTTCCAGTTTTTGACGCCGCGCAGCGACTTGACATAGGCTGGTGTACCGCGACGTACAGTTTTGCGCGGTTTTTTCTTCTCAGTAGGTGTGACAGGCATTAATCACCGGATAGCTGTTTACGTTAAGATCACTATAGCTTCTCATGTGACCTTTAACAAACAGAGTAGCATTTGTGTGCGTAAGCGTAAGTCCTGTTGTCAAAAATATTTTTTGGCGGGAGCTGTTGAAAATGATGGTTTTTGAAATACGCAGGCTGCCCGGAAATACCTTGGAGAATTTGAGGATAATGCAAGGTAATCAGTCATGATATCAGAGCAACCTGCGATTGTGCGGCCCCATTCGTGTCTGATCTAAAATCACCTGACATGGCTGCAAATGGCAATTTTCTGTGCTTCGGTACTCACGTACTCTTTGTACGCTCCGTTCCGATGCTCGCAAACCACCATTTTCGCTCATGCCAGCCGCTTTTTGATTTAGACACTTAAAAATACCACCCTGAGGAAATGCGGGAAGGGTGGTTGGGGGGGATGGAGCCGAACCTGAGAAATCTGGATGCTGCCCTGCCGCCTTAAAAACAAAACGGCAGGGCAATAGGAGGATGCTTAGGAAAACTGTTGAGCTTAACTGCGGGTTACAACAACCGGTGTCAGCAGATCACCCCGCTGGCCTTCGCCGTCCCGCATTACCGCAGGCATGCAATTAAAAAGTGCATGGTGGCGAAAGGCTGTTGAGCTTAACTGCGGGTTACAACAACCGGTGTCAGCAGATCACCCCACTGGCCTTCGCCGTCCCGCATTGCCGCAGGCATGCAATTAAAAAGTGCATGGTGGCGAAGGCTGCAAAGTTTAACTGCGGGTTACAACAACCGGCGTCAGCAGATCACCCCACTGGCCTTCGCCACCATGATGGCGGGCGGAGCGCACCAGCTCAACGGATACGCCTGCATCAACAGCTTTCATAACAGCGTGGTTGAGGCGGTGAAGATCATTGGCCAGCATGCGGATTGCAGCCTTCTGGTCTTCTGTCATAGCCGAAGCTTGTTCTTCGGCCCGTTCTTTAACCTGTGGTTTGGTCATCATGGTCTTTATCCTTGGGTTACAGTCAGGTCGTGAGCTGAAGTTGCGTTTGAGGTGAATATCCGTAGCCGGAAGGTTGCCATAAGGCTGGGTGAAGGAGAGAAACCGGCTACGGATGGCTGTTATGCAGAGTTGACTGGAGTCCGGCTCTGCTGATCCGTCTTCTGCTTATTCGGCAGCAGGGCGGAACTGGTCATGTTCGGTCGATTCACTCATGGCCGTTGTTGAAGACTGGCCGCCGGTGATCGCCATGGAAACGGCATCGAAATAGCCTGTGCCAACTTCGCGCTGGTGTTTGGTTGCAGTGTAGCCATTGGCTTCTGCTGCAAATTCTGCTTCCTGCAATTCCGAATAGGCTGCCATTTGACGGTCTTTGTAGCCGCGTGCCAGTTCGAACATGCCGAAATTGAGCTGGTGGAAACCGGCCAGCGTGATGAACTGGAACTTGTAGCCCATCGCACCCAGCTCACGCTGGAATTTGGCGATCGTGGCGTCGTCGAGATTCTTCTTCCAGTTGAACGACGGCGAACAGTTATAGGCCAGCAGCTTGCCCGGATGGGCTTTATGCACGCCTTCGGCAAATTTACGCGCCTGTTCCAGATCGGGTTTCGAAGTTTCGCACCAGATCAGATCGCAATGCGGAGCATAGGCGACAGCGCGGGCAATACATGGCTCAAGACCGTTTTTCACATGGTAGAAGCCTTCAACGGTGCGACCCTTGTCATAATCAACAAATGGCTGATCGCGTTCATCAATATCCGAGGTCAGCAGCTTGGCGGCTTCCGCATCGGTACGGGCGATAACCAGTGTCGGCGTACCCATAATGTCAGCGGCAAGACGCGCGGCATTCAGATTGCGGATATGGGCCGCGGTCGGGATCAGAACCTTGCCGCCGAGATGGCCGCATTTCTTTTCCGAAGCCAGCTGATCTTCAAAGTGAACACCGGCAGCACCAGCCTCAATGAAAGCCTTCATAATTTCAAAAGCATTCAGCGGGCCGCCGAAACCTGCTTCAGCATCGGCAACAATCGGCGCAAACCATGTGTCTACGGACAGGCCTTTACCTTCTGCGGTTTCAATCTGGTCAGCGCGCTGCAAAGTGCGGTTGATGCGCTTTGCCAGTTCCGGTGCCGCATTGGCCGGATAGAGTGACTGATCCGGATACATTGCGGAGGCGGTGTTCGCGTCGGCTGCAACCTGCCAGCCGGAGAGATAAATGGCCTGCAACCCTGCGCGAACCATCTGCATCGCCTGATTGCCGGAGAGGGCGCCCAGTGCATTAACGAAGTTTTCCTCATGAATGAGTTTCCACAGACGGTTGGCACCCATTTCGGCCAGACTGTAGCGGATTTCAACCGAACCGCGCAGGCGCTTTACATCTTCAGCAGTATGCGAGCGCTGCAAGCCGTCAAAGCGGCCTTTTGGTGCGGATGGAACCAGATTGTAAAAATCAGTCATGATCAGATATCCTGTAAAACTGTGTCATCAGATTTTGAGTTGAATGCTTGTTTTGTCTGTGACCAGATTTACAGATGTTGCATATGTTGGCGAGAAAAATGCGCAATAACAGCATTTTATTCGGGTTATGCTGTATGTGTTTTGACAATATGGGCTTGTAAATTTGTAAGTTTTGTAAATTTGACAAATCGTAAGAATTAGTCACATTCTTTACAGATCAGATAAATCCGGTTGTTTCTTGGAGGGGCAGACCTGTGGCAGAACGTAAAATATTTGCCGGTGCGCGTATTCGGCGTATCCGCAATGAGCGGGCGCTGACACAGGTTGCGATGGCCGAGGATTTGGGTATCTCGCCATCCTATCTCAATCTGATTGAGCGCAATCAGCGACCGTTAACGGTACAGCTGCTGCTGAAACTGGCCTCGGTCTATAAAGTGGATCTGGATCAGTTGCAGGAAGAAACCGGCTCGGTGCTGGCCGGATTAAAAGAAGTGTTTTCCGAGCCGCTTCTGGCCGGTGAACTGCCGGGCGATCAGGAGCTGATTGATATTTGCGAGGCCGCGCCAAACGCAGCTGCGGGCGTACTGAAATTATTCCGCGCCTATCGTGAGCAGCAAAAGCGTCTCACAGACCTGTCCGATATGATGGTGCGGGAGGGCAAAGCACTGAGCCTTGCGCCGACACGCCTGCCATTAGATGAAGTGCGTGAAGTGCTGGCGCGCAAGCCGCATTATTTCGAGCGGATTGAAGCGGAGGCCGACAGTTTTAACCGCCTGCTGAAATCGGAAGACGGGCTGGCCGTTGCACTGAAACAATGGCTGAAACGTGAGCAGTCGATTACCGTGCGCACATTGCCCGCCGCAACTATGCCGAACTGGCGTCGGCGTTATGACCGCCACTCACTGCGGTTGTTTATCTCTGAGCGTTTGTCGATCTTTGACCAGACACGCGAGATTGCCATGGAAGCTGCTTCTATCCGTATGCAGGTGGTGATCGGAGCCGAGTTGGAAGATTTGAAGCTGAGCTCTGCGGAAGCAAAACGGATCGCGCGTTTTGAGCTTTTGCGCTATGCAGCTCATGCATTGATGATGCCCTATACGCCGTTTCGCGAGGCGGCACAGCGCGCAAAATATGACATTGATGTGCTGCGCGCGCGTTTCAACGTGTCTTTTGAGCAGGTGGCGTGCCGGTTGACCAGTCTGCAAAAGCAAGGCGCTACCGGCATTGCTTTCTTCTTGCAGGAGATAGATCAGGCCGGAAACCGCTTGCGACATTTCGGGGCGCAGGGGTTTCCGCAGGCGCGTTTTGGCGGTGCCTGTCCGAAGTTGCAAGTTTACAATGCTTTTTCCCATCCGCAGCAATATCTGGCAGAGCAGGTGGAGCTGCCGGATAAAACGCAATATCTGACCATCAGCCGCACGGTTGAAGGGCCGCAAACAGGCTTTGGCGAACAGCCGCGCCGCACAGCTCTGATGCTGGGCTGTGATGCATCTGCGGCGCAGGATACAGTCTATGCGACCTATCTGGCGGGCATGTCTTCCGGCTCGGCTGTCAGTCCGGTTGGTACGGCCTGTCGTTTATGTGAGAGGCAGGCTTGCCTTGCCCGTGCCGAACCGCCGCTCACCCGCCCGCTGGCGCTGGATGAAATGGTCTCTGGTTTCTCTGCCTATGACTTTCAGTAAGGGTAGAGCATTTCCAGCAAAAGTGTGTAGCGGTTTTGCGTAGGATAATGCGTAAAATTAAAATTTAGAGCGGGTAAGATTCGGGCATTTTGCCTGTCATAGTTTCTGTGTGGCATATCTTTGAAAGATAAGGCTTATATCCCGGTTATCCGGCACCCGTTCTGACCGGATAAAATATCCCTTTGTGCGCCCTGAAGGACACACAAAGTTTAAAATTGTGTTCATTAAATTCAAATAATCGGCGCTATGCGGTTTAAGCGTCATCTTTCCGTTGACGAAAGCAAATTAATCTCAAAAGGTAACGGAGAATGCACATTGAAGGGCAATGTGTGAGGGATGATTTGGCTTGCAAGGCTTTTGCCCCATAAAGCTTTCTGGACGGAGTGACTGATGAAGATCAAAGCCCATTTGCTTTCATATGTTTCTGCCAGCTGTGTGGCACTTGCTGCACTGCTGCCTGTTCTGCCGGCTGCTGCGCAGGAGCGCGTGCTGAACATCTATAACTGGTCTGATTATATTGATGATTCCATCCTGAAAGATTTCACCAAGGAAACCGGCATCAAAGTCGTTTACGACGTGTATGATTCCAACGAAATCCTTGAGACAAAATTGCTGGCCGGTGGCAGCGGTTATGACATTGTTGTACCTTCCGCTGAATTTATGGGCCGTCAGATTCCGGCAGGCGTTTTCCAGAAGCTGGATAAAGACAAACTGCCGAACCTGAAAAATATGTGGGACGAGATCACCAAACGCACCGTCGCTTATGATCCGGGCAATGAATATTCGGTCAATTATATGTGGGGCACCACAGGGATCGGTTACAACAAAGCCAAGATCAAGGAAGCGCTTGGTGTTGACGAAATCGACAGCTGGGATGTGCTGTTCAAGCCTGAAAATTCGGCAAAGCTGAAAGATTGCGGTATTTACCTGCTGGATTCAGGCAGTGAAATGCTGCGTCCGGCGCTGCATTATCTGGGCTTTGACACCAATAACCCAACCGCTGAAAGCTTCGCCAAGGCGGAAGAACTTTACTTAAGCATCCGTCCGAATATCCGTAAATTCCATTCGTCTGAATATATTAATGCGCTGGCTAATGGCGATATCTGCATGGCTGTCGGCTATTCCGGTGATATTTTTCAGGCACGTGACCGTGCGGAAGAAGCCAAAAACGGCGTGGAAATCGGCTATTCCATTCCGAAAGAGGGCGCTCTGATGTGGTTTGACCAGATGGCCATTCCGGCAGATGCCAAACATGTTGAAGAAGCGCATGAATTTATCAATTATATCATGCGTCCTGAAGTGATCGCCAAGGCTTCGGACTATGTGTTTTACGCCAATGGCAACAAGGCTTCGCAGGAATTCATCGACAAGGAACTGCTGAATGATCCGGCGGTTTATCCGAGTGAAGAAGTTATGAAACAGCTCTTCGTTCCGATGCCTTACCCGCCTAAAATCAACCAGATGGCAACCCGCACCTGGACCAAGATTGTGACAGGGCACTAAGCAGATCAGGGAACAAACGGGGCAAATGCCCCGTTTGTTTTACGGCCTGTAACAAGCACACAAGCCGGATGCACAGGTTTCCGGAATTTTATCCGCGACATTTCAAATATGTTTAAGGCTTACAAGACCCGCAATATGAGGGGAACAGCATGAAATCTTTTGGTAGTTTCCGCCGCAAGTTCTCACCTTGGAACGATCCGGCAGCCAAGCCCTATATTTCATTCGAAAACATTGTCAAAAAATTCGACGATGTGACGGTGATTGATGATCTGTCGCTGAATATTTTTAATCGCGAGTTTTTTGCGCTACTGGGCGCATCGGGCAGCGGTAAATCCACTTTGATGCGTATGCTGGCGGGTTTTGAAGAGCCGACTTCCGGTCGTATCATGCTGGACGGGCAGGATATGCGCGGCATTCCTCCCTATAAACGTCCTGTGAATATGATGTTCCAGTCCTATGCTTTGTTCCCGCATATGACTGTTGAGCAGAATATTGCTTTTGGTCTGAAACAGGACGGCATGGCCAAATCGGAAATGGCAGATCGTGTGAACGATATGCTAAAACTGGTCAAGCTGGAGAAATATGCCAAGCGCAAGCCGCATCAGCTTTCCGGTGGTCAGCGCCAGCGTGTGGCTCTGGCGCGCGCTGTGGCTAAACGCCCGAAAGTCTTGCTGCTGGATGAGCCGCTGGGCGCGCTGGATAAGAAACTGCGCGAAGAAACCCAGTTCGAGCTGATGGATTTGCAGATGAATCTCGGTCTGACCTTCCTGATCGTGACCCACGATCAGGAGGAGGCGATGACCATGGCTGACCGTATCGCTGTGCTGGATAAAGGCCAGATCATGCAGGTGGCGACACCGGCTGAAGTCTATGAGGCGCCGAGCAGCAAATTTGTGGCCGACTTTATCGGCAATATTAATATTATTGAGGGCGAGGTCAGCCGTTTTGCCAATGGTGAAGCGGATATTGACAGTTCGGTAAACAATGTCGCCATCCGTACCAAAACCGGTAAAGATCTGCATGCCGGTCAGAAGGTCTGGTATGCGATCCGCCCTGAGAAAATCACCATCAGCCGCGAGAAGCCGGAAGATGCGTCGATCAATGCCTTGCAGGGTGAACTCTGGGATATCGCCTATTTCGGCGATATGAACGTGTTCCATGTGCGTCTGCCGAATGGCCGCACCATCAAGGCCTCCAGCATGAACTCCGTGCGCCGCACGGAAGATCCGCTGGGTTATGATGAACAGGTCTGGGTGTCGTTTGAAGATGATGCCGGTATGGTTCTGGTTGCCTGATCACCAAAAGCGCATTCCGAAAAATGTGAGTGGTTTTCGGATAAATGCGCGTCATTAAGCGCCGTGCGCCCCATAAGGCGCCCAAAGGTCGCTCTAACACTTTAAAACTAGAGCATAATTTCATCTAAAACTGTTTCAAGTTTAAGAAATTATGCTCTAAAGAATTGAGGGGTAGTCCATGCAAAAATTAATTGCAGCTATTGCTTCCAGAGCGGTGATCGCCGTGCCTTATATCTGGCTCGGTCTGTTCTTTCTGATCCCGTTCTTCATTGTCTTCAAAATCGCGCTGTCGCAGGTGGCGATGGCGATACCGGCCTATGATCCGCGCTTCTTCTGGAGTGATGATTTCAGCACCATTTGGCAGAAAATTCAGCAGTTTTCTTTTGATAATTATATCTGGCTGATGCAGGATTCGCTTTATTACAAGGCCTATTTGTCGAGCGTGAAGATCGCGGCTGTCTCGACCTTTCTGGCGCTTTTGATTGGTTTTCCGATGGCCTATGGTATGGCACGTGCGCCGCTGACATTGCGCCCGACATTGCTGATGCTGGTGATTCTGCCTTTTTTGACCTCTTTTCTGATACGTGTTTATGCGTGGATTGCTATTCTCAAGCCGGAAGGTCTGCTCAACCAGTTTCTGATGTGGCTCAATATTATTGATACGCCGCTGACGATCCTGAATACGGATACGGCGATTTATATTGTCATTGTTTATACTTATCTACCGTTCATGGTATTGCCGATCTATTCAGTGCTCGAGAAGATGGATTATTCGCTGGTTGAGGCGGCGCAGGATCTGGGCTGCACACCGCTGAAAGCTTTCTGGAAAATTACATTTCCGTTGGCTTTACGCGGCGCGACTGCCGGGGCGATGCTGGTGTTTATTCCGGCTATCGGTGAGTTCGTTATTCCTGATCTGGTTGGCGGTTCCAGCACGTTGATGATTGGTAAGACCCTGTGGAGTGAATTCTTCTCCAATCGTGACTGGCCGGTATCAGCTGCTGTGGCGGTGATCATGCTTTTGGGATTGGTCGTTCCGATTGTACTGTTGCAGCTTATGCAAGCTCGTGCTGATGGAGGAGAATAAGTAATGGGTGCGACATCTTGGTCACGTTTTAATATTGTCACTGTCGTCCTTGGCTTTGCCTTTCTCTATCTGCCGATTGTGCTGCTGGTGATTTATTCCTTCAATGAATCGCGTCTGGTGACTGTTTGGTCGGGTTTTTCGATCAAATGGTATGTGGAGCTTTTCAAAAATCAGGGTCTGAAAGATGCCGCGTGGGTCACCTTGCGCGTGGGCGTCTTGTCAGCCACGATTGCCACGGTGCTGGGCACTCTGGGTGCGCTGGCTTTGACCCGCTATACACGCTTCCGTGGCCGTACTCTGTTTTCGGGCATGATTTACGCACCGCTGGTAATGCCGGAAGTGATTACCGGTCTGTCACTGTTGCTGCTGTTTGTGGCTGTCGGTTTTGACCGCGGCTTCTGGACAGTGACACTGGCACATATCACCTTTGCTATGTGTTTTGTTGCCGTTGTCGTGCAGTCACGTCTGGTGAGCTTTGACCGTTCGCTGGAAGAAGCAGCGATGGATTTGGGGGCGCCGCCGGTAACAACTTTTATGAAAATCACACTGCCGATTATTCTGCCTGCAGTGGTTTCCGGCTGGATGCTGGCTTTCACACTGTCGCTGGATGATCTGGTGATTGCGAGCTTTACCTCAGGGCCGGGTGCTACAACGCTGCCGATGAAAATCTACAGTCAGGTGCGTCTGGGTGTAACACCGGAGATCAATGCGGTTTGTACCTTGCTGATTGGTCTGGTGGCGACCTGCGTGATTATCGCTTCGGTCGTCAACAAGCGTCGCGTGGTACAGCGCCAGCGTGATGAGCAGGCGGCCTTCCGCCTCGGTTGATCTTTGCGATCAGAGTACGAATTAAAAAGCCGGTGCATCATGGGATACACCGGCTTTTTGCTTATTTCGATGGTGAGATAAACGGTCTGTCCCATGAGCCGCCGACAAAGAAATGCAGATTTTCTGCCGGTGGGACGAGCGGCTCTGTTACCGTCAGTTCTGTGGTTTCCGGTGTAGCAACAGGAGCAGGCGGCGTTGCTTCACCACTATCTGCCGGTGTATCCGCGGCTTCTTTTGCCGGTTGCGGCAGCGTCAGTGTGCCGGACAGTGCCAGACTGCGGTCGGTCAGCGGGATAATGCCGGTCAGTGATAAAGCGCCCTGCATGGTCTCCGCTTTGGTGGTTTCCAGTGTGGCTACCCCATCGCCGAGCGAGGCTTTGACATCGAGGCGCTTGAAATCAAGGCTGACTTTGTCACGGCGTTGCAGGGCAAAGAAGCCCTCACTTTTCATTTTGGCAATGAAATCATTGAGATCAAAGCCCAGCATCCGACCATTATTCAGTGTGAAGCTGATTTGTCCGCGTGCATTGCGCAACATGCTTTGCAGGCTTTGCGGTGAGGTTTCGGCTGTCACAGAGAGATTGCCCTGACCGCTCAAAATCGGATCATTCAAACCGAGGGCTGTCAGAAATGCAGCACTGTCAATATTGGCCGCGTTCAGGCGGACGCCGATATTATCCTGCCCGTCTTCAGTTTGAGACAGTTTGATACTGGTCTGGATGGAGCCTTTAAAGGCTTTGGCATCGCCAATATCGAAAATTGCCTGACCATCGCGAATTTGCAAAGCAGCAGCAAGGCCGGTCATCTGCGCAGCGCCGATACTGGCATTCTGTGCAGAGAGGCGAATATCCAGATCGGCGCTGTTCAGCAGCCGTGTGTCAATCATGCGTGGCGGAGCATAACGATAGCCGCCGTAATTCTTCGCCTCTTCATCCTCACTGACTTTTGTGACCAGTGTGGTGACGGTGTGAAAGAAAGAAACGGCATTCAAAGTCTGGAAAGCCAGTGTACCGGTCACCACCGGCCGCTGTTTGCCGAAGCCGATTTCCGCAGCGCCTTTGGCCGGCATATTGTTGAGGTTGAGCACAATGTCGGACAATTTAATGCGCAGCGGCGTGGCACTGACATTGGTCTCGATGCTGAAAGCATCATCTGCCGTAGCACGCAGAGAATAGCTGGCATCGGATGACAGACCCACCCAGTGCAGGCTTTCGCTGAGCGACGGGCTGGACAGGCTGAACGCACCTTCCGTGAAGATGTTTTCAGAAATATTGCTGCGTCCGTCAAAGCTGATGGTCAGCGGTTTGCTGGTTATCTGTGCGCTCATCTGGCTCATGCCGCGCGCCAGCAACAAAAGCGGCTGCGCAACATTCAGATTATAGTCCACGGTTTCATCATGCCAGACGGCCTTGCCTTTGACTGTTGCCGCGCTGGTTGTCTGCGGCCAGTCGATGCTGGCATTGATCTTGCTGATCTGTTCCTGACGTTCGGTATTACGGGTTGTGAAGCCGATACTGCTGTTTTCCAGAACCAGCCTCCCGAAAGGCATGGTTTGCAACTGCTTGTCGCTTTGCTGATCGCTGTCCGTTTTACGTGCTGTCACATTGCGCGCCTGCCGGATGGCAAGACCAAGGCGACCGGAAGATGAGGCCAGCGTATTCACAAATTGCGGCAGGTCTTCCACCGGCTCACTCAGAGCGAAATGCGCATTGATGAGACGGGTTTCCGTAAAGGCAACACGCCCGAACAGGGCATCAAGCGGCGACATTTCCACTTCAATGCGTTCCGCCGCCATAAACGGCGTATTGGTGTCACCCATTTTGCTGACGGTGACATCGCTGAGCGAAGCACGAAAGACCGGAAAGAAACTCATGCGCGGTGGCTGGCGAATTTCGACGCTGTAGCCTGTCCATGCACTGATATTCTGAGCCAGATGCAGCCGGATGGAATCGGTTGATACAATATAAGGCAGTGCAGCCAGTGCCCCGACAAACAGCACTGCTAAAATAACGATAACAGCCAGAACGGGGCGTATCAGCTTCATTGTGTTCCGATCACGTAACAAATTACATCAGGCTGAAATGATTTACAGCATTTCCAGCAAAAGTGTGAAGCGGTTTTGCGTTGGATAATGCGTAACACAAAGAGATAGAGCGGTTCCACGATCCAAACTTAACCGGAACCGCTCTGGATCTCATTCCGCGAGAACGCGGGTCGGCGGGAAAGTAATTTCCACAGTCGTGCCCTGTTCCGGTGCAGATTCAATGGAGAACTGTGCGCGGTTTGCCTCCACCATTGCTTTCGTCAGAGGCAGGCCAAGTCCGGTGCCTTGCTGACGCCAGTCTTTGGTGTCGGGATTTTTGAGGGTTTGCGTCTGGCTATTATGATTGCTGACCTGCCGGAAAGGTTTAAGCGCTTGTTCCAGCTCGCTCTGGTTCATGCCGATACCGGTATCGCGCACGCGCATCACCACATGGCCTTCCGGTTCATAGCTGGTTGAAACAATCACCTGACCACCCTGACCGGTAAAGCGGATTGCATTGGACAGAAGATTGAGCGCTACCTGACGGATCGAACGGGCATCTGCCACAATATCCGGCAAAAAGGCTGAGAAGCTGGAGCGGATAATTACGCGCTCCCGATTGGCCTGCGGCTGCATCAGCGCCACAGCTTCCGCAAGCGCATCATTGAGCGCCACGGCTTCAAATTCCAGATCGAGCGCACCGGCTTCAATTTTTGAAATATCCAGAAGGTCGTTAACGAGCGCCAGCACATGATTGCCTGAACGGTGAATATCACGCAGATATTCACGATAGCGGTCATTGCCGATCGGGCCGAATTTCTCTTCCGCCATCAGTTCGGAGAAACCGATAATCGCATTCAGCGGTGTGCGGATTTCATGGCTGATCCGCGCCAGAAACTCGGTTTTATGGGTCGAGGCACGCTCGGCTTCCTGACGCGCTGAGGTCAGCTCTTCTTCCGCACGTTTCCACTGCGTAATATCGCGCATCACTGCGCAATAGCCTTTGGAGGCCGGCAGTTTGCCGATAGTCATAAAGAGCGGGATAAAACGGCCCTGCGCTTCACGGCCGATCACTTCCCGCCCGTCATTGAGCAGGCTGGCAACGCCGTCGCCGGACAGACCGTGAATATAGTCAATTGCTGCACGCTGGCTTTCAATAGCAAACAGAACGGCGAAGGATTTGCCTGATAATTCATTGATATCATAGCCGAACAGCGCCGCAGCAGACTGGTTGAGTGAACGGATTTTGCCGTCATGCCCGATGATAACAACACCGTCTGTCGCCGTGTCCAGAATGGATGTCAGTTCATCAATCTGGGTTTGCAATGCATGAAAATCAGGTTGCGCACGATTGTCCGCGGTTGAGCTAACCGTTCCGGCATCTTCAGTTTTTGGTTCTGCTGGCTCGGCAGACTGAAATGCCAGTTCTGATTGCAGCTGATGAACGGCATTGTCCTGCGGCGCAGTCTCTGCTGCAATGCTATCGACCAGTTTTAACCGGCTTGGCTGCTTGCTGATATCGTCGTCATTATCAGCTTTCAGCACCAGCTCCGGCAGCAGGCTCAACATCAAAGCGCGTGCACCCTGCCATGGAACCGACTGGAGATGGGCTTCAACAATCTTATGTCCGCCATCGGCGAGGCACAGGATCATGCCGCTGAGATTGCTGTCGTCTGACTGGGCAAACAGCGCGTCAATGCCACCGGCATGACGCAGATCATCCAGCGAATTATAGCCGGTCATGTCAAAAAATGCCTGATTGGCAAAATGCAGCCGGTCTGCACTGTGGATCAGCACCGGAACCGGCAATCCGCTCAGCACATGCAGGTCTTCATCTTCCTGCGATGCCGTATCGGCCTGTGCCGGTTTTTGTCCGGCTTGTTCGTGATGCTGGTTGTGGTTCGCAGGCTGTGTGTCATGCGGATAAGGGATATCTGATGCTTCAACAGGCAGCTGCGGAGCCGCAATAACCGGCTCCGCCTGCGGAAGTACGGGGGTATCTGCCGCAGTAGGCTGCTCTGTTGTTTGAGATTTTGGTGTTTTCTGGAGAACCTCACGGCGCAGACGATCGGCTATCTCGCGAAATGCACTGCGCTCGGTTGGCGATAGGCCGTTTTCCGGACGGGCAGGGCGGATTTCCGCAATAATATTGGCCTTATCTGCGGGAAGATTCTCGCTGGCTGGCTCAGTATCCTGCTGACGCTTCTGTGAGGCGCGCAGCGCTTCCATCAGAATGATTTTCTCGCTGGAAAGAGGTGCGCTTTTCGCATCTTCGGTCTGGGGCGCAGGTGCATCCGGTACGACAGGCCCTGATATCAGCGCCATACCAATGGCTTCAGGATCCTGCTCCGTTAAAGACGGATAGAGAACGCCAAAACCGCTGAAACCGGAAAAAGCCTTGTCGCGTGCAAAAGCAGGTAATGCAGCGAGATCAACAGGAACGCGCTGATCTGTACCCTGCACAGGCCAGAAAATTCTTTTACCAGACCATGTTTCCTGCTGCTTCAACAGGGCAGCAATAACACCGTCATTATCAAAGCCGAAAACTTTGGCCACATCGGAGAATTTACGGCCGATAATATCAGCGGCATTGTCGCCAACAATTGCTGCAAATTCCGGTGAGATTTCCGTAAAGCGGCTGTCAGCATCTACTTTCCAGATAAACCGTGCAGGAGCACTTTCTTCAGCCGCAGGAGCAGTAATCTCCGGCTCGTCTTGCGTGATTTCCGTTGTGTCAGCGACATCCTGTGCAGGTGCAATTGAAACTGCACTATCCTGCACTTTCTCAACGAGAAGGAGATAAGGTGCCTGTTTATTTTGATCGTCAAGGCGGATCATCATTGCAGGCAGGGTGCTTTGGCCGGCGCGTACACGACGGCGCACAATACCATCGGTTTCATCCTGCGCTTCAACGATCAGATCAGCCAAAGTGTTGTTGTTGATGTTCAGGGCATCAAATTGCGCATCACTGTTCAGAATGGCTCCGTCTGCCTGCACTTGCATCAGGTGATGATGCGGCAGAGACGGAATAATGTTGTTTGCTGTATCTGTTGCAGCTGTAGTCATGAGAATGACCGGCTCATTAGTATGTACAGCAGCCAGCGGTGTTACAGTGCATTGCTGCAAGGCTGAGTGCAAACCGCCGCCCAGACGCAGCATAATTGTTTTCGCACCCTCTGTGCCAAGATCGAGAGCCATAATCTGGCGCTGTGTCTGCGGGCTGAAATCTGCATCCTGTCCGATAAGTGCGGCTGCTGCATCCTCGCCAAGAAGATGGGCGCCGCTGTCATTTGCCCAGAGAACAGTTTGCAGGTCTTGCGACAGCACCAGCATGGCATCTCCCCTTGCGAGAGCCGCACGGATGCCGGAAAGAGGGATCAGCTCCATGAAATCCAGATGCTGTTGCATATATTTAGTTCCGTACCCGACCAATAACTGATTTGATCTGTCTTAAGCTGTTGTCTGTTATCGGAAAATTTTGGTTCCGACAGAGAATTTACAGGCATTATCACCACAAAGCGGGCGGTTCTGACAAACACTTTCTTAACTATTAGTTAATGTCCCCAAGGGGCAAAGCGCTGTCTGATGAAACTTGCGGATAAAAATCTCCTGCTGCGGTTCCATCTGTCAGGGCGCATTATGGTTAATCAGTGGTAAATACAGGGTTTACATGGCATAATCATGATGAAAACATAAAAGCACCGCATTGGTTTTCCGGTTTTTCAGGCAGACAGAATGAAATCCTGAGCAATAATCCGGTAAGGCATCATATTTTCACAAAGTTTTTTTGATATATGCTTGCAATATGCGATGATTTTACGTATCTGACCCCTATCGGCAGCCTGATTGATTCACTGCCGGATTGGTACGCGGTCGTAGCTCAGTTGGTTAGAGCGCAGGATTGTGGCTCCTGAGGTCAGTGGTTCAACTCCACTCGACCGTACCATTCCAAATTTCCCGCTTTTATATCAATAGATTACGATCTGATGTCTATCTGTAGGCAGAGCAGTTTTGTCTTTATTTTGACAAAAGCGGAGATGCTCCGCTTTTGTCCGGTATGATTTTGCTTAATAGTTCCGGCTCGGATCGACGTGGATATTGCCATCGTCATAGACCTGAATTTTCACGTCCGGATTACCCTCAAATATCTGATATTCAACCCCGCGACGCATTTTCCATTGGTAGCCGCGCTGAGGATCAGACGCATTCGAGGGCTCCCATTTCATTTCTGAAAATTCTTTGCCCTGAGACCAGCGATTTTCTTTTTTGGCAAAGACCTTGCTTGGCGTGTCAGCCTGATCGCGCAAATTGAAATCGTAATAATTTTTACGATCCTGAAGAAGAATATCGCGGGCATTTTTCAGGGGCTTGCCCTTTTCATCAACCTTATCACGATCACTGATATGTGCCGTATAGGTCTCAACCAGTTTGGCCGGTTTTGATGTATCATTGCTTGCAGATACTGGCTGATTTTGGCTGGCTACGGGCTTGTCCGTCTGTGTTGCACTTGTTGTGCATGCCGTAAGCACGGAAAGCGATGTAAAGACTGTAATAATGCCTGTATACTTCAATCTTTCTCTCCCCCGCTGATTGAAGTCGCAGATATATGTTATTTTTTACGCTATTAAAACTATAGAAATGCGTCTCTTCCGCTAGTGACGGGCGAAATAGTAAAAATAAATCTGAATAGAATGCCGGATATATTTTAGAAAAGTGTTCCCTGACCGCTGTCTTTGGCACGCGGAGCTTTAGTTTTCTTGTCTTTGGCAGGTGGTTCGGCAGATTGCATTTTTGGTGTCTGAACTGCCGGAGCTGGCGCTGAACCATCCGCAATGACGGAGCGATCACCGTCATGAAAGCGCAGTGTCAGATTTTCGCCTGTTTGCACTGCCGCTGCTGCTTTAACCGGCAGCCCCTGATCGTTCAGCACAATAGCAAAGCCACGCTTGAGGACACTTGTATGGGACAAGGTTTCCATCAGTCGGGACAGCTCCAGACTGCGGGTACGGTATTTCTGCAGGCTATGACGCATGGCCTGATCGCCGCGCCGTTGCAGATTGGCAATATTGAGCGCCCATTGACGGGAGCGGCGCAGGATCAGCTCGCCGGTCAGTCTTGATGATGTCTGTCGCAGCAAGTTGCGGCTGTTCTGCGTTTTGAGAGACAGGCCTCTCGGCAGGCGCTGATTCAGCTGTTGCAACTGCAAGCGGCGCTCTCTGATTTGCTGATTGAGCAGGCGCGGGGAGAGGTGGCGCTTCAGACCATCAAAACGCGCACGTTTTTGCTCTGTGCTGACCAGCAGCGCACGGCCCAGTCTGGAACCGGCTTCATCAAAGCGGCGTCTCGGCAAGGCAAGTAACTGATCGGTCGATGGCAATGCCCTTTGTAAAGCGCTATAGGATTCACGTCGCCTGTCGATCAGCCGTGTCATGGCTGATGCCAGTCGCGCACTGTAAGACGCAAGCTGCGCTTGTAAATCTGTGCGAACCGGCACGGCCATTTCTGCTGCGCCGGTTGGTGTCGGGGCGCGTATATCTGCCGCAAGATCAATCAGTGTCCAGTCGGTTTCGTGCCCCACGGCTGAGATAACCGGAATATCGGAGGCCGCAACTGCGCGTACTACATTCTCATCATTGAAGCCCCAGAGATCTTCCAGACTGCCGCCGCCACGGGCAACAATCAGTATATCCGGTCGGGGCAGTACTTCGCCGAAATAGGCCGAGTTGAAGCCGGCCACAGCACGGGAAACTTCCTCTCCGGTTGTCTCGCCCTGCACACGAACCGGCCAGACCAGTACATGCAGAGGAAAACGGTCGGTAATCCGGTGAATAATATCACGGATAACCGCACCGGTCGGAGAGGTGATAACGCCGATTGTGCGGGGCATGAACGGCAGCAATTGCTTGCGGTCTGCATCAAACAGCCCTTCACGTGCCAGCCGCTGTTTACGCTCTTCGAGCAAAGCCATCAGTGCACCGGCACCGGCAGGCTCCATCTGCTCAATCACGATCTGATATTTGGATGAACCCGGATAGGTCGTGAGTTTGCCGGTGGCAATCACTTCCATACCTTCTTCCGGCCGGAATTTAATGCGGCTCATGGAGCCGCGCCAGATCACAGCCTCAATCCGCGCACGCTCATCCTTGAGGGCGAAATAAGCGTGGCCAGAAGAATGCGGACCGCGATAACCGGAGATTTCGCCGCGCACCCGCACATGACTGAACGTATCCTCAACAGTACGTTTCAGCGCACCGGATATTTCCGATACAGAATATTCCGCAACATTGGTCGCGTTATTTTCTGTCTGACGGTCGGGCGAATCTGGAAAAAAACTCATGACTCTATTGGCCATTTTATGGGCTTAGCGGTCAAGAGACTTTGCTGTTGTCCAGCGTGAAACGGTTTTCGGATAAGATACGCGTTACAATAAAGAGTTAAAGCATCGATCTGATTCAATCAGTCCCAAATGCGTTCTGAAGACAGCTTTGCCGGAAATGGATTTGATTATTCTGAAAAGCGGATCGGTTTTCGGAAGCTGGTTTTAATGGCACCGGCGATCAGATCAATGGCGGGTGCATGAATACCCTGTGCGCGAATGAGTGACAAAGCGCAGGACGGTAGTTTGGGGAAACCGTCTTCCTCATTGAGCACGCGCATGCCGCTTCCCACCATATTGTCAGGCAGAATCGAGATTGCGCTGCCGGAACGCACCGCCATGAGGATGGAGCGGGCGGAGGATGTGGATAAAACGATACGATACTCGCGCTGTATCGTGTTGAGTGTATCCGTCAGCACTTTGCGCCAGCTGCAATTTGTCTTGTTCATTGCCAGCGGTATAACAGGTTCTTCATGCGGAGAATTTTCCGCTGAGGTTGCCCAGACAAAACGGCTGGTATTGAGAACTTCCGAGCGTTTTTGCCCTGTATTATGGGTGATGAGGGCAAGATCCAGTGCCCCGCGGCGGATATGGTCAATCAGCGCATCTGTCGGTTCACAATGCAGAATGGTTTCAAAAGCCGGATAATCACGGAATATCGGCTGCAAAGCATCCTGCACCATATGTTCCAGATAAATATCGGGCAGGCCGATGCGTATATTGGCCTTCATTTTATCAGTGCGGAATGAGGCAACCGTTTCATTATTCAGCTCAATAAGGCGCCTTGCATAATTCAGCAGTTTTTCGCCATGCGGTGTCAGCAGGAGATGACGGCCTTCGCGGGCAAAAAGCGGCTTGCCGATACGCTCTTCAAGGCGGCGTATCTGCATGGAAATCGCGGACTGGGTTCGGAAAACACTGTCAGCCGTTTTGGTGAAACTACCGGTTTCGGCAATCAGCAGGAATGTACGCAACTGATCCAGGTCAAGTAGTGTCTGCATGCCATGCTCCGGTTAAGTTCCGGTAATCATATGGAATATCTTAATGAAGGCAAATAGTTTTATTGAAGTTTTTCAACATCTTTACTTGGATAAATATAAGATAAGTCAAATTTAATATATTGTGGTTTGCTTTTATTAAGACCTGTTCAGCTTTGTTAAGGAAATCATTGTGTATGTTGACACAATGTCAGGTGCAATTTGCAAAAATAAAAAGAGCGGCTGCATTTTTGAATCAGGCAGCCGCTCTTTATTGATGAAAGCGATTAGAGCATAATTCCTTAAACCTGGATTGGTTTAAAGTGTTAGAGCGACCTTTGTGTGCCAGGTCTGGCGCACGGCGCTCTAGTAGGAATAGGCTTTAAAAACCGGCTCGACAGACTGGTTCCAGTCGCTGTCAAAGTGAGACAGCATCACCTCTGCCAATGGTTTTCCCGATTTGGCAATAGCTTCCAGTGGTTCAACATAGATACTCTCGTCGCGACCGTTTTCATCCGTATTTTTACGGTTTTTGAGGCCCTGAGACGCGATTGCGACTGCCTGTGCTGCAATATCTGCGACTTTGCCTTTGCCGAATGGCGTGGCAAGGCCGCTTGCAGGCACAGTGTTACGCATTGCAACTACTTGCTCGAAATCCCAGTCCTTTGTCAGATCCAGTGCCGCATTCAGTGCATCCTGATCATAGAGCAGGCCAACCCAGAAAGCGGAAAGTGCTGCAATATGGGACAGCGGGCCACCGTCAGCACCACGCATTTCGAGGAAACGCTTAAGGCGGACTTCCGGAAATAGTGTGGAAATATGGTTTGCCCAGTCGCCCATATTAGGCTGTCCGGCAGTTGGATGATCCTTCATTGCGCCGTTCAGAAACTGGCGGAATGTAATATGCGTGCAGTCAATATAGTGGCCGCCGCGCATGATGAAATACATCGGCACATCCAGCGCCCAGTCTACATAATCCGCAAAGCCGAAGCGCTCTGAGAACACGAATGGCAGGACACCTGCACGTCTGTTATCCGTGTCGCGCCAGATGTCGGAGCGCCATGATTGCAGGCCGTTGGTTTTGCCTTCCGTGAATGGCGAGGAGGCAAAAAGCGCAGTCGCGACAGATTGCAGCTTCATGCTGACCTGCATCTTATGCCGCATATCCGTTTCAGAACCGAAGTCGAGATTCACCTGAATGGTCGAGGTGCGATACATCATATCCAGCCCCTGACGGCCGACTTTAGGCATATAGGCTGTCATAATGGCATAGCGGGATTTCGGCATAACCGGCGTTTCAGCACGCGTCCATTTCGGGCTGCCGCCCATACCAAGGAAACGGATGCCGAGCGGTGCCGCAATTGTCTGCACATCTTTCAGATGCTGACTGGCTTCCGCATAGGTCTGATGAATGGTCTGCAGCGGTGCGCCGGAGAGCTCAAACTGGCCGCCGGGTTCCAGAGAAATTGCACCCTGACCCTGCGGGCTGACCAGACCGATCAGTTTGCCTTCGTCGATAATCGGATCCCAGCCAAGACGCTGCTGCATCGCTTCCAGAATGGCGCGGATGCCTTGTGTGCCTTCATAGGGAACAGGGCTGTTATCTTTGGTATAATAGGGAAATTTCTCATGCTCAGTGCCGATGCGCCATTTGTCCTGTGGCTTACAGCCTTCTGCGAGATATTCAGCCAGTTCCTCAATGCCGGAAATGGCTGTTTCGTCTGTGGTATCCCGAGCCATGCTTTGCATTACCCTATTTTGTAGTTGTCACTATTCATATATGTGATTGGCGTTTTTTTATCCAACACGCAAGTGGAATTATTGGGCATAATTATTTGGAATAATAACAGGACGCGTAATTGAGCCTTGTCCTGTTGCGAAGAACCCTGAAAAAAATGCGCTATTGCCGGAATTATGCTGTGAGTGCTGCATAAAATAACAGGATTATTGCCAGTCGCCGATACTTGCCTGAATCACAGCCATGGCTGCTACCGCAGCGGTATCAGCGCGTAAAATTCTGGGGCCAAGCGGAATCGCTGTCACAAAATTCTGCTTATGCAAATATTGACGTTCATCTTCTGAAAAGCCGCCTTCTGGGCCGATGAAAACACCGGCAGGCTTGCCTTTCAGGCCGGTCAATAATGGCAGGGGATTGTTGCCCTCGGCGGCCTCGTCACAGAATATCAGTGCGCGTGCCTCATCCCATTGCTCCATGAATTTATCAAAGCGCAACGGCTCCCTGTATTCCGGCAGGATGAGAATTCCGCATTGTTCTGCGGCTTCACGCATATTAGCCTGCATCCGCTCGCTGTTGAGCTTGGGCATCTGGCAATGCTGGGTGATAACCGGCTGTAAGACGGAAGCGCCCATTTCCACGGCTTTCTGTATAATATAATCCATGCGGCCGGTTTTCAGCGGGGCAAAACAATAATGAAAATCAGATGCCGACGGCTGCGGACGTGTCTGCTCGGCAGGGTGCAGAGAGACACGTTTTTTGCCCGTTTGCTCAATATGTGCGAGCCATTCACCATCCCGCCCGTTGAACAGCAAAATCTTATCGCCGTCCCGCATGCGCAGAACATTGAGCAGGTAATGTGCCATATCCGCCGGAGCCTCAATGAGGTGATCCGGTTGCAGGGGAAGGTCAATAAGCAGTCGTTGCATTCTGTAATTTGCGCGCATCGGCTACGGATGGCAGAGAGAAGGCTGGCAGGTCAAGTGATAAAGAGTGCTGTAACCTCGATGTTAAAAACAGAGCAGCAAAATAGACGGAGAAATTCTAGGTAAAGGAAATGCGGCGGCCATTTGTGGCGCTGCCATTGTGCTTATCACGGAGACTCACTGCGGTGACTCAACCGGAATTTTGGGGCTTGGATGGCGTATTTTGCTTATGCGTAAAGATCTATGGTTACTATTTGATTGAGTGAGATCGGGTTTTTACACTGCGCAGAGCCGTTTCAGTTGCTGATCTGCCACAATGAAAATCAAACTGATTTTTGTATGTGTTTTTAGCGTGTATCTTGCGCATGTTTTATTGCTGTTAAGATCGGCTGCTTATATCTGGAAGCACCTTTCAACAATGCTGAGTCCGTGTGCATCTTTATGCAATGTGCCGGTTCATGCTGAATTTAGTCCGCTTCCGGGAGACTTGTTTCCATGTCCGCAAAGAGCGCCACGCTCCTGACCGTCCTTATGTTGTCTGCAATCCTGTTTACCGGATTGGGCCTGCTCTCCGTTGAAACCGGCGGCAGCGCAGTTGCAAATGACGGATACGGCATTTCGTCTTTCCATCATTAATAATCAGGATCAGCTGATGTTTCTCTGACGGGAAATATTGGTTTCTTATAAAAAAGCCGCGCTGGTCACTGATCGCGCGGCTTTTGTGTGTCTGATTTTTAAACTGTCCTATATGTGGTCAGTCGCCGGTTGCATTAATGCGGGGTACGAACCTCATCGCGATATTCAAGAATATCGCCTGGCTGGCATTCAAGGACACGGCAGATTTTTGCCAGTGTTTCAAAGCGTATGCCACGCACTTTGCCGGATTTGAGCAGGGATACATTGGGTTCCGTAATGCCTATATCGGCCGCCAGCTGGCGTGAGCGGATTTTTTTACGTGCTAAAACAACATCAAGATTGACAACAATTGACATTTTTCACCTTAAAAAATTGAATAAAATATATTTATACTTGGCTCTGTTTTAATTCTTAAAATTGCATGGAATTTTCATAATCTGATTTCAGAAAAAACCGGAAATATAATAAATTAACAGGCGGAAAAAAATCGTCCTTTCTCTATTGGAAATTTATAACTCATCATATGAAAAAAACCATAAATGGATACTGCAATAAAATGCAGGTAATAAAAAGGGTGGTGGTGAATATTAGTTGCAATTTTGATGTATTGGTTAATTAATTTTATGTCGTTTTGTATTTATAAATTTAATTAATTTGATAAATATTTATATTTTAATTTAATTTTTCAGTAAAAATAAAATCAATAGTTTGACACCATCAGATTTTTTGTTGATTTATTCATGTTAAAATAAAGCACTCGTATAATTTATACGAGTGCTTTGATAATTAAGCAAATTTTTTGAAAAATATATTTCGAAATGACAGATTAACCGAAGGTTGTCGGATCAGGTCCGATACGTCCGTCAGAAGCATCCAGCTTGTTGATCTCGTCATGCTCGATACCCAGAAGCTTGAAATCTGTGACTTCAAAATTTTCTTTAATACGGGCAGGGGTGACTGATTTCGGAATGACAACATTGCCGATATCCAGATGCCAGCGCAGAATGACCTGAGCGACAGATTTGCCGTGATTGGCGGCAATGGCTTTCAAAACCGGATTGTCCAGAATTTTACCCTGTCCGAGCGGGCTCCATGCTTCTGTAGCGATATTATGCTGCTGGTGGAACTGGCGCAGATTATCCTGCTGGAAATAAGGGTGCAGCTCGATCTGGTTGATGGCTGGCACAACATCTGTTTCACGCAGGATACGTTGCAGATCAGCTGTGCGGAAATTGGAAACGCCGATTGATTTCACACGGCCTTCTTCACGTAATTTGATGAGTGCACGCCATGTATCAAGAAATTTATCTTTATTCGGCATTGGCCAGTGAATGAGATAAAGATCAAAATAATCTGTGCCGAGGCGCTCAGCCGAAGCATCAAAAGCTTTCAGGGTGGAATCATAACCCTGATCGTCATTCCAGACTTTCGTTGTCAGAAAAATATCCTGACGTGCGATGCCGGAATTACGAATTGCCTGACCGACACCTTTTTCATTCTTGTAAATTGCGGCGGTATCAATGTGACGGTAGCCGGTTTCAAGTGCGGTTGTCACACTGGCGACGGCTTCTTCATCGCTGACCTGCCATACACCGAAACCCAGTTGCGGAATGGAGTTGCCGTCGTTCAGTTTGATCGCAGCTACGGTCATGTCCTTATTCCTTTTCTGTTTTTTGCGCCGGTAGTTTCATCGCATTGTTTGGGATAAACCGGCGAAGCACTTTGCAGAACGCAATCTTGAATCAGTTCTTACAGTTTTTGCAAGACCGGCTTATGTCAAAAGCGATAAATTCTTGGGGGTGGTTTTTCACAAGCCTGTCTGCCGCCGGACAGATTTCTTCTTGCGTGTGCAATGCCTGACAGGCTGCCGGAGGCGAGATGCGAGTAAAACCGCAGCCTGCTATGCAATGAATAGAAAAGCCCTGCATCAGTGTCTGATGCAGGGCTTTTGGTTGTAGGGCGTTTAAACAGAAATCCTATTCTGCTCTTCAGGATAGATTCAGAGAACGACGACTTTCGTGCCCACCGGCACCCGTTCATAGAGATCTTCCACATCCTGATTGCGCATGCGGATACAGCCGGAGGATACTGCGCGCCCGATGGTGGATGGCGCATTGGTGCCGTGAATACGATAGAGCGTATTGCCTAAATACAGCGCACGTGCGCCGAGCGGATTGGCAATACCGCCTTCCATACGGACAGGAAGAATGCGGCCTTTCTTGCGCTCGCGGGCAATCATTTCTTTCGGCGGATGCCATGTCGGCCATTCGGCTTTGCGGCTCACGGTTTCTGTGCCTTTCCAGCTGAAACCTTCTTTACCGACACCTACGCCGTAGCGGCGGGCTTTGCCATTATCTCCGACAAGATACAGAAACTTGTTTTTCGTATCGATCACGATTGTTCCGGACTTATGGGAAGCTGGGTAATCAACTTCCTGCGGCAGATAGATTGGGTTCATACCGCCTGCAGCCTTTGCAGGATTTTGCGGAGCTGCCGCGCTGGTGCGGATGAATGAACCCTGCTGATAGGTTGCATTCCGTTGCAGGATTTTATTCTGTTTTGTGCGTGCTTGCTGGCGTGTGGCGGAGCGTTGCGCCGGTGCCTGAATGCCTTGTGATCCGCTGTTGCGGTAGATACGCGGCTTTGATGGCGCAAGCTGAGTGGCATAGCGCTGTGGCTGCAATTGAGTGACCCAGGGCGCACTCAGATCAGGGCTGAGAACCAGAGGCGGCGGTGTGGCATAACGGTCATTGGCAAATGCTCCGCCAGCTGAAATGGCGGACAGGGCAAAAGCAGCAATGGATGCGATCAGCAGCAGATGACGTGGTTTCATCAGATCGTCCTGTGTTGAAGTCATGCCTGAAACTGTGATGCACTGTTCAGCAGGCGAGACATGCAGATTCCTTTGCCTCGACTGTGATGCCTGACCCTTTTGAAAAGGTGAATCACTGCCTTGCGGATGTGCAAATGCGGTGAAAACTTTCTCTTTTGGTTATCAGCAGGTAAATATTCTGAGTTGGGTTTCGCGGCTGCTTTCTGTCTTGAAATGGAAGATATGTTCTTTTTTTGTTCCATATCAAATGAAATATGCTATAGAGAGACTCGTTGGTTTGGGCAGAGATGGCGCGGGTGAAAAATGGTGCAGGATATACCGGTTCTGGAAGCAGGATTGCATTTGGGGGAAGACGGGCGGGTGCGCTGTGGTTGGCATGGCGGTTTGCCGGATTATCTGCTTTACCATGACACGGAATGGGGATTTCCGGTTGATAATGATCGTCGTCTTTTCGAGAAAATCTGTCTGGAGGGCTTTCAGTCAGGCCTGTCATGGCTGACAATTCTGCGTAAGCGTGAAAACTTCCGCCGTGCTTTTGCAGAGTTTGATTTTCATAAAATGACGCAGTTTACTGAGGAAGATGTTGAGCGTCTGATGCAGGATAAGGGCATTGTACGCCATCGCGGCAAAATCAAATCAGCGATTAATAATGCAGGTCGTGCGATTGATCTGATTGCCGAGAAG
This sequence comes from Pseudochrobactrum sp. B5, assembly GCF_001939785.1. Classification (NCBI taxonomy): domain Bacteria; kingdom Pseudomonadati; phylum Pseudomonadota; class Alphaproteobacteria; order Hyphomicrobiales; family Brucellaceae; genus Pseudochrobactrum; species Pseudochrobactrum sp. B5. The sequence goes on from NZ_MOYL01000001.1 coordinate 1,000,750, forward strand.
GGCTCGCTGGCCGCTTATTTCTGGAGCTTTGAGCCGCAACCGAAAGACCGGCCGCTACGGTTTGATCTGGCGGCTTATAAAGCGAACCCTTTAACCGAGATTTCTACCCGTATCAGCAAGGATCTGAAGAAGCGCGGCTGGTCATTTGTCGGCCCGACAACAGTCTATGCTTTTATGCAGGCGATGGGGTTGGTGAATGATCATCTGGAAGGTTGTTATTGCCGCCCGGTGATTGAGCGCTTGCGACAGGATTTTGTGCGGCCAGCATAATATGTTTCTGCGCGGATCTTGCTCTTGCCGCATGCAAACTGATCGGTTAGGAAACATACGCGCCTTTCAAGCATATTAAGGCATTTAATCTTCAAGATAACTCAAGTTTAGCGGATCAGTATCATGGCAAATAAAGCGGAGAAGATGAAAGCGCGGTTGCCGCGCGGCTTTGTGGACCGCGAGCCTCATGATCTGCGTGCTGCCGAGAAGATGCTGGCGACTATCCGTGAGGTATATGAGCGCTACGGTTTTGATCCGATTGAAACGCCGCTTGTTGAATATACTGATGCATTGGGCAAATTCCTGCCGGATCAGGATCGTCCGAATGAGGGCGTGTTCTCGCTTCAGGATGATGATGAACAATGGTTGTCGCTGCGCTATGATCTGACTGCGCCACTGGCGCGTCATGTGGCTGAGAATTTCAATGAAATTCAGCTGCCGTTCCGCACCTATCGCAATGGCTGGGTATTCCGCAATGAAAAGCCGGGTCCAGGCCGTTTCCGTCAGTTCATGCAGTTCGATGCTGATACTGTTGGTGCACCGGGCGTATCTGCCGATGCGGAAATGTGCATGATGGCAGCGGATACACTGGAACGTCTCGGCATTCAGCGCGGCGATTATATAATTCGCGTCAATCATCGTAAAGTGTTAGATGGCGTATTGGAATCTATCGGACTCTCTGGTGATGATAATGCAGGACGACGATTGAATGTGCTGCGTGCTATCGATAAATTTGATAAATTTGGTGTTGATGGCGTAAGGGAATTGCTCGGTAAAGGGCGCCGTGATGGTTCTGGAGATTTCACTAAAGGCGCAGAGCTCTCAATAAACCAAATTAACTTGATTGTTAATTTTATTACAATTGATAAGCGTGATTATGATGATGGAAGTCAGAGTAGTGCGCTTGATCCAGTCTTTCCATACCTGCCTGTGGTAGATGGTGATTTTGTCTATAAATCTCTACTCCAAGCAATACGCGAGAGTGGTTTTAATACTAGTAGTCTCATGGAGGAAGGTCTTCGTGAGTTAGAGCAAATTCGTGATCTTGTAAAAGCTGCAGGATATGAAGGGCGTATTAAAATTGATCCGTCGGTTGTGCGTGGTCTCGAATATTACACCGGTCCTGTTTATGAGGCCGAACTGCAATTCGACGTCACCAATGAAAAGGGTGAAAAAGTCGTATTCGGTTCTGTTGGTGGCGGTGGCCGTTACGATGGTCTGGTGTCGCGTTTCCGTGGTCAGCCGGTTCCGGCAACCGGTTTCTCCATCGGCGTTTCCCGTCTGATGACTGCGCTGAAAAACCTCGGCAAGCTCGGCACTGAAGATGCAATGGCGCCGGTCGTCATTACGGTGATGGACGGTGATGCTGAGAGCCTCGGCCGCTACCAGAAATTCACGCAGGATCTGCGCGATGCCGGTATCCGCGCCGAGATGTATCAGGGCAACTGGAAGAAATTCGGTAATCAGCTGAAATATGCAGACCGCCGCAATGCGCCGCTTGCGATTATTCAGGGCGGAGATGAACGTGCCAATGGCGAAATTCAGATCAAAGATCTGATCGAGGGCAAGCGTCTTTCCGGTGAGATCGAAAGCAATGAGGAATGGCGCGCCAGTCGTCCGGCGCAGATCACTGTCAAAGAAGCTGATCTGGTTGCGGAAGTGAAGCGTATTCTGGCTGAACAGGCAGAGGATCGTTTGCAAGAACTAAGCAGGCAGGCGAAGTAAAATGAGCAATCGTCAAACAGCAGATATTGCCGCTGATCTGGCGTCTTATTTTGCAACCACGTCGAGTGAAGCTGTTGATATTCCGATCCTGCAACCGGCCGACCCGTTTCTTGATATGGCCGGTGAGGATTTGCGCAGCCGGATTTTTCTGACTGAGAATGAAAATGGCGACAGCCTGTGTCTGCGTCCGGAATTCACCATTCCGGTCTGCCGCAATCATATTGCGCTGAATGCAGCCACGCCGAAGCGCTATTCTTATATTGGCGAGGTTTTCCGTCAGCGTCGTGAAGGCGGCACCAGCTTTCATCAGGCCGGTATCGAAGATCTTGGCGGCGATAATGAACCGGCCTCCGATGCGCGCTCGCTGAGTGATGCGTTGAATGCTGTGCATCAGGCTGCCCCCCATGCATCATTGCAGGTGCTGCTCGGCGATCAGTCTGTGTTTGAAGCTGTTCTGGCATCTCTCGGCCTGCCGCGCGGCTGGCAGAAAAAGCTGGCGCGTGCTTTTGGTAGTGCTGAACTGCTGGAACAGGCCTTGCAGGATTTGGCATCGCCGCGTCTTGGTAATGTCATTCCTGAGCGTTTGCGTCAAATTGTGGATGAACAGGGCGAAGATGCTTTGGTCACTGCACTTGCACAGGAAATGCAGGTTGCAGGTATTTCACCGGCCGCAGGCCGCAGTCCTTCTGAGATTGCACGGCGTCTGATGGAGAAGCAGCAACTGGCTGCGGTTCAGCTGGCAGATCGGGTGCTGACAGCACTTAAGACATTCCTGTCCATCCGTGTACCGCTGGAACAGGCGACTGTACAGCTGACAGAATTTGCCGAACAGAACGGTCTTGATCTCGGCGCTGCATTGCAGAGCTTCGGCAAACGTGTTGAGGAAATGCGTAAGACTGGTATTGATCTTGGCATTATCACTTATGATGCAGGTTTTGGCCGTCCGCTCGATTATTATACCGGTCTGGTTTACGAAATTACCAGTCGCGATGCTGATTGCGGTGTGATTGTCGGTGGCGGACGTTATGACCGTTTGTTGACAATGCTGGGCGCGAAAGAGCGTATTTCCGGTGTTGGTTTCTCCATCTGGCTCGACCGTTTACAAAAATGTGCCGAGGCAACACAGACAGGAGCGCGCTCATGACTGTAACACTGGCTTTGCCTTCCAAAGGCCGTCTGAAAGAGCAAACAATTGCAGTGATGGCGAAAGCCGGATTGCATGTCGTTCTGCCGGAAGATGACCGCAATTACCGCGCCCGTATAGAAGGCGTGGATGATGTGGATATTCTGTTTCTCTCTGCGTCAGAAATTGCCCGTGAACTGGGTTATGGGACGGTTGATCTCGGTGTGACCGGTGAAGACCTGATCCGTGAAACGCTGGCGCGTGCAGATGAAAAAGTGCAGATTGAAACGCAGCTTGGCTTTGGCCATGCGGATGTAATCGTTGCCGTGCCGGAAGTCTGGCACGATGTGGCGACAATGGCCGATCTGGATGATGTGGCTGCGGATTTCCGTCAGCGTCATGGTCGCCGTTTGCGGATTGCCACCAAATATTGGCGGCTGACACAGCAGTTCTTCTCTCAGAAGCACGGTATTCAGGTTTACCGTATTGTTGAGAGCTTGGGTGCAACAGAAGGCGCACCGGCTGCCGGTTCTGCGGATATTATCGTTGATATCACGTCGACCGGTTCGACATTACGAGCCAATAGACTGAAAATTCTGGATGACGGCATTATGCTGAAGTCGCAGGCTTGTCTGGTTTCTGCGCGCCGCAGTCTGGATAATCCGCGGGTGGCGGAAATTATCAGCCGTATCTGTGACAGTTTGAAATAAGCTTACATATTTAAAAAAAGAAAAGGCCGCAATTCTCATGAATTGCGGCCTTTTTGATAGATAGAAGTGTTCAGCTATTAGCGACCGCGACGGTCTACTGAATATGCACCGGCACCGGTTACAGCGAGCAGCAGCAGACCACCTGCAATTGCGAGATTTTTCTGTGCCATCAGTGCGTTCATGCCTTCGGCAAAGTCCATATGGGCTACCAGTGTGGCGCCGATGGTGAACAGGGCAACAACGACCGCTGCGATACGGGTCTGGAAACCGATCAGAATGGCGAGGCCACCAACAAATTCAACCAGACCAACGAGAACTGCGGTCACGCTTGGCATTGGCAGGCCGATCGCACCGAAATATTGCGCAGTGCCTTCAAGGCCGGTCAGCTTGCCCCAACCTGCAAGAATGAAAAGAATAGCAAGAAAAACGCGGGAGATCAGAATAATAATGGAATTCTGGGAGGCGGAAACAGTGCTCATTATGAGGCTCCGGATGATATATTGCTGGAGGAGGGTAAGAGGCTTCCAGGCAATAAAAGTTAACAATAAAAAAGTGATTTATGCTGCAGGCTCATTGTGCGCAGCATGAATTGCTGTTGCGCAATGGATAACTAATAAGTGACTGTATTGTAAATATAGACAGATATTGACATATTGTTCATCAATAGTGAACCCTAAAATAGCATGTTGAAATTTAACACCGATAGCCCTGCGTTGATAGCAAGTTAAGGTTACAAGAGCTTATAAAAGAAAGCAGCCCGCAACAGTGAGCTGTTACGGGCTGCAATTCATTCGTCATGCAGAGCAGTTATGCAGGGTGCAACATCAGTTCCGGACGCACTAAAGCTTCATATTCTGCTTCACTGACAAGACCGCTTTTCAGGGCTTCCTCGCGCAAAGTCGTGCCATTATGATGAGCGGTTTTGGCAATCTTCGCGGCCGCATCATAGCCGATTTGCGGGGCAAGAGCTGTTACCAGCATCAGTGAATTTTCCATCAGTTCATGGATGCGGGCTTCATTGGCTTCAATCCCGTCAATACAATGATCGACAAAGGAATTCATGCCGTCAGCCAGCAAACGGATAGATTGCAGCACATTGGCCGCGATCACAGGCTTGAAAACATTCAGCTCAAAATGCCCCTGACTGGATGCAACAGTGACGGTTGTGTGGTTGCCGAAAACCTGAGTGGCAACCATGGTCAGTGCTTCTGCCTGTGTTGGGTTGACTTTGCCCGGCATGATCGATGAACCCGGCTCATTTTCCGGCAATTGCAATTCGCCGAGGCCGGAGCGGGGGCCGGAACCGAGAAAGCGGATATCATTGGCAATCTTAAACAGATCGGCGGCAAGCGCATTCAGACTGCCATGAAGATTGAGCAGAGCGCCGTGGGAAGCGAGTGCCTCGAATTTATTCGGAGCGGTTTTAAATGGCAGGCCGGTAATATTGGCAACCGCATCGGCAAAACCGGTATCAAAACCCTTTGCTGAATTCAGGCCGGTGCCGACCGCTGTGCCGCCCTGCGCCAGTAGATAAACATCTGTCAGGCTCTGCACAATACGGTGCTTGCCATATTCTGCCGCCGCACGATAACCAGAGAATTCCTGCCCCAGTGTAACCGGTGTTGCATCCTGCGTATGGGTGCGGCCGATCTTAATCAGATGAGCGAATTTCTCTTCTTTGGCTTTCAGCGCATCAATCAGATGATCGATGGCTGGCAGTAGGCGGGATGTGACTTCAACCGCCGTGGCAATATGCATGGCAGTCGGGAAACTGTCATTGGAGGATTGTCCCATATTCACATGGTCATTCGGGTGAACCGGCTTTTTGCTGCCGATCGTGCCGCCGAGCATTTCAATCGCGCGGTTGGAGATCACCTCGTTGACATTCATGTTCGACTGGGTGCCGGAACCGGTCTGATAAATCACCAGCGGAAAATGGTCGTCCAGCTTGCCTTCAACAACCTCTGCAGCGGCTACAGTAATGGCGCGGCCCAATACCGGATCAAGTTTGCCCAGAGCAATATTTGTCTCTGCTGCGGCCTGTTTGACAATGCCGAGTGCATGAATGAGCGGTAGTGGCTGGCGATCTGTTCCGATTTTAAAATTTTGCAGAGAGCGCTGGGTTTGCGCGCCCCAGTAACGATCATTATCAACAGCGATAGGGCCGAAACTATCGGTTTCGGTACGTTGGTCAGACATTTACAGCTCCTGAAGTTCTGTATTCTGGGAAGATGTCAGAGTGTCATATGGTATCGGTTACAGGTATTGCGAGACCGTGCAAAACACAGTTTTGTGTAGGCTTCTGCAAGGTCACAAGTGAAAATAAGTTTAATATTTTCAGTGCGGTGCCGTTATCGCGCGTGCAATATTAAAGGCGGTTAGTCGTCCTCGGCCTCATCATCCGGATTTTCTATCCAGGCAGTCGGATCGATTTTTTTCTGGGTTGTGCTGTCAATGAAAGTCCACCAGCCGGTGTCGCTTTCATTCCAGTCGCCACCGGCTTTTTGAAGCTGTTCAAGCCGGCGATAACGGGCAGGGGATTCATTGAGCTGACCATCAAAGTCTGTCCAGAGTACCGTGACTGTGCGTCCGTCTTGCGGTGCCGTTGTAATCGGGTGTTCTTTACGCATTCGTCTTCCCTCCGTTGCGATGCAATGAAAGCACTGTCCAGATCAGAACAGCGAAGCTTGTAAATACAAACCTATAGCGCATTCCGCACAGTGTGAAGCAATTATATGTAAAACAGAGTGCTGAGATGAAGCGACCAGCCAACAGGCCGAACTATGAGCTTCACAGGCGCAAGCTGCATATCGGAGCTCTTATTTATGACTTGTGAAAAGCGGAAATTGTGCTGGGAAGAGCGTGGGAAGACGGGTTTCCCCGTCTTCCCTATGCGCGGTCAGCAGTTCCTTCAAGCGGGGGCAAATAGGAGTGCCGACCAGCGCAAGCTGCAGATTTTCAATCTTTAAAGCCTGATCCTTAAGGAGATACTAAAATAATTTTGAGCTATCATTAAGTACAGTAACTTTAAAAAAATAATGCATTGCAATTGTGATGGTCGCTAATCGCATTGGTTACAATTTATTTAGAAATATCTCTCCTGAAAAACGGAGAGGTTACATAAACAGCTTAAATGCATAAGGCAAGCTATATCCTGTGCCGCATCGCTATGCCGTGCAGATTTTAGTGTTTTGATATAAAATAAGCCCCTGATTTCTCAGAGGCTTTTTCATTTCTTAGCCGCATTATCGTGGCCGCACAGGCGCTCACGCCTGTGCTACGAAATGCTCGGATGGACTTCTTAGAAATCCATGCCGCCTCCCGCACCGCTTTGCGGTGCAGGCTTATTCTCTCATGGGCGTAAAAAAAGCCCCTGATTTCTCAGAGGCTTTTTCATTTCTTAGCCGCATTATCGTGGCCGCACAGACGCTCACGCCTGTGCTACGAAATGCTCGGATGGACTTCTTAGAAATCCATGCCGCCCATGCCGCCCATGCCGCCGCCTGGCATTGCTGGCATGCCGCCGTCTTTCTTCGGCAGTTCAGCAATCATGGCTTCGGTGGTGATCATCAGGCCAGCGATAGAAGCTGCGTTCTGCAGAGCAGTACGTACAACTTTAACCGGATCAACAACACCAGCTTTGATCAGATCGCCATATTCGTTGGTTGCAGTGTTGTAACCAAAGGTTTCGGAAGCGTTCTCGAGGATTTTACCAACGATTACGGATGCTTCTTCACCGGCGTTTGTGGTGATCTGACGGGCAGGAGCCTGGATCGCACGACGAATGATGTTGATACCGGCGTCCTGATCAGCATTGATACCTGTAACGGTAATCTTGGCCGATGCGCGGAGCAGGGCGGTACCACCACCAGGTACGATACCTTCTTCAACCGCAGCACGGGTTGCGTTCAGAGCATCGTCAACGCGGTCTTTGCGTTCTTTAACTTCAACTTCAGTTGCACCGCCAACGCGGATAACTGCTACACCGCCGGCGAGCTTGGCAAGACGTTCCTGCAGCTTTTCGCGGTCGTAGTCGGAAGAAGTTTCTTCGATCTGCTGTTTGATCTGGCCAACGCGGGCTTCGATTTCAGCTTTCGAACCGGCACCATCAACAACAGTTGTGTTTTCTTTGGTGATCGCAACTTTCTTCGCACGGCCGAGCATGTCGAGGGTCACGGATTCCAGCTTGATGCCGAGATCTTCGGAGATAACCTGACCACCGGTGAGGATAGCGATATCTTCGAGCATTGCCTTACGACGATCGCCGAAGCCAGGAGCCTTAACAGCAGCAATTTTCAGGCCGCCGCGCAGCTTGTTAACAACCAGAGTTGCCAGTGCTTCGCCTTCTACGTCTTCAGCGATGATGACGAGTGGCTTGGAAGTCTGAACAACAGCTTCGAGAACCGGCAGAAGAGCCTGCAGGTTGGAAAGCTTCTTTTCGTGCAGAAGGATGTAAGCGTCTTCCAGTTCTGCAACCATCTTTTCTGGGTTGGTTACGAAATACGGAGACAGGTAACCGCGGTCAAACTGCATACCTTCAACAACTTCCAGCTCGGTTTCAGCTGTCTTGGCTTCTTCAACAGTGATAACGCCTTCGTTGCCGACTTTCTGCATCGCTTCCGCAATCATGCGGCCGATTTCAGCTTCGCCGTTAGCGGAGATGGTGCCAACCTGAGCAACTTCTTCCGAAGTGTTGATTTTCTGAGCTTTGCCGAGCAGGTTTGCAACAACTTCAGTCACAGCCAGATCAATACCGCGCTTCAGATCCATCGGGTTCATGCCGGCAGCAACAGCTTTTGCGCCTTCCTGAACGATAGCCTGACCGAGAACGGTAGCGGTTGTTGTACCGTCACCTGCAGTGTCATTGGTCTTGCTTGCGACTTCGCGCAGCATCTGTGCGCCCATGTTTTCGAACTTGTCTTCAAGTTCTACTTCTTTGGCAACCGATACACCGTCTTTGGTGATGCGTGGCGCACCGAAAGATTTGTCGATAACAACGTTACGACCTTTAGGGCCGAGCGTTACTTTAACAGCATCTGCAAGGATATCGACGCCGCGCAGCATTTTTTCGCGCGCTGAACGACCGAATTTTACGTCTTTAGCAGCCATTTTTCTCTCCTGGAGCCTGAGGTCTTGCCTTCAAGGCTTCCCGATTTGAACTGTTGAAAAGGGATGGTGAATAAGCCCGGGCTATGAACCGCTCAGGCTAAATCGAAAATCAGGCGATGATGCCGAGAATGTCGGATTCTTTCATGATCAGCAGGTCTTCGCCGCCGATCTTCACTTCTGTGCCGGACCATTTGCCGAACAGAACGCGGTCGCCAGCTTTAACGTCCAGAGCAACCAGCTTGCCGCTTTCATCGCGGTTACCGGAACCAACGGCGACAACTTCGCCTTCAGACGGCTTTTCTTTGGCTGAATCAGGAATAATGATGCCACCGGCTGTCTTTGCTTCCGATTCTACACGACGAACGACAACGCGGTCATGAAGAGGGCGGAAATTGATCTCTGCCATGGATATAACCCTTGAAAATACGCCTTGAAATAAGGCAGCAAAATGAGTTGAAGGCCTTTCGGCCCGTGGATTATTAGCACTCTCTTTGTGTGAGTGCTAACGTGCTTTTGATATAGGAAAGAGCCGTTTCGGAGTCAAGGTTTCCGGCGGGCATAAAAGACAATATTGCCGGTGATAAACCCTGTAAAAACTGACAGGGGGCATCGTAAATCAAATGCTTAGGCACAAAGATGATGCCCGTCCTGCGGATTTATAAGTGCCTGACGGCAACAAATTTACATGTCAAAAAGTGTATTATCGTGTTTCGGATATTATTGCCCGAATGTGAAAGCGGTATGAACTCTGTTGGAAGGGTGAGAAAATAAAACCACGGCGGGCTCTGTGCAACCGCGCCGTGGTTTTTCTCATCAATCAGCGAACAACGCGCAAATTGGATAATTCATCCGCAATTTCACGGAATGTCTGTTCAAGATTGCCGCCGGTTGTATTCCAGAAAAGTTTTGCCCGCTGGGTAGGAAAGTCCTTATCAAATCGCACCCGAGATTCTGAGGCGCATTGTTTCATAGTTTCCATCTGCTTGCGATCTGTCGCATTGTTCTGCCGCAGATCAAGCGCAACAGTCATCACCATGATTTTGTCCTGTTTTGCAAGCTCGCACAATTTTTTGAAGCGCGCATTCAGTGCTTCAGTATAATAGGCATTGTCATGAACATTGCTGGCGCCGCGTGCTTCCTGAAAAATACGTGTTCTGTCGTAGGATTTAGTTGTAACTGCGGTATATCCCAGTGAAGAATAGTTGGATATGTTGTTTGCATAGTCTGTACCGCCGAGTGAGTTGTAACGGTAATAAGTGTTGGCACCATCGGTCAGAACAATGACGACTTTATCATTGCCCCGCTCCGAAATAGCTCTTCCGCCTGCAAATGGCGAATTCTGGATAAGTGTTCTCCAGCCCCAGACCATACCTTCCGGCACATTTGTACCGCCATCCGGTTGCATTTTGGCAATGGCATTTTTTACCGTTCTCAGGCCATTGTCAGTTGTTACATCTGTAAGTGTAGTGATCGGCGTTGTTGTGCAGCTGTAATTCGGACCGGATGTTCCTTCACCAGACGTGTTTTGCGCGACGTAATATTTTTTCAAATCCCGCTGCATTGTTTGATAGCTGTCGTAACGTCCTCCGTTATCCGACCACCAATGGTTCAGTGAACGACTGGAGTCATATTCATCAGGGGCGAACATCGGAACATACATAGTGTCGGGGGTTCCGGGTGACGGGCGATCAGCATTAATGCCGTACTCTCCGGGGCGTGCTTCTACACAACCTTTCCAGCTTGTATATGTTCTGCCACGTGTGGTTTGCATGTCATTATACAGGCTGAACCGCGTGAAATAATGGCCGTTTTCGCTTCCCCAACCAGACCCTTGTTTAAAATAAGCACCATCACGAAGAATGATATTTTTATTGTACCCGACATTGATAGGGTTGTTTGCCGTGGGCATGGTGAAGTTTTCATAATGAACCGGCGAGATACCGGTCTGATCCATCCATAGCTGGGCCTGGTTTTCGGGGCCGATATTGACTGAGGCAGCAAAAGGAACCAGGGAAAACTGTACCGGATTTTCAAGATGCGTTATGAGCTTGGCCTGTTCTGCCAGCTTGTCTACGAGCTGAGCTGATGCCTGTTTTAGCAAGTCGATGCGCTTGAGACCTGAGCCCGAGCCGCGTTCAGACATCGAGCCGGAATTATCAAGGACAAGAGCGACTTCCAGAGTATTCTTAAGGCGTACAGTTGCAGACATTGAAAAAGTATATTTATCCCAGTCAACTTCATCTTTCGTCATTGCCATTACGGCTCTTCCGTAAAATGAAATATAACGGAAGGATGCGCCGGCAACGATTTGCTGGTCTGAATCGCGACCTTTAGGAAACTCCAGAGTAAACTGAGTTTTGTCCGGTTCGATGGCACGCAGATTAGCGTCAAATATTTTTTTGCCGAATGCCCGGATCTGGCTTTCTTCCGAAACGACAGTGAAGCGTTTACCGACAGCCAGCGCAGCGGCATCAAGTGACTGCTGAACATTTCCGCGCACACGCATCAGATTGGCTGTGTCAATCGCCAGCATCATTGCAAAAAGAATAGGCGGGAGCATCAATGCGAAAAGCGGGGCAATAGCGCCGGTCTGGTTTCTGCGAAACCGCATTATCAGTGCAAAAAAACTGCCGGATCGCTGTTTTGGGCTTTTTACGCAACGCATAATCTCTCCTGCCGGCACAGGCCGGAACATAGTCTTCTTATTGTCCGTCTGTTTCATGTTGTGTGACGTTTCAGATAACGGCAGACATGACAGGAAACGCGATTCAATCTTTTCATTCTCTCTGATGGTAATGGATTGGTTCTAACAAGCCGTCACGAAACACAGTAAAAAAACTGGGTACAGGGTAGAGTTAATGAAACATGAGCGGCGTGGTTCCGTGCTGCGTCAAAATATAAACAGTGTTGTGATATTTTCGCTCACGTAAAACGGGTGACATATGCTGCCTGTTGGTTTAGAGCATTTATAAAATCCGGCGCCTGAAGCTTTGGCTTTAACCGCGTCTTTCATGCAGATCCGTGCGCGCGAATGGTGCGCCTGTGCTCCGTTTAGCCGCGGAGATAATTGATTTAAGGATAGTTTTATGCTGCATCCGGCGAAACTCGATGATCTTTTTGACCGTTATGATGTGATCTTCAGTGATGTCTGGGGCGTGTTGCATAATGGGGTGGAAGCCTATCGTCCGGCTGCAGATGCTCTGAAACGTGCCCGTGAAGCCGGTGTCAAAGTGGTGCTGATTACCAATTCGCCGCGCCCGTTTCCCGGTGTTGCCGCCCAGATGGAAATGATGGGTATCACCAATGAGAGCTACGACCAGATCGTGACATCCGGTGATGTTACCCGCGACCTGATCGCTGCAGGCCCGCGTAAAATCTATCATCTGGGGCCTGAGCGCGAATTGGCGATTTATGACGGGCTGGATGTGGAACTGGTTGAAGAATATGAGGCATCCGGTGTTGTCTGTACCGGTCTGGTCGATGATGAAGTGGAAAAGCCGGAAGATTATGCCGAACTGTTGCAGCGTTTCCGTTCGCGCAATCTGCCATTCATCTGCGCCAATCCTGATATCGTTGTGGAACGCGGCACCCGCCTGATCTGGTGTGCCGGTGCACTGGCGCGTGATTATACGCAGCTCGGCGGTCGCACACTTATCGCCGGTAAGCCGCATCACCCGATTTATGCGGCCGCAATGCAGGCCGCAGAAAAGCTGACCGGCAAGTCTGTTGATAAATCCCGCATCCTTGCTATCGGCGACGGTATGCTGACCGATGTGAAAGGTGCGCAGAATTACGGCGTGGATGTGCTGTATATTTCCGGCGGTATTCACGCGGCTGATTATGTGGCCAAGGGCGAAGTCGATCACGACAAGCTGCTGGCATTTCTTGGCCGTCACGGTGAGGCACCGGCAGCAGTGATGCGTTATCTGGTGTGATTGCTGGAAGTTTTTAATCCCTGAACAACTGATCTGAAACAACTCAATGACTGCGATGCCTTCAGAATTTGCTGCAAAATCCGCAATTCTTCGTCTCACCTGCGGTGTGAACGGCAGTGAGCCGCTGCCTGCGCATATGCGCGGCGGCGTGGTGGCGATCGGCAATTTTGACGGTGTGCATCGCGGTCATCAGGCTGTGCTTGAGAAAACCCTGCAACTGGCCAAAGAGCGCAATTGTCCGGCTGTTGTGCTGACATTTGAGCCGCATCCGCGCAGTTTTTTCAATCCGGATCAGCCGGTTGACCGCCTGACTGATGCGCAGGAAAAAGCGGCTATTTTGGGTTTGCTCGGTTTTGATGTTGTGGTGGAGCAGGGCTTTGATGCCGGATTTTCCTGCCTGAGTGCGCAGGAATTCATCGATCAGGCATTGATCGAACGGCTGGGGGCATCGGAAGTCATTACCGGTGTTGATTTTCACTTCGGCAAAAAGCGGCAGGGTAATCCGGAATTTTTGAAACAGGCGGGCGAGAAACACGGTTTCGGCGTGACCCTGATTGAGCCTTTTACAGATGAGGGCGGCGAGGTGGTTTCCTCCTCGCGCATTCGCTCCCATCTGGCTGAAGGTGATGTGGCGGGCGCAGCGGGACTGTTGGGCTATCGCTACACGCTGGCCAGCACTGTTATTAAAGGCAAGCAGTTGGGGCGCACGCTTGGTTTTCCGACAGCCAATATGGCGCTGCCGGAGCAGACCAATCTGAAACACGGTATCTATGCTGTGCGTTTCCGCCGTGCTGACGGCACGCTTTATGATGGTGTTGCCAGTTTTGGCCGCCGTCCGACCGTGGACAGTGACGGTTGCGCATTGCTTGAGACATTCTTGTTTGACTTCTCAGGCGATCTCTACGACGAATTCTGCTCTGTATCTTTCTTTGCTTATTTACGCGGAGAAGAGAAATTCGATTCGCTTGATGCATTGATGGTGCAGATGCGGCAGGATGAAGCTGAAGCACGGGCAATATTATCCGCTGTACAGCCGCTTTCTTTGCTGGATTCCTATCTGACATTCTCCCGCAGCTGAATTGATCTCAATATTTCAGAATATATTTACCGCTTTACTTGAAAAATAGGCGCATACCTGTTTGTCCGCCTGCAAATGGCGTCTGGAGTATGCGTTTTGCGTAATATGTTTAACCGGTTCCGGATTGCCGGATTGGCTGTTTTGTCTGCTGCATCATTCATTCATCCGGCTTTGGCGGAAGAGGGCGGGCAATCATCAGGAAAACATTTCTGGTCTGGTGACTGGTCGCTGACCGTCGGCGGCGACTTTTACCGCCAGCCCCGTTTTACAGGCTCCAGCAAATATATAATGAGTGCGCAGCCTCTGATTTCCTTTGGTCGCACAGGTGTTGCCGAGCGCTTTTCATCCCGCAATGATAATATTTCCTTCGCTCTGATGGATATGGAAGATTTTCGCGTGGGATTGACCGGTGAGTTTTTGATGGCGCGTGGCGGCAGTCAGGCTGATGGCTTGAAAGATGTGCCATGGGGCGGTGAGGTCGGCGGTTTCATGGAATTCTACCCGACGGACTGGTTTCGTCTGCGTTCAGAACTGCGTCACGGAGTTCGGGCGCATAATGGTATTGTCGGCGAACTGGCAGGGGATGCATTTTATGATGTGACACCGGCGATCCGTGTTTCCGGCGGGCCGCGCATGTCTTTTGCTTCCGAGAAATATCTGGATACCTATTATGGTATTAATGCTGAGGAATCCGTTGCCAGCGGTCTTTCCGTTTATGATCCGGATGGCGGGGGAATTACATCTGCCGGACTGGGTGGCGCGGTGACATGGATGACAACCGATAAAATCACAACCAGCCTTTATGCCGAATATACTAAATTGCAAGGCAAAGCAGCGCGCTCCAGCCTTGTATCCGAGCGCGGATCACGCCATCAGCTGACGGTTGGTGTTTCGGCAACCTACCGCTTTGATTTTACGCTGGACTGATGTTTTGAGCGAAAACCGTCAGCTTTTAGAAAAGTAACGGCTTATTTGCTTTGAAAATCTGCCGGAAGGGCAAAGTTTATCTGTCTTGCCTCTTTATTCTGCGCGCCTGCATTGGTAAAAGCATCACCATGATGAGACAATACTCGATATTTATAATGCTGCGCTATGCCGGCCGAATTATTGGCCCGGCCTTTTCTTAAGCCTGACCGGATGGTTCAGGGGGAAAGGTCCGGGAAGAATAGCTGACATCCTGAGGCATGATGAACTCTGCCGCAATTTCAGGATATATATTTTCTTAAGACTGCCTGCCTGAGAGCAGCATAGTGCCTGCATTATGCTCCGGCAGTCCAACTGAATGCTCAAGATAATGACTGCTGAAAAAATCGATTATTCCAAAACGCTTAACCTGCCGCAGACCGACTTTCCGATGCGCGCCAGCCTTCCTCAGCGTGAGCCGCTGCTGGTTGCCCGCTGGGAAGAGATGAATCTTTACAAGAAGCTGCGTGAAGATGCCAAGGATCGTCCGCTTTGGGTGCTGCATGACGGCCCTCCATACGCCAATGGTAATATTCATATCGGTCATGCGCTGAACAAGACGCTGAAAGATGTGATCACTCGCTCGTTCCAGATGCGCGGCTATAACTCGAACTATGTTCCGGGCTGGGATTGCCACGGTCTGCCGATCGAATGGAAGATCGAAGAAAAATACCGTGCGCAGGGCAAGAATAAAGACGAAGTGCCGGTCAATGAATTCCGCAAGGAATGCCGCGAATTTGCTGAAGGCTGGATCAAGGTTCAGACCGATGAGTTCAAACGTCTGGCAATCACCGGTGATTTTGAACAGCCATACACCACAATGAATTTCCATGCGGAAGCCCGCATTGCCGGTGAATTGCTGAAATTCGCCCGTTCCGGCCAGCTTTATCGCGGTTCCAAGCCGGTTATGTGGTCAGTTGTTGAGCGCACTGCTCTGGCCGAGGCCGAAGTTGAATATCACGATGTTGAGTCGGATATGATCTGGGTGAAATTCCCTGTAAATAATGATATTCCTATCAGGCGTATTTCTGCTGATAGTCCGAGTGAACTAGTTAAACCTGTTTCCATTCCATTATTATTTGAAGGGGATGTGAGCGTTGTTATCTGGACGACTACTCCTTGGACAATTCCAGGTAATCGTGCCGTTGCTTATTCGCCGAAAGTTGCCTATGGCCTTTATGAAGTCACTGGTGCAGAGAACGACTTTGGTCCGCAGGCTGGCGAAAAGCTGATCTTTGCTGATAATTTGGCCGAAGAGTGCTTTAAAAAAGCTAAGCTGACTTTTAAGCGCCTTCGAGAAGTCTCTGCGGACGATTTGCATCTAATGACTCTTAAGCATCCGCTCAAGGGCTTTGGCGGCGGTTATGAATTTATCGTGCCGCTGGTTGCCGGTGAGCATGTGACTGATGATGCCGGTACCGGCTTCGTCCATACTGCGCCAAGCCATGGTCGTGAAGACTTTGAAGCATGGATGGATGCTGCACGTGAACTTGAAGCACGCGGTATCAATCCTGCGATTCCTTTCCCTGTGGATGATGCCGGTTTCTATACTGCTGACGCACCGGGTTTCGGCCCTGACCGTGAAGGCGGTGCTGCCCGCGTTATCGATGATAACGGCAAGAAGGGTGATGCCAATGAAGCGGTTATCAAAGAACTGATCGCCCGTGGCCTGCTGTTCGCCCGTGGCCGCATGAAGCATTCCTATCCGCATTCATGGCGCTCGAAAAAGCCGATTATCTTCCGCAATACACCGCAATGGTTCGTCTATATGGACAAGGAACTGGGCGACGGCACAACGCTGCGTTCCCGTGCTCTGAAAGCCATTGATGATACACGTTTTGTACCGGCTGCCGGTCAGAATCGCCTGCGTGCGATGATTGAAAACCGTCCTGATTGGGTGCTGTCACGCCAGCGCGCATGGGGCGTGCCGATCTGCGTGTTCGCAGCCGAAGACGGTACAGTGCTGATTGATGAAGCCGTGAATGAACGTATTCTCGCGGCTTTTGAAGTGGAAGGTGCCGATGCATGGTTTGCAGAAGGTGCGCGTGAGCGATTCCTCGGCAATCGCGCCGGTGAAGCTTGGGAGCAGGTTACCGACATTCTCGATGTCTGGTTCGACTCCGGTTCAACGCATACGTTCACGCTGGAAGACCGCCCTGATCTGAAATGGCCTGCTGATCTTTATATGGAAGGTTCGGATCAGCATCGCGGCTGGTTCCATTCTTCGCTGCTTGAAAGCTGCGGAACCCGTGGCCGTGCGCCTTATAATGCAGTGCTGACCCATGGTTTCACCATGGACGAGCATGGCAAGAAAATGTCGAAGTCGCTCGGCAATACAGTGACCCCGCAGGAAATCATCAAGGATTCCGGTGCAGATATTCTGCGTCTCTGGGTGATGACCTCGGATTACTGGGACGATCAGCGCCTCGGCAAGAGCATCATCCAGACCAATATTGACGCTTACCGCAAGCTGCGTAACACCATCCGCTGGATGCTGGGTACATTGGCGCATGATGAAGGCGAAGAAGTTGCCTATGCCGATCTGCCGGAACTTGAAAAGCTGATGCTGCATCGCCTGAGCGAGCTGGATGAAGTTGTTCGCAATGGTTATGATGCATTTGAATTCAAACGCATCACCCGTGCGCTGATCGACTTCACCAATATCGAGTTGTCGGCTTTCTATTTCGATATCCGCAAAGATGCGCTTTATTGCGATGCACCATCGAGCCTGCGCCGCAAAGCTGCTTTGCAGACCGTGCGTCACCTGTTCGATAATATCGTGACATGGCTCGCACCGATGCTGCCTTTCACAACGGAAGAAGCATGGCTTGACCGTTATAAAGATGCGGTTTCCGTGCATCTGGAGCAGTTCCGCAACATTCCTGCTGAATGGAATAATCCGGTTCTGGCTGCGAAATGGGACAAGGTGCGCGATGTACGCCGCGTTGTTACCGGCGCTCTGGAGCTGGAACGTGCAGACAAGCGTATCGGCTCGTCGCTGGAAGCTGCACCTCTGGTGCATATCACCGATGCGTCGCTGCTCTCAGCGGTACAGGGTCTGGATATGGCTGAGATCTGCATCACCAGCGGATTGACCATCAGCGATCAGCCGGTTGCCGGTGAGGCATTCGCGTTGAGCGATGTGAAGGGTGTTGCTGTTGTGCCTGCCAAGGCAGACGGTACAAAATGCGCCCGTTCATGGCGTTATACCAATGATGTCGGCAGTGATTCTGAGTTCCCTGATGTATCGGCACGCGATGCTGCGGCATTGCATGAGCTGAAAGCTCTTGGTCGTTTGGGATAAGTATGAATCTGCGGCGATCACAGGTAAGCATTTCCAGCAAAAGTGCGAAGCGGTTTGCGTTGGATAATGCGTAAAACAAAGAAAAAGAGCGGTTCCGGTAATTCAATTTTAACAGGAACCGCTCTGACAAGCAGTTATCAGTGATTGCCGCATATTTTCTGCCGTGCTAAGGCACTGCATTGAAATATCTTGTCGGCAGTGAAAATCTGCTTTCATGCCTTGGAGTTGCCGGAAAGTACCGATAACGCCATAATGCATGAAATTTAATGTAGCGGTGGTTGGGTAATCTGGCCGAATACGGATAAAAGTGGTGCTCATGAAGATTGAAGGACGCATTTTCGCTTTCGCAACAGTGCTGGCCAGTTTGGGTCTTGCCGGTTGCGTGTCCGATCCGACCTATGGAACAGGCAAGTCAGCCAGCACGCAATTGCTGGATGATATGTCATCCATTGCTACAATCGGTCCGAAAAAGAGAACCGGTATTGAATATAAGCCGCGTCCGGAGCTGGTGAAGCCTGTTGCAGGGCAGAAAGAAAGCCTGCCGCAGCCACAGGAAAGTGTTGCCCGCGCCGGTGATCCTTCATGGCCGGAATCGCCGGAAGAACGCCGCAAACGTCTGCGTGCAGAGATTGAAGCAAACCGCGACAATCCGAATTTCGTTTCGCCGATTGCACCTGACAGCCCGAGCGATTTCACGCCGCGCCGTCAGATTCTGCCAAGCGGTGCCAGCCGTCGTGAAGATTATGCATCACGTGATTCTGTTGCCGATCCGGCAGTTGCCGCTGCTGCCAAGCAGGCGCAGCTTGACCGCGCAGGCGGTTCTGCCACACAGCGTAAATATCTGAGTGAGCCGCCGGTCAGCTATCGTCAGCCAGCCGCCACTGCTGCAGTCGGTGATCTGGGTGAGGACGAGGCGAAGAAAGAACGCCGTCGTAAGGCTGAAGCCACCGGCTCGAAAAGCTGGCGCGATAAGCTCGGTCTTTAATTCGGATTTGAATAAAGTTTGAAAAAGCCGCGTCCTGACAAAGGACGCGGCTTTTTTTATTTGCGTTTTTCCTGAAAGAAACGTTTCAGCATGTCGGTTGCCTCCGCTTCACCTATGCCGGAATAGACTTCCGGTGCGTGATGGCAGGTCGGCTGGCTGTAGAAGCGGGGGCCATATTCCACGCCGCCGCCCTTCGGATCACTTGAAGCATAATAAAGGCGGCGGATACGGGCGAAAGAAATCGCCGCCGCGCACATGGCGCAAGGTTCCAGCGTCACATAGAGATCGCAATCCCCGAGACGCTCATTTTCCAGAGCCTCACAGGCAATGCGGATTGCCAGAATTTCGGCATGGGCGGTTGGATCATTGATCTCGCGGGTGCGGTTACCCGCACGGGCAATAATCCGGTTTTTATGTGTGATGACCGCGCCGATCGGCACTTCGCCCCGTGCTTCTGCGGCGCGGGCTTCTTCCATTGCGGCCTGCATGGGAGATATCTTTGCATGACCGCTTGCCGGATGTGTCACGGAAACCAAATTCTCTGCAGAAGCCAAACTTGCCGCAGGGGATTGTGAATTTTTATTGTTCATCTTGCCGGAATTGCCGCCGGTTGCGTTTTTTTGCATAATGTGCGGCAGCCTTTCAGATATTTTACTCGCAAGCGCGGTGATGATTTGTTAGAGCGTAGCTTTAATAAGGTGTGTAGCATAAGAACTGCGCTGCAATCGTGCCAGCTTTATCCTAAATTTTGCCGGATCGGAATGATTTAGCATAAAGCATGTCCGGCGAAAACGCGCAGCGGTTTTGCAGCAGGGCTTTCCGCATCCTGATTTTCGATTTTTGACGCCGGGCAGAAATACCGGTGAAAGGCTGATATTCTAATGACCCGTGACGATCATGATAATGAACGCGGCAAGCGTCCTTTTGTAAAGCGTGAGCGTACGCGCGATGACAGAGGTTCTGACCGTCCGCGTCGTTTTGAAGGTGAATCCCGTGGTGACAAGCCGCGCAGCTTCGGTGAGCGCGGCGACAAACCTCGTGGTTTTGAACCTCGCGGCGATAAGCCCCGCGGCTTTGATATGAGTGCCGCTGAAGAAGGCGAACGTATCGCCAAACGTCTGGCGCGTGTGGGTATTGCCTCGCGCCGTGAAGCGGAAAGCATGATTGCTGCCGGTCGTGTTGCTGTAAACGGTAAAGTGCTGACCAGCCCTGCTGTGAATGTTCTGCGCACAGATCGTATTACCGTTGATAATAAAGTTCTGCAGCAGGCTGAACGTACCCGCCTGTGGCTCTATCACAAGCCTGCCGGTTTGGTGACAACCAACCGTGATCCGGAAGGTCGTCCGACAGTGTTTGATGCACTGCCTGCTGAATTGCCGCGCGTTTTGTCGGTCGGTCGTCTTGATATCAACACCGAAGGCCTGTTGCTGCTGACCAATGATGGCGGTCTGTCCCGCGTTCTGGAACTGCCTGCTACCGGCTGGCTGCGCCGCTACCGCGTGCGCGCTCACGGTACAGTAACACAGGCACAGCTTGATGAGCTGAAAAACGGTATCGCTGTTGACGGCGTGTTCTACGGCGCGGTTGAGGCAACTCTGGAGCGCGAGCAGGGCGCCAATGTCTGGCTGTCCATTGGTCTGCGCGAAGGCAAGAACCGCGAAGTTAAGAATATTCTTGGTGCGCTTGGTCTGGCCGTTTCCCGCCTGATCCGCGTTTCTTTCGGGCCGTTCCAGCTGGGCGATCTGGAAGAGGGCGCGGTGCGCGAAATCCGTGGCCGTACCCTGCGTGAACAGCTCGGTGAGAAACTGGTTGAAGATTCCGGTGCGGATTTTGATGCGCCGATCCTCAATGAATTCTCGAATGAAGCGGTTAAGGGCGAATTGCCGTCCCGCAGCCCGCGTTTTGATGCTTATGAAGAGCGCGGCAGTGACGAGGAAGGCGAGGGCCGTTCCCGTTACAAATCCGACTGGATTTCCAGCAGCCGCAATGCAGGCGGTGGCCGTGGCGGCAAGGGCGGCTTCGGTGCCAAGCGTGGCGAAGGGCGTATGGACGGTGAGCGTAAACCGTTCCGCCGTGACCGTGAAGACGGTGACCGTCGTGAAGAAGGCCGTGCGCCGCGTGATGGTGAGCGCAAGCCTTTCCAGCGTGATCGCGATGGTAAGAGCTGGCGTGAAGATGGTCTGTCACGCCTCAGCACATCTGCACCGCGTTCCGGTGGTTTCGACAAGCCGCGCTTTGCTAAAGGTGGCCGTGGTGACAAGGATGATGACAAGTTCGGTTCACAGCCGCAGCGTCCGCGCGGCGTGAATGTATGGATGGCACCGGGTGCCAAGGCCTATAATTCGTCGTCCAAGCCGACCCCGGGTGATGATCGCCGCCGTTCGCGCCGTGATGGTGATGACCGTCCGCAGCGTGAAGAAGGCGGTCGCGGTTATCAGGGTCGTTCAGAGGACAGAGACGGTTATAAGCGTCAGGGTTTCCGCCGCGATGAAGACAATCGTGACGGTTTCAAGCGCGAAGGCTTCCGCTCGGAAAACCGTCGTTCTTTTGATGAAGGCGATCGTCCGGCACGCGAAGAGCGTCGTTTCTCCGGTGAGCGCAATTTTGACAAGAAGCTATTTGGCGACAAGAAGCCGTTTGGTGACCGTCCGTCGGGCGACAAACCATTCCGTGGCAAGCCTGAAGGCGGGCGCGGTGGCAAGCCTTTCGGTAAGGGCCCGCAGGGTGGTAAACCATCCGGCAACCGTCCGTCCGGTCCTCGCGGGGCAGGCCCTCGTGGTGCAGGTCCACGTTCCGGCCCGCGCGGAGATAAACGTTAATGCGCATTGTCGGCGGTAAATTCCGCGGACGTGCACTGGTGACGCCGGAAAGCTCTGCAATCCGGCCGACCAGCGACCGGACGCGCGAAAGTCTGTTCAATATTATCACGCATGGTTTTCGTGAGAAGCTGGACAATACACGCGTGCTGGATCTGTTTGCCGGCACCGGTGCGCTTGGTCTTGAAGCCTTGTCACGCGGCTGCCGCTATACGGTTTTCGTTGAGGAATCCGTAGAAGGGCGTGGCCTGTTGCGCCAGAATGTGGAGGCGTTCGGCCTTCAGGGGAATACAAAAGTGTTCCGCCGCAATGCAACAGCCTTGGGGCCGACCGGTACAATGGGCGAATTTGATCTGGTTTTTGCCGATCCGCCCTATGGTAAAGGTTTGGGTGAACAGGCTTTTATCTCTGCACTTGAAGGCGGATGGCTGAAGCCTGATGCGCTTTTGATACTGGAAGAAGTGTCAGAAGCCGTTATCACGCTGGATGACCGCTTCATATTGCGCGATGAACGCAATTACGGGATCACCACGATAAGGCTTTATGAACTGGCCTGACAATTTTATCATTAGATAACAAATTGCCCGCTCTGTGCGGGCAATTTGCATTTCAGCATAGTGCTGCCTTTTTGGGGGCATATTTATTAAATTATTGTCATCATGACATAATTCTTGATGGCTGGTTGCGAATTTGCCGCAATCTCGTTTAATTAAGGTTGTTTTGCAAAACAGGAAGGGACACTTTTCGTGCCATATCTATCCTTTTGCCGGCAACTGGTCAGCACATCCATGCTGGCGCTGATTGTCAGTTCTGCGACTGTGGGCGCATCTTTTGCGCAGGCTGCCAAGCCCGCCGAGGCGCAGGTTGCCCCCGCTGCGACCACCCAGACCAATCCGGCCAATGATAATCAGCCGGCCGCGCTGCCTGAAATCAAGACCCAGAAAGGCGTCAGCAGTTTTAAGCTGACCAATGGCATGGATGTTGTGGTGATTCCCGATCATCGCGCACCGGTTGTCACACAGATGGTCTGGTATCGCGTGGGTGCCGCTGATGAGCAGGAAGGTGTATCCGGTATTGCCCATTTTCTTGAGCATCTGATGTTCAAGGGTACGAAGAATGTTCCTGCCGGTGAATTCTCTGCAAAAGTTGCAGCGATTGGCGGTCAGGAAAACGCTTTCACCTCGTCCGATTATACCGGCTATTACCAGCAGGTTGCACCGGATGCGCTGGAAATGGTGATGAAATACGAGTCAGACCGTATGGCCAATCTGGTTCTGACCGAAGATGTGATTGTACCGGAGCGCGATGTTATTCTCGAAGAGCGCCGCATGCGTGTGGACAGCAATCCGGGCGCAATGCTGAGCGAAGAGGTGAGTGCCGCTTCTTTCTTTAATCATCCTTACCGCCGTCCGATTATCGGCTGGCAGCAGGAAATGGAAAAGCTCAGTCTTCAGGATGCCATCGGTTTTTACGAGCGTTATTATACGCCGAATAATGCCATTCTCGTTGTGGCCGGTGATGTGACGCCGGAGCGCGTCCGTGATCTGGCGCTCAGCACTTATGGCAAATTGCCGAAGCGCTTTGAAGTTGCACCGCGTATCCGCCCGCAGGAGCCTGTGAAGCACACAGCCCGCACCGTGACACTGCGCGATTCCCGTGTGAATCAGCCGTCTTTCAACTCCACATGGGTGGTGCCGTCTTATGTGAATGCCAAGGCTAAGGGACGTGAAGGCGATGCGGAAGCACTTGATCTGCTGGGAGAAATTCTCGGCGGTGGTATGCGTAGCCGTCTCTATCAGAAGCTGATTGTTGAGCAGGGCATTGCTGCCAGTGCCGGTGCTTATTATGCCGGTGACGCGCTGGATGACGGTACATTCATGCTCTATGGCGCGCCGCGCGGTGATGCCACGCTTGAGCAGGTGCAGGCTGCAATCAATGTCGAAGTCGAGCGTCTGATTAAAGACGGTGTGACGGAAACAGAGCTTAATCAAGCGCGCAATCGTTTTCTGAAGTCGGAAATTTTTGCCCGTGACAGCCAGACCGGCATGGCACGGATTTATGGTTCCTCACTGGCTGTCGGCCAGACTGTTGAGGATGTGCAGGGCTGGTCGGATAAAATCCGCACCGTCAAGCCGGAGCAGATCCGCGATGTGGCAGAGCGCTATCTGAAACCGTCAATTGCTGTGACCGGTTATCTGCTGCCGCCGGAAACGGCAGAAGCAGCCGCAAAGCCTGAACAGAGTGCAAAACCAGCCGCAGCCGATAAGGCGCAAACCGGTGCTGCCGGTGATAAGCCGGCAGGCAATGATCTGAACAAGAAGACAGATGCGAAGCCAGAGGTGAAAAAATAATGACATATTCTCTTCACTCTGAGGCAGGGTTCGAAAATGCACGCCCTGTCCGTAGCAATGCTTTGCGTGGTTTCAAAGCTGCGGCTGTTGGTCTTTTCGCATTGCTGACAACACTGCCTGCCTATGCGCTGGATATTCAGGAAGTGACCTCGCCGAAGGGTATCAAAGCCTGGCTGGTGGAGGACGGCAGTGTGCCACTGATCTCTGTACGTTTTTCGTTTAAGGGCGGCAGTGCGCAAGACCCTGAAGGCAAAGAAGGTCTGGCCAATCTGATGACCGGTCTGTTCGATGAAGGTGCGGGTGATATGCCATCCGATGCCTATCAGGAAAGACTGGATAATATCGGTGCGGAAATGAGCTTCACCGCCAGCGATGATACGATTTCCGGCGGTATGCGGATGCTGAAAGAGAACAGTCCGGCAGCCTTTGACATGCTGGCTCTGGCTATTCAGAAACCGCGTTTCGATCAGGCGGCGGTTGATCGTATCCGCGATCAGGTGATTGCAGGGATTAACGCTTCCAAAAATGATCCGAACACAATTGCTTCGCAGAAATTTGCCGAAGTGCTCTATGGCAAGCATCCTTATGCCCGCCGTGAAGAGGGCACAGTGCAGTCGCTGGAAACAATCACCCGCGATGATCTGCTGGATGCCCATAAAAAACTGTTCGGCAAAGATCAGCTGAAAATCGGTGTGGTCGGTGCGATCAGCGCCGAGGAACTGGCGCCTCTGCTGGATAAGCTTTTCGGCAATCTGCAGGATAAAGCAGAGCTCAAGCCGATGGAAATGGCTAAGCTCGCTTTGGGTGCCACAACATCTGTGACCTATGATCTGCCGCAGACAACGGTCAGCCTGGTGTATCCGGGTGTAAAGCGCAGCGATAAAGATTTCTTCGCAGCCTATCTGATGAATCAGGTGCTGGGTGTCGGCTTTACTTCACGTCTTTATAATGAAGTGCGTGAGAAGCGCGGCCTTGCTTATACGGTCAGTTCTGGTCTCAGTGGCCGGGACTATTCCAACAGCCTCAATATTGCCACCGGTACCCGTCCTGACCGTGCACAGCAGAGTCTGGATGTGATCCGCGCGGAAGTTGCTCGTATGGCGAAATCCGGCGTGACAGAGGAAGAACTGGCCGCAGCCAAGAGCTTTGC
The DNA here is from genome assembly GCF_001939785.1 of Pseudochrobactrum sp. B5. NCBI lineage: Bacteria > Pseudomonadati > Pseudomonadota > Alphaproteobacteria > Hyphomicrobiales > Brucellaceae > Pseudochrobactrum > Pseudochrobactrum sp. B5. Next base: position 1,026,269 of record NZ_MOYL01000001.1, read on the forward strand.
AATCGGTGCCTATGCAATCAATAATCTGGATTCATCCGTGGCCGTTGCGCGCACCTTGGTTGGCTTGCAGGAGCAGGATCTGGGGCGTGATTATATTGACCGCCGTGCTGATCTCATCAATGCTGTGACCACAGATGATGTGAAGACTGTTGCAGCAAAGCTGCTCAAAGCAGATCCTGCCATTCTCGTGGTTGGGCCGAGCCTGAATTGATTGGTTTTAAAATCACATAAGAAAACGGCGCGGTGGATGTCCCACCGCGCCGTTTTTGTATTTGACCGGCGATGATTTATTCGCTTGCCGGAGTGAGGACGATACCTGCTTCCGGATAGGGTTTGGCGGGTGCGATTGTCTCTTCGGTTGCCTTGTCGAGCGGCACTGCCGAGCGGGTCGGTTTGACCAGAGGTTCCGGTGTTACCGGCTTATTGAACAACAGGTGACGACCGGCGAGAATACCTTCCGAAGCCTGTACATGCAGGCGGTCTTCATCGCGCTGGCGCACATCATCGGCAATGGTCTGAGCCTCTTCTTCCGGCATGCCAAGCGCTTCCAGTGTTTTGCGGCCAAACAGCAGACCGGATTCAAAAGTTTCACGCAGCTCGTAATCCACACCCTTTGCCCGCAATTGCAGCGTATGCTCGCGGTCAAAGGAGCGCACATAGAGTTTCACATCCGGAAATTCTGTCTGAATGAGATCGACAATCCGGTCGGTGATTTCTTTTTTCTCGGTGCAGATGGCAACCAGTTTGGCTTTGCGGATACCTGCCATTTCCAGCACGTCTTTACGCTGTCCATCACCGAAATAAATACGGAAACCAAAGCGTCCGGCTGCGCGGATTTTATTGGCGGAATTGTCGATCACCGTCACATCAGAACCACCGGCCAGCAAAATCTGCGAGGCAATCTGTCCGTAACGGGAGAAGCCGATCATCAGCACATCGGAACCTGCACCCTCGAAATTTTCCTCCATGCCGTCTTCCTGCTTCGTATTCGTCAGCAGGCGATTGCCGATCGTTACGCAGAGTGGTGTCAGCGCCATGGAAATCGTGATGGCAGCGATCAATTCGGAGGCCAGCGCATCGGTGATAACCGCAGCGGCACTGGCCGTGGAGAACAGAACGAAGGCAAATTCACCGCCCTGTGGTAGCAGAAAGGCGACTTTGACCGCATCATTATGGCTGGTGCGAAAAATACGGCACAGCAGATAAATGATCGCGATTTTAGTAACAATAATCACCGGAACCGATAGCAGGATCATCAGCCAGTTATCGAGAATGACCACCAGATTAAGCGATAAACCAACCGCGACAAAGAACAGGCCGAGGAAAATACCGCGGAATGGTTCCACGTCGGCTGCCAGTTCATGACGGTAGGAGGAATCTGCCAGCAGCACACCGGCGATAAATGCGCCCATCGCCATGGACAGACCGGCAGCTTCCATCAGCGCCGCCGAACCGAGAACGACGAACAATGCGGCGGCGATCATCACTTCACGCGCACCGGTATTGCCGATGATACGGAACATCGGGTTCAGCAAATAGCGACCGGCAATAATCAGAATTATAATGGCCCCGAGTGCCGCTGCCACATGGAAATTCGCAGCGCTCTGCGAGCTTTCGCTTGGCGATAATGCAGGAATAAGCGCAAGAATAGGAACGATCGCCAGATCCTGAAACAGCAAAATAGCAAAGGCTTTTTGCCCGTATTTCTGACTGGTTTCACCTTTGTCTTCCAGAATTTGCATGGCAAAGGCGGTTGAGGATAGTGCAAAACCGCAACCGACAATAATCGCTGCCGGTACGGGAAGACCAGCAACATAAACGCCCAGAAAGGCAAGGGTGACAGCACATAATGCGACCTGTGCCAGACCAAGGCCAAAGATCGCATGACGCAGAGACCAGAGGCGGGATGGCTTGAGATCGAGACCGATGATGAACAGCAGAAACACCACGCCCAGTTCGGAGAAATGCAGCAGTTCTTCACCATCGGTAATAAAACGGGCAATCGGGCCGATAATTACACCGGCGGCAAGATAGCCCAGAACGGTTCCCAACCCCATACGCTTGAACAATGGTGCGGCAATGATTGCCCCGCCGAGGATCATCAGGGTCTGCAGATAAAGACTGCCGATGGAAATATTGTTTTCCATAATTAAAACATCACATATTACGTTTGTCGGGGCGGGTGCGGAATAAGCTACCGGCAGAAAATCATCAAATACAATGCTGCAGGCAAATCATGCCGAACATAATATGAAACAAGGCGTGCAGATAACGGTTTTTTAAAGAAAAATATCACGTTTATGGTTTCATCGTTTTCAAATATGAAGTCATGAACATGGGCGAAACACTGAGGATATTATTCTGAAGACGACGTCTGTGTTCCTGCATATGTTTCTTCAGGCCTGAGTTGTCATGCATAAACATAAAATGAGACTTAAAAAATACACGGCTTATCCGTATATAGAACCTATACAGGCGGCAAAACCTGATAATTGACTGTTCGCAGATTGCAAAATGCGGGCGTTGAAATATCACGCACCACCGCGCCAGACGAATGACAGGAAGAATGATGGACGCACAAAGCTCTGCTCAAAAACTCGCCGATCAGGCTCGTTTTCTCGTCGCTGCGGCTAAAAAAGCCGGTGCGGATCATGCCGATGCGGTGGTTGTGCGCAGCCGTTCCAGCAATGTCAGCGTGCGTTTGGGTAAGGTGGAAGCGACCGAAGCCTCGGAAAGTGATGATTTCTCGCTGCGGGTTTTTGTCGGCAAGCGCATTGCCAGTATTTCAGCCAGTGCCAATAAAGGGGCTGATCCTGTTGCGCTGGCAGAACGTGCCGTCGCGATGGCAAAAGTCTCGCCGGAAGATGCCTATGAGGGGCTGGCTGATCCGTCGAAGCTGGCTAAACAAATTGCCGATCTTGATCTGTTTGACCCGACACAGATCGACAGCAAACGCATGACTGAAGATGCGCTGGCAATGGAAGAGGCTGCGAGGGCGGTTGCCGGTGTTACTAATTCCGGCGGCGCTACGGCCTCAGCCGGTTTGGGCGGTATGGTGCTGGTGACCTCCGGCGGTTTTGAAGGATTTTACACGCTGAGCCGTTTTGGCCGCTCTGTCAGCGCGATTGCCGGTGAAGGCACCGCGATGGAGCGCGATTATGATATGCGCGTGCGTTTGCATTTTGCCGATCTGCCGGCGCTGGAAGATCTTGGCCGCACCGCCGGTGAACGGGCAGTGCGCCGCCTCAATGCACGTAAGGTTAAAACCGGCGCGGTTAATGTGATGTTCGATCCGCGTGTGGCGCGCGGCATGGCCGGTCATATTGCCGGTGCCATCAATGGTGCATCCGTTGCCCGTAAAAGCAGTTTTTTGAAAGATAAAATGGGACAGCAGGTTCTGAGCAAAGGGATCAGCATCACTGATGATCCGATGCGCCTGCGCGGTTCATCTTCCCGTCCGTTTGACGGTGAGGGCATTGCCGGTGAAAAACTGACCATGATTGAGGACGGTGTGCTGAAGCACTGGTTCCTCTCCGGCTCGACCGCGCGTGAACTGGGACTGGAAACCAATGGCCGTGGCGTGCGTTCCGGTTCAACTGTTGTGCCGTCCTCTACCAATCTGGCGATTGAAGCCGGTGCACGCACACCGGAAGAACTGATGAAAGAACTCGGCACCGGTTTCTATGTCACCGAGGTTTTCGGACAGGGCGTGGATATGATTACCGGCCAATATAGCCGTGGTGCTTCCGGTTTCTGGATTGAAAACGGCGAGCTGACCTATCCGGTGAGTGAAGTGACCATCGCGTCCAATCTCAAAGATATGTTTATGAATATGACCGCTGCCAGCGATCTCGACCGGTCTTACGGAACAGCCGCACCAACGCTGGTAATTGAAGGAATGACGCTTGCCGGAAACTAAAGAAGCAACTAATCAAAAAACAGACAGCGATGACCTGCAACTCATCCGTGAAGCGGCAGCGGAAGCGGGTAAAATTGCTTTGCGCTATTATGGCAATAATCCGGAGGTCTGGCTGAAAGGCGGTCAGTCTCCGGTGAGCGAAGCGGATTTAGCAGTTGATCGTTTCCTTCAGGCGTTTTTGCTGCAGGCGCGGCCGGATTATGGCTGGATTTCAGAGGAAACGGCAACAGATCAGCAGCGTACCGGCAGAGAACGGGCATTTGTGGTTGATCCGATTGACGGTACCCGCGCATTTCTTGCCGGTGATGACCGCTGGTGCGTGAGCATTGCAGTGATTGATCAGGGTAAACCGCGCTGCGGTGTGCTGGATGTTCCGGTGCGTAAAGAGGTGCTGAGCGCTGTCAGCGGACAGGGTGCTTTCCAGAATGGCACGCCGGTTGCAGCGCAGTTGCCTGCGGATGGCCGCAGCTATCCTGTGGCAATGTCGCGATCACATTTTAATGATCTGCCGGAAGGCTTTCGCAGCAAGACAGCTTTCTCGCCCTATGTGCCGTCGCTGGCCTATCGCATAGCTATGGTCGGACGGGGTGAACTGGCCGGAACTTTCGTGCGCGGCGGTGCCCATGACTGGGATCTGGCCGCGGCAGATCTGCTGCTTTCCGAGGCGGGCGGCAGGCTTTTGACCCTTGAGGGGCAGGCGCTTAGCTATGGCGCGGCAGGTGGTGCAGTTGCAGGGCAAAAACCGTTCAGCCATGATGTACTGGTGGCGGCTGTTGCAGGTTTTGAAGAAGAAATGCTGAGCGTTGTACGGCAGTTATTGTCGGATCAGAATTATTCCTGAGCCGGCATGTCGCAGGTGCATTAGAAAATACGATAAATTAAAGAGTGTGCAATGAGCACTCCGGTTGAACTTGGACGTAAACCGCTCTAAAGAGGGCGGCAACAAAGGCAGGCTATAAAGTGCTCTGCCTTCCGGCAAAACATAATCTCAGTGACAGGATTAGAAACATGACCGCATCTGGTGAAAACAAACAACTGCTGCATCTGGTATTCGGCGGTGAATTGAAGACGCTGAATTCCATGGAATTCCGTGATCTGGACAAGCTGGATATTGTCGGCATCTATCCTAATTATGAAGCCGCTAAAATGGCTTGGAAATCCAAGGCTCAGCAGACCGTTGATAACGCCCATATGCGTTATTTCATCGTGCATATGCACCGTCTGCTCGATCCTGCAAGTGCAGTTGCTGAAGCTGTACGCTCTGCTGACAAAGCCTGACGCGCGTTCTGACTGTGGCAGGTGACAAACCGCACCGAACCGGATTTCTGACCAAGTTTTTGAAACGCGCCTGGCAGCGTATTCGCGGGCCTTTGGCGCGTTCAGAAGTTTTGAAGACGGTGCTGGTCAATTTGATTTCGGGCTATCTCCGGCTGGTTTATGCAACCAATAAACGCCTGCCGGGATTTTACGAAACGATTGCATCCCAAAAAAAGCAAACGCCCTATATTGTCACTTTCTGGCATGGCCAGCATTTGATGGGGCCGTTTGTGCGCGATAAATCCGTGCCGGTTGTGGCCATGTTTTCGCGCAGTGCCGATGCGGAGCTTAATGCCCGTGTGGCGGAAAAGCTCGGCCTGCAAACAGTTCGCGGTTCCGGTGGACGCGCTGACAGTGATAATAGCGGCAAGGGCGGCGCACGTGCTTTAATCACCCTGAAGCGGGCATTGGATCAGGGCACCAGCACCGGCATGATTGCAGATGTGGCGCATAGTCCGGTGCGTGAGGCGGGGCAGGGCATTATCCTGCTGGCCAAATTATCCGGCCGCCCGATCCTGCCGGTTGCCTATGCTTTTTCACGCAGCAAAATTCTGGAAAAAAGCTGGGATAAAACCTCAATACCGCTGCCTTTCGGGCGTTCCGCTGCCACCACGACCGAGCCGGTTTGGGTGCCTGCGGATGCGGATGAAAATTTACTTGAGGCAAAGCGGCTGGAACTGACCCGCAAACTCGATGCTGCCACGCTTGCCGCTTATAAACAGCTGGGAATGCTGCCACCTCCTGCACGGTGACAATAAATTGCGATAGCGTCCGGTATTTTTTAGTATAGTGACGGGACGATCAGTTATTAGTGTATAAGCTGAAACTAGGCTTGGTGTACCGCGTATCTTTGTGCAAAATCTCAATCATTTGCACATTATGGCAATGGTTTCGGTATTCCGTTTTTCCGGCATTTTGGGTTTTGCGGGGCAAAACAAGCTCTTATTTGATTTGAACTGACCGGTATGGAGACAAGAATGAGTGAAAAATGGGCCCGCACTGTTCTTAAAATCTATAAGGCTGCCGGTTGTGCGGCCTATCCGCTGATCGGGCCTTATATCAGTTATCGTGTTTCCAAAGGCAAAGAAGACCGTACCCGCCGCGCCGAACGTTACGGTCGCAGTCAGATTGCCCGCCCTGACGGGCCGCTGGTCTGGATGCATGCCGCAAGTGTGGGCGAGTTTACCGCCATTCTGCCGCTGATTGAGCATTTTCTGGCACAGGATATCCGTATTTTGCTGACCACCGGCACGCGCACTTCTGCTGCGCTGGTGGGCGAGCGTCTTGGTGACAGGGTTATTCACCAATATGTACCGCTGGATTTGCTGCCTGCCGTGCGCCGTTTTCTGGATCACTGGCAACCGGATGTGGCGATTAAATGCGAATCCGAAATCTGGCCGATGACCATTCTGGAACTTGGTAAACGCCATATTCCGCAAATCCTGATCAACGGGCGTATGTCTGACCGTTCCTATGCGAAATGGAAAAAGCGCAGTTCTGTAGCTGAGGCTTTGTTTGAAAATTTTGCCCATGTGGTGGCACAGTCTGATGCGGATGGCGAACGCTTCCGCCAGCTCGGCGCACGTCCGGTCACGATTTCCGGCAATCTCAAAGTGGATACGGATGCCCCGCCGGTTGATCCGCAGGAACTGGAACGTCTGCAACAGCAGATTGGCAAGCGCAAAGTCTGGGCTGCGATTTCCACCCATGAGGGTGAGGAAGATATTGCTGCGACAGTGCATACAATGCTCAGCACCCGCCATCCGGATTTGCTGACTATGATTGTGCCGCGTCATCCGGATCGCGCTGAGGCAATCCGTGCCATGATCGAAGCCAAGGGACTGACTGTTGCACAGCGCAGCCGTAATGAGGAGATCACTCCGCAAACGGCTGTTTATCTTGGCGATACAATCGGCGAAATGGGCTTGTATCTGCGCCTGTCAAAAATTGCTTTTGTCGGCAAATCCCTGACCGGTGAGGGCGGGCAAAATCCGCTGGAACCAGCGATGCTCGGCACGGCAGTTTTGTCCGGCCGGAATGTGCAGAATTTCCGTGAATCCTATCAGCGCCTGATTAAAAACGGCGGTGCCAAACTTGTCAGCGATCATAATATGCTGGCCGGTGCGGTGAATTTCCTGTTCAATAATCCGGAAAAGCTGAAAACCATGACCGAGGCCGGAAAGCGCACGGTCGGTGATATGCGCGGCGCGCTGGAGCGCACACTCACGGCGCTTGAACCTTTTATACAGCCGCTGGCTGTCAAATCCCGTCTGGATACGACAGTTGTTGAACCTCTGGCTGAGACAGATGTAGCGGAGCAGCCGTGATGGCTGCAAATAAGACACCGGCAGATATTTCAGGTTTCTGGTGGCGTAAGGCTGGCTGGCAGTCTGTATTGTTATCGCCGGTGGCTGCAATTTATGGCTCGGTTGCTAAAAAGCGTATGGTGAATGCTGAGCCGCCGGAAATTGCTATGCCGGTTTTGTGTATCGGTAATTTCACGGTTGGCGGAGCGGGTAAAACACCGACCTGTATCGCTTTTGCCGAGGCTGCAAAGGCTGAAGGCTTTAAGCCCGGTATAGTCTCGCGCGGTTATGGCGGTTCTTTTAAAGGCGTGCATCTGGTGGATGTGGCGCAGGATACGGCCAAGCTGACCGGCGATGAACCGCTGCTGCTGGCAAGACATGCCATGGTCGCTGTTTCAGCCAATCGTTTGCATGCTGCGCAATTGCTGGAAAAGCATGGTTGCAACTTCATCATTATGGACGACGGTTTTCAGAGCGCACGTCTGTTTTATGATTATGCACTGCTGGTGGTGGATGCCGCACGCGGGATCGGCAACGGAAAAATCATTCCGGCAGGACCTCTGCGTGCGCCTTTGATGGCGCAGATGCAGCAGGCATCGGCACTGCTGCGCATAACGCCGAACCATCTGAAAGGTGAGGATGCCTCGGAAAATGTGATCCGCATGGCAGCGCGCAGTAATAAACCGTTTTTTGATGCGCGTCTGGTTTCGGTGGCGGAGCAACCGGTTGAGGACAAAAAGTTTCTCGCTTTTGCCGGTATCGGCAATCCGCAGAAATTCTATGACAGTGTGACGGAACTGGGTGGGGAAGTGGTCATCAGCCGCTCATTTGGCGACCACTATAATTATAAGCCGGAAGATATCCGCCAGCTTATTGCGGAGGCGCGGGAAGCCAATCTGATATTGGCAACCACGGCGAAAGATTATGTACGCCTGCATGGATTGCAATCTGCCGTTGAGGGCGACTGGCTGCGTAATATTGCTATTTTTGATGTACGGCTTGATTTTGGCCGTGAGAAAATTTTGCAGCGCATTATCAAAACAACACGGCAAAATTTTCTTGAGCGCAGTCTTGAGCTCTAGAGCATTTCACAGTCAAGTTGGACCAACTTGACGGTTGTGATAATGCGACCAACTAAAGAATTTAGAGCGAGCGCTTTGATCCAATCTGGACGTAAACCGCTCTAATCAGAGTCTTTGACGGTAAATATTGAGGCCATCAATATTTTCTTCAATCAACAGCCAACCGCGCGCAGCATAATAATCATGCTTGTCAGCTTCAGTGCAGAGATAGACTTCCGAGAAATTCAGGTCGCGGGCTTGTTGCGCTGCGGCTTTCAGCAAGGCACCGCCGATGCCATGTGAACGCTGTTGTTCATCAACCCAAAGGGCTGCGACCCATGGCGTATATTGCGGGCGGGCTTCCATATCACTGTCAATCAGCGAAACAGTGCCGAGAAACGCACTGCCTTCATGAGCGATGAGCGCAACCGGTGTGGTCTCTGCCGTCAGATTTTCCTGAAACAGACCTTTGATGAAGTCCAGTTGATGACCGTCCTGCCGCCACCATGCGTTCCAAACGCGGTCGGCTGCATCATCGAGAAAATGCGGATGGGTCTTCAGGTCTGATATTTCGTATGCCATTTTAGCTTTTGCTACGCTGGCGCAGTTCAGGATTAGCTTCCAGTTCGCGCTGATAGGAGACGAGGCCGTTCACATAAGCTTCCTGACGCGCAACGCTCCAGTAGCGCAGATCATCCAGCTCAATCTTTTCGCCGGTAACCGCACAGATCACATAGGAGCCCGGTTCGAGAACCTGATAATCACCATCGAGGTAGCGCAATTTGGCTTCACCGTTGCGATTGCTGGAAAACATATTCATTATTCTTTCTTGTCTTCAGTGTGTTTGGGTAATCTTTACCTGCGTCCGAACAGACGTTCAATATCGCTGAGTTTTAATTCTATATAGGTCGGCCGCCCGTGATTACAGGTGCCTGAGCCCGGTGTGGCTTCCATCTGGCGCAACAACGCGTTCATTTCCTCGCCTTTCATGCGGCGGCCGGAGCGCACAGAGCCATGACAGGCCATAGTCGCCGCTACATGATTGAGCATATCTTTCAACCCGTTGGCGGTGTCATGCTCGGTAATTTCATCCGCCAGATCGCGGATCAGTTGCTGCACATCCATTTCGCCGAGCATGGCCGGTGTCTCGCGCACAGCCACAGCACCGGGGCCGAATTGTTCCACACTCAGGCCAAAGCGCTCAAGCGTCGGCGCGTGGGCGACAACACGTTCCGCATCTTCTTCCGGCAGGTCAACAATCTCAGGGATCAGTAGCATCTGCGCGGCCATTGGCTTGGATTCCAACGCGGTTTTCAGCGCTTCATAAACCAGTCTTTCATGGGCGGCATGCTGGTCAACAATCACCAGACTGTCTTCGGTCTGGGCAACGATATAATTGGCGTGGATTTGCGCCCGTGCGGCACCAAGCGGAGCACGCAATAACTCTGCCGGTGCTTCAATTTCTGCGGCACGGCTGTCAGCACTGGGCGCCGCGAATTGTGAAATCGTAGCCTGTAAAGCCTCACTGAAACCTGCCTGCTCAAAGCGCGGTGCCGGTTGTGTATCGAGATGCAACGGACGCTGTGCCGGATGTGCAGTCTGCGGTGACCATTCCTGTCGCGGCGGCTCTGGCCGGTAATTCGAAGCAGACTGCCAGTTACGGGCAGGGGATGCAGTGTATGAACCGGCTGACCGTTCCGGCACAGCAGAATTCTGTGTTTCGAATCCCTGCGCTTGAAAGGCTTTCAGCATGGCTTCCGCGCCGCTGGTTGCAGGGCGGATGCCCGATTGCGCCAAAGCGTGACGAATGGTGCCGACAATCAGACCGCGCACCAGCCCCGGATCGCGGAAACGCACATCAGCCTTGGCCGGATGCACGTTCACATCGACATGGGACGGATCAAGCTGGAGAAACAATACGCCGACCGGATGGCGGTCACGGGCAATCACATCGGAATAAGCGCCGCGTAATGCGCCGAACACCTGCTTGTCACGCACCGGACGGCCGTTAATATAGGCAAATTGGTGCAAAGAATTGGCGCGGTTGAAAGAGGGAATAGCCGTAAAGCCGGTGAGGCGCACGCCTTCACGCTCGCTGTCGAGTGCCAGTGCATTTTCAGAGAAATCAGCGCCAAGCACTTGTGAAATACGCTCGAGCATGGCGGCTTCAGTGACCGTTTCACCGGCACTGCATGTGGCAGACAATTCCAGCGGGCTGCGATCTGTACCGGCAATGGAAAAGCGGATTTGCGGGAAGGAAATCGCAATGCGCTTCACCACTTCCGTAATGGCGGTGGATTCGGCGCGGTCGGTTTTCATGAATTTCAGGCGGGCAGGGGTCGCATAAAACAGATCGCTGACTTCCACAATCGTCCCGCGATTGATCGCCGTCGGGCGCGGGCCTTCCAGATGTCCGCCACGCACCACCACTTCATAGCCGGAATCGGCATCAGTCGTGCGTGATTTGATACTCAGTCGCGCAACGGAACCAATGGATGGCAGCGCTTCACCACGAAAACCAAGGGCACGGATATCATGCACATCATCGGTCAGCTTGGAGGTGCAGTGGCGGGAAACCGCCAGAGCCAGTTCATCAGCCGGAATGCCGCCGCCATTATCCGTTACGCGGATCAGGTTCTTGCCGCCACCTGCTGTGACAATTTCAATGCGTGTGGCACCGGCGTCAATCGCATTTTCGACCAGCTCTTTCACCACGCTGGCAGGGCGTTCAATCACCTCACCGGCAGCAATCTGGTTGATAATGGTTTCGCTCAGGAGCCTGATAGACATAAAATGATCCGCTGCGTTTTGTAGAATTCAGATGATGTGCGTAACGTATCCGCACATCATCATTGAGCTTAATCAGCGCTGTTTCTGCTGCTGAACAATACCGTAAAGATTGGTGCAGCGGGTGCCTGAGCGGCAGTAAGCGAGCACAGGCTGCGGTGCATTTTCCAGAGCTGCTGTCATCTCGTCCAGATTTTCCTGCGTGATCTGGCCACCGGCCACAGGGATGAAATAGGTTTGCAGACCGGCTGCTTTTGCTGCCTGCGCAACCGCATCATAGAGCGGCTGGCCGTCGGATTCATGATCCGGACGGTTGCAAATCAGGGTTTTGAAGCCCTGTGCCACAACACCGGCAATATCTTCCGGTGCCAGCTGGCCGGTGACAGCAAAATTTTCATCAATCAGACGAATGTCCATAAGTCAGAACCTCATTAAAGCATGTCGGCTCAAATGGATTCATTTGAGCTCCCGCGAACATGCGACAATTAAAAGAATCCAGAGCGAGTGCCGTGGCTGTGATCAAATACAACACGCTCTGGTGGATTTGTTTCAGAATATACCATCGTGATGTGCTTACCACCCCGAAAGCGCTTATTGCCTGTTGAAACTGCCGCGTCATGGCTGAAATTATCATCCGTTTAAGCGCTGGTATATGCTTCCAATAAAAGCATATAGTTATGGCGTCAGAGGGTTGAAAGGGAAAACTATGGATAAAACCTGCGGACTTGAGAGAGAAGGGGCGGATATTCCGCCTGCTACATCTGGGGTCAGTAATATTATCCACCGTCAGGGCGTGCTGAAAGCTTCGCAGCGGCAGGTTGCGGAAGAGCTTCCGGTGGCCTTTTCCTATGGCGGTACCACCCATGCGGTGATGATGGCCAGCCCGCAGGATATTGAGGATTTTGCTGTTGGTTTCAGCCTCTGCGAAGGCATTATTGCACAGGCTTCTGAAATTGAGGCGATGGATATTCAGAACTTTCCCGCCGGTATTGATGTGCAGATGCAATTATCTGACCTGAAACGTGATGCACTGACTGCCCGCCGCCGCCATATGGCGGGGCCGGTTGGCTGTGGTCTATGCGGTATTGAATCGATTACCGAGGCTGTGCGGGAATTTCCGCCGGTTGCTGACAGTGATTTCACACTGCGTTCTGAGCAGATTGTGCAGGCCGCAGAGCAGATGTGGGATTTGCAAATTTTGCATCGGGCGACCGGAGCCGTTCATGCGGCAGGTTTCTATCAGACACATCAAAGTGGTGGCGAGATACTGGCCGTGCGCGAGGATGTCGGGCGGCATAATGCGCTGGACAAGCTGGCAGGCTTCTTGTTGCGTGGTGAGGGCAAGGCTGAAAATGCCAATCCGGCGCGTGGCGCTGTGGTTGTAACCAGCCGTGTTTCGCTGGAAATGGTTCAGAAAACAGCGGCGATCCGCTCACCGGTGATTATGGCGATTTCCGCGCCGACGGCTTTGGCAATCCGTACCGCAGAGGCGCTGAATATTACGCTGGTGGCACTGGTGCGCGGTGCGGAATTTGATGTTTATACGCATCCGCATCGTATTAAGGAGTAGAGCATTTCCAGCAAAAGTGGGAACCGTCTTCGCGGGGAAACCAGTTCACTGGACTGATTTCTTTTCCCGCTTCGATACGAAGGACAATGCGTAATAATCAAGAGAGACGGCCTGCATAAGCAAGCCGCCTCTATAATCATCAGGCTTCGATTTTGCTGTAAGTATTCAAAATCTGCACGGTTGCATGGGCGGCTTCACGGCCTTTGACTTTGAAATGTGCATGGAAGAAATCATGATGCTCTTTGCTGTCATGATAATGATGCGGTGTCAGCACAACGCTTAAGACAGGCACATCGGTGTCCATCTGTGCCTGCATCAGACCTTTGATCACTGCATCGGACACAAAATCGTGGCGGTAAATGCCGCCGTCAACCACAAAACCCGCTGCCACAACAGCAGCATATTTGCCGGTGCCGGCCAGCGTGCGGGCAAGAAGCGGTGCTTCGAATACACCCGGCACGTCAAAGACTTCAGTTTCAATGCCGTTGTCAGTCAGTTTAGCCAGTTCTTCAATATAGGATTTGCGTGCTTCATCCACGATATCGGCGTGCCAGCGCGCCTGAATGAAAGCAACTTTGAGGGAAGATGGGTTGGTCAAGCTCTGGTTCATAGTTTCATCTCTTGATACTAGAATCAGGGCGCAAATTCACAAATCGACAGATCACACGCAGAAAGCGTGTGCTGTTTAACCGTGTCTTTGCTCTCTTTCATCCGGACTATACCGTCGGCTCCGGCATCGCACCGGATCTGCTGACTCTGAACAAATCGCTTTATTCAGACGCTCGCGGGCTCAAAGAGTTTCCTCTTCATACCGCCGGTGGGGAATCGCACCCCGCCCCGAGAACAACATCGCGCATTATTACGCGACGCATGTTTCATACAGACAGCTGACGGGGAAGTCGAGTGGACAATGTGTTACTGTTTTACTTTACAATCTTGCTTCGCTTTTGTGCCGGTGATATGGAGGCGCAGTCCAATCAGGAGATTTATGCGCAGCAACTCATAGCAAGTGTTTCCCCGACAGCCTTTTCATAAATGGCTGAGGGTTGAGTTGCGCCTTTTGCAGCCCATAGCAGGGCGCGTATAATATCTTTCAATGGACTAAAATTATCATGATACAAATACGAAATGAAATCCGTCCGATCCGCAATGAGGATACGGAAACTCTGGTCGCTATCTGGCTGGAGGCCTCGCAATTCGCCCATAGTTTTCTGGGGCAGGAGCGCCTGCAATTACAGTCTGAACAGGTGCGGGATATTTATCTGAAACAAGCTGAAAACTGGGTGATCCTCGAAAACGGACAACCGGCCGGATTTATCGGTCTGATGGATCAGTTTATCGGCGGCCTTTTCATCGACACCAAAATTCATGGCAAGGGTCTTGGCCGTCAATTGCTCGACCATGCATTGCAATTGAAGAAAACGCTGTCGCTGGAAGTTTACGCACTGAACACGCAGGCACATAGTTTCTATTTGCGTAACAGTTTTACTGAAACCGCGCGTGATCCGCAGGATGGCGAAGGCCTGCCTTTTGAAGTCATCCATATGCGTCGTGATCTGTAACTCTACAGATAATAAAAAAGGTCTGCCGGAACACTTCCGGCAGACCTCTTGTGAAATCTGCAGCGCGGGAATTCTCCCGCATAAACAGGTTAAGAGCATTCATTCGCTTATCAATACAGCGCCGCTATGCTCATCCGTCATGATGGTTATGGCAGAAAATCCAGCCCGATCACACTAATGGCAATGGCCGTATTCAGCGTGATGATCATCATGGTATAAAGTATTGCGCTTTTGGTGATCTCAGTCATCTCACACCTCTACGCATCGGCCCCTTATCGATGCTTTGCTCATTTCTGTTTACTCACCAAATGTAACAGCGTGTAACCGGTCACGCAACCCGAAAGCGCTTTTTTCTGCCGCTCCGGCGATGCCGGTCATGGTTTGAGCCTTGTTTTCCGGCCTTGGCAGACAAGAGGGAGCGGGTTCTTCAATTGTTACACGCTCATCACAATCCATTGTTTTTTAAGTCGAAATTAATCACGTTCGCACACGATTTGTTGCCCGCGTTAAATTTTGTGACACTATGTTTTTGCCCGTCAAAAAACTTTGCCGGTCCGGTCAATTCTGCGTGTAATCCGGTCTGGCTGGTTTATATAATGACCATGATGAAACATATCTGACATTCAGGATTCGTATTGTGAATCGCATTATTCCGCTGGTTCTGGCCGTCGCGCTCTTTATGGAGCAGATGGATTCGAATGTGATTTCGACCTCACTGGCGGCAATTGCAGCCGATATCGGCACCAGCCCCATTGCGCTGAAGCTGGCGCTCACATCCTATCTCGTATCTTTGGCGGTGTTTATTCCGGTCAGCGGCTGGATGGCCGACCGCTATGGCGCCCGCAATGTATTTCGTGCAGCGATTGCGGTTTTTGTGATCGGCTCTGTGGCCTGTGCAGCATCCAATTCTCTGATGAGCTTTGTGGCCGCGCGTTTTCTGCAGGGCATGGGCGGGGCGATGATGACGCCGGTCGGTCGTCTGGTCTTGTTGCGCTCTACACCGCGTAATCAGCTGGTGAATGCGATGGCATGGCTGGCAATCCCGAGCATGGTCGGGCCTTTGGTTGGGCCGCCGGTCGGCGGTTTCATCACAACCTATTTCAGCTGGCACTGGATTTTTCTGATTAATGTGCCGATTGGTTTGGCCGGTATCTGGTTTGCCACTAAATATCTGCCGGTGCTGGATGTGCCGCTGCCGCGCAAGCTGGATGTGATCGGTTTTATCCTGTCGGGGCTGGCAATGTCCGGTGTGGTCTTCGGGCTTTCTGTGGTCAGTCTTCCGGCGCTGCCGCCTGCGGTGGGTATTATCACGCTTGGTGTCGGTCTGCTGTCGACAGCTCTATATATCCGCCATGCAAAGCGGGTGGAAAATCCGCTGCTGGACTTGTCATTGTTTCAGAATGATGTGTTCCGCATTTCCGTTGTCGGCGGCAGCCTGTTCCGTTTGGGCATCGGTGCTATTCCGTTTTTGCTGCCGCTGATGTTGCAGCTCGGTTTCGGGCTTGATCCGTTTCAATCCGGTATGATCACTTTTGTTTCGGCAATCGGGGCATTGCTGATGAAATTCGGGGCGACACGGGTTTTCTCCCGTTTTGGCTTCCGCCGGTTGCTGATGTTCGGCTCCCTCGCATCGGCATGTTTCATTATCCTGAACGGTTTTTTCACGCCGCAAACACCAATGACGCTGATCCTGATTGCCTTGCTGTTTGGTG
Source organism: Pseudochrobactrum sp. B5 (assembly GCF_001939785.1). Taxonomy (NCBI): domain Bacteria; kingdom Pseudomonadati; phylum Pseudomonadota; class Alphaproteobacteria; order Hyphomicrobiales; family Brucellaceae; genus Pseudochrobactrum; species Pseudochrobactrum sp. B5. The sequence goes on from NZ_MOYL01000001.1 coordinate 1,042,503, forward strand.
GTTTCCTGCGTTCAATGTTCTTCACCGGAGTGAATGCGCTGGGCTTTGCAGAAATTCCCGACGACAAAACCAGTCAGGCAACGCCGATTTCTGCGGTTGCCCAGCAGGTTTCAATTGCAATGGGTGTGGCGCTGGCCGGTGTGATACTGGAGCTGAGCACAATCATTCGTGGTTCTGTGCTGCAATTGCAGGATTTCCATATCGCGTTTTATATTGTCGGCGCTCTTTCCGCGCTGGCTTTCTTCTCTTTTGTTAAGCTGAAGCCGGAAGCAGGGCAGGAGCTTTATGAGAAGAAATTCGCGCCGAAGGTGAAAAAGATACATTGAGTATCGGGTATGTGATGAAATAAAAAAAGCGCGGCTCAGCCGCGCTTTTTTGTTGAATAGAATGAGGCGAATTTATTCTTCGCTGTCATCTTCCTTGCGGCCTTTGAAATCACGGGCGAGAAGATAAAGCTCAACGGATTCCGCGCGCGATGCAGGCGGCTTGACGTGATGAACCGAGCGGAAATTCTGTTTCAGCATGGTCAGCAGGTCGTTCTCGGTGCCGCCCTGAAAGGTTTTGGTCAGGAAGTGACCGCCCGGTTTCAACACCGAAACAGCAAAATGCGCTGCTACTTCGCAAAGATGCGCGGTGCGCAGATGGTCGGTGCGGCGATGACCGGTGGTTGGTGCCGCCATATCAGAAATCACCAGATCAGGTGAGTCGCCCAATGCATTCATAATGGCATTCGGTGCTTCATCATCCAGAAAGTCCATTTTCAGGAGTGCTACACCCGGCAACGGATCAACGTCGAGATAATCGATGCCGACAACATGCGGCTGCTCATCATTGGAGCCGACGATCTTCGCAGCAATCTGGCTCCAGCCACCAGGGGCCGCACCCAGATCGATAATCTTCTGGCCTTTTTTCAGAATATTATAGCGCTCGTTGATCTCGATCAGCTTATAGGCCGCGCGGGAGCGATAGCCGTCTGCCTTGGACTGCTGCACATAAGGGTCGTTGAGGTGGCGTTCCAGCCAGCGACGCGATGTTTCTTTGATCGTGCCGGCCTTTTTCTTGACGCGCACATGCATGCCGCGCGTGCCTGCGCCGCCACGGCCACCGGTGGTGTTGCCGAATTTTGATTTGCCGGACTTGCTTCCAGAACCGCTCATATCGACTGTCTGCCCTTTAGCTGCGTGTCCCTGCCGGAACCGTTTTTCATATAAGTTTCTTTTGCCTGATGAGGGCGGCGGTGGCGCCATGCACCATCGCGGGACATCAATTCAGTGAGGATACCTTCACGCAAGCCGCGATCGGCAACCAGCAATCTTTCGCTCGGCCAGATCTGACGGATGGCATCGAGAATAGCACAACCGGCCAGCACCAGATCAGCGCGGTCTGCACCGATGCACGGATTGGCCACACGGGTTTTGAAATCCCATGACAACAGCTTGGCGGTCATGTCAGTCACATCCTGCGAGCCCATCCACATGCCATCCACGCGGCGACGGTCATAGCGCTCAAGCCCCAGATGAATGCCTGCCAGCGTGGTTACCGTACCGGATGTGCCAAGCAAATGGAAATGCGTACTTTGGGCAAGCTCGCCAAGCTTGTGCCGCTCGCTGAAATCATTCAGCATACCGGCAACATAGGCAACCATTTCCGCATAATTTTCAGGCGTAACATCGCGTCCGCCGAATTTCTCCGCCAGAGTGACAACACCTACGGGCAGGGAGGTCCATGCGGTAATGTGTTCGGCAAGGCGCGAAGAGCGGCGGCAGGTCACATCAATCAGGGCGATTTCCGAGGAGCCGCCGCCGATATCAAACAGCACAAGCGCATCGGTCTCGCGATTGACCAGTGTGCCGCAACCGGAAACCGCAAGGCTTGCTTCAGTCTGACGGTCCACAATTTCCAGCTCAAGACCGGCTTCCTCGCGTACCCGCTCCAGAAAATCCGCGCCATTGCTGGCCGAGCGGCAGGCTTCCGTCGCGATCAGGCGTCTGCGGCGGATATTCTTGCTTTCAAGCTTATCACGGCAGATTTTCAGCGCTTCAATCGCACGGTTCATTGCCTGATCGCTCAGGCGGCCGCTGGTGCCGAAGCCTTCACCAAGACGCACAATACGCGAGAAGGAATCGACAACGCGAAATTGTCCGGGTCTGCTCGGCGTTGCAATCAGCAGACGGCAATTATTGGTACCAAGATCAAGCGCTGCATAAAGTGGCGGCTCATAGGCGCGCGGCTGCGCAACCTGTGGCGCGCGGTTTTCACCTGCATGACCGGAATTATGCTCTGCTCTGGCCGCAATTGGTTTCGGGCTTTGGCGGTTCGGTGCATGGCCGTGCTTGGCGGCTTGCGCTTGCGAAGCGGACTGAGCAGACGGTGCCGCAGCTATATTATCGGTTGCGGCCGGATTGTCCTGCTTTTTACGACGCGAGCGTCTGCGGCGGTTCGAGAGTTTTTTCCCGTTTCTTTGGCCGTTTTTCTGCTCGCTTTTCGGTGCATGATTGCCGGAGGCGTTTTCTGCACGCGCTGATTTAGCTGAGGATGACTTATCGCTGTTTGCAGAAACCCGTTCGGCGGCAAGGGAAGACCCTTGTGCACCGGCTGACATCGTTTCCGAGCCATTATGCTTACCGGCTTTTCGCCGGCGCGCGCGTTTGCGCTGTTTTTTATCGAAGCGCCCCGATTCATCTGCCACGGACTTTGGTGACGATGAGCCGACAGGAGAACGGCCTGACCGTTGCCCTGTATTCGGCGGCTCAGAGGAAGATGTTCTTCCTTCTTTGCCGCCAGACGCCCCGTTGATAGACACCTTTGGGGTGTGCAGATCGGGGTTCTTCAAAGTTTTTGTCCTTTTGGCACCGCGCGAACCCTTCAGGGACGCAGGCATGGTGCAGACTATTTCACGTTGCCCTTAATGTAACAGTCCTTTGCCGATTTACCAAGGGGCGCAAATTGCTAAGAGAAAGGAGAATTTTGTGATCTGTGGAAAAATATATTGAAATCAGTGCAAAGAGGGTTTGCATTTGTGAAAATATCAATTATATGACCACCCACGGCGCCGCGAGCGTCACCGCTTCGCTCTCACAGAGCAGCGATGCTGGGGAATAGTTTAATGGTAGAACGACGGACTCTGACTCCGTTAGTCTTGGTTCGAATCCAGGTTCCCCAGCCAATCTTCTTCTCACTTTACAAAATACAGAGATTTATCCGCTTAAAGCGGTAATTCATTGTTTTGATACGGTATATTTCCGTGTCAGCGGTATTTTCTGAAGAAGAATCGAATTTTCCGAAAATTGTAATTTATCCGAATCGCACCAGCCGATGCGGCATGTGATTCTTTTATTTCCCTGTCATCAGCCTTCATTTTTTAATTATCCGGTCTGATTTTATTGCCGACACATAGAAATCTTATTTTTTTCGATACTCGAAAAATAGATGACAAGCAGAAAAATCCGTGCCAGTCTTATCCGCAGAGGAGACAGACGGAAACAGGTCGCTAAGAACCGTTCCGTTATAAGGGAGGTGTCGTGTGACGGGAGGCGTTTCACGATCTGAAGAGTTGCGCTGGCAAAACCGGCGACGGATTCTGCGATTGCTGCGGCAGTCCGGCAGCCTGTCACGCACGGATATCGCCGGCATGACCGGCATGAGCCACTCCACAATTTCCGCTATCAGTGCCATGTTGCTGGCAGAACAGGTGCTCGTTGAAGTACCAGAAACAGAAGCCGCGAATAATGCTGAGGGCAAGCGTGGCCGTCCGCAGGTTTTGCTCGGGCTCAATCCGCAATGCGCATCTGTCGTTGCGGTCAATATCGCGCTGAATGTGATTGACGTAGACCTGTTCGATTATGCGGGGCAGAGAATTGCCTTTGAGCAATTGCAGCTTGATACGCTGACTATAGCGCCGGATGCACTTCTTGCAGCCTTGGAGCGGCAGATCAGCGGATTGCTTAGCCGCTATCCTGATCAGGCGAAAAATCTGCGCCATATCTCTGTGAGCGTGCAGGGCATGACCGATGCTGCCCATCAGATGCTGGTCTGGTCACCGACAATCGGTGCGGAAAATGTAACCATCGCGGATTTCCTGAAACAGGCTTTTGATGTTCCGGTGATGGTTTTTAACGACTGTCTGATGATCGCCGAAGCCTTGCGCTGGTCGCAGCCGGATATCTTCCACGGTGATTTCGCGGCGATCTTGTTTTCGTCCGGTATCGGCATGGGGCTGTATCTGAAAGGCGAACCGTTTTCCGGTGCGCGCTCGTCTGCTGCGGAATTCGGTCATGTGGTCTATATGCCGGATGGCGCTTTGTGCCGCTGTGGTCGCCACGGTTGTCTTGAGGCCTATGCCAGTGATTATGGCATCTGGCGCAAGGCGCATGGTGTTGATGAAAACAGTGCGTCCGTGGCGATGATTCCCGAAAGCGATTTTTATGCGCTGGCGCATGAGGCCAGAACGGCAGACGGCGTTGCACGGCAGGCTTTCCAACAGGCAGGCAAGGCGCTTGGTTTTGCCTTGCGCAGCATTTTCTCGTTGATTGATCCGGTGCCGCTGGCCTTTGTCGGCCCCGGTGTGCACGCCTTTGATCTCATTGAGGATGAATTGCGCCAGACCATCAGCGGCGATCTTGCCGATGGACGGCAGGTCGGGCCGCGTAACGGCCTGCAATCGCCCAAAGATCTGACCATTCGTTGCTATCCGTCGGAACAGCCGCTGATCCTGCAAGGCTGTGCAATCACATCTTTGCTTCGCGTTGATGCGGAGACGGAAGTTCAGAAATCAAAATTGCTGGTGACAAATAATAATAACGCACAGAGGGTAACGGCATGAGCACAGGTTTCTTCGGATTGGATAAACCCATCCGCTATGAGGGTGAGAAAAGCACCAATCCGCTTGCCTATCGTTTCTACAATCCGGACGAGGTTGTGCTGGGCAAAAGGCTGGAAGATCACCTGCGCTTTGCCATTGCCTATTGGCACAGTTTTGCATGGGTTGGCGGCGATCCGTTCGGCGGGCAGACTTTTGAGCGCCCGTGGTTCGGCGACACGCTGGATCACGCGAAGCACAAAGCTGATGTGGCCTTTGAATTGTTTACGCTGCTCGGTACACCTTATTATTGTTTCCACGATGCGGATATCCGCCCCGAGGGCAAAAATTTTGCGGAAACATCGGCCAATCTCGACCACATGGCCGATTATCTTCAGGAGAAGATGAACCAGACGGGCGTCAAACTGCTCTGGGGGACCGCCAATCTTTTCTCGCATCGCCGCTATATGGCCGGTGCTGCCACCAATCCTGATCCTGAAATTTTTGCCTATGCTGCCGCGACGGTTAAGCATTGCATGGATGTGACGCACCGCCTGAATGGTGAGAATTATGTGCTCTGGGGCGGGCGTGAAGGCTATGAAACCCTGCTGAATACCGATGCAGGGCGCGAGCTTGACCAGATGGGGCGCTTTCTCTCGCTGGTGGTCGATTACAAGCATAAAATCGGTTTCAAAGGCACAATCCTTGTCGAGCCTAAGCCGCAGGAACCGACCAAGCATCAATATGATTTTGATGTCGCCACCGTTTACGGCTTTCTCAAGCGCTATGGTCTGGAAGGCGAGGTGAAGGTCAATATCGAGCAGGGGCATGCCATTCTTGCCGGTCATTCATTTGAACATGAGCTGGCAATGGCCAATGCGCTGGGCATTTTCGGCTCCATCGATATGAACCGCAATGATTACCAGTCCGGCTGGGATACAGACCAGTTTCCGAACAATGTGCCGGAAATGGCGCTGGCCTATTATCAGGTTCTGCAAGGCGGCGGCTTTACTACCGGCGGCACAAATTTTGATGCCAAATTGCGGCGTCAGTCGCTCGACCCGCAGGATCTGCTGATTGCGCATATCGGCGCGATGGATTGCTGTGCACGCGGGCTTAAAGCCGCAGCGAAAATGATTGAGGATAAAGCTTTGTCCGCTCCGCTTGATGCACGTTATGCCGGATGGCAGCAGCCGCAGGCGCAGGCCATGTTGCATGGCAAACAATCACTGGAAGACATTGCTGCCTATGTGTGTGACAGCGGGATTGAGCCGCAGCCGGTTTCCGGTCGTCAGGAATATCTGGAAAATATCGTGAATTGTTACGTTTAGTTGCACTTCTGGCAACGGTGAACATCAGAAACGATACAGAAAATTCGGGAGTGGGATGATGAAAACGATTAAAGGGCCGGCGATATTTCTGGCGCAGTTTGCGGGAGATGCGGCACCGTTTAACTCCTTTGAGAATATCTGCAAATGGGCAGCCTCGCTGGGCTATAAGGGCGTGCAGATTCCGACATGGGATAAGCGCCTGTTCGATCTTAAAAAAGCATCAGATTCGCAAACCTATTGCGATGAAATCAAAGGCATCGCCGCTGATAATGGCCTGGAGATCACCGAGCTTTCAACGCATTTGCAGGGACAGCTTGTTGCGGTGCATCCGGCCTATGATGCAGCCTTTGACGGCTTTGCCGATGAGGAAGTGCGTGGCAATCCGCAGGCGCGGCAGAAATGGGCGGAAGATCAGGTGCGCCGCGCGCTGCGGGCTTCCAAACATCTTGGTCTGACTGCGATGGCATCCTTCTCCGGTGCGCTGGCATGGCCCTATGTCTATCCGTGGCCGCAGCGGCCTGCCGGTCTCGTAGAGACAGCTTTTGATGAACTGGCGCAACGCTGGACACCGCTGCTCAATTATGCCGACGAAAACGGTGTGGATGTTTGCTACGAATTACATCCGGGGGAAGATCTGCATGACGGTATTTCCTATGAGATGTTTCTGGATCGGGTGAAAAATCATGCCCGCGCCAATATCCTGTATGATCCGTCGCATTTCGTGCTGCAGCAGCTCGATTACCTTGATTTCATTGATATTTATCATGAACGCATCAAAGCGTTTCACGTCAAGGATGCGGAGTTTAATCCGACCGGACGACAGGGTGTTTATGGCGGTTTCCAGAGCTGGGTGAACCGCGCAGGCCGTTTCCGCTCATTGGGTGACGGGCAGGTCGATTTCGGCGGTATTTTCTCGAAACTGACAACGCATGACTTCGATAGCTGGGCTGTGCTTGAATGGGAATGCGCATTGAAGCATCCTGAAGACGGTGCACGCGAAGGTGCGGAATTTATCCGCCATCACATCATTCGCGTTACAGAGCGTGCTTTTGATGATTTTGCCGATGCGGGCACTGATGATGCGGCAAACCGTAAAATGCTCGGTCTGGGTTAAGAGGAGGTGGCTATGGGAAACGCAGCACATCGTATCAGACTTGGCATGGTCGGCGGCGGGCAGGGCGCTTTTATCGGCGCCGTGCATCGCATTGCAGCGCGGATTGACGATCAGTATGAACTGGTCGCCGGTGCGCTTTCATCCGATCCGGCACGCGCAGGTGCTTCTGCGCAAGAGCTGGGTATTTCGTCTGAGCGCTCTTATGCGTCTTTTGAAGAAATGGCACTGGCTGAAAGCAAAAGGCCGGATGGGATTGAGGCTGTGGCTATAGTCACGCCGAACCATCTGCATGGCACAGCTGCCCGTGCTTTTCTGGCCGCAGGCATTCACGTAATTTGCGACAAGCCGCTGACAACAACAGTTTCTGAAGCCGAGCAACTGGTTGAAACCGTTCAGCAGTCCGGCAAAATCTTTGTGCTGACCCATAATTACAGTGGCTATCCGATGATCCGGCAGGCGCGGGAAATGGTGGCCAATGGTGATCTGGGCGATATCCGTGTTGTGCAGGCCGAATATGCACAGGATTGGCTGACCGAGCGCAGTGAGCTGAGCGGTAATAAACAGGCTGAATGGCGCACTGATCCGAAACGCTCCGGCGCCGGTGGCGCAATCGGTGATATCGGCACCCATGCCTATCATCTGGCCGGATTTGTCAGCGGTCTTGAAGCCGAGGCTGTGCTGGCGCAGCTGACCAGTTTTGTTGAGGGGCGGGCGCTGGACGATGATGTGCAGATTATGCTGCGCTACAAAGGCGGCGCACGCGGCATGTTATGGGCAAGTCAGGTTGCCGTTGGCAATGAAAACGGGCTGAAACTGCGGGTCTATGGCAGCAAAGGCGGGCTGGAATGGTCGCAGTCTGATCCGAACTATCTGTGGTTCACGCGTTTCGGCGAGCCGAAGCAACTCATCACCCGTGGCGGTGCCGGAGCCGGTGCATCTGCAAACCGTGTTACCCGTATTCCGGGCGGGCATCCGGAAGGTTATCTCGAAGGTTTTGCCACGATTTACACGGAAGCAGCACGCGCTATCCACGCAGCGCGTAACGGTGAAAAACCGGATGCGGCGGTACTATATCCGACTGTTGAGGACGGGCTTGAAGGAATGCGCTTTATTGAAGCTTCTGTGGCTTCATCCAAAGCAGGCAATGTCTGGACAAATTTGCGATGACAGAACGAGACACGAGCAGCAAACCACCTTTTATGCGTGTTGAGGGACTGGCCAAAAGTTTTGGACCGGTGGAAGTGCTGCGCGATATTACGCTGGATATCCGTGAGGGTGAAATTCACACGGTGATCGGCGAGAACGGTGCCGGTAAGTCAACACTGATGAAACTGCTGGCCGGACATTTAAGTCCGAGCAAAGGCACAATCTTTATTGATGGGCAGCCGGTTGTGCTGTCAGGGCCGGTAGATGCGGAACATCGCGGTATTGTGCTGGTGCATCAGGAGATTTTGCTGGCACCGGATATGACGGTTGCGCAGAATATTTTCCTCGGCCGCGAGCAGCGCAAAGGCCTGATGCTGAATGACCGTGCCATGAATGCGCAGGCCAGAGCGGCAGTTGCAGATCTCGGTGCTGATATCGACCCGACGACCCGTGTTGAACAATTGTCGATTGCGCAACGTCAGCTGGTGCAGATTGCCCGAGCATTGCTGGTGCCGCACCGACTGGTGATTTTTGATGAACCGACCGCTTCGCTGACGCCGGTTGAAACTGAAGCTTTGCTCAAAGTCATCATGGCTATCCGTAATCGCGGTGCAGCGATTTTGTATATTTCACACCGCCTGCCGGAGGTGAAAGCCATTGCCGATCGTGTGACAGTGCTGCGCGACGGGCAGATGATTACAACGCGCGAGGCGGAAGGGCTGGAACCGCTGGATATGGCGCAGCTGATGGTCGGGCGGGATATGTCCCAGCTTTATCCTGAACGCGTTATCCCGCAGGTCAAAACGCCTGTGCTTGAAGTCTCGGATTTTACCGTTCCGGGTTATGCGAGTAATTGCGGCTTCACATTGCATAAAGGAGAGATACTTGGCTTTGCAGGGCTGATCGGCGCGGGTCGCACCGAGCTTTGCGAGGGCGTGGTGGGCTTGCGTCATGCGCATGGTACTGTGCGTGTCAACGGAACCGCACGGCGCTTTCATAATGCCCGTGAGAGCATGGATGCCGGACTTGTTTACCTGAGTGAAGACCGCAAAGGCAAAGGACTGTTGCTGGCACAAAACCTGCGCACCAATCTGACATTGGCCGCTTTAAGTCAGTTTTCAGGCTTGCAGATTGACCGCACTGCCGAGGCTGCAGCATTGGAAAAGGCAATCGGGGATTTTGATATCCGTACCCGTAATCCTGACCTTCTCGCCGGACAGCTTTCAGGCGGTAATCAGCAGAAATTGCTGTTGGCAAAAATGATGCTGCTAGAGCCGGATATTGTGATCATTGATGAACCGACACGCGGTATCGACATTGGCACCAAAGAGCAGATTTACCGCTTTATTGCTGAGCTGGCCGCGCAGGGCAAAGCCGTTATCGTGATTTCTTCGGAAATGCCGGAACTGATCGGCCTGTGTCACCGCGCACTGGTGATGCGCAATGGCCGTATCGTTGCGGAAATCAGCGGAGACAAAATGACCGAGAATGAAATTGTTGTGCACGCTACCGGTGTCACATCTTCAGAGGCTGCAATTTTTGCAGAGGCGCTATGACAGAACAGGCTAAAACCACTCCGCAAAATACAACAGAACGCCGTTTCTGGCAGGATATGGATTTGCGTGCTGTTGCCCCTTTCGTGGCGCTGGCGGCTCTGCTGGTTTTCGGAACGCTGGTGAACTCCAATTTCATCGGTGTGGACAATCTGCTGAATATTGCAACCCGCAGCGCATTCATCGCGATTATCGCTATCGGCGCGACCTTTGTGATCTCGTCCGGCGGTCTTGATCTGTCTGTCGGCTCGATGTCTGCCTTTGTCGCTGCTGTCACGATCATGTTCATGAATTCCGGCATCATCACCGGCATTTTGCCGATGTTGCTGGTGGCTGCCTGTATTGCCATTGTTGTCGGCGCGCTTTGCGGACTGGCCAACGGCGTCACCACCACACTCGGACGTATCGAACCATTTATCGTTACACTCGGCACAATGGGGATATTCCGCGCACTCACCATCTATCTGGCTGAGGGCGGTTCCATTGCCATGAAATCGCAGGAGCTGCGGGCAGCCTATCGTCCGGTTTATTTCGGCAATATTCTGGGCGTTCCGGTGCCGATTGTTGCGATCATTGTCGTGGCACTGATTGCATCTTTCATTCTCTACCGCACAGCTTTTGGCCGCCATATTATCGCGGTTGGTTCCAATCAGGATGTGGCGCGTTATTCCGGCATTCCGGTCAACCGCGTGCGCACAATGGCTTTTGTCATTCAGGGTATCTGCGTTGCCATCGCTATTCTGATTTACATTCCGCGTCTGGGCGCAGCCACGCCGACCACAGGTCTGATGTGGGAATTGCAGGCAATTACCGCAGTGGTGATTGGCGGCACAGCCTTGCGCGGCGGTGTTGGCCGCATCTGGGGCACTGTTTGCGGTGCACTCATTCTGGAGGTTGTCGGTAATATTATGGTTCTGTCTGATCTGGTCAGTGAATATCTGATCGGCGCAGTGCAGGGCGCGATTATCATTATTGCAATGCTGGTGCAGCGGTCATTGTCGCGGCGTCAGTAATTGCAGATGTACTTGGCGGCGGGGCTGTGGCTCCGCTGTCGCAAAGCGGCGGAGGGGAGGCCGGACCGCCGTGTCGTCAGGCCAAATATCAGGGAGTGAGACCATGAAAAATATTCTGTTAGGTGCTGTTTGTGCTGCTGCCCTGTTCGGGACAGCGGCTCAGGCACAGGAAGAAAAGAAAGTCACGATTGCCGTGTCGATACCGGCGGCTGACCACGGCTGGACAGGCGGCGTTGTCTATCACGCAGAACGGGCTAAAGCGGTTCTGGAAAAGAGCCATCCGGGTCTGAAAATTGTCATCAAAACCTCACCGGACGGCGCTTCGCAGGCCAATGCTCTGGAAGATCTGACCACGCAGGGCATGGATGCGCTGGTAACACTGCCGCACAATTCTGATGAGCTGACCGATCCGATCCGTCAGGTGAAGGATAAGGGCATTTTCGTTACCGTTGTTGACCGCGCATTGTCCGATCAGTCCATTCAGGATCTTTATGTTGCCGGTAATAATGAAGAACTCGGCCGCGTTGCCGGTCAGTATCTGAAAGATACGCTTGGCAAAGGCGATGTCGTGGTTATCCGCGGTCTGCCGATTGTGATTGATGAAGAACGCCAAAAGGGTTTTGACGGCGCAGTGGCCGGCAGCGACATCAAAGTGCTGGATAAGCAGTTCGGCAACTGGTCGCGCGATGATGCCTTTAAAGTGATGCAGGATTATCTGGTTAAATATCCGAAGATCGATGCGGTCTGGACGCAGGATGACGATATGAGCGTTGGTGCTCTTGAAGCCATTCAGCAGGCCAAACGCACAGATATTAAAATGGTTGTCGGCGGTGCCGGCATGAAAGAAATGATTAAAAAGGTTGCCGACGGCGATGCAATGGTGCCGGTAGATGTACTCTATCCGCCAGCAATGATTGCAACTGCAATGGAACTGACCGTTGCCAATTTCTACGATCAGGTGCCGGTGCGCGGACGTTATATTCTGGATGCAACCCTTGTCACCAAGGACAATGCGCAGGAATTCTACTTCCCTGATTCACCCTACTGATCGGGTCTGTACCTAAAAGAAAAGCTCCGGTTCGCCGGAGCTTTTTTGTTTTGTACTATGAGCGGACACTTATTTCAGCAATTCTCTGGTGCGTTTTATAGCGGAAGCAAAGCCATCCAGCGGGACTGCGAGTTTAAGGTCTTTCCCGTCCGCAGATTGTATGAGGACAGACAGGTTCTGCCCCTTACTTAAAGCATCTGTCTTCGCTGTATCAAAACTGGCGGGTACAATACAGCCGGCTGGCAGGCAGGTTGAGAATGCAACAGCTTTGTCGGCAGTCGTTTCATCAATCTGCAAAACCGCTCCGGCGCTGAGATTGAGGCCAAATGGCAGAATAAATGCGCCGGATGCACCGCTTTTATCGGGGCTGAGTTCAACGGCAAGTGCCCGCTGCCTTTTATCATCAACCTGCTGCTGTGACATGGAACAGAGGACTTTTTGCGCTTCATCCTGTTTTTGAACAAGGCAGGAGACTGTCCAGTTGCCGTAAGTTTCAGAGAGCGATGATGCCCCGCCGGGTAATCCGGTGGCAGCGGATACTGATGCAATATGCAGTGCCAGACAGAGTGTGGTTCCGGATATTATTCTGAGGATGTTTTTGTTACTCATCACTTGCGCTCCCCTGTTTTATTGAATGACTGACGGATATTTCAGAAACCGGCAGAGATGATTTTCGCCGGTTCTGCAGAATTGAAAACAATCCGCACCATAGACAGTTTTGGCCGATGAAATACTGACAATTATATATGTTTTACGGGGATAAAATCGGAGCATTCCGGCAATGCGGCAATATCGGGCTTTATTGGTTAAGCCTGTGCTTGCAACTGTGCAAACAAGCCGTTAAATCAGATTATGATGGGCTGAAACTCCGGTCATTGAATATACATTTCTGTAAGGCTGAAAACATATGTTGTTTTTGTGCTGACAATAATGATGTGAATGATTGTGCAGACAGAATGAAATCCCATCCGGTCGGGGAGCCTTGGGAGGGGTTTATGAACAGAAGACATTTACTGGCTTTAACTGCAGCAGCTGCATTATCAGCAGCATTACCGCAAATGAGTTTTGCGGCGGAAACCATCAAAATCGCAGACGTGATTGAACTGTCCGGCGCAGGCGCGACCGTTGGCACGAATTGGCGCGACGGTCTGAAGCTGGCTGTTGAAGAGATCAATGCCGCAGGCGGCGTACTCGGACAGCAGCTCGAAGTCACAGACTATGACACGCAGACCGATGCAACGACTTCGCGCGCTATGGTGCAGAAGGCGATTGACGACGGCGCTTATGTGATTATGGGGCCGATTTATTCCGGTTCGGTCAAAGTCAATATGATGGTTGCCATGCAGAATGGCGTGCCGCAGCTGACTGGTGCGGAAGCACCATTCATCACCGATCTCGGCAATCCTTATATTTTCCGCACATCCTTCGGCGCGCAGCAGTCGATGCCGAAACTGGTGAAATATCTTACCGATGAGCTGAGCGCTAAAACCGTAGCCGTTGCATGGGTCAATAATGATTTCGGCAAAGGCGGACGCGATGCGTTTGTTGCAGAACTCGACAAACGCGGCATCAAACTTGTCGGTGATGTGTCCAGTGAAGTCGGTCAGGCGGATTTCGCTGCTGACGTGGTGAAGCTTAAAGACAGCAATGCCGATGTGATCTTTGCCTATCTGCATGAAGAAGAAAGCGCACGTTTGCTGAAAGAAATGCAGAAGCAGGGCGTGAAGCAGCCGATCTTTGGTGAAACCACGCTGATGAACCAGAAGGTGATTGATCTGGCCGGTGATGCAGTGAACGGTGTGCGCGGCCATGTCGGGCTGACAGCCGATGCACCGGTGCAGGCTGTGCAGGATTTTGCCAAGAAATTCGAAGGCAAATATGGTTACAAGCCGGATCACAATGCTATCAAAGCCTATATGGGCGCTTATATCGTGAAATATGTGACTGTGAAGAACGGCAAAGTTGACCGTCAGGCCTTTGCTGATGCGCTTCACGGGCTGACCATCACCCCTGCTGATGAGCCGGGCATTCTGATGGAAACCACATGGGACGACAAAGGCGAAGTGAACCGTGAGAGTTTCCTTGTGGAAGTCAAAGACGGCAAGCAGTCTGTCGTTTCCACGCTGCCTAAGCTTTAAGCTGATCGTATAATTCGGCGGGTATGTCCCGCCGGATTATGCCCGCAAAACGGACTTTTCCTGATGGCTACTTTCTTTCAGTTGCTGGTATCGGGTCTGGCAACAGGCTCGATCTATGCCCTTGTGGCAATCGGCTTTACGTTGCTCTGGCAGGCTTCACAGACGATCAATTTCGCGCAGGGCGAATTTGTCATGCTGCCCGCATTTTTTGTGCTGGCAGGCACGCAGATTTTAGGTCTCAGTTTTCCGGTCGCCATTTTGCTGGCACTGGTGCTTACACTGCTGTTTCTGGGCTATGGCTTCAAACGTATCATCATTGATCCGTTGCTGCCGCATGGCGTGTTGCCGATTGTTATTGCGACAATTGCGCTGGGCATTCTGTTGAAAGAAGGCGTCAAACAATTCTATACGGCGGAAGCCATGCCGTTTCCGGCGCTGTTTACCGACCGCACATTGAATATTTTCGGCGCGGCGATCTCGGTACAGGATATTGCGGTTCTGGCGATCTCGCTTGGCACTGTGGCACTGCTGCAGTTTTTCCTCAACGGCACCAAGACAGGGCGCTGTATGCAGGCAACGGCACAAAACCCGCAGGTAGCGGAAATTCTCGGCGTGCCGGTTAAGCGCATGATTCTTTATACATTTTTAATCAATGGCGCGCTGGCTTTGCTGGCCTCCATTCTGATTTCACCGATCTATTTGGCGAAATTCTCCAATGGTGAGACTCTGGGGCTGATCGCCTTTATCGCGGCGATTGTCGGTGGCTTTAACCAAATCCGCGGAGCGCTTGCCGGTGGCTTGCTGATCGGCGTGATTGATAATCTCTCGGCTGCTTATATTTCCGCATCCTATCGCTCGGCCGTGCCGCTGATCCTGCTGATTGTGATTATTCTCGTGCGCCCGCAGGGGCTGCTCGGCAAGGCGGAAGGACGGACAATATGAGCCTTCGCAAAATACTCCTTCTGCTCGCCGGTCTGGCCGTTTTGATTGCTTTGCCATTCTCGCAGAGCAATTATGGTCTGCTGGTGCTGTCTTCATGGTTGATCTATTCCATTGCTGCCATGGGGCTTAACCTGACGCTTGGCTATGCAGGGCAGATTTCGCTGGCGCAGGCCGGTTTTATGGCGCTGGGTGCCTATACTGTGGCGCTGATGACGATGGCGGGTATAGCATGGCCATTCGCGCTGATTGCGGCAATGCTGCTGTGCTTTGTGCTTGGGCTGCTGCTCGGTTATCCGGCCTTGCGGGTGCAGCATCATTTTCTGGCTTTTGTCACGCTGGCTTTCAATGCGCTGGTTATTCTCGTGCTGCGCAATGAAGAATGGCTGACAGGCGGGACATACGGCCTGACTGGCATTCCGCGTCCGGAAATTTTTGGTATGAAAACCATGATGGCCACGCCGTTTTATTATTTCGTGCTTGGCCTGTTTGTGGTGATGGTGCTGGCGCTTTACGGCATTATCCGCTCTCCTTGGGGGCGGGCATTTAAAGGCCTGCGTGAGAACCCGATCCGCGCCAATAGTCTGGGCGTTGATGTTCGTAAAATGACTTTGCTGGCCTTTGCTATCGGTGCTGCCTATGGCGGTCTTGCGGGCGGTCTGATTGCGCAGCTCACCCAATATATCGAGCCGCATTCCTTCGGTCTGCCGATCTCGCTCAAAATCCTGCTGATGGTAATTGTCGGCGGTGCTGGCTTCTTCTTCGGGCCGGTGCTGGGGGCTTTCCTCATCGTACTGGCGCCGGAATTCCTGCGCTTTACCGAGGGCTATTATCTGATGCTCTATGCGGTGCTGGTGATTGTGCTGATGGTGTTCTGCCCGACAGGACTTTTGGGACTGGCAGAGCGCGCTAAAAATGCACTCAAGCAGCGCCGTAATCCGCAGGCAACCGCATGGACGACAAAAGCTGCGCTCGACAGCAACGGGGAGAAAAACCAATGAACCCCGTTCTTTCTGTGCGTAATCTGAGCAAGAATTTCGGCGGTGTAACCGCTGTGGATGATGTGTCCTTTGAGGTGCATGAAGGGGAAATCCTCGGCCTGATCGGGCCGAATGGCAGCGGCAAATCCACTTTGTTCAACTGCATTCTCGGGCAATTGCCTGCCACAAACGGCACGGTGCTGGTAGACGGGCAGAATGTTGCGGGCAAACGCCCAAGCGACCTCAATAAGCTCGGCGTCGGCCGCACCTTTCAGATGTTGCAGGTGTTTCCGGATATGAGCGTGCTGGATAATATTATTCTGGCCGGTCAGGAGCATAAAGGCTCGATGCTGTCGCGTTTGTTCGGTCGTCCGGATGCCGGTTTGACTGAAGAAGCGAAGACGATGATCGAGTTCTTCCGCCTTTCACATCAGACCTATGAAAAAGCAGGTTCACTGTCTTACGGGCAGCAGAAATTGCTCGATGCGGCTATGGCCTTTATGGCGGGACCGAAGCTGGTGATGCTGGATGAACCCGCAGGCGGGGTTAATCTCACCATGCTGGCCGACCTCAAAGAGCGCCTCAAGGCGTTCAACCGTGAGCGCGGCGCGACCTTTGTGGTGATCGAGCATAATATGGAATTTGTCATGTCGCTCTGCACGCGCATTATTGTGCTGGCAAACGGGCGTATCATTGCCGAAGGCGATCCGGAAACCGTGCGTAACAATCCGGACGTCATTGAAGCCTATCTGGGAGGCTGAGCCATGCTGGAACTGAAACAGGTCTTTGGCGGCTACGGCAAAATGACCATTCTCAACGGTACGTCTTTTCGCATTGAAAAAGGCACGATCACCACTGTGATCGGCCCTAACGGGGCGGGTAAGTCTACGGTTTTTAAAGCGATTTTCGGCCTTTTGAATATCCGCTCAGGACAGGTTCTGCTCAATGGCAAGGATGTGACAGGGCAGGCGCCTGCTAAAATGCTGGCACATGGCGTGAGCTATGTGCCGCAGGGGCGCAACTTGTTTCCTATGCTGTCGGTGAAGCATAATCTGGAGATCGGCGGTATTTCCGCACCGGATCAGAGCAGGGTTGCACGCCGCATTGATGAGGTGATGGAGCAATTTCCGATCCTCAAAGAGAAAGCCAACCAGCAGGCGATTACACTCTCCGGCGGTCAGCAGAAACAGCTGGAAATTGCCCGCGCATTGCTGCTTGATCCGAAACTGATCCTGATTGATGAACCATCCATCGGCCTGTCGCCGCAAATGGTGAGCGAGACATTCCGCACGCTGATCCGCCTGCGCGATGAGGGTGTGACGGTGCTGATGGTTGAGCAGAATGCCAAGGCGGCACTGGCGATGTCTGACTATGGTCTGGTGCTGGAACAGGGGCAGACGCGAATGCATGACAAGGCAGATGCGCTGCTGGCTGATCCGCGTGTCGGGCAGTTATTTCTTGGTACCAGCCTTGCAGAGACGTAGGGAGAAAGAGCCTTGCAGAGGCGTAAATATAAAACAGCCCCGCGTGATATCTCATGCGGGGTTGCTCTGTTTCTGATTATTCTCAGGCTGATTTCAGCAGATCGCCATGCGGGTCGATGACGAATTTCTTCGCAGCGCCCTGATCAAAGCTTTCATAACCTTTCGGTGCGTCATCCAGCGAGATCAGCTGGGCATTAACGATTTCCGCAATATTCAGACGGTCGTAGAGAATGGCCTGCATCAGCTGGCGGTTATATTTCAGCACTGGTGTCTGGCCGGTATGGAAGCTCTGTGCTTTCGCCCAGCCAAGGCCAAAGCGCAGAGACAGGCTGCCGACTTTGGCGGCTTTGTCCACAGCGCCCGGATCTTCGGTCACATAAAGCCCCGGAATACCGATATTGCCTGCCGCACGGGTGATTTCCATCATCTGATTGAGAACAATTGCCGGTTGCTCGCCGCCTGCATGGCCGCGTGCTTCAAAGCCCACAGCATCAATGGCGCTGTCCACTTCATTGCTGCCGGTAATATCGGCAATCAGATCGCCAAGACGATCGGAAGCCGAAAGATCAACCGGCTCAAAACCGACTTTTTTGGCATGGGCAAGGCGTTCTTTGTTGAAGTCGCCGATCATCACTACAGCCGCACCGAGTATACGGGCAGAGGCGGCAGCTGCCAGACCGACAGGGCCTGCACCGGCCACATAAACAATCGAGCCAACGCCGACACCGGCTTTAACCGCGCCGTGGAAGCCGGTTGGCAGAATATCGGAAAGCATGGTCAGATCACGAATTTTGGCCAGCGCACGGTCACGATCCGGAATTTTCAGCAGGTTAAAATCTGCATAAGGAATGGTGACATATTTGGCCTGACCGCCGATCCAGCCGCCCATATCCACATAACCATAGGCACCGCCGGCACGGGACGGATTAACGGTGAGGCACACGCCGGTATCCTGCGCACGGCAGGTGCGGCAGCGGCCGCAGGCGACATTGAACGGCACAGAGACGATATCGCCGATCTCCAGCATTTCAACATCCGCGCCTTTTTCAATCACTTCACCGGTGATTTCATGGCCAAGCACAAGACCTGCTTCCGCCGTAGTGCGGCCGCGCACCATATGCTGATCAGAGCCGCAAATATTGGTGGTAATAACTTTCAGGATAACGGCATGTTCGATTTTGCGCCCCGTCGGATCGGCAAAAACCGGATCTGCAATATTCTGTACTTCAACCTGCCCCGGACCCGTATAGACGACACCACGGTTGCTGCTCATGGATTTTCCTCCCAGATAAATCACCAGATGAATGAGATGCGTAAATGTTGGATTGAAGATCACTGCAATGCTGACCAGAGCATATTCCAAGTTTGGTGAGATATCGTTCTGGACGCGACATCTGGTGTAGTGAATGGGCAGGCTGATATTTTGGGTCAGGCCAGCTCCCGCTCATGATGGAAGTTGCGGCTGTCCTGCGGTGCCTGTTCGCGGCTGTTCAATCCGTAATCGCGGGTGACATCTGCCACCCGCAGCCGGTAATCGGCAAAAACACCGCTGCGCCCTGCAGCTTGCGCCGAGCGATGCATAAAGCTTGAGCGCCAGTTTTTCACGGCTTCTTCATCGCGGAAGAAGGAGAGGGAGAGAATTTTGTCCGGATCAGTCAGGCTGTGAAAGCGCTCGACGGAGATAAAACCGTCAATCTTATGCAATTCCGCTTTCAGGTCTGCGGCAATATCCAGATAGGTGTTTTTCTGTCCTTTAGTTGGGTGGACTTCAAAAATAACAGCGATCATGGGGAGACTCCTAGTTCGTTTCTGAGCAGGCAAATACCCCATTGAGTTGCATCAATGCTTCGGCTATCATCGAACTATGAAAGATGGTCCTGTCATAGCTTCTGTTGCCGCATTGATCGGCGACCCCGCCCGCGCAAATATCCTCACGGCGCTGATGGATGGCCGTGCTTTGACGGTCAGTGAATTGGCAGGTGTGGCCGGTGTCACCGTGCAGACGGCCAGCGGACATCTCACCAAATTAAGCGAAGCCGGTTTGCTCACGGCAGAAAAACAAGGGCGGCATCGCTATTTCCGCCTGTCGGGAGCAGATGTGGCGCAAGTGCTTGAAGCCCTTATGGGGCTGGCGCAACGCACGGGTGCTGTGCGGGTACGTACAGGGCCGAAAGATGCAGCTTTGCGGGAAGCGCGGATTTGCTACGATCATCTGGCGGGTGAGGCGGGTGTCACGCTGTTCAATGGTCTGACGGCGCGTAATTATCTCGAACACTCAGAGCAGGATGCACTTCAGCTGACTTCGGAGGGGCGTGAATTTTTCCACACGCTTGGTCTTGAGTTGAAGCCGTTGGAAGGCAAACGCCGTCCGCTTTGCCTGCATTGTCTGGACTGGAGTGAGCGCCGTCATCACCTCGGCGGTGCGCTGGGTGCGGCAGTGCTGGATATGATGTTGGAGCGCAACTGGCTGCGCCGCGAGCAGGGTCGTGCACTTTATTTTACGGCGCAGGGGCGGCAGGAATTTGATCGCCGGTTTTGCTGTAATGAAGCTGCCTGATACAAGATCTGGTAAAATTTACGCGATTTTCACGAATAGTCTTTTCAAAAAGTCATATCCGTGTTACCAGCCGCTGCCAATTCAATTGAAACGATAAGAGTCGTTGCACCCTCTGCTCCCACAGGGTGTTTTACCTGTTTAAAGGAATTGGCCATGGCGAAAATTGTTGAATCATCCACCGGCGCATACGCGCTGACTTTTGATGATGTCCTGCTGCAACCCGGTCATTCCGAGGTTATGCCTGGTCAGGTCGATCTGCGCACCACCATTGCTGAAGGCATTGAACTGAACCTGCCGCTGCTCTCCGCAGCGATGGATACAGTAACCGAATCCCGTCTTGCAATTGCTATGGCGCAGGCTGGTGGTATCGGCGTTATTCACCGCAACCTGACACCGGAATTGCAGGCAGAAGCTGTTCTGCGCGTTAAGAAATTCGAATCCGGCATGGTTGTAAACCCTGTCACTATCGGCCCTGACGCAACATTGGCTGATGCACAGGCACTGATGCGTATGCACGGTATTTCCGGTATTCCGGTTGTCGAAAATGCGGGCAAAGGCCCGGGTCGTCTGGTCGGTATTCTGACCAACCGCGATGTGCGTTTTGCCTCTGATCCGGCACAGAAAATTTACGAATTGATGACCCGTGAAAATCTGGTCACCGTGCGTGAAAACGTTAATCAGGAAGAAGCCAAGCGCCTTCTGCACCAACATCGCATTGAAAAACTGCTGGTTGTTGATGCGCAGGGTCGTTGCACCGGTCTGATCACCGTTAAGGATATGGAAAAGTCGCAGCTCAACCCGAATGCCGCTAAAGATGCGCAGGGTCGCCTGCGTGCCGCTGCTGCAACTTCCGTTGGCGATGATGGTTTTGAACGCGCGGAACGCCTGATCGAAGCCGGTGTTGATCTGCTGGTGGTTGATACTGCCCATGGTCATTCACAGCGTGTTCTCGATGCGGTCACCCGCATGAAGAAACTGTCTTCCGATGTACGTATTCTTGCCGGTAACGTGGCAACCGGTGCGGCAACACAGGCTCTGATTGATGCCGGTGCCGATGCGGTTAAAGTCGGTATCGGACCAGGCTCGATCTGCACCACACGCATTGTAGCCGGTGTTGGCGTACCGCAGCTTTCCGCGATTATGGGTGCGGTTGAAGTCGCCCAGAAAGCCGGTATTCCGGTTATCGCTGACGGCGGTATCAAATTCTCCGGTGACTTCGCCAAGGCACTGGCTGCCGGTGCATCGGCTGCTATGGCCGGTTCGCTGCTGGCCGGTACAGAAGAAAGCCCGGGTGAAGTTTATCTGCATCAGGGACGTTCTTATAAGTCCTATCGCGGTATGGGTTCCGTTGGTGCGATGGCACGCGGTTCCGCTGACCGCTACTTCCAGGCGGAAGTGCGTGATGAGCTGAAACTGGTGCCGGAAGGTATTGAAGGTCAGGTTGCCTATAAAGGCCCTGTTGCCAATATCCTGCATCAGCTGGCCGGTGGTCTGCGTGCTTCTATGGGGTATGTCGGTGCTAAAACACTGCCGGAATTCCGCGAGAAGGCAACATTTGTCCGTATCACCAATGCGGGCTTGCGTGAAAGCCATTCGCACGGCGTGACCATCACCCGTGAAAGCCCGAATTATCCGGGTAGCGTATAAGACGAATACGAAAAGGCCGGTTTAACCGGCCTTTTTTATTGCCCGCAAACGGGAGGTGCTGATGAAAACCATTCCTGAAACCGACCAGATCAAGGCGACAGTGGAGCGTATGGAAAGCCACTTCTCTGTGCAGGAAGGGGAAGGAGCGCAGAGCATGTGGCAGGCTTATACACAGCTTGCCAAGCGCTTTGAAGCTGATCTCGCGGATGAGCGTGATCTATGGATGAGCAAAGCTGCTGCACTTATGATGCTTAAATACCAGCAGGAACGCGCTGGATAGAGCGCCGTGTGCCAGACTTGGCACACAAAGGTCGCTCTAACACTTTAAAATTAGAGCATAATTCCTTAAACTGATCCAAGTCTAAGAAATTATGCTCTAGATGCAGTCTCTTCAGATTCGGCACTGTGGCGGATCAGGCTGCTAAGTTCATCAGGTGCCAGCATCACTTTTTCCGCGCTGTTTTGGATGCATTTTGCCAAAGCCGTGAAATCCTCAAGACGCTGACTCTGTTTGCGCCAGAACAGACCGACTTGGCGTCTTGGGCAATTATCCGAAAACGGTACGATGCGGATGCGCTTATGCGGCACCTCTGAACGAATAGCGATTTCCGGTATCAGCGTCAGCCCCATATCATTGCTGACCATTTGCAGCAGCGTGGCCATGCTGGTCGCACCGAAATTCACCAGTGTGCGCTCACGCGGCAGAGCGCAGACCTCAAGCGCCTGATCGCGCAAACAATGCCCTTCTTCCAATAGCAGCAGCTTTTCCAGTGCCGCATTGCCCTGTGTGAGCGGCGAGGGCAGGACATCATTATTATTGCTGGAAGTGGCAATCAGAAACCGGTCATCAAACAGGTGTTTGCCCGTCAAGTAGGGATCATGAACCGGCATAGCGGCAATTACCGCATCCAGTTCACCATTGCGCAATTCTTCCAGCAGCTTGTCGGTCAGTGCCTCGCGCAGTTCCAGCGTCAGAGCCGGATATTGCTGTTTCAGCGCCTGAATAAGATCCGGCAGCAAATAGGGGGCAATGGTTGGGATGATGCCAAGCCGCAGGCGTGATTGTAGAATGCCACTTTTCTGCTCGGTCAGTTCTTCCAGCGCACGGATTTCCTGTAAAATCACTTTAATGCGCGGCCAGAGTGTGTGACCGAGTTCTGTGAGCAGAACTGATTTATTGGCGCGCTCAAAGAGCGGGCTGCCGGCGAGATTTTCCATTTCTGCAATTTGTGCGGATAAAGCGGGTTGCGAAACAAAGACTGTTTCGGCGGCTTTGCGGAAATGCAGATGGGTGGCGAGCGCATCGAAATAGCGCATTTGCTTGACTGTAAACATGATAAGAAAATCCTATCAATAATCACAGTAAATTCAATTGGAAATTATGGTTAGAATAGTTCTATTCTGTAGAAAGAGCATGAGAATGCAATTTCAATCCTGATCGGTGTATATCGTTAAGTTATTGAAATTGAGTATTTAATACATGTTTTGGCTGGTGCGGAATACCTGAAGGTGGTTCTGCGCCCGTCATAATCTTGTCATGCAGATTTTTTTATAATGGCTCAAAACAGAGCCAATCATACAAGGGAGAGCTAAAAATGGCCGATCGTCCGATTATGACCACAAGTGCCGGTTCACCGATTCCGGATAACCAGAATTCCCTGACAGCAGGCGAGCGCGGTCCTGTCCTGATGACTGACTACCAGCTCATTGAAAAGCTGGCACACCAGAACCGTGAGCGTATTCCTGAGCGTGCGGTTCATGCCAAGGGCTGGGGTGCCCATGGTACACTGACCATTACCGGTGATATTTCCAAATATACCAAAGCCAAAGCCTTGCAGCCGGGTGCGAAGACCCCGATGATTGCGCGCTTCTCCACAGTTGCCGGTGAAGCCGGTGCGGCAGATGCCGAGCGCGACGTGCGCGGTTTTGCATTGAAGTTCTACACCGAAGAAGGCAACTGGGATCTGGTTGGCAATAATACGCCGGTCTTCTTCGTACGTGATCCGGTGAAATTCCCGGACTTCATTCACACCCAGAAGCGTCATCCAAAGACCAATATGCGCTCCGCCACAGCGATGTGGGATTTCTGGTCGCTGTCACCGGAAAGCCTGCATCAGGTAACAATCCTGATGTCTGACCGTGGTCTGCCGACAGATGTGCGTCACATCAATGGTTACGGCTCGCATACTTATTCGTTCTGGAATGATGCCGGCGAGCGCTATTGGGTGAAATTCCACTTCAAGACCATGCAAGGGCACCAGCACTGGACGAATGCGGAGGCTGAAAAAGTTGTCGGCCAGACCCGTGAATCCACACAGGCCGACCTGTTTGGTGCGATTGAAAAGGGTGAATTCCCGCGCTGGAAAGTGCAGGTTCAGATCATGCCTGAACTCGATGCCGATAAAACACCTTATAACCCGTTTGATCTGACCAAGGTCTGGCCGCATGCGGATTATCCGGTGATGGATATCGGTATTATGGAGCTGAACCGTAACGCCGACAATTACTTTGCGGAAATCGAGCAGGCTGCCTTCTCGCCATCGAATATCGTACCGGGTATCGGCTATTCGCCGGACAAGATGTTGCAGGCACGCGTGTTCTCTTATGCGGATGCGCATCGCCATCGTCTCGGCACCCATTATGAGCAAATTCCAGTCAATAAACCTGCCTGTCCGGTGCATCACTACCATCGCGATGGTCAGATGAATACTTATGGCGGTATCGCGACCGGTAATCCGGATGCTTATTACGAGCCAAATTCCTTCAATGGTCCGGTTGAACAGCCATCGGCGAAAGAACCGCCACTGAAAATCTCCGGTGACGTTGATCGTTACAATCACCGTATCGGCAATGATGATTATTCGCAGCCGCGCGCACTGTTCAACCTGTTTGATGCAGGTCAGAAGAGCCGTCTGTTCTCGAATATTGCTGCGGCAATGGGCGGTGTTCCGGGCTTTATCATTGAGCGTCAGCTTGGCCATTTCAAACTGATCCATCCGGATTATGAAGCCGGTGTCCGTGCAGCCCTCAAGGAAGCGCATGGCTATGAAGCCAATACGATTTCCAATGAGGAAAAGCAGACAGCTGCTGAATAAGCGGCAAGAACGCAATATAAAGAAGCCGGAGCAGTGATGCTCCGGCTTTTTCTTTTGCTCAGGTCGTTTCACTTTGGCGCATTTTAAGCTATGCGGTGAGAACATATGAACAAGATAAAGACAGGAAAGCGGTAAAGATGCGTTTGGGCGGACGGTTGCAGGCAGCGATAGAAGTGCTGGAAGATATTGAACGCCAGAGCCGTGCTGCTTCCGATGCGCTGAAAGATTGGGGTGCAGCGCACCGCTTTGCCGGAGCCGGCGACCGCGCTGTGATCGGCAATATTGTCTATGACGTTCTGCGCCGTAAGCTGTCATTCGGCTGGCGGATGGATGCGCAGGATGCCCGTGCACTGGTTTATGCCTCTGTCCTGAGCGATCCGGATATGGGCGGCGAATGGCTGGAGGCTAATCTGGCCGGTGATAAATTTGCGCCAAAGCCGCTTGAAGCGGAGCGCTTGCAGGCTTGGGAAAGTCGTGATCTGAGTGATGCGCCGGAGTATATCCGCGCCGATATTGCCGAGAGCTGGGTGCCGGAATTTTCAGCCTTGTTTGGCGATAATTGGGTTGCACAGGCTGCTGAGCTTGCTACACGTCCGCCGGTTGATCTGCGGGTCAATACGCTGAAAACCAATCGCGACAAGGTGCTGGCCGCGCTGGAAGGTCTGAAAAATGCCGGTGCGGAAGCTGCGCCTTTTCTGCCGGAAGCGGTTCGTATTCCGCCTTTGCGTGCTCTTGGCCGTCATCCGAATGTACAGACCGAGCAGGCTTTTCTCGATGGCTGGTATGAGGTGCAGGATCTGGGATCGCAGCTTGCCGCGAAACTGGTTGGCGCACAACCTGGCCAGCAGGTTATGGATTATTGCGCCGGTGCCGGTGGCAAGACGCTGGCTCTGGCCGCAGCCATGCAGAATAAAGGGCAGATTCATGCCTATGATGCCGAGCGCTCGCGTCTCAATCCGATCCATGATCGCCTGAGCCGCGCCGGTGTGCGTAATACACAGGTACATAACCGGCCGGAAAATCTGGAGCCTCATAAAGGCCAGATGGATATTGTGCTGACCGATGCGCCATGCACCGGTTCCGGCACATGGCGCCGCCGTCCGGATGCAAAATGGCGCCTGACCGATGTGCAGCTTGAGCGCCGCGTTGCCGATCAGCATGAAGTGCTTGAAGCGGCCAAACATTATGTGAAGCCGGGTGGTCGTCTGGTCTATGTGACCTGTTCGCTGTTTGCTTCAGAGAATAACCGGCAGATCGCCCGTTTTCTCTCGGAAAACTCTGATTACAGGGCGCTGCCGATGGCCGAGTTGTGGAGCGGCATCACCGATCAGGCGCAGCCACATTATCCCGATTTCGGTGCCGTGTTCTCGCCGCTTTCCACGGATACAGACGGCTTCTATATTGCTGTTTTGCAAAATCAGCCTGCCTGAGTATCGGGTATTATTCTTATCCGGATCGTAATATTGAAAAAATACGGGCTTTTTCTCCATTAAAGCTGGTATTTTTTTCTGTTTGCGCTATTAGCTGGGTTTGAATAGCAGTATCCGATATAAATATATGTCTATAAGGATATATCCTGTTTTCGGTCGTATATGGACATGCTTTGTACGAACCGGTGGTTGGAATAGGTTCTGAAGACTGTTATGGAGATGCCATAAAACTGACATTCAGTGTATAAGACTGAGGGATATTATGGCAGTGCCGAGAATAGCAGAACCGGATTTCAAAGAACGGGTTGAGAAAAGTTTTGCACGTCAGGCGGCGATGAAGCTGATTGGCGCACAACTCACACGCTGCGAACCGGGTGTGGTTGAAGTGGAGCTGCCGTTTCGTGCCGATCTGACCCAGCAGCATGGTTTTTTACATGCGGGAATTGTGTCTACGGCTCTCGATGCGGTCTGTGCCTATTCGGCGCTGACAATGATGCCGGCGGATGCCGCAGTGCTGACCATCGAGTTCAAGGTCAATCTGCTGGCGCCCGGTAAAGGCGACCATTTTCTGTTCCGCGGGAATGTAACCAAGCAGGGACGTACAATTATGGTCAGCGACGGTCAGGCATTTGCCGTCGGTGAGACTGAAGTGAAATTGGTAGCCACGATGACAGCGACGCTGATGGTGGTGAAAGATCGTGAAGATTTACAGGACTAGGTTATCCTCTGAACACCTGTCCTGAGTGTGCTGTTTACGGAAGCGCTTCTGTAAACAGCTTTTTGATTTGAACCTCGTGCGGATTTATCCCAAAGCTCCGCGCAAGTCCGAATAAAAGGGTGTGCCGCAATCATCTGTATTGACGGCCTCAGGTGTTAGAATGACCAAGATTATGTCCGCGCCGGTACAGGGTGCTTCAGAAGATGCGATGTCGATGCTGCAATATGTGCATGATTTCGGCGGCAAAAAAGTTCTGTTTGTTATGGCGTCCCCTTCAGAATACGGCCCGCATTTGCAGGCTATGTTCAAGCCGCTGATTACCGGTATCGGCCCTGTTGAAGCGGCTGTCGTGGTGTCTGCGGTTCTGGCCGATCTTTCCATGCGCGGTGCTCTGCCTGATCTGGTGGTGTCGCTTGGTTCTGCCGGTTCGGCAAAGCTGGTGCAGACCGAGATTTATCAGGCGGTCAATGTCGGCTACCGCGATATGGATGCCTCGGCTCTCGGCTATGCCAAAGGTCAGACACCATCGGCTGATTTCCCGATCATTATTCCGTTGCCATATCATATTCCGGGTATTGCCAGCGCGTCCTTGTCCACAGGTGCAAATATCGTCACCGGCTCGGCCTATAATGATATTGATGCGGATATGGTGGACATGGAGAGCTTTGCGATCCTGCGCACCTGCCAGCGTTTTGCTGTGCCGCTGATTGGTCTGCGCGGTATTTCCGATGGTGATGAGGCGGTGAAGCAGGTGTCTGACTGGACACGTTATCTGCATATTATTGATGAGAAACTGGCGCAGGCTGTGCGCTTGTTGGAAGCGGCAATGTTGCAGAGCACATTGGTCAAAACAACCGGCCATCCGGATCCGGGTCTTTACAAGGCTGATCTTGAGCGTACAGTGCCGCTGACGGTAAAATCCGGCGACTGATCTTATCTCCACTGTTTGTACCCTAATATATTGTCGCGGGTTTCGATTCCGGCTTGCAACAATCAACATAATTCTCTAGATGCTGCCCATGAGCACCCATCCCGATACTATCCTTATCATTGACTTTGGCAGTCAGGTCACGCAGCTGATAGCGCGGCGTGTGCGCGAGGCTGGAGTCTATTCCGAAATCGTGCCGTTCCAGCTGGCAGATGAAGCGTTCAAGCGCATCAATCCGAAAGCTGTGATCTTGTCCGGCAGCCCGCATTCGACCACCGATATCGGTAGTCCGCGCGCACCACAGGCAGTGTTTGAAGCCGGTATTCCGGTTATGGGCATTTGCTACGGTCAGCAGACCATGTGCGAGCAGCTGGGTGGCAAGGTCGAAAGCGGCCATGACCGTGAATTCGGCCGTGCGTTCCTCGAAGTGAACGAGGACAGCGCACTGTTTTCCGGCATCTGGGCCAAAGGCACCCGCCATCAGGTGTGGATGAGCCACGGTGATCGTGTAACAGCGCTGCCGGAAGGCTTCAAAGTTGTCGGCACATCGCCGAATGCACCATTTGCAGCCATTGCCGATGAAAAACGCAAATATTTTGCGGTGCAGTTCCATCCGGAAGTGGTGCACACACCGGACGGTGCGAAACTCCTGCAGAATTTCGTCCATAATATTGCCGGTATCAAGCCGGACTGGACAATGTCCGCCTATCGCGAACAGGCTGTTGAAGCCATCCGCAAACAGGTTGGCAAAGGCAAGGTTATCTGCGCGCTTTCAGGCGGCGTGGACTCTTCCGTTGCAGCGCTGCTCATCCATGAAGCGGTCGGCGATCAGCTGACCTGTATTCTGGTCGATCATGGCCTGATGCGTAAGGATGAAGCGGCGCAGGTTGTTGCAATGTTCAAAGAACATTACAACATGCCGCTGGTTCTGGTGAATGCACAGGATCGTTTCATCTCCGCTCTGGAAGGTGAAACTGATCCGGAAGTGAAGCGCAAGACCATTGGCCGTCTGTTCATCGAAGTGTTCGAAGAAGAAGCGGCTAAGCTCGGCGGCGCAGACTTCCTCGCACAGGGTACCCTCTATCCTGATGTGATCGAAAGTGTGTCTTTCACCGGCGGTCCTTCGGTTACAATCAAGTCGCATCACAATGTCGGTGGTCTGCCTGAGCGCATGAATATGCAGCTCGTGGAACCACTGCGTGAACTCTTCAAGGATGAAGTGCGCGTTCTCGGTAAGGAACTCGGTTTGCCGGACAGTTTCATCGGCCGCCATCCGTTCCCGGGGCCTGGTCTGGCAATTCGTTGCCCGGGTGGTATCACCCGTGAGAAACTGGAAATCCTGCGCGAAGCTGATGCAGTTTATCTGGATGAAATCCGCAAAGCCGGTCTTTATGACAAGATCTGGCAGGCTTTTGCAGTGTTGCTGCCGGTGCAGACCGTTGGTGTTATGGGCGACGGCCGCACATACGAATTCGTTTGTGCGCTGCGTGCGGTAACATCGGTTGACGGTATGACAGCTGATTTCTACCACTATGATATGGACTTCCTTGCCAAGGCAGCGACCCGTATTATCAATGAAGTACGCGGTATTAACCGCGTGGTCTATGATATTACCTCGAAGCCTCCGGGCACCATTGAGTGGGAATGATTCCGCGTCTGGCACAGCCAGGCACCTGATGGCATGAAATGCCGCTAAGCCCGCGTAATTGCGGGCTTTTTTTTGTTTGTGTTTGGCACGATCTGGCAACGGGAGGAAGCGCCAAGCACCGTTTGAGCATGGCATTAAAGCTGGTATTATGGTTTGGCGATGCCATGATTGATGCCGATACCATGCTGCGTTCTTTTGTGTGTTCATGGTATTAATATTCTATAAGTTACTGTTTCGTAAGAAAAAATACGATAAACTCGAGATTTTTTCAGCATGGTATCGGAGACGAAGAAGGACAAGGTACATGCTGACCGATACCAAGCTGCGCAATCTCAAGCCCAGGGACAAACTCTACAAAGTGAATGACCGGGAAGGTCTCTATGTGGCAGTGACTCCAGCCGGCTCCATCTCGTTCCGTTACAACTACTCAATCAACGGTCGGCAGGAGACCATCACCTTTGGGCGTTATGGTGTCGGTGGCATCA
This sequence comes from Pseudochrobactrum sp. B5, assembly GCF_001939785.1. Taxonomy (NCBI): domain Bacteria; kingdom Pseudomonadati; phylum Pseudomonadota; class Alphaproteobacteria; order Hyphomicrobiales; family Brucellaceae; genus Pseudochrobactrum; species Pseudochrobactrum sp. B5. Next base: position 1,072,555 of record NZ_MOYL01000001.1, read on the forward strand.
CCCTGGCCGAAGCCCGCGAGCTGTTGGGTGACGCCAAGAAGATGGTTGCGGCGGGCAAGTCGCCGGCCAAGGAGAAAGCCCGAGACAAGGCGCGGGTGAAAGATGCAGAGACGTTCGGTGCCTGGGCGGAGAAGTGGCTGCGTGGCTACCAGATGGCCGACTCCACCCGCGATATGCGCCGCTCGGTTTATGAGCGTGAGCTGAAGCCGAAATTCAGCAATCAGAAGCTGGTGGAGATCACCCACGAAGACTTGCGGGCGCTGGCTGATGCCATTGTTGAGCGAGGCGCACCGGCCACCGCCGTTCATGTGCGTGAAATCGTGTTGCAGGTATTTCGCTGGGCCATCGAGCGTGGGCAGAAGGTCGAAAACCCGGCAGAACTGGTGCGCCCAACAAGCATCGCTCGATTCGAGCCACGTGACCGAGCGTTGACGCCAGAAGAAATTGGGCTGATGTACCAGTACATGGAGCGAGTGGGCACAAGCCCAACAAACCGTGCGGCGGCCAAGCTGTTATTGCTGACGATGGTGCGCAAGAGCGAGCTGACCAATGCGACCTGGAGCGAGATCAATTTCAGCGAAGCGTTGTGGACGATTCCAAAGGAGCGGATGAAACGCCGTAACCCGCACCTGGTATTTCTGTCCCAGCAGGCTCTGGATATTTTCATTGCCATGAAAACCTTTGCCGGTGGTTCCGACTTCGTTTTGCCATCACGGTACGACTCGGATGCGCCGATGAGCGCTGCCACACTTAACCAGGTGCTGACGCTGACTTACAAGGCGGCGCAGAAAGATGGGAAGTCACTTACCAAGTTCGGACCGCATGATTTGCGGCGCACAGCCAGCACGCTGTTGCATGAGGCCGGCTACAACACCGACTGGATCGAGAAGTGCCTGGCGCACGAGCAGAAGGGCGTGAGGGCTGTCTACAACAAGGCTGAGTACCGCGAGCAGCGGGCGGCGATGTTGCAGGATTGGGCCGATATGATTGATGAGTGGACTTCGGGAGGCAGTAAGGGTTGATGTTTTTGCTATCTTTGATAGCATTGAAGTTGATGCCGTGAATTTATAAATAAGGCCGCCATTGGCATCGGGCAGGTCAATTACCGATTAGCTGCTTCGCGCAGCTACTCGATGAATAGCAACTATTCATTTGAGAGGTATTGACCCATGCAAAATATAAAGACCCTCATCAACAGGAAGAAGCTCCTGGAGATGATCCCGCTTTCGACACGAACAATTTATAACCTGGAGCAGCGAGGGGATTTTCCACGCCGTATCGCGTTAACCAGTAGAAATGTCGCCTGGGATTTGTCAGAGGTCGAAGAGTGGATTGAGGCACGTAAATCATCGGGTGATCAAGCTGCGCGACCTGGCCCTATAGAGGGCTAGTTATATGGCTCTTGATCTTATGGCGGCTTTCACGGAATTGCCGCCACCCATTGATTATGTTCTGCCTAATATGGTTGCTGGCACTGTTGGTGCTCTTGTGTCGCCTGGTGGGGCTGGTAAATCCATGTTGGCCCTTCAATTGGCTGCACAGATTGCAGGCGGGCCTGATTTACTTGAAATAGGCGAGTTTCCCACCGGGCAAGTGGTCTATCTGCCTGCTGAAGATCCACCGGCCGCTATTCACCATCGTCTGCACGCCCTTGGGGCACACCTCAGCGCAGCGGAACGGCAAGCCGTGGCTGATGGTTTGCTCATTGAACCCTTGATCGGTAAATGCCCAAACATCATGGCTGCTAGCTGGTTCGATGCTCTCAAACGAGCCGCTGAAGGTCGTCGCTTGATGATCTTGGACACTTTGCGGCGCTTCCACATTGAGGAGGAGAACGCTAGCGGGCCGATGGCGCAGGTTGTTGGGCACATGGAGGCCATAGCCGCTGATACAGGCTGCTCCATTGTGTTTCTGCACCACGCGAGTAAAAGCGCAGCCATGATGGGGTCGGGCGATCAACAGCAGGCCAGTCGTGGATCGTCCGTACTGGTTGATAACATCCGTTGGCAATCGTACCTATCCGGCATGACGCAAGGCGAGGCCGAGATACTGGGGGTCGATGATTGTCAGCGTGGGTATTTTGTCCGCTTTGGCGTCAGCAAGGCCAACTATGGCGCACCTTTTCAAGAACTCTGGTTTAGACGGCACGACGGCGGCGTGTTGAAGCCTGCTGTACTGGAGCGGCAGTGCAAGGTGAAAAGGAGACAGCGTGAAGAAGCCTAAGCATGACCTGACCCACGTCCGACATGATCCCGCGCACTGTTTGGCACCTGGCCTGTTCCGCAGCCTCAAGCGTGGCGATCGCAAACGCTGCAAGCTGGACGTGACCTACACCTTTGGCGAGGACGAATCCATGCGTTTCGTCGGATTCGAACCTCTCGGGGCCGATGATATGCGTCTTTTGCAAGGCATCGTGGCCCTTGGCGGCCCGAACGGCATCTTGCTAACCCCGGAACCGACCAGTGAGACGGGGCGACAGCTACGGCTATTCCTTGAACCCCGTTTCGAAGCCATTGAGCAAGACGGCTTGGTGGTTCGTGAGAGCCTGACCAAACTGCTCTCAGAAACGGGCATGACGGATAGCGGCGACAACATCAAGGCGCTCAAAGCCAGCCTGCTGCGCATGTCGAACGTCACCATCCTTGTGACGAAGGGACGGCGGCAAGCCGCGTTCCACCTGATGAGTCATGCTTTTGACGAGACGGACGGCAGGCTATGGGTTGCCCTGAATCCGCGTATTGCCGAAGCGATCCTGGGGCATCGTCCATATGCCCGTATCGACATGGCGGAAGTGCGGGTGCTACAGACTGATCCGGCACGGCTGATGCACCAACGGCTATGCGGCTGGATCGACCCCGGCAAATCCGGGCGCGTGGAACTGGACACGCTTTGCGGCTATGTCTGGCCAGATGAAGCCAATGCCGAAGCTATGAAAAAACGCCGTCAGACTGCCCGGAAGGCACTGGCCGAACTTGCCGCCGTGGGTTGGGTAGTGAACGAATACGCCAAGGGAAAATGGGAGATCAAGAGGCCTGGCCCCACGGCAACTGCACCCGTTTACCGTCGTAACGTTCCCTTGTTACCGTCGTAACGCTCCCCTTCTGCCGTCGTAACGTTCCCCGTCCCAATTTGGAAAACCCAGACGGTGCGCTGCTTTGCGGGCAGTTTGGGAAATCCATCCAAGATTATCTAAAGATAATCCATCATGCGCGGTGCAGCTCGCGCCTTGAGGGCGCGTTCTGACCTTGCCAATAAAGCCCTGGCGGGCTTTATCAATCGGCCATAGGCCGATGGTTTAACGCCAAGAAGAGAAGGCGGCTTCAGTGGCCGCTGAAACGCCTTGTGAGAGGGGAAAACAACCCGGAGTCCCTTATTCCATGAGCTGAAGCAGAATCTGCGTCTAACGGTGCTGGAGGGCCGCTGTGTGCACTTGTAGTTATCTGTACTGAAACCTTGGCTCGAAACGTGAAATGGCTAAGCAGTGCCCATTCGTTCGGTAAGAATAATAAGAAGATTATTATTCTTATTATTACCAAGCAGGAATGAGCCGTGTGTGTTGGACGCCCATAACCAGTAACCTGCGTGAAGGTGTCAACATCAGGAAAGGTTGCCCCTCAAGTATCAATACGTCGCCTTAGTGGTATGACGGGAGGGGAGGCAAATTTCTTGTGTTCATTGACACTTGAGGGGCGGGTTATGCCCTTCTTTTTTGGCGTCCAACTCGCCCCATCGGGGCGAATGGTTTGTGTCGATTGTTGGCATTTTAGGTTCCGATTTAAAGCCGATTGAGCAGCGATTTTGAAGCGACTATGTCGATTGCAGGCCGATTTGGTGACGATTCGGTTATGTTGCCAAGAATCGGTGTTTGTTTGACGATAAAACGCTTTACGTTCGATATGCGCTAGATTTTCAATAGTGGGTGAAATGCGGGCAGGATGGGTGAAGTTAGCTAACCGGCAAGCCGGTTATCTATCTTCACTGTCCCTTATTCGCGCCGGGGGCACTCAACGGGAATCCTGCCCTGCGGGGCTGATCGGCTACCGCCGGTTGCAAGAGTATAGGTCTTGCTATTTTTAATATCTTTGATAGCATGGTTGTCGGGTACACCAAAAGGGTATTGATATGGCAAATGTGCTTATCAGGAATTTACCCGCCGAGGTGCACCGTGCGTTGAAAGTTCGAGCAGCGCTCAACGATAGGAGCACCGACGCGGAAATACGCGAAATACTGACGGCGGCAGTACAGCCGCTAGAGCTTGAAGAGATTGGCCGGGAAGTTGGCTTGTCCGAAAGCGATAAAAAAACAGAGTAGTTTTACGTTTGTAAGTCCGGGCCTCAGCGCCAAGGGCAATACCGATCAGCTAGTGGCGTAGCTCTTCGATGAAACGTTGCCGAGAACAAGCACAACGCTTGGTCAAGGCAATGCCTTCTTTTCATCGACGGAGTACGACCATGAAGTCCAAAATTTTAGCGGCTAAAAAAACCGCTCTAGCCGTTGCACTCGCAACCGGCTTTATCACCACTACCATCGCCCCTGTGCAAGCTGGTATCCCCGTCATCGACGGCGGCAACCTGGCCCAGAACATCATGACGGCCATCGAGTCGGTGGCGCAGACGCTCAAGCAGATTGAGCAGTACCAGACCCAGTTGCAGCAGTACGAAAATCAGCTCCAGAACACGATGGCCCCAGCCGCGTATATCTGGGATCAGGCGCAGACTACGATCAACCGGCTGATTGCCGCGCAAAACACGCTGGCCTATTACGAGAACCAGCTAGGCAGCCTGGATCGTTACCTGGCCAAGTTTCAGGACGTGGCCTATTACCGCAGCTCGCCATGCTTCAACGGCAGCGGCGGATGCACGCCGGCCGAAAAGGCAGCGATGGAAGAGAACCGCCGCCTGGCGTCAGAGTCGCAAAAGAAGGCCAACGATGCCCTGTTCCAGACCGTTGCCGACCAGCAAAAGGCTTTGAAGGATGACGCCCGTACCCTGGAGCGGCTGCAAGGCGCGGCCCAGGGTGCAACTGGCCAGCTACAGGCCATCGGCTACGCCAACCAGCTCGCCAGCCAGCAGGCCAATCAGCTCTTGCAGATTCGCACCATGTTGACCGCCCAACACAACGCGGAGGCAGCCCGGATTGCAGCAGAACTCGATGCCGAGGCGCGAGGTGATGCCAGGGCCGAGCAAATGCGTACCTGGACGTTTCGCCCGAGTCCGGCAGACAACTACTAGGGAGGCGGTGAGATGAAAAAAATCTTTTTTACTACCGCGGCTACGTTGCTGTTGTTGGCTGGATGTGAACAGGAAAGGATGCCCGAACCAAATGCGGCGACGTGTGCCCCCGATGCGTTCCAGGCAGCACTGAATGAAATGCGCAGCGAAGCGAACCGAGAGGCCTTTACCGAGGAATGCAGAGCATTCCAGAAGGCCAAGCAGATGCGTCAGTGGGAGTTCAAGCCCAGCCCTAAAGATGATTATTGAGGTGGTCGCCATGAGAAAGAAAATTGCTCTAGGTGGCTTGATGATGGTCGCCACAATGGTGCTGGCTGAACCTGCAATGGCGCAGGAGCTAAGTAGCAGCGGTGTTATGAATGATGTGCTCAAGCGTTTTCATGATGCTGCCGCAACATGGGGGCCAGCTATTGAGTCCGCTGCATCGCGTTTGTTCTGGACGCTGGTTGTGATTTCGATGGTCTGGACATTCGGCATGATGGCTTTGCGCAAGGCCGACATTGGCGAGTTCTTCGCGGAGTTCGTTCGCTTCACGATCTTCACCGGCTTTTTCTGGTGGTTGCTGACGAATGCGAACCAGGGCATGAATATCGCCGGTACGATTGTTCAGTCATTGCAAACTCTGGGCGCGCAGGCGGGGGGACTTTCCAATAGCAATCTTGGGCCCTCCAGCATCCTTGATCTTGGTTTCGAGTTATACAACCGCACAGTACAGGCCACCTCGGAGCTGGGATGGCGGCAGATGGCAACTGCTCTGGTCATGGAGCTAATGGCCCTGGCTGTTTTGTTTGTCCTGGCGTTGATTGCGGTCAACCTGTTGCTGTTGCTCGCATCAGCCTGGATTCTGTTGTATGCCGGTGTGTTCTTCCTTGGCTTTGGTGGAAGTCGTTGGACTTCCGACATGGCGATCAATTACTACAAGACCGTGCTGGGCCTGGCCGCACAGCTTATGGCAATGGTGCTTCTGGTTGCGATTGGCAAAGAGTTCATCAATCACTACTACACGCAAATCAGCGAGAACATGGCATCCCAGGAACTGGCCGTGATGTTGGTTATATCGGTCATCTTGCTTTTCTTGGTCAACAAAGTTCCGCCGATGATTTCTGGTCTTGTGTCTGGTGGTGGTATTGGCGCAGCCGGTGGAATTGGAAACTTCGGTGCGGGTGCGGCAGTTGGGGCGGCGGTGACGGCGGCCAGTATGGCAACTGGCGGCGCTGCCCTGGCAGGTAAAGCGGTTATGGGTGCCGCAGCCGGTGCAGCCGGAGGTGCAAGTGCACTCCAAGCGGCTTTTCAGAAAGCATCAGCGAGTATGGAAACCGGCGGTGACATGTCCAGCATGGGGTCAGTTGTCAGCAGTGGCGGAAACGGTGGTGGTGAAGCGGGTACTGCTGGCAGTAGCCCATTCGCCCAAGCGGCTGGCTTTGGTGACAGCGGCAGTAGCTCAAGCGGTGGCGGCTTTGCCAAGGCCGCGAAGCTGGCCACAGGCACGGCCTCCGAGTTAGCCAAGGGTGTCGGCTCTCAAGTGAAGCAGGGATTCCAGGAGCGAGTGAGCGAAACCACAGGCGGAAAACTGGCTGCCTCGATACGCGAAAGCATGGAGCCGAAAGAGGCAGGCCAATCTGGCCAGTTCGAGGGCAATAGCTTGGGTGGCGATTCTGGCCCAGATAGTAACGAAGTCAGGAGTTAGCACGATGACAACATCAACATACATGGCCGCATTGGCGGCCTTGGATGAAACGCCAAGGGAAGAAGTCAGCCAGGTATTTGTTTCGCCGCTGGGCGATCAATCGACCGAGGTCGATGCAGAGGCAGAAACAGCCGCTTTTGTATCACGGCCAGACCCTATGAGAGAGATCGAGACTAAGCCGGTAAGTACCGAGGCCAAGTTTGGCGGTAATCAGTGGTCAGCATTCGCGGAGGCGGCTGGGCTGTACCTGTAGGCGCACCGGGCTGGCCACAACCAGCCCGGCACTTTCAATCAACACCTACTGGAGAGGTGAATCATGACAACACAACATAGTATCGAACCAGGGCAAGCAGTGCATCAAGCAGCGGCTATTCTCGCCTCCTTGGAGTACATCAACCAAGCGGAAGCGCGGAGCCTTGGGCCAGTGGCCGAAGCCGTCGCCAACGCTTTCATGGTGGTGTACTACCAAGCTGAAACGGGCCGGGCGACACAGGCTGATTTTCAAGAAGCAATGAACGCCTTGCGCCAAGCGTGCAGCTAATGACGAAAGGGCGGCCACTCGAACTGGCCGCCTTTTTCAATCTTCACTGTTTGGCCATTCCCGACCCACAGACGGCGCATCCATCCATTCGCGTTCCTCCGGCGGCAGCGGGTAAGCCCCGGATGCTTCCGCGTCGGCCAGTAGTTCGGCCAGTGTGTAGCGCACCCGGCCAGTGGAAACGGCGCGGGCCGGGTCGGCCTTCTCATGCAGCCTGTTCTCTAGGTTCTTTGGGTCTGTCATCGGGCGACCTCAGCAAGCATGGATACTAGGTGTTCCAGGTCAGTGATCGAATGCGCCAGGAAGCGGCCGGCGCGGCAATCTGCAATCATTTCCTCAGTTTTTTCCTACTCATGTTCAACCTCGTTCGTACCAGCTCTTCGAGCGATTCACCACGCGCACGACCAGCAGCATCACCGGCACTTCGACCAGGACGCCGACCACGGTTGCCAATGCAGCGCCGGAGTGCAGACCGAACAAGCTGATGGCGGCCGCCACGGCCAGCTCGAAGAAGTTGCTGGCACCGATCAGGGCCGAAGGACAGGCGACAGAGTGCTTTTCCCCCGCCCGCTTGTTCAGCCAGTAGGCTAACCCGGAATTGAAGAACACTTGAATCAAGATCGGCACGGCTAGCATGGCGATCACTAACGGCTGCCGGATGATGGCCTCGCCCTGGAAGGCGAACAGTAGAACCAACGTCAGCAGCAGCGCGGCCATCGACCACGGCCCGATCTTCTGCATGGCCCGTTCAAAGGCGGCCTGTCCTTGCTTGAGCAGATGCCGCCGCAAGAGCTGCGCCAGGATCACCGGCACGATGATGTAGAGCACGACCGAAATCAGCAGCGTGTCCCAAGGCACCGAGATCGAGGACATGCCCAGCAGCAGGCCGACGATGGGCGCGAAGGCCACGATCATGATGGCGTCGTTCAGAGCCACTTGCGAGAGCGTGAAAAGCGGGTCGCCGTTGGTAAGGCGGCTCCACACGAACACCATTGCCGTGCAGGGCGCGGCGGCCAGCAAGATCAAGCCCGCGATGTAGCTGTCCAGTTGATCGGCCGGCAGGAACGGAGCGAACACTTGTCGGATGAACAGCCACCCCAGCAGGGCCATCGAGAATGGCTTGACGGCCCAATTCACGAACAGCGTGACGCCGATGCCGCGCCAATGCTCTTTGACCTGGTGCAGCGCCCCGAAGTCGATCTTGACCAGCATCGGGACGATCATTACCCAAATCAGCAGGCCCACCGGCAAATTGACCTGGGCCACTTCCATGCGGCCTATGGCCTGGAACACGTCAGGAAGGCCCTGGCCGAGCGCAACACCGGCGACGATGCACAGGGCCACCCACAGCGTCAGGTAACGCTCGAAGCCGCTCATCGGGGCCTGGCGCGGCTTCGCGGCGATGGCCTGTGCGCCGGCGCTCATGCTTCCTGCTCGGTCTTGCCGATGTTCGCCAGCTCGCGCTTGATGGCCGTCTGGTCAAGCATTTTGAGAGGCAGATTCACGAACAGGCGGACGCGGTTCATCATGTGCCGGAAGGTTTGTTCGAAGGCCCGGCGCTTCTCGGCGTCAGTGCCTTCGACGGCGGCCGGGTCTTCAAATCCCCAATGCGCCGAGATCGGCTGACCAGGCCACACCGGACACATTTCGCCGGCGGCGTTGTCGCAGACGGTGATGATGAAGTCCATCTTCGGTGCGTCGGGCGTGGCGTACTCGTCCCAGCTCTTGCTGCGCAGATTCTCGGTCGGGTAATTCACCGACTCCACCTTTTCGACGGCGAAGGGATTGACCTTGCCGGTTGGGTGACTGCCGGCGCTGTAGGCGCGGAAGCGCCCTTGCCCCATCGTGTTGATGAGAGCTTCGGCCATGATGCTGCGCGCCGAATTGCCGGTGCAGAGGATGAGGACGTTATAGATTCTTTCGGTCATGATGTTTCGCTTTCTGGTAGTGGCTGGGGAGCAATGGCGATGGATGAAAGATCGGTGGCCTCGTCGATGACGTGGCCGGCCGCTTTCCGTTCGGAATAGCGGTCTGTCAGTGCTTCACGGTGCGGCCGTACCAGCGCCGTGAAGCGCACCAGTTCTTCCATCACATCGGCTATTCGGTCGTAGTACGGCGAGGGCTTCATGCGGCCCGCCGCGTCGAACTCTTGGAACGCTTTGGCGATACTCGACTGGTTCGGAATGGTGAACATTCGCATCCAGCGGCCGAGCAGACGCAAGGTGTTCACGGCGTTGAAGCTCTGCGAGCCGCCGGATACCTGCATCACGGCCAGGGTGCGGCCTTGGGTCGGCCGGATGCCGGCCATTTCAAGCGGCAGATGGTCAATCTGCGCCTTCATGACACTGGTAATCTGACCGTGGCGTTCCGGGCTGCACCAGACTTGTCCCTCTGACCACTCGGACAGGGCGCGCAGCTCCTTGACGGCCGGGTGATCGTCGCTTTGCACTTGATCGGGCAACGGCAAATCGGACGGGTCGAAGATGCGTGTTTCTGCGCCAAAGAATTGCAGCAGCCGGGCCGCTTCCTCGACGGCCAGCCGTGAGAACGAGCGGGCGCGCAGCGAGCCATACAGCAGCAGGATACGCACCGGCGGGGCGTCGGGTGCCAGCCCGAGCGCCGGGCGCTCGATGGCAAAGGATTTGTCCAAAGCGGGCAAAGAATCGGGGTCGGAAAGATGGCGAAGTCTCATGCCAACACCTTCCCGGCTTCCGTGGTGCAAGACAGGTTGCACACCTGGCCGCCGCAGCAGTTTTCCGTGAGAAAGGCCACCAGGTTAGTGGCCGTCGAAAAGTTCGCCTCGTAGATCACAAATCGGCCTTCTTGCCGCGACGTGACCATGCCGGCGTGTGCCAGCTCTTTCAGGTGGAAGGATAGCGAAGACGGCGGGATGCCGGCCGCTTCGCTGATTTTTCCGGCGGCCATGCCGGCGGGGCCGGCCTGGACGAGAAGCCGGAACACCGCGAGGCGCGATTCTTGAGCGATGGCCGCCAGGGCGGCTACAGCATTTATCGTTTCCATGTTTCAATAATAGTCGAAATATGGAGTGTGCTCAATAGCTCATTTAAGCTGTAAAAATGAGCTAGGCGCATTTAGATCGTTATGTGATAAATTGGCCTGCCAGTTTAAGATGGGTGCATTTGAGTATGCCCAAAGGAGCCCGCAAGTATGCGCAGGACGAAGCCAGTAGCCGCGCCGATGGTGGCGCGGGTCTATCTGCGCGTCAGCACCGACGCGCAGGACTTGGAACGCCAAGAGGCGATCACTACGGCCGCGAAGGCCGCCGGCTACTACGTCGCCGGCATCTACCGTGAGAAGGCATCCGGCGCACGCGCCGACCGGCCTGAGCTGCTGCGCATGATCGGCGACCTACAGCCCGGCGAGGTGGTCATTGCCGAGAAGATCGACCGCATCAGCCGCCTACCTTTGCCCGAGGCCGAGCGCCTGGTGGCCTCGATACAGGCCAAAGGCGCACGCCTGGCCGTCCCTGGCGTGGTCGATCTATCCGACCTGGCGGCCGAGGCCCAGGGCGTCGCCAAGATCGTGCTGGAAGCCGTGCAGATCATGCTTTTTCGCCTGGCCTTGCAGATGGCCCGCGACGACTACGAGGACAGGCGCGAACGCCAGCGCCAAGGCATTGAGTTGGCCCGCCAGGCCGGGCGGTACAAGGGCCGCCGTGCTGATCCGAAGCGCCGCGCCCAAGTTGTCGCGCTGCGCAAGTCCGGCTACAGCATCAACAAGACCGCCGAGCTGGCCGGGTACAGTGCGGCCCAGGTGAAACGGATATGGGCCGAGGTCAGCCAGGCCGAAGCGAAGCAGCACGGCGCGTTCGTGGAGGACGCATTGACGGAAGCCGATGCCCTGGCCGCTGTCGGCCAGGATGAGCGCCAGGAGGAAAGGGCATGAAGAAGCCGAACCAAGACGACGAGCCGTTTTTCATCACCGAGGAGATTGCGGCCGAAATGATCGCCGGCGGCTATGAGTTCGAGCTGCCGCCCATTCCTTGCACCATCCGCCTACGCGACGTGCTGGAGCGCATGACCGATGCTGAGCTAGCATTGCAGCCGGGCGAGATCGCCGACCAGGAGCGTGAACGCTGCCGGCGCAAGCCGTGTTCAACCTCATGATCTGGTCATGGTATTTTTCATGGCACTGAGCCTGATAGTTCTTGCAAATTGTTGTCACTAAAGGGTTTTGTGTGCTTGTTTACAATCGAGTGGGAGTGACGGGCACTGGCTGGCAATGTCTAGCAACGGCAGGCATTTCGGCTGAGGGTAAAAGAACTTTCCGCTAAGCGATAGACTGTATGTAAACACAGTATTGCAAGGACGCGGAACATGCCTCATGTGGCGGCCAGGACGGCCAGCCGGGATCGGGATACTGGTCGTTACCAGAGCCACCGACCCGAGCAAACCCTTCTCTATCAGATCGTTGACGAGTATTACCCGGCATTCGCTGCGCTTATGGCAGAGCAGGGAAAGGAATTGCCGGGCTATGTGCAACGGGAATTTGAAGAATTTCTCCAATGCGGGCGGCTGGAGCATGGCTTTCTACGGGTTCGCTGCGAGTCTTGCCACGCCGAGCACCTGGTCGCTTTCAGCTGTAAGCGTCGCGGTTTCTGCCCGAGCTGTGGGGCGCGGCGGATGGCCGAAAGTGCCGCCTTGCTGGTTGATGAAGTACTGCCTGAACAACCCATGCGTCAGTGGGTGTTGAGCTTCCCGTTTCAGCTGCGTTTCCTGTTTGCCAGCCGGCCCGAGATCATGGGGTGGGTGCTGGGCATCGTTTACCGCGTCATTGCCACGCACCTGGTCAAGAAAGCGGGCCATACCCACCAAGTGGCCAAGACGGGCGCGGTCACCCTGATCCAGCGTTTTGGATCGGCGCTCAATCTGAATGTTCACTTCCACATGCTGTTTCTCGACGGTGTGTATGTCGAGCAATCCCACGGCTCAGCGCGTTTCCGCTGGGTCAAGGCGCCGACCAGCCCAGAGCTCACCCAGCTGACGCACACCATCGCCCACCGGGTGGGTCGCTATCTGGAACGGCAAGGCCTGCTGGAACGGGATGTCGAAAACAGCTATCTGGCCTCGGATGCGGTGGATGACGACCCGATGACACCCCTGCTGGGGCACTCGATCACTTACCGTATCGCTGTCGGTTCACAGGCGGGGCGAAAGGTGTTCACTTTGCAAACTCTGCCGACCAGTGGTGATCCGTTCGGTGACGGGATTGGCAAGGTAGCCGGGTCCAGCCTGCACGCCGGCGTGGCGGCCAGGGCCGATGAACGCAAGAAGCTCGAACGGCTGTGCCGGTACATCAGCCGCCCGGCGGTATCCGAGAAGCGGCTGTCGTTAACACGAGGCGGCAACGTGCGCTACCAGCTCAAGACGCCGTACCGGGACGGCACCACGCACGTCATTTTCGAACCATTGGATTTCATTGCAAGGCTGGCCGCCCTGGTACCGAAGCCCAGAGTCAACCTAACCCGCTTCCACGGGGTGTTCGCACCCAACAGTCGGCACCGGGCGTTGGTCACGCCGGCAAAACGGGGCAGGGGCAACAAGGTCAGGGTGGCTGATGAACCGGCAACACCAGCACAACGGCGAGCGTCGATGACATGGGCGCAACGGCTCAAGCGTGTTTTCAATATCGACATCGAGACCTGCAGCGGCTGCGGCGGCGCCATGAAAGTCATCGCCTGCATTGAAGACCCTATAGTGATCAAGCAGATCCTTGATCACCTGAAGCACAAAGCCGAAACCAGCGGGACCAGGGCGTTACCCGAAAGCCGGGCGCCACCGGCTGAGCTGCTCCTGGGTCTGTTTGACTGACGAGCCTGAAGGCCAACGATACCAATCAAAATGCTGCGTTCACAGCGCCGCGGCAGGGATCCGCCGTGCTGGTTGTCGGAAAAGGAGCCGCTAGTGGGAAAGAGGAGGGTAAATTTTCAGCGTTGCTGGCTCCCCGTCAGCCGGATTGGGTTGCATCGCAGGGGTGTCGAAAGAGTCAACTGCGGTCCAAAGCTGTTGGACTTGGGTGAAAAGGGCGTTTATTCTTCCTATACGTTGTCGGCAGCGGGCCAAAAAGGAATACGTCCATGCCCATCGAGGTGAAACCGGCTGTGAGCGCGGGTTCAAGCATATAGCCCGACAGGCGCGTATCCTTGCCGATCACGACACGATGGCGGTGGTCACCGCGACGAAAGACACGGCCAGCCGCCATGCCGACGCGCAAGGCGGTTTCCGCCGTCATCGCGCCTTCGTTGGCTTTGCCACGAATACCGTCTGTGCCGAAATATTTGCGCACCATAAGGTCGATTATCCTGTCGTCGGGTCGCCCTCAAAGGGGACATGCCTGCTGAACCGCGAATATAGAGAAATATCCCGAATGTGCAGTTAACGAATTCTTGCGGTTTCTTTCAGCGCCGCCAATACCGCCAGCCCGTCGCGCAAGGGGCGCGGCTCGTGTGTGCGGATGAAGTCAGCTCCACCTGCGGCGGCGGCAAGCTCTGCAGCGAGTGTCGCGGCCCCGACATCCCCCGGACCACGGCCTGTGAGCGCGCGCAGAAAGGATTTGCGCGAAACAGACAGAAGCACCGGCAAATCGAAGCGCAGCCGCAATTCATCGAACCGCGCCAGCACCGAGAGCGAGGTTTCGGGAGCAGCCCCCAGAAAAAACCCCATGCCGGGATCAAGGACAAGGCGGTTGCGTTTGATACCGGCACCCGTCAGCGCCGCGATGCGCGCGTCAAAGAACGCCGCAATGTGATCCATGATGTCGCCAGCGGGTGCCTCGCGCCGATCTGCCTGCCCGTCTTGCACCGAATGCATAACGACGAGTTTGGCAGATGATTTCGCCAATTGCGGATAGAACGCAGCGTCTGGAAAACCGCGAATATCATTGAGATAGGCCACACCACGCGACAAGGCATAGGCTTGCGTCGCGGGTTGATAACTGTCGAGCGAGACGGGAATGCCATCTGCCTTGAGCGCGTCCAGCACCGGCGCGATACGCGCGATTTCTGTGTCGGACGAAACAGGCGCGGCGTCGGGATTGCTGGATGCCGGACCGAGGTCGATCACATCTGCCCCCTCGGCCATCAGCTTACGCGCCTGCGCAATGGCTGCGTCTGGCGCCAGATACCGGCCTCCATCGGAGAAACTGTCCGAGGTTATGTTGACGATGCCGAAAATGATGAGCGATTTATTCATGGGGGCTTCTATAATAATAATAATCGAGCATGAGTCTCATACGGATGCTCGGGTCGAAAGGGAATCCCCAGGCGAGTAACCTGTTTGCGGTGATCCATTAGCTGCAGGAGCAGAATAGCATACATCTGGAAGCAAAGCCAGGAAAGCGGCCTATGGAGCTGTGCGGCAGCGCTCAGTAGGCAATTTTTCAAAATATTGTTAAGCCTTTTCTGAGCATGGTATTTTTCATGGTATTACCAATTAGCAGGAAAATAAGCCATTGAATATAAAAGATAAAAATGTCTTGTTTACAATAGAGTGGGAATAAGTTGAAGAACAATGCGCCAATCGGCGCATTGTTTTTTTCTGGAGCATTTCACAGTCAAGTTGATCCAATTTGACGTAGGGATAATGCGACAAACTAAAGAATCCAGAGCGAGCATTGCGATCCAACATGAACGTAAACCGCTTTGGGTATGATCAGCGCATAAACCTGAGCGGGCAAACGAATGAACAGCAGCGAAAAGATTTACTCCGGCAAGACCAAAGACCTCTACGCCTTGGAGAACGGCAACATTCTTCTGGTGTTCAAGGATGATGTAACCGGCTCGGATGGTGTGATTGATCCGGGTGCAAATACCGTTATTGGTCAGGTTGAAGGCAAGGGGCGCAAATCTCTTGGCATGACGGATTATTTCTTCAAGCGACTGCATGCTGCTGGCGTGCCTACCCATTTGGTCAATCTTGATCTTGAAAAGGGCACGATGGAAGTTCGCCGTGCCGAGCCTTTGGGCAAGGATATTAACGGCACCGGCGGCTTTGAATTTGTTTGCCGCACCCGTCCTTGGGGCAGTTTCATTCGCCGTTATCAGCAATATATTCGTAACACCGAACAGAAATTTGACTATCTCGTTGAAATTACTGTGAAAGACGATGAACGCGGCGATCCGCTTATCAATGATGACACCATCGTTGCGCTCGGCCTTTTAAGCCCTGAACATCTTGCAAAGGCTAAGGACATTACCCGTAATGTGTGCCGTATTATAGAAGCTGACTTGCGTGGTTTGGGTCTGACGCTGATTGATATGAAGATTGAAATCGGCCTGATCGACGGTGAAGTCGTGGTTATCGATGAGATTTCCGCTGATGCCATGCGTGTTATGGATGAAACAGGCAAAGTGCTTGAACATGGCAAAGTCTATGAAAAGCTGATCGGCTGATTGAGAAAATATTTCTATCCTCTTTTCATAAGTGAAACGGATAATAAAAACACCGCCGCAGTTGTGAAAACTGCGGCGGTGTTTTTATGTCTCGGGTTTGAACACTGCCCCGAAATGCAGAGATCACGGGGCAGGGTAGATTGGTTTTTTATTTCACGACAATGCGTGCACCAGGCTTTACGCGGGAATGCAGGTCGATAATGTCCTGATTGATAAGACGGATACAGCCTGCGGAAACGCCTTTGCCGATCGATGAAGGTTTATTCGTGCCGTGGACGCGGTAATAAGTGTCGATGCCGTCTTTATGCATATAGAGTGCGCGTGCGCCCATCGGATTTCCCGGGCCGCCGTCAACGCCGTCTTTGTAGCGCAGATACTGGTTCGGATTGCGCTTGATCATGTTCTGGGTCGGCGTCCAGCGCGGCCATGCGGCCTTATGCGCGATAATTGCATCGCCGCCGTTAAAGCCGCGTGCTGCGGGGCCGACACCCACGGCATAGCGGACAGCCTTGCCTTCCGGCAGCACAAAATAGAGATAGCGTGCAGGCTGGTCGACAATAATGGTGCCCGGTTTTTCTGTGGTCTTGTAATCGACAACAGTCCGGCGGTGTTCCGGTTTCAGCTTGGCCAGATCAATCGCAGGGATCTGGTAATTCTGATCCGTCATTGCGCGATACATATACGCGTCGCTGTCAGTTTCCGGTGTCGCTGCCGGTGCTTCCGTCTCGGATACCGGTTCCGGTTTCACCGGCTGCGGCTGGGTTACGCTGGCATTGAGCACAGGTGGCGGATTCTGGACAGTGGTACAGGCAGAAAGAGCAGCAGCGCAGGCGAATAACAGGGATAATTTCAGCGGGGATAATGACACGGACAAACCGGCTCCAGTTTTTAGCAAGGAAGACAGCTTGCTCCCTCGCGATACTTAAGGTTTTCTTAAGCGTCTACAAAGAGTTTACCAAGTGATCAATTATTTTTACAAAGATTGGGCGAATGTCAGAGGGATGGTATCTTTTTGGCAACGCTCAATTCTGCGCAGGGCAGGGGAAAGCAGAGCGGTTACTTGCCACGTTTCGGTTTCTGTCCCGATAAATGCTGGCACATATGGGACTGGAAAACAGTGATCGGCTGCGGCTTGGAGAAATAAAAGCCCTGAAGATACTGGACGCCTCTCTCTTGAAGATAATCGGCCTGCTGGCGTGTCTCGATACCTTCTGCAATGATCCGAAGCCCCAGTTGCTGCGACAGATCAATAATGCTCTGCAAAACATGGCGGGAGAAGTCATTGCTGCCAATGCCGGTAATAAAGCTACGGTCAATCTTGAGCAGATCCGCCTGAAACTCTTTCAGATAATTGAGATTGGAATGGCCGACACCAAAATCGTCCAGTGCGATCAGAATACCGGCCTGACGCAGTGTATGGATTTGCTGTAACAGTTCCGGCGTTGGCTCTATTGCTTCGCGTTCGGTCAGTTCCAGCATCAGCCGTATCTTGTTTTGCGAAAACTGGCTCAGGAAATAGTGACAGCTTTTGATTAATTCAGGATCGGCCAGATAAACGGCAGAAACATTGATACTGATATGGAAACCGTCAGGAAGCTGTTTCTCCAGCAGTCTAAATTCCTCCGCAACACGCCGGATCAGGGCTGCCGTCATCGGAATAATCAGTCCGGAACGCTCCATAAAAGGAATAAAACTGTTTGGCAGGATTATGCCTTCAAGCGGATGATCCCAGCGGGTCAGCACTTCCGCACCAACCCATTCATGGGTGTCGCTCCGCACAATTGCCTGATAATAAGGGATAAATTCATGGTTGCGGATGGCGCGCTTGGCCTCAGCAGTCATGTTGCGGGCATTGACCGTCATCCGGTTTGTTGCAAATGCACTCAGCCCGCCAAGAATGACGAGCAGGATGATGAGCGGCAGATGGCGGGATAAAATATAGTCCCGTAATGCGCCGCTGTGAAAACCGGTCTCAACCGAAAACGGATATTTATCGGAGCGGTCGCGGATCAGAATGCTGTTGCTGGTTCCGGCAGATATGTTGCGGACTTTGCCGTCCTGCTCAAGCCGGTAAGAACCGATAATCAGCGTTGTTGCCGGTGTCATCTCATGGCTGTTGAGCAGCTGAATAATATGCAGGCCGTCAATACCGGCCAGAATAGATGACGTGCCGTTTTTCCATCGGTAGAGCAAAATTGCACGGTCAGGAGAAACTCTGTTTCCGGCGATTAAGGCCAGACGATCATCATAAAAATGGGCACTTGTGACGGGCAGACGCGTGTCACCGTAAATGGTGCTGCAGGTTATTGTATCATTTTTGATGACTGCCAGCGATCTGACAAAAGATGCCGTGGTGGCTTTGATACGCAGTGTTTCGACAATTTCGGAACAGGGTTTTTCAATCAGAGGGGCAGCGTCTTCAGTTACTTTTCTTGCATTGTCGAGAATATCATCAACATGTTCAATAACGGCACGGCTGGCTGACTGGGCTCTTTCCTGTAAAGTATTGCCGGATTGCCAATATAAAATCGGCAGTCCCAGAAGTATAGGCGTGAAAAAAGCCAGCAAAACGACAATAATATGCCGTGCTGTATAATTGCTTTTTCCGAGCTTAAACTGACGATGCCAAATCACTGCAAAGGCTTTCGTATTTATCTGCCTTTCCTCCCATACAGGGAAAGACTTAGGATTCAGTGTAAAATTTCATTTTTAGGTTTAATAAAACAACATTTGTCATTGTGTTCAGCTATGTTTTTTAACCGTGCAGAGCGCAGCAATGTCCCCTTGACTTCGGTTTATACTGCTGTCTTTATCGGGCTTGCGATGACTCAGATTGACCAATCCGCATCGCAGTTTTTTCTTCATACAGAACTGAAATGACAGGGCCGAGATTGCTGACTTTTTTTGTCGTTAATCACATGATGGAACATTTCTCAGGACTTAATGTCGGCTAGTTTCAGCCGCTGCGAAGTGCTGATGCCCCTTCTGTATTACTAATCCGTATCATCCGAAATTTACCGGCATAGCCGATGCTGCTTACGGGCGTATTGCGCCCATTAATCATCGCTATGATTATAATCACCGTCTGAATATAGGCGGTGGTGATGCCGTGTAATCTGCAACTCTTCCTGTTCTGCAGGACGCGTTGTGATGTCATTGATATTGGTCAGTGCAAAGCGCATCAGCTGTATTTTCTCGCAGCACATCCATTCTTCACACAGGCTCCTTGAAATTCATAGCGGCTTGCCGAGGATTTGGCACGCCTTGCGATTTGCTGCGCCTGTGTTTCCCCGAAAATAAAGGAGACACCATTGCATCTTACACCTCATGAAACCGACAAGCTGATGCTTGTAACCACCGGCCAATTGGCGCAGCGTCGTCTCGCACGCGGGCTGCGTCTCAATTATCCGGAAGCCATTGCCCTGATCTCGCTGGTGATGCTGGAGCTGATCCGCGACGGTCAGCACTCAGTTGCTGAACTGATGCGCCTCGGCAGCACCATTCTCGGCAAGCGTGAAGTCATGTCCGGCGTGGCCGAGATGATTGAAGATGTGCAGATTGAAGGCACATTTAAAGACGGCACCAAACTGGTTGCCGTGCGCACGCCGGTCAGTGCCGACAAGGGCGATATGAAACTGGCGCTCTATGGCAGCTTTCTGCCGGTTCCGGAGAAAATGCAGGATGATGAAGAGATCGGTATTGCCGGTCAGGTCATCTGTGCAGAGGGCGATATTGCGCTCAATGAAGGGCGTGAAACTGTCACGATCAGCGTCACCAATACCGACAGTCGTCCGGTACAGATCGGCAGCCATTTCAATTTTGTTGAAACCAATCCGCGTCTGAAATTCGATCGTGAAGCAGCCTATGGCAAGCGTCTGGATATTCCGGCGGGTCTGGCTGTGCGCTTTGAACCGGGTGAAACCAAAGAGGTCACACTGGTGGCAATCTCCGGCAATCAGATCATCCGCGGCGGCAATAATCTGGTCGATGGCGCGGTGGATGCGGACAATAAAGTGCGCACGCTTTCCCGCGTGAATGAGCGGGCTTTTGCCGACAGCCGCAGCGCTGAATGAGCGCTTTTATCACAGATTTTACACAACAATTTAAGCTTGCAGAGTGCCGGATATATGCATCACGCCGCGCTCTGCCGATAAGGATAAAACATGGTCTATAAAATAACCCGTGCAGATTACGCCAAGTTTTTCGGCCCGACCAAGGGTGACAAAGTTCGTTTGGGTGATACTAATCTCTATGCGGAAGTCGAGCATGATTACACTGTCTATGGTGACGAGTGCATCTTCGGTTCCGGCAAGGTCATCCGCGATGGTATGGGGCAGGCAACGGGTGTCAGCAGTGATAAGGCACTGGATTGTATCATCACCAATGCGCTGATCATTGATTATACCGGCATCGTCAAAGCAGATATCGGCATCAAGAATGGCAAGATTGCCGGTATCGGCAAAGCCGGTAATCCCGACATCATGGCCGGTGTGCATCCGGATCTGGTGATCGGGGTGAATACAGAGGTGATCTCAGGCGAGGGCTGTATCGTCACAGCCGGTGGTATTGATACGCACTTCCATTATATCACGCCGTCACAGCCAATTACTTCGATTGCCAGCGGACTGACTACTGTACTCGGCGGCGGTACTGGCCCTGCCACAGGTTCGATGGCGACCACCTGCACACCGAACCCGAATTATCTGCATCATATGATGCAGGCGACCGATGATCTGCCGCTCAATGTGATCTTTACCGGTCGCGGCAGTTCATCCCGACCTGAAGGTATGCGCGAGCAGGTTTTGGCCGGTGCTGCTGGTCTGAAGCTGCATGAGGACTGGGGCACAACACCGGCAGCTATCGCAACCTGTATGGATATGGCTGACGAATATGACATTCAGGTCACCATTCATATGGATTCCGTCAATGAAAGCTGCACGGTGGAAGATTCCATCAAGGCTTTTGGTGGTCGCTCTATCCATGCCTATCATGCGGAAGGTGCAGGTGGTGGTCATGCGCCGGATCTGATGCGCATCTGTGCGGAAGCCAATGTGCTGACCAGCTCCACCACGCCGACACTGCCATACACTGTCAATACGGTGGAAGAGCATCTCGATATGCTGATGGTCTGCCATCATCTGGATAAGAATATTCCGGAAGATGTGGCTTTTGCAGCCAGCCGTATCCGTGCCAATACGATTGCTGCCGAAGGCGTGCTGCATGATATCGGCGCGATTTCCATGATGACATCTGACAGTCAGGCGATGGGGCGTGGCGGTGAAGTGATCATGCGGACATGGCAGGTTGCCGATCAGATGAAAGCGCAGCGTGGAAACCTGCCGCAGGATGGTGCAGGCAATGATAATTTCCGTATCAAACGCTATATCGCCAAATATACCATCAATCCGGCAATTGCCCATGGTATCAGCCATCTCATCGGGTCAGTTGAGACAGGCAAAGTCGCGGATCTGGTATTGTGGAAACCGGCATTCTTCGGCCAGCGTCCTGAACTGGTGATGAAAAGCGGTTTCATTGCCTATGCGCAGATCGGCGATGCCAATGCATCAATTCCGACACCGCAGCCGGTGATTATGCGTCCGATGTTTGGTGCTTTGTCTTCCGGTATCGGCAAAACATCAATTCTGTTCGTCAGTCAGGCATCGGTCAATGATGGTAATGTGCTGAATCTCGGCCTGAACAAACGCATCGAGCCGGTTGTCAAATGCCGTGGTCTGACCAAGGCTGACATGAAGCTCAATGATGCATTGCCGAAAATCACCGTTGATCCGAAGACCTATAAAGTCAGTGTTGACGGCGCAGAGGTAGGGGCGGAGCCGGTTTCTGTCGTGCCGCTCGCACAGCGTTACAACCTGTTCTGATTGTTATTAAAGACAGCACGCCGTGTAGCAATATGCGGCGTGCTGCTACGAAAAATATTGAATGTCCCGTTGCCGGATAAAACAGGCGCTCTAATTACGAGGCACTGTCGTTACAGCAATATCGTATCATTCTAAAATAATAATATTCCTTATTCTGTAACGCATCAAAAGACAGCACATCTTTCAGGATTATCACTGCAAAAGGAGATAGCTATGGGTAGTCAGCTGACAATTGTATTGGTGCACGGGTTTTGGGGCGGTGCCGCCCATTGGAGCAAAGTTATTCTCGAATTGTCCCGTAAAGGATATGGCAAAATCCGTGCCGTGGAAATGCCGCTGACATCTCTGGCGGATGATGCGGAACGCACCCGCAAAATGGTTAAACAGCAGGAAGGCAAAGTTTTGCTGGTCGGCCATTCCTATGGCGGAGCGGTTATTACCGAGATGGGCAATCTGCCTAATGTTGCCGGACTGGTCTATATTGCGGCCTTCGCACCGGATGCAGGGGAAAGCCCCGGTGGTATCAGTCAGGCAAATCCGCCTGCAGCCATTGCCAATCTGGCTCCGGACAGTGACGGCTATCTCTGGATTAATTATGACAAATACCATGAAAGCTTCTGTCAGGATATGAGCGCAGATGAAGCGCTGGTAATGGCTGTAGCGCAGAAGGCGCCGATTGCCACGACTTTCGGTGATAATGTGACCGACCCTGCATGGAAACATAAGCCGGTCTGGTATCAGCTTTCAACGCAGGATCACATGATCCATCCGGCCAATCAGAAACATATGGCTGAACGGATGAAGCCGCGTAAACTGATTGAGCTGGATGCAAGCCATGCTTCACTGGCTTCCCGCGCGGCAGAGGTTGCAAATCTGATTGATGAGGCTGCAAAAGCGCTCGGCTAAAGCTGCTGCTATATTGATCTTGCCTGATCGCCGCTATGATGCGGCCTATTAAAACGGAGTGTGTCGCAGTGTTCACGCGCGACACATTCCGGCTTTGAATCAGCCTGTCATCACGATTGTCAGCCTTTTTTACCTGCGAGATTCCGGTGCATAAAGCCTGCACTGCGGAGTGCCGGAGGGTGCTGTGCATTTACGCGACCGGCCATTCATGATAATGGCGAAAATGTGGCATTGTTTTATCCCGCCGGATCAGGCGCTATAAAACAGGTCGTCTCCCGTGGACTGCAGCAGGTTTTGCTATCAGGATTTTGCGAGGAGGCCATTCATCTGCAAGACGTCAGAATGCTTTCTTACCAAAGACTGACAGGGAGCTACCATGCTGGAAAAGCTTTTCAAATTACAGGAACATAAGACCAATGTGCGCACAGAAGTGCTCGCCGGTCTGACAACGTTCCTGACAATGTCCTATATCATTTTTGTTAATCCGGACATTCTGTCCTCGACCGGCATGGATCGTAATGCGATCTTTGTCGCGACCTGTCTTGCCGCAGCGCTTGGCTCTATTGTGATGGCATTTGTTGCCAACTGGCCGATCGGTATGGCACCGGGCATGGGTCTGAATGCGTTTTTCGCTTTCACCGTTGTCGGTATTATGGGCTTCACATGGCAGCAGGCTCTGGGCGCTGTCTTTATCTCCGGTGTGATTTTCTTCATCCTCACCATTTCCGGCATCCGTAGCTGGCTGGTTGACGGTATTCCGAAATCCCTGCGCAGTGCGATTGCTGTCGGTATCGGCATGTTCCTTGCGCTGGTCGGTATGAAAAGCTCCGGCATTATTGTCGGCAGCGAAGCAACTTTCATCACCCTTGGCGACCTGACCAAAACCGGTCCGTTGCTGGCGATCTTCGGCTTCTTCGTGATGGCCGTTCTGGATGCGCTGAAAGTGCGCGGCGCAATTCTGATTGGTATTCTTGTAGTAACTGTTCTGTCGATCATGCTCGGCGTCAGCCAGTTTCAGGGTGTGTTTTCCGCACCGCCAAGCCTGATGCCGACATTCATGCAGCTCGATATTATGGGCGCTCTGCATGTGGGCTTCCTGCAGGTTATTCTTGTCTTCGTGCTGGTTGAAGTTTTCGACGCTACCGGTACGCTGATCGGCGTGAGCAAGCGTGCAGGCCTCATTCCTGAAGGCAAGCCGAACCGCCTGAACCGCGCTTTGTTTGCAGACAGCACTGCCATCATCGGCGGCTCACTGATCGGTACCAGCTCGACAACCGCTTATGTTGAAAGCGCTTCCGGCGTTCAGGCCGGTGGTCGCACAGGCCTGACAGCACTGGTTATCGCTCTTCTGTTCCTTGCTGCCTTGTTCATTTCACCTCTGGCCGGATCCGTTCCTGCCTATGCAACAGCGCCGGCGCTGATCTATGTCGCCTGTCTGATGATGCGTGAAATGTCTGAAATCGAATGGGACGATGTAACGGAAGCTGCACCAGCCGCTCTGACAGCTCTGGGAATTCCGTTCACCTATTCGATTGCCAATGGTCTGGCCTTCGGCTTCATCAGCTATGTTGTGCTCAAGGCCGGTTCGGGTAAATGGCGGGTTATTCATCCGGCAACATGGATTGTTGCGGCACTGTTTGTGATCCGCTTTGCCTATGTGCATTAAAGCATAGTAATCCTGATTGTTACTATGTTGAGCCGCAGCGCTGGAAAGCTCTGCGGCTCAACACATTTGATTGTTCTTTCAGATCGCTCTCGATCTTCATGAACCGGCATGATACAGCATGGTTCTCAATGTTAAGCGCCGGTTTCTTTGTCCGGAAATTGCTTGCGAATATACCATAACAAAATGAGTGTATTTTCCTGAGGCAGTCAGGCCGGAAAATGCTTTGAAAACCCGGCCTGTGCCGGAAAAAGCTGTCGGGAGGCGGCTGAACATGACTGCAATTACGCAGACAAATACAGGTAATCGCTGGGGGCGGGAGGTCATTTCGTCCTTTAAACTTGGCTGGCCGCTGATTTTTACGAATCTTTCGCAGGCAGCGCTGACAGCAACGGATGTCATTCTGATCGGGCGTCTCGGCGCCGATACGCTGGCTGCCGCCGTGCTGACCACCAGCTTTTATCATTCGATGATGATCTTCTGCATGGGGCTGGTTTCCGCCACGCTGCCGATGATGGCGATGGCGCTTGGCCGCAACCGCCATTCCGTGCGCGATGTGCGCCGCACTGTGCGTCAGGGATTCTGGACAGCGATTATCATCTGCATTCCGTTCTGGGTGCTGCTGTGGAATGCGGAATCCGTATTCCTGTTCATGGGGCAACGGCCGGATATTGCCGCGCATTCCGTGCAGATGATGCATACGCTGCAATGGGCGATGCTGCCATATCTCGGCTATATCGGTCTGCGTTCATTTCTGGCGGCGATGGAGCGTCCGCTCTGGACATTGCTGATTGCGGCTTTTGCTATCGTGTTCAATGCGATTGCTGCCTATAGCCTGATTTTCGGTAAATTCGGTATGCCGGAAATGGGGCTGCGCGGTGCCGGTATTGCGACCACAGCTTCCAGCTGGATGATGTTCTTTGGTCTGGTTGTCGTTGTCTGCACTCATAAGAAATTCCGTCGCTACCGTTTGTTCGGCCGCTTCTGGCGCCCTGACTGGCCGCGTTTTCTTGAATTGTGGCGCATCGGTTTGCCAATGGCGCTGACCTTTGCCTTTGAAACCACGATCTTCTATGCGGCTGTGCTGATGATGGGTAAAATCAGCCCGACGTCACTGGCCGCTCATGCGGTAGCGATGCAGATTGCTTCCCTGAGTTTCATGGTGCCGCTCGGCTTCGGGCAGGTGGCGACGGTGCGTGTTGGTCGTGCCTATGGCGCGGGTAACCGTGAGGCCGTGGCCTATGCGGGCTGGAGTGCCTATGCTTTGGGGGTCGGCTTCATGGGCGTGATGGGTCTGCTGATGATCCTGATGCCGAAGGTCTTTATCAGTGCATTTCTGGATATTCGTGATCCGGCCAATGCGGAAGTGATCCGGCTTTGCATATCATTTCTGGCTTTTGCAGCACTGTTCCAGATTGTTGACGGGGCGCAGGCGGTGGCAGCGGGTATGTTGCGCGGCTTGCGGGATACACGCATTCCGATGTTTCTGGCGCTGCTCGGCTATTGGGGTGTCGGCTTACCGCTTGGCGCGCTGCTGGCCTTTACCTTCAACTTTGAAGGGATCGGCGTGTGGATCGGTCTGGCAACGGGACTTGCAATTGTCGCTGTGCTGATGACGCAGCGCTGGATGCGCCGCGACAGCCTCAGCAATGTGGTCTATGTCTGATAAAAAATGGCTGCGGAACAGATAAGTTCCGCAGCCATTTTCATTTCTGTGACCGGAAATTATTTCCGCATTGAATCCAGTGTTTCGTGATTTTTCTCGACTTCCTGCGCCTTCATATAGCTTTCAATCAGAAGCTGGTAAGGCGGGAAAATAAGGGTATAGACTTTGGCCCATTCCGCCGCATCATCACGGTTCCAGCTGCGCTGAATTTCAGAGGCTACCGCTGCGGTATCCATCGGAATAACACCGGCCTGCGTCACCCGCGCCAGCGTAATTTCCTGAGCCATTTTGGAATAGGTGCCGGAAGCATCAACAACGGCAAAAACCTTATATCCGTCATAGACCGCTGAAATCGACGGAAAGGCCATGCAGACACTGGTAATTGTACCGGCAATAATCAGGGTCTTGCGGCCGGTTGCTTTGACGGCGGCAACGAAATCCGGATTATCCCATGCATTAATTTCGCCTTTGCGGGCAACATATTTGGCGTGAGGGGCATTCTCATGAATTTCCGGTATCAGCGGGCCGTTCGGCCCCTGCGGCACTGATGCAGTGGTGATAACAGGAATTTTAGCCAGTGTGGCGATCTTGGCCAATGCGGTTGCATGGGCGCGCAATTCTGTCATGGGCATATCGCCGACGGTCTGAAAAAGCCCGCTCTGGTGGTCAATCAGCAACATGACAGAATCTTCCGGGTCGATAACCGGCCGCTGACCGTTAAAATTGGCAATGGTTGATGGAATATTCATTTCGACGTCTCCCTTGGATTAAATGTCAGGCTGAATCATTTCATCATCTGCCGGTCTCACGAAACTGGGGGGCAAGGTGAGACCGGCAGCGCATGGCCGGATAAACCGGTCATGAAAGGGGTATGTGTCCGAATTGGCCATTCTGAAAGTCGCGGAGGGCGGAGCTGATTTCTTCCGTGCTGTTCATTGCAAATGGCCCATGAATAACGACAGGCTCGTCAATTGGTTCCCCGCTGAGAACCAGAAAAGAGGCATTATTGTGCGCTTCTATCCAGACATCCATGCCGTGGCGATCCAGCAAAACCAGCTGAGCTTCACCGGCCTGCTTGTCATTATTGATTGTCACTGAGCCGCTGAGCACGACCAGCATTGCCGTATGCCCGTCGGGAATAGTCAGGGTTGCAGTCGTGTTCTGCCGCAGGCTGACATCCCATAAGTTGACGGGAGTGAAGGTACGGGCAGGGCCTTTGACCTTGTTATAAGCACCGGCAATAACGCGCAGGCTGCCTGCCTTATCCGGCAGGTCAACAACTGGTATCTCTGCACTCCGTAAGTTCTGATAGCCGGGTTCTGCATTTTTATCTTTCGCAGGCAGATTGACCCAGAGCTGAACCATTTGCAGCGTGCCACCCTGTTCAGTAAAGGCGCGCGAATGCAGTTCTTCATGCAGGATGCCTTTGGCTGCCGTCATCCATTGCACATCACCGGCACCGATCGTACCGCCCTTGCCGGTTGAGTCCCGATGCTCGAGCTCGCCCTGATAGACAAGGGTAACTGTCTCAAAGCCGCGATGCGGATGAAT
Organism: Pseudochrobactrum sp. B5; assembly: GCF_001939785.1. Lineage (NCBI taxonomy): Bacteria > Pseudomonadati > Pseudomonadota > Alphaproteobacteria > Hyphomicrobiales > Brucellaceae > Pseudochrobactrum > Pseudochrobactrum sp. B5. Next base: position 1,100,086 of record NZ_MOYL01000001.1, read on the forward strand.
GCCTATGCCCCGCCGGTCACCGGAGGCATGACCGGCAGGGCTGAATTCTGCCGGACCTGCATAGTCAAGCAGAAGAAACGGGCTGACATGATCGCCATGGCTGGCATAGGAGAAGACTGAGCGGACCGGAAAGCCATCGCCTACCCAATGCGGGCGGGGGCTGCTGTAAACACCTAATACCTTTCTCATTATCTGTCTCCTGTATTGTGCTGAATGACAGGAAGATATGAGCAGGACAAAACTAGCGGTAGTCCGTAAAAACGCACTACAATGTCTGAAATATGAGACAATACCGTAGCGATTTAAAATAATACGGTTATATTCATGGAAACAGACGACATGACAGGGAGTTTCCATGCAGGATCTGAATGATCTGAGATTTTTCGTGGTTGTGGTGGAGCAGGGTGGTTTTGCTGCTGCGGCGCGAAAGCTGAATATGCCGCGCTCCCGTCTGAGCCGCCGCATCGGTTTGCTGGAAGATAGTCTCGGTGTGCGGTTGATCCAGCGCACAACCCGTCATTTCGCGGTGACGGAAGTCGGGCATGAATATTACCGCCATTGTGTGGCAATGCTGGTTGAGGCAGAGGCTGCGCAGGAGGTGATTGACCGGATGCGCTCGGAACCGCAGGGTATCGTGCGGGTCAGCTGTCCGTCCTCGATGATTTACTTCCAGATCGGCGACATGATTGCCCGTTTCATGCAGGAAAATCCGAAAGTTGATGTGCTGCTGGAAAGCACCAACCGCCGCGTTGATGTGCTGCGGGAAGGTTTTGATCTGGCAATCCGCGTGCGTTTTCCGCCGCTTGATGACAGCGATCTGGTTATTCGTAAACTGGCAGAAAGCCCGCAACGCCTTGTCGCCAGCCCGTCGGTGATTGCTGAAATCAACCGGCCATTGGTGCCGGCTGATCTGGCTTCTTTACCAAGCATGGCATGGGACCCGCTGCGGGTGGATCATGAATGGTGTCTGGAAAAAGCGGATGGTGCAACCGCCAGAGTGCATCATAAACCGCGTCTGATAACGGAGGATATGGTGGCTCTGCGTATGGCCGCAATACATGGCGTCGGGGTCTGTCAGTTGCCGACAATGGTCATCCGCGATGATCTGCGTGAGGGGCGTCTGGTCGATGTGCTGCCGGAATGGGCACCGCGTACCGGCATACTCCATGCGGCGTTTCCGTCGCGGCGCGGCTTGCTGCCTTCTGTTCGCTCGCTGCTGGATTTCCTCGGCAATGAATATGCAAAAATCGCCCGTGAAGAAACGGATTACAGTCTGACATAAATAAAAAGGGCACCGGATGGTGCCCTGTTTTATATCGTGGAGATTATGGTTTCCAGCGCAGCAAGCGCATGGCATTGGCTGTCACCAGAACCGTGGCACCGGTATCGGCCAGAATGGCTGGCCAAAGGCCGGTAATGCCGAGAATGGTGGTAATCAGGAACACCACCTTCAATCCAATGGCGAGCGTAATATTCTGCTTGATATTCGCCATGGTTGTTTTTGACAGGTCGATCATATTGGCAACGTCAGTCACGCGGCCATGCATGATCGCGGCATCGGCAGTTTCCAGTGCAACATCAGTGCCGCCGCCCATAGCAATACCGAGATCGGCTGCGGCCAGTGCCGGAGCATCATTGATACCGTCACCGATTTTCGCAACCACCTGCTTATCGGCTTTCAGTTCACCGACCACGCGGCGCTTGTCTGCCGGCATCATTTCCGCATGGACTTCCATGCCGAGATCACGGCCGATCGCTTCTGCCGTACGGCGGTTGTCACCGGTCAGCATGATGGTGCGGATACCCTGAGCCTGCAGCGCTTTGATACCCTGACGCGCATCTTCACGCGGCTCATCCCGCATGGCGATACCACCGGCAAGCTGGTCGCCGATCATTAGCAGCGAGACGGTCTTGCCCTGATCATTCATATCAGCGATGCGCTTCTGATCCGCATCGGAAATGCTGGTCTTGGCGGCGATAGCTTTCGGAGAAGCCAGTAGAATGGCTTTGCCGTCAACCGTACCGGATACACCTTTGCCACCGAGCGCTGCGCCGTCATGTACCTGCGGCAGAGTCAGTTTGCGATCTTCCGCAGCCTTGAGAATGGCAACAGCAAGCGGATGGCTTGAGCCCTGTTCCACAGCCGCCGCATAGCGCAGCACTTCTTCTTCCGAGCTGCCAAAGGCGATGATGTCTGTGACAACCGGTTTGCCTTCTGTCAGCGTGCCGGTCTTGTCAAAGGCGGCTGCGGTTACACGACCGGCGCTTTCCAGAACTGCACCACCCTTCATCAGCAGGCCACGGCGGGCACCGGAAGAAAGACCGGCAGCAATCGCGGCAGGCGTGGAAATAACCAGCGCACAAGGACAGCCGATCAGCAGAATGGCCAGACCTTTATAGATCCATTCATTCCAGTCACCACCGGCAACAAGCGGCGGTATAATCGCCACCAGAGCAGCAAGGATCATCACCGCAGGTGTGTACCAGACCGAGAAACGGTCGATAAAACGCTCGGTCGGTGCTTTGGATTCCTGTGCTTCCTCAACCTGTGCAATGATGCGGGCAATGGTGTTGTTCTGCGCCGTGGCAGTGACTTTAACCCGCAAGACAGCATCGGAATTGATGGTGCCTGCGAAAACCTTGTCGCCGACTTCTTTATTCTTAGGCGTGCTTTCACCGGTCACAGGGGCTTCATTGACGGCGCTGTTTCCGCTGATAATTTCACCATCGGCGGCAATACGGTCACCCGGACGCACCAGAATAACCGCACCAAGCGCGAGAGTGGATGCATCCTGCTCAATGATCTGACCGTCTTTTTCCACACGCGCGGTTTTTGGCACCAGATCGGCAAGACCGCGAATGGAGTTGCGGGCACGCCGTGCAGCCACACCTTCCAGAAGTTCACCGATCAGGAACAGGAAGACAACCATCGCGGCTTCTTCCACAGCACCGATAAACAGCGCGCCGACAGCGGCAACGGTCATCAGTGTTTCAATGGAAAACGGTGTGCCGAAACGGGCACCGGCCAGAGCGCGGCGGGCAATCGGCACCAGCCCCACCAGCATTGCAGCGGAGAAAATATAGATTTCATATTGCGGTACAAAATGGCCGAGAAGATAGGCCGCAACAAGTGCCGTACCCGCAGCAATGGTCAGTTTGGCTTTGCCCTGCTGCCACCACGGCTTGCTGTCTTCATCCGTGCCATGGTCATGCATATGCAGCGGTGAGGTTTCTTTGGCCTGCACTTGTTTCTGCTCGTGTGCATGGCTGTGATTATGGGTTTTATGATCATGCGAGGCATGATCGTGGCTGCTGTGGTCGTGACCTGCGTGATCATGATCATCATGGCTATGCTTGTGGTCATGACCGGAGCAGCAGGCATGTGCTTCGGTTTCCGGCTCTGCAACAGCAGCGCCTTGATTGGCACCCATATAGCTGGATTTATAGCCGAGTTTTTTCAACTGGCCAGTAATGGCATCAGCTTCAACACCATTATGAGTTACAGTCATGGTGCCTTTGGTGACTGAAACATTGACATCGCTGATCTGTTTGCCAAGGCGGCGCACAGCGGTGTCAATTTTCATGGCGCAGGAGGCGCAATCCATGCCTTCGACGCGGAATTTATCCTGACGGACGGGACCGGACATCTCCAATTTCCTTTTCTCTTGCATCTTTTGAGAAAGACCCTAAATGCTCTAGTGGCTATAGGAGCAAGCGGAAAAATGGACAAAAAAGGTTATACGATTGGCAAAGTTGCAGCACGCAGCGGTGTTAAAGTGCCAACTATCCGTTTTTACGAGCAAATCGGGCTGATCCGCGAGCCTGAACGCACTGAGAGTCAGCGACGGGAATATGGCGCGGAGGATATTAAGCGCCTGACTTTTATCCGCCATGCGCGTGATCTCGGCTTTGAAATCAATGATATCCGTGAATTGCTGGCAATGACCGAGACGCCCAATGCATCCTGTCACGAGGCAGATTCGATTGCGCGACGTCATCTTGATGAGATTGAAGACCGGATTGAGCGCTTGTCAGCCTTGCGCGATGAATTACGCCGCATGGTCAGTGAATGTGATCACGGACGGGTTTGTGAATGCAGGGTGATCCAGATACTCGAAGATCACAGCCAGTGCGGTCACGATCACGATCATCCGGCACAGACGCTGAAATAGCATTATCTGTAAGAGAGGAATGGACGTGACTGTAACTATTTACGGAATTAAAAACTGTGACACGATGCGCAAGGCACAGGACTGGCTGAGCGCACAGAATATTGCCTTTGACTTTCATGATTATAAAAAGGTTGGTCTGGATCGTGCCAAGCTGGAAAACTGGTGCCAGACACTGGGCTGGGAAGTGGTAATCAACCGTGCAGGTCAGACATTCCGTAAACTCGATGATGCACAGAAGCAGGATTTAACTGAAGCCAAAGCCATTGAGCTGATGCTCGGTAATCTGTCGATGATTAAACGTCCGGTTCTGGAAAAGGACGGCAAATTGCTGGCCGGTTTCAAACCGGAAATCTACGCGGAATTTTTTGCTTAAACCTTCAAACTGCCGTTCTCTGTTCTGTCAGAGAACGGTTTGTCTTTTATGCAGCTCCGGCTCAGCCAGATAATCCTGATAGCTGACACAGCGCACATCCTCACGCTTGCACACATCACGGGCAAAACGCTCCAGCGCATTCCAGTAAGCGCCGTTATTCATCAACACAAAGTGGAAGCCCATTTGCAGCGGAATACGCTGGCCGTCATATTGTTTGTTGAACGCATTCATAAAGGCATCATAGCTGCGCTGCCCAAATTGCGCTGCCTGTTCCGGTTTTTCTTTGCCGCCCGAATGACGCACATAGAGATTATAGTCCATGGCAATAACGGGTTTGCGGGCAGGGCCTTCCGGTATCAGCGGCAAGCCGAAACTTTTGAGACCTGCAAGATTCTTTGGCAATTCGGGCCCTGAGGTCACGCCGCTGGCCTGATAGGCAAAACCGCTTTCACGCAAAGCTGTCTGCACCGGCTTGTCATCGGAGAGATAGGGCGCACGAAAGCCGGTGATCTTGTTATAGACCAGATCTTTCCAGCCTTCCGGTTCGCCGTCAATTTTATTGGCGCTCCATGCATTGCCGACAATAGTGCGGAATGCCTGAATTTCCTGCGCCCATTCTTTTGCAGTCCAGCTCTTGCCGTCAAAATGGCCGCAACCGTGGCTGGCAATTTCATGGCCTTCCAGATTAGCTTTCCACACCTGATCGAGACGGGTGGCAATTTCTGCTTTATCCTGTGCAAAGCCGACATTGGAGCGGCCTGCTTTCATACGCGGTGGCTGATATTGCGCGCGGTCTGCGCGCTCCAGATAAAACACGCAGGAGAGAAAATAGGTGAAATGCGCACCGGTTTCCTGTCCCAATGCGCGGCTGCGCTGCCAGAGCTTGTTATCATGCGCGCCGTCAAAGGAAATAATCACCACCTGTTTCGGGCGGGTATCAGCCGGTTTTTCCTGTTGCTGAGGCGCTGCAGGCATATCGGGCATAGCCTGCGCAGCCGTGGCCAGACACAGAGAAACCGCAAAACCGGAAAGAAGAGACTGATACATGAAAACGAAAGCTCATTGCGAAATCGGAAGCGGATTGATTAGGTATGAAATGTGGCAAAGCACAGGCAGAGAGCGCTCTGCGGCCAAATGGATGCACAAAGATGCTCTGATCTCTTGATACTGTGCCATTGGTTTGAGCGCTAGAGCGGTTTACGTCCAGATTGGATCATAGCGCTCGCTCTAAATTTTTTATTTGGTCGCATTATCACGGGCGTCAAGTTGATCCAACTTGACTGTGAAATGCTCTAAGCAGCGCAAATTAAGGAATTATGCAGGAATTCGCAATCAGGACTACCATCTGTCGGCGATTCCGACTAAAAGCCGGATAGGTGTGTTAAGTTGCGGGCTGTGTATATAGTCCGTGCTCTTGATGCATATTCGATAATCTTGACAAGTTTCACAGGGTATTCATGACAGACGACAGCTTTATCCGCGAAGTCAACGAAGAGCTCCGCTCAGAACAGGTGCGCGCTGTATGGCGGCGTTTTGGTCCGGTTTTGATCGGTGGCGCGGTAGCCGTTGTTATCGGTACAGCCGGTTATGTCGGTTATGAATATTGGCGCGAGAGCAAAGCGGCAGTGTCGGGCGACCAGTTCCTGACAGCGCTTGATCTGGCCGGTGAAAAGAAAACAGATGAAGCCCTGAGCGCTCTGAAGAAGCTGGAAACCGAGGGTGCCGGGTCTTATCCGGTTCTGGCACAGTTGCGCACAGCAACATTGCTTGAGCAGAAAAAAGACATGGCCGGTGCGGTCACTGCTTTTGATGCGGTTGCAGCGGACAGCAAGGCACCGGTTGCCCTGCGTGATGTTGCCAAGCTGCGGGCGGCCTATATTCTGGTCGATACCGGCTCTTATGAAGATGTTGCCCAACGTGCGGAAACACTGAGCGCGGATGGTAATCCGATGCGCGGCTCTGCCCGTGAAGTGCTGGGTCTGGCGGCTTATAAGGCAGGTCGTGCAGACGATGCCCGCAAACTGTTCCAGCAAAATGCGGATGATGCGGCAATCCCTGTCAATCTCCGTCAGCGTGCCAATACAATGCTTGACCTGATGCGCAGCTCAGAGACTGCAGCAAAAGGCTGAAACACTCATTAGAGCGGTACGGTTCAAGTGCCGCTCTATAATACGGAAAAATAAGCTGAATGAGCTTTACACTCGCAATTATCGGACGTCCGAATGTCGGCAAGTCCACACTGTTTAACCGCATTGTCGGGCGCAAACTGGCGCTGGTCGATGATACGCCGGGTGTTACCCGTGACCGTCGTATCCACGACGGCAAACTCTATGATCTGCATTTCAAAGTTATAGACACTGCCGGTCTCGAAATTGCCGAAGCCGGTACGCTGGAAGGCCGTATGCGCGCGCAGACCGAAGCCGCGATTGACGAGGCTGATGCGGTTCTGTTCGTGATTGATGCCAAAGCCGGTCTGACGCCGACGGATATTGAATTCGCGCAGCTGGTACGCAAATTCAGCAAGCCGATTATTCTGGTTGCCAATAAGTCTGAAGCCCGCGGCGCTGATGCCGGTCTTTATGATGCCTATCGTTTGGGTCTGGGCGAGCCTTGCCCGATCTCCGCTGAACATGGTCAGGGTTTGCCTGATCTGCGCGATGCGATTGTGGAGGCCATCGGCAAAGAAAAAGCCTTCGCGGAAGAAAAAGCCGAAGAAGAATTTACGCAGGAAAAAATCGGCGCACTGGTTGGTGAAGACGTCAGCGATGAGGATGAGGAAATCATCCCTGAATATGACGCGACCAAGCCACTGCGCATTGCCATTGTCGGACGTCCGAATGCCGGTAAGTCCACAATGATTAATACGATGCTCGGTCAGGATCGCCTGCTGACGGGCCCTGAAGCCGGTATTACCCGCGACTCGATTTCCGTTGAGTGGGAATGGCGTGGCCGTGAGGTTAAGCTGTTCGACACCGCCGGTCTGCGCCGCAAAGCGCGCGTGCAGGAAAAGCTGGAAAAGCTCTCCGTTGCCGATGGTCTGCGTGCCATTCGTTTTGCGGAAGTGGTGATTATCGTTCTCGATGCGACCATTCCTTTTGAAAAGCAGGATTTGCAGATCATCGATCTGATTATCCGTGAAGGCCGTGCGCCGATCATCGCTTTCAATAAATGGGATCTGATCGAAGACCGTCAGGCATTGCTGGCTGATCTGCGTGAAAAGACCGAGCGTCTGCTACCGCAGGTACGTGGCATTCGCGCTGTGCCGATTTCCGGTGAAACCGGCCATGGCATTGATAAGCTGATGGAAAATGTGGAAATGACGCACCGTATCTGGAATACGCGCATCTCTACAGGTCGTCTGAACCGCTGGCTCGAAGGTGTAATTACCCATCACCCGCCACCGGCAGTGGCTGGCCGTCGCCTTAAAGTGAAGTATATGACGCAGGTCAAGACACGCCCGCCGGGCTTTATGGTGTCCTGCTCGCGCCCTGATGTGATGCCGCAATCCTATGTGCGTTATCTCATCAATGGTCTGCGTGAAACATTCGAGATGCCGGGCGTGCCTATTCGTTTGTCCTTGCGTACATCGGACAATCCTTTTGCCGGACGCGCAAAGAAGAAGCGCTGATGTCATCTTGGTGATGTATTTTAAAATCCTGCCGGAAGTGTTCCGGCAGGATTTTTTATTGCCGGTAAAAGATTGGCAGGAATGCAATGCAGCTGATTTTTCTGAGCCATCCGCAGGTTGTTGTTGATCCGGCTGTGCCTGTTGAGCACTGGCATTTGTCACAAGCGGGCAGGGCTGCGTTACAACAGTTTCTCGAACGTAAAATCTGGCCGGTGCCGGATATGATCTGGAGCAGTACGGAAACCAAGGCGCAGGAGAGTGCTGCTTTATTGGGCGCGTATTTTAACAAGGCTGTGCAGAGCCATAGTGCTTTGGGAGAAAATGACCGCTCCGCAACAGGGTTTCTTCCTCCGGCAGAGTTTGAACAACTTGCTGACCAGTTCTTTGCTCAACCGCATCATTCCGTGCGCGGTTGGGAAAGAGCGGTGGATGCACAGGCGAGAATTTGCACGGCAGTTCGTGATATTATGGATGCTGCTGCCAAGGCTCAACATAAGAACATTATCATCTGCGGTCATGGGGCAACCGGCACATTGCTTTATTGTGCGCTGGCCGGATTGCCGGTTTCCCGCCGCTATGATCAGTCCTCGCAGGGGCATTATTGGCACTATGATCACGGGGCAAAACAGATGCTGCATCATTGGCGAAACATCAATGATCGCAGCTGACAGGGATTACAGTCTTGCATCGCGTTTCATGGTTCTGTAGTCAGAGAACATGCAGGTCCTGACAGTGCTGCCAGCTTGCAAAAAATTGCAGGAGCGCGGCATGGCACAAATTATTTCTACTGACATTTCATCTCTTGAACTGGCTGCAAATGCGCTGGGCACAGGCAAACTTGTGGCTCTGCCGACCGAGACTGTCTACGGACTGGCCGCTGATGCTACCAATGGCAATGCGGTTGCCGGTATTTTCTCAGCCAAAGGCCGCCCGCATTTCAATCCGCTGATTGCGCATATGGCGACGCTTGCAATGGCTGAACGTTATGTTCAGTTTGATGATCTGTCCCGTAAACTTGCGGAAAAATTCTGGCCGGGGCCGCTGACACTGGTGCTGCCGGTTCGTGATGGTGCGGAAATTCATCCGCTGGTGACCGCCGGTCTCACAACACTGGCCATTCGTATGCCGCGCGGGCCGGTGCGTGAGATCATCGCCATGCTTGACCGCCCGCTGGCCGCTCCGAGTGCCAATAGTTCGGGTCGCATCAGCGCCACCTCGGCACAGGCGGTGCAGGATGATCTGGGTGCCAAACTCGATCTGATCGTTGATGGCGGTGCCTGTGTGGTGGGGCTGGAATCCACCATTGTTAAAATTGAAAATGGTCAGGCATTTCTGCTGCGTCCGGGTGGTCTGGCAGCAGAAGAGATCGAAGCCTTTCTCGGTCAGCCTTTGCATCGTCTGGATCAGCGTGCGGCCATTCAGGCGCCGGGCATGATGGCCTCTCACTATGCGCCGGATGCAGCGATGCGGTTGAATATCTCTGAAGTTCGGGAAGGCGAGGCGCTGCTGGCTTTTGGAGCGCAGCGTGCAACGGGTGCGGATAAAGCGGCTGCGGTGCTGAATTTAAGCCCTACAGGTGATTTGCATGAAGCTGCCGTGCATTTGTTTGATTATATGAAAAAGCTGGATGCAGCAGGGGCGAAGACGATTGCCGTTGAGCCGGTGCCGCATCATGGTCTGGGCGAAGCAATTAATGATCGCTTAGCGCGCGCGGCTGCGCCGCGCGATTAGTTGAATTTGGGCGGAAACAGATGATGACGATTTCAGAAGAGTTGATCGCACGCTTCACTGCAATTGTCGGTGAGAAAAATGCACTCCGCGATCCCGCCGATCAGATTTCCTATTTAAGCGAGCCGCGCGATCTGTTTCATGGCCGCGCTGCTTTGGTGCTGCGCCCTGCATCGGTGGATGAAGTCTCTGCCATTATGAAACTGGCCACTGAGACGGCAACACCTGTGGTGCCACAGGGCGGTAATACCGGCCTTGTCGGTGCGCAGCAGCCGGATAGCAGCGGACGGGCGATCATTCTCTCGCTGTCGCGTCTCAATAAAATCCGCAATATTGACACGATCGGCAATCTCGTCACGGTTGAAGCCGGTGTGGTTTTGCAAAATTTGCAGGAAGCCGTACAGAATGCCGGACGGTTGTTCCCTCTGTCGCTTGGCGCGGAAGGTTCCTGCCAGATCGGTGGCAATCTCTCATCCAATGCCGGAGGCACGGCTGTGCTGGCCTATGGCAATATGCGCGAATTATGCCTTGGTCTTGAAGTCGTCTTGCCGGACGGGCAGGTGCTGAATGATCTGCGCCGCGTGAAAAAAGACAATACCGGCTATGATCTGCGTGATTTGTTTATCGGTGCTGAAGGCACGCTCGGGGTTATCACCGCGGCTGTGCTGAAAATGCACCCGCAGCCGAAAGGCAAAGCGGTGGCCTATGCAGGATTGCAGTCGGGGCAAGATGTGGTGCAGCTGTTCCGCTTGGCGACCGATCAGGCAGGGCAGGCGCTGACCGGCTTTGAGCTGATGCCGCGCATTGGTATGGAATTTATTCTGCGCCATATTGCAGAAGCGCGTGATCCGCTGGAAAACGCCTATCCGTGGTATGTGCTGATCGAGATTTCCTCTGCGCGTTCCGAGGCCGATGCGCAGGAAATGATGGAAGCTGTTCTGACGCAAGGTTTTGAGGCCGGACTGGTGCAGGATGCAGCCATTGCGCAAAATGGTGCGCAGGCTGACCTATTCTGGAAAATGCGTGAGGAAATGTCTCCGGCGCAGAAGCCGGAAGGCGGCTCAATCAAACATGATATTTCTGTGCCTGTTGCTTCAATCCCTGCATTCCTTACGGAAGCGGCGATTGCAGTTGAGGAAATGATCCCGTCCGCGCGTGTGGTTTGTTTCGGCCATATTGGTGACGGCAATCTGCATTATAATGTTTCGCAACCGGTCGGGGCGGATAAACAGGCATTTCTGGCACGCTGGCATGAACTGAACCACCGCATCCATACGATTGTGATGAGTTATAATGGTTCCATCTCGGCAGAGCACGGTATCGGCGCGCTGAAGCGTGAAGAATTGCGGGCCTTTAAACAGCCGCTGGCGCTGGAATTGATGCACCGGATCAAACAGGCTTTTGATCCGAAGAATATTATGAATCCGGACAAGCTGCTTTGAACTGAGCCATGTTAAAGTTTAAACATTGAGCCGCCGTTTCGTTAAGAAGCGGCGGCTCAATTGTTAAAAACAGGCCGCTTTGCCCACCGCTCATCATAAACGAGCGGTAAATATCCACATTCTGAGCAGCAAAAACGCGGTTAGCAAAAGATTGATGTGCTGTCCGGCGTGTTTAACGCGGATTTAATGTCCACAGCCTCAACCTTAATAACTGGTTGCTGCCGGATTGTGGTTTTCAGACAATCTTCAGATTTGGAAGCTCCGGAAGCGGTAAAATGCTGTTGGCGAAGCAGAACGGGCGCTTATTGTTTAGCTCTTGTTAAAAATCATGAATATTCGCTGATTTTCATGGTTTAAATGCTGTTTACCGGTCTTTCCGAAGTCTTACTTCTGCTTGGCCGATAGTTGGAATCTGTAAACCATTCCCGCAAAGACAGAAGCATTAACCGTGTCATTTAAGCAGATTGGTGACTTTGCCGCGCTATTCTTGTGTCCAACGAAGCCAAAAAGGCTCGCAAATATAACAGGACCGAAAATAAAAATAACAGCGGTTCTCAGAAGCAACAGGGCGCGAAAACAATGAACCAGATGCTGGAAAAACAGGACAAACCAGTTTGGGCGAGCAGGGAGATCCGTCTCGATCCTTTCCAGTTCCCGCAGAGCGTATCTTACGCTTCAACGGGCGAGCAGGAAGATGTGACTTTCACGATCAATGAGCGTGGCGCAGTGCTGCGACGCGTATTGCCTTCCAGCGGTTTGCCAATGTCTGTGGCATTGCCTGCCCATGTGTTTCTTGGCGTGACTGCCCGTGCAGTTGAAGATGAACAGGGTCTGATTACTGTGACATTGGAACTGATGCACGAAGACCCGCAAATGTCTGTGCCGCTGCTGGTAGCGCATGATCTGGATGATGTTGCCGCCGACTGGCATGCATGGGCGAATGCTTACAAGCTGCCGATGCTTCTGGTTGAGGCCGATGGTGTTGCCCGTCCGCTTTATGACAGCATTGGCGGTGTTACAGCTTCGGCCAGCACAGAGCGTCGTCAGGGACAGGAACCGCGTCGTCGCCGTCCGCGTTTTCTGGCACGCCGCAAAACCGGTTCGCTGGGCGTGAGTTTGAAGATTTCTGGCCGCGAGATTATCTCGCGAGTGTAAAAAGTTGAGATCATCTCGCGAGTGTAAAAAAAGCTGAGATTATCTCGCTAGTTTAAAAGACAGGAAATTATTTCGCGCGTTTAAGAAACCGAAGACTGTCTCGCGCGTTAAAGAATTAAATATGTGATCTCCAGTCACAGAACATGCAAAAAACCGTATGCTTGAAGGGGCATACGGTTTTTTGCATTGTGTGGAGTTATTTCTTGCGGGAAAGAAATGCGCCGACAGCCTGTGCAGTCTCGGCAGATTTCAGGCGATCAGCAAAAATCTGTGCTTCGCGGTCGATCCGGTCTGTGAGCGGTTCTGCAGCACTGCGCAGCAAATCACGGGTCAGTTGCAGGGCCGCAGGCGGGCGTGCGGCAAGTTTCTGAGCGGTTTTCAGCACTTCCGCTTCCAGTTCATCTTCCGCCACAACGCGCCAGACAATGCCGGCTTTCAGCGCCTGTTGTGCGGTCATGGCTTCCCCCATGGCCAGCAGGGCAAAGGCACGCTGATAGCCCATGATTTTAGGGGCAAGCAGGCTTGAACCGGCTTCCGGCACCAGCCCGAGATCAACAAATGGCGTGTGAAACACAGAGCGCGGTGTCGCAAAGGTCAGGTCGCAATGCAGGTTCAGCGTGGTGCCGACACCGATTGCCAGTCCGTCAACGCCGGAGATCAGCGGTTTGCGTGTCAGTGCCAGCCTGTGCAGAAAGTCGATAATTTCCTCACCGAGACTGCCTTGTGACAGGGCTGCATGCATAAAGTCCTGCATGTCATTACCGGCGGAGAATGCACCGGGCTGACCTAGAATAACGCTGACACGGATAGCGTCGTCGCTGTCAGCCTGTTTCAGTGCCTCGGCAATACCGTGATACATATCACGGGTGATGGCATTTTTCTTTTCCGGCCTGTTGAGGCGGATAATTTGTACAGCATCCTGACGTTCAATCTGAAGAAATTCGCTCATCATCAAATATCCTGCAAAATTGTTGCGGCATTGGTCAGGCTGGCTGCGCCATTAAGTACGACCTGTTTAAGTGCGGCAGTTTCCTGAAGCGTGTTTTCGGCAAAGAATGCGGCAAGGGCAGCAGTCCGGTCGTCATGCAACCCCGCTTTGGTGAGATAAAGCGCGCCTACAGTCAGCGAGAGCAGACGCTGATAGGGTGTGGCACCGCAAAGCGCTGTCTGACTATCGCCTTTAACTATGCAATCCTGCAGGAAGCGGGTGGCTTCTTCTGTAGCATCCAGCGCAGTTTCAAGCTGCGGAGCGACTGCGGAGAGCTTGCCGGAGGTTTTGGCCTGTCCGGCAATATCGCGTAATTCCTGCAGGAAACCATGAATATGGCCACCATTTTCCAGTGGTAATTTGCGCATCACCAGATCCATGGCCTGAATACCATTGGTGCCTTCATAAATCGGCAGGATACGTGCATCACGCAGCAACTGCGCGGCGCCGGTTTCTTCAATATAGCCCATGCCGCCATGCACCTGAATGCCGAGAGATGCCACATCCACGCCGCTATCGGTGGAGAAAGCCTTGGCAAGCGGGGTCAGCAGGCTGGCGCGGTTTGCCCAAAAATCCGCTTTGGCACTGTCGGCTTTGGCCATGTCCAGCGCCTGCGCACAGGAGTAGCAAATCGCACGGGAAGCCTGTGTCAGCCCCTTCATGGTCAGCAACATACGTTGGACATCCGGATGCTCGATGATCGGGCTCATTTCTGCGCCCTTCGGTGCATTCAGGGAACGTCCCTGACGGCGCTCCGCCGCATAGGCACGGGCTTTCTGATAGGCAGCTTCGGCAATCGCAACACCCTGAATGCCGACCAGTAAACGGGCATTGTTCATCATGGTGAACATATAGACGAGGCCTTTATGCTCCTCGCCGATCAGATAGCCGACAGCGCCTTTGTCACCCGTATCACCAAAACCGTCGCCATAAATCATGGTGCAGGTCGGTGAGGCGTGAAGGCCGAGTTTTTCTTCCAGTCCGGCGCAGAACACATCATTGCGTGCGCCAAGCGAGCCGTCTTCATTGACCAGATATTTCGGTACCAGAAACAGCGAAATTCCCTTAGTGCCTGCCGGTGCATCGGGCAGGCGTGCCAGCACCAGATGCACAATATTATCGGTCAGATCATGCTCACCATAGGTGATGAAGATTTTTTGCCCGAAAATCCGGTATGTCCCGTCATCCGCCCGTTCAGCACGGCAACGCAAAGCGCCGAGATCGGAACCAGCCTGCGGTTCGGTGAGGTTCATGGTGCCTGACCATTCACCGGAAATCAGTTTTTCCAGATAGGTGTTTTTCAGTTCATCACTGGCATGATGTTCCAGTGCTTCAACTGCACCCATCGTCAGGGTTGAGGCAATAGCAAAACCAAGGGAGCCGGAGTTCCACATTTCCGCAACGGCAACCGAGAGCAAAGTCGGCAGGCCTTGGCCGCCATAGGCAGGATCGCCGGTCAGGGCGTTCCAGCCGCCATCCGTCCAGTCTTGGTAAAGTTCTTTCCAGCCTTCTGCCGTGGTGACCTTAGCATCTTTAAGCGTTGCGCCCTGATGATCGCCTTTGGTGCGTAGCGGAGTGATGCGCGTCTCGCTGAACTTTGCTGCTTCCTGCAAAATGGCTTCAACAATATCCGGTGATAATTCTGAAAACAGTTCGGTTTTCAAAAGCTCCGGCAGGTCTGCAACCTGATTGAGTGTCTGGCTGATTTCAGCAAGTGGCGCGCGATACATCTGCTTCCTCCGTTTGGCGCATTCCGTTGAAAGAATGCAGCCGTAATTCTCCTTGCAAATATTGGTATCGGCTTATTACGTAAACGTCAATAAATTCTCAGAAGAGCAAAACAAGAAAAAACCCGCCGGAGAGGCGGGTTTTAAAAGCATGATCCCAAAAAGTGGGAACCGGTTTTTGGATAAGATTATGCTCAAATAAAGAGTTCAAACGGGATGATAATTTAATTTAACATCATTCCGTTTGAAAAGGCTTTATCGGGCTGATTTTTCCCGTTCAACGGCGCGCCAACCAATATCCGAACGGCAGAAACCTTCTGGCCAGTCGATTTTAGACACAGCCTGATAGGCTTTCGCCTGAGCCTCGGAGACTGTCTTTCCGGTGGCCGTTACATTGAGAACGCGACCGCCATTAGCCAGCAGCTCGCCATCTTTATGCACAGTGCCTGCATGGAACACTTTCACATCCGGCAGAGCATCAGCCTCTTCAACGCCTTTGATGACTGTGCCTTTACGCGGGGAGGCCGGATAGCCTTCCGCAGCCATCACCACAGTGAGGGCGGCATCATCGCTCCAGCGGATTGAAACCTGATCCAGCATTTTATTGACCGCTGCCAGCATTATCACCAGCAGGTCGTCTTTAAGGCGGGTCATCAGTACTTGACATTCAGGGTCGCCGAAGCGGGTATTATATTCAATCAGCTTAGGGCCGTCTTTACCGATCATCAGACCGGCAAACAGCACGCCACTGAAAGGTGCGCCGATCTCGGCCATGCCACGCATTGTCGGTTCGATCAGCTCCTTCATCACCCGTTCCGTCATGGCTTCATCCATGATTGGCGCAGGGGAATAAGCGCCCATGCCGCCGGTATTGGCACCGGTATCACCGTCACCGACGCGCTTGTGATCCTGCGCGCTGCCGAAAGGCAAGGCTGTGGTACCATCGCAAATGCAGAAGAAGCTGGCTTCTTCACCGTCAAGAAACTCTTCAACCACAACTTCAGCACCGGCATCGCCGAAATGGCCTTCAAAACAGGCATCCACGGCATCCAGCGCTTCTTCCAAAGTCATGGCAACGACCACGCCCTTACCGGCGGCAAGGCCATCGGCCTTTACAACGATCGGCGCACCTTGCTCACGGATATAGGCTTTGGCTTTTGGCGCATTGTTGAAGCGGCCATAGCTGCCGGTCGGAATATCAAAACGGGCGCAGAGATCTTTGGTGAAACCTTTTGAGCCTTCCAGCTGAGCTGCGGCCTGCGAAGGGCCGAATACTTTAATGCCTGCAGCGATCAGCTGATCGGTAATACCGGCAACCAGTGGTGCTTCAGGCCCAACTACGACCAGATCAATCTCAAAGCTGTGGCAGAAGGCAATCACAGCGTCATGATCGTCAATATCCAGATCAATCAGTGTGGCACATTCGGCAATGCCTGGATTGCCCGGTGTGCAATAGAGGGTGCCGAGCAGCGGAGATGCTGCCAGTTTCCAGCTGAGCGCGTGTTCACGGCCACCGGAGCCGATCAGCAGAACTTTAAGAGCGTCTGAGGGGGAGGTGGTCACAGGCATTTCTCCATATGTGCTTGAGGCTTGCTCCTCCTTTACGAAATCGGTAGAGAATTTAAAAGCATTTATGAGAATGCAACTGCGAAAGGTTTGCATAACATGGTTCAGATTCAGGCACGCGGGCAAACGGGCAAGGTTATGGACGCGCCGTCCGGCCATTGGGTCTACCGGTTATTGCCGCCAAGCCTGTGGCCTTATGCGCAGCTTGCCCGCTGGGATCGCCCGATTGGTTGGCAGCTCCTGCTCTGGCCATGCCTGTGGTCTGCAGCTTTGGTAGCGAGTGCCGGTGCCAAACCCGGAGACGATATCTGGACTGTGCTGCCTTCGCTTTGGCATATGGTGCTGTTCCTGATCGGCGCTATTGCCATGCGCGGAGCCGGTTGCACACTCAATGATCTGGCGGATCAGGATATCGACGATAAGGTAGCACGTACCCGTTCTCGCCCGCTGCCATCCGGTCAGGTCAGCCGCAAACAGGCTTGGGTTTTCTTAGGGTTGCAATGTCTGGCCGGTCTTGCTGTGGTGCTGCAATTTAACTGGTTCACCGTTGCTTTGAGTTTTGCATCGCTGGTGATTGTTGCAGCCTATCCGTTTATGAAACGTATTACTGACTGGCCGCAGCTGGTGCTGGGTATGGCTTTTTCATGGGGTGCATTGGTGGCGTGGTCGGCGCAAACCGGTTCTCTGTCTCTTTCGCCTGTGCTGCTTTATATCGGCGCGATCCTGTGGACGATCGGCTATGACACGATTTATGCCCATCAGGATAAGGAAGATGATGCACTGGTGGGCGTGCGCTCGACTGCCCGTTTGTTCGGCGAGAAAACCAAGCTGGCGCTGATGCTGCTTTATGGTGGTGCGCTGATGTGCTTTGCCGGTGCGTTTGCTGTGGCAGAAGTGCCGATGCCTGCACTGGCCGGTCTGCTTGCAGCCGGTGTGCATCTCTACCGCCAGATCGTTGTGCTGGATATTGATAATCCTGAACAATGCCTGCGCCTGTTCCGTTCCAATAATATTGTCGGCTGGCTGATCTTTGCCGGTCTGGTGCTCGGCTCTTTGTGGGTTGTGGTTAAGCCGGTGATCTGATCCGGATCAGATAATAAAAAAAGCCGCTCTGAAAAAGAGCGGCTTTTTTGTTTACGGATAGAATTTCTGGGTTGTCCAATCGCCTTCCGGTGCATCGCGTTTGAAGATCAAACGATCGTGCAGGCGGAATGGGCGGTCATGCCAGAATTCAATATAGGTTGGTTTGATGCGGAAGCCCGACCAGTATTCAGGGCGCGGAATTTCACCAATGGCATAGCGCGCAGTATATTCGGCAACCGCTTTTTCCAGTGCAAAACGGCTTTCCAGCGGGCGGGATTGTTTGGAAGCCCATGCGCCGATGCGGCTGCCGCGCGGGCGCGACTTGTAATAAGCATCAGCTTCCTCTGCCGTTACCTGTTCGACAGGGCCGCGCACACGGATCTGACGGCGCAGGGATTTCCAGTGGAAGCACATGGCTGCTTTACCGGCTGACAGGATTTCGCAACCCTTCTGGCTCTCGTAATTTGTATAAAATACAAAGCCATGCTCATCGAAATCTTTCAGCAGCACCATGCGCACATTCGGCATGCCGCTTTCGTCTACGGTTGCCACTGCAACAGCATTCGGATCATTCGGCTCGGATTTTGTTGCATCCTCTAACCATTCTGCAAACAGACGAAAAGGCTCGGTCGCAGTTGTAAAATCATTCGCTGATGTCGTCATATCGGTATGTTCACTTGCTTGGTAATTGGAAGGCTTCAGCGGTGCTTAACCCGCGCCTCCATCATCATGACCAGCATAAGTTGCATGACCGGCTGTGCTTGTGAAGACCCGCAAGTTTATTATTGTACAAAAACCGGCTGAGATATCGGATGAAGGCCGTGTTGCGTCTTTAGTCTGCGGATCGGAAATAGCCGCGAAAACAACAAGAAATAATCACAAAACGCGAATAAACGGGCGCATATGCGGAATGCTGTGAAAACATGTTTCAGAAGCCTTTGACGGCTGCTATCGATTTGTTTACCTTCTGCACAAACCGCTTGTTAACGCAGACCGGCACATAATAAACGCCTGTTTTCAATTAACACCGGAATGTCTTTACGGATATTCTGTTCTTCAGCCTGTCAGGACGATCATTTGCCAGTCACTACAATGACTTCAGAATTACGGAAAAGCGGTTTTTTGCAGTTGATGCGGGGGGCATCCTGCCGTTTTCTTATGGTCGCCTGTACTGTTTCTGTCCTGTCCGGCTGCGCAATGTCCGGTTTTGATCTTGAAAAAGCGATGCCGGATAAAAACAGTATTACCGGTTCTGTCGCAAAACAGCCTGCTGTGACAGCAGAAGTCAATGACAGCAGTAAAGTATCGGATCAGAATACCATCCGGAATGTGGTCTCCGCTCTGAACTTCACGCAATGGGGCAAGACACCGATCCCGTGGGCTAATCCGGATACCGGCAGTCAGGGAACAATCACGACTGTCGCCGAGAAAAAGACGGATGCCGGACTGTGCCGCGAATTTGAAACCTCGCGGGAAGCCTTTGACGGTGCTGCACTTTATCGCGGACAGGCCTGTATGGCGCAAGGTGGTGCCTGGGCTTTAACCTCTTTTGCCCCGATTTAATAATTATACGGAAATTGAAACGCAGGATTTGCAGATGAACGGCTATATTTGCCGTTTAACATCTGGAAAACAGCCGTATTGATACGCATATTGCTGTATAAAAGCATGCCGGAACCATGCCGCGAAACACTGTCGCTGTCTTTACAAGCTGATCGGGTGTTTAATCCGCGGGTAAAATGGTGCCGTATAGATAAAGCGTGTTGTGTGAAATTTGATCTACTGCGCTCGCTTTATCTTTTTGATTTGACGCATGTCTTTGTCCCAAAACCGGTACCCGCTTTGGGGAGACATGCGCTAAGCTCTTATCAGATGACAGGTGATTCTGTTTGGTAATCACCGCAGCCATGAAGGAATATTATGCGCGATCCCTATAGCGTATTGGGCGTCGCTAAAACGGCGAAGCCTGAAGAAGTAAAATCTGCTTTTCGTAAACTGGCCAAGAAATATCATCCGGACCAGAATCAGGATGATCCGAAGGCGCAGGAGAAATTTGCCGAAATTAATCAGGCCTATGAAATTATTGGCGACAAAGACAAGCGCGGTCAGTTTGACCGTGGCGAGATTGACGCCGAAGGAAAACCGGCAGGTTTTGCCGGTCATGGTTTTGGTGGCCAAAGTGGCGGTTTTCAGGGCGATCCGTTTGCCGGTTTCCGTCGTGGTGGTGCTGGCGGGCAAGGTGGCTTCCAGCAGGGTGGTTTTGACGGCGCAGAGGACATTCTGAGCAGCATTTTCGGTGGTGGTTTTGGCGGCGGCGGAAGCCGGACACGCAGTCGCGCACCGTCAAAAGCGCCGGATCTGAAAGCCTCGATCTCTGTTTCTCTGGAGCAGGCGGCAGGAGCCGAGAAGGTTGAGGCGGTTTTCCCGAACGGCAAGAAACTGTCGATCAAACTGCCGAAATATGTTGAGGACGGCCAGACGATCCGCCTGAAAGGTCAGGGAGAAACCATTCCCGGTGCTGTTGACGGCGATGCATTGGTAACAATCAATTTCAAAAAACACCCGCGTTTCCGTCAGGACGGGCGTGATTTGCATCTTGATTTGCCGGTGCAGCTCAGTGATGCGGTGCTTGGTGCCCGTGCTGAAGTGGAAACTTTGAGCGGACGTGTGGCTGTGCGTATTCCTGCCTGGTCAAGCTCGGATAAGATTTTGCGTCTGAAGGGCAAAGGATTGCCTAATAAAACGGGAGATGCTGCGGATTTATTCGTGCATATCCGGATTATGTTGCCTGAAAATGGTGATGAAGAGCTCGAATCGCTATTGCGTTCACGGGCAGGATAAAGTGATTCACGGGTGGATTCGCGCCCGTGAATACTGCTTTATATTGCTGACGGGAACCGTTACATATTAGAAACAACAAGCTGATATTTGCACTTAAATACCTGCTTTCAAGGGGAAGGGGGACAAAATTTACTGTCCTTGCTTGAAGCCAATGCTGTGCTGTGCGATAGGCAGCTATTCAGATTATATTTTTTTATGAGGTATGGTGAATGACCACCAAATCCGGTTTGTTGCAAGGAAAACGCGGGCTGATCTTGGGTCTGGCCAATAATCGCTCAATCGCCTGGGGTATTGCCAAGGCTGCACGGGATGCCGGTGCGGAGATCGCTTTAACTTATCAGGGCGATGCGATGAAGAAGCGCGTCGAGCCGCTTGCGGCTGAACTGGACGCGCTGGTCAGCGGCCATTGCGACGTGACTGACGACGCATCCATGGATGCGGTTTTCGCTCTGATCGAAGAGAAATGGGGCAAGCTCGACTTCCTCGTTCATGCTATCGGCTTCTCTGATAAGGATGAGCTGACCGGCCGTTATCTCGATACTTCGGCAGAAAACTTCTCCAACACGATGCTGATCTCGGTTTATTCCTTCACTGCGCTGGCCAAGCGCGCGGAAAAACTGATGACAGACGGCGGTTCTATGCTGACACTCACCTATTACGGTGCAGAAAAAGTTATGCCGAACTACAATGTGATGGGTGTTGCCAAGGCCGCTTTGGAAGCCAGCGTGAAATATCTCGCTGTTGATCTCGGTCCGCAGAATATACGCGTTAATGCGATCTCTGCCGGCCCGATCAAGACGCTTGCGGCTTCGGGTATCGGCGATTTCCGCTATATTCTGAAATGGAACGAGTATAACGCACCGCTGCGTCGTACCGTCAGCATTGAAGAAGTCGGCGATTCAGGCCTGTATTTCCTCTCCGATCTTTCCCGTTCCGTGACCGGTGAAGTTCACCACGTGGACAGCGGTTATCATACAATCGGTATGAAAGCCGTGGATGCACCGGATATTTCGGTTGTAAAAGACTGAGGACAGCAGGAATGGCACGGGAAATCATTTACTTCTCGCGTCATGGCGAGACGGACTGGAATGTCTCCCAGCGTGTGCAGGGGCAGATGGACATTGATATCAATGCCCATGGCCGCACACAGGCTGACCGCAACGGCGATATGCTGAAGTCGCTGATTGGTGCTGCAGAAGGATTTGACTTTGTTGCAAGTCCTCTGCGCCGTACCCGTGAGACGATGGAGCGTATCCGCACCCGTATGGGGCTCGATCCGCTGGCTTACCGCACTGATCCTTTGCTGATGGAGGTGCATTTCGGTGACTGGCAGGGGCATATGATGGAAGAGTTCGAGGCTGCCGGTGTCGGTAGTGCAAGTCTCTTGCAGCAGCGTGAGCGTGATAAATGGAACTTTGTTCCGCCGGGCGAACAAGCCGAAAGCTATATGATTCTTTCAGGGCGCGTTGCCAAATGGCTTGAAAGCGTGAAGGGCAAAACAGTGTGTGTGACCCATGGCGGTTGCATTCGCACTTTGTTTTATCTGGTCGAAGGCATGAGCGGGCAGGATGCAGCGCATCTTTCCGTGCCGCAGGACAAGCTTCTGAAGCTTGAAAACAACCGTCTTGAATGGGTTTGAATAAAGCAGCTTCTGTATAATAAAAAAGCGCCGGAAACGGCGCTTTTGTCATTTCATGGTGGCCGGTAATTACGGGTTTAACCGCCGTCGGCTTCGTCAATATTGCTGATATAGCGAACATTATCGACGAGATCATAGGTCACAATAACCTTCATGCCCTTTTCAATCGCACTATAATCGAATTCTCCGGGCAGGCGGTAATCTTTGCCATTGTCCAGCGTAATGGTTTCCGTATCTTCATTGATCTTGGTGATCTTACCCTCAGCATCGTCTGCAAGCGCAGTGCCTGCAAAGAGCGGGGCGAGTAACACCGTGAGAATGGCCAAAATACGCATGAGAAATCCTTGTGCGTTATAAAATCCGGTTCTGAAGCTGCAGGTCAATTATGGCATTAGCACGACCTGCTTCTCTGAAACGCTCTGCTGGAGAGACTAGATCATATCCGCAGATTTTCGCAACATTTTCCGGTTGTTTGGTGCCGATACCGCAAACAGTATCGATTAGCGCCGCTTTTTTGTGCGCCGGTCTTTCTCTCGTTTGACCACTGCTTAAAAGGCGAATAGAAACAGATTACCAAACTGAAATTAAAATGAGCCGCAAAGAACCGGTTCAATCTTGGGGTTTTCTATGTCGCATAACAGCTTTGGCCATCTTTTCCGCGTGACGACCTGGGGCGAAAGCCACGGTCCGGCGCTGGGCTGTATCATTGATGGCTGCCCTCCGGGTATTCAATTTACCGAAGCTGAAATTCAGGCCTATCTTGATAAGCGCAAGCCGGGCCAGTCAAAATATACCACGCAGCGCCGCGAGCCGGATCAGGTGCGGGTCTTGTCCGGTGTTCTCACCAGTGAAGACGGGGTGATGACCACCACCGGCACGCCGATTTCCATGATGATTGAGAATGTGGATCAGCGTTCAAAAGATTATGGTGAGATTGCCCGCCAGTATCGTCCGGGACATGCGGATTATGCCTATGATGTGAAATACGGCCTGCGCGATTATCGCGGTGGCGGACGTTCTTCTGCGCGTGAAACCGCAGCGCGTGTTGCTGCCGGTGCGATTGCCCGTAAAGTTGTTCCGGGTTTGAAAATCCGTGCAGCATTGGTCGGCATGGGTATTCACAAGATCGACCGCTCCCGCTGGGATTGGTCCGAGGTCGACAATAACCCGTTTTTCACACCGGATGCAGGCTCAGTAGAGCTGTTTGCCAGCTATCTCGATGGTATCCGCAAAAACGGTTCTTCCATTGGTGCAGTGATTGAAGTTGTGGCTGAAGGTGTGCCTGCCGGTATCGGCGCGCCGCTTTATGCCAAACTGGATCAGGATATTGCGTCCAATCTGATGTCGATCCCTGCAGTAAAAGGCGTTGAAATCGGTAATGGCTTTGAGGCCGCGACGCTGACCGGTGAAGAAAATGCCGATGAAATGCGCATTGATGCCGATGGCAATCCGGTCTTCCTGTCGAATAATGCCGGTGGTATTCTTGGTGGTATCGCAACCGGTGCGCCGATTATTGCACGTTTTGCCGTGAAACCGACCTCATCCATTCTCACGACACGTCGTTCTATTGATGTGGATAAGAAGGAAGTGGATGTCATGACCAAAGGCCGTCATGACCCGTGCGTTGGCATCCGTGCTGTGCCGATTGGTGAAGCAATGCTCGCTTGCGCGATTGCGGATCATTATTTGCGTCACCGCGGCCAGACTGGCCGCGTCTGATAACCATGGGACTGGTCGCGTCTCAATTCGGTGCGGCCAGAGCAGTTATATGTGATGTTCTTTGAAAGATTACGGAGTGAAGCATGAGCTATAATCAAAAACAGGTTGTTGATGCACTCCGTGCTTTTGAACGCGGTGAAATCGTTGTTGTTATGGACGATGACGGGCGTGAAAATGAAGGCGATCTGATTGTCGCTGCTGTCCATTGTACGGCAGAGAAAATGGCATTCATCGTGCGTCATACATCCGGCATCGTCTGCACACCAATGCCGAAGGAAGAGGCCAAACGCCTCAATCTGACGGCAATGGTGGCGGAAAATGATGCACCGCATTCCACTGCCTTCACCATTACTGTTGATTACAAACACGGCACGACAACCGGTATTTCTGCCGATGACCGCACGCTGACTGTACGCAATCTGGCGAACCCGAATGCAGGGCCTGCGGACTTCGTGCGTCCGGGGCATATTTTCCCGCTTGTAGCGCGTGAAGGCGGTGTGCTGATGCGTTCCGGTCATACGGAAGCGGCTGTTGATCTGTGCAAGCTGGCCAATCTGCCGCCTGTTGGTGTGATCTGCGAACTGGTCAATGATGATGGTTCTGTCATGCGCGGGCCTCAGGTTACGGAATTCGCGGAAACACACGGATTGCACCGCATTACCGTTGCCGATCTGATCGCCTATCGCCAGCGCAAGGAAACGCTGATTGTGCGCATGGGCGAGACTGAGGTGGACACATCGGCGGGTCACGCCTGTGCATTTACCTATCAGTTGCCATGGGAGCCGATGCAGCATGTGGCTCTGGTTTTCGGCGATATCCGTGACGGTGAAGATGTGCCGGTGCGTCTGCATCGGGAAGATGTGCTGGCAGATACATTCGGTGCCGGTTCCGGCCTTGATGCGGTGCTGAAGCGAATGGCTGCCGAGAAGCGCGGGGTGCTGGTGTACTTGCGTGAAGGGTCTGTCGGCGTCGGTAAAAATGACAAGTCGCGCCGCCGTGCGGAAAATCATGACAGGGAAGAGCACAAAGAAGCACAGGCGCGTGAAGAAGAATGGCGCCAGATCGGTCTTGGTGCGCAGATTCTGAAAGATCTCGGCATCAGTTCCATCCGCCTGCTGGCTTCCAAAGAGCGCCATTATGTCGGATTGGAAGGTTTCGGTATTACTATTCTTAAAACTGAAATCTTGTAACTTTATTCTGCCTGATTAGAGCGCCGTGCGCCCCATTGGGCGCACAAAACTCGCCCTAACGCTTTAAAATGCGAGCATAATTCTACCTTAAACTGATTCAAATTTAAGAAATTATGCTCTGAGCAGGCAGATACAGGATATTATGGCAACCAGACTTTACTCGCATCCGGTCTTTCTTGAGCATCTGACGCCGGCGGGGCATCCTGAGCGTCCGGATCGGTTGCGGGCTTTATTCAGCGTTCTGGAAGGCTATGATTATTATGCGCTCGATCAGGTGGAGGCACCTGTTGCCGATGAGCAGGCGTTGGAGCTTGTGCATCCGGCCTCTTACCTGAAGCAAATCAAAGCACAGATTCCCGATCCGCTTGATGAAGAACAACTGGCTTCCGGCATGGCACAACCGATTGTGAATGTCGGACAGGACACCTATGTCAGTCCGCAAAGCTGGCATGCCGTGCTGGCGGCAACCGGCTCTGCCCTTGCTGCGGTCGAAGATGTATTTAACGGGCAAGCGGATAATATCTTTATTGCTGCCCGTCCGCCAGGTCATCATGCTACGGCCGATACGGCGATGGGTTTCTGCGTCACCAATACGGCCGCGATAGCTGCCCGTTATGCGCAGAGCCATTTTGGAGCTGAGCGCGTAGCGATCATCGATTGGGATGTGCATCACGGTAACGGCACGCAGGACATTTTCGCGGCGGATAAGAATGTGCTGTTCTGTTCAACACATCAGGCGCAGATTTATCCGGGTACTGGTTTGGTCAAGGAGACCGGTGTCGGTAATATCGTGAATGCGCCTTTGCTTGCTGACAGTGGCAGTCGGGAGTTTCGTGAAGCTTTTACTTCCCGTATTTTACCGGCATTGGACAATTTTCGCCCTGACCTGATCTTGATTTCAGCGGGCTTTGATGGTCATTATCTTGACCCATTGGCTCAACTTAATTTGACCGAAACAGATTATGATTGGGTGACAGGGCAGGTGATGGAGCGCGCCGACCGGTTTTGTAATAACCGGCTGATCAGTTTTCTTGAAGGCGGATATGATTTACAGGGCTTGTCCTTTTCCGCCGCAGCGCATATTACGCGTTTAATGAAAGGATAAATTATGACCGAGCCGAACACCACCGGACAAGCTTCCAATGATGATATTGCAGTGATGAGCTTCGAACAGGCGCTCAAGCAGCTGGAAACAATTGTCGATGATCTGGAACGCGGTGATGTGCCTTTGGAAAAATCGATCCTGATTTATGAACGCGGTGAAGCGCTGAAAAATCATTGCGAGAAACTGCTGCAGTCAGCAGAAGATAAAGTCGAGAAAATCAAACTCAGCCGCGACGGTCAGCCAACCGGCACCGAGCCGCTTGATCCTGAGTGAGTATCCGGCAGTGATTTAAACCGTAGCCCCGCAATGTCGGGGCTTTTTTGTACGCCGATGATACAGCCGGTTATAAATCAGCCTCTAAAGTACTCTTTTAAACAAGGCGCTGAAATAATAGGGGCCTGCGCCCCAGACTAAAGTCCAGAGTGCCGCGCCGATAATATTGGCGGAGACAAATTTCAGCCAGTGCATTTTTAAGGCACCAGCCATGATACCGTTTAACTGGCGTAAAATAGCAAAGAAGCGTGCAGTGATGACAATGCCGCTGCCGTATTTTTCAAACAGTTTTTCGAATTGCTCCAGCCGCTCCGGTGTTAATTTGATATAGGGACCGAAGCGGATCAGAATTTTCCGCCCGCCAAAATGGCCGATCAGATAACCTGTGCTGTCGCCCAGTATCGCGCCGAGAAACACCGCGAGTAACATAACCGGTAAAGACAGTTCGCCTTGCTGAGCCAGCAGGGATGCAGCAATAAGCAATGTCTCTCCCGGTACCGGCGCACCGAAACTTTCAAAATAAATGATGATAAACAGAGCGATTGAGCCATAAGCGGCAATATATGGCTCAACCCAATGCATGTTCGTACCTGTTTATGTTTATCTTAGCTGCCTCTGGCCGCTGATTGCGTGATAAAGGAACAGCACGACCACTGCACCGATTACCGAAACAATCAGGCTGTAAATATTCAGGCCGGTAACACCCGCCGCACCGAAGAAATTGAAAATAACACCGCCGATAACCGCGCCGACAATGCCGAGGACAATATCCATCAGCATGCCCTGACCGCTTTTGTTGACGATTTTGCTGCCGATAAAACCGGCAATGAGACCGAGAATAATCCAGCTGATAACTGACATTGTATGTTCTCCGTTTCGCAAAAAGCATTTTACAGAGACAGATCACATCCGGCGCTGCAAGAATGCGAAAATCAAAGAAACCGGAACGCAGACCATCAATTAAATTCACGTGCTGGCAAATTCATGAGGCTGGCTCTGGAAACTCGGTAAAACGCTCCCATATCATTACATGCTTGGCAAGTGACAATCTTGCCAAGTAAATATTTTTGCGCGATGCTGCTAAGTATCCGGCATTTCAGCAGGTTTGGAGGAAGTATAGAATGGGCCTTTTTGGTGGTGTCTCTTCAAATAATGAACCGGTACCGGGCGGCAGTCTGACCAAACCGGTTCTGATTGCACTTGGTGCATTGCTCGTTGGTCGTATGTTCAGCGGTAAATCCGATGATAATGAACAGCCTCAGGTGAATGCGCCGGATCAGGCCGCATCCGGCGGCGGTCTCGGCGATCTTCTGGGCAGCGTGTTCGGCGGCGGACAGCAGGCGAATGCTCCGGCAGGCACGCAGGCAGATTCACAGGCTGGTGGCCTTGGTGGTCTCGGCAGTGTTCTTGGCGGCTTGCTTGGCGGTGTTCTGGGTGGCACAGCCGCAGGACAAGCCGGACAGACCGGCAGCGGCGGTGGACTTGGCGGCGGTTTAGGCGGCTTGCTTGAGCAGCTTACACAGGCCGGCCATGCAGATAAAGTTGATAGCTGGGTTGGTTCCGGCAGCAATGCGCCGATTGAACCGGATCAGCTTGGCAATGCCATTGGCAAAAACACAATTTCGGATATTGCCCGTCAGACGGGTGTCAATGAACAGGATTTGCTGGCAGAGCTTTCCGCAGCATTGCCGGGCATTGTCGACAAGCTGACAGCGAATGGTCAGGTGCCGGATATGCAGCAATTGCTGAAAATGCTTGGTCAGAAATAACAGGCATTAGTGTCCGATCCTGTCTGACTGATTTGTGATGGAATGTCCGGATGTAAAACTCCGGACATTTCTTATTTTATGATATGCTGTTTAAAGTGCATCCCGAAAATCTGTTGCAGATTTTGGTGCGGATGCGTTTGAAAGCCAATAGATCAGGCATTTCAATGGCTCAGTTTGAGCTGGCAGTGCTTCGACTACGCGTTTCATTGTTTCTGAAAGGACAGATTTGTGAGCTTCTTTCCCGGTCAGGATCCGGTTCCCGGTGATCATCAGTCGATTGATGCAATTGAAACGCTGATTATTCCGCGTACCAGTGAAGTCGGCGGTTTGCAGGTGCGCCGTGCATTACCTACTGCAAAGCGCAGGCTCGTGGGGCCTTTCATTTTCTTTGACCGGATGGGGCCGGCCTTATTACGGGCCGGGCAGGCGCTGGATGTAGCGCCGCATCCGCATATCGGGCTTTCAACGGTTACTTATCTTCTGGATGGTAATATCCGGCATCGTGACAGTCTCGGTACCGAGCAGGTAATTAATCCCGGTGAAGTCAATCTGATGACTGCGGGACGCGGCATTGTGCATTCTGAGCGCACGCCGGAAGAAATGCGCGGGTCGCCGCTGGCTATCTCCGGTGTGCAGACATGGGTTGCTTTGCCTGAACGCTCTGAAAATATGGCGCCGGAATTCAGCAATCATACGGTGCAGCAATTGCCGTGGTTGGCGGAAAAAGAATTCCGCATGCGCCTGATGATCGGCGATATGCACGGGCTGAAATCCGATGTGCCGACCTATAGCGAGACACTCTATGCCGATGTGTTTATTGAGGCGGGTGGCAAATTCCATTTGCCTGCGGTTCAGGAAGAGCGGGCGATTTATATCCTGAGCGGTGCAGTGCGCATTGCCGGAGAAGTATTTACGGATAATCAATTGCTGGCCTTCCGGCAGGGTGATGATATTGTGATTGAAGCCGTGCCGCAAAATTTCGCCGGTGAGGGCGCACAGATCATGGTCTTCGGTGGCGAGGCGATGGACAGCCGCCGTTATATCTGGTGGAATTTCGTTTCATCATCAAAAGAACGTATTGAACAGGCAAAAGAAGAGTGGCGCAGCCGCCGCTTTGATATTGTACCGGGCGATGCGGAAGAATTTATCCCGCTGCCTGAATAAATATTTGATATAGCTGATTGCAAAATACAGGCGGATGGGAAACAAAGCCGTTAATCTCCGCCTGTTCTGACTGTCCATAGAATAATAAGGTTTTCCCAATGACCGGTTTTGATAACAAACTGCACACGCCATTGCTGGATCAGGTGCATTTGCCGGAAGATTTGCGAAAACTGGATCCAGCACAATTGCCGCAACTGGCGGATGAATTGCGCGCAGATCTGATTGATGTAGTGTCGCGCACCGGTGGTCATCTCGGCTCAAGCCTTGGTGTGGTCGAGCTTACTGTGGCGCTGCATTACCTGTTTGATACGCCGAATGACCGTCTGATCTGGGATGTGGGGCACCAGACCTATCCGCATAAAATTCTGACCGGACGACGCGAGCGTATGCCGACCATTCGTCAGGAGGGCGGCCTGTCCGGTTTCACCAAACGTGCTGAAAGCGAATATGACGATTTCGGCACCGGCCATGCATCGACCTCGATTTCCGCAGGTCTCGGCATGTCGGTTGCAAGTGAGCTCAAGGGTGAGAAGCGCAATGTGATTGCGGTTATCGGTGACGGTTCCATGTCTGCCGGTATGGCCTATGAGGCGATGAATAATGCCGGTGCGCTGGATGCCCGTCTGATCGTTATTCTCAATGATAATGATATGTCGATTGCGCCGCCGACCGGTGCGATGAGCGCCTATCTCGCACGTCTGGTCTCGGGGCCGACTTATCGCAACCTGCGCGAGATGGCGAAGCAGATCAGCACGAAGCTGCCAAAATTCTTTCAGGATAAAGCCCGTAAGACAGAAGAATTTGCCCGTGGTTTCTGGGCTGGCGGCACAATGTTTGAAGAGCTGGGCATGTATTATGTCGGCCCTGTGGATGGTCATAATCTCGATCATCTTCTGCCGGTTCTGACAAATATCCGCGATAATGTTGAGGGGCCTGTGCTGGTGCATGTGGTGACTCAGAAGGGCAAAGGTTATGCCCCTGCGGAAGCCGCTGCCGACAAATATCACGGCGTTAATAAATTCGATGTCATTACCGGCAAGCAGTCAAAACCGCCTGCAAATGCACCAAGCTATACAAAAGTTTTCGCCAATGCGCTGATTGAGGAAGCGCGCCACGACGAAAAGGTTGTGGCAGTGACGGCAGCAATGCCGGACGGCACGGGGCTTAATCTTTTCGGACAGGCTTTTCCGAAGCGTACTTTCGATGTCGGCATGGCTGAGCAACATGCAGTGACTTTCGCAGCCGGTTTGGCTGCTGAAGGGCTGAAGCCTTTTGCAGCGATTTACTCCAC
Source organism: Pseudochrobactrum sp. B5 (assembly GCF_001939785.1). Lineage (NCBI taxonomy): Bacteria > Pseudomonadati > Pseudomonadota > Alphaproteobacteria > Hyphomicrobiales > Brucellaceae > Pseudochrobactrum > Pseudochrobactrum sp. B5. The sequence goes on from NZ_MOYL01000001.1 coordinate 1,130,939, forward strand.
CTTCCTGCAACGCGCTTATGATCAGGTGGTGCATGATGTGGCGATCCAGCATTTGCCGGTGCGGTTTGCGATTGATCGTGCCGGTGTGGTTGGCGCGGATGGTGCCACCCATGCGGGGAGTTTCGACACTGCTTTCCTGAGTAATCTGCCGGGCTTTGTGGTGATGGCCGCTTCGGATGAAGCGGAACTGGTGCATATGGTGCGCACTGCTGCGGAATATGAAGACGGGCCGATCTCCTTCCGCTATCCGCGCGGGGATGGTGTGGGCGTTGATCTGCCGGAGCGTGGTACTGTTCTGGAAATCGGTAAAGGCCGTATTGTCCGCGAAGGCAGCAAAATTGCGATCTTAAGTTTCGGCGCGCGCTTGCAGGAATGTCTGGCGGCTGCTGATGAACTGGATGCAGCGGGGCTTTCGACCACTGTTGCTGATGCGCGTTTTGCCAAGCCGCTGGATCATGATCTGATCCGCCGTCTTGCTAAAGAGCATCAGGTATTGCTCACGATTGAAGAAGGTGCGGCAGGCGGCTTTGGCGCGCATGTGTTGCATTATCTCAGCAATGAAGGTGCGCTGGATCATGGTTTGCGGGTTCGCACATTGATTTTGCCGGACGCATTTATGGATCATGCCAAGCCTGAAGCTATGTATGCCCGCGCTGGTTTGGATAGTGCAGGCATCGTGCGAGCGGCCTTTGCAGCGCTCGGTCGTGATGTGCTGACCGGTGAGGCAGGCGGCGGACTGCGGGCGTAATCTGCTTGCAGACTTTGCTATGTTGATAGACATGCGCGGATAAAACATCTTGTGTTCAGGCGTTGTCTCCTTCATTGAGGCAGCATGAGTGAAAATACAGATAAGATACGCCTTGATCAGGCGCTGGTAGAGCGCGGGCTGTTTGCTTCGCGCTCGCGTGCCCGCGATGCGGTGGCACGTGGTACCGTGCGCGTGAATGGTCAGGTGGTCACTAAAGCCGGTCAGAACGTGACGGCACAAGCTGAGCTGGCAGTGGATGATCCGGCCAGCCGTTTTGTCTCCCGTGCGGCGCTGAAACTGACTGCCGCGCTCGATCATTTCGGATTTGAGGTTGAGGGCAAGACAGCACTGGATATCGGTGCTTCTACCGGCGGTTTCACGCAAGTGCTGCTCGAGCGCGGTGCAGAGCATGTGATCTGCGTCGATGTCGGCCATGACCAGTTACATGAGACTTTGCGCGGCGATAAACGCGTTACCAATCTCGAAGGGCTGAATGCCCGTGTTCTTGATGCAAGTCATTTACGGGGATGCAAGGTTGAGATTGTTGTCTCGGATGTCAGCTTCATTTCGTTGAAACTGGCACTGCCTAATGCGCTTGATCTTTGCGCGGATGACGGCTGGTGTCTGTTGCTGGTGAAGCCGCAATTCGAGGCAGGACGCGAGGCTATCGGCAAAGGCGGTATTCTCAAAGACCCGTCGCAGGGTGAGAAAATTGCGCTGGATTTGCAGGATTGGCTCAATACGCAATCCGGCTGGCAGGCTTTAGGATTTTGTGCCTCACCGATTACCGGTGGTGACGGCAATCAGGAATATATTTTGGCAGGCAGGAAGAACAAAGCTGCCGCCGCGAAGGACGATGTTTGATGAGTTTGCGTGTTACAATCAATGCGATGGGTGCCGGTGGTGATGGTGTTGCCCAGCTGCCGGATGGTCAGGTTTTTGTGCCTTTTACCTTGCCGGGTGAGGTTGCCAATGTTGCGCGGGATAAGAACCGCGCCAGCCTGATGGCCCTGCTGGAAACATCTGAACAGCGTGTGGAACCATCTTGCCGTCATTTCGAAGATTGCGGCGGTTGCGCCTTGCAGCATTGGGAAATGTCTGCCTATCAGGCATGGAAGCGCTCATTGGTTGCAGCGAGCCTTGATGGCCGTGGTTTGAAATATGAGCTGGCACCATTGGTGCCATGTTCGCAGCAGAGCCGCCGCCGTGCGACATTCGCTATCCGCAAAACCGAAGCCGGTTTGCTGCTTGGTTTTAACCGTCACCAGAGCCATGAGCTGATCAATATTTCTGAATGTGCGGTGACAGTTCCGGCGATTATTTCCCGTCTGGATGATCTGCGCAAAGTCGCTATTCATCTGGCCGATGGTGCCAAGCCGTTCAAGCTGACGGTTACTGATACGGAATCCGGCCTTGATCTGGCTGCAAGCGGCTGCCCGACACCGGATGATGCAGCACGCCGTATTCTCACGCCTTTGATGATGGAACTGGGTTTTGCCCGTCTCAGTGTTGACGGTGAGATCATTCTGGAGCCAAAGAAGCCGCTGATTACCTTTGGCAAAGTACCGGTGAATATTCCGTCCGGCAGTTTCCTTCAGGCAACAATCGAAGCTGAAGAAGCCATGGTTGCGCTGGTGATCGGCCATTTCAAAAAGGTCAAAAAAGCGGCTGACCTGTTCTGTGGTGTCGGTACTTTTGCTCTGCGTATGGCTGAAACCATGGCGGTTCATGCGGTGGAAAATGATGCGCCGGCACTGGCAGCACTGGATCGTGGTATCCGTCATGTGCAGGGGCTGAAACCGGTTACCCATGAGCGGCGTGATCTGTTCCGCCGCCCGATCCTGTATAAGGATCTCAATGCCTATCAGGGTATTGTTTTCGATCCGCCGCGTGCCGGTGCTGAAGAGCAGGCGGTGCAGATTGCCAAATCATCCGTGCCAAAAGTCGCTGCTGTTTCCTGTAATCCGGTGACACTGGCACGCGACCTCGCCATTCTGGTGAAGGGCGGTTACAAGATCGACAAGATTATCCCTGTCGATCAGTTCTTGTGGTCATCCCATGTGGAAACCGTAGCATTGCTGTCGAAAAAATAATCAGGAGAGGGCGGGTGTTCAGCCGAACAACCCGCCTTCATCCGTATCAATTGTGATCGAAGACAGAGTGATATGGCGTGGTCGGGTGATCGCAAACATCACAGCCTCACAAACATCGCGATTGGTTGCGCGCTCACCTTTGACGCGCTCCGGAATGGCATCCCATTCCGTATCCGCCGGTGAGATATCATCCAGATAGGGCGGGTGCACACAGAGTGAACGCACCGGCGTGCCGCGCAGCATTTGCTGCAAACCTGTTGCTATCGCTGCCTGTGCATGTTTCGCAGCATAAAACGGTACAGCCACACTATGCAGCGGTGCATTTGGCAATGCGCTGATCGAGCCGATGGTCACAATATCCGGTCTGGATGAGCGTTTCAGCAGCGGCAACAGGCCTTGCGTGAACAGAAAACTGCCGGTCACCGCAGCATTAATGGTGCCGAACACTTCTTGTTCGCTATGCGGTTCATCACTGGCTTCCAGCCACATTGCACCATTATTAATCAGCAGATCAATCGTGTTATATTTTTCTGTGATCTGCGCGATGGCACGGCCGATACTGGCATTATCTGCCAGATCAACCACAACCTGATCAGGGCGCAGACCTGTGCGCTGTTCAATCTGGTCAGCAATCGTCGAGAGTGCAGATTGATTGCGGGCGCAGAGCACAATTTTGCAACCGGCATCGGCCAGCATCATCGCCATTGCAGCACCAAGACCACGGCCGGAGCCGGTGATAACAGTCGTTAAACCATTCAGATTTTTCATGTTTATACCGCGGTTCCGCCGACTGTCATTTGATCCATACGCAGATGCGGCTGACCAACACCAACAGGCACCCATTGGCCGCCTTTACCGCAATTGCCGGAGCCGTTATCGAGCTTGCTGTCATTGCCGATCATCGATACGCGATGCATGGCATCAGGACCATTGCCGATCAGCATGGCACCTTTGACCGGCGCGCCCACTTTGCCGTCTTCAATCATATAGGCTTCGGTGCAACCAAATACGAATTTACCGGAGGTAATGTCTACCTGACCACCGCCGAAAGACACCGCATAGATGCCTTTCTTAACAGAAGCGATAATTTCTTCCGGTGTTTTATCACCGGAGAGCATCATCGTATTGGTCATGCGTGGCATTGGTGCATGGGCATAGGATTCACGACGGCCATTGCCGGTTGGTTTCATCCCCATCAGACGGGCATTCTGGCGATCCTGCATGTAATTGACGAGCTTGCCGTCATCAATCAGCACAGTGCTGTTGGTCGGCGTGCCTTCGTCATCAATGGTCAGCGAGCCGCGACGGTCAGCGATGGTGCCATCATCAACCACGGTCACGCCTTTGGCGGCAACCTGTTGTCCCATGAGGCCTGCGAAGGCTGAGAGTTGTTTGCGGTTGAAGTCGCCTTCAAGACCATGGCCTACCGCCTCATGCAGCATTACACCCGGCCAACCATTGGACAAGACGATGTCGAAAGTACCGGCAGGGGCGGGGATCGCTTCGAGATTAACCAGAGCCTGACGCAGGGCTTCATCCGCTGCGTGCTGCCATGAGCCTGTAGCGATAAAATCTTCAAACAGGCGACGGCCACCCATGGAATAGGAGCCGGATTCCTGACGGTCGCCCTGACCGGCCATAACGGAAATCGACAGGCGTACCATCGGACGGATGTCACGGACGAAATTTCCGTCCGCACGCAAGATTTCTACCTGCTGCCATGAACCGCCGATGCTGACACTGACCTGACGCACTTTACTGTCTTTGGCGCGCAAATAGCCGTCAATCTGCTGAAGCAGAACGACTTTTTCATTGAAAGTCGGAGAGCCTAGCGGGTTCACATCCGTATAGAGATGGCGGTTTGTACCAGCCGGAGCTGCACTGTAAGTGCCTGACGATCCGCGGGAAATCGCTGATGCTGCATCGGATGCACGAAGCAGGGCGCTATGGGTCAGTTCGCCGGAATGGGCATAGCCGACCGTCTCACCGGAGACACAACGCAGACCAAAACCCTGTCCCTGATTGAAAGAGCCGTTTTTCAGACGGCCATCATCAAAGACCAGAGATTCAGATTCCGCATATTCCAGATAAAGTTCACCGTCTTCACTGCCGTGGAGCGATTGCGCAACCAGTTTTTCAACCTTGTCACGGCTGACATCGAATTCATCAATCAGGCTTCGGGACGTGGTGGAACTCATAGATTTACTCCGGAACAGCGGCTGTGGCCTGTATCAGACGGGTGATTGTTCTTTGTATATGGCGAGTTTGCTGCCGTGGGACAAGCCGGACAGCGGGATAAAATAAAAACGCCGCCGTCAAAATATGAGCGGCGGCGTTTTAATCAGGTTGAAGAGCTTATGGCAGCTTGTTGAAGCCGTCGCTGAAGCCCTGCAGTTCAACGGGAATACCCACGCCTTCTTCCGGTGTCTGGAACACGATGAAGGTTGCGGCCTTACCCTTGCGCAGCGTGTCGATCAGCGCGTCGTCAAGGATAACCTCCGCATAGCAGCCGTCTTCAAAACAGCGCACGAAATAAGCGCGGCCGATATCTTTGCCGTCCACATTGAGGCCGAGGCCGTTTGGCAGCAAAACGCCGAGTGGTGCAAGCACACGCAGGATACGCGCTTTATTGTCGGCAGTTTTCAGAACAACGACCGAGAGGCCGAGTTCAGGACGGTCAGCAGCGATCACATTCTGGATCAGCGCACATTGTTCGGTCTTGGCACCGGCAGGCTTGTCGCAAAGAATGGACCATGCGCCATGCTGAGAGCGCAAAGTGCCGTTTTTCTGCGATGCACCGGAAGCGGTTGGCTGCGGTGCAGTCTGAGCAAAAGCAGCAGAGGCGGATACAGCCATAAGGCCTGCACCGAGCAGAGCAGCGGCAACTTTACGGCTGACAGAAGAGAAATGGTGCATATTTATGATACCTTTGGCGGCTCGGTAAACATTACATCGGTAAATGCGGCGTGAGCCGTAACTACCCTTTGAAAGCGTATTTAAGAGAGGGCTTTGCGTCATTTCCGGAAACCGGCAAATCAGAAAGCCATGCTTTTCATTCTGTGTACATGGATAATGGCGGAATTTGAACCGGATAAGGTAAAGTTTTAGTATAAATCAGATTGTGAACACCATTCTAAATCCGCATTGCCGAAATTATCGCTATGCCATGCACAGTTTTCAGCATCTTCCCTCCGTTTTAGCACCGTGAATTGCAGGCTGATCTGAAAGAGTGTGCAGCGTTTGAAATCTGCTGTGCTTTTCAGAATATTGCAGCAGCTTTGTGCAGGATGCGCGGTGCATTGTTTTAACTGTATTTTACTTGATCCAGATCAATGCAAATAAGTCCGGGCTGTGAATTGATTCTCCGTTCTGAGGCCGGAATAAGGCATGATCTGTGGATTTGGGCTGTTTTGGCGCGGTTGAGATAATCAGGAAAACCTTGAGATTTTTCCGGACAGACAAAATCTGTAAAAGGTCGCGTTATACCGCTCTCTATTTTTAACTCTTTGATTTTATGTGTTTTTATAGATTGATTTGAATATTTTTATATCCGGTTACCTGCGGGATGAACCGGAAAAGGCCCGTGTTTTTGAGTTGTATTACGCGCAAAAATGCCGCACGGGAAAATCTTCGCCTTCCTTGCTTGGTGCTATAATGTGTTGTCAGTACGGTGGGGGAACGGGACATTGGCTGGGGAAGAGCTATGTCCGCGATTAACCGGCAAGGCTATAATCGGGAGAAGATGCTGGTGGATAGGGTTATTGCCACAAATAAAGTCGTTGCAGGTAAGGATTCTGCGATGAAAAAACATATTTTGACCGGCAGCGCGGTTGCATTCGGCGCAGTGTCGGGTCTTTTGGCGTCTGCAGCGGGCGCACTGGCTGACAAGCCGGTTGACTGGCAGCTGAGCTGGCAGGATTCCGCAACAAAAATTGCGGATCAGATACATTGGTTCGAGCGTTATTCGCTGATGTTCATTATTCCGGTAACCGGTCTGGTGATGCTGCTGCTCTTGTGGTGCATCCTGCGCTTCCGTAAAGGCGCAAATCCGGTTGCTTCCAAAACCAGCCATAACACAACGATTGAAGTGATCTGGACACTGGGTCCGGTCATTATTCTGCTGTTTCTGGCCATTCCATCCTTCCAGCTTCTGACTGCGCAATATTCTCCGGATGAGCCAAAACTGACTGTTAAAGCAACAGGTTATCAGTGGTACTGGGGCTATGAATATCAGACAGAAGAGCCGCTTTCTTTTGATGCGCTTCTGCTGAAAGACGAAGACCGTGCGAGCGCCGGTAAACAGGATCTGGCCGCTTATCCGCGTCTTCTGGCCGTTGATAATGAAGTTGTGGTTCCTGTGGATACGACTGTTCGCTTGCTGGTGACAGCTGCCGATGTGATCCACTCATGGGCAATGCCTGCTTTCGGCGTCAAGATGGATGGTGTTCCGGGACGTAATAACGAAACATGGTTCAAGGCCGCCCGTGAAGGGCTCTATTACGGCCAGTGTTCTGAACTATGCGGTAAAGATCATGCTTATATGCCGATTGCTGTGCGCGTTGTCTCACAGGAGCGTTATGATGCATGGCTTGCTGCTGCCCGTACGGATATTTCCGGTGCGAATAAAACGCTGATGGCCGAAATTGAAAATGACAACAAGACCGTGACTGTTGCCGGAAACTGATTATAAGCCTGACGTGAACGGAGTTTTCGTCAGGCTCTTGGGTTTTTACAGGTCACGAACCGCATGGCTGCTTAAAAATCAAATATGATTTAAGACGGAATTCATGTGGTAGTTCAATATTTTAGAATACCTGTTTTGGTTCCCTAAAGGGCATTTGGTATTCGTTCAGAACGGGAGCAATCTTATGGCTGGTACAACAGCTCACGATACCCGAAAGGGAGCCCCTCACGCAGGGGCGGATGCACACCATGACGACCACAAGCCGCGCGGCTGGGTACGCTGGGTGTATTCGACCAATCACAAAGATATCGGTACACTCTATCTGATCTTTGCGATTATTTCCGGTATCATCGGCGGGGCATTGTCCATCGCTATGCGTGCGGAATTGCAGGAGCCTGGTATCCAGATTTTCCATGGTCTGGCTTCTATGGTCTATGGCGTTGAAGGCGATGCGGCACTGGATGCCGGTAAGCATATGTTCAACGTGTTTACCTCCATGCATGCGCTGATTATGATCTTCTTCATGGTCATGCCTGCGCTGATCGGTGGTTTCGCCAACTGGATGGTTCCGTTGATGATCGGTGCGCCTGATATGGCGTTCCCGCGCATGAACAATATTTCATTCTGGCTGCTGCCTCCGGCATTGCTGCTGCTGCTGATTTCCTTCTTCGTGCCGGGGCCTGCCGGTGGTTGGGGCGCAGGTGGCGGCTGGACGCTGTATCCGCCGCTGTCGACTTCGGGGCAGCCTGGACCTGCGGTGGATTTCGCAATTCTGTCGATCCACATTTCCGGTGCGTCGTCCATTCTCGGTGCGATCAACTTCATCACAACCATTCTGAATATGCGTGCGCCGGGCATGACCCTGCATAAAATGCCGCTTTTCGCATGGTCTGTTCTGGTTACAGCCTTCCTGCTTCTGTTGTCGCTGCCGGTTCTGGCCGGTGCGATCACAATGCTGCTGACAGACCGTAACTTTGCGACAGCATTCTTCGCGCCTGAAGGTGGCGGTGACCCGATCCTGTATCAGCATCTGTTCTGGTTCTTCGGTCATCCTGAAGTGTATATTCTGATCCTGCCGGGCTTCGGTATTGTCAGTCACGTGATTTCGACCTTCTCGAAGAAGCCGATTTTCGGTTATCTCGGCATGGCCTATGCGATGGTTGCAATCGGTGTTGTCGGCTTTGTGGTCTGGGCGCACCATATGTATACGGTGGGTCTGTCACTCGATACGCAGCGTTATTTTGTGTTCGCGACCATGGTGATTGCGGTGCCGACCGGTATCAAGATCTTCTCGTGGATTGCCACAATGTGGGGCGGTTCGATTGACTTCCGCACACCGATGATCTGGTCAATCGGCTTCATCTTCATGTTCACCGTTGGTGGTATGACCGGTGTACAGCTGGCCAATGCCGGTCTCGACCGTGCGCTGCATGACACATATTATGTTGTCGCGCATTTCCATTACGTATTGTCGCTGGGTGCCGTATTCGCGATTTTTGCGGGCTGGTATTACTGGTTCCCGAAAATGTTCGGCTACATGTACAATGAAACCATCGGCAAAATTCACTTCTGGCTCACATTTATCGGTGTGAATCTGGTGTTCTTCCCGCAGCATTTCCTCGGTCTTGCCGGCATGCCACGCCGCTATATCGACTATCCTGATGCCTATACAGGCTGGAACATGGTGTCGTCCTACGGCTCGTATATTTCCGGCTTTGCGGTGCTGGTTTTCCTCTATGGTGTATTTGAGGCTTTTGCGAAAAAGCGTGCCACAAGTGCAAATCCATGGGGTGAGGGTGCAACAACACTGGAATGGCAGCTGTCTTCGCCGCCGCCTTACCACCAGTGGGAACAGCTCCCGCATGTGAAGTAATATTGTTCGGGCGGCGTCAGTGATGCCGCCGCCCGATACAAACGAAAATGCCGGATAGCATGATTTATGCAATTCATAGAGCCGTTCACTTTTAGGCTATTTATGAATTTCCTAAATTATGACGGGTGTACCGTGCGGTGTTTGGGTGTATAGAGGCGCTATTAGCGCTTTATGCACCGCAGGTGCTGCAACAGTCGCGCAAGAAAATGCGGCGTTGCGGGAGCAGCAGTCTCCCCGCAAATAGCTGCTCAGAGTGCGACATTCGTTTTAAGGAATTGCCGGATTTGAGATCCGGTATCCGGTTTTGCCGGAATTTTTGAATAAGGACAGATACAGATAATGTCTCTGGTTGAGAAAAATAATATGACAGGTGAAGCCGGACAGCCGATGCAGCTGTCTGAAGCGAGCGCGGCTGATTATATCGCGCTGCTGAAACCGCGTGTCATGTCGCTGGTTGTATTTACCGGTTTTGTTGGTCTGATCGTGGCTCCCGGTCATATGAATCCGGTTATGGCTGCGATTGCTATTCTTTGTATTGCGATCGGCGGCGGTGCCTCAGGCGCGCTGAATATGTGGTATGATGCGGATATTGACCGCATTATGAAGCGTACCAAAAACCGGCCGATCCCTGCCGGCCTGATCCGTGAAGAAACAGTGCTTGCCTATGGTATTACACTGTCTGTCTTTTCCGTGATGACGCTTGGCCTGCTCGTCAACTGGCTTGCTGCAGCTTTGCTGGCCTTTACAATTTTCTTCTACAGCGTCGTTTATACAATGTGGCTGAAACGCTCGACACCGCAGAATATTGTGATTGGCGGTGCCGCCGGTGCATTTCCTCCGATGATCGGCTGGGCTTCGGTAACGGGCACAGTTTCGGTTGAAAGTGTTGTTCTGTTTCTGATTATCTTTTTGTGGACGCCGCCGCATTTCTGGGCACTGTCCCTGTTCACATCCGGTGATTATGAAGCGGCAAAAATTCCGATGATGCCGAATGTGCGGGGTGAAAAATCCACACGTTTGCAGATCGTAGTCTATTCGCTGATCGTGGCGCCGGTTGGTGTTCTGCCATGGTTCCTCGGCTTCGGCGGCCATGTCTATGGTGTGCTTTCTGCTTTGCTTGGCGCAATCTTCGTATGGCGCGCAGTGCAGCTCTGGATGGCGCCGGAACATGAAACACAAATGCGCGCTGCCCGTGCGCTGTTTAAATTTTCGCTGGTTTATCTGTCCGCTTTGTTCAGCATCTTGCTTGTTGAGGCGCTGGTGGCGAAAATACTGCCGGTAATAGGGGGATAATGATGGCGGATAAAGAAGCAAAAACTGAACTCGAACTGATAACGCAGACAGAGAAACAGAAGAAAGCCCAGCGCAGCCGCTCTGTGGCTCTGGCACTGGCCTTAACGGCTTTTGTTCTGATCGTTTATATCGGCACATGGGTTAAACTCGGACCAGGTGTGCTGGTTCGCCCGATGTAATCGGAACTGTCAGCGTTTTAAGTCGCAGGGAGGCGGCATAGGCAATGATACAGAAACCGGAAAATACAGAAACAATGCAGGCGCCTGCAGCAGAAGACACTGCTGCACAGGCTGTACGTCATCAGCGTTCCAATCGTATTGTTGCTCTGTCCTGTGCCAGTTTCTTCGTTGCCATGATCGGCATGGCCTATGCGGCTGTCCCGCTTTATCAGATGTTTTGTCAGGTTACCGGCTATGGCGGCACAACGCAGCGCGTTGAGCAGATGTCCGATACAATCCTCGATCAGACGGTCAATGTACGCTTTGATGCCAATGTGTCCGGCGGGCTGCCATGGGACTTCAAGCCGGTTCAGCGCGAAGTGACTGTGCGTATCGGTGAAACGACTATCGTTAATTACGAAGCGAAGAATATCTCCGACCGTCCGGCTTCCGGACGTGCGACATTCAATGTGTCGCCGGATCTCACAGGTTCTTATTTCAACAAGGTTCAGTGTTTCTGCTTTACAGACACGACCCTTGCCGCTGGCGAGACAATGGAAATGCCGGTCATGTTCTTTGTCGATCCGGATATTGTGAAAGAAAAAGACCTTAAAGGGCTGAAGACGATCACCTTGTCTTATACATTTTTCCCGCTGGACAAGGAGCCGGTGAACTCAGCCGCAGCGCCTGCTGTTTTGCAGAAAAATGCTGAAATTAAGCCGGTGGTGAAGCCGCAAGGATAGAGATGCCGCGACATCATGTTGCGGTGCGCAAAAAAGCGAACTGCATCAAGAATATGGTCAAGAGGGGCTATGTTCGGGGCGCAAAAACAGACTGCGTCTGCGGCATAAAATAAAGAACAGGGTGCTTATCGGGGGATATCCGGATGCAGCACCGGAAAGATAAACAGAGGAGCCTTGGGGCATAAACCTTAAGGGGGAATGACATGGCAGACACTCATCAGAAGAACCACGACTATCATATTATAGATCCTAGTCCGTGGCCGTTTCTGAGCTCGGTTGGTGCATTTGTTCTGGCCATTGGCGGTATCGCTTATATGCGCTACCTCAATGCAGGCGAGCTGCATCTGTTTGGTATCAATTTTGTAACGCCATGGCTGTTCTTTATCGGCATCGCCATCATCCTGTATTGCATGTATGGCTGGTGGTCGGATACGATCCGTGAGGGCAAGGAAGGCCACCATACCCGCGTGGTTTCCATCCATCTGCGCTATGGCATGATTATGTTCATTGCCTCCGAAGTCATGTTCTTCGTGGCATGGTTCTGGGCGTTCTTTGATGCCAGCCTGTTCCCGAATGAAGTGCATCAGGTGATGCGTGCAGAATTCACCGGCGGTCAGTGGCCTCCGAAAGGCATGGAAGTTCTCGATCCTCTGCACCTGCCGCTTTATAATACCGTTATTCTGCTGCTCTCCGGCACCACGCTGACATGGGCGCATCATGCGCTGCTGCATAATGACCGCAAAGGCCTTGTCTGGGGGCTGGCGCTGACTGTTGTTCTCGGTGTGCTGTTCTCTTTCGTGCAGGCTTATGAATATATTCATGCGCCATTTGCCTTCAAAGATTCCGTTTATGGTGCAACATTCTTCATGGCGACCGGTTTCCATGGTTTCCACGTTATTGTTGGTACGATCTTTCTGGCCGTTTGTCTGATCCGCTCTATTCGCGGTGATTTCACGCCGAAGAACCATTTTGGTCTGGAAGCCGCTGCATGGTATTGGCATTTCGTGGACGTGGTCTGGCTGTTCCTGTTCTTCAGCATTTATGTCTGGGGTTCATGGGGCGCACCGATTGCCGTGCATTAACCGGCATCAGGAATAACGGTATTTTGCCGGAGTTCTGAGCCTGATGGGATAAGGAAAGCGTCGCGGTTTTTGAGGGCTGCGGCGCTTTTTGTTTCTTAGAGCGGCCTGTGCCGGACCTGGCACATAAAGATGGCTCCAACATTTTAAAATTTTGCTCTGGTTTTATGCGGCGCAACTAGAGCATTTCACAGTCAAGTTGGATCAACTTGACGGCAGTGATAATGCGACAAAATAAAGAATCTAGAGCGAGCGCTATGATCCAATCTGGACGTAAACTGCTCTAGACCGCAGCGGAGGTGGAATAATGCATAATGAAGATAGTCTTTATCCGCCGGTAGAGCCAATCAAAGCCGGTATCAAAGGATGTTGCCCGCGCTGCGGACAGGGCGCTTTGTTTAATGGTTATCTGAAACTGGCAAAGCGCTGCGAGGTCTGCGAACTGGATTATGGTTTTGCAGATTCCGGTGACGGGCCTGTTGTTTTTGTGCTTCTGCTTGACGGTTTTCTTGTTACGGCATTGGCGCTCTGGGCTGAGGTGTCTTATCAGCTGCCGCTCTGGCTGCATTTTATCATCTGGATACCGCTGGCAATTCTCATCGGGCTGGTGCTGACGCGCTGGATGAAAGGTATTCTCATTACACTGCAATATAAGCATAAAGCGGCATCGGGGCAGCTCGACAGGCGGGGACGCGAATGACTGCCACCGGTAAGACACAGAAGTCCTTTCCATGGATTTTACTGCTCTGCAGCAGCATTGCTTTTGCCGTTCTGCTGGGGCTTGGTATCTGGCAGACACAGCGTTTGTTCTGGAAAGAACAGCTGATTGCGCAGATTGAAGAAAGGGTGCATTCCGCACCTAAGCCGCTGAGTGACATTGAGGCTGAATTTGCCAAAACCGGTGTTGTTGATTACATGCCGGTGACTTTGCGCGGCACATTTCAGCATGAGCGCGAACAGTATTTTTTCACCACGTTTAAAGGCGCATCCGGCTATGCGGTTTATACGCCGCTGATCCTGAATGACGGGCGGGCTGTTCTGGTTAATCGTGGTTTTGTGCCTTATGAAAAGCAAAATCCGGCGACACGTCCGCAAGGACAGATCGCGGGTGAAGTGACTGTTACGGGGCTTGCCCGTGATCCGCTGATTGCCAAGCCGTCTTCCTATCTGCCGGACAATGAACCGGCCAAAAAACTTTATTACTGGAAAGACTGGGGCGCGATGATGGAAAATAGCGGCCTTGCTCAGGATCATGATTTTGTCGGGTTCTTTGTGGATGCGGATGCCACAGCCAATGCCGGTGGCTTGCCGCAGGGCGGGATAACCATTCTCGAGCAACCGAATAATCATCTGCAATATGCGGGCACATGGTTCGGGCTGGCTGCCGTTTTGCTGGTTGTGACCTTTATCTATATTTTCCGTCAGCGCCGTAGTCCGGATGCGCAATAGCTGTTGACATTGCGCGATGCGAAGCCCAATTGCTAAAGCTGGATATGTTTTACAGCGCATTGATGATCTATGGTCGCAATGTTGCTTTGAAGACAGGATAATCAGAGTTCAATGACCGATAAGCCTAAGCTGACCATCCGCCTGTGCGGTCCACGTGGATTTTGCGCCGGTGTTGATCGCGCTATTCAGATCGTTGTGCTGGCGCTGAAGAAATACGGCGCTCCGGTCTATGTGCGTCATGAGATTGTTCACAACCGTTATGTGGTTGAAGGCCTGCAGGCGCGCGGTGCGATCTTCGTGGAAGAGCTGGACGAAATTCCGATGGAACACCGCGATCAGCCGGTGGTATTTTCCGCTCATGGTGTGCCAAAATCAGTGCCGGAAGATGCGGATGCGAAAAACCTGTTCTATCTGGATGCAACCTGTCCGCTGGTTTCCAAAGTTCATAAACAGGCGATGCGCCATCAGCGTCTTGGCCGGCATGTTATTCTGATCGGCCATTCCGGTCATCCGGAAGTGATCGGCACAATGGGGCAACTGCCGGAAGGTACGGTTTCTTTGATCGAGACTGTAGCAGATGCCGAGGCTTACCAGCCGGAAGATCCTGAAAACCTCGGCTTTGTAACGCAAACAACGCTGTCGGTAGACGATACTGCGGGTATTATTGCCAAGCTTCAGGAACGGTTTCCGCAGCTGACAGCGCCTGCCGCTGAATCCATCTGCTATGCTACAACCAATCGTCAGGAAGCGGTGAAAGAAGCGGCTCCCGGCTGTGATCTGTTTCTGATTGTAGGTGCGCCGAATTCTTCAAACTCCAAACGTCTGGTGGAAGTGGCCGAGCGCTCCGGTGCCCGCCATTCTCTGCTTGTGCAGCGTGCGGAAGAGATCGACTGGGATAATCTGGGCGAGCTGTCTGTGCTGGGGATTTCGGCAGGAGCATCCGCACCGGAAATTATCGTTGATGAGATCATCGATGCGTTTTCGCAGCGTTTTGATGTCACAATTGATCTGGCGATCACCACCGTTGAAACCGAGAATTTCCTCGTAAATCGTCAGATCCGCGATGTGGAACTGACGGCTCAGGACATGGCGTTTGTGAACGGCAATCACTGAAATAAAGAATAATCTGCCGCGATTTTCGCAGGTGACGGCAGGGGGAGACCAGCATGGCTGTCTATACGGATATTAATGAAATTGAACTGGCAGCCTATCTGGAAAATTACAACATAGGTACTTTGCTGTCTTTCAAAGGCATTGCTGAAGGTGTTGAGAACTCCAATTTCCTGCTGCGCACGACTGAAGGCACATTCATTCTGACCCTTTATGAAAAACGCGTGGATCGTGATGATCTGCCGTTCTTCATAAAGCTGATGCAGCATCTGGCGGTCAACGGTATTGAGTGCCCGCAGCCGGTGGTGCAAAAAAACGGTGAGGCGATTGGTGAATTGGCTGGCCGTCCGTCGGCAATTGTCACCTTCCTTGAAGGCATGTGGTTGCGCAAACCTGCCGCGGAACATTGCTATGCTCTGGGTGTAGCCATGGCGCAGATGCATCTCGCCGGTCAGAGTTTTGCGATGGAACGCGAAAACAGTCTGACACTTAAGGACTGGCGCCCGCTTTGGGAAAAATGCATGGCAGATGCTGATGCCGTTGAGGCCGGCTTGCGTGTACAGACAGAAGCGGATCTGGCTTATCTGGAGCAGAACTGGCCGTCTGATCTGCCGCGCGGTGTGATCCATGCCGATCTGTTTCCGGATAATGTGTTTTTCATCGGTCCGAACCTGTCAGGCATTATCGACTTTTATTTCGCCTGCACGGATATGCTGGCCTATGATCTGGCAATCTGCCTCAATGCATGGTGCTTCGAGCGTGATTTTTCCTATAATCTGACTAAAGGCACAGCTTTGCTGCGCGGTTATAATTCTGTGCGCCCGCTGAACTCCGCAGAGCGTGAGGCCTTACCTGCGCTGTGCCGCGGCGCTGCCTTGCGCTTTATGCTGACGCGGCTTTATGACTGGATCAATGTGCCTGCGGACAGTTTTGTGACCAAAAAAGACCCGATGGAATATTTGCGGCGCATGCGTTTTCATCGCGAAGTGCGCTCAGCCAGCGAATATGGCCAGTAAGCAATAACAGGTTACTGTGCTGAATAGTCGTGAACTGCCTTATAAATAAATGTGAGAAAACCGCTTGAAGACGATTACAGCCTATACGGATGGTGCCTGTTCAGGAAATCCGGGTCCCGGGGGATGGGGGGCTATACTGGAATATAACGGACACCGCAGAGAGCTGAATGGTGGTGAGCCGGATACGACCAATAACCGGATGGAGCTGATGGCTGCAATTTCCGCATTGCAGGCGCTGAAAGAACCGTGTCAGGTCGATCTCTATACGGACTCAGTTTATGTGCGCGACGGCATTTCCAAATGGATCGAAGGCTGGAAACGCAATGGCTGGAAAACAGCGGCCAAGGCTCCGGTTAAAAATGCCGAGCTTTGGCAGGAGCTGGATGCTGCGCGCAAAAATCACAAGGTGACATGGCACTGGGTTAAGGGCCATGCGGGGCATCCTGAGAATGAGCGTGCCGATGAACTCGCCCGTGAAGGTATGGCACCATATAAAAAGCGCTGATATTTTTATGCTTTATAATTTGTGTGCAGAGGTGCTGATCTGTAGCGCAACCATAAAAAAAGCCCGCTTCAAAGCGGGCTTTTTCTTGTTCAGTCTAAAGAAATCAGAGCTTTTCGAGCATCGCTTCTGCGGAAGAAACTGTGGCAACGCCCGGATTTTCTTCAATGTCGAGGCTCTTTACAACGCCATCTTCGATCAGCGCTGAATAGCGCTTGGAGCGCACGCCAAGACCGCCGCCGGACAGGTCGATATCAAGACCGGCAGCTTTGGTGAATGCGCCGATACCGTCGGAAAGATAGACGATCTTGCCTTCGCCTTCAGTGGCCTTTGCCCATGCGCCCATGACATGCACGTCATTGACGGAAACAACGGCAACAGTGTCCACGCCTTTAGCGATCAGCGCGTCGTAATTCGCCAGATAGCCCGGCAGATGGTTCAGTGTGCAGGTCGGGGTGAAAGCGCCCGGTACTGCAAAGAGAACGACTTTCTTACCCTGAAAAACGTCATCTGTGGTGACGTCTTTAACGCCGTCAGCAGTTTTGGTTTTGAAGCTTGCTGCTGGCAGTTTATCGCCGATCTGAATGGCCATTGTCTGTTCTCCTTCATACAGATTATGAGTAACGGATATTGGCATTATACATAGCCTCTGGCCGGATTTTACGGAAGCGCTATTTCTTGAAAATTCTGACAGGCAGGCATGTAATTTTTCTCATTCAGGCAGAATATTTCGCTTTTAATATGAATTTTCTAAAATACTGATTTTAAGTAATGCGCTGAAATGGCTGAAAAAATACAAGACGGATTTTTGCACTTCAAAAAACTTCGATAAATGTGACTTGGCTCATGTAAGCGTTGTGTTATGCTGATTATTCACTATGCCGTGAATGAATAAAACAGACGCATAATCATCCCCAGCGAACGGCAAAAATTACACATTTATCTTTATCAATCCTGTTGCATTGAAATTGAAAGAGGCGTGTGGTGAACAACGGTTTTCTCAACGGACAATTTCTGCTTGCAATGCCCGGTATGACGGATGAGCGTTTTGCCCGTTCGGTCATTTATATTTGTGCGCATTCAGAGCAGGGGACGATGGGTTTCATCATTAACCAGCTGCAGCCGCTTGAGTTTCCCGACCTCTTGATCCGCCTTGGTATTATTACGCAGGCGCAGAGCATTTTGCTGCCCGAAAAAGCCCGCTCGCTGATGGTGCGCCGTGGCGGCCCTGTTGAAACAGGACGGGGTTTTGTGCTGCACAGTGATGATTTTATGGTCGGTACCAGCATTCCTGTCACCGATGATATCTGTATGACCGCGACGATGGATATTCTCCATGCCATATCGGATGGTATCGGGCCGGATAAAACACTGATGGCGCTTGGCTATGCCGGCTGGGATGCAGGGCAGATTGAACGTGAAATTGCGAGTAATGACTGGCTGATCTGCCCGCCGACCACAGATTTGCTGTTTGATACGGATATTCTCGGCAAATATGATCGCGTCATGGCGCAGATGGGCGTCGATCCTGCACGCCTCGTTGTGCAGGCCGGACATGCTTGAAGCAAAGTCTGATACATAAAAAAACACCGCCTCGGCAGGAGAGGCGGTGTTTTTTATTTTTGACGAATTATGCTTATTCTACTGTCTGACCATTGAGCAGGCGGGCTGCATTTTCAGCAGTCATCGGTTGGCCGAACAGGAAGCTCTGGACATATTCACAGCCCATTTCACGCAATTGCATGGCGTCCTGTTCGCTTTCAACACCTTCAGCGACAACCTTGAGTTCCAGATCCTGCGCCATGCGAATGATGGAGCGCAGCAGCGTCGCTTTCTGCGGCTTATCACCTTTGACGAAGGAGCGATCGATCTTGATCATATCAATCGGGAAGCGTGTCAGATAAGCCAGCGATGAATAACCGGTGCCGAAATCATCCAGTGACAGGCCGACACCCATGGATTTCAGCTCGTTCAGCATATGCGCTGACTGTTCCGGATTTTCCATCAGCACGGATTCTGTCAGTTCCAGTTTGAGCGTGCCTTTGGTCACATGCGTACGGGACAGGATCGCACGGACATCGCTGAGCAAATCCTGACGGATCAGCTGGGTGCTGGACAGATTGACGGAGACAAACAGGTTCGGACGCGACAGGTTTTCCTGCCAGTTGAACAGGTCATTGGCTGATTGCTGCATGGCAAACAGACCGAGCGGCACGATAAGGCCTGAATTTTCGGCAATCGGAATAAATTCAGATGGTGAAATCGGTCCGCGGCGCGGATGTTCCCAGCGCATCAGCGCTTCAAAACCGGCAATAGTGCCGTCCTGCAAATTCACAATCGGCTGATAGGCAATTGTGATTTCCTTGCGCTCAATGGCGCGGCGCAGATCGGATTCCAGCTGCAGCTTGTCACTGCCGATAGCGCGGAAGGATGGGCGGAACGGCTCAATACGGTCACCGCCAAAACGCTTGGCCTGATACATGGCCAGTTCCGCATCTTTTATCATATCTTCCGCATTGGCAGCATTGGCTGTCCATGTAAGAAGACCAACGGAAGCGGTCAGTACGATCTCGCGCTTGGCATAAGAGATCGGCGCGCGGATGGCCTGACGCAGCGCTTCGGCAAAGGCTGCAACCTTTGCCGGATCAGATTCAGACGCGAGGATCAGGCCGAACTGGTCGGAAGACAGTCTTGAAAGCGTATCCTGCGGCTTCATCAGCCGGAACAGGCGGCGCGAGATCGTCAGCAGGATTGTGTCACCGGCTGACATGCCGAGGCTGTCATTGACCTGTTTGAACCGGTCAATATCAATAACAAAAACGGTCGGTTTGAGCCTGCTCTCATTATAGGACATGCTCATGACATTGGCGAGGCGGTCAAGGAACAGCTCGCGGTTCGGCAGACCGGTAAGATTGTCATGCACGGCATCATGCAGCAGGCGTTCTTCGGCCTTTTTCTGCTCGGTCACATTATGCAGCGTTCCGACGCAGCGCACAATTTCACCATCCGAACCGATAACCGGACGCGCGCGCAGATGATACCAGTGATAGTGACCGTCATTGGCACGCAGGCGGAAAGTCTGATGAATACGGCCGCGACGGTTTTCAAGAATAGCATCCAGCGTGGTGCGGAAACGGTCACGGTCATCGCCATGCATCACCGGTAGCCAGTTACGCACAGGGCCGAGCAGGCTTGAAGCGGCGGTGCCGAGATAGGTGGCAATATCCGGTGTGGTGACCACACGGTCGCGCGGCACATCCCAGTCCCAGACAATATCGCCGGAACCGATAACCGCCAGCGCCTGCCGTTCCATATCGGAGAACAGGCCGACACGCAGTACACCGCCTGCAAAAGCATGTTGCATCACGGTGAAACCGATCAGCAGAACGATCAGCACAAGACCACCGCCAAGCGCAGGCTGCACGATATCATTGTCCAGACGGCCGGAAACGGCCAGCCATGCACCGGTCATCCATATGGCAATCAGCAGCCATGTGGGGATCAGCATAATCGCGCGGTCATAGCTGCGCAAAGCCAGAATGCCGATAATGACGATGCCGCAGATAACAGTCAGAGCAAAAGAGATGCGGGCAATACCGGCAGCAATCGGCGGATCAAAAATCGCCACACCGCTCAGCATCATCAGGCCGAGAACCCATGCCACAGCGCCATAGGAAAAATGGTCGTGCCAGCGGTTGAGATTGAGATAGGTGAACAGGAAAATCAGGAAACTGGCAGCCAGTGCCACTTCCGTGCCCGCCCGCCACATTTGCTCATTGCCGGGGGTGATGGCGATCAGCTTGTTCCAGAAGCCGAAATCCACGCAGATATAGGCCAGAACCGCCCATGCCAGTGCCGCAGCAGCAGGAAACAGTGATGTTCCGCGCACGACAAAAAGAATGGTCAGAAACAGCGCCAGCAGGCCGGAAATACCGAGCAGAATACCGCGATAGAGCGTATAGGAGTTGATTGTGTCTTTATAGGCATCCGGCTCCCACAGATAAAGCTGCGGCAGGTTAGGAGAGGCCATTTCCGCAACCAGTGTAATTACCGAGCCCGGATTGATGGTAATCAGAAACACATCCGCATCAGGGCTGACCTGACGGTCAAGCGCAAAGCCCTCACTCGGCGTGATGGAGGAGATGCGCTGCGAACCCAGATCCGGCCAGACAAAGCCCGATTTCACAAGGCGGTAATGCGGGGCAACAATCAGACGGTCAATCTGCTCATCGGTCGGATTGGCAATAGCAAAAGCTGCCCAGTTACCGCTGGAGCGTTTGTCCTTGTCGGCCTGCACTTCAATGCGGCGCACAATGCCGTCTGCACCGGGAGCAGTGGAAACCTGCACAGTATCGCCCTGATTATGCATGATCTGCACAGCGCGGGTGAGGTCGAGAGCCGTGTCTTCTTTGGAAATTTTGATCGGCTCAACTGCGGATGCAGGAACCGTGATCTGCAATAATGCTGCGATAAAGGCAAACACACAGAAAAACGTTTTCAATCGGTTCTGAAAGTTTTCTGTCACTATCTTTACCTTTTTGTCTTGGTATCAGGTGCTTTGCGCTTAACGGTCAGACGGCTGTTGTTTTAACAGAAAGACCTCTGCGCTGCTCTTCTCCCTCAATCAGGCTGTAGAGCAGATGATCCTGCCACAGGCCGTTAATCTTGAGATAGGAGCGCAATGTGCCTTCCAGTAAAAATCCGGCTTTTTCAAGAAGCCTGACCGAACGCAGATTAGACGGAATACAGGCAGCTTCAAGTCTGTGCAACCGCAGTTCACTGAATGCGAAGGGGATAACCAGTTTCAAAGCGTCGAACATATAGCCTTGGCCTGCATGAGGTGCGCCGCACCAGTAGCCGATCTGTCCGGATTGGGCGACACCGCGCCGGATATTACCGAGGGTGATTCCCCCCAGCAAAACATTGTCAGACCTGCGGAATAAAAACAGCGACCATGCATTTCCGCTGCGTGCTTCTTCAGAGTAATGGCGCAGCCGCAGCCGGAAACTCGATTTTTCCAGCTCATCATCCCGCCATACCGGCTCCCACGGGGTTAGAAAAGCACGGCTTTTTTCGCGCAGATTTGCCCATTGGCGGTAATCAGACCATTGCGGCTCACGCAAAAACAGACGCTCCCCCTTCAGATACACAGACGGTGTTTTGCTGAAGGGAAAGCTGATCATGATACCCAGCCTGTTAAGTTAAACTGCCAGTGCCGGACGCTTATTCGCGGCGAAGCCGCGCAACGTGCCGTGAATATCGTCATAGCCCATCATCTGGCTGACAGGGCCGACAGCGGCAATGGTCGGTTTGCTGTCGAGGAACATGCGACCGGAAAGATCTGTCAGACGTTCCGGTGTAATCAGGCTCAGGCGCTCCAGCAGTTCTTCATTCGGTACCGGACGACCATAAAGCAGCATCTGGCGGGCAATCTGGCCGGCACGGCTTGCCGCACTTTCCTGCGACATCAAGAGGCCGGCGCGATATTGTGCACGGGCGCGGTCAACTTCCTGAATATTGATATTACTCGATGCTTCATAAAGCTCGTTGAGAACAACCGGCACCAGTTCCTCAAGGTTTTCACGTCCTGTTGCCGCATGAATGCCGAACAGGCCGGTATCGGAAAAGCCCCAATGGAAGGCATAGACAGAATAGCACAGACCACGCTTTTCACGCACCTGCTGGAATAGGCGGGAAGACATGCCGCCGCCAAGAACCGTTGCCAGAAGCTGTGAGGCATAGAAATCGCGCACATGGTAAGCGCGGCCTTCAAAGCCGATCAGCACCTGCGCATCCATCAGGTCACGTTCTTCGCGGTAGTCACCGCCGACATAGGACGCTTTCACCGGCGCTGCAGCCTGTGTCGTTGCGCGGAAACCGCCGAGACGGCTTTCCACTTCGCGCACAAACGAGGCGTGGTCAACGGCACCGGCAGCGACAACAACCATACGGTCGGCGCTATATTGTTCATTGATATAATTACGCAGATCACCCGGTGTGAAGGACTGCACCGTTTCCGGTGTGCCGAGAATGGAGCGTCCGATCTGCTGGTTCATATAGGATGTTTCAGAAAATCGATCGAAAACAATGTCATCGGGCGTATCATAGGCCGCGCCGATTTCCTGCATGATGACGTTTTTCTCGCGTTCCAGCTCATCTTCATCGAATTTTGAGCTGGTGAGAATGTCGGCCAGAATATCAATCGCCAGCGGCAAATCGTTGCGCAGAACGCGGGCATAATAAGAGGTGGTCTCAACGCTGGTTGCGGCATTGATCTCACCGCCGACATTTTCAATATCGGCTGCAATCTGCCATGCACTGCGGTTTTCTGTGCCTTTGAAGGCCATATGCTCGAGAAAATGCGCAATGCCGTGGCGGTTATGCGCTTCATTGCGGGAGCCTGCCTTGACCCAGATACCCAATGCCACGCTTTCAATCAGCGGCATGGTTTCGGTGGCAATTGTCAGTCCGTTGGACAGAACGCTAACTTCTACACCCATTCTAGGCATACTCCCCTGAGTATTTTAACCGTCAGCTTCTTTGAGTCTGACGGGCATGGCAATGCGACAAAGAAAGAACGTGACCGTTCCGGAAGAGCTCGTCTGCCCCTGTTGTTTTATCAGGTGACATATAGGGGCAGAGCGAAATCTATGCAAATTTGCTGCCATAATACAACATATGGCTGCAGCAGAACCTTGATTATTTTGCTGCTCGCGAGTGGCTGCGGATATGATCTTCCACCACTTTCAGGTCATTTTGAAGACGCGTAAAATGTTCTTTACGCTCCATCAGATCGCTGAGCCATGCAGGCAGAGCCGGAGAAACACCGCAGGCATCTTTCACAGCATCCGGGAATTTGGCTGGATGGGCGGTTGCCAGCACCACCATCGGTGAGGCTGTATCTGCGTGTTCGCGCGCAACTTTAACGCCGATAGCCGAATGCGGATCAAGCAGATAGCCGTCCTGTTTCAGCACAGAGTCAATGGTTGCAGCGGTTTCCGCAACGGTTGAACGACCGGCAGCAAACTGATTGCGGATGGTTTTGAGCGGTGCATCGGCAATGGTGAATTCACCGGACTGGCCAAGGCTGCGCATCAACCCGCGAATAGCTGCTGCATCACGATCATAGGATTCAAACAGCAGACGCTCGAAATTCGAGGAAATCTGGATATCCATGGACGGAGAAGAGGTCTGCTCCACACCGCGCATTGCATAGGAGCCGGTGGCAACAGTGCGTGACAGGATATCATTGTCATTGGTGGCAATGATCAGACGGTCAATCGGCAGTCCCATTTTTTTGGCGACAAAGCCCGCAAAAATATCGCCGAAATTACCGGTCGGCACAGTGAAGGACACTTTGCGATCCGGTGCGCCGAGGCTGATTGCTGATGTGAAATAATAAACGATCTGCGGCATGATACGTGCCCAGTTGATCGAATTCACACCGGAGAGAGAAAGCGTGTCACGGAAGTTCAGATCATTGAACATGCCTTTGACGAGGTTCTGACAATCGTCAAAATTACCGTCGATCGACAGAGCGTGAACATTGCTGGCTGCAGATGAGGTCATCTGGCGCTGCTGCACAGGTGACACACGGCCATGCGGGAACAGGATGAAAATATCGGTATTGTCGCGACCGGCAAAAGCTTCAATCGCCGCGCCGCCGGTATCACCGGAAGTTGCGCCGACAATGGTTGCGCGCTGTCCGCGCTGTGCCAGCGTATAATCCATCATGCGTGACAGCAGCTGCATTGCCACATCTTTAAAGGCGAGAGTCGGGCCGTGGAAAAGCTCCAGAACAAATTCATTCGCACCGGTTTGCACCAGCGGGCAGACGGCATCATGGCGGAATGAGCCATAAGATTCGCGCACCATTTTTTCAAATTCGGTGTCCGGAATCTCACCATTCACAAAAGGAGTGAGGACTGCGAGGGCGATTTCCACATAGGATTTGCCGCGCAGCTTGCGGATGTCATCTGAGGAAAATTGCGGATAGGTTTCCGGCAGATAGAGACCGCCGTCCCGCGCCAAACCCGCCAAAAGTGCATCAGAAAAGCCCAAAACCGGCGCTTCGCCACGGGTGCTGATATATTTCATAAGATTTCAGGCCTCATTCAGTCAATGCAATTCTGTGCCGGTTTTGAGCCGGTTTCGGTCAAGTTTGCGGTGTTTTCCTGTCATATCTCTTGTGGCTGACGCAAGCATCGGTGGATAGAGCTTGCCCTGTTCACAAAAAACGTGAAAATATTATCTCATAATGCATGTTAAGCGCCTTGCGTCCATATGGATATGTCAAAGACGCAGCAGGATTTGGGTATAAAGCGCATTCCAAAAAGTGTGAAACGGTTTTTGGATAAAATGCGCGATAGACAAAGATGGCGCATTCCAAAAAGTGTGAAACGGTTTTTGGATAAAATGCGCGATAGACAAAGATGGCGCATTCCAAAAAGTGTGAAACGGTTTTTGGATAAAATGCGCGATGGTGAAGAATTTACGCATCAGACAAAGAGTGGAACTTTTCGTGAGATGCGGGAAACAAGACAACAGAACAGTTACGGCGCGTTGCCGGAGCGGTTCGCAAACAGGTTCAATATTCAGGAAGACCGGTTTATGCAGAAATCTACCTTCGGACGTTTAAATCCTCTTTCATTGCGGTTTACCCGTTTGGGTGGAGCTGCATTGCTTGGTTTGTTGGTTGCCGGTTGCTCAACCAGCGGCAGTCAGCAGGGCGCTGTTTCCACAACCGGTGAGCAGCGTGTGACACAGGCAGATTTGCAGGCCTATTGCCCGCGCATCAGCCTGCGTGAGGGAACGTCATTCTTCAGCACTTATGAAAAGGGCGGAAACGGTGACAGCAGCCGTGTAGTTTATCAGGCTTCGATCAGCGATGTGACCCGCGATTGCCGTCGGGATAATGGTACGCTGACAATTACAGTTGCAGCCGCAGGCCGCGTTGTACCTGGGCCGAAATTCCGCAACGGCACAATCAATATGCCGATCCGCGTTGTGGTGATGGAAGGCGATAAAGTGATCTCCACAAAACTGCATAAACAGGCCGTTGCGATGAATAATTCGCAGTCGGCAACACAGTTCCTGTTTGCGGGAACTCCGGTGAGCGTGCCTGAAGCATCGTCACGTCAGGTGCAGATCTTTATTGGTTTTGATGAAGGCCCGAACAAGGGTTAATCTGAAGTCACGACAGTTAAAAATGCCGTATTCCCGATAAGGAATGCGGCATTTTTTTATGCACCGAAGCACAATGCAGTACGGTGATACTGTTAAAAGCAGCTAGAGCATGTCGCAGCGAAATGGACACATTGAGCGTTCGCGAACATGCGGCCAGAAAAAAATCTAGAGCGAGTGCCATGAATACACTTGGCGGGATATGCTCTAACTCTTTGTGTTAACGCGTATCTTATCCGATCGAAGCGGGATAAGAAAACAGTCCGGTGGACTGTTTTCCCCCGCGAAGGCGCTTCGCACTTTTCGGGATACGCTCTGGCAGATGCTGTATTCTGTCTGGTATTTGCCAAGTGTCTAAAATTAGTGCATAAATTATTTACTATAGGTTCATATTGCCGTGGGTTTTGCAGGTTGGAAAATCTGAAAGCTTCTTACGGTAAATAAAACTTTTATCTGAAAAATATTATTTAATATCAATTATTTGCGAATTTTTTGTCAGTGATTTGTCCGGTTTTCGGATGTGCTTACGGGAAAATACCGCCTGTTCATCGTTAAAGCGATGAAAGAATGAAACTATTTGTAATCTCTAACGTTTAGACTGCTGGCATGATGACAGTATATGAACTCATTCAGGAACCAACCGATACCTGGGCCATTTTTGAAATGGATTCCGGTGAACCGGTTATGATTGAAGGCCGTCCGATGATTGGTCTCAGCGAGACAGAAGCACAGCAGATTTATGCTGCACTGACTGCTCCCGTGAAAGACGCGAAGAAATCAGCGGCCTGATCATCACGATATAAAAAAGGGCGTGCTTGTGGCACGCCCTTTTTATTACATTTCTCAGGTAGGCTATCAGAAGCCTTCATCCCATTCTGCCATGGCTTCAATCACGGCAGGCAGATCGCGGTGACGGTTGATAACTGTTTCCGCACCGGCTTCAGTCAGCTTGTCTGCATGACCCGGATAGGTGTGAGCACCGCCGGTAAAGCCGATGACCCGCATGCCTGCAGCGCGTGCCGCATGGATGCCATGGCTTGAATCTTCAATCACAAAACACTGTTTCGGATCAGCATTAAATTGCTGAGCCGCGTAGGTATAAACATTCGGCGCAGGCTTCGGCTCTTTATTGCCAACCTCACGCGACGCATAAATATGCGGGGCAAATGCATCATACAGCGTTGAACGCTTGAGCATCAGTTCCAGAGAGTCCGAATTGGAGTTGGAGCAGATAGCTTTCGGATATTGAAGCTGGCTGACCACATCCTCAATACCGTCTACAGTGAGCAGTTCCTTGGTAATCCGCTCTTTCATGATTTTGCGTGATTTTTCAATCAGCGAGGCGGAGATCGGAATGGAAGATTCCCGTTCAATTTCCATCAGAATGCTTGGCCATGTCAGACCGGCAAAACGCTCGGCAATTTCTTCCGGTGAAATCGGATATCCGGCATCGGTGAGAAGCTCGGATTCGACCTGTGCGGCAATATACTCGGAATCGACCAGAACACCGTCACAGTCGAAGAGGATCAGCTGGGGTTTTGACATGAAAAATCCGTAAATGTTCAGAAGCTGCAAAAGCCGCAACAGGGCTCGCAACAAAAGGAGAGGGAGGACGGGCACTGTTTACACTTAAAACGATTGAGGGTCAAAATGATAAAAGAAATTGCCGGCTCTTCTGTGTTTTATCGGCAAGGCAAATCAGCAGGCAAAATCGGGTGATTTGCGGCGTCTGATTTTAAGCTTTGGAACCGCAATTTCGCCAAGTGTTAAAAATTATTAAGTATTTACAGTGGTTTGTGAGTGCTGTTTTGCGTTAATTTTAAAGAAATTTGACGATTTTCGCGCCTGATAACGCTTTTTAACAATTCGATTAACCCCATGTTTACCCTGTTCGGTAACCATAAGGACAGTAAAGCGTTCCTATGTTTAGCGAGTATCACATGTCCGTTGTTCGTCTTGTGAAAGATCTGCCAGAAGCTGCACCGCGCTCGGTCTGGCTCGATACAATTCTTAAGGGTGACTGCGTAGCTGCGCTCGATCGTTTGCCGGATCATTCGGTGGATGTGATCTTTGCTGATCCCCCTTACAATCTTCAGCTTGAAGGTGCTCTGCACCGTCCGGATCAGACCAAGGTCAATGCAGTTGATGACCATTGGGATCAGTTCGACAGCTTTCAGGCTTATGATGCTTTTACCCGTGCATGGCTGCTGGCCTGCCGCCGCGTGCTGAAGCCAAACGGCACCATCTGGGTTATCGGCTCGTATCATAATATTTTCCGCGTCGGCGCATCGCTGCAGGATCTGGGCTTCTGGATGCTCAACGATATTATCTGGCGCAAAACCAATCCGATGCCGAATTTCCGCGGCCGTCGTTTCCAGAATGCACATGAAACGCTGATCTGGGCATCCCGCGATCAGAAGAGCAAAGGCTATACGTTTAACTACGAAGCCATGAAAGCCGCCAATGATGATGTGCAGATGCGCTCTGACTGGCTGTTTCCGATTTGCACCGGCGGTGAGCGTCTGAAAGACGATAATGGCGATAAGGTTCATCCGACCCAGAAACCGGAAGCATTGCTTGCCCGTATTCTGATGTCTTCATCGAAGCCTGGTGATGTGATCCTCGATCCGTTCTTTGGTTCCGGCACTACCGGTGCGGTTGCCAAGCGTCTCGGCCGTCATTTTGTCGGTATTGAGCGTGAACAGTCTTACATTGATGCGGCAACCAAGCGTATCGAAGCTGTTGAGCCTTTGGGAAAAACCGAACTGAAAGTCATGACCGGCAAGCGTGCTGAACCACGTGTAGCCTTCGTTAGCGTGATTGAAGCCGGTCTGCTGCGTCCGGGTACAGTTCTGTGTGATGCCAAACGTCGTCATGCAGCAATTGTTCGTGCAGACGGTACTCTGTCTGCCAATGGCGATGCCGGTTCCATTCACCGTATGGGTGCCAAGGTACAGGGCTTTGATGCCTGCAATGGCTGGACATTCTGGCATTATGAAGAGAATGGCGTGTTGAAGCCGATTGATGCGCTGCGCGCTGAAATTCGTGTGAATATGGCTCAAGCCGGTTCATAAAACGAACGGCAGAATACCGGCACTTGATACTGGTATTTTCTACAGCATTTTGCGCTGGTTTGATGTGTTAAGCACAGGCCACGCATAATTATCGGACTGACCTCCAGAGATGTCTGAGCCTTAAAGCGCCGGTGTTGAGCCGGCGCTTTTTTTGTGGACTGCTTCAGGAAGTTTTACGGCAGAGCCAGACAGTGAGATGACCGCAATGCGGGTCATTTTCCACATATTGCACAATGTCAAAACCGTTCTCGGATAAAAGACTGCGGTATTCCTCCGGTGCGAGGCTGGAGTGATAAAGCGGTTGCCCTTCAAAAGTGCCGATTGCTTCGCCATTTGCAGTGCCGCTGGTAAACATCAGAACTGCATTCTCTGCAGCGAGTGTTGCAAAGCGGGGAAACATCCGGCGCTGATCATCACGCTGCAGGTGAAAGAAACTGTTCCATGCGAGTATGCCGTCAAATTTCTGCGGGAGAGATAGCTCACGCATATCTGCGACCAGCCATTGCTGCTGAGGGAAACGGGTGCGGCAGAAGTCTATCAGGCTGGCAGAACTGTCGATGCCGGTCAGCTGAAAGCCTGAGCGGATCAGATGACCGGCTATAGGCTCGCCCGCACCGCAACCGATATCCATAACAGAGCCTTGATGAGGTAACAGACCGGTAAAACGTGCCAGCCATTCCGCTTCCATCAGGCCTTTTGCAGCATTGCCACGCCGGATATCATCCCATTTCTGCGCATGCGTTTCATATAGCGGAATAATATTATCTGCGTCTTTGGACATAGCATTTTTCCGGTTGTTCATTTGAAAGTGTCAGGCAGGGCGGCGCTGATGGCTTTCTTCATCACTGTCGGCAGCGCTTCTTTTTCGAGATTGTTCTGGGCAACCCACCAGCCATTATTGCTTGGCGGCATGGTTGAAACATCCGTTTTATAAACGCTGAGGCGTAATTCAAAATGAGTGAAAATATGAGTGATGGTGCCGCTTGGCTGCCAGTTTGCAGCAATTGGTGCCGGATCAGTACTGGTCAATTGTGCAATATGCTCAGGAGAGGTCGCTTCATCTGCCGCGATCCATTCGCTGTTCGGTACTTCACTCATGCCGGCAAGCAGGCCTTTGTCAGGGCGTTTTCGCAAGTAAACATCGCCTTGCGGTGAGAGAATGATAAAAGCCGCACCATAGCGGACAGGGCGTGCCTTTTTCGGTGCTTTGACAGGATAAAGCTCCGGTTCGCCTTCCAATAAGGCTGCACAATTATCATTGAGCGGGCAGAGAATGCAGGCCGGATTCTTAGGTGTGCAGATTGTAGCGCCGAGATCCATCATCGCCTGCGCAAAATCACCGGGGCGGGTTTGCGGAGTGAGTTGCTCTGTAAATTTGCGAATTTCAGTCTTGGCCTGAGGCATCATGGTTTTGATCGCAAACAGGCGGCTCACTACGCGCTCGACATTACCATCGACAACCGCAGCCGGAATATCGAAGGCAATGGCCGCAATGGCCGCTGAAGTATAATCGCCGATACCCGGCAATTGTTTGAGACCCTCCACACTCGCCGGAAACTGCCCTTTATGCTGAGAGGCTACCATATCCGCGCATTTCTTCAGGTTGCGGGCTCGGGAATAATAACCAAGCCCCGCCCAGCCACGCAGCACATCATCTTCGGTGGCATCGGCAAGTGCCTGCACATCCGGCCACAGACCGGTAAATTTGAGGAAATAAGCTTTAACCGCTTCAACCGTCGTTTGTTGCAGCATGACTTCCGACAACCAGATGCGGTAAGGATCAGGACGCACACCTTGTTCGTGCTCAACGGGCGTTACGCGCCATGGCAAAATACGGTGATGACGATCATACCATGCCAGCAGCTTTTGCGCAGGAGCATCATCTCCCGACACGGCAGGAAACATCGTCGGACAGTTGTTGGGGGAGGCTTGGAGGCGCTTTTTCGTCATATTTTGTCAATAAATGATCTGCTTTCGGAATGCACCGGAAATTATTTTTAGCTTGTGCTTACAATGTGAAATCGTTTTCATTATGCAGCGGATAGTTTGACTGTCGTCATATTGCTGAGTACCACAATTTTATAAACCTTATTTTGTTGATGGAATAATATCCGAAAGGCTTGATATTGCAGAACAAACAAAGCTTTCCGGTCTATGTTCTCAATCTTGACCGCTCAAAAGACCGCTGGGATTCGCTGCTTGCACATGCGCAGGAAAGCGGCATTGCGCTTCAGCGCGTGCCGGCAATTGACGGTAAATTGCTCGCAGAAGCGGATAAACGCCATTTTGATGATGCGGCTTTCCGACGCGATCACGGGAAGATTGCCTCCTCTGCGGAAATCGGCTGCTATTTCAGCCACATGAAGGCTCTGGAAATGATTGCGTCAGGCGATGCGCCAGCCGGTGTGATTATTGAAGATGATATCCGGTTTTCTGAAGAATTTGTTCCGGTTGTTGAAGCTGCAGCAGATTTGCAGGGCTGGGATGTCATCAAGCTGATCCATAACCGTCTTGTAGGGTTTCGTCCGGTTGAAAATCTCACAAATGATGTGGCGATCGGGCGTGTTACCCACGGGCCGCTTGGTAATGCCGGAGCCTATATTGTTTCAAAAGAGGGGGCGGCGAAAGTGCTCAAAGCACTGCAAGTGATGCATCTTCCTTATGATGTGGCACTGGAGCGCGGCTGGGCGGGTTCATATAATTTCTTCACCGCCAGCAGGGCTGTGGTGAGCAATGCCAATGAAAGCGCTTCAACAATATCCGAGGATATCAAAACCTATTCGCGGGCAAAATTACCTGCCCATAAACGGATCGGTACATTATTCTTTCGTATGAAAGACTATTTGCAAAGACTGTTTTACAGTTTCCAAAAAACAAATATCCGGCAACGGTGATATGCGAATTCTGCAAAAAAACTTTCTGATACGTCGTCGTATTGATCTCTGGCTTTTATGTCTGGCGGCAATCGCAATGCCGGTCCGTTATGCGCTCGGCCCGATTATCCTGTTCGTGTATAGTTGTATCGGTTTCTATCTGGCGCTGTACAAACATCGCTGGCACCGGATGTATGGTGCGCATTTTTATGTCCTGATATCTGCCTATATGATCTGGAGCCTCAGCCTGATGGCATGGCGCGGTGAGCTCAGCTTTGCTAACCGGCAAGTGGGGTATGTGCTGCTGTTATGGCTCTATTCTTTTGCCGGATTGGGGATGGTTCTCATCCGTGACCCGCTGAGAATCCTCGCATTCGGCTCCCGTACCGGCATCATTCTGTGTGCAATAATGGTTGCAGGAGAGGCGCTGTTTTGGGGCGGCCGTATCGGTATCGGCGGTAATCCTGCAGTATTTGCCTATGCGGCAGCAATTGCAGCAGTTGCAGCAACATTGCCGATTAAAAACGCTCCGCGTGTTTTACCGAACGGACCGTGGTATCTGGTCATTGGTACGGGGATCGTATTTGCCTCCGAAACCCGTGCGGTTATGATCACGCTGGCTCTGCTGGCAATATTTGAAATCATTGTGCTGATCGGCCGTATTGCCAGCCATAAGGTGAAAATCGGCAGTTCACTCATTCTTGCTGCCTGTCTGACTGCTGTCTTTACTGTTGGCCCTGTCGCCGGAGTTCTGTCGCAGCGCTTCGCCGGTATGGTGCATTATTATGAAACCGGCGACAGCAGCCAGTGGGCGGATAAATCCTCCGCAGATACACGTGAGCAGATGTGGCGCGGTGCGGTGAAAGTGGTTGCGGAACATCCTTTAATTGGTGTCGGCTCGGAACAAAAAATGACTGCAGTGCGGGAGGTTCTGGGCGATCAGGCAACTTTGCTTGACGGTTATATCCATGTTCATAATTCAGTGTTTGATGAACTGCTGGTCAATGGTGCAATCGGTTTCCTGTTGCTGCTGGCAGCGGCTGTATCCGGCTTCATTTTCTTCTGGCGCAATAATTCAGACTGTACGGTTCGGCGGGTGCTGATCTATTTTACGATCAGCTGGGGCAGCTATGCTATGCTGCATAATCCGCTGCTGCATGAGACCAGTATTGCTGTGACAATGTTCTTTTTCAGTGTGGTTTATGCAGGAACAAGCCGCAATATATTGCGGCGTAACAGTGATGCCCGCAATGCTCTGGCATTTTATAACAGAGAAAAACCATCGCCCGTCGCGGCAATAAAACCGGCATAAAGGACAGAGATGAGCAGAGAGGAAAAATCGGGTTTTAAACCGCTGGCAGATACGGCCGGTAGTGTGCTCGATCCTGTCTTACGCAAACGCGCCGGTATTAATTTGTCGCTGATACAGGCATGGGAAGATGTGGTCGGACCGCAGATTGGTGCGCAGTCGCGTCCGTTGCGGATTGTCTGGCCGCGACGCGCCCATGAGGATGATCCGTTTCAGCCGGCAACACTGATCATCGGCTGCGAAGGTATGGCGGCCATGCGCATCCAGCATTCCACCGGCGAGATCATTAATCGCGTGAATTCCTTTTTAGGTTTCGCTGCTATTGCCCGTATTCGCATTGAACAAAAATCTGTTGCCCCTGTTGCGCAACGTAAAATCAAACCGCTGATGCCGGTTGGTGCACCTGCCGAGAAAAAACTGGCGCAGGCAACAGTCGGTATTGAGGATGAGGCATTACGTGCCTCACTGATGCAACTTGGCCGTAATATTCTGGCGGAAAAAGCCAATAAAAAGCCACGCTGATCTTAATTTCAAAGGGCAGATTACAGAGAATAAACAATGCGAAAACGGCTGAAAATTGCCCGTTAAGTCTCTGGAGACACACTGTTTATTAAAAACTCTTAAGCTGCCTGACAAAATTCCGGCAATTTGCTCTAATATCCGGAAACTATAGCAACGTGAATGAACGGGTGATTCGTATGATGTCTCAACTGAACCGCAGACAGCTTCTTGGAACTGCAGCTCTTGCAACTGCGGCATTGTCCGTATCTGCCGCCGGCAGTGCTCTGGCACAGACAGATGTTCCGAAGTCTGACGGCTCTGTCGATATGAAAAAACTGCTCGAAAAAGGCGCACTTGAAGATAAAGTGCTGGGGCAGGCTGATGCACCGGTAACAATCGTTGAATATGCTTCGATGACCTGCTCGCATTGTGCGACTTTTGCTGTGAATACACTTCCGGTAATTGAAGAAAAATACATCAAGACCGGCAAAGCCCGTCTGATCTTCCGTGAATTCCCGTTTGATCCGCGCGCAACGGCTGCCTTCATGCTGGCACGCTGTGCACCGGATGATCGTTATTTCCCGATGGTGGATGTGCTGTTCAAGCAGCAGATGCAGTGGGCTGCGGCCGATGATGCACAGGCTGCATTGCTGCAAATCTCCAAACTGGCCGGTTTTACACAGGAGACATTCAATGCCTGCTTGACGAACCAGCAGCTTCTCGATGATGTGAATGCTGTTCGTGAACGTGGCGCTGAGTTCGGTGTGAATGCAACGCCTACATTCTTTATCAATGGTCAGAAATATTCCGGAGCTCTTTCGGTTGAACAGATGTCGGCAGTTATCGACTCTATGCTCTGAGCCTGATGCATATTCATGCAGCGGGGGCTTTTTTGCGCCCGCTGCATTTTCATATTTAAAAAAAATAGTGTCTGATTTTATTCCGCTCTTTATTGATTTGTTTTTGCCGCGCCCGGTTGCACGGAGCACTGGCTGATGCGTTTTACCAAACTGCGCCTTCTCGGATTTAAATCTTTTGTCGAGCCGATGGAATTCGTCATTGAAGGCGGATTGACCGGTGTCGTCGGGCCGAATGGCTGTGGTAAGTCCAATCTCGTTGAAGCGCTGCGCTGGGTTATGGGGGAAAACTCCTATAAGAATATGCGCGCCTCCGGCATGGATGATGTTATTTTCTCCGGCTCAGGCACACGTCCTGCACGCAACAGTGCGGAAGTAACCCTGTTTCTCGACAATAGCGACCGCTCTGCACCGCCTTCCTATAATGACGTGGATGAGCTGCAGGTCTCGCGTCGTATCGAGCGTGAATCCGGTTCTGTCTATCGCATCAATGGCAAGGAAGTCCGCGCCAAAGATGTGCAGCTATTGTTTGCCGATCAGTCTACCGGCGCGCGCTCACCGTCTATGGTCGGGCAGGGACGTATCGGTGAGCTTATTCAGGCCAAACCGCAGGCACGCCGTGCATTGCTGGAAGAAGCTGCCGGTATTTCCGGTCTGCATTCCCGCCGCCATGAAGCTGAATTGCGTTTACGTGCGGCTGAAACCAATCTTGAACGTCTTGAAGATGTGGTCGGAGAGCTTGGCACCCAGATTGAAAGTCTTAAGCGTCAATCCCGTCAGGCTAATCGTTTCCGCGCATTGTCCGCAGATATCCGTGCGGCGGAAGCGATCCTGTTGCATTTGCGCTGGTCGCAGGCAAAGCAACAGGAAGGCGAGGCGCAGAGTGCTTTGGCAACCGCTACATCGCAAGTTGGTGCCATGGCGCAGGCGCAGATGATTGCCGCCAAAGAACAGGCCATTGCCGCTCAGCATTTGCCGGAACTGCGTAATCAGCAGGCATCCGCATCTGCAGCCTTACAGCGTCTGACGATTGCGGTTTCGCAGTTGGATGAAGAAGCGACGCGCCTGACACAGCGCCGGTCTGAGCTGTTAAAACGGCTTGAGCAGCTAAGCTCTGACATCGCCCGCGAAGAGCAGATGTTGCAGGAACATGCGGCTGTGCTTGAGCGTCTGGACGATGAAGAGCAGGATTTGCGTGAGCAGAATGAGGCGTCCGGCGATCGTGCGATTGAAGCAGAAGAACTGCTGGCCACTGCACAGGAACAATTGCAGGCTCATGAGTCTGAACTGGCGCAGATCACTTCTGCAAGAGCAGAGGCTGCAGCAGAGCGCACGCAAAGCGAACGTTTGGTGCGTGATATTGCCGAGCGCAGTGAGAAACTCTCCGCGCAGTTGCGCACAGTGGAGCAGGATATTGCCGCGCTGGAAAACCAGCTGAAATTACTGGCCGGTACAGAAGAAAAAGCCGCCAGAGTAGCGCTGGCCGAAGAGGCGGTTCAGGCTGCGGAAGAGCAGGCTCTGGCTTGCGAAGAAATGGTAGAGCAGGCGCGGGAAGCCGAAACCGGTCGCCGCCAGCCATTGGCGCATGCACGCGAAGAGCTGAACCGGATTGAAACCGAAGCCCGCACCTTAGCCAGTATTCTCAATAGCGGCCAGTCCTCCACCTATATCGCTGTTGTTGAGCAGATGCAGGTGAAAAAGGGCTATGAAACCGCACTTGGTGCAGCTTTGGGCGACGATCTCGAAGCGCCGGTTAATCCACAGGCGCCGGTTTTCTGGACTGATATTGATAGCCAGAAGGCACGTGATTTTGGCTCCCTGCCGCATGGTGCAGTGCCGCTGAGCACGGTCGTTGATGCACCTGCGGCATTGCAAGCCCGTTTGTCTCAGATTGGTCTGGTGGATGACAGTGAGGGCGCAAGCCTGCAAGCACAGCTGCAGAGCGGTCAGCGGCTGGTGAGCCGTGAAGGCAGCCTCTGGCGGTGGGATGGTTTTACGGCGCGTTCTGATGCACCGACTGCCGCCGCACAACGGCTGGCACAGAAAAACCGTTTGGCGGAGCTTGAAGCTTCTGCTGTTGCTGCGCGCAACCGTGTAACACAGGCAGAAACGGTTTTGCGTCAGGCCGAAACGGCTTTACGTGAGGCGGTGGAGCGTGAGCGCAGTCTGCGCGATCATTGGCGCTCTGCGCAGCGTGAACTGGCGCAGGCGCGTGATGCCTTGGCTGAGGCTGAGCGTGCAGCCGGACTATTATCCAGCAAACGTGCAGCACTGGATGAGGCGAAAACCCGCCTCAGCGATAGTCTGGAAGAAAACACTATTCAGCTGGAAGAGGCGCAGATCAGGCTTGATGATCTGCCGGATCTGGCTGCATTGAATTTACAGCTTACAACTCTGACAACACAGGTCATGGCTGACCGTGCCGCTATGACAGAAGCCCGCGCCGCACATGATAATTTGCGCCGTGATGCGGAAAACCGTCTGCGCCGTCTGGAGATGATCGGGCATGAGCGCAAAAGCTGGCAATCGCGGGCAGAAAATGCCCGCCGGCAAATTACTGCGCTGACAGAACGCAGAGCTGAAACCAGTGATGAAGCGGAATATCTGGCGGAAGCACCGGCGGATATTGAAGAGCGCCGCCGCGAGCTGCAAAGCGCTGTGACGGATGCTGATGCGCAGCGCAAAGAAACCTCTGACCGCCTGAGCATTGCCGAAACCGAGCAGGCCAAACTGGATAAGCGGGCAACGCTGGCTATTCAGGAACTGGCTTCCTCGCGGGAAGTGCGTGCCCGTGCCGAAGAGCGTTTGGCAGCAGCGGAAGATCGCCGTAAAGATACAGAAGCGCGTATCGCTGAGGTGTTGAATTGTGCGCCGCATGAAGCATTCCGCCATACGGGACTGAACGCCGGTGATCCGCTGCCGGATATGGATCACACAGACCGTCAGCTGGACCGGTTGAAGATTGAGCGCGAACGTCTCGGTGCAGTGAATTTGCGCGCTGAAGAAGAGCAGCGCGAATTGTCCGAACGGCAGGACGCGATCATCAATGAGCGCGAAGACGTTATTGAGGCGATCAAGAAACTGCGTCAGGCCATTCAGAGCCTGAATAAAGAAGGCCGTGAGCGCCTTCTGGCAGCGTTTGATGTGGTCAATGAGCAGTTCCAGCGCCTGTTCACGCACCTGTTTGGCGGCGGTACGGCAGAGCTGCAACTGATTGAATCGGAAGATCCGCTGGATGCCGGTCTGGAAATTCTCGCCCGTCCTCCGGGTAAGAAGCCGCAGACCATGACATTGCTATCCGGTGGTGAGCAGGCATTGACGGCAATGGCGCTGATCTTTGCAGTGTTTCTCACCAATCCGGCACCGATCTGCGTGCTGGACGAGGTGGATGCACCGCTCGACGACCACAATGTGGAACGCTATTGCAATCTGATGGATGAGATGGCTGCTTCTACAAAGACGCGCTTTGTCATCATTACCCATAATCCGATTACCATGGCACGCATGGATCGTCTGTTCGGTGTGACCATGGCCGAGCAGGGTGTGAGCCAGCTGGTTTCCGTTGATCTGCAAACCGCTGCTGCCATGCGTGAAGCAGTATAAAATTATAGTCTTGCTGAGCCTGTTAAATCATTCCGTTTTCTTTTGTCCGATGCAAAATTAAGAATGATTTTCAGGCGTGTTTTATCTGAGTTGCAGACTGACATGCAAAGCTGAAAGGCAGATGATGAGCGGCGATCACAATCATGCGGATGTAAGCACAACACCGGTTTCGCGACTTTGGCTGGCTTTAGGCCTGACCGGAAGTTTCATGATTGCCGAAACCATCGGCAGTTATGTTACCGGCAGTCTGGCGCTGCTGTCTGATGCCATGCATATGGCGACGGATACTTTTGCGCTGGCACTTGCTCTGATTGCCATTTATCTGGGGCGCCGTGCAGCGGATATTTTCCGCACCTATGGCTATTCCCGCTTTGAAATTCTGGCGGCAGCAATCAATGCCGTTCTGTTGCTGCTCGTCGCATTCTATATTCTCTATGAAGCCTATGAACGCCTGTTCCAGCCTGCAGAAGTGCAGTCTGTTGGCATGATGATTGTCGCCGTTCTCGGTCTGATCGTGAACTTCATTTCCATGCAGCTTTTAAGCGGCAAAAAAGATGAAAGCCTGAATGTTAAAGGCGCTTATCTTGAAGTCTGGGCGGATATGCTTGGCTCTGTCGGCGTCATTGTCGGCGCGGTGATTATCTATCTGACAGGCTGGCAGTGGGTGGACTCGGTTATTGCCGTGGGTATCGGCTTTATGGTTTTTCCGCGCACATGGGTGCTGCTCAAGGAATGTATCAATATTCTGCTGGAAGGTGTGCCGGTCGGGCTGGATTTGCGCAAGCTCGAACAGTCTGTTCTGGCAGTCTCCGGTGTTGATGAAATCCATGATCTTCATGTCTGGTCGTTGACCAAAAGCCAGCATTCCCTGACTGCGCATATTGTGCTGAAACCTGAGGCAAATGGTGAAACCGTGCGCCGTGCAATCGAACAGGTATTGCAGCAGCAATATGATCTGCATCATACGACATTGCAGATGGAGGCGGAAAATTGCGCCCGTGAGGAAGATATTCACTAATCAGCTACAGCGCTCATTTAAGCGCCGCAGCTGTTATTATATCTGTGAGTGCCGGTTTAATTCTCGCTCCACACGGCCAGTTCATTGCCGGACGGATCGGTGAAATGGAAGCGGCGGCCACCGGGGAAACTGAAAACCGGTTTGACGATTTTGCCGCCTGCTTTTTCAACATCAATCAGTGTCTGTTCCAGATCCTCAGAATAGAGCACCGGTAGCGGCTTGGCATTTTTCGCTTCATCGCCTTGATAAAAGCCGCCATCCAGCCCTTCAGAATGGGCGGCATAATCGGGGCCGTAATCGGTGAAGCTCCAGCCGAAGGCATCGGCGTAAAAGGCTTTGACATCCTTCAGACCGCTTTGGCCGGCAGGCATTTCTATATAGTCGAGTTTTCCGGTTTTACGCATGATGATCCCCGAAACAAGGTTGAGAATGACGTTTGTTAATAGCAGATTCCGCGTTGTTTTGATGTTCCGGAATCAAACTCTCAGCTGATTCCGTTAAGTTGCGGAAATGCAGATGAAAACACTTTTCGTGCTGCCGCAAATTATTCATCTGTTCAGACAATAAACCGGAAACGAATTCCGCAAAATCGATTTAAACAAATATACAGGCGCTGCGTTGCGCTTTGTTACCGTTTTTCTGTATTTTTCAGTAGCCCACAGCAGTGCTATCGCTTAAGCAGGAAGCGTGTATCCGGTATCGGTTATCATGACTTACATTCAGCCTGAGCCGGACATAACAGGAGGACGGGAATGGTTAAGTGGGTATATCACTTCGGTGACGGCAAGGCCGATGGTGCTGCAAGTGATCGTAATCTTCTGGGCGGTAAAGGTGCGAACCTTGCTGAAATGAGCAGCCTCGGACTGCCGGTGCCTCCGGGCTTTACCATTACCACCGATGTCTGCACCTATTATTACGACCATGACCGGACTTATCCTGAAATCCTGAAAGATCAGGTCAAAGCTGCGCTGGAGCATATCACTGCGCTGACCGGTCGCCGTTTGGGTGATGCGACCCGCCCGCTGCTGGTTTCGGTGCGTTCCGGTTCCCGTGCATCCATGCCGGGCATGATGGATACGGTGCTTAATCTCGGCCTCAATGATGATACGGTTGCGGCAATCGCGGCTGAGGCCAATGATGAGCGCTTCGCCTATGACAGCTACCGCCGCTTCATCCAGATGTATTCGGATGTGGTGCTGGGCGTTGACCATTCTTTCTTCGAAGAAATTCTCGACGATGCCAAGGCTAATCTCGATCTGGATGTTGATACCGATCTGACTGCCGATGACTGGCGCGGTGTGATTGACCAGTACAAAGCCAAGGTTGAAGAAGAGCTGGGCGAGCCGTTCCCGCAGGATCCGGAAGCGCAGCTTTGGGGCGCGATTTCCGCAGTGTTCTCCTCATGGATGAATGCCCGCGCGATCACCTATCGCCGCCTGCATAATATTCCGGAAAACTGGGGTACTGCCGTTAATGTGCAGGCCATGGTGTTCGGCAATATGGGCGATACATCGGCAACAGGCGTGGCCTTTACCCGTAACCCTTCCACCGGTGAGCGCAAGCTCTATGGCGAGTTCCTCGTCAATGCGCAGGGTGAAGATGTGGTGGCCGGTATCCGCACCCCGCAGAATATTACCGAGGAAGCCCGTATTGAGGCTGGTTCCGAGCGCCCGTCGCTTGAGAAAATCATGCCGGATGCTTTTGCTGAATTCCTGAAAATTGCTGATCGTCTGGAGCAGCATTACCGCGATATGCAGGATCTGGAATTCACTATTGAGCGTGGCAAACTCTGGATGCTGCAGACCCGTTCCGGCAAGCGCACGGCTAAAGCCGCGCTGAAAATGGCCGTGGAAATGGTTGAAGAAGGGCTGATCGGTAAAGAAGAAGCCGTCAACCGTATTGATCCGGCATCGCTGGATCAGCTGCTGCATCCGACCATTGATCCGAGAGCCGAACGTCATGTGATCGGTATCGGCCTGCCTGCCTCTCCGGGCGCAGCAACCGGTGAGATAGTGTTCTCTTCGGAAGATGCGGAACAGCTGAAAGCAGAAGGCCGTAAAGCCATTCTCGTGCGTATTGAAACCAGCCCTGAAGATATTCACGGCATGCATGCAGCGGAAGGTATTCTGACATCGCGCGGCGGCATGACCAGCCATGCGGCTGTGGTTGCCCGTGGTATGGGCAAGCCTTGTGTTTCCGGTGCCGGTACGCTGCGTATTGACTATCGTAATGGTACGATGCTGACCGCTGGCGGCACCTTCAAAAAGGGTGACATCATCACCATTGACGGCGGCAGCGGACAGGTGCTGAAAGGTACTGTAGCCATGCAACAGCCGGAACTCTCCGGTGATTTTGGCCGGTTGATGCAATGGGCAGATGAAGCGCGCCGCATGAAAGTGCGCACCAATGCGGAAACACCGGCGGATGCCCATGCAGCGCGATCCTTCGGTGCGGAAGGGATTGGCTTGTGCCGTACCGAGCATATGTTCTTCGAAGGTCCGCGTATTCTCGCTATGCGTGAGATGATTTTGGCATCGGACGAAAAAGGCCGCCGTGTTGCGCTGGATAAACTCCTGCCGATGCAGCGTGATGATTTCACCGAGCTGTTTGAAATCATGCAGGGGCTGCCGGTCACCATCCGTCTGCTCGATCCGCCATTGCATGAATTCCTGCCAAAGACTGCGGAAGAAATCGCCGAAGTCGCCAATGTCATGGGCGTAGATGTCGACAAGCTGACCGAGCGTGCGGAAAGCCTGCACGAGTTTAACCCGATGCTTGGCCATCGTGGTTGCCGCCTTGCGATCTCCTATCCAGAGATTGCGGAAATGCAGACCCGTGCGATTATCGAAGCGGCGATTGCCGCTGCCAAAGATACCGGTGAAGCGGTTATACCGGAGATTATGGTGCCGCTGGTTGGTATCAAAGCTGAGCTGGATTTTGTGAAAGCGCGCATTGATAAAGTCGCCGCGCAGATCATTGCCGAGAGCGGCGTGCAGGTTGATTATATGGTTGGCACCATGATCGAATTGCCGCGTGCTGCCTTGCGGGCAGGGGAACTGGCTGAGACGGCTGAGTTCTTCTCCTTCGGTACCAATGACCTGACACAGACGACTTTTGGCGTATCGCGTGATGATGCTTCATCCTTCCTCACGCAATATCAGGTGCTGGGCATTATCGAACAGGATCCGTTTGTAACGGTGGATTTCGATGGTGTCGGCGAACTGGTGCAGATTGCATCGGAACGTGGCCGTAAACAGCGCAGCAATATCAAACTCGGCGTTTGCGGTGAACATGGCGGTGATCCGGCCTCAATCGGTTTTTATGAAAAGACCGGTTTGGATTATGTCTCCTGTTCGCCGTTCCGTGTGCCGATTGCCCGTCTGGCAGCAGCACAAGCGGCAATTGCGGCAGCGAAGTAACGTTGTAAATAATCAAGACGATGCGCCGGATGCTTCATCCGGCGCATTTGTAGTTTATGGTGCTATAAGTTCATTATTGAAACATGAGCCGGTGCGAGATGTCTGTCATTAAGTCCTTATTGCTGAGCTTGAGCCTGAGCATTGGTGCAACTGCTGCGTTTGCTGCAGATGAAGCCTTGCTCTCGACCAAAATTTCGCAGCGTCATCTGATTGTCGAGCCGCAGCTAAATCTTGCCGGTAAATCAAATCCGATACAG
This sequence comes from Pseudochrobactrum sp. B5, assembly GCF_001939785.1. Classification (NCBI taxonomy): domain Bacteria; kingdom Pseudomonadati; phylum Pseudomonadota; class Alphaproteobacteria; order Hyphomicrobiales; family Brucellaceae; genus Pseudochrobactrum; species Pseudochrobactrum sp. B5. The sequence continues at coordinate 1,173,781 of NZ_MOYL01000001.1, forward strand.
GTCGCACTCACGCTGGATGCCTGCTCAGGCGACATCGACCATCGTATTCTCGATGTTCTGGTGCGGGAGAAAATTCCGGCGACCTTGTTTGTGACTGCGCGCTGGCTGCGCCGTAATCAGGCGGCAATTGAGGTTCTGAAAGCGCATCCGGATTTGTTCGCGATTGAAAATCACGGGGCAGAGCATGTGCCTGCAATCACCGTGCTGAAAACCATGTATGGTATTCCGACAGCCGGTACACCTGCTGCTATCGAAGCAGAGGTCAAAGGCGGTGCGGATAAGATTACGGAAATCTTCGGCAAACAGCCGCAATGGTACCGTGATGCGACAGCGCGTTATTCAACGGATGCTGTGCGCCAGATCGAGGGCATGGGCTATAAGGTTGCCGGTTATTCGCTCAATGGTGATCGCGGTGCATCTCTGCCTGCGACAACGGTTGCCAAACGTATATCCTATGCCAAAGACGGTGATGTGATTATCTCACATATCAATCAGCCGAAGCGTGTTTCCGGTGCCGGTGTGGCCGAGGGTATTCTGGCGCTGAAGAAGAAAGGCGTGCAGTTCAGACTGCTGCGGGATATGCCCACGCACGCGGCACCGAATGTGGTGAGTGAAACTGCGCCGCCGAATGAATCTGTTTCGCAGAAAGAGAATAAAAGCCATTCTAAAATAAAGACAAAACCGGCATCGGCAGAGCCTGTTCCGGTCTCCGCGCAATGACATATCAAGTATTTGAATGATTTCAGAGGCCGTTCTTTAACTTGCCCATAACGGCAGCATAATTGCGGCCGAGGCTTTCAAACAGAACATTATTGCCCGAGAGCGGCGCATGGGACAGAGTAATCCCGTCATTCAGCAAAGTGACGAATACCACCTGATCCTGCACGGCAGACGGCACAAGAATGGCACCGATACGCTGCGCATTGGTAGTGTCCAGCGCAGGCATATTAAACAGGACTTCACCGCCGACAATTTCAGCGGCTTTGGCCAAGGACAGATCAAAGCCGTCGGTCAGAACATCCTGAGCACCGAGGGCAAATTCAACTTCAACTGCTTCTAAAGACGCGTTCTCCTCAGACGCGGCTATCAGGTTTTCGTTGGTGGAGGAGGGCGTTTGCCTCATAGGGGGAGCGTCTCCGGCTGTATAATTCTTCTTATCCGCAAACTGATTGTGGCAGTTTGTGAATTTGATGCAATCTCATTTTAGTGATTTGTTATAATATCATGATAAATAAAAATATTTCTCTTTTATCTATCGTTAATCACAGATCTTTACCTCTTTAGCCACCTGACGAAATGAACAGTTCTTGCAGGCAGCGATGCGGATCGCGTATTGTTTATGCTCGGCAGACCCTGAATATTGTGCGAAGCGCCTTCGCGGGACTGATTTCTTTACCCGCCTCGATGCGTAAAACAAAGAGACAGAGCGGTTTTACAATTCCGTGTTTACCGGAACCGCTCTCTAACCGGCAGTGCGGCAAGTGATGCTTGAAAATTATTACATCCGGCGCAAAGTGAGACGTCGTTCCTCGCGATCGGCGAAATATGCACCGGCTTGCGCTTTTGCCGGTCTGGGGTTGCTCATCGCTGCGGTTACAGCACATCGTTTCAGTTTGATACAGCAGCCGGATCTGGTGTTTATTGTGGCACTTGCCGTGTTTTTCGCTCTGCTGGCTTTGCTGCTTTCTGCTAAATCTTTTTATAATTTATGGCGTAGCGGCGATGCGGGAGGGCGGCGTGCCATGCGTGCCTGCTTTATCGCTCTGGTCACATTGATCCCGCCCGCACTTGTACTGGGGCAGATCAGCGGCACACCACGTATTCATGATGTTTCCACCGATCTCGAAAACTCCGTGCAGTTCAATACTGTGATGAGCAATGAGCAGGATTTATTGCAGGATTATAAGCCCGATTTCCGCGTGCAACTGCTTCAAAAACTGGGGCTGGGTGATCTGACTGTGCAAAATAGTCTGGGCACCGATGCGGTGCCGGATATGTTGCAGCAAATCTCTGCCTATCCGGAAGTGAGCGGCAGGCAATATGACAGTGCGCAGGATCACGTCTTAAAAGCTGTGCTTAAAGTGCTGAAAGAGCAGGGCTTTGCTGTAACTGCTACGTCCGGTACTGCCGGTGAAGACATGGATGTGAGTGTCGAGGCAACTGCCAAAACCTTCATTCTGGGTTTGCACAGCGATGTGGTCGTGCGGCTCAGGGACGAGGCCGAGCAAACCACGGTCGATATGCGTTCTGTCTCACGTTACGGGCGCTATGATATGGGGTTCAATGCCGGTCTGATCGGCACATTTTTTAATGCGCTTGATCTGGAAATGCGCAATGCCGTGCCGGATGCGCCGGAAGAGTAAACTCAGGCAGGCCGGTAGAGACTGTCGGGCATCGGGTCGCCGTCCGTTTTGACTAATCCGCGTGAGACCAGATCTTCCAGATGGGCGAAAACCGAAAGCCCTGCAGCGCCATGCAGACGCGGATCAGTATCACGATAAATCGCGGCGACCATCTGCGCGATTGTTTCATCGCCCTGCATTACCCGCTCAAACACGGCCCGTTCACGCATTTTTCGGTGAGCACGAAGTCCGCGTAAAAAACGATGGGGTTTGGCAATCGGTGCGCCATGCCCCGGCAGATAGAGGCTGTCTTTGCGTTTGAGCAGTTTTTCAAGAGACTGCATATAGGCGCGCATCGAGCCGTCCGGCGGCGCGACAATGGTGGTCGCCCATGCCATGACATGATCGGCGGAAAATAAGATGCCGCGATCATTGAGTGCGAAACAGGCATGGTTGGCCATATGGCCGGGAGTATAGATCACCTCTAATGCCCAGTCATGATTGGTGAAAATCTCTCCGTCTTTGGCGCAAATATCCGGCGCAAAATCTATGTCTACACTGGCATCCAGTGCATTACTCTCACCGTCAAATAACGGACGGGCTGACTGGTGCGGGCCTTGTGCAATAACGATTGCACCTGTTTCACTTTTCAGTCTTGCGGTCAGCGGTGAATGATCGCGATGGGTGTGGCTGACGAAAATATGACTGACCGGCCTGTCTGCAATAATGCGCATCAGCGTTGCAAAATGCGCCTCATCTTCCGGCCCCGGATCGATAATACCGAGTTGGTTTTTACCGATAATATAGCTGTTGGTGCCGTAACCGGTAAAAGCGCTGGCATTATTGACGGTTACGCGCAGAATATCCGGTGCAACCTGTACCGCTTCACCATAGGCCGGATCAAATTGCGTATCGAATTTCAGAGACATCAAAGAGACTTTCCGGCAGGCATCACAATAATAACAGGGTGTCTATAAAGGCTTTTCAGTGACTTGTCCCGTTTATCCACTCTATATATTATAATCGACAATTATTGTTAAAATTGTCGACAATTTAACATTGACAAAGTGCCCGATGTTTTATCATTTTGAGCGGACAGAATTGGGGAACAGAACATGCAAAAATGTGGTGAACGTGAATTTATCGGATATGGCCGTCATACGCCGGATCCGCGCTGGCCGAACGGCGCGCAGATCGCCGTGCAATTCGTGGTCAATTATGAAGAGGGCGGTGAAAGCTGTGTTCTCGATGGTGATGCCGGTTCTGAATGCCTGCTGTCCGAGATTGTCGGCGCGCAAAGCTGGCCGAAACAGCGTAACCAGAATATGGAATCGATCTACGAATATGGTGCACGCGCCGGTTTCTGGCGGTTGTGGCGCATGTTCACCAAGCGCAATATGGATGTGACTGTCTATGGTGTGACCAAAGCCATGGAACGTAATCCGGAAGCCGTTGCGGCGATGAAAGAAGCAGGATGGGAAATCGCCAGTCATGGCTTGCGCTGGCTGGAATATAAAGACTTCACAGAAGAAGAAGAACGCCGTCATATTCAGGAAGCCGTGCGTCTGCACACAGAACTGACCGGCGAACGCCCTTACGGGATTTATCAGGGTAAGCCTTCCGACAATACACTGCAGCTGGTGATGGAAGAAGGCGGTTTTGTCTATTCCGCCGATTCCTATGCCGATGAACTGCCTTACTGGATTGAAGGGCCAAAAGGGCCGCATCTGATCGTGCCTTATACGCTCGATACAAATGATATGCGCTTTGCCACGCCGCAAGGCTTTAATGCCGGTGATCAGTTTTTCAATTATCTGAAAGACACTTTTGATGTGCTTTACCGCGAAGGCGGGGAAGGCGCGCCGAAGATGATGTCTGTCGGTCTGCATTGCCGCCTTGTCGGCCGTCCGGGTCGTGCGGCGGCGCTGGAACGTTTTCTGGATTATGTGCAGTCGCATGACAAAGTCTGGGTCGCCAAGCGTATTGATATTGCCCGTCATTGGCATGAAAACCACAAACCGGCAGGGCAATAAAATGGAGCTGATTAATTTACCGGTACGAGCTTTGACGTCGGAGAATTTCGCACCTTTCGGGGATATTATCGAAACCGGTTTGGGTGAAGTTAAGCTCATCAACTGGGACATTACCGAACGCCACCATGCGCTGGCGAAAGCCGATGTTATCGGTGAGGATGCTCATGTTTTGATGAACATCTTCCGCAGCAAGCCTTGGCAGCTGCCGCTGACGATTAAGATGGTTGAACGCCATCCGCTGGGTTCGCAAGCCTTTATGCCGCTGAACGGACGCGACTATCTTGTGGTGGTTGCAGAAGATAAGAATGGTGTCCCGCATCAGCCTGTGGCTTTTCTGGCGCGGGGCAATCAGGGCGTGAATTATCACCGCAATGTCTGGCATCATCCGCTGCTGGCGCTGGATGAGACTTCAGATTTTTTGGTGGTTGATCGTGGCGGTGCAGGCAATAATCTGGAAGAATATTACTTCCCGCAGCAAAATTTCACGATTTCTGACAGGGAGATTTGACCATCCGGTCAGATGCTCCGAATTCACATAGTTTAAAAGCGGCATGATACAGATCAGAAATGTCGCTTTAAAACGCAACTCAAAGCTAATTTGCCGCATTTGTCACGCCACATCTTGACGAGTATTCAGAGGCGTAACAATCTGGTCTTATGACACAGATGATCCGTTTCTTTCTGAATGGTCACCGGCAGGATGTTCAGATCCGGCCAGATACAACGGTTCTGGAATGGCTGCGCGGGGAGGCGCGGCTCAAGGGAACGAAGGAGGGCTGTGCTGAGGGGGATTGCGGGGCGTGCTCCGTTTTAATCGGCACAGATAAAGACGCAATTGCGCAGGCTGACACTGCGGCGGGTGAACCACAATCGAACAATGCCGACGGAGCATTTCGCTACCGCGCTGTTAACAGCTGTATCCTGACAATGGGACAGCTGGACGGTCAGGCATTGGTCACGGTTGAGGGGCTGAAAACCACACAACTCCATCCTGTGCAGGCGGCGATGGCCGAAAACGGTTCATCGCAATGCGGTTTTTGTACACCCGGTATTGTGATGTCGCTCAGCGGACTGGCTGCGGATTGTGCAAGTCACGGTGCCAAAGCTGACGATCAGCTGATCCATGACACGCTGGCAGGCAATCTCTGCCGCTGCACCGGCTATCGCCCGATTGTTGAAGCCGCACGCAAGGTAATTGCAGAAGGCGGTGCACCGGTAGCACAGCCGCTTTTCGGTTCCTTGCAGGATATCCGTCCGCAATCAGGTTTCAGCCATGGCGGTTCAACCTATCATCAGCCGCAGACCCTCAAAGAATTACTGGAGTTGCGGGCGCAATATCCGCAGAGCCTGCTGCTGGCTGGCGGTACTGATCTCGGCGTGGCGCTGGCCGATTATCACAGTGACTGGAATGAGGTTATTTCAACGGCGCATGTGCGTGAATTGCGCGATATCCGTGAGGATGAAGTATCTTTCCGGTTTGGCGCTGCGGTGACATGGGCAGAGGTGCTGAAGACTATCGGCAATCATTATCCGTCACTCACTATTTTGCTGCGCCGTTTCGGTTCTGTACAAATCCGTAATCAGGGCACGATTGGCGGCAATATTGGTACTGCCAGCCCGATCGGGGATGGGCCGCCAGCGCTGATCGGTCTTGGTGCGCTGATTGAACTGGCTGGCTCAAATGGCAGTCGTACACTGCCGCTGGAAGATTTCTTTATCGATTACCGCAAGACGGAATTGCGTGAGGGCGAGGTGATTGCCTCGGTGACAATCCCTAAACTGACTGCGGGGCAGGATTATCGCGTTTATAAAATCTCCAAACGTTACGATCAGGATATTTCCACCGTTTGCGGTGCATTCCGCGTAACGCAGAAGAACGGCATTATAACAGATGCCCGTATCGCCTTTGGCGGTATGGCAGCGATCCCGAAACGGGTGAAAAGTGCGGAACAGGCGCTGATCGGTAAGACGTTAGATGAGGCCGCAGTCGCAGCCTGTATGCAGGCTATTGCCACAGAGCTTGCGCCTTTAAGTGATTGGCGCGGCAGTGCCGAATATCGTCTGATGGTGGCGCAAAATCTGGTGGAGCGTCTGCGCCATGATCTGGCCGGTGAAGTGGTGGAGGTAATGGCACTATGATCGCACTTAATCAGCCTTTTCCAACGCCGGAAGGTGCTAACAAAGTCGAGCGCAGTATTGTCGGACATGGTGTTGTGCATGATTCCGCCAGCCGTCATGTGGCGGGTGTCGCGACTTATATTGATGATATGCCGGAACTGCCGGATACACTCCATGCGGCTTTTATATTGTCGCCGGTTGCCCATGGCCGGTTGAAAAGTATGGATGCCAGTGAAGCTCTGGCGCAGGCGGGTGTTATCGGTATCTGGGATGTGCATGATATTCCGGGCATCAATGATGTTTCGCCGGGTCTCCCCGGTGAACCGCTCTTTGCTGAGGGGCTGCTTGATCATCAGGGGCGGGCAATTGCGGTGATTGCTGCGACCAGTTTTGAGGCTGCCTATAAGGCCGCCAAACTGGTAAAGCTGGATATTGAAGAACTGCCACCGGTGCTGGATGTGGAAGAAGCACACCGGCAAAAGAGTTATGTGATCCCGCAACAGGTGGTGCAACAGGGTGATGTCAAAACCGCCATTGCCAATGCGGAACATCAGTTTTCCGGCCGTCTTTCGATGGGCGGACAGGATCATTTCTACCTCGAAACGCATATTGCCTATGCTATTCCCGGTGAAAACTGGCCGCATGAGAACGGCGATATGCTGGTGCATTCATCAACGCAGCATCCGAGCGAAGTGCAGCACCATGTGGCTCATGTGCTGGGTCTTCATGCCCATGCGGTGGAATGTCAGGTGCGGCGTATGGGCGGCGGCTTCGGTGGTAAGGAAAGTCAGGCGACAATTATTGCCTGTGCGGCCGCGCTGGTTGCAGCTAAAACCGGACGCCCGTGCAAAATGCGCCTCAAGCGCCGCGATGATATGATTGCGACCGGCAAGCGCCATGATTTTGTAGTGCATTGGCAGGCGGGTACAGACAGCCGTGGGCGTATTAAAGGGCTGGATATTGAATTCCTTGCCCGTGCCGGAAACCTGCCCGATCTCACAGGGCCGGTAATTGCCCGTGCGCTGACCCATGCCGATAATTCCTATTTCATCGAAAATGCTCATTTCATTGGTCATGCCTGCAAAACCAATACTGTGTCCAACACAGCATTCCGCGGTTTTGGCGGGCCGCAGGGCATTATCGCAATTGAAACGATTGTCGATACGATTGCCCGTGAGCTGAAACTTGATCCCAATCAGCTGCGTGCCATCAACTATTACGGTGACGAGACGGGGGATGAAACGCCCTATGGCCAGAAGGTTGAAGATAACCGGCTGGTGCAGGTCACAGAAGCGCTGCTCAGCAGCAGTGAATGGCAAAAACGGCGTGCGGAAATTGATGCCTATAATGCGGGTAATCCGCTGATCCGTCGCGGATTGGCGATGATGCCGGTGAAGTTTGGTATCTCGTTCAATCTCACAGCGCTCAATCAGGCTGGTGCTCTGGTGCATGTCTATCAGGATGGTTCGGTGTTTCTGAACCATGGTGGCACGGAAATGGGGCAGGGACTGTTTGTCAAAGTTGCGCAGGTTGTAGCTGAAGTGTTCCAGATTGATCTGGACATGGTGCGTATCTCGGCGACAGCGACCGGCAAAGTGCCGAATACATCTGCAACGGCTGCTTCAACGGGTTCTGATCTCAACGGTATGGCAGCCTTTAAAGCAGCAACGGCAATCAAAAGCCGCATGACCAAGGTTGCTGCAGAGCACTACAACACAGAAGAGAGTGAGATCATTTTCCGTGGCAATCGTGTCTATGCGGGCAATGAATCGATGTCTTTTGGCGAACTTGCCAAGCTGACATGGTCAAAACGCGTGCAGCTTTCGGAAGCTGCCCATTATGCGACACCGAAAATCCATTGGGACGGTAAGACAATGCGCGGCCGCCCGTTCTTCTATTTCACCTATGGTGCGGCTGTTGCCGAAGTGGCAGTGGATACGCTGACCGGTGAAATGCGCTGCTTGCGGGCAGATATTTTGCAGGATGTCGGCTTTCCGCTTAATCCGGCGATTGATCTCGGCCAGATTGAAGGCGCTTTTGTGCAAGGGATGGGCTGGGTCACTTGCGAGGAATTATGGTGGGACAAGGCTGGACGGTTACGCACCGCTGGCCCTTCAACCTATAAAATTCCGGGCTCGCGCGATGTACCGGAAATCTTCAATGTACGGATTTTGGAAAACGCACCGAACCGTGAGGAAACGGTATTTCGTTCCAAAGCTATTGGCGAGCCGCCGCTAATGCTGGGGATCTCCGTCTGGCTGGCAATCCGCGATGCTATTGCTTCGATTGCAGATCACCAGTTCTCGCCGGAACTGGATGCACCGGCTACGCCGGAAACTGTGCTGAAATCGATCATCAAATTGCGTCAGCGCCAGAGTGGAAATAACAAGCGGGATTGAGATGAATTTGCAGACCTTAAATTCGCTGTCAGAAACGGAGTTTGTCTCTGTTCTGGGCGGTATTTTCGAGCATTCTCCTTGGGTGGCAGAAGCTGTGGCGGGGGACAGGCCGTTCGCTTCAATTTTTGCTCTGCATCAGGCGATGGTGCAGGCAGTTGAAAAAGCCGGTGTGACCAAACAACTGGCGCTGATCCGTGCGCATCCTGATCTGGCAGGCAAAGCTGCGCGTGCCGGTAATCTCACCGATGCTTCTACAAGTGAGCAGAAGGGGGCGGGACTCGACCGGCTTGATGATGCGGAGTATGAGCGCTTTCATAGCTTAAATGATGCCTATAAGCAGCGTTTTGACTTTCCCTTCATTCTCGCCGTACGCGGTTTTGACGGTAAAGGACATGACAAACATTCCATCCTCGCCAGTTTTGAAATGCGTCTGAAAAATACGCCAGAACAGGAAATTTCTGAGGCACTGCGGCAGATTGCGCGTATCGCAGAACTGCGGCTGGGGGATATGCTTGGCCAATAAAATATATGCAGCAGAAAAGGTATGGTTATGGCAAAACTCTCAACCCATGTTCTCGATACTGCTCATGGCAAACCGGCTGCCGCAATGCGACTTGAGCTTTATCGGGTGAAGGGTAGTGGTGAGCTGGAACTGGTTAAGCGGACTGCAACCAATCTTGATGGCCGCACTGATGAGCTTCTGCTCAATGAAGCGGAAATACGTATCGGCACTTATGAACTACAGTTTCATGTCGCCGAGTATTTTGAATCGCAAGGCGCGGATCAGGCGAAGCCGCCATTTCTCGATCTGATTCCGATCCGGTTTTCTATTGCCGATGAGAGCGCCAATTATCATGTGCCGCTGCTGGTCAGCCCTTGGGCTTATTCCACTTATCGCGGCAGCTAAAGGCACGACGGGCAAATCTATCCCCGCTCTTTATTCTCTCCGTAGACTTTTCCCGTTCATGAGCAACGGGAAAAGCAAGATATGGAAACGACCCCTAATCTGAAAATGCCTTATATTCTGCCCAGTCAGGCGCAGAAACATGTCACACATAATGAAGCACTGCGTTATCTCGATGCGCTTTTGCATCTGTCCGTTCTAAGCCGGCAATATTCTTCGCCGCCAGCCACTGCGCAGGAAGGTGATCGTTATCTGATACCTGCGGGAGCCGCGGATTTATGGAGCGGGCAGGATGGCAATCTTGCAGCCTTTATGGATGGTGAATGGTTCTTCTTCGTGCCTTTGCGCGGCTGGATCATGCATATTGCTGATGAAAATGCGCTATTCATATTTAACGGCAGTCAATGGCAGGCACTGCTGAACCCGCAGTCGATGGTTGGAGTAAATACGGAGGCTGATAGTTATAACCGCTTGGCTGTAGCCTCTGACGCCGTTCTGCTGACCCATAGCGGGGCAGGGCATCAGTTAAAAATCAATAAAAACCTGAGTGAGAATACTGCATCCCTGTTATTTCAGAGTAGTTGGACCGGCTATGCTGAAATGGGAATCGCCGGTGAAAATAACTTCAGCATTAAAGTTGCAGATGATAGCGGGCAGTGGCGACAGGCACTGCGGATTGATCGTGCTAGCGGTAATATAGCTATCGGCTCGGTCTGGCCAACAGCACCGTTGCATGTTGAGGGGCCAATTCGCACCGGAAATTATGAGAGTGGTGCTTTGCCGAATGCTGCGCAGAGCGGTGCAGGTGCTGTTATCTTTATCAGTACCGGTCAGAGCGGGAAGCTTGCTTTCAGTGATGGTCAGCAGTGGCTTTGGGTAGACGGTAATCAGCCCGTCACTCCATGACCTTGTTAAGATTGCGATAATTTGTTGCACGGCTTTCAAAACAATCGGGGGATTTAGATTGATATGTCGTGCAACAGCAGCGAATCTGATGAATTATAAATGCCGGATAAATTTCTTTTACGGAACCTGAGAAAGCTTGATTGGTAAGGCAGTGGTCTATGGTTCACGTTGAAAAACTATGAGAAGCAGTAATTTTTTAATGCATCCATCGCATAGGCACTTTTGTTCGCAATTCCTGTGAATAGAGATAGATTTGCTGGTTTTGATATAAGTATTTTGTTAGTCAGTATGAGTGCGATATTTTATTTAAGTTTAATACTTGAACAAATTTGTCAAGTTATTCTTTTGCCTGATTATGATTGTGGAAGTAGGATGCAAATTTTGCTGAAGAATAAGGTGAGAGATTAACCGCATGAAAACGGCAGATGTTTCAAGGCGGATTGCGGGACTCCCGCGGTCTATAAAGCAACTTATCACGCTTGGCGTGGATATTACCTTGCTGTTGCTTGGCGTCTATGTTGCCTATGTTCTGCGTTATGGCTTCCTGTTCGTGCCAAATACCAAGCAAATATTGCTTATGCTGGCGGCGCCGCTGGTCGCTGTGCCGGTTTTTATCCGCTATGGTCTTTATCGTTCTGTTATTCGCTATCTGCCGGAAAAGGCAATCTGGTCTATCTTTCAGGCAACCGCCGTTGCGGCTTTGCTATGGGTTGCCATCGCATTTTTGACTGAAATGACCGGCGGAACCGGCGTTCCGCGTTCTGTTCCGCTGATCTACTGGCTGGTGATTACTATTCTGGTTTCCATTTCCCGTTTCGGCGCTAAATGGATTTTGCGGGATAGTACCGGCCCTGTATCACGGGAAGTGGCATTGATTATCGGTACCGGTGAGGCTGCACAGCAACTGGCAGCGGCATTGCGTGTACATCGTGATACTTATGTGGCCGGTTTTATTGATCGTGATCCGTCATTGCTTGGTATGGATATTGCCGGAACCCGTGTTTATGCACCGGCATCTATCGATGATCTGGTTAAGAATTACGGTGTTTGTCAGGTCGTAATCTCTGATCCGTCGATGGGGGAGACAGAGCGGAAAGCCTATGCCAGTATTTTAGGGCGCCTGAAAATCCGTACCAGTATTCTGCCGCCGATTGCAGATCTGTCGCGGGGAAAATATCTGGTTGGTGCGCTGCGTAATATTGAAATTGATGACCTGCTGGGGCGTTCGCCGGTGCCGCCGGATGAGGCGATGCTGCAGTCGATGATTGAGGGACACTCAATCATGGTAACAGGTGCCGGTGGTTCTATCGGCAGCGAATTGTGCCGTACGATCGTCAACTGGAAACCGCGCAAACTGATTTTGTTCGAGGTCGGGGAATTTGCGCTCTATCAGCTGGAGCGCAAGCTGAAATCTGTCACGAATTGTGAAATCGTTCCGGTCTTGGGTTCAGTAACCCAGCAGGAACTGTTGGAGAATGTTATTCACTCTCACGGCGTTGATACGATTTATCATTGTGCTGCCTATAAGCATGTGCCTTTGGTTGAGGTGAACCCGCTTGAAGGCATCCGTAATAATGTTATGGGCACAAAGGCAGTTGCCGATGCTGCGCTGAAGACTGGCGTAGAGCGTTTTATTTTGATTTCATCCGATAAAGCCGTGCGTCCGACAAATGTGATGGGCGCAACCAAAAGATGGGCAGAATTTGTTATCCGTCATTATGGAGACCTTGCGCAGCAGAAAGGCTCGGCACAGTCATTTTCGAGCGTTCGGTTCGGTAATGTTCTGGGGTCTAACGGGTCGGTTGTACCGTTGTTTCGTGAGCAGATTGCTGCAGGAGGCCCTGTAACGCTGACTGATGAAAATATGACCCGTTATTTCATGTCGATCCGCGAGGCTGCAGAACTGATTATCCAGTCCGGTGCGGTTATTAAAAGTGGTGAGACGGCTTTGCTGGAAATGGGAAGTCCGGTGAAAATCAGAGATCTGGCTGAAAATATGATCCTGATGGCCGGACTGTCTGTGCGTGACATGAAAAATCCTGACGGGGATATTACAATTCGGGTAACCGGTATTCGCGAGGGCGAGAAGCTTTACGAGGAACTGTTTTATGATCCGGATAAGGCATTGCGTACCCGTCACCCTAAAATTCTATGCGCGGAAAAACGTGGCACAAAAGCCGACGAAATACCGCAGCGCCTGCCGCAAATGCAGAAATTCCTTGATGATAACGATGCGGAAGGCGCTAAAGCGCTGTTGTTCGACTATATCCGCCAGTAATTAAACTCTTTTGCGGAAATAAAGGATCAGCAGCGCTGTCAGCGCCAAGGCGATTATCAGGCCGGATAATTGCCCGATAAGAGTACCTGACCACAGCGCGGCTGCAGTAATAGCGCCCAATATAAGATTGAGCAGTGCAAGGCTGCCGGTAACAAAATAAACGGATTTTCCCGAGCGCTTTGCAATCTGATAGGCATGGGAAGAGTGCGCCTGTAATATATTCTCACCTTTGCTAAGACGCAGGATAATCGTGCTGCCAGCGTCGAGAATATAATAAAGCGGCAGGATGAGAGCGGGAATAATACCTGCTTGTCCGGCAAAGAGCAGAAATACTGCACCGGTAATCAGGCCAAGCGGCAGACTACCGGAATCACCGAGAAAAATTGAGGCAGGCGGGCGGTTAAAAACTGCAAATCCTGCGAGAGCGCCACTTATCGCCAGACTAATCGCCGGAATTGCCGGCTCCTGAAGAAATATAGCTGAGAGAATTCCAAGCAGTAATAGTGGAATTCCAATTCCGGTGACAGTCAGCCAATCCAGACCGTCCATAAAATTGGCGACATTAATACTTCCAAGGATGGCGATACTTAAAAGCAGCATCTCAAGCCAATAGGGCAGGAGATCGGGCAAAAGCCGGAAATCAGCGCCTAAACTATAAACCGCGAGAATTGCGGCCAGAAGTTGCAAAGGAAGTCTTGCGCGTACAGACAGTTCTTTTCGGTCATCCAGATAGCCGGTAACCCAGACTAACGAAGCAGCAATGACAAGGCTGATACTCATCCGTGCCGGTATCATTTCCCATAGGCCAAAAATAATTAGTGCACATATGAAAACCGGAATGCAGGCCAGTCCGCCGATTTGTCTGGCAGGGACAGAATGGTTGGAGCGCGGATTAAAGCCGGCAGCAAGAAAATTCGCAGGAAGTTTGTCTTTTAAAATCAGGAGCAGGAGCGTGGAGAAAATAAAGCAGAGAGGAAAAATCCACCAATAAACTGACAAGCTGCTGTCTCCTGAAGTGTAAGGTAATCCGGCAAGCGGTTGAATATGATATAATTTAATCTGAAACAGATTGTCTGAACTCTTTAAACTGTATCGGAGCGCAGTCAAACTTACTCAATTACTGTTGTCTTTACGCGTTTATGAGCTGCTTTTCCAGCATGTTGGAGAGTGGAGAACTTGCGAAGCTGAAAACGTAAAACGCTTTTTTGAAGTTGGACGGGTTTGCTTTGTTTTAAAATGTAAAAATCTGATTTCAATGCATTGCACAATGGATTTCTTGCGGCTATAAGCCGGATCAACCGCCACGGAATCTCTCCGTGATTTGTATTGGGGCGTAGCCAAGCGGTAAGGCAGCGGTTTTTGGTACCGCCATCCCCTGGTTCGAATCCAGGCGCCCCAGCCAATTCCTCGCATTATATTCTGCCTGTTTAATTTGTTTTGCCGATGATTTTTGATCTCGCTATGTGTAGTAAACAGGCGGAGTAAATTTAAATTGTTCTCACATTATATTTAACTTAGCTTGCTTGTTTTGTTTGAATTTAAGAATATTAAGCAGCACTGAAACAATCTTATTCTTTTGTCTTTCATTGAAAATGTCGCTTTTTGCATAAAAAAGTGATAGCGGGATCTTTTTACATAATGCTATGGAATATGTGATGCCTGCTAAAACGGCTGCACACTTTATAAATATGTTCGGCTTGCCGAACCGCATACTGACTTTGTCTCCTTAACGGGCAGAAGTCAGAGATACAGTGCATTCCGGGAGTGTTTTGTTTATCGACGTGAGGGATTTGATTGTCGATGCTCATTCAATACATGGCAGATATTGAGCCAAATTCACTATTTACAGTAAACGCTATTTCTCTGGCGGCGTTTGCGATTGCATTTTTTTGTATTTGGCTGAAGCAGCGCGACAGAACCTATTGGCTCTATTGGGTTGCTGCAAATGCGGTTTTATCCGTCGGCTTCATTATCTTTGTTGTGATTGATCGCTCGCAGATGCTGCAGTTGATTCTCGTCAACGTGGTATTAGCGACGGGGATAGCGCTGCGCTGGCAGGCTATACGCAGCTTTTTCTATCGCAAAAACTATATTGAGATTAATTTCTTAATCATACTGATTGTGTTGCTCCCGTATCTGTTCTCTTCCTATCTGACGAACGGGTTTATTTTTGGCTTTGTTAATCTCATATTTTTGGTTGAAATTATCTTGGTTCTCCGCGAACTGGTGCGCCCAAATGGTGAGACTCTGCCGTCCCGTTGGGGGCTGGCTATTGCCTATAGTCTTGTTGCTGCAGCATTTGTTGCCCGCGTGATACAGGGGTGGGTGACAAGTCCCGCCAATATGAAATTACTGCCGAATGACGGGCTTCTGGCAGTCATTTTGCTCGTCATGTCCATCCATATCGTTGCAAGCGGTGCTTTCGCTATATCAATGGCCTATGAACGGGGGATTTCCGAGTTAAAACAAATGGCTCTGCTTGATCCGCTGACGGGCCTGTATAATCGCAGAGCCTTTGAGCTGACTTTAGCAGAGCGTGATCCTGCGGATGGTTCTCTCGCTTTGATTTTGCTGGATATTGATCATTTCAAGCGCATTAACGATCAGTTCGGTCATGCCGCCGGTGATATTGCCTTGCAGCGTTTTGCCAATATCCTGATGACGATTTTCCGGAAGAAGGATTTTATTGCCCGTATAGGCGGGGAGGAATTTGCAGTTCTTCTCCCAGATACGACGATGAATGAAGCCTATGAGTTTGCCGAGCGTGTTCGCAAGACTGCTGAAAATGATGCATTTGAGCATAGTGACGGTATTGTGCGCCTGACAATCAGCGCGGGGGTCTGTCAGGCAGCAACAGACGTAGCCTCTTTTTCCGATATGACCCAAAAAGCAGATATCAGCCTGTATATAGCTAAAAATAATGGTCGTAACCGGGTTGAAATATTTGCTACATGATTCATCGGTAAAGCTTTGTAATTCTTTGCTCAATTCGGCCGTTACATAAACACGCGGAGGGGACTGTGGTTAAGTGGAGGGTGTCAAAGAGGTTGGGTTTTCCGGTGATGCCTGCGCTTATGACGCGTTGTATTATGCTTCGCCAGACATTGCTCCTCTTGGTTGTCCTGCTTGTAACGGGCACAATCTCTCCTGCTCTTGCTGCGACATGTTCTGATAATTCCCTGATCGCTGCCGATATTATTTTAAAGCGTCAGCTGACTGCCTTGAAAAATATGGAGCGCGGCCGGAAATGTACGGCAGAAAATGCTCAGGGCGGCTTTTTTAACGCCTGCCGTGATTTGGCTCAGCGACGTGGTGACATACAAAAACAGTTGCAGAAAAGTGCCGCAGCTTTGGCAAAATGCAGCGGAACATCTCTCACTGCCACATCATCAAAACCAAGCGGGCTGAGCAACAAAAACCAGCTTGCCAAAAATACCAATTTGTTTGGCGGACAGTATTCGGGAACACCTCTACTGTTTTGTGTGCGCCTGTCTGACGGATATTATTTTCCGGCACCGCATTCGCAATATGCCCGAAGCGACAAGATAAAAGAGACCTTGGCGCAGTGTCGTTTCATCTGCGAGACCCCCGACGTCAATCTGTATATTTTGAGTGATCCTGCTGCCGAGACTGCGGATATGGTATCCGTTGATAAACGCGAATCTTACGTCAATCTGGGTTCTGCCTATGCCTATCAGGCATCAGAGAATTTTCAGAAATGTAACTGGGCAAAGTATTTTTCCTATATTGAGCAGGTGCGGGCAGGTTCCGCAAAACCGAAGAAAAAAACCATTGCGCCTGTTAAGCCGGTGATGGCGCCGGTTTCTGTTCCGGTCGTTGAAAAAGATATGTCTGACCGTGCTGTACGGATTGTCGGACCTGCCTTCTTGCAGGACGGTAATGATATGCTGGTCAATCTGGGGAGCCGTCGCGAGCGGCCGGAAACAGGGATAGAAGTTTTACACAGCACAGAGTGATCTGATCGCATGGCGTAACTGACCGAATGCGATATTTGTTACCGTGAAAACGACAGCAAATATTGCAGTTTTATTGCCTGTCTGCGGAAATGTTTATTATGACAAAATGCGCTGTTTTTTGCCGCTTACGGACATGCGCATGAGCCAAAGCACAGGCACAGTTTTGAGGTTATCCTGATGGGGGCGGCTTTTGATCCGTCACTCAACCCTGATTTTTATACAAGATCGTGAATGCAATGCGGGTGTGGAAAACACACCTGCAGTCACAGACTTCAGAGTACCCGTCGTTAAATGGTCTCATTCAACGACCGCGATAATATGACCAATCGAGAATTCGGAAGCTGACCTGACAGATGTGCCTTTCTGTGAGGTTGTGCGGAGCATTGCCTGAAGAATGGTCTCATTCTGAGATCATGTTTATGCGACCAATGAGGCCACGGGAATGACTGCCGCGGGAGGGGGCAAGCGCAGCGTGTTCCGGTGTGTTTTCAAAGTTTCGCATTGATATCTGTGGCTATTTCATCATTATGTGCTGGAACTTTTTATAAAAACTCAAACAAAATCCATGGGATGGGGGCTTTGATATGCGCAAGACTTACCTGAAAACTCTGGGTGCGCTGGCTGCGACTCTGATGGCCGGTTCTGCATTGGCAGAGACGCTGACGGTTTATACTGTTTATGAAGAAGATGAGGCCGCAGCTTTCCTCGCCGAGGCGAAAAAAGCTTTACCTGATCTGGATATTAATATGCTGCGCCTGTCCAATGGCGATCTTGTTGCCCGTATCATTGCCGAACAGGCAAATCCGCAACATGACGTGCTGTGGGGCGTTGCAGTTACCTCGCTGTTCAATCCTGAAATTATTAAAACGCTGGAGCCTTATAAGCCTGCGAATATCGACACTGTGCCTGCGCAGTTCCGTGACAAGGAAGACCGCTGGTTTGCGGTTACCGGTTATATGGCCGCTTTTTGCGTAAACAATGAGCGCCTGA
Source organism: Pseudochrobactrum sp. B5 (assembly GCF_001939785.1). Taxonomy (NCBI): domain Bacteria; kingdom Pseudomonadati; phylum Pseudomonadota; class Alphaproteobacteria; order Hyphomicrobiales; family Brucellaceae; genus Pseudochrobactrum; species Pseudochrobactrum sp. B5. The sequence continues at coordinate 1,191,728 of NZ_MOYL01000001.1, forward strand.
AATCCAAAGGCCTGACAATGCCGAAGTCATGGGCCGATCTGACCGACCCTGCCTTTAAAGGTGAAGTGGTGATGCCGAACCCTGCATCATCCGGCACCGGCTATATCCAGATTGACTCGCTGATCCAGCAGATGGGCGAAGAAAAGGGCTGGGCTTTCCTCGACAGTCTCGACAAGAACGTAGCGCAATATATCAAATCCGGTTCCAAGCCGTGTAACGTCGCCTCAATGGGCGAATATACTGTTGGTGCCTCTTTTGAACTGCGCGCCATCAAGAATATTGCCGAAGGTTATCCGATCACCATGGTGATCCCGTCAGAAGGCGCGGGTAATGAACTGGAAGCCAATGCGCTGGTTTCAACATCCAAGAACAAAGACGCAGCCAAGCGTTTTCTCGATTGGACTGTGAGCAAGCAGGCTGCCGACGAATATTATAAGTGGAAAGCCATTGTAACGATTCCGGGCGGCGCAATGCCGGACAAGTTCAAAGAAGCCGGTCTTCCTGAAGATGTGTCCAAGGTTATGTATGCGGTTGATTTCAAAGCCGCAGCCGATGATCGCACAAAGATCATTGAAACATGGCAGAAGAAATACGAGCGCTAATTGTTAAACAGACCGGACAGCCTTGCAGTTGTCCGGTCTTGCTCTTTCGGCTTTCAAAGCGTTGAGCAAGCTGTTTTCTGCGCTATGAAAAATATATAAAAAACAGAGATTTAAAGCTGCGGCTTGAATCAGTCTGATAAGCATTTGCATGAAATTTCATGCAACGGGGAATACGCAGGGATTTTCATCTGCGTCCATAAAAACAAAATACCAAAGGAAATATACCAATGGATTTGAACATTCAGAATGTCATTAAAAGCTATGGCGCAGTGAAAGCCCTTGATAATGTTTCTCTGAATATTCCGCATGGTTCTCTGGTATGTTTTCTCGGGCCTTCCGGTTGCGGCAAGACAACCTTGCTGCGTGCCGTTGCGGGGCTGGAAGATATTGATTCCGGCAGGATTATGCTGGGCGATAATGACCTGTCGCACACACCTGCGCGGTCGCGTAATTTCGGCGTTGTGTTTCAGTCCTATTCACTGTTTCCGCATATGACGGCGGCGCGCAATATTGCCTACGGGCTGGAATGCCGGAGCTGGACAAAGGCACAGATTGCAGCGCGGGTACGTGAAATGCTGGATCTGGTGCATCTGGCTAATCAGGCCGAAAAACTACCGGCGCAAATGTCCGGCGGTCAGCAGCAGCGTATTGCGATTGCCCGTGCACTGGCGCCTAATCCGTCACTCTTGCTGCTTGATGAGCCGCTTTCCGCGCTGGATGCAAAGGTGCGCGAGGAATTGCGCAATGAAATCCGCGCACTGCAAAAGCGGGTTGGCATTACCACCATTATGGTCACACATGATCAGGAAGAAGCTTTGGCGATGGCCGATGTGATTGTGGTGATGAAAGATGGACATATTGAACAAACCGGCACGCCGCAGACGCTTTATCAGCAGCCTTTAACCAGTTTTGTTGCGGATTTTATCGGTCGTATGAATATTCTGCCGCTGGATAAGACTCCCGGAAATAGTCTGCATTTTGCCGATAAAGTACTGAAACTGGATGCCGCAGAGGTTTCCGGTTCCGCACCGGTCAGTAAAGTCGGTATCCGGCCTGAGGCTGTCAGCCTGCTGCCCGCAACGCAAACCATGCCGGATGATAATCACTTTCCGGCAACCATCCGCAGCCAGATCTATCTGGGGCATATATCGCGGTTGGAAGTGGTGCCGGATAAACGGCCGGACGTTAAAATCAGTGTGGAAATGCACGGCACCGCCAACAGAACAGGGTACTTGCCGCAAACAGGTGATGCAGTAACGCTGCATCTGCCGGCAGACGCTTTACGGGTGCTGTCATGAGCAGCGCGGAGGCTTCTGTAACCACGACGACCGGTGCCGGTTTAAAGCGCGGTCTGTTTAGCGACAATTTCATTTCCTGGGCGATGACGATCGGGATTACAGCCCTGATCCTGATTTTCCTTGTCATGCCGCTTTGGGCCATTCTGGTGCTGGGTTTCAGCACGCCTGAAGGTTTTGGCCTCGGCAATTTTACCCGCACTTTTACCACTGCGCGTTTCTGGACGCTGGTGCTGAACAGTCTTGGTATGGCGCTGACCTGTACCATTATTGTGACCGGCATGGCCTATGCCTATGCCTATACGCTGCAACGTGCCCATGTGCCGTTTAAATCCCTGTTGCGGATGGCGGCGCTTATTCCGCTCTTTGCTCCGTCACTGGTGCAGGCGCAGGGGCTGGTGCTGCTGCTCGGTCGTAACGGTATTCTCAATCGCTGGATGGGTATGGATATTGATATCTATGGTTTCTGGGGTGTGGTGATTGCTAATGCGCTTTATGCTTTTCCCTATGCTTTCCTGATCCTCTCGGCAGCGCTGGCTGTCAGTGATGCACGGCTGCATGAAAGTGCGGAAGTGCTGGGGGCAGGGCCATGGCGTATCTTCCGCACCCAGACTTTGCCTGCCACCCGCTATGGTCTGGCGGCCGCCTGTTTCGTTGTGTTCAATCTGGTGATGACTGACTTTGGTAATCCGATGGTGATCGGCGGCGATTTCAACGTGCTGGCCACAGAAGTCTATAATCAGGTGATCGGGCAGGCGCAGTTTGGTCTTGGCGCGGTGATCGGTATTGTGCTGCTGATGCCTGCCATTGCCGCCAAGATTGTTGAAAAACGCCTGACTAAACAGCAACAGGCGCTGCTCACCTCACAGGCGCGGCCAATGGTTGTGCGCCCGTCAGGCAAACGCGATCTGCTGCTCGGGCTTTATGCCTATTTCACAATGGCGCTGATCCTGAGTGTCATTCTGATTGTGGTGCTGGCAAGCTTCGTCAAGCTCTGGCCATATAATATGAGCTTTACGCTTCAGCATTATCAGTTTGATGTGCAGAACGGCACAGCGCCTTTGTGGAACAGTGTGAAGATCAGTCTGGCGACGGCTGTGCTGGGTGTGGCTATTGCCGGTATGACAGCAATTGCGGTGCAGAAGTTCAAGAATCCACTCACCGGCCCGCTGGCATTCCTGGCCATCTTGCCATCAGCCGTGCCGGGTATGGTGTTGGGGCTTGGTTATGTATTGGCCTTTAACAATCCGTCCAACCCGCTGCACTTCCTCTATGGTAGTTTTGCGCTGATTATCATTCTTAGCGTCTATTATAACCATGCCCACGCATTCCTGATCTCCTCAACTAGTCTGAAACAGATCAGCGGTTCGTTTGATGAAGCGTCAACCATGCTCGGCGGCAGCGTGCTGACAACTTTGCGTAAAGTGACATTGCCGCTGTTGTGGCCGACATTGCTGGGCGTGGGTGTTCTGTTCTTCATGCGCACTATGGTATCGCTGTCTGCGGTGATCTTTCTCACCACACCGGCAACGCAGGTCGCCTCGATCTCTGTGCTGCAATTGTCTGATCGCGGGGCGGTCAATCAGGCGGCGGCTTTCTCGGTCTGTATTATGCTGATTGTGATTGCAGCTTTGCTGATTGTGCGCGGTATCCTCTGGGCATTCGGTGCCAAGCATGTGACACTGATCCGCTAAAACTGATATGTAAAACAAAAAGCCCGCCTCATCACTGAGGCGGGCTTTGTATTGGAAAGAAGTGAAATCAGGCTGCTTGTTCCAGTGTGATACGTTGTGCAAGCCGCACCATACCGGCACAGGCTGCATCAATCTGATCATCCGCCACACTGAGGCTCAGACGCAAAAAGCCGACCAGATTGCTGCCGAAGGAATCGCCGGGCATAGTCGCAATCTTTTCTTCTTCCAGCAGGCGCATCGCAAATTCCGCACCGGTCATGCCGGTGGCGCGGATATCTGCCAGAATGAACATGCCTGCCTGCGGGATCTTGCAGGAAATTCCGGCCTGACCATCAAGGCGCTCGGAAATCATTTGCGCACGACGGTAGAAGTTTTCAAGCATTTGCTGCGCTGCAGTTGCCGGACGGTTCAGCGCATAGGCAGTCATATCCGCGATGAAAGGCTGCACGCCGAACAGCAGATACTCAGACAAAGGCAGCAGGCGATCCGTAAATTCTTCCGGTCCGATGCACCAGCCGCTGCGGAAACCCGGAGCAGAATGGGATTTGGAAATCGAGGCAACCACAACGGTACGCTCGGCCAGTTCTGGCAGATCAAGCGGAGAAGCAAACTCACCCTCAAAGACCAGCAATTCATAAACCTCATCGGAGATGATCCAGAGATTGTGCTTGCGGCAGACTTCGCCGATGGCTGCGATTTCCTCACGGCTCAGCATGGCGCCGGTAGGGTTATGCGGTGAGTTGAGCAGCAGCACGCGTGAGCGTGGTGTGATTGCTTTTTCCAGATCGGCAGCCTGCAGGCGGAAACCGTTGGTTTCACTGACCGGCACATAGACCGGTGTGGCACCGGTTGCTTTAATCACGCCTTCATAAGTCGCATAGCACGGATTGGTGGTGATGACTTCGTCACCTTCTTCGGCCAGACCAAGCATGGCAATTGCCAGTGCGCTTTGTGTGCCCGGAAAGCAGAGAATCTGCTGCTGGCTGATCTTGCGGCCGGTGCGCTTCGAATATTTGTCAGACAGAGCTGCAAGAATCGACGGCTCGCCGCGGCCGCTGGTATAGCGGGTGCGGCCTGCGCGCATGGAGCGGGCAGCCTCATCAATCATATCGGCAGGTGTTGGAATATCCGGTTCGCCGATGGTCAGCTCGATAATATCTTCGCCTGCGGCTTTCATCTCGCGGGCGCGCATATGGACAGCCCATTTGTGTGAGCCTTTGCTGCTCAAACGCTCGGTAATACGCGCATAATGCATCTTGAGCGCTCCTCCGTATTTTTATTCATGCTTGCTGCATCTTTTAATAATTCATGCGTTGTATCGCATGAACCGAAGTTAAGACCAGTGTTGTTTCTGCATGACATCAGAAAAGCGCATAAATTATGGTGGGAATTATTGCTCAACATTATGATCTATTGAAATCTTCAGGCTTGTCATGAGCAGGCAGAGTTTATAACCATCACGGGTAATTTTGTAATCTGTCCGGTGAAGCTTCTATGACCAATACCAATTTAACGCTTTTTATCTGTGATCTGCTGAGTGCTGCGGGTTCATTCACACTGCTGATCGGTTTGCTGATCGTATTGTTCTCCACATCCCTGCATGGTGATGCGGGACAAAGCGATGACAAAGGCTTGGTTGTTAAAGCATCCAAACATTTCAGAACCGGCTTGATTCTGGCAATTCTGGGTGCTCTGCTTCTGACTATGTCGGCATCATTTGAGCTGATAATTTACTAATAAATAAAATGACGGCCGGAGGGGATGTGATCCGGCAGTTTATAATGCGCTTATCCGGAGGGGAGCTTGCCAATGGCAGCGGATATTCTTGTCAGTCAGGCTGATGTTTTTTCGCATATGCGCATTATCAATGGCATGGGCATAAGCCTGTGCCTGTCGCGCTTGCTGGTCTTCGCGTCCAAATTTATTCAGCACCCTTCGAAGAACAAAATATCCTATATCCATATCGGCTGGATACTGGTTGTATTTTTATGGATTATTCAGTTCTGGTGGGATTATCTCATCGAGAGCAACAGCAAAACCTATGATATTGTTACTTATATCTTAGAGCTGTTTTATGTCTTTGGTCTGTTTTTCATCTGCGTTACCCTGACGCCGGATGACATTAAAGAATACGGGGATTACGAGACCTATTTCTTTTCGAGAAAGAAATGGCTTTTTGCCCTCTTTATTTTCATCAACAGCATGCAGTCTTTTGAACAGATCAGAACATCCTTCATTAAAAACGACACCGATAATATGGTCGTTCTGCCGGTTGTCATGGTGCTGGAAACCATCGTTATTCTGATTGCGATGAATATTAAGCGCAGGCGATTTCAATATGTGATGATTGGCCTGTTATTTTCCACGATCATTCTGGATTTCATTTTCCTGTCGTGAGGTCGGCCTGTTTAGGTTAGAGCGTATCCCGAAAAGTGTGGAACGGTTTTCGGATAAGATACGCGTAAAAACAAAAAGATAGAGCATTTCCAATGATTCAGCCTAAACTGGAAATGCTTTGATACAGGGCAGGCAGTGGCAGATTTATGCAACTTGCCGGTTTTGGTGTGTTTCATAAATCTGATTCATTCCTGTTAATTCGGTGTCATATCCACCCTCTATTGCGGAACCAGTTTTTCAACAAACGGGACCTGCAATGTTCAGAAAACTTTCTATCGCCGCTTTGACACTCACCGTCTCTGCAACATCGTCAATGGCTGCAACCAATATCAGCTGGTGGCACGGCATGGGTGGCGCGAATGCTGACGTGATCAATGAGATCTCCAAGCGCTTCAATGAATCCCAGCAGTCCTGCGCGCTGACACCGGTTTCCAAAGGCTCTTATGAAGAAGCGCTGGCCTCCGGTATTGCTGCATTCCGCTCCGGCGAACAGCCGAATATTCTTCAGGTTTTTGATGCCGGTGCAGCCACCATCATCAACGCAAAAGGTGCAACTGTTCCTGCTGAAGACCTGATCAACAATGCCGGTTACAAATTCGACCGTGAAGCCTTTATCGAAGGCGTGCGTTATTTCTATGCGGCGCCGGATGGCAAATTTGTTGGCATGCCTTTCAACTCTTCCGCACCGATCATGTATATCAATACCGAAGCGCTGAAAAAGGCTGGTGTTGAAGCCCCGAAGACCTGGGAAGAATTTGAAACCGTTGCACCAAAGCTCAAAGAAGCCGGTTATATTCCGCTCACTGCTTCTCAGCTGACATGGCAGTTCACCGAGAACTTCTTCTCCCGTCAGAACATTCAGTTCGCCACCAATAATAACGGTTATGACAGCGTTCAGGACACCAAGCTGAATGTGACTGATCCGAACCTCATCATGATGTTTGAAAAGCTGAAAGACTGGGCTGATAAAGGCTATTTCGGCTTCTACGGCGCGGGCTGGGCAGATAATCAGAAGCCGTTTGATGAAGGTAAAGTTGCCTTCTGGATCGGTTCTTCCGGTTCTTTCGGTGGCCTGCAGAAAACTGCAAAAATGGAATTCTCCGCTGACTTCCTGCCTTATTGGAAAGCCGTTGACGGTGCAGGCACCAACACATTTATCGGTGGTGCAGCTCTGTTCGCAATGGCCGGCAAGCCGGATGCAGAAAACAAATGCGTGGCTGACTTCTTCCAGTTCCTGACTTCGCCGGAAGTGCAGAAATATTACCATCAGGCAACCGGCTATGTGGCGATCACCAAAGCTGCATATGAACTGGCAAAATCTGAAGGCTATTACGAAAAGACACCGGTTGCTGAAGTCGGTATCAAGCAGCTGATGCTGCAGTCCGGTGACTGGTCGAAAGGCTACCGCCTCGGTTTCTATCCGCAGATCCGTACCATCATGGAACGCGAATATAACCGTATTTTCGCTGGTGAAACCACTGTTAAACAGGCTTTCGAGACAGTTGAAAAAGAAGGCAATGACTTGCTGACCCGTTTCGCAAAGACCGCGAACTAACAACTGAGATTTTCTCAATGTGATGAGCGGGGTCGGAGCAAATCATGCCTGACCCCGTTTTTAATAGATGCTTCTCAAAAAGACGGGGATTTGCCGCGTGGCATATATCCAGACTTCTCAACCATCAAAACTCGCTGCGTTTTTCTCGCGTTTGCCGCTGATTGCCCCACTGTTCGGCAATGCAAAACAGACAGAAGCAGCCAAGCGCGTGCAGTTTAATTCACGCCTGCTGCCCTATCTTCTGCTGGCACCGCAGCTGGCTGTTGTTTTGATTTTCTTCTACTGGCCGTCTGTTCAGGCCATTCAGTCATCCTTCTATATTGAAGACCCGTTCGGCTTCGGTGCGACCTTTGTCGGATTAGAAAACTATACGGATGTGCTGGTCAGCCCTGAATATCGTGGCATTGCTGGTTTTACGGCGATCTTTACGATTATTGTGACAGCCCTGTCGCTGGGCATTGGTATGTTGCTGGCGGTAAAAGCTGATGCGGTTATCCGTGGCAATGCTGCCTATAAAACAGTGCTGATCTCGGTCTATGCCATTGCGCCGCCGGTTGCCGGTCTCATCGGGATGATGATCTTCGACCAGCATATCGGCCCGTTTGTGAAAATGGCTGCATGGTTCGGCTGGGATATGAAAGTCGGGCTGAACTATTTCGATACCGCTTTTGCGATGATCGTCGTCTCCGTCTGGAAACAGATCCCATATAATTTCATTTTCATTCTGTCCGGTTTGCAGGCGGTTCCGGCCTCGGTACGTGAGGCTGCGGTGATGGATTGCCGTTCCGGTGCCCGTCGTTTCCGCACGGTTATTCTGCCTTTGCTGGCACCGACCGTGTTCTTTCTGCTGATTATCAATATCACCTATGCGCTGTTCGACACTTTCGGTGTGATCGACGTGATGGTGAAGGATAAGGCCGCCAATAACCCGATTACGCTGGTCTATAAAGTGTTCATGGATGGCTTCCGCGGCAATGACATCGGCAGTTCTTCCGCACAATCCGTCATTCTGATGGTGGTGGTATTCACGCTGACCATCGTGCAGTTCCGCTTCGTCGAGCGGCGCATTCATTACAATTAAGCAGGGGACGAGATGCATAAAGTTAAAATTACCGATCATCTGATCCTGCTTGCCGGAGCGCTGTTTCTGATCTTGCCGGTGGTGGTGGCTTTCACCACCTCCAGCCATACGGCAGCGGATATTCACTCCAATGGTCTGTCACTGAGCTGGGGCGGCAACTTCACGGAAACCTATAGCAATGTGCTGACCCGTGAAGGCGGTTTCACCGGCCAGATCACCGGATCGCGGATGCTGCTGAATTCGCTGATCCTCGGCCTCGGTTTTGCAATCGGCAAGATTGTGCTGTCGATGCTGGCGGCCTATGCGATTGTCTATTTCCGCTTCCGCTTTGCCACGCTGGCATTCTGGCTGATTTTCACCACGCTGTTGCTGCCGTTGGAAGTACGTATCGTGCCTTCCTATCAGGTGGTGTCGTCCTTCGGGATGCTCAACAGCTATTCAGGGCTGATTGTGCCGCTGCTGGCTTCGGCCACGGGGACATTCTATTTCCGGCAGTTCTTCAAATCGGTGCCGGATGAATTGCTGGAAGCCTCCCGCATTGACGGTGCAGGGCCGGTGAAATTCTTCATCGATATTCTGCTGCCGCTGTCGCGCACCATGATCGCCGCGATGTTCATCATCATGTTTGTCTATGGCTGGAACCAATATCTCTGGCCGATGCTGGTGACGACCGATGAGAGTTTCTTCACGCTGATGCGCGGTATCAAGCAGATTTTGCAGGTGTGGGTCGGGGCGCAAATTCCGGATTATAACGAGGCTTTTGCACTTGCCGTGCTGGCCATGGTGCCGCCGGTGCTGGTGGTTGTGGTGTTCCAGCGCTGGTTCATCAAAGGCCTGACCGAGAGCGACAAGTAAGAGATTTTAGGAGCCTTCAATGGCACAGGTTAAAATTGAAAATGTATCGAAAATCTATGCGGGTGGTACCAAAGCCGTCAGCGCGGTGAATATCGATATTAAAGACGGTGAATTTATTGTTCTGGTTGGGCCTTCCGGCTGCGGAAAGTCCACGCTGCTGCGTATGGTGGCGGGGCTGGAGACCATCTCGGAAGGTGAGGTGGCAATCGGCAACCGTACCGTGAATGAGGTGGAACCGGCAGATCGTGACATTGCCATGGTGTTCCAGAATTATGCGCTTTATCCGCATATGACGGTCTATGATAATATGGCTTATGGTCTGCGGAACCGCAAAACGCCAAAGGCTGAGATTGAAGCGCGTGTGGCAGAGGCTGCGCGGATGCTGGAGCTGGAACCTTATTTGCAACGCAAGCCGCGTGCGCTTTCCGGTGGTCAACGTCAGCGTGTGGCGATGGGGCGTGCGATTGTGCGTAAGCCTGCGGTGTTTCTGTTTGACGAACCGCTGTCCAATCTCGATGCCAAATTGCGTGTTTCCATGCGCGGAGAAATCCGCCAATTACAGCGTCGTCTTGGCACCACTTCAATCTATGTGACCCATGATCAGCTCGAAGCGATGACACTGGCGGATCGTCTGGTGGTGCTGAATGGTGGCGAGATTGAGCAGATCGGCGCGCCGCTGGAGATTTATCACAAGCCTGCATCGACCTTTGTCGCCAGCTTTATCGGTTCTCCTGCGATGAACCTTGCTGACGGCACTGTGCATCAGGAGCAGCTGATGCTGGGTGAGGATATTCTGAAATTGGACACTCTGCTATCCGTGCAGGGCGAGCTGACAATCGGTATTCGTGCGGAAGATCTGCATATCGCTGAAGCGCATGAGCAGGGCTTGCAGTTCCGCACTGATTATGTGGAAGAGCTGGGCGCACAACGCATCGTGCATGGTTATGCGGGCAATCAGAAACTGGTCGCCGCACTGCCCCCAAAAGCTGAAATCCGCGATCAGATGCGTCTGGCTGTGACGCCTGAAAAACTACACTTTTTTGATAAACAGAGCGGCAAACGCATTGAATTATCGCAAGCAGCCGCAACTGCTGTAAAAGCAACCCAAGCTGTTTCTGCCTGAAATATTGCACAAGACTGAGAAATGACATGACTGAAGTAATGACTGTTGAAACCATGATCCGCGCACAAGTTGCAGTTCTGGACGTGCCATCCCATAAGGAGCGTCAGAGCATCACACAGCTGGATAAAACCATGGCTGCCCATGATGCCAAGCTGGTTTCCATGGAGTGTATGACACATGTGGAAACCGGTGGTCAGGCTGCTTCAACCGCACCGCTGGCGTTTCCGTTCAACGTGACTGCATGGAATCTGGAGCGTTGTCTGTTCCCTGAGGAAAGCGCTGCGAAAATGCTGGCAGAAAAACCGGCTGTGGCTCTGCTGACCGAGATGGACAATGGCATGGCGCGCACCGCGCAGAAGAATATGACAGCGGAAGTCGCCCGCCATATGGATATGGAATATGCCTATGGCGTGGAGTTTATCGAGCTTGGACTTGGTTCGGAAATCGAGCATTCCTTCTGTCAGGATGATTTCAACGAAAAAGGTTTCCACGGCAATGCGCTGATGTCTTCCGTGCCGATGCAGCGGATTTTTGTGCAGCGTCTGGCCGGTGAGCGCCTGTGGTTTTTCAATGGCGGCGATCAGCCACGTTTGGGGGAGCGCAATGCGATCGGTGCGGTGATTGAAACCGTTGACGGGCCGTTTCTCGCGGTGTCCGTGCATCTGGAAAGTGCATCTCCGGCCGCCTATCGCGAAAAGCAGGTGGCGCAGCTGATTAATGCGCTGGAAGAAGAGTTTGGCGGCATGCCAATGCTGATTGGCGGCGATCTTAATACCGGCAATCATGCGGAAGGTGACTTCGAGGCGGAAGGTCTGTTCCGCGTCGCCGCCGAGCGCGGTTTCATCCGTCACAGCGGTGCGCTGGATCAGATGACCACACGCCCGAGCCTGATTACCCGCTGGCCTGACCGGGCTATGAAACTGGACTGGTTCCTGAGCCGGGGTCTGAATATTACTGACAGCCGCATCATCTCATCACTGGATGATAATCAGCGTCCGCTTTCCGATCATGATCTGATTGTTTGCCGTGTTGATGGTTTCAGCGCTGCATAAATCGTGTCGATATGCCGGAGGGAAGCCTGTCTTCCTTCCGGTTTTGTAAAGAGCCTGATTGTCTCTTTTATGGGACGTTGTGGTTCCAAATAACTATCTTTTGGAGTTTTCGTCTTACGAGTAGGTTCATTTTCATCAACTTGAAACCATGGAGTTTTGAAAATGTCCAAGCCTTATAACCGCCTCGATAAAGACAATGCAGCCGTTCTTCTCGTAGACCATCAGACAGGTCTGCTGTCGCTGGTTCGTGATATTGATCCAGATAAATTCAAAAACAATGTGCTGGCACTTGCTGATCTGGCAAAATATTTCAACCTGCCAACCATTCTCACCACATCTTTCGAAGATGGCCCGAACGGTCCGCTCGTACCTGAGCTGAAAGAGCTTTTCCCGAATGCGCCTTATATTGCCCGTCCTGGTCAGATCAATGCGTGGGATAACGAAGATTTCGTGAAAGCAGTTAAAGCAACCGGCAAGAAACAGCTGATTATTGCTGGTGTTGTGACCGAAGTTTGTGTGGCTTTCCCTGCGCTGTCGGCTCTGGCTGAAGATTTCGAAGTGTTCGTGGTGACCGATGCGTCCGGTACATTCAACGAGATCACTCGTCATTCCGCATGGGATCGTATGAGTGCTAACGGTGCACAGCTGATGACATGGTTCGGTCTTGCCTGTGAGCTGCACCGCGACTGGCGTAATGATATTGAAGGTCTGGGCACTCTGTTCGCAAACCACATTCCGGATTACCGCAACCTGATTAACAGCTACAACACTGTTAAAGCATCAAAATAATCTTCTAAACCTATAGCTTAAGGATAAGGCCGTGTGTTTGATTGCGCGGCCTTATCTTTTTTGGGCATGCAGTTTCATTTCCCGCCGTCGTTTTGCGGAGGAAAGAATGCCGAGTTCCTCTCGATATTTGGCAACTGTCCGGCGGGCGATAACAATGCCATCTGCATCAAGCTTTTGCACAATGGCTTCATCAGACAGAATGCTGTCGATGGTTTCCTGTGCAATCAGCGTGCGGATTTTGCTGCGCACAGCTTCAGAGGCAATATCATCGCCGGTTTTTCCCCTGATCGCCGCATTGAAAAAATAGCGATATTCAAACAGCCCTTGCGGGGTCAGCATATATTTCTGATTGGCAACGCGGCTAATGGTGCTCTCATGCATCTCAATCGCATCGGCCACCATTTGCATTGTCAGCGGTTTGAGCGCAACCGCACCGCTTTCCAGAAAACCTTGCTGATGAGTGATGATCTGCTCACCGACATTGAGCACGGTCTGCGCACGCTGATCGAGAATGCGTGTGAGCCAGCTGGCTTTTTGTTTGCATGTGCGCAGAAATTGTTTCTCTTCCTTGGAAAGGCTGTTGTCACTAAGCCTTCGGCTATAGTCCTCATTCATCAACACACGGGGCAGAGCCTGCGGATTGAGCGTGATGTTCCATTCGCCGCTTGGTGTTTTGGAAACCAGCAAATCGGGAATGATGGTCAGGGCAGGAGTGCTGTCAAAAATCAGGCCGGGTTTGGGGTTTAAGCCACGGAGTTCGCCCAGTAGTTCTGCCAGTTCTTCATCATCGGCGTCGCAGAGCTTTTTAAGTGTCGTGAAATCACGTTTCGCTACCAGATCAAGATGCTTAAGCAGAATGGCCATTTCCGCAGTCAGGCGATCATCGGCAATGAGCTGCAGACGCAGACATTCCGCCAGATTACGGGCAAAAAGCCCAGCCGGTTCAAAAGTCTGACATTGGTGCAGGACGCGCATAACCTGTTCCGGTGTCACATTCAGGCGCTTGGCGATCTGCGCCAAGTCTGCATGAAGATACCCGGATTCATCCAAAGTCTCGGCAAGCAGCTCGGCAATATGCCGTTCGGTTTTATCCCTGATGCTGAGATTGATCTGCTCGGCCACATGATCTTGCAGGGAATGTTGCACACTGCCGAAATCTTCAACAGAATAATCCGAAGTGCTGGAAGAGGGCAGCGCACCGCTTGGCGCTCTTTGCAAAAGCGGATTGGCTTCTATTTCATTTTGTACAAAGTCTTCCAGCTCAGCACGGCTCATTTGCAGCACTTTGAGCGATTGCTGCATTTGCGGTGTCATGGTCAGTGATTGGGTCTGCCGCAAAACGGGCTTGGAAGAGAGAGCCATTGATCTGTTTATAGCACTCTTTTCAGTGCTATTGATACGTCATGAAATTGTTGTAAGCACGGAATCAAAGTTTTCTTCTGTGCATGAGGATTGATGATGCGCCACTATATTGGAATTGATGTCGGAACCGGCAGCGCCAGAGCAGGGATTTTTGACAGCAAAGGCCGGTTACTGGGCACTGCAGCCTGCGCCATTGAAACCTTTCGCCCGCAGGCGGATTTTGCGCAGCAAAGCTCGGCGCATATCTGGGCGTCAATCTGCAAGGCTGTGAAAAATGCAATGGCCGAAGCCGCGATCGCTGCTGACAGTGTTGCCGGTATCGGCTTTGATGCCACCTGTTCGCTGGTTGTTGCGGATGCGGAAGGCAAGCCGGTCACTGTCAGCCCGAAAGGCGAGCCGGATCAGGATGTGATCCTGTGGATGGATCACCGCGCGATCAATGATGCCGAAGAGATTACCGAAATTGGTGGCAAGGTGCTGAACCATGTCGGTGGTCGTATGTCGCCGGAAATGGAACTGCCGAAAATCCGCTGGTTCAAGCGTGAACTGCCGCAGAGCTGGACACAGACCGCGGCTTTCTGGGATTTGCCGGACTGGCTGGTGCATCGCGCGACCGGCACCGATATGCGCTCGCTTTGCTCACCGGTTTGCAAATGGACTTATCTCGGCGATCGGGGCAAAGCCGGAGAGGGCTGGGACAGTGCGTTCCTTGAGAATATCGGCCTTGAAGAACTGGGTGACGACAATTTTGCAGCCATCGGCAATCGTTTTGGTGCTGCCGGTGAACTGGCCGGACAATTGTCTGAACAGGCCGCAACGGAGCTTGGTCTTAAAGCCGGTATCGCGGTTTCCACCGGTCTGATCGATGCCTATTCCGGTGCGCTCGGCACGCTGGCCGTTGAGGACAGTGCCGGTGTGAGTGCAACGGAGCAACGTCTGGCATTGATCGCCGGTACCTCAACCTGCCATATTGCTCTGAGCAAGGAGCCGGTTTTCGTCTCCGGTATTTGGGGGCCATATTATTCGGCTCTGCTACCTGATCTCTGGGCAAATGAAGGTGGCCAGTCAGCAGCAGGTGCTTTGATTGACGCGGTGATTGCACGTCATGCGGTGTCGGTTAAACTGGCAGCAGAAAATCCGGGCAAGCGCATTGCTAATCTGCTGGATGTGCATCTGGCCAAAATGGCTGAAGAAACGGCTACTCTGACCCGTCATCGTCATGTGCAGCCGGATTTCCACGGCAACCGCTCACCGCTGGCGGAAAGCTGGCGCAAAGGCGCGATTGTCGGCCTGACACTGGATCACGAACTGGATGATCTGGCACTGGATTATCTCGCCACCATTCAGGCTTTGGCCTATGGCACAAGGCATATTCTTGAAGAAATGCGCCATGAGGGCATGGAGATTGATACGCTGGTGGTCTCCGGCGGTCTGGCGAGTAATCAGCTTTATTTGCGCGAACATGCGGATGCCACCGGTTGCCGCGTGCTGGTGCCGGAACAGGCCGAACCGGTGCTGCTGGGTTCTGCCATGCTTGGTGCTGTTGCCAGCAGTGACTTTGCGGACCTACCGCAGGCAATGGCGGCAATGAGCGGCAAGGGTGAAGTGCTGGAGCCACGCACCGGTGCAATCGCTGGCTATCATGATGCGAAATATCTGGTTTATCGCCGTATGCAGATGGATTATGCCGATTACGCAGAACTGATGGATGAAAATCCGGTTGCTGACGATGAGGAAGAAGCTGAATCTATAGCTTGACCTTGCTATAGTGGGAACCTTTATCCTGCCTGTTAATTGACAGGCAGGAGAGATTCTTATGAAGCATACTGCATCGCATACGACCCATGCCGGTGATGCGCATCACGGGCATCATCACGGCGACCATGATCATGGTAATAAAGTGAAAGATCCCGTCTGCGGGATGATGGTCGATCCTGCCGCCGGAAAACCGCACATGACCTATAAGGGGCATGAATATCATTTCTGCTCAGATAGTTGCCACGGCAAATTCAAAGCTGATCCCGAGAAATATCTTACCGCGCAATCTGCTGCCGCACCTGCAATTAAAGGGGCGCAATATACTTGTCCGATGCATCCGGAAGTTATCCGCGATGAACCGGGCTCATGCCCGATTTGCGGCATGGCGCTGGAGCCGGTTATGCCGTCGCTTGATGACGGGCCTAACCCTGAATTAGTGGATTTCACACGCCGCTTTTGGGTGAGTGCGATCTGTTCTATCCCTTTGCTGATTGTCACTATGGGGCCGATGCTTGGTCTGCCGATCCGTGAGTGGATCGGGGAGCAAAGAACGGTCTGGCTGGAGTTTATACTGGCGACACCGGTAGTGCTCTGGGCGGCGCTGCCGTTTTTCAAGCGCGGGATCGACTCGTTTAAAAACCGCAGCCCGAATATGTGGACGCTGATTATGATCGGTGTCGGAGCCGCCTATCTTTACAGCGTGGTTGCAATCCTGTTTCCGGATATGTTCCCGCATTCCTTCCGTGGTCATGGCGGTTCGGTTCCGGTTTATTTCGAGGCCGCAGCGGTTATTGTTACGCTGGTCTTTCTCGGTCAGGTGCTGGAACTGCGCGCTCGCGAGCGTACCGGTTCGGCGATCCGCGCTTTGCTTGATCTGGCACCGAAAACTGCACGCCGTATTGCGGCTGATGGCAGTGAAGCCGATGTGCCACTGGATGAAGTACAGACCGGTGACAAGTTACGTATCCGCCCCGGTGACAGTGTGCCAGTAGATGGTGTCGTGGTGGAAGGCCGCTCCTCCGTTGATGAGGCGATGATTACCGGTGAACCGGTGCCGGTTGAAAAGACCGAAGGCGATAAAGTGATCGGTGGCACCGTGAATAAAAACGGTTCGCTGGTCATGCAGGCGGAGAAAATCGGCGCAGAAACCATGCTGTCGCAGATTGTGGACATGGTGGCCAAAGCCCAGCGTTCCCGTGCGCCTATTCAGGGACTGGCTGACCGGATTTCGTTCTATTTTGTACCGATGGTTATTGTCGTTGCACTCCTGTCCTTTATCGGCTGGGCGCTGTGGGGGCCGGAGCCGAGCATGATCTATGCCATTGTTGCGGCGGTCTCGGTGCTGATTATCGCTTGTCCCTGTGCGCTGGGATTGGCAACGCCAATGTCTATTATGACGGCAACAGGACGCGGCGCACAGGCTGGTGTGCTTATCAAGGATGCCGAGGCGCTAGAGCGTATGGCGAAGGTTGATACGCTGATCGTTGATAAAACAGGCACACTCACAGAAGGTCGTCCGAAGCTGACGGATGTGGTGGCAGTTTCCGGTATCGACGACAACACCCTGTTGCAACTGGCCGCGAGCCTTGAGAAAGGCTCGGAACATCCGCTGGCGGAAGCCATTGTTGCCGGTGCCGAAGCAAAAGGGTTGAAGACCGATAATGTGGATGAATTTGAGGCGATTACCGGTAAAGGTGTTGCCGGTACGGTAAAAGGGCGGGCAGTTGCGCTTGGCAATCCTGCGATGATGCAGGATATGGGGCTGGATATTGCCGCCATTCAGGCGCAGGCCGATACATTGCGGGCAGAAGGTAAGACCGCGATGTTTGTTGCCGTTGATAACAAGCTGGCAGGTCTGGTTGCTGTGGCTGATCCGATTAAGGAAACAGCGGCAGAAGCCATCCGCACACTCCATGCGCGCGGCTTGAAAATCATTATGGCAACCGGTGATAATGAACGCACGGCGCGAGCTGTGGCGGCAAAACTCGGTCTTGATGATGTGCGTGCTGATGTGCTGCCGGAAGATAAAAAAGCACTGGTTGATGAGTTGCACAAACAGGGCAAGAAAGTTGCAATGGCGGGGGATGGTGTGAATGATGCACCGGCACTGGCCGCCGCTGATGTGGGTATTGCTATGGGCACGGGCGCTGATGTGGCTGTGGAAAGTGCAGGGATTACGCTGCTCAAAGGCGATCTCACAGGCATAGCCCGTGCGCATCATCTGGCAGAGGCGACAATCCGCAATATCAAGGAAAACCTGTTCTTTGCTTTTGTTTATAATGCACTGGGTATTCCGGTGGCCGCAGGGTTGCTCTATCCGTTTACCGGTACTTTATTGTCGCCGATGATTGCAGCAGCGGCGATGAGCTTGTCCTCGGTCTCAGTGATTGCCAATTCATTGCGGTTGAGGGCTCTAAAACTTTAAACAAAAAAGCGGGCATTTGCCCGCTTTTTATTTCGCTTGAAACAATCTCAGTAAGGACTATCGACCTTGCCGGTTTCCACATAGACCGTTTTGATCTGGCTGTAATGGGAGAGGGCGGCGAGGCCGTTCTCACGGCCGATACCGGAGTTTTTATAGCCGCCGAACGGCACTTCTACCGGTGTCAGATTATAGGCATTGATCCAGCATGTACCGGCTTTGAGTGCTGCAATCACACGATGACCGCGGGCGCTGTCTGCGGTGAATACACCGGCAGCAAGGCCGAATTCCGTATCATTGGCGCGGGCGATGACTTCATCTTCGTCTTTAAAGGTCAGAATGCTCATTACAGGGCCGAAGATTTCTTCTCGTGCAATACTCATATCATCGCTGACATTGGTGAAAATCGTCGGCTCGATATAATAACCGTTTTCCAGTCCCTGCAAGGCAGGCACGCCACCGCCGCAAACCAGATTAGCACCTTCAGCCTTGCCCTTTTCAATATAGGACAAAACCTTGTCGCGCTGGGCAAGGCTCACCATTGGCCCCATCTGCGTGCTCGGATCAAGCGGATCGCCGATCTGAATAGCGCGGGTGCGCTCAACCAGACGGCTCACAAAGTGCTCGGCAACAGCCTCATGCACGAAAACGCGGGTGCCGTTAGAGCAAACCTGACCGGTGGAGTAAAAATTGCCGAGCATCGCGCCGCCAATAGCATTTTCCAGATCTGCATCGTCAAACACGATCAGCGGAGATTTGCCGCCGAGTTCCATGGTGACCTGTTTCATCTCGCTACCGGCCTGCGCCATGATCTTCTTGCCTGTCGGCACGGAGCCGGTGAGCGAAACCTTGGCAACCTTAGGGTGGCTGATGAGTGCCGCGCCTGCATCACCAAAGCCCTGAACCACGTTGAAAAGCCCATCCGGCAGACCGGCATCCTTGTAGAGCTGTGCGAGTGCCAGAGCTGATAGTGGTGTATTTTCCGATGGCTTGAACACCACCGCATTGCCCATGGCCAGAGCAGGGGCTGATTTCCACGAGGCGATCTGGATCGGGTAATTCCATGCGCCGATACCAACGCAAACGCCCAGTGCTTCGCGGCGGGTATAGGCAAAAGGCCCACCAAGTTCGACAAACTCGCCATTGAAGCCGGAGATCACACTGCCGAAATATTCCATCGCATCGGCACCGGAAGCCGCATCGGCTACCAGAGTTTCCTGAATGGCCTTACCGGTGTCCAGTGTTTCCAGTTCCGACAATTCCTGATTGCGCTCGCGCATCAGGTCTGCGGCACGGCGCAGGATGCGGCCACGTTCAACAGGCTTGAGTTTCGCCCATTCAACCTGCGCTTTGGCAGCGGCTTCAACAGCCTGATCGACAATGGCTTGTGTCGCGCCGTGCAGGCGGGCAATGACTTCGCCGGTGGCAGGATAGATCACATCAAAAGCACGTCCTGTCGTGTCTTCAACAAACTGACCATTGATAAAATGTGAGGCTTGCGGCTGTGCACGCATGGGAAATTCCTTTAAATTCTTAGAACTTTATGAATTAGAGCATAGCTCAAAAATTGTCAGGCCGTGGCGAAAAGGGTGTTTTCGAGAACCGGAACGCAATGTACCTGTCGTGTACATGAGTACCGGAAGCGCAGAAAATGCCATTTGCAGACCGGCATGGCGGTTTTTAGCATGCTCTTAGCGATCGGAGACTTGCCAGCGCGGACTAATCCACGGTTCTTGGTTTGAGCGCGGCAGCGGTGTTTTGCCAAGAATATGATCTGAAGCTTTCTCACCGGTCATGATCGACGGGCCGTTGAGATTACCGTAAGGCACGCGCGGGAAAATTGAACTGTCAGCCACGCGCAGACCTTCAACACCAATCACACGGCATTCCGGATCAACCACAGCCATCGGGTCGTTGACTGAACCCATTTTACAGGTGCCACATGGATGGAACGCACTTTCCGCATGGTCGCGAATGAAATTATCCAGCTGCTCGTCTGTGACCTGATCGTCACCCGGCTGAATTTCGCGGCCACGATATGGGTCAAAAGCCTGCTGGCCAAAAATCTCGCGGGTCAGGCGGATGCAATGACGGAAGTCGCGCCAGTCATCCGGATGCGACATATAATTGAACAGGATTTTCGGCTTCTCTTTCGGATCACTGGAGCGCAGCGTGACCGAGCCGCGCGACTTGGAGCGCATCGGCCCCACATGCGCCTGAAAACCGTGGCCGCCTGCTGCTGCTTTACCGTCATAACGGATGGCAACCGGCAGGAAGTGGAACTGGATATCCGGATATTCCACACCGGCGCTTGAGCGCACAAAAGCCGCGCCTTCAAAATGGTTGGTCGCGCCGAGACCGGATTTGAAGAACAGCCATTCCGCACCGATACGCGCTTTGGAAAACAGGTTGAGGCTGGAATAAAGCGTAATTGGCTGCAGGCATTCCTGCTGCACATAGACTTCCATGTGATCCTGCAAATTCGCGCCGACACCGGCACGGTCTGCCACGACCTCAATGCCGTGTTCGCGCAGATGCTCCGCAGGACCAATACCGGAAAGCATCAGCAGTTTTGGCGAATTGATGCTGGAAGCGGCGATAATCACTTCACGCTTGGCTTTGATAACACTAACTGTGCCGGATTTTTCGATCTCAACGCCGGTCGCGCGGCCATTTTCGATCACCACTTTGCGGGCGAAAGCATTGACCAGTGTCACATTGCGGCGCTTAAGGGCAGGGCGCAGATAGGCATTGGCCGTTGACCAGCGACGACCATGATGGATGGTCTGTTCCATCGGGCCGAAACCTTCCTGTTTCGAGCCGTTATAGTCATCTGTTGTTTCAAAACCAGCTTGTTTGCCAGCGTCGTTGAAAGCTTTGAACAGCGGGTTACTGCGCTTGCCGCGCTGCACATGCATCGGGCCATTGGTACCGCGCCAGCCTTCTTCACCGCCATGAGAATGTTCCATGCGCTTGAAGTAAGGCAGCACATCCGCATAAGACCAGCCGCTGGCGCCGCTCTCAGCCCAATGGTCGAAATCTTTGGCGTGCCCGCGCACATAGACCATGCCATTGACGGAAGATGAACCGCCGATAACTTTGCCGCGCGGGGTAACCAGACGGCGGCCGTTCAGATGCGGCTCCGGCTCGGTGTTAAACCCCCAGTCATAGGTAGACATATTCATAGGGAAAGACAGAGCGGCAGGCATCTGGATTAGCGGCCCTATATCGGTGCCGCCATATTCGATAACGATAACAGAATGCTTGCCGTCTTCCGACAGGCGGTAGGCCATAGCAGAACCGGCAGAACCGGAGCCGATGATAACGAAATCTGCTTCCATAGTGGGTTCCTTAATGCCGGTTGCGGGATGGGTTGGATGGCGCGCGCGCCAGTTGCACGGTGATGTAATCCTCGACCAGTGCAATGGCTTTTGGCGCTTCCGGTGCATCGGCACCCAGCGCGTGGCGGATATAAAGGCCGTCGATCAGGGCACCGGTACCTTCAGCAATATGCTGCGCGGTCTGTTTGTCTGTGAGTTGCTCCAGTGCAAAGCACAGATTGGAATGCAGGCGGCGGGCATAAATCCGCAACAGACGGCGCATTTCCAGAGATTGCTGGGCATGGGCATAGAAGGTGAGCCATGCAGCAATCGTTTCATGGGCAAACTGTGAGGCGGAGAAGTTGACGCTGATAATTGCGGAAAGCCTTGCACGCGGGCTGTCTGCTGCCTGTAAGGCGAGGCGCAAATCAGAGCCGAGTTCGCTCAGCAAATGACGCATCGTGGCTAAAAGCAACTGATCTTTACCGCCGAAATAGTGATGCGCGAGCGCTGCTGACACACCGGCTTTGCGAGCGATCTGCGCAACCGTTACATCCAGTGAACCGCGCTCACCGATTGTCTGAATGGCAGCCGAGATCAGGTCTTTCCGGCGCAGCTCTTCCATTCCTATCTTAGGCATGTCTGTCTCACAAAATTGTTTGGATTGGGTTGATTATCGTTTTTATTGATTGATCAGTCAATCAAGAGTTTATTATTGTTTTATTTCAATACTATGACGTGATTATAAAATGAGAAAATCCGTTGACTGACGAGGTGGATGCGTTTTGACGGCATAAGACTATTTTGCTAGAGCATCGGCAGTGAATGATGCGGAGTTTTAAAATGGCAAATCCGGTTTTGGTTGAAGTTGTGCGCGGTCAGGTGGTGGAAAGCCGCCACAGCGGTGCATTGGCGCTGTTCGATGGTGACGGTAAGACCGTTCTGAACATCGGTGATGTAACACGCCCGACCTATCCGCGTTCGGCGATCAAGGCGATTCAGGCGCTGCCATTTGTAGAGAGCGGTGCCGCTGATGCCTATGGTTTTGGCAATGAAGAACTGGCCATGGCCTGCGCTTCCCATTCCGGTGAGCCGGAACATGTGGCGCGTGCCGCTTCGATGCTGGCGAAAGCCGGTTTGTCCTGTGAAGATCTGGAATGCGGTGCCCATTGGCCGTCTGACCAGAAAGTACTGATCGAAGTTGCCCGCAGTGGCAAGGAGCCGACAGCACTCAATAATAACTGCTCCGGTAAACATGCCGGTTTTCTCTGCACCTGCGCCCATATGGGTTTGAAGGTCAAAGGCTATGTGCAGGCTAGTTCACAAATTCAGACCATTGTGCGTGAAACCATGCAGGAAGTGACCGGCGCGGTGCATAATGCTGATGAATATGGCACCGATGGTTGTTCCATCCCGACCTATGCCATTGGTCTTGATGCTATGGCACGTGGTTTTGCCCGTATGGCAACCGGTACAGGTCTGGCACCTGTGCGTGCACAAGCCGCCAAGCGCTTGTTAGACGCCTGCATGGCAGCACCGTTTTATGTGGCCGGTAGTCGTCGTGCCTGTACTGAGCTGATGGAACTGGCACCTGGTCGTATTTTCGTAAAAACCGGTGCGGAAGGTGTGTTCTGCGGTGCCGTGCCTGAACTGGGTGTAGGCTTTGCCATGAAATGCGATGATGGTGCCACCCGTGCGGCAGAAGTGATGGTGACACGTTTGCTGGCACAGCTTTTTGCCAAAGATGCAGAATTGTCCGGTAAACTGGAAGCTCGTGCAACGCGCCGTATGAGTAACTGGAACGGTATTGATTTCGGTTATATTGCACCATCGTCCGCTCTGGTTGATGGACTGAAAGCTGTTTCTTTCTGATGCTGAAAAATACTATAAGTATTTAATAATTAAGCCGCGCATCATAAAGATGTGTGGCTTAATTGTTTTTTCGTACAGCTTGCTTTTGTTGTGGTTACTTCCTACCTTTAAATTATGAGCAGAGCTTTTACAAAAGAACAGGACGATGTTCCTTCCGGTTTGGTGGAACGTCCGGTCAGTCACCACCGCAATCTGGTTACTCAAAACGGCCTCAAGCTGATTGAGGCTGAATTGTCACGCCTGCAAACCGAACTGGGGCAGGCAACAGCCAGCGGGGACAAGGCCGCAATTGCTCATGTCTCCCGCGATTTGCGCTATTGGACAGCGCGGCGGGAGAATGCAGAACTGACACTGGCCGATAAAGACGGTGAAGTGATCCGCTTTGGTATGCAGGTCACTGTTGAGAATGAAGACGGCCGTCAACAGAGCTGGATGATTGTCGGCGAGGATGAGGCTGACCCGTCTAAGGGTACGATTTCTCACATCTCACCGCTTGCTGTTGCACTATTTGGCAAGGGTAAGGGTGATCTGGTGACTGTGAATGGCCGCGAGCTGGAGATTATCAGCTTTAAAGCCATCAAATAGATAAGTTGCCGGCTCTGTTCAGAGCCAGCCTTTTCTGCGGAAGAAGTAAAGCGGGATCAGCGCAGAGATAACCATCAGCCCCAGTGCTGCGGGATAGCCCCATTTTTCTGAGAGCTCCGGCATGAAGCTAAAATTCATGCCATAGATCGAAGCGATCAGTGTCGGCGGCATGAAGCCGACGGCTGCCACTGAGAAGATTTTGATAATCGCGTTTTGTTCAACCGAGATCAGCCCGACAATCGTATCGAGCAGGAAGTTGATTTTGTTGTTGAGAAAATCAACGTAATTCTCAAGCGACTGCGTATCGCGTTCCAGTGTTTTCAGCCATGCACGGGTATCTTTGGCCTGCGTCTTGGGGGAACTGTTAGCAGTAATATAGACCAGCAACCGGCGAATGCCTGACAGGCTTTCACGCATCCTTGAGAGAAACGTACCATGGGCACCGATTTCATTGAGGATTTCGCGGAAATTCTGGGTCGACATCGGGCGTTTGTTATCAGGGCGGCGGTAAATGCGGTGTGACGCATTGTCGATTTTTTCGCTCACCCCTTCAATGAAATCCGCCAGCCGGTTGGTATTGGTCTCGATAATACCAAGCAAAACGCAAAGGCTGTTGGTGCGGCTGTTAATCAGGCCGTTGCCGCTTTTAGCTGTGCGTGCGACATAGAGCACAAAGGATTTTGGCTGCGCATAGCGCACGCTGATGAGCAGTTTATCCGTCAGAATGAAAGTGACAGGGCTGACAATCCGGTGGTCATCTTCTGCAAGATGCAGGAATGGCGCTGTCAGATATTGCGCGCCGTTTTCACTGTAAAACCGGCTGGATTCTTCAATCTCTCCCATATCTTCCCGTGTCGGGATGGGGATATTCGCCCATTTTTCAACCTGACTTTCCTCTTCGGCAGTCGGATTGACCAGATCGATCCAGAGTGATTTTTGCAAAAGATCGTCTGTAATCTGCGTTGCAGGTTCAACCGGAATGAGAAGGTCGCCGTTGCGATAATATACAGTCAGCATCTTTGCTCAAAAATCCCTGTCAATAAAATGAAACAGCACTATAGCCGTATATATGTAAATAAGGCATGTCGATGCCGGTGACATATCTCCGCCTGCTGTGGACACATCCCACGGTTAAAGATATATCAATCAGAGTTCAAATAACGGACTATAGCACCGGCGCATAAACCGGAACCGGTTTTCGCAAGGCGCGGTGCATAGTTTCAATAATTCAGAGTGTCCTTTCTGTGTCCGAACGGGTGCATGATGCTCTGAAGAAAAACAGGAATAGTAATTTCATGTCTGTTACGGGCGAGCCGCTGCTGGCTGAAGGTAATCTGCACACGATAACTGAAACAGCAATTTCACAGCCCGTTCAGTCTAAACCGGCATCATCTGCGCATCACGGCATGACACCGGTCTATCGTCTGCTTGCAGGCCTGTGTCTGGTATTGATTGCCCTGAACCTGCGTCCGTTATTTTCCAGTTTTTCAGCGCTTCTGCCTGAAATTATTGCCTCTACTGGTATCAGCTCTTTGACTGCAGGGCTGCTGACGACTTTACCGGTTTTTTGTCTGGGCTTTTTCGCGCCTCTGGCTCCTAAATTTGGTGAGCGTATCGGCATGGAGCGTACATTGTTGCTGGCGGTATTGCTGCTGGCCTTTGGTACATTCCTGCGCGGCACCGGACCGGTTACGCTGATGTTTGCCGGTACTGTGCTGGCAGGAGCCTGTATTGCAACCTGCAATGTGTTGCTTCCCGGCATTGTGAAACGTGACTTTCCGGACAAAGCAGCTTTGCTGACCGGTTTTTATACTATGGCACTGAGCGGCGGCGCGGCAATTGCCGCTGCTGTGACTTTGCCGGTTTACAGGGCGCTTGATAATTCATGGCAGCAGGCGCTGAGCCTGTGGGCGGTTCCGGCACTGATCGTCGGTATACTCTGGGGTGTGCTGACATGGCGTGTGAAACATCAGCGGGCGGCCAATAAAAGCAAAGTCACCGGATTGTGGCGTGATAAAATCGCATGGCAGTTGACCTTCTTCATGGGCTTGCAGTCATCGCTGGCTTTCACCGTGTTTGGCTGGCTGTCGCCGATCCTGCGTGAGCGCGGACTGGACGGTATTACGGCTGGTGCTGTGGTTTCCGTCTCCATTGGCATGCAGCTGATTGCCTGTCTGGTTGTGCCGACAATTGCCGTGCGTTCACGCAATCAGAGCCTTTTGAATGTGATACTGATCGCTTTTGCGACCATCGCCATGCTGGCGATGCTGTTTATGCCGCTCTGGTCGGTCTGGTATTGGGCGGTTCTGCAAGGCATCGGTCTTGGCGGGCTGATTGCTGCGGCTATGACCGAAATCGTGCTGCGCTCGCCAAATCCGCGCGTGGCATCGCATCTGTCCGGCATGGTGCAATTTGTCGGTTATATGATTGCATCGGTTGTGCCGCTGCTGATCGGCATTATCCATGATCTGACCGGAACTTACACGGCCAGTGCCATGCTGTTTGTGGCTATCGGTCTTGTGGCGGCATGGAATGGCTGGGGAGCAGGGCGGGCACTGCATGTGCAGGCCGACAGTGAGTAAATAAAAAAAAGCCCCTCGAAAGAGGGGCTTTTTGCTGAGGTGGTGACCTCAGATAAACTGGCCGAGACCCGGAATAGAATTCACAACATCATCAACGGTCTGCGCACCGGCTTTTTCTTTTGCGAAAGCAATGGTTTCTTTCGCCACGCCGGTGATTTCACCCATGCCGAGGCCTGCGCCCATCAGCTTGGAACCAAGACCCATAACGCCGCCCATCATATTGGAGAGGAAGCCGCCTTTATCTGCCGAGGCAATCAGTTCCTGTGCGCCCGGAATTCCGGCGATCAGCGCGCCGACTTTATCCTGCGGGCCTTCTTTTTCGAGAAAGGCAAGGATCAGGCCGACAGCTTTTTCTGCTGTGGCGCTATCAACACCAACATTATTGGTAATACGTGAAATCAGCTCTTCCATGATAGTCTCCCAAAAATTGACGTTTACGTAATAAGCACTCTGCCGTGATGAAATCAAGCCTGCTCTGATGTCGGTGTATCATAAAATGCAATGAACAGGCGGGAAATAACCGGTGAACAGGTCGTAGAATATTGTTCTGATGTTACAGGACGATTATAGATTATAATGATTTGTGCCGTGGCTCAGATTATTCGGCGTGAGAATGAACGGATGAGGAGTATGTCTATGCCTGCTGAAGGAAGCATTTTTCTGGGTGCCAGCCGTAAACCGGATAATAGTTACCAGCAACCGGAAGAACTGGCGCTGAAATATGCCAACCGGCACGGGCTTGTGACCGGCGCTACCGGTACGGGTAAAACTGTGAGTCTTCAGGTTATGGCTGAGGCTTTCTCCGCAGCCGGTGTGCCGGTTTTCTGCGCGGATATTAAAGGTGATTTGTCCGGTATTGCTGCTATCGGCGAGAAGAATGATTTCTCGGTAAAACGTGCCGAGGAGATTCACCTTGATCCTTATGACATGCATGCGACACCGGTAATCTTCTGGGATATTTTCGGCGAGCAGGGGCATCCGATCCGCGCTACCATTTCCGAAATGGGGCCATTGCTGCTGGCACGCCTGATGAATTTGACGGACGCGCAGGAAGGTGTGCTGAATATTGCTTTCCGTGTGGCGGATGAAGAGGGGCTTCTGCTCCTTGATATGAAGGATTTACAGTCGCTGCTGACCCATGTGGCTGAGCGCGCGCCTGAACTTTCCATCCAATATGGCAATATCAACAAGGCATCTGTCGGTGCAATTCAGCGCTCGCTGCTGGTGCTGGAGCAACAGGGCGGCACGTTCTTTTTCGGTGAACCTGCGCTGAGTATTTCTGATCTGATGCGCACAACCACCGACGGGCGCGGTCTTGTCAGTGTGTTGGCCGCTGACAAGCTGATGATGAACCCGCGGCTGTACTCCACATTTCTGCTCTGGCTGATGTCGGAGCTGTTTGAACAATTGCCGGAGGTTGGTGATCCGGAAAAGCCGCGTCTGGTGTTCTTCTTTGATGAAGCG
Source organism: Pseudochrobactrum sp. B5 (assembly GCF_001939785.1). Taxonomy (NCBI): domain Bacteria; kingdom Pseudomonadati; phylum Pseudomonadota; class Alphaproteobacteria; order Hyphomicrobiales; family Brucellaceae; genus Pseudochrobactrum; species Pseudochrobactrum sp. B5. The sequence continues at coordinate 1,219,536 of NZ_MOYL01000001.1, forward strand.
CATTTGCTGTTTGATGAGGCGCCAAAGGCTCTGCTGGATCGTATTCAGCAGGTTGTGCGCCTGATCCGTTCCAAAGGCGTGGGTGTTTATTTTGTGACGCAGAATCCGCTGGACGTGCCGGAAGTTGTGCTGGCACAGCTCGGTAATCGTGTGCAACACGCGCTGCGTGCCTATACGCCGCGCGAGACAGCGGCGGTTAAAACGGCTGCGGATACATTCCGTCCTAATCCGGATTTCGATACATTCAAAGCGATTACGTTATTGTCAACCGGTGAGACGCTGGTCTCAACCTTGCAGGCAAAAGGCATTCCTTCGATGGTGCAGCGCACTTTGATGCGCCCGCCTGCATCGCGGATCGGGCCTTTGACAGCGGATGAGCGGGCGAAGCTGATCGCAACCAGTCCGGTATCCGGTCAGTATGACCGCGCAATTGACCGTGAATCTGCCTTTGAAATTCTGCAGAAACGCGCGCAGGAAAAAGTCGCTACAGTCGAGCAGCAACAGGCGGAGCAGGATAGCGGTAGCTGGACAGATTATCTGTCATCCACCCTTGGCGGCGGCAAACGCGGCAGCCGTCAGACTGTTGCGGAAACCGCAGTGAAAAGCGTGGTGCGGACTGTGAGTAATTCGCTCGGCCGAGCCATTGTGCGTGGCATTCTGGGCGGTTTCAAACGCTGATTGAACTATAAGAAAAAGGCGGGCTGCTGTGCAACCCGCCTTTTTAATTGATATCAATTACATAACCAGAATTGGTGTTTTATTCGGTACGCGGTCATAGAGGTCGATCACGTCCTGATTGACCATGCGGACACAGCCGGACGAAACGGCTTTACCGATCGACCACCATTCCGGATTGCCGTGGATACGATAAAGCGTATCAACACCGTCCTTAAAGATATACAGAGCGCGTGCGCCAAGCGGATTGGTCAGTCCCGGTGCCATACCGCCATTGCGGGCGCTGTATTTTTCCAGTTCCGGCTGACGGCCGATCATATCATCCGGCGGTGTCCAGCGCGGCCATTTGCGCTTCCACTGAATAAGAGCGCGGCCTGACCATGAAAAGCCTGCACGGCCGATACCCACGCCGTAGCGCAGTGCCTGACCATCCTGCATCACCAGATAGAGAAAGCGGTTCGCGGTATCGACAACCACGGTACCCGGCATTTCACCGGTCGGGTCCTGAACGAGCTGGCGGTAATATTTCGGATCAATTTTCTGAAATGGTACAGCAGGAATTGAATAGCCTTCATCTTCAACCGCCGCATACATGCTGGCATAAGGGCCGGTTGCGCCGCCATTATTGATCGGTGGGGCGATCGGAGCCGGACCGCCGGTCATGTCGATCACCGGAATATTACGGCTGATCTGCGTACAGCCTGCCAGTCCGGCAGCGGCTGTGACCGACAGCGCCGACATGAAAGAGCGGCGGGAGAAAGAATTTTCCATATTTAAACCAGTCTTTTCAGAACGTTTTTAAATTATGAGTGTGTGTCTGATACATGCAGCGCATAAGACTGCGTAAACAACATATTCAGACACGACCCGACAGAGCCGTTCAATCAGCGCCGTAAGGGCGAGGGACGGAACGGTATAATGGCCTGACGGCCGGAAAGATGGATCTGCCGAGAATTACGCTGATGAAAATATGATTAGGATTCCGGCAGAACATCCCTGCATAAAGCTGGTCAAAAATTGCCACAATATGGCTAAGAACTTATGAATTTTTAAGATTACACGGATGCTTATATATCTGTTGCTGTCTTGCAACAGGAAGTGTTATGTTATTACTGCACAGTTTAGGGTTTATACAATGCGCTGACATTCACTGATGGTCGCTTAAGCCATTGTCGCTCTTATGAAAACCGGTTGTGATGTAATTGTTTGGTTTTATTGCAGCTTTGACAGGGCGCTTACCCACAGTCTGATGTGATAATAATTTAAAATTTCCGTGATTTTTCGCAGAACTGTCGTTCTCTGCATTGCCCGCGTGCCTGTGTCGGCCTATGTAATACAGGCATGAAGAATTTGGGTGGCGGAAACTTGAAGCCGCCCACACCAAGAGGAGAAACACCATGGCTTTTGAATTGCCTGCTCTGCCTTACGACTATGATGCGCTTACCCCTTATATGTCCCGTGAAACCCTTGAGTTTCACCATGACAAGCATCATCAGGCCTATGTAACCAACGGCAACAAGCTGCTTGAAGGTTCGGGTCTGGAAGGCAAGAGCCTTGAAGACGTAGTTAAAGAAAGCTACGGCAAAAATCAGGCACTCTTCAACAATGCCGGCCAGCATTACAACCATATCCACTTCTGGAAATGGATGAAGAAAAACGGCGGCGGCAACAAACTGCCTGCTAAGCTGGAAGCTGCAATCAAATCCGATCTCGGCGGCTACGACAAGTTCCGTGAAGATTTCATCGCGGCTGGCGCCGGTCAGTTCGGTTCGGGCTGGGCATGGCTGTCGGTTAAAGACGGCAAGCTGGAAATTTCCAAAACACCAAACGGCGAAAACCCGCTGGTACACGGCGCGACACCAATTCTCGGCGTCGACGTATGGGAACATTCCTACTACATCGACTACCGCAATGCGCGTCCGAAATATCTGGAAGCTTTCGTCGACAGCATGATCAACTGGGATTATGTGCTTGAGCTTTACGAAAAAGCTTAATAATTCGGCCTGATGAAAAGCCTCCTTCGGGAGGCTTTTTTATTGTTACAAAAAATTAATCTGATGAACTGACGTTTTTATAGATATTCTAAATCGCATTACTATAATCATTCTAAATTGAGTATTGTGCTTGCAATATTCAAAGAAACTCATATTCGCGATTAAAGGACGCTGTTCATGCAAAAATCTTTGGCAATCTTCTCTGCTTTATTCATGCTGACAAGTGCGGCTTCAGCGTCACCGGTGACTGACCGTCAGGCGCTGATGAAAGATGTCGGCCGCTCAATGGGCGTGCTGGGACCAATTATGAAAGGCGAAAAGCCGTTTGAAGCAGAAGCCGTTCAGGCCGCGCTTGAGCAGCTGAAAGCAGATGCCATCAAGATGGATGCAGAAAAGCTGTTCCCTAAGGGCTCGGAAAGCGGCGATACTGCTGCTGCACCTAAAATCTGGGAAGATGAAGCTGGTTTTAAAGTTGAAATTGAAAAATTCCGTACAGCGACTGCAGCCGCAGCGGATGCCAAGCCGCAGGATGTTGATGCACTGCGTGTGAGCATGAAAGATGTTGGCGCAAGCTGCGGCACATGCCATCAGGCTTACCGCATCAAGAAATAACAGGCTTAGCCTGAAGCACATCCCGAAAATTGTTTCGGGATGTGCGTTCATTTAAAGCGATCAATATTTTCAGTCTGAAATCATATTGGAAATATTACAGGCGCTGCGCAGATTATTCCTTGCGCTTTAACAGGGTAAGAATTTGATATGAAACGTAAATTGATATCCGCAGCTTTGCTTTGTGCTGTAACAGGTGCCGGTGTTTTCTGGTTTCTGACGCAGCCTGTGCATGTTGACCGCGCCGCGCTGGACAAGCTGGCGGCAGGGGATGTCAAAAACGGCGAACAGGTTTTCTATGCAGGCGGCTGTGCCTCATGCCATGCGGCTCCGGGAGCAACAGGCGATGCCAAGCTGGTTTTATCCGGCGGGCATGAGCTGAAAACCGATTTCGGGACTTTCATTGCACCGAATATTTCACCGTCTGCTGCCGGTATCAAAGACTGGACATTGGCCGAATTTGCCGATGCCATGCTGGAAGGTACTGGGCGCAACGGAGAACACCTTTATCCGTCTTTTCCTTATACATCCTATACCCGCATGAAATTGCAGGATGTGGCGGATCTTTATGCCTTCATGAAAATCCTGCCGGCTTCTGATGAAGCATCAAAACCGCATGAGCTTGGCTTTCCGTTCAATGTGCGCCGCGGGCTTGGCCTCTGGAAAATGCTTTATCTGAATGATGCGCCTGCCGTTCAGCTGAATAATCCTGATGCGCAGCTGCAGCGCGGACAATATCTTGTAGAAGCCATGGGGCATTGCGGCGAATGCCATACGCCGCGTAATGCATTTGGCGGTTCTGATACAGCACAATGGCTGGCAGGTGCGGTTTCGGCAGAAACGGACAGTCAGGGAAAGCGCGGCATCGTGCCGAATATCACAGGCGGTGAGGGCGGTATTTCCGGCTGGAGTGCTGGTGACATTGCCTATGGTCTGGAAAGCGGATTTACACCGGATTTTGACTCGATGGGCGGGTCAATGACCGATGTTATTGCCAATACTTCAAAGCTTCAGGCTTCTGACCGCGAGGCAATTGCCGCTTATCTCAAAGCCATTCCTGCCCATAAAGATGGTTATGTTTCTCAATAGGTTAACCGTGTTTCTGCCTCACGGCTTTGTCATTATTTAAACTGGTTATTGTCCATTAGCATGATCGTGCCGGTCGGCATATTTCTGTCGGACAGAATGGAATTGCCGCATCCGGAAGAGTGTGAAGCCTGTCTGTTCGCCTGAACAGCGCATCGTTTCTGGAGGATGCAGGAATGCAAAATGATAAAAGCCGGCAGAAAAGCACTGCCTGTCGCACAGTCTATGTGACCGAACTCACCGATGGTATTCTTGACCCTGAGCGTGCCATGCTCGGGCCTGTGGCTGACGGTGGTACGATTATCGCCAATACTGCGCCCGGTTGCTGGGGGCCTATGATTACGCCCGCCATTCGCGGCGGTCATGAGGTCACGCGGCCGGTCGCTGTTGAAGGTGCTGAAATCGGTGATGCGATTGCCATTCGCATCCGCTCCATTGTTGTAACATCTGCTGCTACGGCTTCCGGTTCGGACAGTGTGGTGACAGGTCGTAATAATGGTGATCCGTTCTGCGCTGCTGTCTGTGCGGAATGCGGTACGGAATGGCCTGCCACCCATATTGAAGGTATCGGCCAGAGCGCTATCCGTTGTGATAAATGCGGAGCCGATGCCACGCCGTTTAAGATTGAAAACGGCTATACAATTGTCTTTGATGACGAGCGCAGCATTGGTGTAACTGTCGGAAAAGCCAGAGCCGAAGCCATGGCGCCGGATGCTGCAAAGATTATGGCACTGCCGGATACCTCCATTCAAAATCCGGTTATGACTTTTGCTCCCGCTGATCTGGTCGGTGTGGCCACACGTCTGCGGCCTTTCCTCGGGCAATTGGGTACAACACCTTCAAAAGCGATGCCGGATTCTCATAATGCCGGTGATTTCGGCTCATTTTTGCTCAATGCGCCGCATAAATACGCACTGACACCGGATGAATTGGCGCGCAACAAAACCGACGGCCATCTTGATGTAAATTCTGTTCGGCAGGGCGCGATACTGATTTGTCCGGTGAAAGTGCCGGGCGGCGGTGTCTATCTGGGCGATATGCACGCATTGCAGGGTGATGGTGAGATTGCCGGTCATACCTGCGACGTTGCAGGCGTGGTTACGCTCGAAGTGCATGTTATCAAGGGATTGGCGATTGACGGGCCGCTGCTGTTTCCTGTGGCTGAGGATGTGCCTTATCTGGCGCGTCCTTTAAATGCCATTGAGCGCCAGCGTGCTGAGGCACTTGGCAAGGCCAATGGTGTGACAGCAATTGAGCGCGATGCACCGGTTACAGTAATCGGCAGCGGGGCTACGCTGAATGAAGCGACAGAGAACGGTCTGAAACGTGCGGCGGATCTTTTTGATGTTACGGTTCCCGAGATCATGAACCGTGCAACAATGCTTGGTGCGATTGAAATCGGCCGTCATCCGGGGATTGTGCGCGTCACCTTCCGTATGCCGCTGAAAAAGCTGGAAGAGAAGGGGCTGGCCGGTTTTGCCCGCTCACTCTATGATCTTGACTGATCTGCTTTTGCAGAATGGGTAAAAAAGAAAAGCACCGGAGTTTCCGGTGCTTTTTTATTTCAGAGGTGGGAGACGGTTATTCCCACTCCATTTCGCCTTTAATGACCTTGGCGCCAAGCTCAAGGCTGGATACACCGCCCAGATCAGGATAGCGCTTTTTCATAGCGGCAATCAGTTCTTCACTGTTTTTGGCTTTGGCCTGCTCTTCTTCAAAGGCCACAAGATAGTCTTTGGTGAAAGTAACCGCAGAAATATCAGTTTTTGAGCCAGCGCTCATATGGGCAGGTACAACAATTTCAGGATTGCGTGCCGCAATGGCATCAAGAGTTTTGATCCATGCCTGACGCTGCTCTGCTTTTGGTGTGTCGGCAAGCCATACATGTTCACCGGCAGTGACCAGAACACCGCCGAAAACAGCCTTCAGAGACGGTACCCAGAGGTAACGGCGGTTTGGCATATTCTCTGCATCAATGATCTCGATTTTCTTGCCTTCCAGATCCAGCTCTTTGACGTCTGAAGCCTCAGGCATCACCACATCAGCCAGCGTCTGCGGGCCGTTTTCTTTCAGCTGCGGACCCCAGACTTTCAGCTTGCCTTCTACATTGCCTTTAATGGCTTCAACCGTCGCCGGTGCGGCAATCACTTTCGCATCAGGAAACGCGGCTTTGACTGGGCCGAGGTTGAAATAATAATCAGGGTCGCTCTGGCTGACATAGATTGTTGTCAGTGTTTTGCCGCTTTCCTTGATTTTTTCTGCGAGGGCTTTGCCGTCTGAAAGCGTGAAACCGCCATCCAGCAGAATCGCTTCTTTTTCGCCGGTCAGCAGAACGGGGGTGCGGAGAAAACCGTTTTCATCTGCCTGAAAGAATTGCCAGTTCAGTGCTTTATTTTCCTGCGCATGGGCAGAGGATACGGAGAGGGCGGAGGTTGCAAGTGTCGCGGCAACAGCCGCTGAGGTCCGAAATTGTGTTGCTGTTTTTAAGAATGTCATGGTCTTTCCTTCACCGGAGGGATGATATCGGTGTTACGGAAATTAAGGAGCTAAGCGCCGCTGACAAGAAGGCATGTAAAAATCCGCAGGTTACGGCAAAGTAACCGGTCGCGGCTAAAAAGCGGGATTTAAAGGGTTTTTAGCAGATTCCGCTTTGTTTCATCACAGTAAACACAGTGTATATAGCGCGGTTTTCAGCGTTTCAGGCATTTGGCTGCGCGGGGCAGGCCTGCGCTATAGAGGCTTTGCATAGTGTAAAGCCAGCCTTTGCATTCTTCCAGCGAGGGGAAGCAGCGATAGCGGCTGATCACTTCCGGATAGTCACTGCTGACAAAGGCGCTTTCGCCAAGTCCCTGAAAAATGCCGACAATAACACCGCTGCCACGCGGAGGCGGATTGCAGCGCTGCCCTGCATATTCGCTGACATTTTTACGAACCGCGGCTTCCGCCTGCGGTGTTGAGATGGTGGTCAGCGCCAGAATGCTAAAAGCGGACACGCAAAGCCGTAGCCCGCTTTTGCTGAGGAAATTCAGAGACATGAATGGCATGGCTTAATCCTTTCCTGTTTTCGGAAGGCACGGCAGAGCAGAATTTTCTGCTCTGCGGCTTCATATCTTTATGCGCCTGTTACAGTCTGTCTGCAACCTTAAGCGCGAAAGCATAATTATAGGCGACTTCTTCCAGCTGCGAGAAACGCCCTGAAACACCGCCATGGCCTGCTTCCATATTGATTTTGAAAAGCACAGGATTGCCGCTGGTGGACTGATCGCGCAGTTTAGCAACCCATTTTGCTGCTTCCCAATAGGTAACACGCGGGTCGGTCAGGCCTGCTGTTGCCAGTATCGGTGGATAATTTTGCGCTGACACATTGTCATAAGGGGAGTAGGACGCAATAGTGCGGTAGTCCGTTTCCGATGCAATCGGATTGCCCCATTCCGGCCATTCCGGCGGGGTTAGCGGCAGACTGTCATCCAGCATAGTATTCAGCACATCCACAAATGGCACATCGGCAATTATTCCGCCAAAGGCTTCCGGAGCCATATTGGTGATAGCGCCCATCAGCATGCCGCCTGCCGAACCGCCATGGGCGATAATCCGGTCATGACGGGTGAAATTCTCTGCCACAAGATGTTTTGCTGCAGCAATGAAGTCAGTGAATGTATTGACCTTATGTTCCCGTTTGCCGTTTTCATACCAGGCGAAGCCTTTGTCTTTGCCGCCGCGAATATGGGCAATGGCATAGATAAAACCACGGTCAACCAGAGAGAGGCGTGTGGTCGAGAAACTTGCCGGAATGGAGCTGCCATAAGCGCCATAACCATAGAGAAGACATGGAGCCGAGCTGTCCAGCGGTGTGTCTTTATGGGCGAGAATGGAAACCGGTACCAGCTCACCATCTGCCGCCGGTGCAAGGAGCCTGCGGGTGACATAATTTTCAATCACATGGCCGCTTGGCACTTCCTGCGTTTTCAGCAGCACGCGTTCGCGTGTGACCATATTATAATCAAAGAGTTGGCTCGGCGTGGTCATGGATGAATAGGAAAAACGGATCACATCCGTGTCATATTCAGCGCTGCCATGCAGGCCAAGCGAATAGGCTTCCTCGTCAAAAGCAATGGCATGTTCTGTCCCGCTGCTGCGCTCACGGATAACAATGCGCGGCAGGCCATTATTACGCTCCAGCCAGACCAGATGATTTTTATACGCTCCAACATCCAGAATAATCGTGCCGGACTTTTCGGCAACGACTTCCGTCCAGTTTTGTTTTTGCGGGGCACTGACCGGTGCGGACATAATCTTGAAGTCCTTCGCACCGTCAATATTGGTGAGAATATAGAAAACGTCTCCGCCTTCTGTGAGGCTGTATTCAATGCCGGTTTCGCGCGCTGCCACGAGCTGTGGCTTTGCCTGCGGATTATTGGCCGGTATCAGCCAGACTTCAGAAGTTTCATGATCCTGAATATTGATGAAAACAAAGTCATTCAGTGAACTGCCGGAAACATTCATGAAGAAACCGGCGTCTTTTTCTTCATAGATCAGCGTATCCTGACCCTGTTGCGTGCCGGTAGGGTGATAGAATAATTTGGCAGGGCGATGATTATCATCCATCTGCACATAGAAAACACCCTGACTTGCTGCATCCCATACAGTTCCGCCTGCGGTGGATGTCAGCAGATCCGTACTGTCTTCCAGTGTGGAGAGATCGCGGATTTTAATGTCGTAAAATTCGGAGCCTTTAGTATCGGCCGACCATGCCAGTGCTTTATGGTCGGGCGAATAGTCCAGTCCTCCAAGGCTGAAATAGGCAAGGGATGCTGCTTCCTTGTCGCCGTCGATCAGAATGGTTTTATCGCCGCCATCCCGCGGTGTTCTGAAATATTGCGGATGCTGCCCGCCGGTGACATAGGAAATACCATAGGCATAGGCTCCGTCTTTGACCGGCACACTGGAGTCATCTTCCTTGATGCGGCCTTTCATTTCCGAAAACAGTTGTTTTTGCAGCTCCTGCGTATCTGCCATCAAGGCTGACTGATAGGCGTTTTCAGCTTCAAGATGCGAACGGATTTGTGCATCCAGCAGGGAGGGATCACGCAGAACATCCTGCCAGTTGGCAGCACGCAACCAGTGATATTCATCATGGCGGACAATACCGTGGCGCGTGTCGCTGAACGCCTTCTTCTCAGTTGCTGGGGCGTTGTGCTTAGGGAATGAATGCTGGTTCATACTGTTTCCGGTATTGTTGCCAAGATGAGGTGTAAAATTTGAGGCTGTCAGGCTTCAGTAAAATATAATGCTGTGCCGTTCATGCAGAAACGCAGTCCGGTTGGTGCTGGGCCGTCTGGAAATACATGGCCGAGATGCGCATCACAATCGGCGCAGCGTATTTCTGTACGGTTCATACCATAGGAATGATCTTCAAAAGCGCTGACAGCTTCCGGTTCAGCCGGACGTGTAAAGCTCGGCCAGCCTGTTCCGGAATTGAATTTATCTTCGGAATTGTAGAGCAGACGGTCACAGCAGATACAGTGATATGTGCCGTGGAGTTTGAGATCAAAATCTGGGCTGGAAAATGCGCGCTCTGTGCCATGCTGGCGCGTGATCTTATATTGCTCCGGTGTGAGCTGCTCGCGCCATTCGGCATCGGTTTTCTGAATTTTTAGCGGGCGTTGGGGCATGTTTTTCTCGGACATGATGGTTCTCCGGCGGTTCAGCATACATTCGGAAAGTATAAGGCGTTTTCAAGCCGAATGTGCGTTATTCATAAAGGCAGGTCAAAAAGAGCAGGACTGATCTGGTTTAGTCAGGCCTGCCTGTGTTCAGAATAGTCATTTTTCCAATATATGGGGATATTAACCGCTTTTTAAAAGGTGAATATACAACCGTGTATTTTCAAAGGCATAATATGAACATACGCAGGCGTTTGATCTGCCCGTGCGGCGGATAATCTTATGAAAGCAGGTTTTTTTGCAAAAATCCTTGTATAAAATATCCGGGGCCATGAATTGCCAGAAAAATGACTTAATATAGAAATACAGGATTTTTTGATAGAATAGCAAATATCCGCAAAATTGCTTCATATCGCAGTGTTTGCTGAGTTTTACTGTAGTTTGTTTCAAGAGGCGAAATTTCACGTTTTTGGTGAATTTGTTTGCTGAAGATAGTTTCAGAAGCATGTTTTTACATTGTACTATGTGTATAACAGGCTCCGATTGATAATCTTCAGATGAGAAGAGAAATAGTTTTCTGTTTTCGGCAGGTTCGCAGATATTAATTCTCGTGATCTTGAGTGTTGAAATTTAATTGTTTAGTCAAAAATTACAGCATCACTTAACAAAATCGTGAAATAAATTGACATTTTACAAATTTTACAGATATGAGAAGATGATTGCGGGTGGCAAGCTAAGATTAAACTGGTTGATTGGTGAATGGATAGACTTCTCATGTATTTTCAGAGGGTTTCCAGTCAGCAATATTTATAGGTAAAGGAAGTATAATGGAACATCCAGAGACTGTGGTTTCTGCTGACGAACTGCTGCTCAGTCTTACAGCTGATGTTGTTGCCGCTTATGTCAGCAATAACTCAATACGTGCCGGTGAAGTGCCTGCATTGATCGCTGATGTTCATGCAGCATTTGCCCGTTCAGGTGTTCGTGAAGAAGTGGTTGCTGTGGTTGAAAAGCCTAAACCGGCAATCAGCCCGAAAAAATCAGTTCACGACGATTATATTATCTGCCTGGAAGACGGTAAGAAATTTAAATCGCTGAAGCGCCACCTGATGACCCATTATAATCTGACGCCGGAACAATATCGTGAGAAGTGGGATCTGGATCCTAACTATCCGATGGTTGCTCCGAACTATGCTGCAGCCCGCTCGCAGCTTGCTAAGAAAATGGGTCTTGGTCGTAAGCGTAAAGCTGCCTGATCCGGCCTGTATCTCTTCAACGAGATATCAAGAGATAAACAACGGCGCGAAAGTGCCGTTGTTTTTTTATGTATTATCAAAGCAGTTGCAGCAGGCGAGTCTGCGCTTGTTTCAGCGCAATGTGCCGGTTGATATCGTAACTCCAGTGTTTATTCAGACCTTTCAGACGTTCTCTTTTGATAAGCCGCGTTAGTTTCGCTGCAATACTTGCTCTCTTTTCGGCCGGTGCATTTAAGGCCTGTTGCAAGTCGATGCCGCAGCTCAGCTGTAAGGCGACGGATTGCGCTGCCTGAAGTGCATCTTCTTTACGGTTTTCCAGAAATAACTGTTTTTCCTGTTGCAGAGTGGCTGACATTGTTAATCCCCTTCATCATGCAGGGGATTATGATGTTTTGCTGCTGGCGGGGGATAAGCAGACATTCTTAATTTTTAAATGTAGTATTGGTTGTTTGAGTATTTTTATTATGATTAAATTTGATTGTTTGATAAAATGTTTTTATTGAATGGCTTATTTTTATGTATAGATTCTTTTTTAATATTTGTTATTTGAATTTAATTGTATATTTACATCTATAAACTCAAGTTTATCCCCGTATAAGATTTTTATATTAAGGATATGTCGTCTGCGGAGGGCATATGTTGAACAATTTTCCAGATTTTTTATCCGGTCGCACGGATTCACTTGTTGTCTTGCATAATTTGCCGGAGTCATCGCGCCTGCATTGTTTATCCGGCGGGCAGGATATGCATTCCATGCAGAATGATGTCGGCAACAAACGCATGACAGAGAATGCGCTGTATCTGGCTGATCTGATGCAAAGAAACAGCAGTGTAAAGAGCCAGCTGACAAGCAGGGAGCGGCAATTGCGTGCCTGGAAACTGTGCGGGGCTTTAATGGCGCTGTTGTCTGTTTTCTTTCAGGTATCGTTACATGATTTGCGCAGTCCCCAACGTGGCAATTGCCATATCGCCAGAATCCGGCAATTCGGCATGTATATCGCTCATACCATGTTCGGCCTGTCGATGTCTGAAGTGGCCTATGCATTTTGCCGTGAAAGAACCACGGTTAAACATGCCTGTCATTTGATTGAGGACATGCGGGAGAATGAAAAATTTGACCGCAGTGTCAGCTCGTTTGAATATCTCATTCGGGCGCTTTATCCGTGCGGGAGTGCAGGGGAATGAGCAAAACCGTCACTGCATTTTCCCCGAAAGATCAGCAACCAGCTTTGCGGGTGCTCAGATTTCTGCTGCGGTCACCGGCAAGGTTCGAAGGTGAAGAAGGGCGTTGGTTCTTGACCAGTGATGAGGGCGGTACGATTACCTGTGACGAGCCGGTATTGCAGCATTTGCTGGAGGCCGGATTGGTGAAAGCTGAGCAGGACAAAATCACCTTGGAACTTGCAGGACGCGATCTGCTGAAGACGTTAAAGAAGCCTGCTGAGACGGAACAGCCACAGGAACCTGTTATCCGGATAACCGGCGAAAGCACCCGGAACTGTACCGTTAATAATGCTGAATCCCCGCTGGCTTTGCTCTACCGGAAAAACAAGCAGACAGGGCGGCGTTTTCTGAGTGATGACGAGTTTCATGCCGGAGAGCGGTTGAGGGCTGATTTCACACGCGGGAATATGATGCCACGGATTTCGGCCAATTGGGATGCCAGTGTTGCCGGACGTGTCAGAGGGGAGCGGGGCGGTGCGGCCGAATTGAGTGATTATGCATTGGATTGCCGGGATCGGGTGAATAAGGCACTCATCGCTGTGGGGCCGGAATTATCCGGTATATTGCTGGATATATGCTGTTTTCTCAAAGGTTTGGAATTGGTGGAGCGTGAGCGTTCATGGCCTGCACGCTCGGCAAAGATGATGCTGAAAACAGCACTCAGTATTTTGCACCGCCATTATAATGCAGGGCGGATGCCGGAAGGGATCACGTCACCGGCTGCCTATCACTGGGGAGCACCGGATTACCGGCCTTCACTGTGATGCCTCGTCACAAGCTGAAAACAAAACATGCGCAGTGATGAGATCAGTGCGCGTGTTTTGGTATATTATAGATGAGAAATATCAGGCAGCGTTTTGCAGGGCGCTTTGTGCGTCATTGCGCACACGCTGCACCATGGAGCGCAAGCCGTTGGAACGCTGTGGTGTCAGATGCTCATCGAGGCCAAGGCTTTTCAGAACGCCTTCTGCATCAATTTTCAGAATGGAAGATGCGGTTTCGCCGGAATAAAGGGCAAGCAGGATGGCAACCAGACCGCGGACAATATGCGCATCGGAATCGCCCAGGAATTCCATAACCGGATCGGCACCCTGACCTTTTTTGGTCAGCAGCCAAACCTGACTGACACAGCCCGGAACCTTATGATCCGCATCGCGGGCTTCTTCCGGATAAGGCTGCAAGTCACGTGCCAGTTCGATCACATAGCGATAGCGGTCTTCCCAGTCGTCAAGAAACTCAAAGTCCGACGCAATTGTGCTGATCTTTGAATTTGTCATAGGTCTCTCCGCATTAACTGAAGCATGCCGCGCAAGAACGAAAATTCGCTCCGCTTAAGGCATGCTGATAAATATACATATGGCGCGGCTTATAGACCATTTTTATAGCAATTGGAAAGTTCCGGTTCTGACGATCGCAAGAACTATCCGGGACGCTGCGCAGGAACAGGAATTTTGAACGCAGGTGCCTGCTCTGTTGCAGGTGGGGCGGATGGCTCTTTGTTTTGCGAAGCGCTACCGGATAGAACCTCTTTCGCACGGATCAAAGCCTGTTCACCGCTTTGCTGAATCGCTGCCTTTCCGGCAATACAGAGAACGGGATTGCGCTCACAAAATGTGCTGATTTCCTGCAGGGTTTTACCGGCCTGCAACCATTGCTCAACCAGATCGGGGCTGGCCGTGGATGGAGCCTGTTGCTGTTTTTCTGAAGACAGATGATTTTGCTGTGTTTGTGCCTGTGGCGCTCGTGGTGGCTGTGTGTCTGTAGACTTGCCGGTCAGTCCGGGCATCAGCAGAAAAACCCCTCCCAGCCAGAAAATGCATTTAAGCAGAAATCTCATGATCTTTATTCCTGCCTGTTTGCACGGTCCTGTCGGGTTGCTGAGCGTGATAAATATATAAGTTTAAATTATTCATATAGTTATCAGTTGTTTCACCGGTTTCTTCTCAAGGCTTTCCGGTTGTTGAGACACAATGGTTAAAGCATGAGACATATTTCTGAAGATTCTGATAAAATGTTTTTAAGATTGTCTTGCCATGGGGCGGAGCCGGAAATATTCCGTTTACCATAGAGCCAAAAGCTGCCCCTTTTTCGCGGAAAAAAGACTTTCACGGGCATCATAGATCGCGGTTTTATCTATTCCTTAAAGTCTGGGCGTCCATTCTGTCATTGTTCGGTGACTGTCTTTTCACTCCGGTGAAATAAGACAGTTGAAGTGAGATTGTGTCAGAGTGAGTATGCTGCGTGTACGGCATTTATGCGAAAACAATGAAAATGATTAAAGGCGGTATGCATAATGCCGTTGCGGATCATCACCTGTTGGCGCAGGAAAATGCAGAATTCCATGCTTCTGTTACCGCTGCTCAATCCCGTAAGTCCGACCATTTTTCAGCGTTTGATTTGCGCTGCGCATTGCTGTTGTTTCCGCTGTTTCTGGCAATGGCTTTTTACAGTATTTTCCCGACCGCTTCGGTCAATGCATTGCTGTTTACCGGCCTGTCCTTTACCGGCATATCCGTTCTTTTGCTGGCAGCGCAGGCATTTGGTATCCGCAACAGCCTGACAGGTCTTGTCGCATTGTCATTCTATAGCGCGGTACTGGCTTTTACAGCCCTGTTTGCAGGTGCGGAAAATGGTCTGGTCTGGGCGATGGTTCTGGCATTGCCGCTTGAGATCTGGCTTGTAACCCGCCATCGTGCGGCGGCTGTTGCCGGTGGTCTGATCACTGTTGCCCTGATGGCAACATCGCTGACCAAAGGTATCAACACACAGCTGATGCTTCCGGCCGGTGTCTCAACAACTTTCCTGTTTATCTATGTCGGCGCCATTTTGCTGCGGGTAATGCGTTTGGCACTGCCAGTTGCAACAGTCCTGCAGAATACAACATCTGCTCATACTGCCGACAGCGATCTGGAAACAGCATTGGATGCTCTGGTTATCCGTCTCGATCAGGATGGTCATATCCGTACTTTGTCTGATCGTTGTATTGAACAATTTGGTGTTGATCGTGCAGTCCTGACCGGCACATTGCTTCTTGACCGCGTGCATGTGGCTGACCGCGTTCAATATCTCGCATTTCTGAATGGCCTGAAGCACGGTAATTCACCGATGAAACTCGGTGGCAAGACAGAGATTCGTCTGCGTTGCGTGGAAGCTGCTCAGGGCAATAAAAATGAACAGCCGAAAATCTATTTCAATATATTTGAAATGGAAGGGCAGGCAAAGGGCACGGCTCAGAATGAGCAGGAAGCCGGTTTCCTGATCGTTGCGCGCAATCTTGCACAGGCGCAGGATACGCAGCAGCATATTGTTCAGCAGAATACGACCATTGAGAATCTGGAAACCTCTCGCGGACGTTTGCTCGGTGCCGTCAGCCATGAGTTGCGCACGCCGCTGAATTCAATCATCGGTTTCTCTGATCTGCTGTTGCATGATGTGGCAGGGCCTTTGCAGAGCGACAAGCAGCGCGAATATATTGATCTGATCCGCAAATCCGGCAATCATCTGCTGGAAGTTGTAAACGGTATTCTGGAAACCTCACGCCTTGAGGCCGGTCAGTATCCGGTTCAGCATGAACGCTTTTCCGTGCAGGACAGCGTTACAATGTGCAGTTCCATGCTTATGCCGATGGCCGAGAAAAAGGGCGTTATTCTCTGTGACCGCATTCATCCGGATGTGACGGATATGATTGCTGATCGCCGTGCAATCCGTCAGATTCTGATTAATCTGGTGTCCAACGCTATTAAATTCACGGATCGCGGCGGTTGCGTAACCATTGATGTGATGCCTGACGAAACAAAGCGCGGCTATGCAGGTGCAGAGCGCAGTCTGGTCATCTCCGTGTCTGATACGGGTGTTGGACTGGAAGCACATGAGATTGAACGTCTGTGCCAGCCATTTACCCAGATCAATAATGCACAGACCCGTATGCAGGAAGGTTCAGGTCTCGGGCTTTATCTGGTTAAAGGTCTAGTCAGTCTTCATCAGGGTGAGATGAATATTCACAGCCGCAAGGGCCATGGCACGACTGTTTCAATCAGGCTGCCGCAAACAGCACAGCAGGTTGTGGATAAGACCGGATTGGTTGCAGGTGCGGCCGCAAATCAGGCATTATCGCAGCCTATGCAGCAGGCTGACCGGATGCAGACAAATACAGTTTCAACCGATATTCGCAGCGCTCTTGAGCAGGTGAAAACAGCAATTATTAATCTTCAGGCCGAACAGACTGAATATAGTCAGGCAGAAAGTAGTTATGACGGAAAGACAGAGCCGCAGCGGTACGAAACGCAAGGGGACTTCCATGCGCAAAAACGCAAAACGGCGTAGTTTTGGCAGACGTTTTTTTGATGCATGCCTGACCGGCGTGTCACGCATGGCATTGGCTGCCGGTGATATAGTCGCGCGTAATCCTGTGGTAGCCGGTGGTGCAACCGCATTTCTTGTGACGCTTGGTTTTGTCGCCAGCAATGCGATCTGGTATCAACCGCAGGCGCATGACGGTGTTTTCTTTAAAACACGGCCGGAGCAGGTTTTCCGTGCTGTAGCAAAAGACAATAGCGAAGCAGCCCGCAAGCTGACAGGCAATGTGACTGCGCAGGAACCCGTACGCCAGATTACCGGTAATGAGATTGTGCCGGTAACTGATAAACCGCAAGCCGTTGCGACTTTGCCCGAAACAACTGTTGATGGCGGTGATCTGCCGGCTCTGGCGCCGAATGGCGACAAGCAGGTGGCGATCATGCAATATAATCTGAAGCAGCTTGGCTTCTATAGTGGCAATGTGGATGGTCTGACAGGACCGCAAACCCGTGCAGCGCTTGAGCAATGGCAGAATGTGCAGGCCAAGCTGGCACCGGATCAGAATAATGCGGCTAAACCCGCAGAGAAACAGCTGAGCATTGAGGAAGCCATTGCTGTGGCTGTGCCAGCTGCCAGACCTGAGGCTCGGCCAGAGACCCGGTCTGACACTCAGCCTGAAAACAGTGCGCGTGCTGTGCCGGTTGCGGAAAGACGGCCTGCGCCGATTGCTGTCAGGGCAGAAGAAAAAACACCGGTACAGGCTGTGCGGAGCAACTCTGCATCGCAGAATGCAACGGAAACAACGGCTTCTGTTCAACCGGTATCCGCACGAACACCATCCGGTCAGGCGGTCAGCGCCGAGGAACTGGTGCGTATTCAGGCGGGGCTTAAAGCATTCGGCAATGATATGGTTGTCGTGGACGGTGTTCCGGGCAAAACCACAGAAGATGCCATCCGCGAGTTTCAGAAACTGTTCCGTCTCAATGTCAGCGGCAAGCCTGATTCTGAGCTGATCGGGAAAATGCGTGAAATCGGCCTGATCAGCTGATTTGATATGCAATGAGCAGGTATTTCAGCCTATGCGTCTGACAAGTGAATTTTGGGTTTCCGCATTCATGCGCCGCGTGCGCATGGCTGACGGTTTCGCTTATCTGGTCAGGCGCGGTGCGGCCGAGGCCGGTGCAATCTTTATCAAGATCCGTAATCGTGACGGCAATTTTGATTTATATATGCCTGCGCCGCAAAGCGAATATGATCCGCAGCGGGCGGATGAACGTCGTTTTGTTTTATATCAGCAGAGTGAAGACGAGCTGTTGATTAATACGCAACTTGAAAAAGAGTTGCGCTTTGATCCTGATCTCTGGCTTGTCGAGGTTGAAGATTGTGCTCAGGCTGCGGAACTGCTGACCACAGGCATGTAATTTATCCGGATTATTGTGCTTTTCTATGCGGGATCGTGCCGTCATTATTCGCGGCACTGGTAAAGTTTTCCGATGCGTTGTCCGCCAGATCGCGCAATTGATTGCGCAGACGCTCATTCATATCATCCGCTTTCCAGCGTCTGACAGCTGCTGCGGCCTGTTCAGGGCTGATAGAGCGGTAAATATGGACAAATTCCCGTAATTGTTCACGTTCGCCATGAATTGTACCGAGAACAGCAGTCAGGATCAGATAGGTATCCTGTGCGGTAAGCCCTATGGCTTTCAACGCCAGCGGCAGCTGGGAATTCGGCCATGAGCCGATAATTGTTTCAGCACGCGCATAGCTGACATCCAGCGCATCGGCCAGTGCGGTGCGGAACATATTGCCGTCAATCAACAGTGCCATATCAATGAGATATTCGGCACGTGCCGGTTGCAAACAGGAGGACAGTGACAGTGCACTGAGATTATGCGCAGGCAATGATTGTGCTGAGGCAGGAGGGGTTGTGCGGATTGGTGCAGCCGGTTTGCTCTCAACGCGTTTGTTTACAGGGGCTGCTGAAACATAATGCGCTTCCTGCACCTCCGCTATGCTGGTCTCTGCAGCGGCAGGTGCAGTGCTGATAACCGGTTCAGCAGTCAGTGTCTGGCTGATGAGCGGATCATCAAAGCCCTCAAGGATTGGCAATAGCAGCGGATCAACCGGCTGACGGCGCGCAATGATACGGGCATGGGACAGGCCGTGCTGGCCGGTAATGTCAATGAGATCGGCAGTTGTCAGGACAGGGGAGCGCAGCAATAGCGGTGCTGCGACTTCAATACTGTCATTGGCAAGAGCCAAAACCAGCTTGCGCGGGGCAACATCATGCTGGGCAAGAATAGCTGAGACCTGACGGCGGGCACGCGGCGTGGCTGTTTCCAGCAACGGCAAAGCCAGATCTTCAAATTGCTGGCTTTCATAGCGTCCGGGACGGGTGAGGGACGTAAAACCTGCGACGGCAGCAGCCAGCAGATCATCGGTCTTGTGGTGTGCGGAATGACCACTTCCGGATAATATTTCCAAAGCGCGGAATTGATCGGTGGTCACGCGTATTTACCCCTTACGCCTACACAACACAGACAAAAATACACCTCTCCTCGCTGAAAACATAAGGAGAGCTTTCTGCACTTTAAGGGAGAACACTTAGCAATGAATTAACCATCGGTGCGTTGCTGGTAATTTACTGACTGTAAATCAAATATTTTTCGGAAGATGGTGCATCGCAGGAGAATTTAATTCTCGATCGAAACGCTCATACATTCTGCAGATTTAAGAAATTCACCAACCTCATCCCGCCATGTTGCATCGGGCTCGAAGACCCGCAAAACCGCAATCGCTTCATTAACGGACTGGGTGATAAGCACTGATTGTTCCAGTTGCTGCGGAATGCTTTGTTCGAGCAGGATTTTCTGCAAAGGCGAGACAAGCAGCAGATCGGTGGTTGGTGACACCTGATCATTGAGGCTGAAAGTTATATCGCCTGTATGATTGTAAATCGCCAGCGACCAGAACGGCACTTTGCCGACAGCGCTGATATGAACCGGTCCGTTGGTCAGGTCAAAACGGCATGCGGCACTGCGCATCAGCGGATCGCGGCGCTTTGCCCAGTTAGCACCTTCCAGCCTGTGAAAGCTTTCTGCGGGGCCGAGTGCTTCCACGCGTTTCCACAGGGTTTCCGAAGCATCGTCAGGCACGAGCAGTATAATCGCAATATGAACGATGGCTGCGCCGATAAGGCCGAGGGTAATGGCATAGAGAAACTGCAACAGCGAATGTCTCATCGTCCGGTTCCTTTGCAGCTGCCTTCTGCCAAAGTGAGTGCCGGCATTTGCGGATTTTCAAAGCCGATAGATGTGCCCAGATCGGTATCATACAGGGTCATCACCAGCTGATAGGGGCGCGATGCATTGATCGCTAACCAGTTTCCCGATTGTGCCGAGGGAGAAACGGCGATGAGAAAACTTGAATCATGCTGATACCAGATCATCTGGCTATGCAGTTCCTGCGGAAGCCCTTGCTTTTGCGCGAGCGGCAGATCGTGCAAATCGCTGGCATAAAGCGTCCAGAAACGGGAGGCGGGGGCTTTGCCCTGTAAATGATAGGTGCAACGCGGATCAAGCTTTGCGCCGTTCACATCATGCCTCAGAACAAAGCGTTGGCCTTCGGCAGCACCCAGCGGCAGCAATGCGGCGCGGCTGCGTTGCGCACGGGCATAGGGATCAGCATCCGCACTGCCATAGAGCGGCGAGGCATGCCATTGTCCGATAGTGAGCTGATTGAAACCTTCAAAATTATTGAGAGCATAAAGCGCACTGGCTGCGCCGCCCGCCAGAGCAATCAGGCAGGTTAATACTGTCAGCAATATGGTTCTTAAATTGCTCATGGAGAATCTATAAAACACGTCCGGTTAAAATTGCCTGTCATTATCGGGTGACCGGATCAAATGGCCGGTGCATTTCAATAAGATCAGAGTGACGATAAAGTCGTGCGAATCCGCTGCGGTGTTTCATAGGTGCGGAATTTCTCATTCAGACTGCGCATAAAGCGCGTTGTTTCTGAGGACAGAACACGCGGATAATCCGGAACTGTATTTGGCAGTTTTTCACCGGTGCTGCTGCTCTGTGCTACCAGTTTCGGATCAGCTGGCTGAGCAGGTTTCGGGAACGGATTGCTGATGCCCGGAATTGGTTTCAGGTCAATATTCTGATGCGCCTGCATCATCATCATCTGCCATGTCATAGCAGGGATGATACCGCCGGTCAGATTATTCATCGGTGCATAACTGTCATTACCGAACCAGACCGCCGCCGTATAATTGCCGGTATAGCCGACAAACCATGCATCACGATAGCTCTGGGTGGTGCCGGTTTTTCCCGCGACACGGGTCATAGGCAAAGCTGCACGCCGCGCCGTGCCGCGTTCAGGCACCTGCACCAGCATGGAGTTCATTTCTGAGGCGGCCTTTTCAGACAATACGCGCTTTGGTTCCGGTGTATCGCGTTTAAAGTCCCAGAGAATTTTACCAGCCGGATCGGAAATCTGCACAATACCGTGACGCATGCCTGCAAAACCGCCATTGGCAAAAACACTGAAGCCGGTGGCCTGATCCATCACTGTCATGCCGGAGGTGCCGAGCACCATGGTTTTATGGTCGGAGATTTCCGATTCAATGCCCATGGCTTTGGTGAGGGCTACAATCGGCTTTGTTGTCAGATAGTCTTTGGCAAGGCGCACCGGCACCGTGTTGTAAGACTTGACCAGAGCGGTTGCGAGATCGACACGACCTGCAAAAGAGCGGCCGTAATTGCGCGGCATCCAGTTACCCCATGCAATCGGCGCATCGGAGACAATGGTATTCGGTGTCAGGCCCTTTTCCATAGCAACGGCATAGACATAGGGTTTGAAGGATGAACCGGCCTGACGAAGCGCTTTGGTTGCGCGGTTGAACTGGCTTTCACCATAATCGCGCCCGCCGACAATTGCCCGCACCGAGCCGTCATCGGCAATCACCACGGTGGCTGCTTCTGTCACTTTATATTCGGCACCATATTGGCGCAGGTGAAATTCAATCGCATCTTCCGCAGCTTTCTGGATATTCCGGTCAAGCGTGGTACGCACCACCAGATTATGCTGGGGAATGGTGCGGGTGATTTTTTTCACCTCGTCAAAAGCCCAGTCCAGAAAATAGTCGGGATTTTCACCCTTCGCGCGGTCAACAACACTCGCAGGATTACGCCGCGCATAAGCCAGTTGGCCTTCGCTCATAAAGCCCGCATCGGCGAGATTGGACAGCACGACATTCGCGCGCGCACGGGCAGCCGGCAGATTGACATGCGGCGCATATTTCGCCGGTGCTTTGAAAAGGCCGGCCAGCATTGCCGCTTCCGCCAGAGAAATATCTTTGACATTTTTGCCAAAGTAAAATTCGGAAGCCGCAGCGATACCAAAGGTTCCGCCGCCCATATAAGCGCGGTCGAGATAGAGCTGCAGAATTTCCGTTTTGCTTAAATTGGCTTCCAGCCAGAGCGCGAGAAATGCCTCATTGATTTTGCGTTTCAGCGTTCTTTCATTAGAGAGAAACAGGTTTTTCGCCAGCTGCTGAGACAGGGTGGAGCCGCCCTGAACCACGCCATTGGCACGCATATTCTGAGTAAGCGCGCGGCTTAAGCCCCAGAAATCAATGCCGATATGTTCATAAAAACGGCGGTCTTCGGTTGCCAAAACAGCTTTAATCACATGATCCGGCAATTCAGCAATCGGCACTGCATCGCGATGCATGATGCCGCGCTGGCCGATTTCATTGCCGTAGCGGTCAAGGAAAGTAACCGCATAATCATCCTGCGCACGCCAGTCTTTCTTGGTTTCCTCGAATGCAGGCATAGCCAGAGCAAGAAGAACAACACTGCCGAGAACGCCAAGCGTAAAACCCTCATCGGCGATTTCTACAAACAGACGTTTCCAGCCGCGCACGCGGAATTTGCGGGAAAATATAGTGGCGCTTTCCCAGAAAGCGGAAAAATGTGAGCGTAATTTATACAGGCTGCTGTCCAGCCAGGCATCAATAGCCATCAGAAACGGGCTGCGGGTCAGGCGGCGCGTTTTTCTGGTCTGGTCATTTTTGTCAGCCTGTTTGCTCATAACCGAAAAATAACCCGTTTTGCTCGCTTAAAGAGGGGCGATAATGTCCCATTCTAGCACATCCTTATGAATGGCCAATAAAGCAGAAGTGCCAATGA
This sequence comes from Pseudochrobactrum sp. B5, assembly GCF_001939785.1. Taxonomy (NCBI): domain Bacteria; kingdom Pseudomonadati; phylum Pseudomonadota; class Alphaproteobacteria; order Hyphomicrobiales; family Brucellaceae; genus Pseudochrobactrum; species Pseudochrobactrum sp. B5. The sequence goes on from NZ_MOYL01000001.1 coordinate 1,242,536, forward strand.
AGGGTTTAAAATTATGCTTAACGAATAAACCTATTATCTCAATGCGATAAATATTTCGGTAAAATTGAATGTGAAGAAATCAGCATTGAAAGCAGAAAAATAGGAATTTTATCCTTGACGGCGTGACGGTATTGAAGTAGGTTTTATATACAGTCAGAGAAGTGTGGCTGAGACAATTCAATAGAGTTTGATAGAGCGTGGCATGTGGTGCTGCGCTTTTTTTATTTGTGCCATTTGTAACCGGTTATGCGTTTCACAGAGAACGGAGCCGGTCAAACCATGCCGGAAAACTCGGAAGAAATACAAGCGCTGCCAAAGGCTTCGCTGGAGCGTTTGCAGGCGGTGTATCGTTTGCAGCGGCGTTATCAGATAGCTGTGCCGGACATGGCTTTTCTCTTGGGGGTGAAGCCGGAGATTTATAGCAGGCGTTTGAAACGGGCAGGGTTGGATTACTCTTCTGTCAGTTTGCCGGTGCTGGATATTGAAGATCTGCTGATTAAAATTAATGCGGAATTGCAGAATTTCTCCAAAGCGGAGGGGTTGCCGGAAAAGAGTACTGTAGAGGCGCTGGCAGCATTGGCAAAAGCGGTGAAAAGCATCAGCGAGCTTTCCAAGGAAACGCGTGTTGAACCGCTGAGTGATAAGCATGACAACGGAAATGATGATCGCGGTGTGACGCCGGAGGATGTGCGTGAAGCTCTCAGCATCATCAGCGCCAGAATTACCGAACTCAGAGCTGTTTAAATTTCTGTCTGACGCGGGCGTCGATGAACAGGCCATTGTTGCGGTGAGCAAAGAATGGCTGATTCAGGGACGGCTGGCGCAATTGCCTTTGTTTCAGAAGCAGGATTGGCGCAGTTGGGTGATAATGGGTGGGCGCGGTTCGGGCAAAACCCGTGCCGGTGCAGAGTGGGTCAGCGGCATGGCGCAAGGGCTGGCGCCTTTCTGTGACAAAGCTTGCGGCAATATTGCTTTGGTGGGGGAAACACTGGCCGATGTGCGCGAGGTGATGGTTGAAGGGCCTTCCGGTATTCTCTCGGTTTCTCGTTTGCAGCGCCCGCGTCTGGAAAGTACCCGCCGCAGGCTGGTCTGGGAAAGCGGGGCGGTGGCTTCGTTCTATTCGTCGGAGGACCCTGACAGTTTGCGCGGACCGCAATTTTCCGCGGCATGGTGTGATGAGCTGGCGAAATGGAAAAACCCGCAACAGACATGGGATATGCTGCAATTTGGTCTGCGATTGGGAGACAAGCCGCGTCAGGTGGTGACAACTACACCGAAAATGCAGGCTCTGCTGCGCGATCTTTTGAGTGATCCGGCGACGATCATGACCCACATGCGCACGGATGAAAATGCTGCGCATCTGGCACCGGCCTTTTTGTTAGCCATGCAGCAGCGCTATGCGGGCACGGCTTTGGGGCGGCAGGAGCTGGATGGTGTTCTGATTGCTGATCGTGAGGATGCGCTGTGGTCGCGGGAGCAATTGGAGGCGCTATATGAGTCGGTCGTTCCGGAATTGCAACGCATTGTTATTGCGGTTGACCCGCCTGCGACTTCAACCAAAAATTCCGATGCCTGCGGGATTATTGTCGCCGGACTGGATGCGGATGGTTTGGCTTGGGTGCTGGATGATGCCACGTTGCAAGGCGTGAAGCCGCATCAGTGGGCTGCGCAGATTGTGCAGTTCTACCACCGCTATCAGGCCGATCTGGTGGTGGCGGAGGTCAATCAGGGTGGTGACATGGTGATGGCGGTTATCCATGCGCAGGATGCATCAGTCGCGGTAAAAGCAGTACGGGCACAGCGGGGAAAATATCTGCGCGCCGAGCCGGTGGCAGCACTTTATGAGCAAGGGCGTATTCGTCATGCACGCCGATTTCCGGAACTGGAAGATGAGATGTGTGACTTTGCCGTGAATGGGCTGTCCGCCGGCCGCTCACCGGACAGGATGGATGCGCTGGTCTGGGCGCTGCATACGCTTTTGCTTCAGGACACACATAAGCCGAGAATCCGGCAGCTTCGATAAATTTCATAATTAAGGTCGAGTGAGGTGAACATGGCTTGGAAATGGCCGTGGCGGCATAGTGCTGCCCAAACGCAGGAGCAGAAAAGCGCACAGGTGATTTCTGTAAAAATGCAGCAGGGTTTTGTCGCGCTGCATATGGATGCGCAGGCACGCTGGACAAGCCGCAATTATATGGCGCTGTCGCAGCAGGGATTTATGCGTAATCCGATTGTGCATCGTTGCGTGAAAATGATCAGCGATGCCGCAGCCAATGTGCCGCTGTTGCTCTATCAGGGAGAGACGGAACTTGAAGATCATCCGCTGCTGAAATTGCTGCGTGCGCCTCATGAAGGGGCGAGCGGTTCCGGCTTTTTTGAACAGCTTTACGGGCATTTGTTGTTATCCGGCAATGCCTATATCGAGCGGCTGGATTATGACGGACAGCCGAAGGAACTGCATTTGCTGCGCCCCGAGCGAGTGACAATTGAAAGCGACAGCAATGGCTGGCCGCAGGCTTTGCTCTATCGTAACAATACCACCAGCCGCCGTATCAGCCTGAATTCAGGTTTCGAGTCCGGATTGTCTGCACGGGCGTTGCATTTGCGGCTGTTTCATCCGCTGGACGATCATTACGGTTTTCCGCCTTTGGAAGCCGCTTCGATGGCACTGGATATTCACAATGCGACAGCAGCGTGGAACAAGGCTTTGCTTGATAATTCTGCACGGCCTTCCGGTGCTCTGGTCTATGCGCCGAAAGATGGCGGGAATTTAAGCGAAGAGCAGTTCGACCGGCTGAAGACTGAGCTGGAGGAAGGCTATACCGGTGCTGGTGGTGCAGGTAAACCGCTGCTTCTGGAAGGCGGGCTGGACTGGAAAGCCATGGGACTGTCGCCCAAAGATATGGATTTTATAGAAGCCAAACATGTGGCCAGCCGTGAAATTGCGCTGGCTTTCGGTGTACCGTCGATGCTGCTCGGTATTCCCGGTGATAACACCTATGCCAATTATGCCGAGGCCAATCGTGCTTTCTATCGGTTGACTATTCTGCCGTTACTGACGCGAACAGCGCAGGCGCTGAGCAACTGGCTCTGTCCTTATTTTGGTGCGGATCTGCGGTTGGAGCATGACCATGACCGCATTGATGGGCTTGCCGAGGAGCGGGAAGCCTTGTGGCGGCGCATTGGTGCGGCGGAGTTTTTAAGTCCAGCCGAAAAGCGTCAGGCCGTTGGCTACTCTCCTGAGCCGGAAGGAGGGGCGCTATGAACCTGTTCAACCAGCCGGATGCACTCACGCAGGAACAATGGATATGGCTCGCCAAAATCACCGGTGCGGTAAGCGGTTCGGCCGTTTCACTGGCCTATATGTTGCCCAAAGGAAAACGCGAGGCGGCAGTGCGTTTCGCAGTTGGTTTGATTTGCGGCATGATTTTTGGCGGGGCAGCCGGTGTTAAAATCGCAGAACACCTGACATTGAGCAACAGCCTCGGGCAGGCGGAGCTGATGTTGATGGGCTCTGCCGCTGCAAGCTTTGCTGCATGGACAGCGCTCGGTTTTTTCAAACGCTTTACCGACCGGCTGAAAAATCAGGTTGGTGGTTCAGTCCGGCAAGAGGGGGAGCGCGATGAAGGTTAAGGCAAATCAGCCTCTATGTTTCAGCGGTTATGCCAGCCTGTTCTCGCTCGCTGATCTGAGCGGCGATATTATTGAACGCGGCGCTTTTGCCAAGTCGCTGCAGCGTGGCGCTAGTGTGCCAATGCTCTGGCAGCATCAGGCCGACAATCCCATCGGCATCTGGACAAAAATCACCGAGAACCAGCGCGGTCTTTATGTTGAGGGGCAGTTAACGCAAGGCGTGACGCGTGCCGATGAAGCTTGGCGGTTGATATCCGAAGGGGCGCTGGACGGTTTGTCGATCGGCTTTCGCGCTATTCGCAGTAAGAAGTCAGCCTCAACCGGAAAGCGGCATATTCTGGAAGCCGAGCTTTGGGAAATCTCGCTGGTGACTTTTCCGATGCTGCCGCAGGCGCGTGTTCATCCGGTGCAGAGCAAAAATCATGATGACATGAGTTCCGCGCAGATTATCCGCCATGCGGCGGCCAGTCTGAAAGCGCAAATTTCTTTTTGAAACCTCCGTCCGGTCGGTTTGTACCGTCTTTTTACACCAAGCCCGAAGGGACAGGAAATGACGATCAAACATAAAGCAACAGCCGCTCAAACACAGGTACTGGAGATTAAGGCGCTGAACAGCCAGCAGGAAGTCGGGCAGGCTTTTGGTGAGTTCATGCAGGCCTTTGAAGGATTTAAACAGGCCAATGATGAGCGCCTGACCCAGATTGAAAAACATGTCGGTGCGGATGTTCTCACTGTTGAAAAGGTAGAACGTCTCAACCGTGCAATGGATGAGCAGAAAGCGGCGCTGGATCAATATGTGCTGAAACAGGCGCGCCCTGCCCTTGGTGGTGAGGCACGTTCACCACTCGGTGGTGTTGCGCAGGAGCATAAACAGGCTTTTGACAATTATGCCCGCCGTGGTGATGAGCAGGCATTGCGCGGGCTTGAGCAGAAAGCGCATTCCTATGGTTCGGGGCCTGATGGCGGTTATCTTGTGCCGTCTGAGCTGGAAACTGCTATCGGCACACGTCTGGCCGCGCTTTCGCCGGTGCGTGGTCTTGCAACTGTGCGACAGGTTTCCGGCGCTGTACTCAAAAAGCCGTTTTCCATCAGTGGTCCTGGTACCGGCTGGGTTGGTGAAGAGGGCGCACGCCCGCAGACCACCAATGCCAAACTTGCCGAGCTGCAATTCCCGACCATGGAAATTTACGCCATGCCTGCGGCAACAGCCAGCCTGCTGGATGATGCTGCGGTGGATGTGGAGCAATGGATTGCCGCAGAGGTTGAAACAGCTTTTGCCGAGCAGGAAAGCGCTGCCTTCATCAATGGTGATGGTGTGAACAAGCCACATGGTTTTCTGGCCTATGATACGGTTGATGAAGCGTCATGGGCATGGGGTAAACTTGGTTGCCTGAAGACGGGCGTTGCCGGTGCCTTGCCTGCTTCCAGCCCGTCCGATTTGCTGATTGATCTCGTCTATGCGCTGAAATCCGGCTACCGCCAGAATGCCCATTGGATGATGAACCGGAAAACCCAGTCGGCGCTGCGCAAGCTCAAAGACAGCAACGGCAATTATCTCTGGCAGCCGCCGGCGTCTCTTGGGCAGAAGGCTTCCTTCATGGGGTTTGGTCTGGTGGAAGCGGAAGATATGCCGGATATTGCCACGGACAGCACACCGATTGCCTTTGGTGATTTTGCCCGTGGTTATCTGATTGTCGATCGCATAGGTATCCGCGTGCTGCGTGATCCGTATTCTGCCAAGCCGTACGTGTTGTTCTATACCACCAAGCGTGTCGGCGGTGGTGTGCAGGATTTTGACGCGATCAAACTGCTGAAATTTGCAGCCTGAGCTTGCTGGCGGGGCGGTTTTGCTTGGCCTTTGTAAAGCGGCATGAATCATTCTGTCAGAGAGTGATTTTATCTTACTGAATCTATTATAAATTACAGGAGATAGCATGGTTCTCCAACTTATAACGCCGCCGGTAAAAGAGCCGGTGACGACAGCAATGCTGCGCGATTTTTTACGTTTATCACCGGATCAGGAAGAGGACTTGCTGGAGCGCCTGATCCGCACTGCGCGGGAAGTAATCGAGCAGCATTGCAATCTGGTGATGCTGCCGCAGCGCTGGCTGTTGCAGCTCGCCAACTGGCCGCAATCGGGCAGAATTGCCCTCTATAAAGCGCCGGTCATTTCCATTGATAAGGTACAGGGTTTTGATGCTGATGGTACTGCGGTACTGTTCAGTGCCGATGACTGGCGGTTGGATACGGAAAGTCGTCCGCAGCGACTTTATCTGCGGCGACCACAACATATTACCATTGCCCGCGGGTTGGAAATTGAGCTGGCTGCCGGTCTGGCGAATGAGCCTGAAGACCTGCCCGAAACATTGCGTCATGCCTGTCTGGTGCTGGCGGGACATCTCTATGACAACCGCAATTCTTATGAGGCGGTGATGCACAGCCTGCCGGATATGGTTGCACAGCTCGTGTCACCGTGGCTGCGGCGGGGGCGGCTATGAACCTGCAATTCATTGATGCGGGACAGTTTAAAACCCTGCTGACTTTGGAAGAAAACCGTCCGCTCTTTGATGAGACCGGCGGCTATCAGGAGCAATGGACGGAAATTGCCACGCTCTGGGGCAGGATTGAGCCGAAGAAAACCGGCAGTCAGAACTTTGCCGGACAGGCCATTCCCCATGTCACCCATCTCATCACAACCCGTTACCGCAAAGATATTGCAATCTCCATGCGTCTCACGCGTGCGGGGCGGCATTTTACGGTTTTGGGACTGCACGATCCCGATGAAAGTCAGCGCTATCTCATTTGTTCAGTTAGAGCATTTCCAGATTATCTTGAAACATAGGAAATGATCTAACTGTTTGTTTTTACACGTATTTTTATCCGAAAATCGTTTCACACTTTTCGGGATACGCTATAGAGAGGAAATCCGATGAATTTTTCTATGCGTTTTATTTTTGAAGCGTTGTTGCGCACTTTGCGTCTTGTCGGCTTGCAGGCCTGTGAACAGGCACTCTCCAATAAACGCGATGGGCTGTTTTTGAAAAGCTCTGAGCCTAAAGCACCGCCTGCTCAAACCGAACAGGACAATAAGGGATGAACGGCGCGGCGCTTGTTTTGCAAAAGGCAATATTGGCGTGGTTGCAAGCCGCGCCTTTGCTGATGGAGAAACTGCAAGGGCAGGGCATTTACGATCATGTGCCGCCCCATGCGGCGTTTCCTTATATCAGCTTTGGCCAAAGTCAGGTCTATGCCTGGGATACCGATAGCGGCACCGGCGAAGAGCACAATCTGGTACTGCATATCTGGGCGCGTTCCAATGGTCGCAGGCAGGTGCTGGAACTGATGATGCTGGTGGAAGGGCTGATGGAGGCTTTGGCAAGCAGCCAGCAGAAGCCGGATATCGGCGGCTATCATCTGGTCAATCTGACTTTGCAATCCTCACAGACCCGTAATGACGACTTGCGTGACGGTTACAATGGCCAGTTGCGCTACCGTGCGGTGACTGAAAAAATTGAAGGGGCGTAATTTATGGCAGCTCAGAGAGGCAAAGACCTGTTGCTGAAAATTGCTGCGGCAGGTGACACATTTCAAACCTGTGCGGGTTTGCGCAGCAAGCGCATTGCGTTCAATGCAGAGACGGTTGATGTGACGGATGCTGATGCTACAGGGCGTTGGCGGCAATTGCTGGCTGGCAGCGGTGTGCAGCGTGCATCGGTCAGCGGTGCGGGTATTTTCAAAGATGCGGCGTCCGATGCGTTGATCCGCGCGGCGTTCTTCAATGGTGATATTCTGGACTGGCAGATTATTGTGCCAGATTTTGGCACTGTCAGCGGTTTGTTTCAGATCACCGCGCTGGAATATGGCGGCGCGCATGATGGCGAAGTGACGTTTGAAATCGCGCTGGAATCTGCCGGTCTTATCAGTTTCGGAGTGCAGCCATGATGGTCAATGCCAGACGCGGTGAAATTGCAGCCGTTTTAAATGACAGGGATTGGGTTTTGTGCCTGACACTTGGTGCCTTGGCTGGTCTTGAGGCAGCTTATGAGACAGAAGACCTTTCTGCTCTGATTGCCCGTTTCTCAACAGGGCGGTTAAAGTCGGAAGATATGATCCGCATTGTCACAGCAGGTTTGCGTGGTGGCGGTCATGATGTGGCCGAGGATGATGTGGCCGATATGCGCATTGACGGCGGTGCTACCGGCTTTGCGCGACTGGTGACGCAATTGCTGGAAGTGACTTTTGGCATGACTGCTGAAAATCCGGAAAACGCAGCGCAATCAAAAAATTAGAAGCCGTAATTGAATCAATGTCTTTCCCCTGGGATGCGCTGATGCATTTCGGGATGGGACAATTGCGGTTGTCGTCACGGGATTTCTGGCAGCTCAGCCTGCCCGAGATCAGGGCGCTGAGCCAGTCCATGCGCGGTGGCAGGAAAGCGCCGCCGCGTGATGTTTTAAACACGCTGATGCGGGCTTTTCCGGATGGTGGATCATGAATGATACAGGCACACAACAATCAGTCACGGTTTCGGTTGAGGCGGATACCAGCGGCTTTGACCGTGCGCTGGATAATTTGCAGAAGCGTTCCGGCTCATTCGGGCAGAGCCTGACTTCGGCTTTCAAAAGCGCGGTCACATCCGGCAAAGGGCTGGATGATGTGCTGCGCGGGCTGGCTTCCAATATGGCTTCCATGGCGCTGGATGCGGGGATGAAGCCATTGCAGGGATTATTCTCCTCGATGTTCTCCGGCCTGATGGGCGGGCTTGGCGGCTTGGGTGGGGTTAAGCCTTTTGCCAAAGGCGGTGTGGTTTCCAGCCCGACATATTTCGGACTGGGCAGTGGATTTGGCGTGGCCGGTGAGGCGGGTGCCGAGGCGATCTTACCATTGGCACGTGGCAGTGACGGCAGTCTTGGCGTGGCTATGGGTAGTGGCGGCGGAGGGCGATCTATGCAGATTAATTTCAATATGTCATCGCCCGATGCTGCTTCCTTCAGCCGTTCGGAAGCGCAGGTCAGTGCCATGCTGGCGCGTGCCGTGCGCCATGGCACCAGACGTATGTGAAAGGGCGCATTATGCAGGATTTATCTTCATTTCATGATGTGCCTTTTCCGCTCGGTGTTTCCTTCGGGGCAACCGGCGGGCCGGAATGGCGGAATGAGATTGTCAGCCTGACCTCGGGACACGAAAAGCGTAATGCGCGCTGGTCAATGTCGCGGCGGTTTTATGATGCCGGAACAGGGTTGCGTTCGCTCAACGATCTGCGCGATGTGTTACGTTTTTTCGAGGCGCGGCGTGGTTCACTTTATGCGTTCCGGTTTCGTGATCCGTTTGATCATCTCTCATCGGAACAGGATGCACCGCCGCAACCAACAGATCAGTTTCTGGGGCGGGGAGACGGCACGACACGGCAATTTCAGCTGGCGAAACATTATGGTGATTATCAGCGCATCATTACCAAGCCTGTGTTGAGCACCGTGCAGTTGGCAGTGGAGGGGGAGGTGCTTGCGGCGGATGCATTCAGCGTGAATTGGCTGACAGGCATAGTGGAAATTCACGAGGACCATGTGCCGCCGCCGCAGGCGAAAGTGACTGCGGGTTTCCTGTTTGATGTGCCGGTGCGCTTTGATACGGACAGGCTGAGCGCCAGTATTGCCAGTTTCAAAGCCGGTGAAATTCCATCCATTCCGATTGTTGAGGTGAAGTAATGCTGACACTCGATCCGGCACTTGAATCACATTTGCAGGGTGATGTGACAACACATTGTTTTGCATGGGTTTTGCGACGTAAGGACGGTGAGGTTTTTGGCTTTTGTGACCATGACAGAACATTATCAGTGTATGGGATTAATTGCTTTCCGCAAAGCGGGATGAATGGTTCTGAGGCAGGAAGCCAGCTTGGCCTCGCGATAGACAGTTCCGAGATCGAAGGGGCGCTGACCAGTGACGCTTTGACTGATGCGGATATTGAGCGCGGGCTTTATGACGGTGCGACTGTTGAGACTTATCTGGTCAACTGGGCGCAGCCGGAGCAAGCGGTATTATTGCGCAGCAGCGTAATCGGCAAAATTACACGCAGCGGCATGAATTTTACCGCTGAGTTGAAAAGCAGTGCGGCTCTGCTGGATCGTGTTTTCGGACGGCGTGCCAAGCGGGGTTGCGATGCGGAATTTGCAGATAAGCGTTGCGGCATCAATCCGGCCGATCCGCGCTATGCGGGTGAGGGTGTGGTGGAGCTTGTCAACGGACAGAATTTGGTGGTCGTAAATCTGAGTGGTTTTACCTCGCACTGGTTTGAGCGCGGGAGCCTGCACTGGCTGAGTGGGCAAAATCAGGGCAGCGTGAATAATATTGTCTCGCACCTTAAACAGGGTGATGCGGCAAGTCTGATCCTTCAGGAACTGCCGGTCTATGACGTTCAGATCGGTGATCGTTTTCGTGTGCTGGCGGGTTGCGACAAGAGCTTTCAGCAATGCCGTGACCGCTTTGCCAATCATGAGAATTTTCGCGGCTTTCCGCATATTCCCGGCAATGATGCTGCCTATGGTTTTGCCGGTGGTGAGGGAAATTTTGACGGCGGGGTACTGGTACCATGACCGCTGCCCCGTTGAATGACAAAGTGCTGGTGATTGCTGAAAAATGGCTTGGCACACCTTATCGTCACGGTGCCAGCCGTTTGCAGGTGGGGTGTGACTGTTTGGGGCTGATACGCGGTATCTGGCGCGAGCTTTATGGTACAGAGCCGGAGGATGCCGGCACCTATTCCCGCGACTGGGCAGAGCTTGCCCAAGATGAGCCGCTGATTGATGCGGCGCGGCGGCATATGCATTTAAAGCCGCAATCAGAGATACAGGCCGGTGATCTCTTGATCTTTCGCTGGCGGGATGGTGTGGCGGCCAAGCATTTAGGCATCATGGCGGAGAATAACCGCTTCATCCATGCCTATGAGGGGCATAGTGTGACGCTTTCTGCGCTGGTTCCGCAATGGCGGCAGCGTATTGCAGCTGTTTTCTCCTTTCCAAATCCTTCGGTTTGAAGACAGGTCATTTCTCGCATGAGTACAGTGGTTCTTCAGGCGGCAGGTAGTATGATCGGCGGGCTGTTCGGCCCCGTTGGCGCGGCAATCGGTAGTGCTATTGGCGCTATGGGCGGCTATATGATCGACAATGCGCTGATTAATTCAACGCGGCGTATCGAAGGGCCGCGTCTCTCCGGTACACGTCCGATGCAGGCGGAAGAAGGGGCTGTTTTGCCTGCCGTTTATGGCACGATGCGTGTCGGCAGTACGCTGATCTGGGCGACCCGTTTCGAGGAAGAGAAAACCACCACCCGTCAATGGGCGAAAGGTGGCCCGAAAACCACCACTTACAGCTATTATGTCAATGCCGCTTTTGCGGTGGCACAGGGCGAGATTTCCGGCATCCGGCGCATCTGGGCAGACGGCAAAGAACTGGATCAGACGCAAGTGACAATTCGTGTCTATAAGGGGACTGAAACGCAGCAGCCCGATCCGCTGATTGAAGCGCGGCAGGGGGCGGGGAAAGCACCTGCCTATCGCGGGACGGCCTATGTGGTGTTTGAACGCCTGCCGATTGATGCCTATGGAAACCGGCTTCCGCTTTTGCAATTCGAGGTCATGCGCAGTGTCGGCAGGCTTACCCGTGATATTCAGGCCGTTGCGCTGATCCCCGGTGCAACGGAATTTGGTTTGTCACCGCAGATGGTGCGCGATGAACCGCGCCCCGGTGAAACACGCGCGCTGAACCGTAATAATCTGCGTGCGCAAAGTGACTGGTCAGCATCACTGGATGAGTTGCAGGCGCTGTGTCCCAACCTGAAAACAGTTGCTCTGATTGTGCCGTGGTTTGGCACCGATCTGCGTGCGGGAGAATGTCAGATCCTGCCCGGTGTGACAGCGCGGGAAGCGAGAAAACCGAGCCATTACTGGCGTGTCGGTACTGTTGACCGTGCATCTGCCCATCTGATTTCCGATAATGGCACTGAGAAAGCCTATGGCGGGACACCGAGTGATTTCTCGGTCATCGCTGCAATCAAAGATGCCCGACAGCGTGGACTGAAGGTCACGCTTTATCCGTTTATTATGATGGATATTCCTGCCGATAATCAGTTGCCTGCACTGGATGGTGAGGGCTTTCAGCCAGCCTATCCGTGGCGCGGCAGAATTGGCGTAGCGGCGGGAGTGGATAAAACAGTTGAAGCAGGGCTTCAACTAAATCGTTTTTCCAATGGCATGAACGGCTATAAGAATTTCATCGGCCATTATCTGGAACTGGCGCATGCTGCCGGTGGTGTTGATGCCTTTTTGATCGGCTCGGAACTACGTGGCCTGACGCAAATCCGCAATGAGCAGAATGATTTTCCGTTTGTCAGCACTTTGTGCGAACTGGCTGATAATGCACGCACATCTTTAGGTGCCGATTGTAAAATCACCTATGGTGCGGATTGGTCGGAATATTTCGGCTATCACCCGCAGGATGGCAGCGGCGATGTGTTCTTTCACCTTGATCCACTATGGGCGCATCCGGCAATTAATGCCATCGGTATTGATAATTATATGCCGCTGAGTGATTGGCGTGACGGGGATGAGCGCAGCATTGATCCGGATTTTCCCGCTTCTGCCTATGATGAAAGTGCTTTGCAAAACGCCATTGCCGGAGGTGAGGGCTATGACTGGTATTATGCCTCGGATGCAAACAGGCGTGCCCGCAAGCGCACGACGATAACGGATGGTCTGGCGGATAAGCCTTGGGTGTTTCGCTATAAGGATTTGCGCTCATGGTGGCAGAACCAGCATTTCAACCGCATCAATGGTGTGGAGCAGACACAACCTACCGCATGGCAACCCATGTCTAAGCCATTCTGGTTTACCGAGCTTGGCTGTGCGGCGGTTGATAAAGGGCCGAACCAGCCGAATGTATTTCCTGATCCGAAATCCTCGGAAAATGCTGTGCCATATTTCTCGGACGGTTCGCGCAGTGATATTGCACCGGATCGTTTTTTGCGCGCGCATTTTGCCTATTGGAATGCTGCCGGAGAGCATAATCCGGTATCGCCGCTCTATGGCGGTGCAATGCTTGATCCGGAACAGATTTATGTCTGGGCTTGGGATACGCGCCCGTTTCCGGAATATCCGCTGAAAGCTGATATCTGGGGCGATGCTGCCAATTGGGCAACGGGGCATTGGCTCAATGGCCGCCTCAGTGGTGTGGCGCTGGATGAATTGTTACTGGCTTTGCTAAAGGATTTTGGGCTCGAAGGGCTGGCTGATTGCCGTGGCACTGAAGGCTATTTGTCCGGTTATATTGCCGATAATCCGGCAAGTGGCAGAGCATTGCTTGAACCGCTGATGGAAATATTCGGTGTGGTGGCTTTTGAGCAGGTGAAAGGAAATCAGAAACTGGTATTCCGCAGTCTCACACAGCGCCAGAATCCCGTTGCCATTCAGGATTATGCACTGGAAGGCGATCAGTCATTGCCGGTGCGTACTCTGGATGATGTGGAAGAATTGCCTGCAAGCGCAGAGATTTATTTCAGCGATGCTTTGCGGGATTATCAGTCCGGCAGTGCATTGGCGCAAAAATCCGGCTGGCAGCGTGCCGGTCACGAAAGTCTGTCTCTATCTGCTGCGATGGAAAGTGGGCAGGCACAGGCGCTGGCCGAAAGCTGGCTTGAAAGAAAACGGGCTGAACGCCGTACCGTTGCTTTTTCTGTGCCGTGGTCGCAAGGAGGTTTGACGGTTGGTGACAGGGTGCGTGTGCCTGAACTGGCCGGAAGTCGTGATTATGTCATTGTGAGCTTTGAGGACGGGACGGCAAGGCGGGCTAAAGCCGTGGCTCTTGCACCGGCTTTACGTCGCCCTGACCGCACCCGTATGCCAGCGGTACCTGATTCCGGTAGTGTGACTGCTGGCCCGCCGCTGTTTCATATGCTGGATTTGCCGATGTGGCCCGGAATTGAAAATGAGAGCAGTCAGTTTCGCATCGCTTGTTATGCCAAGCCGTGGCGGGATGTGGCGCTTTTTGCCTCGCCGGAAGCGGGTGGCTATCAATTGCGCACAGTGATCCCCTATGCCGCAATCATGGGGGAGCTGACTACAGAACTTGCAGGTGCCGCCAGCGGTCGTTTCATGCATCAGCAGAGTTTCGATATTCGTCTATATCACGGGGAATTACATTCTCAGTCTGTGTTGCAAGTGCTGAATGCGGCTAATACCGCTCTGGTACAAAATAGCGCGGGCGGATGGGAGATTCTGCAGTATCAGGAGGCAGAAGAAATTGCTGCCGGTCACTGGCGGGTAAAGTCTTTGCTGCGCGGACAATCGGGAACAGAACCGGAGGCAGGTATTGTCAAACCCGCAGGTGCGTCTTTTATTTTGCTGGATGATCGGGTTGTTCCGGCAGGATTGCAGAAGACTGAAAACGGTTTGATGCTGAACTGGCGTGCAGGGCCATCCGGTCGGGATTTCTCGGATGATTATTTCAGTACCCAATCCGCTGCCGGTGGCATGAAGGCCTTAAAGCCTCTGAGTCCGGTTCATGTCAAATACAGACCACAGCTAAACGGAGATATGCATTTTCAGTGGATCCGTCGCGGACGCATTGATGCGGATAGCTGGATGGGAGAAGATATTCCCCTCGGAGAGACTACGGAAAAATATCAGGTGCAACTGTGGCAGGATGGAGTGCTGTTGGAAAAAGCGGAAGTAACCCGACCGCATTATGTTTATTCCGGTCAGGTGCAACACGGTATGCATTTGCGTTTGGAGGTCGCTCAGATCAGTCAGAGTTCCGGCGCGGGAGAGGCGGCTTCACTATCGTTTCGTTACTAAAACCAGTTGCGACAAATATTTTCCAGCACACACGTTGAATTGAAAACGGGCTGATCCTTCGTAATTGACAGTTTTTAATGAATTTGGCAGCTTTGCCGCAGTTATGAAGACTTTCGTTTTTAGGGAACTAATGTTAACGAAAGAAAAAATCTAAGCATTTCCGGCAGTACAACAGAATGACCGTCCGGAAATAGGGTGAAACGATGTGAGCGGTTCCCGTGAACCTGTCGTTAATGGAAACGCTCCGGATGAGTACCGTTTGTTTGATACACAAGATTGTTCATTCAACATTCAGGTAAGAGGCGTTAAAGTGAGCGTTATGATGACACAGAAACCAGTTCGCACATTTTTCGCTGCTTTTACTCTGCTCACCGGTATGACCGCAGCAGTTTTTACAAGCATTGTTCCATCTGCGGGCGCCGCAGGCTTGCAACGGCACGTACCTGCCGGTTTGCAACAGGCGCAGCCGCATATCATCCGCGTTGCCGGTGATTGTGCTGCCATCGGGCAGCAGGTTGCTGCACAGCAGGGCGGTACGCTGACCAAAGCAACAGCTGCTGTTCAGAACGGCGCGCCGGTCTGTATTGTGGTTGTGCTGGTTCCCGGACGTGACGGTGAACGTCCACGCCGTGTGGAAGTTGCAGTACCGGCCAAGTAAAGCGGAAGCTTTAAAGTTTCGCCTGTAACTTACCGGACACTGACTTGTAATTCTCCCGTTTGCTCATTCTTGTAATGTGCTGTAAAAACAGATGCTGTCTGCATGGCAGACGGCACGCTGTATTATCGCTCCGAAAGACTGAAAAGGTTTGCTGATGAGAATTCTGATTGTTGAAGATGATAAGGATCTTAACCGTCAGCTGGCTGAAGCTCTCCGTGATGCAGACTATGTGGTCGATTGTGCTTTTGACGGCGAAGAAGGCCATTTTCTCGGCGATACTGAACCTTATGATGCGGTGATACTGGATATCGGCCTGCCGCAAATGGATGGGATCAGTGTTGTAGAGCGCTGGCGCCGTGAAGGCCGTTCCATGCCGGTGCTGATGCTGACAGCGCGTGACCGCTGGAGTGATAAGGTTGCCGGTATTGATGCCGGTGCTGATGATTATGTGGCGAAACCATTTCACATTGAAGAAGTTCTGGCGCGGTTGCGCGCTTTGATCCGCCGTGCGGCTGGTCATGCTTCATCGGAAATTGTCAGCGGTAAGCTTGTGCTGGATACAAAGGCTTCAAAAGCAACGGTTGACGGTGCAGCTTTGAAGCTGACCTCTCATGAATTCCGGCTTTTGTCCTATCTCATGCACCATATGGATGAAGTGATTTCCCGCACAGAACTGGTGGAGCATTTATACGATCAGGATTTCGACCGTGATTCCAATACGATTGAGGTTTTTGTCGGACGCCTGCGCAAGAAGATGGGCGTGGATATGATCGAGACCGTTCGCGGCATGGGATATCGCATCCGCTCTGACAATAATGATGGCAGTAAAGATTAAGATGTCGCTGTTTTCCGGGAAAGTCTTTGCTCTCGGTTTGCGCTCTCTGGCGTTGCGTGTGGTAACGCTGTCAACATTATGGGTTATTATTGCCCTTGTTGTCGTTGCCACGCTCATTCAGTCGCTCTATCGGGATGCGGCTGAGCGCAGTTTTCAAAGCCTTTTATCCGCGCATCTTTATAGTCTCGTCGGTGCGGTCAGTCTGACACCGGAAGGCGAGCTTTACGGTAAACCAGAGCTTGGTGAAATACGCTATGCCAGCGCTGATTCAGGCTGGTATTGGTCGGTTGATCCTGTGTCTGCAAGTGTGCGCGGGCATCTGGGCTCGGTTTCATTGGGCTCAAAAATAATTCCTGTAAAGTCGGTTTCTGAAGCACCTTTCGACCAGTCATTCATGCGCAGTTATGTCGTGCAAACCAGCACCGGCGAGGATCTTTCTGTCGTTGAAACAGAGGTTGTTCTCGACAGTACGGATAAAATTGCCCGTTTCCGCGTGATGGGTAATCTGAATGAGGTGAAAGAAGAAATCAGCGATTTCCGCAATCGGCTTTATATCTATCTGGGGCTGTTCGGCCTTGGCAGTATTCTGATTAATGCGGCAATTATTCTGTTTGGTTTGCGGCCGCTGGATCATGTGCGTCGCACGCTGGCGGATATCCGTGAGGGAAGAAGCAATCGCGTTGATGCGGACTTGCCTTTGGAAATCGCACCGCTCGCGCAGGAAATGAATGCCCTGATAGAAAATAACCACCGTATTGTGGAGCGGTCGCGGACGCAGGTGGGCAATCTCGCGCATTCTCTGAAAACGCCGCTTTCTGTGCTGATGAATGAAGGCCGCAATATTGGCGGCCGTCAGGGGCAGTTGGTGATAGAGCAGAGTGATGCAATGCAGGTGCAGATCCAGCATTATTTGCAGCGTGCACGCGTTGCAGCCCAGCGGGACAGTGTTGTGTTCAGGGCTCCGGTCACACCGGTGCTTGAGCGCATGATTCGTGTGACGGCTAAGCTTAATCCGCATTTGAAGGTTACATTTTCCAATCAGTTTCCCGCTGCAATCTTTGCCGGTGAAAAAGAAGATCTCGAAGAAATCGTCGGAAATATTATGGAAAACGCGGCCAAATGGGGGCGTTCAAAAATTCATCTGTCGCTGCGAGCCGCTCAGAAACCGGATGCAGGTGAAGGGGCAAGCAATCAGTTTGAAATCCTGATCGAGGATGACGGAGAAGGTCTACCTGCGGATAAAATGGCTGAAGCGCTGAAACGTGGGAAGCGCATTGATGAAAGCAAGCCCGGTACAGGTTTGGGACTGGCAATTGTTCAGGATACGGTCAGGGAATATTGCGGGACTTTGGGGCTGAGTAAGGCATCTTTGGGTGGTCTTGCTGTGCAGATTACTTTGCCTGCAGTTTTAAGCTGAGCTTTGCTTTTAGCCGGTTTCAGGTATAACTGACCGCAGTCAGGCGCGTTATTCCTGATTTTGTTTTGTGTTGAGATGTCAAGGGAATGATTGCAGAGTGTGCTTTCAGCAGTCATAATGCTCTGCAAAGCGTTGCTGACAGGATGTTAAATTGCTCATGAAGTCGTCTTCCGTAGGTACATTGCGTAAACTTACTTTTATTCTTCCGCTGTTTGCTCTGACAGCCTGCTCCACATTGAACGCTTCAACATCAGGTTCGCCATCCCGAAATCCGCTGGCCGGAGGATCGGTCAGCAATGCAGTTCTGGCGCCGATGGGAAATGGTATTCTGGGCTCTGCCGGTTCGCAGCTCACGGCTTCTGATCGCAGGTCGGCAATCGAGGCGGAATATAAAGCACTGGAATATGCGCCGAAAGGTGAAGCGGTTTCATGGAAGGGGCGTTCTGGCAAAGCTTCCGGTGAGGTAACTGCTGCGCAGCCTTATCAGGTCGGTTCCCAGAATTGCAGGCAATATAGCCATAGTTTTACCGTTGACGGAGCGCCGCAGTTGGTGCGCGGCACTGCCTGCCGCAATGATGATGGTAGCTGGACACCGCTGACCTGATTTAGCCTCTGTGCAAAACTTGATTAAGGCAGGTTTTGCACAGGACTGAACTGCTGGACGGCTTTGCGGCCAAATGACCTATACCCTGATAATTTGCCAACAGGCAGTTGGTTTTGTCGGGCAGGTAGATTAAGTCTCCGGTCATGGATTTCTGGCTTGTTTCTGCACTTTTAACTTTCGCTGCAATTCTTATCGTCATGTTGCCTCTGACACGAAAAGACACCGTGTCCGTGGCTGAGGGCGAGGAAGACCGCTCGGTTTATATTCAGCAGCTGAAAGAGATTGATTCCGATCTGGCGCGTGGTCTGCTGGATGAGCAGTCGGCTGAACAAGCCCGACTCGAAATATCCCGTCGCATTCTTAAGAATGACCGTCGTATGACGGATGCGGCTGCAGGTGCTGAAGGCAAAGCTGTGGGCGCTGCTGAAAAGAAGTATCTGTTCAGTGCAAGCGACCGTTGGGCGATTATTCTTGTCTTATTGTTCATTCCGGCAGTCAGCTGGGGTGTCTATGCAGCAATCGGTACGCCCGATCTGCCTGCGCAGCCACTGGCTGAACGCAAAAACACAATGATTCAGGATAAAAGCGCAGCCGAACTGATCGCACAGGCCGAAGCGCATCTGGCAAAGACGCCGGATGATGGTCGTGGCTGGGCGATACTTGCGCCGATTTATCTGCGCATTGGCCGCGTTGACGATGCCATTAATGCCTACCGCAAGGCTCTGGAACTGCTTGGTGATGATGTTGATCGTCTGATCGGTCTCGGGGAAGCCCTGACGATTAAAGCCAACGGGCAGGTCACTGAAGAGGCTCTTGCTCTCTTCGAGAAAGCCGGAACAATCGAACCGTCCGACATGCGTCCGCCTTTGATGAAGGCACGGGCATTGCTGCAGGCCGGTAAGCGGGATGATGCAATCAATGTCTTGCAGATCATTCTCAATACATCACCTGAAGATGCACAATGGCGCGCTGATATTGAGCAGACGATTGCCAATCTGAAATCAGGCGGCGCGGCTCCTTCAACTGCACCGTCGCAGGCTACGCAGACACAGGCAGTTCAGGCACCAGGCCCGACAGCTGAAGATGTTGAAGCCGCTGCCGCCCTGAGTGAGCAGGGGCGGAAAGATATGATCCGTTCCATGGTGGATGGTCTGGCTGCAAAACTACAAGATAACCCGACGGATATTGATGGCTGGGAGCGTTTGCTGCGCGCATATGTCGTGCTTGGTGAGCGTGATAATGCTGCCGAAGCTTTGCGAAAAGCTGTTAGAGTTCTGCCGGAAAATGACCGGAAGCGGCTTACTCAGGTCGCCTCCCGATTAGGACTGGATACGACGGGAGTTCAGAAGTGACCCATAGTCAGTTATCGGCATCACCCTCTGCAGAAAACCACACGCCGCGGGTTTCACAGGTTATGCGCAACCGCAAACGCAAGCGTCTGATTTTGATCTCCGGCGCCATGGCTGTTTTGGCGCTGGCTATTGGTCTGGTGCTGATCGCCTTCAGTCAGGATATTCGCTATTTCCGTACGCCTGATGATGTGACAGCAGAAGATATTGCATCGGGTGCGCGTTTCCGTCTTGGTGGTCTGGTTGAGGCCGGTTCTGTGGTGCGCGGCGCGGATAAGCATGTGCAATTTGCCGTCACAGACACGCTGAAACAGGTGACAGTCACCTATGAAGGTATTTTACCTGATCTGTTCCGTGAGGGGCAGGGCGTTGTCGCAGAAGGCCGTTTCACGCCCGATGGTGTTTTTATCGCAGATAATGTTCTGGCAAAGCATGACGAAAATTACATGCCGAAAGATGTTGCAGACAGTCTGAAAGAAAAAGGTGTCTGGGAAGGGAACTAAGCTGCTCTTAAGCATGCTGTGTTTGAAACTCCCATTCCAAAAGCTGAATATTGCGTGTTTCGGATGCGCAATATTCAACAGGCAGGATAAATAGAATGAGCGTTGAAATCGGACATTTCGCACTGGTACTGGCACTGGCTTTGGCCTTGGTGCAGTCCTTTTTGCCGATCATCGGAGCAAAACGGAATGATTCCCGATTGATGAGCGTTGCAGAGCCTTGTTCTGCGGCTGTGTTTGCATTGGTTCTGTTATCGTCAGCAATGCTGGTTCATGCCTATGTTACTTCTGATTTTTCAGTGCTCAATGTGGTTGAAAACTCCCACTCGCTGAAGCCTTTACTGTTTAAAATTACCGGTGTCTGGGGCAATCACGAAGGCTCGATGATGCTCTGGGTGCTGATCCTGACATTTTTCAGTGCGCTGGTTGCTGTCTTCGGCAGTAATCTTCCGAACACATTGCGGGCAAATGTTCTGGCTGTGCAGGGATGGATTGCCACCGCATTTTTAAGCTTCATTCTTTTCACATCCAATCCGTTTATCCGGATTATTCCGGCACCGATTGAAGGACAGGATCTCAATCCTATCCTGCAGGATATCGGCCTCGCCATTCATCCGCCAATGCTTTATCTCGGCTATGTCGGCTTTTCAGTTTGTTTTTCCTTTGCTGTTGCTGCGCTGATTGACGGTCGCATTGATGCCGCATGGGCACGCTGGGTACGACCTTGGACGCTGACCGCGTGGATTTTTCTGACCGGCGGTATCTCAATGGGCTCTTACTGGGCTTATTATGAACTGGGCTGGGGTGGCTGGTGGTTCTGGGATCCGGTTGAAAACGCATCCTTCATGCCATGGCTGATCGGCACCGCACTTCTGCATTCCGCGATTGTGATGGAAAAACGCGGCGCTTTGAAAATCTGGACGATTTTGCTGGCTCTGCTGACATTCTCGCTGTCATTGCTTGGTGCATTCCTTGTCCGCTCAGGCGTGCTGACTTCGGTACACAGCTTTGCCACCGATCCGGGACGCGGCTTGTTCATTCTCGCTATTCTGGTGTTCTTCATCGGTGGTTCACTGGCGCTTTTTGCCTTGCGCGCACAGACATTGACGACCGGAACCATGTTCCAGCCCGTATCGCGTGAAGGCGCGCTGGTGCTCAACAATCTGTTCCTGAGCACGGCGACGGCAACTGTGCTGATCGGTACGCTTTATCCGCTTTTGCTTGAGGCAATGACCGGAACCAAGATTTCTGTTGGTGCACCGTTTTTCAATATGACTTTCGGCCCGCTGATGATCCCGCTGCTGGCAGCCGTACCATTCGGCCCGCTGCTGGCATGGAAGCGTGGCGATCTCTATGCAGTGGCACAGCGTCTGATGTGGGTTTTCGGCCTGTGTCTCCTGAGCGTGGGACTGGTGCTTATTCTGATTGATCCGCGCGCTGTCTGGGCTGCTTTCGGTATTGGTCTGGGTCTGTGGGTTATTCTCGGCAGCCTGATGGATATCGTGACCAAAGCCGGTTTTGGCAAGGTTGAGCTTTCGCGGGCATTCCCGCGCTTGCTGGGGCTGCCGCGTTCGGTATTCGGTACTGCTCTGGCGCATATGGGGCTTGGCATTACTTTGCTGGGTATCGTGATTGTGTCCAGTTTCGGTACGGAACAGGTTGTCACTATGAAACAGGGAGAAACGGTTGCTTTCTCCGGTTATCAGTTGCGCTATGATGCGCAGCAGCCTTTTGCCGGTTCAAATTATACGGAAGATCAGGGGCTGTTCTCTCTGCTCGACAGCAGCGGCAATACAATCGGCAATGTTATGGCGGCAAAGCGCTTCTATCCGGCGCGTAATATGCCGACAACTGAAGCCGGTATTCTGACCCGCGGAGTTAATCAGTATTATGTTGCGCTGGGCGATGCTCTTGAAAATGGCGGCATGGTCGTGCGCCTCTGGTGGAAACCATCGGTCACGCTGATCTGGCTTGGTACGGTTGCTATGGTTCTTGGCGGGCTCTTGTCTCTGATGGACAGACGTCTGCGTGTCGGTGCTCCGGCCAGAGCTAAAAAGACGGTGAAAGCAGTAAGCGGGGTGGCATGATGAGCCTGTTGAAAAATCTGTGCAGCCGTTCCTTCTGCATCTTGCTTATTGCTGTGAGCATCGCCGCCGGTAGTTTGCTGACTGCAAATGTTCATAACGCATGGGCGGTTAATCCGGATGAAGTTCTGGCTGATCCTGTGCTGGAGAAACGTGCGCGTGATCTGTCTGCCGGTTTGCGGTGCATGGTGTGCCAGAACCAGTCGATTGATGATTCCGATGCCGATCTGGCGCGTGACCTGCGTTTGCTGGTGCGTGAGCGTCTGGTACAGGGTGACAGCGACGAACAGGTTATTGATTTTCTGGTGTCACGTTATGGCGAGTTCGTGCTTCTCAAGCCGCGTCTCGACAAGCAGACAATCATCCTGTGGAGTTTCCCTGTCATTATTCTGATTATTGGTATCAGCGTTATTTGGTTTTCACGTCGTAAGGCCGGCAGCACGCAGCCACAGATCGTTCCGCTGAATGACGAGGAAAAACAACGTCTTCAAAATCTTCTGGACGGCAAATAACCGGAATTTCGTAACCTTACGAAAAATTCATGTTTCAGAAATTATCCGGTAATGTTCGGTAAGCTATCTCTTGTGAGGAATAGTTGATAATCTTTAGCTGGTTATCTGCCCTCTCAGGAGATATTTTATGTCTGATATTAAGTCATCTTCCCGTCGTCCGCTGACCCGCATTTTCTTGTCCGCCGCTCTGGCCGGTACAATTCTGGCGACTGGCCCTCTGGCATCAATCTCGTCTGCGCAGGCAGCTCCGGTCAGCGTGACTGCTCAGGCTCAGCCTGGTTTTTCTGAACTGGTTGAAAAAGTTCGCCCTGCCGTTGTGAGTGTGCGCGTGAAAAGCGATGTGCAGAACACACGCAATGACCGCACCCAGTATTTTGGCGGTAATGGTCTTGACCAGTTGCCGGACGGCCATCCTCTGAAGCGCTTCTTCAAAGAATTCGGCAATCCTTATGGTCCTGATGGCGAACAGGCGCGCCCGAATAAGCGCCAGAAGCGCGGTGATCGTGGCCATGCCCGTCCGTTTGCTCAGGGTTCAGGCTTCTTCATTTCTGAAGACGGCTATGTCGTCACCAACAACCACGTTGTGACAGACGGTGATTCATTCTCCGTTGTGATGGATGACGGCACCGAACTCGATGCCAAGCTGATCGGCACTGATGCCCGTACAGACCTTGCCGTGCTGAAAGTCGATGATAAGCGCAAATTCACTTATGTTGCTTTTGATGATGACAGCACTGTCAAAGTCGGGGACTGGGTTGTCGCCGTAGGTAATCCGTTCGGCCTTGGCGGCACTGTGACTGCCGGTATCGTTTCTGCCCGTGGCCGTGATATCGGTGCAGGCCCTTACGATGATTTCATCCAGATTGATGCGGCGGTAAACAAGGGTAACTCCGGCGGCCCTGCTTTTGATCTGACCGGTAAGGTTGTCGGTATTAACACCGCGATCTTCTCGCCATCGGGCGGCAGTGTTGGTATTGCCTTTGCGATTCCGGCATCCACTGCAAGCAAGGTTGTGGATCAGCTGATTAAGAAGGGCTCGGTTGAGCGCGGCTGGATCGGTGTGCAAATTCAGCCGGTGACCAAGGAAATCGCAGATTCGCTCGGTCTTGCTGAGGATAAAGGCGCAATCGTTGCCGAACCACAGGCTGATGGTCCTGCCGCTAAAGCGGGTATCGTTGCCGGTGATGTGATTACGGCAGTGAATGATGAGACCGTGAAAGATCCGCGTGATCTGGCTAAGAAAGTTGCTGCGATCAATCCGGGCGAAAAAGCCAGCCTGACGATCTGGCGTAAGGGCAAGGCTGAGACTGTCAGCATTGAAATCAAAGCCTATCCGGATGACCAGAAACAGGGCGACAAGAGCGCTGCTACATCTTCGGGCGAGAGTGAAACCCTTGATGATTACGGCCTCACAGTCACACCGGATGACAGCGGCAAAGGCGTTGTTGTAACAGATGTTGATCCTGACAGCGATGCTGCTGACAAGGGTATGCGCGCAGGCGATACAATTGTGACCGTGAATAATAAGGATGTGAAATCCGCATCTGACATTAACGCAGCGATTAAAGATGCTGTGAAGAACGGACGCAAGGCAGTTCTGCTGCAGGTTCAGCGTAATGGCCAGAACAGCTTTGTTGCTCTGCCGGTTGATCAGGGCTGATTTGTTCTGATAGGTTGGAATAAGAAAAGGCGGTGCTTAAACAGTGCCGCCTTTTCAAACATTTACACTCTGCTTTGAGGGTTGCTGATGCGTATTTTGATTATTGAGGATGACCGCGAAGCGGCACGTTATCTGGAAAAAGCATTTGCTGAAGCCGGACATATTGCTGATGTCGCCGGTGATGGCGAAACCGGCTATACGCTGGCAGAGAATAATCATTATGACGTGCTGATTATTGATCGCATGCTGCCGAAGCGTGACGGGCTTTCTGTCATTGCCGGATTACGCGCACAGGGACAAACCACACCGGCGCTCATTCTTTCAGCTCTGGGGCAGGTGGATGACCGTGTGACAGGCCTGCGTGCCGGCGGCGATGATTATCTCACCAAGCCTTATGCATTCTCGGAGCTGCTGGCGCGGGTTGAGGTTTTGCAGCGCCGTGTCAGCCCGAAAGAGGCAGACACAGTTTACCGCGTTGGTGATCTGGAACTCGACCGTCTTTCCCATACGGCACGCCGTGCCGGTACCGAGATCAATTTACAGCCGCGCGAATTTCGCCTGCTGGAATATCTGATGCGCCATGCGGGGCAGGTTGTAACCCGCACGATGCTGCTGGAAAATGTCTGGGATTATCACTTCGATCCGCAAACCAATGTGATCGATGTTCATATTTCGCGCCTGCGCTCCAAAATCGAAAAAGATTTTGACGAGCCTTTACTGCATACCGTGCGCGGAGCCGGTTATATGCTGAAGGCGGGAACATCCGCAGCCAAATCCAAAGTGGCGGACAGCCAATGATGAACCGGCTGGGCGCCTTGCTGAGCACGACAGCCGTCCGGCTGTCGGCTTTATATTTGTTGTTGTTTCTGCTCAGTGCGATGGCGCTGTTTTTCTATATGACCAACCTGTCGGTCAATTTTCTGACTGCGCAAACACAAAAAGCATTGCTCGATGAAGTGACAAGCGTCACGCAGTCTTATGAGCGCGGTGGTATTCCGCTGCTGGTGCGCACGATTGACCGGCGCTCCCGCCAGCCCGGTGCTTTTCTTTATCTGATTTCTGATCCCGCAGGGCGTATTCTCTCCGGCAATGTGGAGAGCCTTGAGCCGGGCGTGCTGGATATTAGCGGCATGTCAGACCGGCCATTCACCTATATGCGCTATGGCGAACAGGGCAATGCCGAGAAGCACAAGGCAATTGCCATTGTTTTCGCTATTCCGAATGGTATGCGTGTTCTGATCGGCCGCGATCTGAGTGAGCCGGAACTATTCCGCGATATCATGCGCCGTGCTTTGGTGCTGGCGCTGGGCATCATGGGAATTGGCGCTTTCCTGATCTGGTATTTTGTCGGTCGCAGGGCGTTGTTACGTCTCAAGCAGGTGTCGAGTTCCTCACAACGCATTATGGCCGGTGATCTGGGTGAACGTCTGCCGGTCAGTGGTTCAGGCGATGAATTTGACCGGCTGTCGATTAATCTGAACGCCATGCTGGGGCGGATTGAAGAACTGAATGACGGGCTGAAACATGTCTCGGACAATATCGCCCATGATCTGAAAACGCCGCTGACGAGACTGCGTAATAAGGCGGAAGCCACACTTTCAGGCCAGAAGGACAACACGGAATATCGCGCGGCTCTCGAAGATATTATTGCCGAATCCGATCAGCTGATCCGCACGTTTAATGCGATCCTGATGATCTCGCGCCTTGAGGCAGGTTACTCATCAGAGAATATGGAAGTGCTGCCGGTCAATCCGATCCTGCATGATGTGGCAGAGCTTTATGAGCCGGTTGCGGAAGATGCAGGACTGGAGCTTGTTGTTGAAGCCGGTGCGGATATCAGCCTGCGGATTAATCGTGAGCTGGTTGGCCAGACCATTTCCAATCTGATTGATAATGCGATCAAATATTCACCGGTCGCGGATGAGGGCGGTGAAAACCGGACAAAGATCACCGTGGCGATGAAGCAAGAGGGCGATCAGATATTAATCAGCGTTGCCGATCAGGGCGCGGGTATTCCGGAAGCGATGCGCGAACAGGCGACAGAGCGTTTTGTGCGCCTTGAAGAAAGCCGCACGCAACCGGGCTCCGGTCTTGGTCTCAGTCTGGCAAAAGCGGTGATGAAACTGCATGGCGGCAGTTTGATGCTGGAAGATAATTCACCGGGATTGCGGGTTGTTCTTGCTTTTCCTGCCCTGCCTGAGACAAAACAGTAGTCAGGTATGAATCTGTAGCGCATCCCGAAAAGTGTGAAGCGGTTTTCGGAATAAGATGCGCGGCAACAAAGGGACAGAGCATTTCTTCTGTTTTAATTGAAACGGGAAATGCTCTGGGGGTGGAATTGCAGCATGACCGGTGTTTTGTTTTTTGATAGTTCGCTGAAATCTCTGACAGTTCCCGATCCGCAACAGGCAAAGATTTACCTGCAAAATTTAACAAGAGCGGCGGCGGAGCGCGGATGCAGTGCTTTGAGTCGCTATCTGAAAACCGCAGATGAAACCGGATTTTTAGCAGCAATTCTCGATTGCTCATCTTTCCTGAGGGAAGTGACAGAAACCTGTCCTGAAATTCTGGAAAGCCTGTTTACCGCGCCTCTCGACGTACTGCTGGCACAGGCATTGGAGCAGATTGCTGCTCTGGGTATTGATCCGGAAATGACGGAAAATCGCTTGATGACGGAACTGCGCCGTCTCAAGAAAACCGCTCATGTGCTGATTGCGCTCGATGATCTGGCAGGTTTTGCCGATGTGATGCAAACCACCGATCGCCTGAGTGATCTCGCAGAGGCAAGCCTGCGTGCTGCCGTACAGTTTCTGCTTCTTGAAAGCGATGCAAAAGGCAAGCTGGCTTTGCCGGATCGTAACGATCCTGAAAAAGACAGCGGGCTGATTGTGCTTGGTATGGGTAAGTTCGGCGCAAGAGAGCTGAATTATTCTTCCGATATTGATTTGATTATTTTTATCGACAGTGATCGTCCGGCCATTACCGACCCTTACGAATGTGTTGATCTGTTCTCACGCATGGCGCGGCGGCTGGTCAAGATTTTGCAGGACAGAACGGCGGACGGCTATGTCTTCCGTGTGGATTTGCGTCTGCGCCCTGATCCGGGGGCAACGCCGCTGGCTATTCCGGTGAGTGCAGCACTGCATTATTATGAGGGGCGCGGGCAGAACTGGGAACGCGCGGCGATGATTAAAGCGCGCCCTGTCGCCGGTGATATCACGTCGGGCGAGCAATTTATCAAAGAACTCGCGCCCTATGTCTGGCGCAAATATCTCGATTATGCGGCGATTGCCGATATTCATTCGATCAAGCGTCAAATCCATGCGCATCGCGGCCATGGCGATATTGCTGTGCGCGGCCATAATGTGAAACTCGGGCGCGGCGGCATCCGCGAGATCGAATTTTTCGTGCAGACCCAGCAGCTGATTGCAGGCGGGCGCTTTCCTGAATTGCGCGGCTCGAAAACGCTGGCGATGCTGACCAAGCTCTACGAGCGTGGCTGGGTGGGTGAAAATGCGCGCGATCAGCTGAGCCGCAATTATCAGTTTCTGCGCAATGTTGAGCACCGTATTCAGATGGTGGCTGATGAACAGACGCATATTCTGCCGGAGGATGATGAAGGTTTCAGCCACATCGCTTCGATGATGGGCTATCCGGATAATGAATGCTTCACAGCGGAGTTTCTGGCCGTTTTGCGCACTGTTGAAAAACATTATGCGGCATTGTTTGAGCAAGCGCCGGAACTTGGCAGCAGTGGCGGCAATCTGGTCTTTACCGGCGAGACGGATGACCCTGATACGCTGCAAACCCTGTCACAGCTTGGTTTTGAACGCCCGAGTGATATTTGCCGGATTATCCGCACATGGCATTTTGGCCGTTACCGCGCAACGCAAACGGCAGAAGCGCGTGAACGCTTAACCGAACTCACACCCGCCTTGCTGAATGCCTTCGCGGCAACCGAACGTGCCGATGATGCTTTGCTGCGTTTTGACGGTTTTCTGCAAGGTCTGCCATCCGGTATTCAACTTTTCAGCCTGCTGCAATCCAATCCGGCATTGCTCAACCTGTTGGTTTTGGTGATGAGCGCGGCACCGCGTCTGGCCGAAATTATCACCCGTAAGCCGCATGTCTTTGACGGTATGCTCGATCCGCGTATTTTCTCGGAACTGCCAACACGCAGCTATCTCGAGGAGCGGTTGGATACATTCCTCACCCATGATGAACCTTATGAAGAAACGCTCGATCGTTTGCGCATCTTTGCAGCCGAACAGCGGTTTCTGATCGGCATTCGCTTGCTGACCGGTGCGATTGACGGTGTACGTGCAGGCAGGGCTTTCTCTGATCTGGCCGAGCTGATGATCGACCGTGCGTTGAGTGCGGTGATGAAAGAATTCACCATCCGCCATGGCCAGATTGCCGGTGGGCGTATTGCAGTGCTGGCGATGGGAAAACTGGGAAGCCGCGAACTCACCGCCGGTTCTGATATTGATATCATCCTGCTCTATGACCATGATGCGGATGCTGACTATTCGGACGGTGAGAAGCAGCTTGCCGCATCGCAATATTATATCCGTCTGACACAGCGCCTGATCGCGGCATTGTCCGCACCTATGGCCGAGGGCGTGCTTTATGAAGTGGATATGCGTCTGCGCCCAAGCGGCAATAAAGGGCCGGTGGCAACCCATATCGAGGCTTTCGGTAAATATCAGCGCAATGATGCATGGGTATGGGAACATATGGCGCTGACCCGCGCCCGTGCTATTGCCGGTGACCAGTCCTTCCGCGACGAGATTGATGCGGAGGTCGATGCTATTCTCGCCATTCCTTCAGAGGTGAAAAAGACCGCTAAGGAAATGACCGATATGCGTGCGTTGATTGCCAGCGAAAAACCGCCGCGTGACAATTGGGACCTGAAATTGCGTTCCGGCGGTTTGATTGATCTGGAATTTATCGCGCAGTTTGCAGTACTCACAGGGCAGGTCGCAACTGATATCCGTCACACTTCCACAGAGCTAAACTTGCGTCATCTGAGACCGGATTTTTCCAGTCCTGCACTGGCCGAGGAACTGGCCACAGCCCATCATTTCTACAGCAATCTCACGCAGATCATTCGACTGTGTGTGGATGATAATACGGGGCGGGAGGATTATCTGCCGGGCTTGCTGGAATTGCTGTGCCGCGCTGCTGAATTGCCGGATATTGCCCATGTCGAACATCAGCTGGATCAGACGACAGATACCGTGTCAAAAGCCTTTAAACAATTGCTTAAAGGCTGATCTCACGCGGCAACATCATTGCTGATCTGGTTTGTACCGGCAGGCACAACGCGGTCAGGAATACGCACGGAAACAATGGTGCCCACCCCTTCGGTTGAGCAGATTCGCAGGGCACCATTATGCAACTCAGCCAATGAGCGCGAGATAGCAAGTCCCAGACCGGAGCCCGTATGGGTCTTGGTGAACTGGTTTTCCACCTGTTCAAACGGATGGCCGAGCTTCTTCAGCGCATCACGCGGAATACCGCAACCGGTATCTTTGATGGTGAGGATCAGCGCACCATTGGTCTTGCGGGCACGCACCAGAATACGACCACCGTCACCGGTGAATTTCACCGCATTGGACAGAAGATTAATCAGCACCTGCTTGATCGCACGGCGGTCAGCGCTGGCGGTAATCGTGTCGGCAATGCTGGTTTCAACGGCAATATGCTTCTGTTCTGCCTGCAGAGAGATCACGCGCACGGTTTCTTCAATCAGCGGATAAAGATCGATCTCTTCGCGATCCAGAGAGAAATGACCGGCTTCAATCTTCGACATATCGAGAATGTCATTGATAACATTGAGCAGATAATTGCCGCTGGTATGAATGTCGTGAATATATTCCGCATAACGCTCGGAACCGAGCGGGCCGAATGTGCCTGCCGAGATCATTTCAGAGAAGCCGATAATCGCATTGAGCGGCGTGCGCAATTCATGGGACATATTGGCAAGAAATTCAGACTTGGCACGGTTAGCGCTTTCCGCACGTTCCTTTTCTGTCGCATATTTGGAGGCCAGTTCTGACAGCTCGCGCACGCGGTCTTTCTCCGCTTTACGGGCAAGGCTCAGATCCTGAATGGTCGCCATCAGACGGCGTTCACTATCCACCAGACGTTCCTGATGCAGCTTGAGCTGGGTAATATCTGTACCAACCGAAACCAAGCCACCGTCCTGTGTGCGGCGTTCGTTGACCTGCAGCCAGCGGCCGTCGCCAAGCTGGCGCTCGAAAGTTTGCGCACCGCTGCGGTCATTTTCATTGGCCATGCGGCGTTCAAAAGCGGCAGGGCGCAGCAGCGGCTGAATATCTTCGCGCGTTACACCGGCTTTCAGTGCTGTGGCAGGCAGGCCTGCATATTCATTATACTTGCCGTTGGACATAACCAGACGGCTCTCGGCATCCCAGAGAACGAAAGCCTCGGAAATGCTTTCAATCGCCTCACGGATGCGCAGATCGGCTTCTGCTGTCGCCTGCGCAAAGCGGTGCTGTTCGCTGACGTCAAAAGCAATACCAACCAGATACACATCACCTTCATTGGCGATTTCCGCACGTACGCGCATCCACACCCAGTAGCCGTCGGCATGGCGCATACGCAGCACTTTATCGACCTGACGCAATTCGCCGGACATAACCTGCGTGGCGATTTCGTAGAGATCACCATCCACCGGATTAACAATCGCGGCTACATCGCCAAAGGACAGCACACTGTCTACCGCTTCATAGCCGAGCATTTCATACATCGAGCGCGACCAGTACATGCGTCCGCGCGCCATATCCCAGTCCCAGAGGCCGCAACGACCGCGCGCCAGTGCCAGATCAATCCGCTTCTGGATCTGATGGGAGAAATCATCGGCATCGCGGGCACGCGCTGCCTGAGAGAAATAAGCGTAAAGAATAGCCAGCAGCACACCAGCGGTCGCAGCGAACAGCGTAATATTCAGCGAGAGAACCTGTCGCCAGTCTTTAAAAATTGCTTTTTCAGTATTGAAAGTCAGAACAGAAAAGGCACCGGCCGCAGCAGCCTGCACATTCTGCGGTTCAACTTTTTCAGCGGCTGCAAAAGCAGCTTCACTGCGATATTTTACAGGCAACACACCGGCGCGGCTGCCAAACATCAAGAGCGGCTGTGCTTCGGTGAACAGCGTCTCGGCCTGAATGCCGAGCAATTGACGGCCGCTCAGAGCGGCAACGATCTTTGAGTTTTCATCGAGAATGGCAAGTTCAAGACCTGCATTAATCAAGCCCTGCGAACGCAGTTCAACCAGTAAATTCTGGATGGAACTATAGTCACCGTCGCTGTCCGCAGGCGGTACAGATTCAATCTGTTTTTGCAGCTTCGAAGCGACATGCGCGGCAGTCAGCGCCATTTGGTGGCGGGCATCGCTTTCGATCTCGTCACGCTGATTGAGCAGCGACAACATGCGCGCACCGGCGAGAATAATCAGAAAAGCAATAATCAGCACCGGCACGACGCGGCGCAGCAACGGCTCGAGGGAAAGGAGCTTACGGTAGGCAGGGCCCGACAACAGATAAACATAGCCGGAAAGCTTGAAACGCTTGCGCTGGCTTTGTCTTTCTGAGGTGTAACGGACACCATTCGGCGCGCGGTACGCGTCGGTATTTGCCATCCTGTGGCCCCTCATCTGAGTGGTTGCTTTTGAAGTGATTCGGGGTGAGAAATCCGAATAACCCTAATGAATCAAATGTGATTCGCTGTGTCCAGTGCTTTTAATTAATAATTAATAAAAAACCTGCGCCGATTCGAAGGTGATTCGATCAGTTTTCGGAAGGTGACACATGAGGTCAGTGCTGCATGATTCTGATTTGATTCAGAAATACACTGCCGTTCAGTCTTTATCGTAAAACATTGTGTTCTTTTTAAAGCGTTTCCTGAAATGCAGAAGACGGGTGCGGAAGTTCTGATGAGCTTCCGCACTCTTATTTTATCAGGCCAGCATGCGTTCTGTAATATCACGCACATCAGCTGAGAGGTTTTCAGCCTGAGCGATGGTTTCCAGTGCTGTTTTCAGATGCTCGCGGCGTGCCGGTTCCAGCGTTTTCCATGAGCGCAGGCTGGTCAGCAGGCGCGATGCCAATTGCGGATTTTCGCGGTCAATTGTCAGGATCAGATTGGTGAAAAACGCATAGGTTTTGCCGTCCGGCCGGTTGAAGCCGGTCGGATTGCCTGCTGCAAAGGCACCAAGCAAAGCGCGTGTTCTGTTCGGATTGTCGAGCGAGAACAGCGGATGCTGCATCAGTTGCTGCACAGTTTCCAGCGCATCAGGAGCAGGGCGGCGCGCCTGCACACCAAACCACTTGTCCATTGCCAGCGGTACATTGCCATAGTCTTTTTCAAACTGTGCCAAGGCCTGTGTCGCATTGTCATGACCGTAAAAGCGATGCACCAGCAAGGTCAGAGCTGCAATCTTGTCTGTCATATTGTCAGCGTCAGTGAACTGGGCATAGACACGCGCAGGGTCGTTATCCGAGGCTGCAAGATAGCTTAGCAAGACTGCTTTGAGCGCGCGTTTTCCTGCACCTTCCGCATCCGGTGTGAAAGCTGCTTTGTCTTGCAGGCTCGCATAGGTTTTGGCGAACAGCGCAGCATTCTGCGCGGCAATCACGGAGAGCAGTGCTTCTCTGCTGCTGCGGATCAGGTCAGGATCAATATTGCTGCCAAGCTCGCGGGCAATATCAGCCTCTTCAGGCAGTGAGAGGCACAGCGCACGGAAAGCGTGATCCAGTGTCTCATCCTGCACCAGTTCAGCCAATAATTCTGCCAGTGCCGGATCAAATGCGACCGGCTCCTGCAGCCGCAGTTTTTCAACATTGCTCATAATGGCAGTGCTCATCAGCTGATGAATGACCTGCCAGCGGCCAAAAGCATCACTGTCATGACGGGCAAGAAACAGCTGCTCCTCACGGCTCAGTTGCTGGCTGAGATGCACCGGCGCTGAGAAACCGCGCAACAGCGAGAGAACCGGCTTTTCAGCAATATTGTGGAATGTCCAGCTTTGTGATGCTTCCCGCAGATGCAGGACATCGCCTTCAAGTCCTGCACCCTCATGGGAAGAAACAGCAATATCTTTGCCATCGGCACCGATCAGCCCGAATTTGACCGGAATATGCATAGGCTGCTTATGGCTCTGGCCCGGTGTCGGATCCGTCTTTTGCCCCAATGTGAGGCGCAGGCTCCGGCTTGCGGCATCATATTCACTGCTGACAGTCACAAGCGGTGTGCCTGCCTGATCGTACCACAGCGCAAAATGGGCGAGGGAGCGACCGGTCACATCCTCAAAACATTTTATGAAATCCTCAATCGTCGCGGCTTCACCATCATGACGGCTGAAATAGAGATCAAGACCTTTATAGAAAGATGCATCACCAATAATGGTGCGCAACATACGGATCAGTTCACTGCCTTTTTCATAGACCGTCGCCGTGTAGAAATTATTGATCTCGCGATATTCTTTCGGACGTACCGGATGCGCCAGCGGACCACCATCTTCCGGAAATTGCTGTGCTTTTAGGATTTTCACCTCGTCAATACGATGAACAGCACGCGAACGCATATCGCTGGAAAATTCGTGGTCGCGATAAACGGTCAGGCCTTCTTTCAGGCAAAGCTGAAACCAGTCACGGCAGGTAATGCGGTTGCCCGTCCAGTTGTGGAAATATTCATGAGCAATCACCGCTTCGATACCGGCATAATCCATATCAGTGGCCGTCTGCGGATCAGCGAGAACATATTTATCGTTAAAGATATTCAGCCCTTTATTCTCCATCGCGCCCATATTGAAATCGGAGACGGCAACAATGTTGAAAATATCGAGATCATATTCGCGGCCATAGACTTCTTCATCCCAGCGCATGGAGCGTTTCAGTGCATCCATTGCATAGGTCGCACGGTCTTCATTGCCGTGCTCGACATAGATATTCAGCGCGACTTGCCTGCCGTTAAGCGTGGTGAACTGATCGCTGATCGAACCGAGATCACCGGCAACCAGCGCAAAAAGATATGACGGCTTGGGGTGCGGGTCATGCCACAGCGCATAATGACGGCCATTGGCGAGATCGCCGCTTGCTTCAAGATTGCCGTTGGAGAGCAGAATTGGCGCAACCTGTTTGTCTGCCTCAAGACGAACCGTATAGACCGAGAGAACATCCGGCCGGTCGGGGAAATAGGTTATACGGCGAAAGCCTTCCGCTTCACATTGGGTCGTATAGACATTGCTGGAACGATAAAGCCCCATCAGCTGCCGGTTGGTTGTCGGGTTAATCCTTGTCACAATCTCCAGCGTGAATGTGCTCTGTTGCGGCAGGGAGCGGATGGTGAGCAGGTCCGGCGTTGCGATATAATCACTGACCGTCTTGTCATTGATCTGCAGGCTCACCAGTTCCAGCTCATCGCCGTCCAGTATCAGCGGCGCGGTAAGGGAAACACCGTCGCGGCGCTCAATGGTCAGGCGGGCTGTGACAATGGTTTTTTCCGGATCAAGCTGAAAATCCAGCTCGGTTTTGCGTATCAGATAATCTGACGGGCGGTAATCTTCGAGGCGAAAGACATGACCTGTATCGGTACGCATAACTGCTCCTGAACTGACTTAAAACATATGGATATGAAGCTAAAACATTTCGTGGACGGGTGAAACCGCCTGTGACGAGAAATTCCTCTGATTGTTTCAAATGATAATATGAAGCGCCCGTTTCGTCAGCACAACCAGCATGGCTTGCAGGGCTGATAAAGTTTTTGGAATTTCCCGAAAGTTCTACAAATAGTGCTGGAAAACCGGCCTCAACCAGCTATGGTGTTTGCATATAAAAGAGGGAGTCTGCCGTACTATATTGGCGGCAGTTAAGGAATTTTCATTGTGAATGCCCCTGAGCGCCATCTGCCTTTGGCAGATACACCCGCCGCTGCAGATGAACCAAGACCATTGCTTGGTATTGCCTGCAAAGTTACATCTGTCTTCATTTTTGTGCTGATGTCGACACTGCTGAAATCCGCAGAAGGCATACCGGCGGGAGAACTGGTATTCTTCCGCTCGTTCTTTGCGATTTTTCCGGTTGTGATTTATCTGGCCTATACGCATCAGCTGCAGGGCGCGATGCAGACCTCGGATATCTTCGGCCATATCTGGCGCGGGCTTGTCGGAGTTATGTCCATGCTCAGCGGGTTCTATGCGCTGACCTTGCTGCCTCTGCCGGAAAGCATTGCCATTAATTATGCATCCCCGCTGATGATCGTGGTGCTGAGTGCAATCTTCCTGAAGGAACAGGTGCGTATTTATCGCTGGAGCGCGGTGCTGATCGGCTTTGTCGGTGTGCTGATTATTGTCTGGCCGCGTCTCAGCCTGTTTTCCGGCGGTGGTGTGAGCCATGGCGAGGCAGTCGGTGCGGTCTTTGCGCTGATCGGGGCTTTGTCATCGGCCGTTGCCATGATGCTGGTGCGCAAACTGGTGAAGCGTGAGCGTACCGCAACGATTGTGATCTATTTCTCGATCACCTCAACGGTAATTGCATTATTTACAATGCCTTTCGGCTGGGTCGTGCCGCAATGGTGGCAGCTGGCGCTGCTGATTGCAGCGGGCTTTGCAGGCGGCATCGCGCAGATTTTCCTGACCGAATGTTATCGCCACGCGGATATGTCCACCATCGCTCCGTTTGAATATACATCCATGCTACTGGGACTTGGTATCGGTTATGTGGTTTTTGGCGATGTGCCGACACTGCCGATGCTGATCGGCAGCACAATTGTGATTGGCGCGGGTATTTTCATCATTTTCCGCGAGCATAAATTGTCAGGCAGAAAACTGAGAAGGAACTGAAAAACTTAGAGCATAATTCCTTAAATTTGGATCAGTTTAAGGTAAAATTATGCTCTACTTTTAAAGTGTTAGAGCGACCTTTGTGCGCCCAACGGGGCGCCCGACGCTCTAATCCTTGATGTTTTCAGTTGAACTGTTTTCTGCCGGGGTTTCTTCTGTTTCTTCCTCCAGCACATCGCTGCGCGGATCCATCTGATAGCTTTCAGGCGTATTGATATTCTTGGTCGCCTGATATTTGAACTCGGTTTTCTGATCGCTGATGGCAGGGCGTTCGCGCAGGCTGATACGCCATAAAGCATGCAGCCCATAGGCGGCAAAACAGATAATCAGCGTTACCGGCATACCGGTCTTGCCGAAGCTCTCCATCATCCGCGCGGCAATCTGCGGGCCGATCACATTGCCGATGCCGTAGACAATCAGCAAGCCGCCGGAAATTTTAACGAATTCATTGGCTTCCGCATAGTCATTGGCATGAGCGACATTGAGGCTGTAAATCGGAAACAACACCGCCCCCATCAGGAAAATGACCATATAGCCGCTCAGGCCGTCTGCCGGTGAAAACAGCATCAGCACCAGAGACAGAATAACGCCGATAATACCGCTCAGCACCATGACATAACGGCGGTCGACAAAATCCGAAAAACGCCCCAGCGGATACTGAAAAATCGCACCGCCGATCATCGCTGTAACCAGCATTGTTGCGATACTTAAATTATCGAGACCATTCATCTGGCCGTAAATCGGCGCCAGAATATTCCACGCACCGGCAATAATGCCGGACACGAGGGAGCCGATAACAGCTGCGGGAGAGCGCTTATACAGGCCTTTAATATCAAGCGAAACCTGTGTCAGCGGCTTCGGCGATTCCGCGCGCGACAGGGCGGTGGGGATCAGAGCGAAACTGTAAATCAGGGTGCAGATGATAAACAGGGTCTGCGTTGAAGGATCGCCAAAAGGTAGAATATATTGACCGGACATGGTGCCGATCATGGTGGTGATCATATAGACAGAAAAGATCATGCCGCGGCTGTCATTATTGACGCGCTCATTCAGCCAGCTTTCCACCACCATATAACCACCGGCCAGCGAGAAACCCGCCAGTCCGCGAAAGGCCATCCATGCGATCGGGTCAATAATCAGCGAGTGCAGCAGAAGCGACATGCCGAGAATGGTCAGCAAAACAGTGAAGACGCGAACATGGCCGACATTGCGCACGAAGATCGGCACCACCAGACAGCCCGCTGTAAAGGCGAGGGAATAGAATGTCCCCATCCAGCCGATTGTAATGGTTGACCAGCCTTCCATACCGGCGCGGATCGGCAGCAGCAGACCTGCCAGACCACCGGCCATAAGCATCAGAAGCGTACTGAAAAGAAGCGCTGTAATCGGCAACAACTGAGCTGGCATGGATTTATCCGGACACTGAACCTGAAAGAGCAGGCTATCGTAAATGCGAAAATATTCAGCGACGCTTTATTGTAAAAAACAATACAGGGATACTGGCATTTTTAGTCGGGAATGAAATTCTTTTTCACGGATGTTTATGTCGCATTTAAACTGGTGATGCAGCTAGAGCGGTTTGCGTCCAGACTGGATTATAGCGCTCGCTCTAGATTCTTTATTTGGTCGCATTATCACGGGCGTCAAGTTGATCCAACTTGACTGTGAAATACTCTAGTCAGGCGGCACTCTCGGCCAGACGCATTTTGACCATCAGCCAGTCTTCCCATGCAAAGCGTTTTTGAGCCGGTGTGCGCAGCAAATAATCCGGATGCAGGCTCGGCATAATCGCTACGCTTTGCTCTCCGGCAGTCGTGAGACTGTGCCAGTTACCGCGCAATTTATAAATCGGCTCACGGGAGCCGGTCAGGGCTTTGGCAGCAGGGTCACCCAGTGCAACAATCACTTTAGGTGCAACCAGTTCAATCTGCCGGTCAAGAAACGGGCGGCATAAGTCCACTTCCAGCGGTGTCGCAGGGCGATTGCCTGGCGGGCGCCATGGCAATGTATTGGCCAGATAGGCTTGCTCGCGTGTCAGATTAATAGCTGCAAGGATGCGGTTGAGCATCTGCCCCGCAGGGCCGGAGAATGGAATACCTTCCAGATCATCATCACGCCCCGGCGTATCACCGATCACCATCAGTTCTGCATCTGCCGTACCGTCTGCAAAGCAGATATTCTTGGCGGTGAATTTCAGGCGGCAGCCGTCAAAACCGGCCATTGCTTGTTGCAGGTCATTAAGGCTGGCGGCGCTGCGGGCAAGCTTGCGGGCATCTTCCAGCAAAACTTCCGGTGCAATAGCAGTCTGTGCAGGGATAGAGGTTTGCGGCTTTTGCTGTGTGCGGTTTGTCTGCGGTGCATCACTGCGCGCCTGAGACTGTACGCCACCTGCCTGTGCAGGTGTGGCATTGCGCATAGAATTATCAGGCTGGGCTGTGCGTTTCGGCTGTGCAGCTGCCAGTGTTGCAGCCTCTGCAAAACGGTCAATTGGTGCATCACTCAGCGCGGAATCCACTCCGGCTTCCGCATAGAAGCGAATCAGATCTTCCCAATTGGCTGTGATTGCAGTGTCTGACACACGATTGTTCCGGTTTTAGGCTTGTTTACAGTTCTGAGGTCGCAAATTGCAGAAGCTTTGGCAAGGGCTTTCGGGCATGCCTGTTTAAAAACCATTTACATTGACGTAAACGTCAATATTATAGTGATCTGTTAGTGAACAAACGTCATGATCTGAGGCGATTTTGGACAATAGGACGCATTTGAACTGTGTTACAACTCTGTATCAGGTGGAGATGAAGCATTTCATCGTCCTTTGATCAGCACGATAATGCGGCAATTAAAAGAATAGAACGAGCGCAGCGGATGTGATGAACACGATACGCTCTGGTTTATAAAAAACGGGAACCCAAGCTGCGCCCGATGCTATGGAGGTATAAATGAACAACGAACACGAACTTCCTGAACGGGAAAGTATGGAGTTCGACGTTGTGATCGTCGGCGCAGGCCCTGCCGGTCTTGCTGCGGCGATCCGTTTGAAACAGAATAATCCGGAACTCTCCGTCGTGGTTCTGGAAAAGGGCGGGGAAGTCGGTGCGCATATTCTGTCCGGCGCTGTTGTTGATCCGGTTGGTATCGACAAGCTGCTGCCTGACTGGCGCGAGGAAAGCGATCATCCTTTCAAAACTCCGGTTACGGATGACCAGTTTCTGGTGCTCGGGCCTGCGGGCTCTGTAAGATTGCCGAATTTCGCAATGCCGCCGCTGATGAATAATCATGGCAATTATATTGTGTCGCTGGGCAATGTGGCGCGCTGGCTGGGTACCCATGCGGAAAATCTCGGCGTGGAAATCTATCCGGGCTTTGCCGCTGCCGAAGTGCTTTATAATGATGCCGGTGCTGTAACCGGCGTCGCGACCGGTGATATGGGCGTGGAACGCAATGGCGAGCCGGGGCCGAATTACACACGCGGCATGGAACTGCATGGTAAATATGTGCTGTTTGCCGAAGGTGCACGCGGCTCTCTCTCCAAGCAGGTGATTGCAAAATACAAGTTGGATGAAGGGCGCGAACCGGCCAAATTCGGTATCGGCCTGAAAGAACTCTGGCAGATTGATCCGTCGAAGAGCAAGCCGGGTCTGGTGCAGCACTCTTTCGGCTGGCCGCTGGATCTGAAAACTGGTGGCGGTTCCTTCCTTTACCATCTGGAAGACAATCTGGTGGCTGTCGGTTTTGTGGTGCATCTCAACTACAAGAACCCGTATCTGTCTCCGTTTGAAGAGTTTCAGCGTTACAAGACACATCCGACGATCCGTCCGACCTTTGAAGGTGCCAAACGCATCTCCTATGGCGCGCGCGCGATTACTGAAGGCGGCTGGCAGTCTGTGCCGAAGCTGACATTCCCCGGCGGTGCGCTGATCGGTTGTGCGGCTGGTTTTGTGAATGTGCCGCGTATCAAAGGCTCGCATAATGCGGTGCTGTCGGGAATTCTTGCGGCGGATAAGGTTGCGGAAGCCATTGCCGCCGGTCGTGCGAATGATGAAGTTATCGGTATCGAAAATGAATGGCGTGACAGTGCTATCGGCAAAGACCTGAAGCGCGTTCGCAATGTCAAACCGCTGTGGTCGAAATTCGGCACCATTATTGGTGTGGCGCTGGGCGGTCTGGATATGTGGACAAACCAGCTGTTCGGCTTCTCTTTCTTTGGTACGCTCAAGCACGGTAAGACTGATGCGGCGGCGCTGGAACCGGCGGCTAAACACAAGCCTATCAGCTATCCGAAGCCTGATGGTGTGGTGAGCTTTGACCGTCTGTCGTCAGTGTTCCTGTCGAGCACCAACCATGAAGAAGATCAGCCGGTTCACTTGCAGGTCAAAAATCTGGAACTGCAGCTGAAATCCGAACATGATGTGTTTGCGGGGCCTTCAACACGCTACTGCCCTGCGGGTGTTTATGAATGGGTTGAGAAGGACGGTAAGGAAACTTACGTCATCAATGCGCAGAACTGCGTGCATTGCAAA
The DNA here is from genome assembly GCF_001939785.1 of Pseudochrobactrum sp. B5. Taxonomy (NCBI): domain Bacteria; kingdom Pseudomonadati; phylum Pseudomonadota; class Alphaproteobacteria; order Hyphomicrobiales; family Brucellaceae; genus Pseudochrobactrum; species Pseudochrobactrum sp. B5. The sequence goes on from NZ_MOYL01000001.1 coordinate 1,283,013, forward strand.
ACCTGTGACATCAAAGACCCGAACCAGAATATTAACTGGGTTACGCCACAAGGCGGCGAAGGACCGGTCTATGCCAACATGTAATGTTGGCATTTGAGGCCGTGTCCGTCTCGACCGCCGCTAACAAAAGCGTCGGCGAAGGACCGGTTTACGCAAATATGTAATATTTGCATCTTGGACGCGTATCTTGTCCAAAAACCGGTTCCCACTTTTTGGGATACGCAAACATGTAATATTAATAAAAAAAACGGCGCCTTTCGGGGCGCCGTTTTTTATTGAAAAATCAGTGTCAGATGCGGACGGCTTCCGGCGTAGTCTGCGGATTGTCTTCCGCCGGTTCGGAAACTGAAGTCGGAACTGAAAACTCCAGCAGCAACGGAAAATGATCTGAGCCGAGCGATTCACCGGTGCGGATATTATGCAGTGTCACAGTCTCATTGATGAGAATATGATCGATCGGCAAGCCGATCCAGTGGCGCAGACTATCCGGCAGACGGGTTGTCAGCCATGTTGCACCTGCACCGGCAATGCGTTTGGTCTCGGTGAGCATTTCATATTGGCGCAGATTGTAACTCCACGGGGCAGCATTGAAATCACCGGCTATAATCACCGGAATACCGTGAGGATTGGCCATCGGCTCCAATGCAGGGCGCAGCATTTCAAACTGCTGTACCTGTTTAAAAGGCCACGGCCATGACTGATGCAATGACGAGATCAGTACATTGGTGCCGCCAAGATTAACAAGAGCTGTGGCCAATACGCCGTCACCGGTGCAGACCGGAGAACCGAAATCAGCGAAAGGACGGCGCGAGAGAATACCGACGCCCCATCTTTTCGGCAATGTGCCGCATTGGTGACGGTAAGGATAGTTGCCTTCCAGTATTTTAAGCCATGGCTGCCACTGCTCAGAACCTTCCTGATAGGTGATAATATCCGGCTTGTAGCGCGCCACAGCCTGCAACAGGGCTTTCGGATCATCATTATTTTGCAGCAGATTAATCTGCATCAACCGGTAGGTAACATTTCCGTCTTGTGCTGTTGCCGGTTGTGATGAGCCTGCCCAGTTCACCGTTGTTGAAAAAGCGCTGAGGCCGAGCAGTGTCACCATTGCCGCTTCACGGCGCAGGCTGGTGAAAAGCAGAATAATCCCGCCAAGAGCCATGATTGCTGCAATATGAGCGCGAAAATGCGCAAAACTGTCCAGCGCCGGATGCACACGGCCAAAGAAACCCAGCACCAGCGGAACCGAGAGCAGAACTAAGAAGATCAGCAGTGCAAAGAGCAGGGGAGATGTGCGTTTTGAAGCAGGAGTTGGTTTTTCGCCGGACATAGAGACCACAGAGCAAGAGAAACAAGTATGACAGCACTGTTGGCTGTGAAAAGCAGCTTTATCAAGGCGCACTGCTCTGCAAATAGTCTTGCAGAGCAGTGTTGATTGAAGCGTTTACTGGAATGCAGTCTCGAAGAAGCTGCGTAGTTTTCGTGAATGCAGTCGGTCTTGCGGCATGGCAGCGATTTTTTCCATGGCGCGGATGCCGATCTGCAAATGCTGTGCAACCTGTTTTTTGTAGAAGTCGGTCGCCATGCCCGGTAATTTCAGCTCGCCATGCAGCGGTTTGTCAGACACGCAGAGCAAAGTACCGTATGGCACGCGGAAGCGGAAACCATTGGCCGCAATCGTGGCCGATTCCATATCCAGAGCCACAGCACGGGATTGGGAAAGCCGCTGCACTGGACCGCGCTGGTCACGCAATTCCCAGTTGCGGTTGTCAATCGTGGCAACGGTGCCGGTACGCATGATGCGTTTCAGCTCATAGCCTTCAAGACCGGTGATTTCCTCAACCGCATCTTCGAGAGCCACCTGAATTTCGGCCAGAGCAGGGATCGGCACCCAGATCGGCAGATCATCATCAAGAACGTGATCCTCACGCACATAGGCATGGGCAAGCACATAGTCGCCGAGCTGCTGGCTGTTGCGCAAACCGGCGCAGTGACCAAGCATCAGCCATGCATGCGGGCGCAGTACAGCAATATGATCGGTAATGGTTTTGGCATTGGAGGGGCCGACACCGATATTGACCATTGTAATGCCTGAACCATCCGGCTTGACCAGATGATAGGCCGGCATTTGCGGCAGACGCGCAGGCTCTGCCCCCTGTGAAGGCGAGCTGTTACCGGCAAAAGTGACAAGATTGCCTGGTTCAACAAATTTGGTGAAACCGCCGCCGCCCTCTGCCATTAATTTACGGGCATAGGTGCAGAACTCATCCATATAGAACTGGTAGTTTGTGAAAAGCACATAGTTCTGGAAATGCGACGGGCTGGTTGCGGTGTAATGCGACAGGCGCTGCAAAGAATAATCCACGCGCTGACCGGTAAATGGTGCCAGCGGCATGATTTCCAAAGTCTGGAACTCGGTATCACCATTAGCAATACTGTCATCGGTATTGCCGAGATCCGGCACATCAAACATATCACGCAGAGGATATTTGAAAGCATCGGAGACGGAAGATTCCACATAGGTGCCTTCCAAAAAGGCAAAATGCAGCGGGATCGGCGTGGTGGATTCCTGAACAGTCACCGGAACACCGTGATTTTTAATCAGCAGACGGATTTGCTCCATCAGGTAACTGTCGAAAAGATCGGGACGGGTCAGCGTGGTGGCATATTCACCCGGCAGGCTGACATGGCCATAGGCCAGACGCGTATCCACATGGGCGAAACTGGCCGTTGAAAAGCAAAGCTCAGGGTAGAACGCGCGGAAACGCTGCGGTGCAACTTCGCCTTTGGCAACCTTATGAAAGGCGTCGCGCAGAAAGGCAGTATTCCGGTCATAGAGAGCACGCAATGCGTCAACCGCAGCGCGGGCATCAGTAAATGATTGAGGAGCGACTGGCTCCGGTGTGGCTATGCCCGCAGAAATCAGATCTGAAACAGGATTGCCGGAAAAAGTGTCGATTCTTTTGCTCATGCGCTACTATAAGCCGGAATTCTTACAGTTTATATGGCAAGCTTTGCGCTGCGCCTCCGGTTTTGCAGAATGGTTAAACGGGGCGTTATTTCTGCAAGCTGACCACAAGAACAAGACCGGTTGCGGTAACTTTTCCGCCGGTATTGGCGGCAATGCCGGTAAAAGCAGCAACCGGCGCTACAAAGAGCAGGCTGAACACTGCAATGCGCATGGCGAGATAACATGTGTCGGTCAGAGTGCTGAGAAAATTCGCGGACATCATGGCAGCATCTCCTTTACCTGTGATTTTGTGATTGTTGCTGCCTGTGCAGGGCGGGAGGTTTCTGTTTGCAGGAAAGAATATGACAATGCCTGAGCCATATGACCGGCGCGGTTTGCATGATTTTCATTCATCAGCAGCAGGCTGAGAAATACCGTGCCGAGTGCGAACAGGCTGATAATGGTAAACCGGTGATACAACATCGCTTGGCCCCCTTTTGGTCGAACATGTCGCTGCGGATATGATGATGTGCGACACGATCTGGTCAGGAATGATCCTGTTATCCGTAATCTAACGGCGGCGGGCTGAACTCTTTCTGAGAGGGGCGTTCATCGGGCGTTCAAATTCCTGAAATTGCATTAAGCATATATTTTTCAACGTGAAACGAAATTTGGTTTTATGGATTGCCTAATCTGTAGTCATGACTATATATTGTTTGCAACCGGACAATCACGCATATAATCATGATGTTTGTCCTTACCGGTTTCACCGGAGTATAATTTCTTAAACCTGAAACAGTTTAACTTGAAATTATGCTCTCATTTTAAAGTGTTGGAGCGCGTTTTGTACGCCGATGGGTGTACGGCGTTCTAGTCAGGAGCTGATCTCTATGAGTGCCGAGCCTAAAAACCAGACGAAGCCGATTGAACTTTATTACTGGCCGACACCGAACGGCTGGAAGATCAGCATCATGCTGGAGGAACTGGGTGTTCCTTATGAAGTGAAATATGTGAATATCGGTAAAGGCGATCAGTTCGAGCCGTCATTTCTGAAAATCGCACCGAATAACCGTATGCCAGCGATTATTGATCCGGAAGGGCCGGATGGCCAGCCGATTTCGGTTTTTGAATCCGGCGCTATTCTGCAATATCTGGGGCGTAAATTCGGTAAATTCTATCCGGCGGATGAACGCAAGCGCGTCGCCGTTGACGAATGGCTGATGTGGCAGATGGGCGGGCTTGGACCAATGTCCGGTCAGGCAGGACATTTCCGCGTCTATGCATCGGAAAAAATCGAATATGGTATCAATCGCTATACGAATGAAGTGAACCGGCTCTACGGCGTATTGAATCGTCAGCTTGAAGGCCGCGATTATATTGCCGGCGATTATTCCATAGCCGATATGGCCTGTGTGGGCTGGATCAGCGCCTATAAAAACTACGATCAGAAGCTGGAAGATTTCCCGAATCTGAAGCGCTGGTATGAGGCTGTCACAGCCCGTGATGCGGTGCAGCGCGGTATGGAGCTGGGCAAAGCTGAACGCGAGAAAAGCAATCTTGCGACGGATAAATCAGCGCAGAGCGTTTTGTTCAATCAGAAAGCGCGCTGACTATAAAACAAAGCGTTGCGCGATCATCATCCGCAACGCTTTTTCATTTGTCTTACTGGCGTGCCAGTTTTTCGGTCTTGCAGATCAGCCCGCCTGCCACACAACCGGCCAGCGATAATGTGCTGCCGCTGACACTGGCTTTACCGGAATAGGTCTTGCCTTCGTCAAGCTTATTGACGGTGCCTTTATAGCTGCCGTCTTTACCGCTCATTTTGCCGATGGATTTGCCCTTATACTCACCATTGAGCACGGTGCCGCAATAATCCTCACCGCCGCAGCTTTTATATTCAATGATAGTGCCGGATGTGCGTTTCCACGTGCCGACAATCGGTTCTGCTGCCAGAGCAGGGCCGAACGACAATGTCAGGGCTGTCATTGCAAACAAGATTTTCTTCATCAGTTCCTCCCGAAGATGCGTAATATGTGATGGGCATATGGTTTACGCTCACGTAAACGTAATCCAAAGAATGGCGCTTGAAAAGAGCCGATTTTGCATTGCGCAAATCTCACTTCTGTTCGGCATCGTAACGGGCTGATGTGATTATTGGTTAGCAGCAGGTTTAAATTATCCTGTGCTTAAAAGCCGTGATTTTTGCAGAAGTCCCGCAAAACCGGCAGAGTTATTCTTAATGAATTCTGATGTTTACGCATTGTTTGGATTTTGTTGATTGCCCGTTAAGGATGGTATTTAACGGCGGTTTCAACTCTTTCCGTCATCTTGTTCATAACAACAGCAGAGATCTGCACGGGCTTTCCGGCTCTAAGCGGACCGCAGTTTAACAGGACAGGATGAGAACAATGTTTGCACGTTTCAGCGCGAAGTCAGAGAGTAATATCAATGCCATGCAGGCCGAAATGCTGTTTGAAACCGGCATGATGTATTATGCAGGGCGTGATTGCGTGGCAGACCGTATCGAAGCCTATAAATGGTTCAATATTGCAGCCATCCGTGGTGATGATCGTGCTCTGCCGATGCGCAGTAAATTGTCAGAAATGATGAGCAAGCCGGAGCTGGTGCGTGCCCTGCGTGAGGCGCGTGAATGGATGGCGCGTCACTGATCCCGCCATCCGCTTTCTTTTTAATTTGTGCCAGATACCGGCTTCATTTTAACTCGTGGCCAGATACCGACTTTGTCAGCTTGTGGCCAGATACCGGCCGGGCTTGTGGTTGATTGCAATAATAACATTCATGACCACAGCGCCGATCAACGAAATCGCAACCTGTTGCGGGGACAGGTAAAACAGCGATACAGCCATCAGAACCAGATCCAGAGTAAGCTGCGACCAGCCGGCGCGGATATTGTAATTATCCTGCAGATAGAGAGCCAGAATATTGATGCCGCCGACACCGGCACGGTGGCGGAACAGGGCAAGTACGCCCATTCCCATCAAAGTGCCGCCCATAAAAGCTGCAAAAACCGGTTGCAGGTTGGAGAAGTCCACCCACATCGGGAACAGGCGGGTAAAGAGCGACATCAGCGCCACCGCCACAAAGGTGCGGATTGTGAAGCGCCAGCCCATGCGCTTGATAGCCAGATAATAAAAAGGCAGGTTGATCAGGAAAAACACCAGAGCAAACTGCCAGTTGGTTGCATAGTGCACGAGAAGAGCCACACCGGCGGTGCTGCCGGTCATTAGTTTGGCTTGCGCATAAAGGGTTAGTCCGAGGCTTACAAAGCTGGTGCCGATCAGCATCGCCACAACATCTTCATAGAAGCGGTGTCTCTCGGTCACAGATATTGGTGATAAAGCCGGAATCGCATCCGGAGTTGTGACTTCAGCCATGAAAAAAGACCCTGCAACATGCTGCTGCGGCGTAATTTAAACGTCGGACAGGATATTGTTTAAAAGAAAACTGAAAAACAGCAGAACCTTCATTGATCTCTGCCACTGGCTTTATTTAACCGATAACCGGTGCAAAATCAGCGGTGAGAAAATTGTTATTTTTAACGTGGCAATAGCGATTTATGAGCAAAATCCGGCTTTTTATATGCCAATAATTGCGCGAATATTTTGCTTGATGGCTGGTGTGGTGGTGAAGGGGAATATGTATAGGCCAAGTTAAAAAGGCTGATTTACAGCGTTTTACTGCCCTGAAATGCATCTGAGTTACAAAATATTGCACCTCAGGATATTATAAAAATGCTATGTTTGAGAGCTATAATATAAACAATCACAATGTTGTCTCACAGCGCGTCAACTCTTTTCAGAATTTGTGAAAAGGTTTTGCGTGCGGAATATTATACGATATTGACAGAAAAACGCTTTAGGCACAGTGTTTTAAAACCTAATCAGGAGAACAGAGATGAAAATTCAAACTCTCAGCCGCCTTGGCGGCGCAGCATTGCTGACAGGAATGGCCGTCTTTGTGCTGTCTTCACCGGCAAGTGCGCTGACAATGGCAGAATGCAGCACGAAATATCAGGCTGCAAAAGATGCCGGCACGCTCGGTACTATGAAATGGAATGATTTCCGTAAAGCACAGTGCGGTACTGACGCAGCTGCAACTCCGGCACCTGCGGCTCCGGCCAAACCGGCAACAACTGCTGCAAAGCCTGCCAAACAGGCGCCTGCTGCTGACAGCGCAGATGCTGCCAAAGGTCTGACAATGCAGCAATGCTCTGCAAAATATAAAGCAGCTCAGGAAACAGGTTTGGCGACCGATCTGAAATGGAATGCTTTCCGTAAAGTTGAATGTGGTCCGGGTGCTGATCCTGAAAAAGTAACATCCGTATCAACAAAAGAACCGGCAGCTCCGACTGTTGCTGCGCCAAGCGGTGTTAAATTTCCGTCTGCGGTTTCAGCAAAATATGCGAATGAAACTGAAGGCAAGCAGCGTATGAAAACCTGTCTGGATCAGTATTATGCCAATAAGAGCGCGAATTCTCTGAATGGTCTGCGCTGGATCCAGAAGGGCGGCGGTTATTACAGCCTTTGCAATGCACGTCTGAAGGGCAATTCCTGATCTATTTATCAGGCCTAGATTATGAAAATAAAAAGGCCCGCCTCAGTTTTGAGGCGGGCCTTTTTGTAAAGATTGCATTTTGCGCTGAATTCAACACATCTGCCAAAACCTGCTTCAGGCTTTTTCAGTTTTCTTTGCGGGTTTGGATTTGGCTTTTACAGCGGCGGGTTTTGTTGTTTTTTTAACCGCGCGCTTTGGCGCTTCTGTCGCGGCAGCTTTGCTCATCAGTTTCTTTGCCTGTGCAACCCAGTTTTCCCGTTCAGCACGTCCGGCAAAACCGGTGGTGCGGTTCAGCCATGTGATCTGATCCGCATTCAGATCGGTAAGCTGGTCATAATGAAAAATACCGGCATTATATAGTTTAGCCTGAATTGCGTTACCTATACCGGTAATCTGGGTCAGATCATCAGCTTTGTCCTGTCGCGGTTTTCTCAGGCGCTCCGGTTCGGAAGGGGCTGGCGGTGCGGGTGTTTCTGCTGCCGGTGAGGGCGCTGCAACTGCTTCGGCAGGGTTTGCTTCCGCAGCTTTAGACGCAATATGAATAACAGGGCTATGAGCAGGGCCGACCGGCTCCGCATCCGGTACAATCTTTTGCGTGGCTTTTGTGATTTCTGTTGCAGCCGGTGTTTTAATGACTGGCTGTGCCGCACTCTCTTGTTTGGGTGGGCTTGCCTTCACCGGTGCTGCGGAAGCCGGTTTTTTCTCAGGCTCTTTGCTTTTGGGCGTCACTGCTGTTGCAGGCGGGATAATGCTTGCTGCCGGTTGCTTTGCCTTTGCCGTCGTAAGCTTGCTGTAAATTAAGCCGAGGAGAAATACGATTACACCGATCAGGGCGATCCAGAGTAAAAAATCCATATAATTCTCCTTGTGAAACGTGTCGGGCAGGGCAGGTGAATGCGATGCATTCTGACTCATCCTGATCAGCCTGCTGATTATCATTGGCTGTTTTAAAGCAGGGCAGAGGATAAGTGTGCTGTAAAATATAGCAGATCGCCGCCGTCTGCAAAATGCCACGCATTATAAAGCGTGGGGATAAAGACCAGACATATAAATACCGCTTGTTATTTAAAGTCAGTTTTAGAGCATGTTGCGCAAAAGCGGATGCCGGTTTCCGATAGTGATACGCACTGGAATGCACAAAACAGAAAACCCGGCAGCGTGAGCTGCCGGGTCTCTGTAACCTTACGGTCTGTTCTAAGTCGTAAAACTTAGAAAGAACGCTGGAAGCGGATCATACCACCCCAAGCATCTTCGCCGCGTACGTCTGCGCTGTTATGACCAGCAGCTGCGTAAGCCGAATTGTGGCTCCACTTGGTGTAGGAAACTTCAGGAGTAATTGTGAAGCCTGGAACCAGCTGGTAAGCTACGTTTGCAGTGTAAGCCTGTTTGCCGAAATCTTCGTAAGCAGCCTGCAGGTTGAAAGTAGCTTTGTCGGTTGCCTTGTACTTCAGACCACCCCAGACAGCCCAATCGCCGCCCCAGTTGCCGTACATGCCAACAGCTTCTTCGTAAGAAGCGTAACCGCCCTGTACCCATACGGAGAATACATCAGTTACGTTTACGTCGAGGCGAACTTTACCAGCCCACTCTTCGATTTCAGAGTCGTAAGCTGCAGCAGCTGCGATCGAGCCCCAAGCCTGTTCGAACTTCAGACCACCAACAACGTGTGGCATGTAGTCGTTGATTACGCCGTTGTAAGATTTTCCGTTTTTGCCAACGGTTGAATTCTTCCAAGTGAAACCATCGCCATTTTCATCAGACAGATCTTCGCCCTGTTCAAGGGAGATGATTGCCGAGAAGCCATTGCCACCAGAGAAGGTGTAGCTGATCAGATTGGTGTCATATGCACCTGGCGATACAACGTCATCGTTGATTACGTCGCCGAGATAGCCGGTGAAAGTGTGGAATGCGGATTCATCTTTACCGATGCGCAGGCCGCCCAGTTCGATGTAAGCATATTTCAGCTTATCCTGTTTGAAATCGCCGTCGCCGAATTCAAAACGGTTTTCGGTGAAGGTCTTCAGTGTACCAAGTTCAGTTTCAGTTGCTGTGTGTGTACGCAGGGTGAAACGAGTGTTGGTTGACCAAGTTTCGCGGTCACGGCCGTTGTAAACATCGTCGCCGCCTTTGAAGTCAGCGCGAACATAACCGGAAAGACGCAGGCAGGTTTCTGTGCCTGGAATGTAGAAGTAGCCAGCGCCGTAAGCGTCGCAAACGCGTACATATTCAACAGCTTCTGGTTCTGGTGCAACGATGGCGTCGGCAGCCTGAGCGCCGGTTGCTGCAACGAGAGCGGCAGCGGAGCCGAGAAGAAGGCTCTTAATGTTCATTTCTGACCTCCAGTCAGAAACATACGCAATCATAAAAATTCAAATATTTTCAATGCGTTACAAAACGCCATGGAATCTTTTATTTTTAAAACCCTAAAATTGGTCATCAAAAACGCGGGATAAAAAGCGCGTAAAATACAAAAAAACCGGCAAGAATGAATTCTGCCAGCTGCGTAAAAATCAGTTTTATATGAAACAATGGCGGAGAGGATGGGATTCGAACCCACGATACCCTTCCGGGTATACTCCCTTAGCAGGGGAGCGCCTTCGACCACTCGGCCACCTCTCCGGTAAAGGCGCAATAGCCGGTAATAATCATGAGTTCAAGCACTTTACGCATCCGGAGCCAAAAAATCTTATCCATCAACAGGATGATTTCAAAAAAGGCATTAAATTCCGATAGTTTTCCGCAGTTTATGCCCCTCTATAAAGTGAGACCTGCTTTAAAACACATAAAACGGAATCAAAATCACAGAATCAAAGCACTTGATGTGCCACAGCTGATTCACGGACACGAACAGGGCAAATCACCTGCCAATATTACGTCTATAAGAGGATGAAACCAGGAGGCTCAATTCAGGTCTTCTCTGTCGCGCAACACTGTATCAGCCTGTGGAAACATCTGAAAACCCCGCAAAAGCGGCAAATTTTCGTTAATTTATTTTAATAAATATAAACAAAACATAAATAAAATCCGGTACCTAGGGGGTGTTTCGTGTCTTTTCTGCAACACGATATGTCGATAGCAACATCTTACCCCCTCCTTATGCGTTTTCAGTGTTGCAACGAAACTGAGCACGAGTATCTTGAGGGCAGAAGAAGGAGCGCTTCGGTAGCGACTTTTTCATCCAAGGGGATGGGGACAGGTTGTCCTTCAGCCAAAACAAAATGCCCAGACCCATTTAAAACTTTGACTGGAGGTCAGAAATGAACATTAAGAGCCTTCTTCTCGGCTCCGCTGCAGCTCTCGTTGCAGTATCCGGCGCTCAGGCTGCCGACGCCATCGTTGCGCCAGAACCAGAAGCAGTAGAATATGTGCGCGTTTGCGACGCTTACGGCGCTGGCTACTTCTACATTCCGGGAACAGAAACCTGCCTGCGTATTCATGGTTATGTTCGCGCTGATTTTAAAGCCGGTGATGACCCGTACAATGCCTTTGACGGTTACAGCGTAGGCGAAGGTGGCGAGATCTCTGGTAACACCAATAAAACTTGGAATACCAATTCACGCTTTACACTGCGCACAAGCACAGCTTCTGAAACTGAGCTTGGTACTCTGAAGACCTATACTGAAAACCGTTTCAATTTCGCAAATGGTGCTCAGGGCAGTCATACACTGAACTTTGCTTACATTACCCTTGGCGGTCTGAAGGTTGGTCTTGATGAATCAGCTTTCCATACTTTCACTGGCTATCTTGGCGACGTCATCAATGATGATGTGGTGTCTGCAGGTAACTATCGTACCAACCTGATCAGCTATACTTTTGCTGGCGGTAATGGCTTCTCGGCTGCAATTTCCCTTGAGCAGGGCGGCGGCGATGTTTATGCATATGGCTCCACCATTGTTGAATATGCAAAAGACGCTGGCATTACATTGGCTCCAGGTCTGAAAGACGAGCTCGGCCGTTCAGCTAAAATTGATGACTACATGCCACATGTTGTCGGTGGTCTGAAGTTTGAACAGGCTTGGGGTGGTATTGCTGGTGTTGCAGCATACGATTCTCTGCTTGAAGAGTGGGCAGCTAAAGTACGTCTCGATGTAAACGTAACAGACCAGTTCTCCGTATGGGTACAGGGCGGCTACTCTTCTTATGAAGACGCAGTTGGTATGTACGGCAACTGGGGTGGTGATTGGGCTGTTTGGGGTGGCGCGAAGTTCAAAGCTACCGACAAAGCTACCTTCAACGTACAGGTTGCTTACGAAGATTGGGGTAAAACCGCTGTTGCTGCTAACGTAGCTTACCAGCTGGTTCCAGGCTTCACAATTACTCCAGAAATCAACTACACCAAGTGGAAGGGTGACCACCCTGCTCGTGCAGCTGGTCTGACAGACAAAGATGCTTTCGGCGGTATCATTCGCTTCCAGCGTTCTTTCTAAGCCATTGGTTTAGTTCGAAAAAAGATACCAGCGGTTATGCCGCTGGTATTTTCGTCTCAAATGGGGCGTTCAAGCGGGGACCATCTTTAACGAGATGCGCTTATAAAAATATCAGATGTTAATTTTTTTGTATGGATGGGGCGAAACAAGACTTTTCGAGGGGGCATATTAGAAAATCAACCAGAGTGGTTATATAATGCCGGCCTCACAAAAATGTTACTCAGACTTGTTTTATAAAGTTTCTGTCTATAAAGCTCCAAGTCGATCAAACGGCTGGGGGGCCTTATGATGGAGCTGAATCGGGACATTTCTTTCGAAAATTCTGAGAATTTTACGCCTGTAATGGGCTATAATCTCAGTTTTACGTCATCCAATACAAAAACACATCGTATTGTGAATCAGTACTCAGTTACTGATTTGTCCGAGCGCTATCTCAATATTTTATGGGACGACGGGTCTCATAAATACAATGTGAGATTATTTCTCGGTGAAATTAATGAGATTCTGAAGGGGGAGCGTTTCAGCGGCTTTAGTCAGGAAATGCTCGACAGAATTATCGGTTCCCTGCGTGAACGCAATAACAGCAATGCAACCATTAATAGAAAAATGGCTGCACTCAGCAAGTTGTTGCGAAAGGCGTATAAGATGGGGGACATCTTTAGCCTGCCAGAATTCATTCGTCAGAAAGAGCGGGCAGGGCGAATTCGTTTTCTTGAACTTGAAGAAGAGGCGCGTCTTTTCGCTGCGATTAAAGCACGCTGCGAAAACAGTTATCGGCTGGCCGTGTTTCTGGTTGATACAGGTTGCCGTCTTGGTGAGGCAATCGGCTTGACCTGGAATGATTTACATGATCCGCGTGTCACTTTCTGGCTAACCAAGTCGAACCGGAGCCGTACTGTTCCCTTGACGAAACGTGCCAGAAAAACCTGTAAAATACCGGTTGAGCGCCATAAAGGGCCATTTTCCATGCTGACGCAGGTTGAATTCCGCGCAGTGTGGAATGAAGCCAAATATGAAGTCGGGCTTGGTACGGATACGCAAGTTGTTCCACATATTCTGCGCCATACTTGTGCATCACGTCTGGTTCGCGGTGGTATTGATATTCGCCGTGTGCAGATGTGGCTTGGTCACCAGACATTGCAGATGACAATGCGTTATGCCCATCTTGCCACCAATGATCTGGATAGCTGCGTAAAAGTGCTGGAAGTTCGCTAAAGATTTTAACGAATTCACGCTGTTTCCTGTAGTCTCGGCGTTGCTGATTGGGGGCAACAGCAGTGTGAAGTGTTCAGAAATCCGGTGGGATGTCCGGATTTGACAGAATATGTATAGCGGCTTTGAGGAAGGTTCAGTATCCGGTAATCGTGCACACTGCATGATTTGCTCTAAACTGTTATAGAAGCTTGCTTTCTTGAGTAAACGCGTTTTGGCGCGGACTTTTTGACGGCAGCCATTGATTAAAGCTGTGCTTATCTGCATTGATGGCGGGCAGATAATCAATTTACAGGATTTATGAAGATGACTGCTGGCGTTGAACGTCTGTTTCTGTTTTTCTCCGGTTTATCCGGTGCTGCTGCAATGACAAGTTATGCAGCATCTGCACACGGCAATCATGCGTTTTTAGGTGTTGTAGCGCCAATTCTGTTGGGGCATGCAGCTGCTTTTTTGGGTTTTTCTTTTTTAAGTGCACGCAGTCGCGCCATTTACTGGGCAGGCATTCTGGTGCTGCTCGGTCTTGTTTTATTCGCGGGTGATTTGATCTTGCGTGATCTGACAGGCAACAGATTATTTGCTATGGCCGCGCCGACAGGGGGCACATTGATGATTGGCGGATGGCTGATGACGGCTCTGTGCGCATTCATTCCTTCAAAAAAATAATATCATCACAGTCATTTTTCCCGAAAACCTTGGAAAATAAGATATCTCGGACGGGAGAAAGACTGGATTTTCCATACAAAAAAGCCGCGCTGTCAGCTGACTGCGCGGCTTTTTTGATTGTTATAGCCGGAAAATTTATCCGCGCCGGCCGCTTATCAGATCCTGCTGAATATTGGCATTGCCATAGAGGCGAGATTTATAGACGGCGTAATTCTCCATCACCCGCTGCACATAGTTACGGGTTTCTGTGTATGGAATACGCTCAATCCAATCGACAACCTGATCGAGATTCTGCCCGCGCGGATCACCATATTTGGCAATCCATTCACTGGCGCGTCTCGGGCCTGCATTATATCCGGCAAAAGTCAGGATATAGGAGCCGTTGAAACGCTCAATCTGTTCGCCGAGATAATGCGCACCCAAAGTGGCATTATAAGCGGCATCAGTGGTCAGGCGCTTATCGGAATAAGCAAGACCTGCACGCTGGGCAACGCCTTTTGCCGTGCCCGGTAACAATTGCAGCAGGCCGCGCGCACCGGCGCTGGAAACCGCTGAAATATTGAATTCACTTTCCTGACGGGCAATCGCATAGGCGAGGGCGGCGCCGGAGCCTTTAATATTCGCATTGGCCGGAATGGCACCTGTCGGATGCGACAATGCTCCGACATCGAGACCGCGACCGGCAGCGATCTTGCCGACGCGCAGTGACAGGTAATGATTGCTGTTGCGTTCAGCCATAACGGCGAGAAGCGCCAGTTCACCTGTGCTGCTCAGTTCCTGCGCCATATTGATGTACAGGCTCTGCGCGCGATTGCCATAACCGATGGATTCCAGCCGGCGGATTGCACGAACCGGTTCGCGGCTGTCAAAACGTTCACGATCTGCGGCGCTTGGTTTCGGATAAGGCAGCTGCAGAACATTATTGCCAAGTTTGGCTGCCGCCAGCTGACCGTAGAACGATGTGCCGTAATAGGATGCACGCTGATACATTTGTTTTGCATTGCCGCCGCCACCAGATTCTGCGGCACGACCCATCCAGTAATAGGCGCGGGATGCAGACATCGGACGCGAGGAAATTTCAGCAATACGGCTAAAATGTTTTTGCGCGGTAGAGGCATCATTCAATGCACGCAGAGCATACCAGCCCGCATGGAATTCTGCATCTGCAGCCATAGTCGGTGTTTCAGCACTGTGAGCAGCGGCTAAGCGATAAGCAATTTGCGGCTTGCCGATATCCAGTAATTCACGGGATAAAACGCGGCGCTCAATCCACCATGCATCCGGATCAACCAGTGATCTGGCATCACGCGGTGCCTTCAGCATCAGATTGGCAGCTTCCGTATAGCGCTCGGAGCGGCGCAGATACTGGATTTTTGCAAATAAAAACGCAGGATTTGACTGCCATGAACTATGAACAGCATTAAGCTTTTGTGCGGCATCCGGTGCACGTTTGTTCACGGCAGCAAAGGCGGCATAAAGCGATTCCGCATTGGCTGATGCGGCTAAACGCGATGCTGATGACAGACGGTTATCATACAACATGCGCAGAAAACGTGTCTGATGATCTTCTTTGGTCAGAACGCCGGAAAATTCACGCAAAATCAGCGTTTCATCTTTTGTATCGAGCTTGGCGCGTGCCCACCATGGCGCAAGCAGCTGGCGTGCCTGTGCGCGGTTTCCGCTGGCAAGATAAGCGCGACCCAGCAGGATCATACCTTCGGTGGTCTGCGGTTTGCGGTTTCCGAGATAGGAAATCACGGTGCCGGCAGGGGCACTTTCACGGTAAAGCGCCCGTTCTGTGTTGCGCTGAACTGTGGTCATACCAGGCCAGTCACGCAATTCTGCGGCGGCAGCAACATAGTCAGCACTCGACAAGCCGTCTGCACCGGACAGAGCCAGAGCCCATGTCAGGATATGGCGGTCGAGATCACTGGCGGACATACCGTTCCGGATTGCCAGCGCACGGCGTGCATCTTTTGAAGACAGGGCATCCAGCGCGGTTTTCAGGCTGCCGCTCATGGCGGCCGGTGCCTGCGCACGTGGTATCGTGGCGGTGGTTGTCGGATCCGGCCGCATCATCGGCGCGGGCATATTACGCATCGCTGTTGGCGCAAAAGGACGCAACAAAGGCGTCGGCACATTTTCAGCTTCCTGCGCACCGGCTGTCAGCACATTTCCTGCCATGCTTGCACTTAAAAGTGTAAGGGCTAAAAAAAACTGATCTGGTCGCTGTCCGAAAAGTGCAAATTTACGCATTACAAATCCGTTATAACCGTGTTGAAGCAAATTTAAGGCAGATTATTAAGATATCCGAGTGAAAACTGAGAGTTATAGAAATGTCGCTCTCAGTGGTCAGAGGTTCTGAATATGCTGTTGAATGCTGCCGGTCTTCTGTACTTCCAATTATAGGTCAGACCTGTGAAGGCAATGTTAATGAAGCCTTACCTGAAAGACGGGTTGATATCGTTTTTAATAATAAATTCATCGTGATTTGCGCCCCAATTTTGCCGGTATTGACTGTTGTTTCTCAGAAGAACGGGGATGAATTGCAAATCACTTGCTGACAGGTTTTCGTCGCTATGTATAAAACATTTCGTCGGACTGACGAAATGCGCGTTTATTTTTATCATAGCGATGAAATGCCTATGAATATGCGTAAATTTGCTTGATGCAGCAGTTTTGCAGGACTATGGTGCAGCACTTTTCACGAACAGGTGGTGGTGCCATCATTCTGTACGCGGCTGCGAGGCCTGTATGGATGGTCGTTCTATGGCATTTGTAGTGAATATAATAACATTCTTATAGGCTGTATATTAGAAACCATCATATATGCGGTTTGAAATTGCATACAGGCAGCGCAGGGCTTTTTTGATTTTGCAAAATCAAAAATTGCCGGAGATGCGGGGCTGATATTATCAGTCCGGATTTTCCTCTGCGTCACCTGATCTTCAATATTAGAGCGCGTGTGCCCGATCGGGTGCACAAAACCCGCTCTAACACATTAAAATTAGAGCATACTATTCCGGGATTGCAAATCCGGCGTAATAAACTGCATTATCGGTCGATTTTTCGCTGATATGTAATTCATATTAAAACACAGGCAAACTTTTGGGAGTACCCGATGCTTAAGGGCTCAATCACGGCTATCGTCACACCTTTTACAGAGCAGGGTGGTTTTGACGAAAAAGCGTTCCGTGGCCTTGTAAACTGGCAGATCGAGGAGGGGACGCATGGCTTTGTACCGGTTGGTACAACTGGCGAAACTCCGACACTGTCCCATGATGAGCATAAACGGGTAATCGAGGTTTGCGTTGAAGAAGCGAAAGGCCGTGCGCAGGTTATAGCCGGTGCCGGTTCTAATAATACTGTTGAAGCCATTGAGCTTGCCCAGCATGCGCAAGGTGCTGGTGCTGATGCTGTTCTGGTTGTGACACCTTATTATAATAAGCCAAATCAGCGCGGGCTTTATGCGCATTTTTCCGCTGTTGCCAAAGCGATCTCAATTCCGCTGGTGATCTATAATATTCCGGGACGCTCAATCATTGATATGACACCGGAAACAATGGGCGCTCTTGTGCGCGACCACAAAAATATTGTTGGCGTGAAAGATGCAACCGGCAAAATTGAACGTGTTTCCGAACAGCGCGCAACTTGCGGTACAGACTTCATTCAGCTGTCCGGCGAAGATGCCACGGCTCTGGGTTTCAACGCTCATGGCGGTCGCGGCTGTATTTCCGTAACATCCAATATTGCACCGCGTCTTTGCGCGCAGTTTCAGGAAGCCTGTCTGGCCGGTGATTATGCAACAGCACTGACAATTCAGGATCGTTTGATGCCGCTGCATAAAGCTTTGTTTATGGAGCCGAACCCTTCAGGCGTTAAGTATGCGCTGGCACGTACCGGACGCATTACCAATCATTTGCGCCTGCCTTTGATGCCTGTTGAGGCTGAAACCGCAGAGAAAATCGATGCAGCGCTGCGTCATGCAGGTCTGCTCAATCAGTAATTCTGCGCAATCGGCACAACTAAACAGTTTACGCTGTTTATTTTGCTGCAAATCATCTATCGCCTGCCGGTACATGAATATTGAACCGGCAGGCTTTTTTATATTCAGCTTGTTGCAGTTTAAGCCGGAAAAACTCTGGATTCTAAAGTGGTCGCATTATCACGGTCGTCAAGTTCATCCAACTTGACTGTGAAATGCTCTAGTAAAGTTGCGGATCAGATATATATTGCTGCCATGAATACGAGAAAAAATGCACCTGCACGCAAAGTCATCGCAGATAACCGCAAAGCGCGTTATAATTTCGAGATACTTGAAGTGATTGAAGCGGGCCTCGTTCTCTCGGGAACCGAGGTTAAATCTTTGCGCTCCAATCAGGCAAATATCGCTGAAAGCTATGCCAGCTTTGAGAATGATGCGTTCTGGCTGATTAATTCCTATATTCCTGAATATACGCAAGGCAATCGTTTCAATCATGATCCGCGGCGGTTGCGCAAATTACTGCTCAGCGAGAGAGAGATTGTGCGTCTGGCCAATTCCATCGCCCGCGACGGGATGACAGTTGTGCCGTTGAAGCTCTATTTCAACGAGCGTGGCCGTGCGAAGCTCGAAATCGCTCTGGCGCGCGGTAAGAAACTGCATGACAAGCGCGAGACGGAAAAGAACCGTGACTGGAATCGTGAAAAATCACGATTGCTCCGTGATCGCGGGTAATACCCGAAATATTAAAGCCCTGTCTCAGACAGGGCTTTTTTTATGAGCTCACTTCCGGGGATTATCGTTCAGATAATCGCGTACATTGCTGAATACATTACGGAACATGGCTTCCGTGAGAACACCGGTATTGGTGTTGTAGCGCGAGCAATGGTAGCTGGAGAAAATACGCAACTGTCCGATATCAGTTTGTACGCCATGGCCGAATTTATGTTTTGAGACCGGTTGGCCAAGGGCGCGGATTGTCGATTGATGGGCAATGGTGCCAAGCGTGACAATCGCCTGCAAGTTAGGCAGGCCGGTAATGAACGGTGACAAAAACTGGCGGCAGGTATTGATCTCGGCGCCGGTAGGTTTGTTTTCCGGCGGCACGCAGCGAACAGCATTGACGATAGCGCAATCATTGAGCGTCAATGTATCATCAGGGCGCGCTTCGAAATTGCCCTGAGCAAAGCCATAATCTTTCAAAGTGGAATAGAGCAGGTCACCGGCATAATCACCGGTAAAGGGACGGCCGGTGCGGTTGGCACCGCGTAAACCCGGTGCAAGGCCGATAATCAGAAGGCGTGCCCGTTCGGTAAAAGCGGGCAGGGTCGTGGTGCAAACCGCTGTTGCACTGTTCTGCGGATCTGTCGGCAAAAATGCAGGAACCGGAGCATTATGCCATGAGGGTTCATTGCCCCGCCAGACTTGAATAAAGTCGTGAAGGCGGGGGCAGAAAGCGCAATCGCGGGATGGTTCCGGATACTGCAAAACAAGTCAGAAGAGCTTAGTACAGCTCTTCTTCCTCTTCAAAACGGCGAGCCGGACGCTCAGAGGCTTCGCGGCTGATTTCAGACTTCAGGGTCACCAGATCAAGGAAATGGTCTGCCTGACGGCGCAGCTCATCGGAAATCATTGGCGGCTGTGTTGTGAGGGTTGAAACAACGCTCACTTTGCGGCCGCGACGCTGCAATGCTTCCACGAGGCAGCGGAAATCGCCGTCGCCGGAGAAGATTACAAAATGATCGACGGTTTCAGTCAGTTGCATGGCATCGACAGCAAGTTCGATATCCATATTGCCTTTTACCTTGCGGCGGCCGGTTGCATCAGTAAATTCTTTGGCAGCTTTGGTAATGACCTTGTAGCCATTATAGTCAAGCCAGTCGATCAGGGGGCGGATGGATGAATATTCCTGATCTTCAACAAGAGCAGTATAGTAATAAGCACGCAGCAAGTAACCGCGCTTCTGAAAAGCTTTCAACAATTTGCGGTAATCAATATCAAAGCCAAGTGTCTTGGATGCAGCGTAAAGATTGGCGCCATCGATAAAAAGCGCGATTTTTTCGCGTGAATCAAACATTTTGATAATTATCCATTCTTCAGCAAATAATATTTTGCTGATTAATTGTCCGCACTTTTCAATTTTTAGTTTTGAAAAAAGCCTCTCCTAGTTTGCGTTCTAAGGCGCATCTACAGAAAGGCAAGCAATCACAGGTTGTTTTTATTGCCGTATTTGGAAAAGACAGGGAAAATGTGTGATTAAGATATCACAAATATCATATAAATGAAATCTATTCATTTGGGAGCAAGAGTATAAACGATTTAGAGGACTTTATTGCAGCTTTTTCAAAGCCCGCAGAACAGCGTGGATTTTAAAAGATCGGGAGCGATTCTGTGGGGTTTTATGACGGAAAAATGAAGTCTCTAGGCTATGAGAGCTGTGTTTGCGCACAGATATGGAAAATCAAAACCGCTCTATGTGCGCTTTTGCTTGTTTTTTGTGTCAAGTGGCGTTATGGAAATCGAGAATTCCTGAATTAATTTTGAGATATGAAAGGGGCGATCTATGGCCCGCGTTACCGTTGAGGATTGCGTTGACAAGGTAGACAACCGCTTTGAGCTGGTTCTGCTTGCCAGCCATCGTGCACGTCAGATCTCTCAGGGCGGTCAGATTACCATTGATCGCGACAACGATAAAAACCCGGTTGTTGCGTTGCGTGAAATCGCTGACGAGACCCTGTCACCGGGCGATCTGAAAGAAGACCTGATCCACTCGCTGCAGAAGCATGTGGAAATTGACGAACCGGAAGCACCGGCACCATTGCAGATCAGCGGCGCTCTGGACGAGCAGGGCGGCGAAGTTGTTGTCGGCGCAGAAGACATCGTGACATTCGACAGCATGAGCGAAGAAGATCTGCTTGCTGGTATCGAAGGTCTGGTTGCACCGGAAAAGAGCGACGATTACTGATTTTTGTTGAGGCGCTTTAAGCTGTTTCAACAGATATCCGGCATTGTTTTCAGATTGCCGGTGTCAGTAAAGACCGGATTATTAAAGCGCTGCAGAACATTCTGCGGCGCTTTATTTTGTGCGCATCAGGCTATTCGTTAGGCTAGAGCGACCATTGTGCGCCCCATTGGGCGCACAATGGTCGCTCTAACACTTAAAATTAAGAGCATAATTTTAACTTAAACTGCTTCAAGTTTAAGAAATTATGCTCTGGCCGTTAAAATGCCGCATGAAAAATGCCGGTAGATGCCGGATTATTATATGCTTTAAAACCTGTAGTGCTTTGTGCCGGTTGCGTTTTACAGTAAATTCCGGAGTCGTGACGCCGGTGTCGTTATGTATGATTTGTTTGATGCGCGGGTAAGAGGAGTGCAGGCTGATGATGCGCCAATATGAGCTGGTTGAGCGGGTGCAGCACTATAAGCCTGATGTGAATGAGGCGCTGCTGAATAAGGCTTATGTTTATGCGATGCAGAAACATGGCAGTCAGAAACGTGCGTCCGGCGATCCTTATTTTTCCCATCCGCTGGAAGTTGCGGCAATCCTCACAGATATGCGTCTTGATGAGGCAACTATTGCCATTGCGCTGCTGCATGACACAATTGAAGATACTGACGCGACCCGCGCTGAGATTGACCAGCTTTTCGGCCCTGAAATCGGCAAGCTGGTTGAAGGTCTGACCAAGCTTAAAAAACTCGATCTGGTTTCCAAAAAAGCAGTGCAGGCGGAAAATCTGCGCAAACTTCTGCTGGCGATTTCCGACGATGTGCGTGTGTTGCTGGTGAAACTGGCTGACCGTCTGCACAATATGCGCACCCTTGGTGTGATGCGCGAAGACAAACGTCTGCGCATTGCTGAAGAAACCATGGATATTTATGCACCGCTGGCCGGCCGCATGGGTATGCAGGATATGCGCGAAGAGCTGGAAGAACTGGCCTTCCGCTATATCAATCCGGAAGCATGGCGTGCGGTGACTGACCGCCTTGCGGAACTGATGGAAAAGAACCGTGGTCTGCTCAGCAAGATTGAGACAGATCTGGCGACATTGTTTGCTGAAAAAGGCCTGCATTCTGATGTTTCCAGCCGGCAGAAAAAGCCGTGGTCGGTTTTCCGTAAAATGGAAACCAAAGGCCTGTCTTTCGAACAACTTTCCGATATTTTCGGTTTCCGCGTTATCGTGGATAATGTTGATGATTGTTACAAGGCGCTGGGGATTATTCACCGCACATGGTCAATGGTGCCGGGGCGTTTCAAAGATTATATTTCAACGCCGAAACAGAATGATTACCGTTCGATCCACACCACAATTATCGGGCCGTCCCGTCAGCGCGTAGAGCTGCAAATCCGCACCCGCGCAATGGATGATGTGGCGGAATATGGTGTGGCAGCCCATTCGATCTATAAAGACGGCCGCAGCAATACGGTGCCAACCGCGATTTCAACGGAATCCAATGCCTATGCATGGCTGCGTCGTACGATTGAGGCGCTGTCTGAAGGTGATAATCCGGAAGAATTTCTCGAACATACCAAGCTGGAACTGTTTCAGGATCAGGTCTTCTGCTTCACGCCGAAAGGCCGCCTGATTGCACTGCCGCGCGGGGCAACACCGATTGATTTTGCCTATGCGGTGCATACGGATATTGGCGACTCAACCGTTGGCGTGAAGATCAATGGCCGCATGATGCCACTGATGACCGAGCTGAAAAACGGCGACGAGGTGGATATTATCCGCTCCAAATCGCAGGTTCCGCCTGCGGCATGGGAATCCATTGTGGTTACCGGTAAAGCGCGTTCGGCAATTCGTCGTGCAACGCGCGCTGCCGTGCGCAAGCAATATTCCGGTCTGGGTATGCGTATTCTGGAACGGGCATTCGAGCGCGGTAACAAGCCGTTCAGCAAGGATTTGCTCAAGCCTGCACTGGCACGGCTGGCACGCAAAGATATTGAGGATGTATTTGCAGCGGTTGGTCGCGGTGAGCTGGCTTCCGGCGATGTGCTGAAAGCGGTTTATCCGGATTATCAGGACACACGCGTGACAACGGGTAGTCCTGCGAAAACCGGCGAGAAGGGCTGGTTTAACCTGCAAAATGCTGCCGGTATGATCTTTAAGGTACCGGAGGGTGGTAGCACTGAGGATGTGCAAAAGCAGGCGGCAGCGCAAAATCATGCTGTGCCGATCCGCGGTGCGAATTCGGATTTGCCGGTGCGATTTGCACCGGAAGGCGCTGTTCCGGGCGATCGTATTGTCGGGATTTTGCAGCCGGGTGTCGGCATCACGATCTATCCGATCCAGTCTTCTGCACTGACCGCCTATGATGACCAGCCGGAGCGCTGGATTGATGTGCGCTGGGATATTGACGGCGAAATGCATGAACGTTTTCCTGCCCGTATCTCCGTTTCCGCCATTAATTCACCGGGCTCACTGGCAGAGATTGCACAGGTTATTTCGGTCAATGATACGAATATCCACAATCTTTCCATGGTGCGAACAGCGCCTGACTTTACAGAAATGATTATGGATCTTGAGGTTTGGGATCTCAAACATCTCAACCGCATTATTACGCAATTAAAAGAAAGCGCCTGTGTGAGCGATGCACAGCGCGTTAACGGATAAGAGGCTTCTATGAATACTGAAGATGTGCTGGGCGTGTTTCGTGAGGCAGGTGCCATTCTTGAAGGGCATTTTATTCTGACTTCCGGTCGCCGCAGCCCTGTTTTCCTGCAAAAAGCGCGGGTGTTCATGCATGCCGACAAGACGGAAAAACTGTGCAAGGCACTGGCTGAAAAGATCAAAGCCGCTGATCTCGGTCCGATTGACTATGTCGTCGGCCCTGCAATCGGCGGTCTGATCCCGTCTTATGAAACCTCGCGCCATCTCGGCGTGCCGTCGATCTGGGTCGAGCGTGAAAATGGTGTTTTCAAACTGCGCCGTTTTGAACTGCCGGAAGGCTCCCGCGTTGTGATCGTGGAAGATATTGTGACCACCGGCCTGTCTATCCGCGAGACAATTGATACGCTGCGCGATTTGAAGGCGGAAGTTGTGGCTGCCGCCTGTATCGTTGATCGCTCGGCAGGTAAAGCCGATGTCGGCACCAAGCTGATCGCACTGGCTGAATATGAAGTGCCGTCCTATGATAAGGATAATCTGCCGCCGGAACTGGCAGCGCTTCCAGCCATCAAGCCGGGAAGCCGTAATATCTGAGCTGAACCATGACGCTCTGCTGGTTTTCAAAGCGTTTTTTGACGCAGGGCGGAGCGGGATATGGAAATTTGCGAACATTCATGCCATGAGGAACATAGTCTTCGTGGCATGAACAGCTGTCGGCCCGCCTCATTAAATTATTGTTGCGCATAAACTCCGTCGGGGTGCCAGAGCATTTAGCGTCCGCGATAATGCGACGAATTAAAAAACTAGAGCGTGTCCCGAAAAGTGCGAAGCGGTTTTCGGATAAGATACGCGTTAAAACAAAGAGTTAGAGCGTGTCGCGGAAAAGCGGGCACCGGTTTTCCGATAACGACAAGTGTAAAAACAAGGCATCATCGTGGTTTCAGTTCTTACAGCTCAGACAATGCATAGCCAGCGTCACCGTGACCCGTGCGGAGCCTGCGTTGATTGTGAAGTGCGTAAAATGGCGATCTGTGCCGCTTTGCAGGATGATGCGCTGCATGCGCTGGAGGCAATCATGTCTTCACGCAAGCTTGAAACCGGTGAAATGCTGGTGGAAGAGGGCGCGCCGAAGCTGAAAGTTTTCAGCCTGACTTCCGGTCTGCTGCGTTTGTTTACATTGCTGCCGGACGGCCGCCGTCAGATTTCCGGTTTTCTCTATCCGGGCGATTATCTCGGTCTCGCCGATGACGGGACTTATTCCCAGACGGCAGAAGCTGTTGTGCAATCCACATTATGCTGCTTTTCCGTAAATGAGATGGACGAGCTGATGGATCAGCATCCGGCATTGAAAGATCGTCTCTATGTGATGACACGTGAGGCTTTGCGCCAGTCGCGGGATAATCAGCTGGTGCTCGGGCGTCTTGCACCTGTTGAGAAACTGGCCTCTTTCCTGCTGGTGCTCTCAGCACAGGCGAAACGTGTCGGCCATCCGGACAATCCGGTACATTTGTCGATGAACCGCACGGATATTGCAGATTATCTCGGCCTGACAATTGAAACTGTCAGCCGTTGCTTCACAAAATTGCGCACACAAGGCCTGATCCATCTGCCGGATGCCAATACGGTGAGCATTCTTTCGCATCGCTCGCTTTCAGCCGTTGCCGGCACTGAATTCAAAAGCTGATCTCTGACAGTTTTAAGAATGTGTCCTGCGTTTGCCCCCTAAGGCAGACGCGGCTTTTTGCATTTTATTGGGATTTTCCTGAACCCGCGCTCGCGTAATATCGGCGCGGGATTTTTATTCATGTCTTTATTTTATTGATGGAGGAGGGGCTATATGCGCCGATCATTATTGATTTCTGGTCTGCTGATCTCTGTGTTCAGTACATCTGCCAATGCCGAAATCATTTTAAATCGTGGCAGTAATGGCGATCCGTCCTCGCTCAATCAACAACTGACATCAACGGTCGATGAGGCGGCGCTTCTCGCTGATCTTTATCAGGGGCTGGTGATGGAAGATGCCAAAGGCGCAATCATCGCCGGTGTTGCAAAATCATGGGAAATGTCACCGGATGGCGTGGGCTATATTTTCCATCTGCGCGATAATGCAAAATGGTCGAATGGTGATCCGGTTACCGCGCAGGATTTTGTCTATTCTTTCCGCCGTATTATGAACCCGCTAACAGCCGCACCCTATGCCAATGTGCTGTTTCCGATCAAAAATGCCGAAGCAATCTCCCGCGGACAGTTGCCGCCTGAGCAATTGGGCGTGGAAGCACCGGATGATTATACGGTGAAGTTCACACTGAAAGCGCCGACGCCCTATTTTCTGCAATTAATGGCACATCACACGGCACTGCCTTTACATCGCAAAAGCGTTGAAAAAAACGGCGAAAAATTTACCGCTCCAGGAAATCTGGTGAGCAATGGTGCCTATCAACTGGCCAGTTTTGTGCCGAATGACAAAATCATCATGAAGAAAAATCCCTATTATTATGATGCGGATAAGGTCAAAATTGATGTGGTGAACTGGCTGCCTTTTGAAGACCGTTCCAGTTGTATGCGCCGGTTTGAAGCAAAAGAGGTACAGGTCTGTGCCGATGTGCCTGCCGAGCAGATGGATTATGTACGCAAGAGATTTGGCACTGAGCTGCGCATTGCCCCGCAATTGGGCAGCTATTTTCTCGATATAAAGGGGGAAGACGGCAGCCCGCTGAAAGATGCCCGTGTGCGCCGCGCTATTTCGATGGTGATCGACCGCGATTTTATGGCCAGAGAAGTCTGGCGCGGGACAATGCTGCCATCCTATTCTTTAGTGCCGCCGGAAATTGATAATTATATCAGTGGCGGGGTAAGTCAGGATTATGCCAATCAGGATATTCTCGACCGTGAAGATAAAGCGAAAGAACTTCTGAAAGAGGCAGGTATCAAGCCGGACAGTCTGACGGTTGAGCTGCTTTATAATACATCCGAAAACCATAAAAATGTCATGGCTGCCATTGCGGATATGCTGAAAAATATCGGCATCAAGGCAAAGCTGAATGAAATGGAAGGCACGACCTATTTCAATTATCTGCGCGAAGGCGGAAAATTTGATCTGGCAAGGGATGGCTGGATCGGGGATTACAGTGATCCGCAAAGTTTTTTATTTCTCTATAAAAGTGACAGTAGTTTCAATTATGGAAAATGGTTCAATAAAACCTATGACGCTTTGCTGGATAAGGCCACGGTGACAACCGATCTCAGAGCGCGTGCGGTGATGCTGGCCGATGCTGAGCGCCTGTTGCTTCAGGAGCAGGTTGTCATTCCGCTGTTTACCTATGCGTCACGGGCGCTGGTTTCAGATCAGCTGGAAGGCTGGCACGATAATCTGAAGAATGTCCACGCCACACAATGGCTGTCGCTGAAGCCATAGGCACAGACAAATTTTGAGCAAAGGGCGGGGCATTTCCCCGCCCTTTTTTGTTTTACAGCCATTGATCCAGATCAATGCGCTTTTTCACACCTTTGTTACACCAGCGATAAGGGAGGACGATCCGTTTGCAGAAAACGGATCCGGCAAGCTGCTTTCCCGTTGCGGAGCGGCGGTTATCCGAATGATAAAAGGCTGGAAGTATGATTGACTTTACTGTCGTTGATCTGTCGCGATTGCAGTTCGCTGCAACGGCGATGTATCATTTTATTTTTGTCCCCCTGACGCTCGGCCTCTCATTATTGATGGCGATTATGGAGAGCGTTTACGTCATGACCGGTCGCGACATCTGGCGTCGCATGACCATGTTCTGGGGTGTTTTGTTCGGCATCAATTTTGCCATGGGCGTCGCCACAGGGATCGTGATGGAGTTTCAGTTCGGTATGAACTGGAGCTATTACAGCCATTATGTCGGCGATATTTTTGGTGCGCCGCTGGCTATTGAAGGCCTGATGGCGTTCTTCCTTGAAGCCACATTTATCGGCCTGTTCTTTTTCGGCTGGGCGCGTCTGTCGCGCGTGGCGCATCTGGCCGTCACATGGCTGATGGCGCTTGGCGCCAATTTCTCCGCTTTGTGGATTCTGATTGCCAATGGCTGGATGCAAAATCCGGTCGGCGCGGTTTTCAATCCTGATACAATGCGTATGGAAGTCACAGATTTTATGGCTGTGCTGTTCAATCCGGTTGCACAGGCAAAATTCGTGCACACGGTGAGTGCCGGTTATGTAACGGGTGCCATGTTCATCATCGCAATCAGCAGTATCTATCTGCTGCGCGGTAAGCATGTGGAACTGGCAAAGCGTTCTGTGACCGTTGCCGCTTCTTTCGGTCTGGCTGCTGCTTTGTCGGTCGTCGTGCTGGGCGACGAAAGCGGCTATGTGGCCACCGAACAGCAGAAGATGAAAATCGCTGCGATGGAAGCCATGTGGGAAACAGAACCTGCACCGGCCGGTTTTAACTTGTTCGCCATTCCGGGTGACGGCAAAAACAGCTACGAAGTGCATATTCCTTATGTTCTCGGCCTCATTACCACCCGCAGTCTGACAACAGAATTGCCGGGCATCCATGATCTGGTGGATATGGCTGAAAAGCGCATCGAAAACGGTATCAAGGCTTCTGTTGAGCTGGATCATATCCGTGCCAACCCGAATGATGCTGAAGCCCGTGAAGCTTTTAAGGCCAACTGGCATGATCTCGGCTATGGCCTGCTGCTGAAGCGTTATCGGGATGATATTCAGAACGCCACACCTGAAGAAATCCGCAAGGCTGCGGAAGATACAATTCCGAGTGTCGGCACTTTGTTCTGGTCGTTCCGTGTCATGGTGGCGCTGGGCTTCTATTTCATCGCCTTTTTTGCAATTGCCTTTGTTCTGGCGAGCAGACATCGCATCAATGAACATACCAATCGTGCGCTGCTTAAAATCGCTGTTTTCTCACTGCCTTTGCCGTGGATTGCGATTGAAGCAGGCTGGATTGTTGCGGAATATGGCCGTCAACCTTGGGCGATTGAGGGCGTGCTGCCGACATTCTATGCGGCTTCCAATCTCACTATGACTGATCTGGTCATCAGTCTTGGTTTCTTCCTGACCGTCTACACCACTTTGTTATGCATCATGATCTGGCTGATGGTTCGTACCGTCAAAGCCGGACCAAAAGAACCGGTACGCCCTGATGTCGATATGGCACAGGATGCGGCCATCCTGAATATGCAGAACAACGGTTAATCAGGCGAAAGGAGCAAGATAATGACCAATATTCCTTTAGATTATGAAACAATGCGCCTGATCTGGTGGTTGCTGCTCGGTGTTCTGCTGATCGGTTTCGCGATCATGGACGGCTTCGATCTTGGCGTGGGCACTCTGCTGCCTTTCGCGGCTAAAACCGATGAAGAGCGCCGTATGCTGGTCAACCTGATCGGCCCGACATGGGAGGGCAATCAGGTCTGGCTGATCCTCGGCGGCGGCGCGATTTTCGCTGCATGGCCTGCACTTTATGCGGTGTCCTTCTCCGGCTTTTATCTGGCGATGATTGCCATTTTGCTGGCTCTGATCCTGCGTCCTGTTGGTTTCAAATTCCGCAGCAAGGTGGAAAATACCGCATGGCGTTCCACTTGGGACTGGGCACTGTTTATCGGTGGTTTCGTACCGGCGCTGATCTTCGGTGTTGCTGTTGGTAATGTTCTGCTTGGTGTGCCGTTCCGTTTCGATAATGCGATGCGCATTTATTATGACGGCAATTTCTTCGGCCTGCTGACACCTTTTGCACTGCTGTGTGGTCTGGTCAGCCTGACCATGCTGGTTGCCCATGGTGCGACAGTGATTGTTGCCCGCGTTCCGGGTGTTGTGGCTGAACGGGCACGCAGTTTCGGCAAGGTTGCAGCGCTGCTCAGCGTGGTTCTGTTTGCGCTTGCCGGTGTGTGGCTTGCTTTCGGTATCAATGGTTATGTGGTCACTTCCGTGCAGGATGTTGCGGGGCCGTCCAATCCGATGCTCAAGACTGTGACAACTGGTTCCGGTGTCTGGTTGGAAAACTACACCAAACATAGCTGGATGCTGATTGCGCCTGTGCTCGGCTTTGCCGGTATGGCTCTGAGCTTTATCGCGCTGCATTGCCGCAAAGGTACGCTGGCTTTCTTGTGCAGCAGTGCCGGTATTTTCGGGATCATCAGCACAGCGGGCGTGTCACTGTTTCCGTTCCTGCTGCCAAGCTCGGTCATGCCAAATGCAAGCCTGACAGTGTGGGACGCATCGTCCAGCCATCTGACTTTGTTCATCATGCTCATCGCGACAGTGATCTTTCTGCCGCTCATTCTTCTCTATACCAGCTGGGTCTATAGCGTGATGCGCGGCCCGATTACTAAAGACAGTGTCGATAATACGCCTAATGCTTACTAACCCTTTGAAGAGTAAAGAAAAAGGAACAATGAAATGTGGTACTTTTCCTGGATCCTTGGATTGGGACTGGCCTCTTCCTTCGCAATTTTCAATGCCATGTGGTTTGAATTGCGCAATGACGTGCTGGTGCGCGCCCCGGCGGTTACG
Organism: Pseudochrobactrum sp. B5; assembly: GCF_001939785.1. Taxonomy (NCBI): domain Bacteria; kingdom Pseudomonadati; phylum Pseudomonadota; class Alphaproteobacteria; order Hyphomicrobiales; family Brucellaceae; genus Pseudochrobactrum; species Pseudochrobactrum sp. B5. The sequence continues at coordinate 1,312,950 of NZ_MOYL01000001.1, forward strand.
CCGAAAATGAAAAATATGCCGCTTGCGCCGGAAATGAAAAACATGCCGGTTGCGCCGGAAATGAAACTGAACGAACAGGCAGCTGTTGCCGGTAAAGGACAAACAGTATGACGGAGATTGCGGCAAGACATTATGCTTCTCTTGCCGTACCCCGCTATACATCTTATCCGACTGCCGCGGATTTCTCTCCGGCAGTCGGGAAAGATCAGTATGAGGCGTGGTTACGGCGTTTGAGACAGGGGGAACCGGTTTCTCTCTATCTTCACGTGCCTTATTGCCGGGACCTATGCCACTATTGCGGCTGTCACGCCAAAATTGCGCGGCGTGATACCGTAATTGAGGCTTATGCCGATATATTGATCCGCGAAATTCGCCAAGCGGGGCAATATCTGACTGAACGCCCGAAAGCCGTGCATCTGCACTGGGGTGGTGGCACACCAAGCATTTTGGGTGGTGAGGGCATTGCCCGTATCACGCAGGTGCTGCGTGAGCAGTTCGATTTTGCTGATGATATGGAACATGCTATCGAGCTTGATCCGCGCAAAGTTGACAAGAAACTGTGCCGTGATCTGGCGCAGGTTGGCGTCAACCGTGCCAGCCTTGGCGTGCAGGATCTTAATGCGGATGTGCAGCAGGCCATTGGCCGTGTGCAGCCGATTGAGCAGGTTGAATCCGCTGTCAATTCGCTGTGGCAGGTTGGCATAACCAGCCTGAATTTTGATCTTATCTACGGCCTGCCTTTGCAAACGGTCGCTACATTGCGTGAGACTTGCAAACGTGTGGCGGCATTCCGTCCGAGCCGTATTGCCTGTTACGGTTATGCGCATCTGCCTGCGCGCCGTGCCAATCAGCGGCTGATTGATACCAGCCTGCTGCCTGATGCTGATGCCCGTTTTGAGCAGGCGCAGATCGTTGGTGAGACATTTATGGCTATGGGTTATGAGCCGGTTGGCATCGATCATTATGCCCTGCCGTCTGATGCATTGGCTGTGGCTGCAAAGGCCGGACAATTGCGCCGCAATTTTCAGGGCTACACGGATGATGACTGCCCGACACTGCTCGGTTTCGGTGCATCGTCTATCTCGCAGTTCCGTGAAGGATACACGCAGAATATTGCCGATATCGGCCAGTATAAAGCTGCGGTGCTGTCAGAACGGGCACCGGTAACGCGCGGCTATGCATTTAACGATTCTGACCGCTTGCGGGCGAAGATCATTGAAAAGCTGATGTGTGATTTCCGTGTCGATCTGAATGATGTCGCAGCAGGTGTGAATTTTTCTGATGAACTGGCATTGCTGCGCCCGCTGGCCGCCGATGGTATCGTCACAGTGCAGGGTTCAGTGATTGTGATGGCGCCGGAACATCATTCGCTGGTGAGGCTCGTCGCAGCAGTATTTGATGAGTTCCGTAAGGAATGTGCACATAGTTTTAGTATGGCCATATAAAACCGGCCGGGTTTCAGCATGGTCATCTGATTTTGGCCATGGAAAGAGCTTCGCATTAGCCGCGGGGGCGCGGGCAGATGCGGAGAAGGCAGAGACTGCAGGCTGAAGGGGTAAGCTTCAGCGCGGATTTTGCCTGCAAGAGGCATCGCCTGATCTGCCACGGGGGCGCGGCGGATCAGTGCGATGCTTTTTTGTATTCAAAAGCAGTGCAAATTATATGTAAACCTGCCTGATATTATTGGAAAAACTACATTTTCGCGGGACATATAATCTCGTCTCAAGACGCATTATTCAGGCGGCATACTACCTCTTGCCGCATTGCTGCTGTGCTGTCCTCATGCGATAACTATTTGAACTGTTAAAAAAGTCTTAATTCTCGTATAATTGAGATAGCTTCACGGGAGTTTCCCGCCTATGAAGCGAAGCAGTTATGTCTGTGCATCAATGCAGATATACTCAGATTTAGTTAAGGATGGTGGCAGAAAGTCATGTTGTTCAGACGCAGAGAACCCTTGAGTTACAGGGAGCGCCTTCGCACGATGATCTGGCCGCGCCGTTCTTTCTCGCGCTCAATGCGCTATATGGGCAAGCGGATCACCCGTATTACTGCCAGCCCGCATGCTGTTGCGGCAGGTCTGGCCGTCGGTGTTTTTGCGGCTTTTACCCCGTTCTTCGGCTTTCATCTCATTCTTGCGATTGTTCTCGCTTACCTCATTGCCGGTAATATTGCTGCCGCTGCGATTGGCACTGCACTGGCAAATCCGCTGACAATTCCGTTTATCTGGGGCGGCACCTATGAAGTCGGCCGGATGATCGTTGATGAAAACGGTCAGGCACAGGCTTTGCCGCTGACCCGAATTCTGGAAAGCGAAATTTTCAAGCAGATGAGTTTTGCTGAACTGTGGCAGCCGATTTTGAAGCCGATGCTGTTCGGTTCGCTGGTGCTTGGTCTTGGCTGTGCGCTGGCTGTTTATGTGGCAACGCGCTGGGCAACGATCAGCTATCGTCACAAGCGTCTGCAGCGTATTTCATTAAAGAAGAATCTGGCAGAGCAGGGCGCTTCCCGATGATTATTGGTATCGGCAGTGATCTGATTGATATCCGCCGCATTGAAAAAACACTTGAGCGTCACGGCAGCCGCTTTACGGAGCGGGTGTTTACGGAGCGCGAGCGTGCCAAGGCTGCAAGCCGCAAACGTCAGGCGGATACCTATGCCAAGCGTTTTGCCGCCAAGGAGGCCTGTTCCAAAGCTCTGGGTACCGGTCTTTCTCACGGTGTTTTCTGGCGGGACATGGAAGTGATTAACCTCCCCTCCGGCAAGCCGACTATGCACCTTACCAATGGCGCTGAAGTTCGCCTGCAATCCATGATGCCGGAAGGAATGAAACCTGTTGTGCATCTGAGTATTACGGATGAATATCCGATGGCGCAGGCTTTTGTGATTATTGAAGCCGTACCGGCTTAAAAGCAGCGCCCGCTTGATAGATACGGGCGCTTTCGCACATCACAGCATTTTGCGATACTGAATGAAGCCGGATTTATCGGCAACGCGGTCATAGAGCACCATCGCATCCGTATTGGTCTCATGGGTCAGCCAGTAGACGCGTGAGCAGTCTGCTTCCGCTGCAGCTTGATAAACATGCTCAATCAGTGCACGGCCAAGGCCTTTGCCGCGAACATCCGGATTAACGTAGAGATCCTGCAAATAGCAGTAACCGCCTGTCGACCATGTGGAGCGGTGGCGGATATAATGTACAAAACCGGTAATTTTACCGTCAATAATTGCCAGCGCACCATTCATAGGTTCATTCGCATCCAGCAATCTCTGCCAGCTTAAATCGGTGATGTTGTCGGCAATGCTGGTCTTATAAAAATCCTGATAGGCTTTCCATAAAGGCAGCCATGCTGCTTTATCCTGTGCTGTGAAGAGACGGATTTCCACTGGCTGAGACATGATTATGTTTATTCCCCTGCGTTTTATGCAGCGTCCCATCGTCGTTTTATAACGGCATTCGGGCGCTGATTTATGAACATTACGCCAGAGAATACATCATGTCTGTTTGGTGATAACCAGAGCGAAAGAGCCGGTAAATGCAATAATTTGAACAATTTTCGGGCTCAAAGCTGTCGGCATTTCAGTCGTGAATCGCAAACGAAAAAATCAAGAGCCGGTATGGGCTTTTTTACTCAAAAGCCGGCATAGGATGCGGGTTTTATGCAACGCAAGCAGGGCGCAGTCCTTTGAGTTGCGAGTTCCTGATTGCTTCATGGCTTTGTAGAGGTTAAGAGTCGCACAATAAACGCGCAGAAGCGGAGAAAACCCAGCTTGTCTAACAAGAATGAAGTGAAAAAGTCCGGCGGTGTTGGTGAACTCGTCAGTATTATTGTGCAGGCTTTGCTGCTGGCACTTGTGATCCGTACCTTGCTGTTTCAGCCATTCAGCATTCCGTCCGGCTCGATGCGTCCGACGCTTCTGGAAGGTGATTATCTGTTCGTTTCCAAATATGCCTATGGCTATTCGAAATATTCCCTGCCGCTGTCACCGGATCTGTTTGAAGGCCGCATCTGGGGTGCTGAGCCGAAGCGCGGTGATGTTGTTGTATTCAAGCTGCCAAGCGATACCAATATTGACTATATCAAACGCGTAATCGGTCTGCCGGGTGACAAGATTCAGGTGCGCGACAGCGTTGTTTATATCAATGATGTGGCGGTACAGCGTGAGAAGGTTGGCGAGATTGCCAATCCTGACGTGACTGATGAAAACCGTCCGATTGAAGTCTATCGTGAGACATTGCCGAATGGCATTTCTTACGAAACGCTGGACGTGAATCCGAATGCTATGGGCGACAATACGCGTGTATTCGAGGTGCCTGCCGGTCATTATTTCATGATGGGTGACAATCGCGATAACTCGCTGGATAGCCGCTATTCTGTAGGCTATGTGCCGTATGAAAATCTTGTTGGCCGTGCCAATGTGATCTTCTTCTCCATTTCCGGAAAATACAGCCCGCTGGAACTGTGGCGCTGGCCAACCAATCTGCGGTTCGACCGCTTGCTGAACTGGGTCGGAGCAACGGAAAATCCTAAATCCGTTGTAACGACAAATAACTGATGTGTGTTTTGACGAAATTAAACAACAATAAAGCTGCCGGTCAGGAGCCTGATAATGGTTTCTGATCGCCAGCGTATAAAAATACTGGAAGAAAAAACCGGTCATAGCTTTGTCGATCATGCGCGCCTTGAGCGCGCATTGACGCATTCCAGCGCACGGCCGCAATCCGGCTCCAATTATGAGCGTCTGGAATTTCTCGGTGACCGCGTTCTAGGACTGATTATTGCGGAAATGCTGTTTGCGGCTTTTCCCGATGCGCCGGAAGGTGAATTGTCCGTGCGCCTGAATGCGCTGGTCAGTGCTGAGGGCTGTGCATCCGTTGCCGATGAAATCGGTCTGGGTGATCTGATCGAAACCGGTTCCGACATCAAAAGCCTCAATGACAAGCGCCTTCTGAATGTGCGTGCCGATGTGATTGAAGCACTGATTGCCACGATTTATCTGGATGGTGGCTTGGAAGCTGCACGTGGTTTTGTGCTGAAATACTGGGAGCCACGTTCCAGAGTGAGCGATGCGGCGCGCCGTGATGCCAAGACAGAGTTGCAGGAATGGGCGCATCAGCAGGGCAAACAGCAGGGCAAGTTGCAACCTGTTTACCGTATTGTCAGCCGCACTGGTCCCGACCATGAGCCTGTCTTTGTGGTGGAAGTGGCAATTTCCGGTTTCCAGCCGGCAACAGGAACAGGACGTTCCAAACGTATTGCCGAGCAGGATGCCGCTGAAAATCTGCTGCACCGCCAAGGCGTCTGGCAGAAATAACTGATCTTATAAAGTTTCCGTATTTGCGCTAAACTTAAGCACATCCCGAAAAGTGGAAACCGGTTTTCGGAATAAGATGTGCGCTAAACTTAAATAGAGCTCGTTAAACCTGCGCAGGTTCTTCAGAGCATTTCCGATACAGCGCTTGGCTTAAAAGAGATAAAAATGACTGAAATCAACCATCCGCAGGGTGACAGCACAACCACAGCAGAAGCACAGACCCGTTCGGGTTTCGTGACGCTGATTGGTGCGCCGAATGCGGGCAAATCCACTTTGGTGAACCGTTTAGTCGGCACTAAAGTGTCGATTGTGACCCATAAGGTGCAGACCACCCGTGCTCTGGTGCGTGGCATTATCACTGAAGATCAGACACAGATCGTGCTGGTTGACACACCGGGTATCTTCAAGCCGAAGCGCCGTCTTGACCGCGCTATGGTCACAACCGCCTGGGGCGGTGCCCGTGATGCCGATCTGGTGCTGATCCTGCTTGATGCACAGGGCGGTCTGAATGAATCTGCTGAGGCTTTGCTGGCCAGTGTTGAAAACACGCATCAGAAGAAAATTCTGATCCTCAACAAAGTTGATCGTGTTGACCCGCCAAAGCTGCTGGAACTGGCACAGGCCGCCAATGAGAAAGTGAAATTTGAAAGCACTTTCATGATTTCGGCGCTGAATGGTTCGGGCTGTAAAGATCTGCTGAAATATCTGGTTGCCCAAATGCCTTACGGCCCTTGGTATTATCCGGAAGATCAGATTTCTGATATGCCGATGCGCCAGCTGGCAGCGGAAGTGACCCGTGAGAAGCTCTATTTGCGCTTGCATGAAGAATTGCCTTATTCCTCGACGGTAGAAACCGAAAAGTGGGAAGAGCGCAAAGACGGTTCGGTGCGTATCGAACAGGTTGTTTATGTCGAGCGCGACAGCCAGAAGAAGATTGTTCTCGGCCATAAAGGCGAGACGATTAAGGCAATCGGTCAGGCATCACGTAAGGAGATGTCTGCTATTCTCGAGCAGCCGGTTCACCTGTTCCTGTTCGTGAAAGTGCGTGACAACTGGGGCAATGATCCTGAGCGTTACCGTGAAATGGGTCTGGAATTCCCGAATTCCTGAGGATAGCTGATTATGGAGTGGCGCGACGAGGGCATCATTCTCGGCACAAGACGGCATGGCGAGAGCAGTGCCATTGTGGAGGTGATGACCCGCGCCCATGGCCGCCATATGGGTGTGGTGCGCGGCGGCCGCTCCAAGCGTATGCAGCCGATGCTGCAGGTCGGCAATCATGTTTCGCTACATTGGTGGGCTCGGCTCGATGAGCATCTGGGGTCTTACCAGATTGAACCTCTGAGCTTTTCCGCAGCGCGGCTGATTGATCTGCCGGTGGCGCTGTTCGCTATTCAGCTCGCGGCAGCGCATTTGCGTCTGCTGCCGGAGCGTGACCCGCATGAAAATCTCTATGAGACATTGCAGCTCTTGCTGGAGCATTGTGACACGCCGGTTGCTGCCGGTGAGTTGCTGTTGCGTTTTGAACTGATGTTGCTGGAAGAGCTGGGCTTCGGTCTTGATCTCAAAAGCTGTGCCGCAACCGGCGGCACCACTGATCTGATTTATGTCTCGCCGAAAAGCGGACGAGCCGTCTCCCGCGATGCCGGTGCACCTTGGGCGGACCGGTTGCTGGCGATGCCGGAATTTGTCTGCAATTCCCGTGTCAGAGCCGAGACTGTGCCGGATATTTGCACGGCGTTTAAACTGACCGGCTTTTTCTTTACCCGCCATGTGTGGGAGCCGCGCGGGCAGCAACAGCCGGAGTCGCGCTCCGGCTTTATTTCTGCTTTAAATCGGGCCGCTTAATCAGGCTGCCGCGAGTACAGGACGCTGCACGGCTGTTTCGCGGATCGGCAGATGGATAAGCGCCGCAAACAATCCGAGAATAATGCTCAGCCACCATACCGCATCATAGCTGTTGTAAATCTGGTAGAGCGTGCCGCCCAGCCAGACACCAATGAATGAGCCAATCTGGTGCGAGAAGAACACCATGCCGCCCAGCAGGCCGAGATGGCGTGTGCCGAACATGGTGGCGACAAGACCATTGGTCGGCGGTACGGTCGAGAGCCAGAGCAGCCCCATAATGGCAGAGAAAATCAATACGCTGGTGCCGGACTGCGGCAGCAGGATAAAACCGGCGACGAGTATTGAGCGCAACAGATAGATCAGCGCCAGCATTTTCGGTTTGGAATGGGTCTGGCCGAGGAAACCTGCACCAAGTGATCCGATAATGTTGAAGAAACCGATCAGCGCCAGTCCCCAGACCGCATAATGCTTATCCACGCCGATATCGGAAATATAGGCCGGAAAATGGGTGGTGATGAAAGCCACCTGAAAGCCGCAAACAAAGAAACCGGCAGTCAGAAACAGATAGCTTTTGTGGCTCAATGCTTCTTTGAGCGCTTCGGCAACAGTTTGCTTGGCACTGTTGTCCGGCATCCGTGCATTAGAGGCATTGCCGCGCAGCGGAATGGCCAACAGCGGTACCAGCAGCATAGCAACGCCAAGCCAGACCAGTGCATCTGACCAGCCGAAGCGTTCAATCAGACCCAGCGAAATCGGTGCAAAAGCAAACATACCCGCAGAACCGGCAGCAGTGCCCAGACCAAAGACCAGACTGCGCTGCTGTGCGCTGACGTGGCGGGCAAAGGCGGAGAGAATAATCCCGTAAGAACCGGCGGCAACACCAAGGCCGACCAGCACACCGCCGCCGATATGCAGGGCAATCGGGGCATCTGCATGTGCCATTAATAACAAGCCGGAAGCATAGAAAATACCGGACATCAGCAAGACGCGCCATGAACCGTATTTATCGGCAATCATCCCGAAGATTGGCTGACCGGCACCCCAGAACAGGTTTTGCAATGCCATAGCCAGACCATAGGTGCTGCGATCCCAGCCCTTGTCACCGATGATCGGCAGCTGGAAAAAACCCATGGCCGAGCGCGGGCCAAAGGTCAGAAAGGTGATGAGACAACCGGCGATAATGATCAGCCAGGGCATGGAGGGACTTCGATAGTCTTGCGAGCGAGTGGACATGCTGTGCGTTCTTTCAGCGGAAATGCCGGTAAATCTATTGTGTAATAGTGATTACAATATTTTTTTTACGCTTGAAAGAGGTTTGAGTGAGAATGCTTCATCCGCTTGTCTTATTAATTGATTTTGCTGTGTTTTCAAAATTTCTGGTGATTGGGTTTTGCGCTGTCCGAATAAGTTGATGATTAATTTTACTCACTTTGAGCAAAATAATTTCTTGTCATGAAACTGTAATAGGCATAAAGATTCGCGCCACGGTATTGAGCAGTTTCAGGAAAAGTGTTTACGCCTTCGCGGGGAAATCAATTCGCCGGATTGATTTCTAATCCCGCTTCGATGCGTCCGAAACTGCGTCATAGGAAATGACCGCTTTTATTTTTCAAATCTTTATACTCACTTTGAGTATAAGTGATCGAATGGCGGTTAAGGGGAAAAGGAGAGGGCAGCTTTAGAGCTGCTTTATGAGGCAGATTATGACGACAGCCACCACCAAAGAGAACCTGAATAAAGGTGAAATCCGTAGCGCGGCAGAACGTTTTGGCGTTTTGGAAATGCCGTCTCTGGACTATACACCGGAGATCGCTGCAGAAACCGAGCATCTCTATCAGCGCGTGGCGCATCATATTCCGCGCATCGAATGGCCTGCTTATGCGCCTTATGTGGCGGCGATTAATCGTATCAAAAAACAACGCAACGCCGTTATCCTTGCCCATAATTATCAGACACCGGAAATTTTCCATTGTGTGGCGGATATTGTCGGCGACAGCTTGCAGCTGGCGCGTGAGGCTGCCCGTGTCGATGCTGATATTATCGTACAGTGCGGCGTGCATTTCATGGCGGAAACCTCAAAACTGCTCAGTCCTGAAAAGACCGTGCTGATACCGGATATGAAGGCAGGTTGTTCGCTGGCGGAATCCATTACCGGTGCCGATGTGCGTCTGCTGCGCGAGACCTATCCGGGTGTGCCGATTGTCACCTATGTCAACACCTCTGCTGATGTGAAGGCCGAGAGCGATATTTGCTGCACCTCTGCCAATGCTGTGCAGGTGGTGGAGAGCTTCGGAGTTGACCGCGTGCTCTGCATTCCCGATGAATTTCTGGCGCAGAATGTGGCGGCGCAGACTTCGGTGAAAGTGCTGACATGGAAAGGCCGTTGCGAGGTGCATGAGCGCTTTACGGCAGAGGAACTGCTGGCGTACCGCGCTGCTGATCCGTCGGTGCAGATTGTTGCCCATCCGGAGTGCCCGCCGGAAGTGGTGGCGGTGGCTGATTTTGCCGGTTCCACCAAAGGTATGATTGACTATGTGCGCGACAATCGTCCGGCCAAGGTGATGCTGGTGACCGAATGCTCGATGGCTTCCAATATTGCCGCGGAAGTGCCGGAAGTGGAATTCGTTAAACCGTGCAATCTCTGCCCGCATATGAAGCGCATTACTCTGCCGAAAATTCTCGACACGCTGGTGAATATGAGTGGTGAGGTTTTTGTCGACGCAACAATGGCTGTCAAAGCGGGGCAGGCTGTTGAACGCATGATCAATCTGAAAAACTGACGGCGTGACGATGAGCACGAAACCCAATCAGATTATACCCAGTCAGATTATAATTGTCGGCGGCGGGCTGGCAGGGCTGTTTTGCGCCCTGCAGCTCAGTCCTGTGCCTGTCACGGTGATAGCCGCTGCGCCCATCGGGCAGGGCGCATCTTCCGCATGGGCGCAGGCCGGTATTGCTGCGGCTGTGTCATCCGATGATACAGTGGAAAGCCATGTAATGGATACGCTGATCGCCGGTGACGGTATTGTGGATGAGGATGTTATCCGCATGATGGCCTCTTCGGCCTCAGATCGTGTGCATGATCTTCTCGAACTCGGCGTGCCGTTTGACCACGATCTGGCCGGTCATTTGCAAGTGTCGCGTGAGGCGGCACATAGCCATAACCGTATCGTGCGCGTGCGTGGCGATATGGCTGGCCGTGCAATCATGCAGGCACTGGTTACCAAAGTGCGGGAAACACCATCGGTTACGCTGATCGAAAATGCTTCGGCCTATCAGCTGATCTCAAATGCTGATGGCATTAGCGGCCTGATCATCCGCCATACAGATGGTTCCGACCAGATTTTACCTGCCCGTCAGGTGGTAATTGCCAGTGGCGGTATCGGTCATCTCTATCAGGTGACCACCAATCCGGCTGAGGCCAGCGGTTCCGGTATTGGCATGGCGGCACAGGCCGGTGCGCTTTTGGCGGATATGGAATTTGTGCAGTTTCACCCGACAGCGCTGGATGTGAAGGCCGATCCGGCACCTCTGGCAACCGAGGCTCTGCGTGGTCACGGCGCGCATCTCGTCAATAAAGCCGGTGAACGCTTTATGCTGCGTCACGATCCAGCTGCGGAAATGGCGCCGCGCGATGTGGTCGCACGCGGTATTTATGAGGAGGTGATGAGCGGTCGCGGTGCTTATCTCGATTGCACCAAGGCAATCGGAGAGAGTTTTGCGCAGGAATTCCCGACTGTTTATGCTTATTGTCAGGCGGTCGGCATCGATCCGGCGCATGACCTCATCCCCGTTGTGCCCGCCGCCCATTATTTTATGGGAGGTATTCTCACGGATATGGATGGCCGCACGACGGTTAAAGGGCTGTGGGCTTGTGGTGAGGCGGCTTCTACCGGCGCACATGGTGCCAATCGCTTGGCATCCAATTCTCTGCTTGAGGCAGTGGTGTTTGGCGCGCGGGTAGCCGATGCGATCAGGCAAGTGCCGCAGGAGGAATGTGCATCGCAATCCGTTGTGCAGGTTCTGCCTGCTGCGAATAAACAGGATTGCACTGCGGCCATGCAGCAATTGCGCGCTGTTATGAGCCGCAGCTTCGGCGTTATCCGCAGGCAGGATCAGATGTTGCAGGGGCTGCAACAAATCCGGCAACTGGCACAGGATAATCATGATCCGCTATTCGCCAATTGCCTGGCGACTGCCGAAGTTTTGGCCGTATCGGCTTTGGCTCGCAAGGAAAGTCGTGGCGGTCATTATCGTAGCGACTATCCTGAAAGCTCGGTCATCTGGCAACATCGCTCGATGATGACTTTGCAAGATGCCCAAGAGACTTATCAAAAATTAGCGGAAACTGCCTGATGAAAACTGCTTATCCTTCTGTTCTGCCGCGTCCGCTGGTTGAAGAGGCTGTGCGCAATGCCTTGCTCGAAGATCTGGGACGTGCCGGAGATATTACCAGCCATGCCACGATTGCTCCTGAAAAACAGGCAACAGCAATACTGACCAGCCGTGAGGATGGTGTCCTTGCCGGTCTGGATTTTGTGCGTGCCGCTTTCGCACAGATTGATCCGTCTTTGGAGGTTTCGGTCGCTGTTACTGATGCAGCCCGCATCAAAGCCGGACAGGAGATCGCCCGTATCAGCGGCAATGCCCGTTCTATTTTGTCGGCTGAACGTGTGGCGCTCAATTACCTGATGGTTCTGTCCGGCATTGCGACTTACACGGCACGTTTCGCGGACAAAATTGCCCATACACAGGCGAAAATCTGCGACACGCGCAAAACCATGCCCGGTATGCGCTCATTTGCCAAATATGCGGTGCGATGCGGCGGCGGTGCCAATCACCGTTTTGGCCTCGACGATGCGGTGCTGATTAAAGACAACCACATTGCCGTTGCTGGCGGGGTTAAGCAAGCGATTGAAGCCGCACGCAGCTTTGTCGGACATCTGGTGAAGATCGAAGTTGAAGTCGATACGCTGGAACAGATGGCAGAGGCGCTGTCTGTGCAGGCGGATGTGATTCTTCTTGATAATATGCCGCCGGAAACCCTTGTTAAGGCTGTAGAAATTAATGCCGGACGCGCAAAACTTGAGGCGTCGGGCAATATTAATTTCGACACCGTGAAAGCCGTTGCTGAGACAGGCGTTGATTATATCTCAACCTCGAAAATCACAATGTCTGCACCGACGCTTGATGTCGGGCTGGATATTATCATCACTTGATGAGATAGAGTGCGCACTGGTTTTTCAGGGGATGATGATATGCAACTGATCCGCACAATTGCAGATTTACGCACGGCTTTGAGAGCCGAGCGTAGCCGTAGCAAGAGCATCGGCTTTGTGCCGACGATGGGCTACCTGCATGTCGGCCATCTCACATTGGTCAAAAACAGCCAGCAGCATTGCGATGTGTCTGTGGTGTCGATTTTCGTCAATCCCACACAATTCGCACCCAATGAAGATCTGGCACAATATCCGCGTGATCTGCCCCGTGATCTGAAACTGCTGGAAGAGCAGGGCTGTGATTATGTTTTTGCGCCGGATGTGAATGAGATGTATCCGGAGGGTAGCGGCAAAACCTCTACTTATGTTGATGCGGGGGAGCTTTCTTCCATTCTGATGGGAGCATTGCGACCACATCATTTCCGTGGTGTAGCCACGGTCGTCAGTAAGCTGTTTAATATTGTGCAGCCGGATAAGGCTTTCTTCGGCGAGAAAGACTACCAACAGCTCGCTGTTATCAAGCGTATGGTGACTGATCTCAATCAGCCGGTGGATGTAATCGGTGTGCCGACCGTACGTGAACCGGATGGGCTGGCCTGTTCATCACGCAACAGTCTTTTGAGTGCGGAAGACCGTGCTGCGGCTGTTATCCTGCCGCAGGCGATGCAACTGGCTCAGACACTTGTAGATCAGGGCGAGCGCTCACTTGCTGCATTACGCCAAGCTGTTGTCGATAAGTTGCAGCAGGAACCGCGTGGTGAGATCGAAGCCGTGGATATCCGCGATGCAGAAACACTGGCTGAAACAGCGGAGCAGCTCACCGCACCGGCAGTGTTGCTGCTGACTGTGCGTTTTGGCAAAACCCGCCTGATTGACCAGCATGTGCTGCGCTTTTAAAACTTAGTGAGAGTGCCTTGAAAATCAAAGCTCTGTCTGTGGTTGCACCTTCCGGAATTCTTATTGCGCGTGGCGAGAAAACACTGGAAGTCCGCCGCTGGTATCCGGATATCACACCGGATGAGGATCTGCTGATTATCGAAAACCGGCATTATCTTCGTCAGGACAGTGAAGAAGATCCGGATGGGCATGCTGTTGCTTTAGTGCGAGTGAAGGCTGTGCGGACATTCGAGCGAACGGACATCACTGCGGCCCGCGCTTCTTACTATGAGGACGGTTGGCTGGCGTGGGAGCTGACAAATATACGTCCGGTATTATGTGATCAGAAGGTGATCGCAGCCAGAGGTATTTATCAGGTTGAGTTGGACGATGTGTTGTTGACGTCCGGCACGCTTGAGCAGGAAGAGTAAGGGAGAGAGCCATGAGTGTTCAGAAACAAATCCGCCGTATCACGGTGCCGGAAATCCGCGCCCGCAAAGGCGGTGTGCCGCTGGTCTCTCTCACGGCCTATCATGCTCATACAGCTGCAATTGTCGATCGCTATGCGGATTTTATGCTGGTGGGTGACAGTGTCGGCATGGTGATGCATGGCATGGAGTCGACCATTGGTGTGTCTCTGGAAATGATGATTATGCACGGGCAGGCGGTGATGCGCGGCTCATCCCGTGCGCTGGTCGTGGTGGATATGCCATTCGGCTCCTATGAGGAGAGTCCGCAAGTTGCGTTCCGTAATGCGGCGCGGATCATGGCGGAAACCGGCTGTGGTGCGGTCAAGCTTGAGGGCGGCGTGCAGATGGCTGAAACGATCAGTTTTTTGACCAAACGCGGCATTCCGGTGCTGGCGCATATCGGTCTTACCCCGCAAGCCGTGCATGTGATGGGCGGTTATAAAGTGCAGGGGCGCGATCAGGCGCTGTGGGATTTGATTAAGCAGGATGCGCAGGCGGTTGCAGATGCCGGTGCTTTCGGCATTGTGCTGGAGGGTATTGTCGAGCCGCTGGCACGTGAAATTACCGCACAGGTTGCTGTGCCGACCATTGGGATCGGCGCATCAGCGGAGTGCGACGGGCAAATTCTGGTGCTGGAAGATATGCTTGGCCTCAACGACAAGCCTGCCAAATTTGTCCGCCAATACGGTGCCATTGGTGCAGCTATTGACGAGGCGGTGAAGACTTACGCGGAAGATGTGAAAAGCCGCAGCTTTCCTGATGAGCGGCATATTTATCGCTAGAGCATTTCCAGCAAAAGTGTGTAGCGGTTTTGCGTAGGATAATGCGAAATACTAAAGTTTATCGCTGAGACAGCGTTACCTTTAAGCCCGGTGCTGGGCGCTCTTCCAGAACCGCACGGCGGAAACGGTAGAGTGCGGCCGGTCTTCCGCGTTGCTGGCTGAGGCTGGCACCGGTCGGCTCAACCAGCTCGGCATTTTCCACCAGACGGCGGAAATTCTGCTTATGCAGATGACGGCCGGAGATCGCTTCAACAGTTTCTTGCAAGGCCGTGAGGGTGAAGCAATCGGGCATCAGCTCAAAGATTACCGGACGGTATTTCAGCTTGGCACGCAGGCGGGCAATTGCGGTTGCGAGAATGCGGCGATGGTCGAACACCATGGCTTTGCCGGTATGGCGTTGCAATTCGTCCAGCTGTGCGCTCGGGCTGACTGTGCCGTCAATAGTTGCTTCCCGCACCAGACCGGCTTCATAAAGCAGTTCGTAGCGTTCCAGCACGCGCTCTTCATCCCATTGGATACCATCGGTGCCAAAAGCAAGGCGCAGACGTGTCAGGCGCGGTAACTGATGCAGATCATAGGCCGGATGGCTGCGCTTGTCGCTCTGCGCCCACTCACGTAAGGCGGGGATAATAAGCTGGTCGATGAGTGGCGGCTTACCGCTGCGCCAGTCTTCCCAAGGCAAAAAATCATACCAATATTGCCAGTCATTTTCCGGCTGCTCGCCATTCTGACGTGTCAGTGCCAGATAGCCGACAGAAATCACATGGGTATCATCGGTCGGCATGGCAGATTTGGCACGGCCACGGTCGCCGAATGTATAAAGTTGCTCTACATAGCCGAGGCGCAAGGCCGTTTGCGCTTCCACCCATAGCCGCAAACCCATTTCTAATGTGCGGTGTTTCAGCGGATCAAACCGCCCGTAAGGGAGCGAAAGCGCGGCAGACATTTCGTGTGCTGCGGGCATTTCATGGTCGTCAGAGCAGAGGATAACCGGACGGTTATTGTTGATTGTAACAACTGCAGCACTCAAACCCACCTCAACGACAGCGGAAACATCAGCCATGAATTTGTGTCTCCAATGCGTTGAATCGGTTGATAAAAGCCTGTTCTATCTCTGCGGTTGGCCGTGGTGATAAATCAAAGTGACCGGCATGGAAACCACGCGGACGACCAAAAAACTCTGCAGCCTCTGCCGTGCTGAAACCAGCCAGCTCTGTTGCTTCAAAATAAGCGGAAACAATGTCAGCTTTCTTAATCGCTTTTTTTAAAACTGCAGGCACGGTCGCAGGCAGGGAAAAGCGCAGATGAATGGCTGTTTCCAACCGCGCTTCAATCTGTTTATAGGCACCGCCCATCACGGCTTTGAAGGGCGAGATCATGTCGCCGATCACATATTCCGGCGCATCATGCAGCAAGGCCAGCAGCTGATGCTGCAAAGGAGCAGCCGGATTTTGCTCACGGAAAATCTGTTCCACCAGCAGCGAATGCTGCGCCACAGAATAAGCATGATCACCACGGGTCTGGCCGTTCCAGCGGGCAACACGCGCCAGCCCATGGGCAATATCACTGATTTCAATATCCAGCGGTGATGGATCAAGCAAATCCAGCCTGCGGCCTGACAACATACGCTGCCATGCCCGAACCGGTTTTGTTTTGGCACCGCCGGATACTGCCATCAGTCTGCCGCTCCTTCGGGGAAGGTGAATTTAGCATAGGCAGGAATTGTCAGGCTGACCTCTGTTTCACCGGCGAGCAGCGGAATGTTTTTATCGAGCGCGTCTTTAACGCGGTCGATGCGAACCAGAGCGAGCGCGTTGCTGCCGTTGACACTGCGCAAGGTGCCAACCTCTTTGCCACCGGCAGTAATCGGCGTGTCTGATGCGGGCAGATCGGCCAGCGCCGTCACCTGCAAAATCCGGCGTCGTGCAGTGCCGCGATGTTGCATGCGGGACACGACTTCCTGTCCGACGAAGCAGCCCTTCTTGAAGGATACACCGCTGAATTGCTCGAAATTAATATCATGCGGGAAAACATCATTCATGATGAAATCCGCACCGCCTTCGGCAATGCCATAGTGAATACGCAAAGTTGCCCATGCATCGCGATCAGATTGCGTGGCGGGGGAGGCGCTGCCGCTCTCAGCATAATGACGCAGGACATTCGCTTCTTCAGGGAAACGCTCATCGCGCACGGTCTGATAGCTCTCAAGGCTAATTGAATCACTTTCTGAACTGCCTGAATCAGTTTTCCAGCTCAGTCTGATAATTGATTCATTTAAAACGATAATTTCCGCTTTGGCACGTAGCCGATAAAGCGTGAGACGCTTGGAAAAAACCTCTGCCACATCCTTCGCAATATCAATGCGGAAGCCGTCCTCACTACGCGAGATCAGAAAATCGAACTGGATTTTACCCTGCGGACTCAGCAATGCCGAAACACGCAGAACGCCGTTTTCGAGAGAGAGCAGATCGGCGGTAAAAATGGATTGCAGAAATGTTTCCGCATCGGAACCACGCACGAGAATCTGTGTGCGGTCGTCGAGATTTCCGGTTGGTCCGGTAAACAGAGTTAAAGGTTCTGTCGTTGTCATATCAACTTTCCGGTTTATAAAGCAGTGCAGATGCAATTATCTTGATATTCATCGCTTTGTTACGTAAGCCGCATTGCGAGTAATCGCAAGTCAGGAACAGCGAGTTATCGCAAGACAGGAGAGCCGCGAATGACCACAACATTCGATACGATTTTCAAAGGCGCAACGGTCGTCAATCATGACGGCAGTGCCGTTCGTGATATCGGCGTTAAAAACGGACGCATTACCGCTATCGGTTCCCTGTCAGAGAATGCCGCAGGCGAGGTTATCAACTGCACCGGCCTGCATATTCTGCCGGGCGTTGTGGATAGTCAGGTGCATTTCCGCGAGCCGGGTCTGGAGCATAAAGAAGATTTGCAGACCGGTTCGCTTGCAGCTGTACTTGGCGGTGTGACCTCTGTTTTCGAAATGCCGAACACCAAACCGCTGACCACGTCGCCGGAAGCGTTGGCTGACAAAGTAAAACGCGGAACCCATCGCATGCATTGCGATTTCGCCTTCTGGGTTGGCGGCACACGCGACAATGCTAAAGACGTAGCTGAGCTGGAGCGCCTGCCGGGTGCTGCGGGTATCAAAGTGTTTATGGGCTCTTCAACCGGCGATCTGCTGGTGGAAGATGATGAAGGTGTGGCTTCCATTCTGCGCAATACGCGCCGCCGCGCAGCTTTCCACTCGGAAGATGAATTCCGCCTGCGTGAACGTGAAGGTCTGCGTGTTGAAAACGATCCGTCCAGCCATCCGGTCTGGCGCGATGAGATTGCGGCACTGACCTGCACCCAGCGTCTGGTGCGTATTGCCCGCGAAACCGGCGCGCGCATTCATGTGCTGCATATTTCGACTGCGGAAGAAATTGAATTTCTGAAAGACTATAAAGATGTGGCGACCTGTGAAGCGACCCCGCATCACCTGACACTGTCTTCGGAAGACTACAAAACACTTGGCAATCTCATTCAGATGAACCCGCCGGTGCGCGATGCACGTCATCGCGATGGTATCTGGCATGGTATTGGGCAGGGTGTTGTCGATGTTCTCGGTTCTGACCATGCGCCACATACTCTGGAAGAAAAGCAGAAGCCTTATCCGGCATCACCATCCGGCATGACCGGTGTGCAGACGCTGGTGCCGATCATGCTCGATCATGTTAATGCCGGTCGCCTGTCGCTGGAACGCTTTGTTGATCTGTCATCACATGGCCCGAACCGCATTTTCGGCATGTCCCGTAAGGGTCGCATTGCAGTCGGTTATGATGCGGATCTGACGATTGTTGATATGAAGCGTAGCGTAACCATTACTCATGAACAGGCTGGCTCCAAGGCTGGCTGGACACCATATCATGGCAAGACAGTCACCGGCTGGCCTGTTGGTACTATCGTGCGTGGTCATAAAGTGATGTGGGAAGGCGAGATCGTTAATCCTGCACTCGGTGAACCGGTAGAGTTTATCGAAGCGCTCCCAAGAAATTAACGGGAGCGGCTTTGCCGAGAAATTGCATTAAAAAATAAAAAGCCGCCTGAAAAGGCGGCTTTTTTAATAAGACTGTATGAGCCGTTCAGTCGCCGGCTACAAAAAATTTCCATGAGCCATCCGGCGTAATGCCGAGACGGTAGAAAATATAGGCGCCGACGCCCTTCATTTCTTCAAAATCACCGGCAGTCACAATTTGATACAGCTCAACCATCTGCCGGTCGTCCAGCTTGTCCAGCGGGTAGGCGAAGAAATACGGCCAGACATAAACTTCATTCGGTGTACCGGCATCGAGATGCGCATAGCCGGACTCGAGCAGATCTACGAGAATGGCCAGCAATTCCTGACCATTGCTGTCGCCGGAAAGGCTTTTGAGAAATTCCAGCGGTGTGCCGTCATATTCACCGAGCGAAAGCATCGGGCTGGTTTCGCCGCCGTCACCGAGCAATGGTTTCAGCGCGTCAATCTTTCCGGCTTTGGCAATATCGAGAATTTTCTTGCGGGTGTCCTGCACAGCCTGCGGAAGTTTGGAATAGTCATAGGAGACTTCCGGAATCTTACCTTCCGGTGAAACATGCGGACGGGTAATGTCGCGCTCCGGACTGCCGTTTTCAGAAGCTGCGCCGGATTCAGGCGCTCTGTAGGTTTCAGTAGGCACCTGACGCAACGGCCCCGGTAAAGGCACCTGCGCCGGATTGACCTCTTCGTCTTCACCGGCAGGTGTTTCGCTCAATGCTAGAATTTGTGGTTTTCCGCTCAGTGTTCCGGCGGAGGCCGGTACTGAGACTGATGCGGCAATCATGGCCAGAGCCAGACCGGAGAGGAAAGACGTGCTCAGAAATTTGTCTGAGCTGAGTTTGCTCGGCCAGTGGCGGGATGAAAGCAACATCAGAAACTCCGGAAGAGAAATATATATTCAAAATAAATGTTTACGGCATCTTGTAGCACAAATTATGACGGATGCCGACCGTGGCCGGAAAATTACTGCAGAATTACTGCAAAATACGGTTGGGCAGAAACTCACCGGCAATGATCTGCTCGCGCAATTTATCGAGCAGGCCAAGCGCCGCATCTTCGCCTGTGCTGCGCAGAAGTTCGGTCAATGCATTGGCAAAAGCAGCCTCTGCGAGAATTTCCGGTTCAATGCCTTCTGAAATCCCGTCAGCCCAGGCTTCATGCTGATATTCGATCGCCGCCTGTTTTTTCTCATGGGCAATCAATTCATCGAGGTCTGTCGGAGCATGATTCATTAAAATATCACCTTGGCTTTATGCCGTTGGACACTGCATCGCAGAAGACGGACAGGACTTAGCTAAAGAAAGTGCTGTCATAGAGCCATTCAGAGCAGAAACGACTATCTGAAGACCGTTTCTTACACCATCAGCCGATGCATCACCATCAATAATTTAATCTCTTGTTAACAGATTGCGATGGTTTGTGAATGGCAGATTTCGCCTTTATTGCAATGAATGAAGTTTTGGTTAATTGCCGTAATGGGCAACCAGTCCTTCAGAGAGCTTTTCACCCTGCAATTTAAACCGGTCGATTGCTTTCAGCGCCTGATCGGTACATTGGCTGTAATTATCAGCATAGCTGCGGTAGTTGTTATTGAAAGCTGAAACCAGATTTTTACGTCGCGTTTCATCTGCTTTTTCAGCGGTGAGCAGTTCATTCATCTGATCGCGCCAGAGACTGGTTTTGTCACCGCAAAGATTGCTCAAATAGTGGAGGGAGCCGAGGGTGCCTGCCAGCTGGATCATCTGGCTTTCATAGGGCGGGCCGCTGATTTCCTGTGTTTGTGCCTGTGCGGAAAGAGCGGAAACAGAAAATCCTGTAACCAACAGGAAGCTAACAAGAAATCTGGTCATACATATACTCCGCGCCTTCACTATAAATTGTGCAGTAATCAGGCTGTTTCAAGGCGTTCAGCCTTCTTCCTGCAGAATACGGCGCGCAAATGCCAAGGTGCTGACGGTCACAATATGCTGCAGCATATCCTCAACTGTCAGCCAGTGCAGCGAAACAGCATCATCACCGGCCTGTTCCTGTCCGCTCAGATCATATGCGCGGAAAATGCAAAGATTATAGACCCTGCCGTAAAGCCCTTCCTGAGACAGATCAATTGTATCAACCAGCCGCAGGCGGTTGCAGTGCAAGCCGGTTTCTTCTGTGAGCTCACGTCGTGCGGCCTGTTCGGCATTTTCTCCGGCTTCAACCCCGCCACCCGGAAAAGCGAGTGAACCTTTGAGTGGCTCCTTGCCGCGTTTCACCAGCAGGAAGCGGTTCTCCTTGCGGCAGATGATGGAGGCACCATGGGCGATGAGCGGGTGAGGGGAAATGTCCTGGATCATAGAATGAGTGGTAAAAACCTGCCCGCAGATTTGCAAGCTTTGTTTATCAGGTACCTTGACCTTTACGGTAAAACTCGCAACACCAAACATTATGTGTGGACGTTTTGCATTACTGGCAACAATTGATGAGGTGGAGGCGCAGTTCGGCGTGATTGTCGATGAAGCCTTTCCGCCGCGCTATAATATTTCACCGACCCAACCGATCATGATTGTGATGAATGGTGAAACACCGGCACCCGGCAGCAACCGGCCGGATCGTATTGCAATGCTGGTGCGTTGGGGCTTTGTGCCGTCATGGACAAAAGACCCGCTGAACTTTCCGCTGATGATCAATGCCCGTTCCGAGACCGCGCATGAAAAGCCGTCTTTTCGTACAGCGATGGAGCACCGGCGTAGCTTGCTGCCGGTGAGTGGTTTTTATGAATGGCGTAAGCTTGGGGATGGCAGAAAACAGGCTTATTGGATACGTCCGCGCCATGGCGGAACCATTGCTTTTGGTGCGTTGATGGAAACATGGGTGAGCGGTGACGGTTCGCAGATGGATACGGCAGCCATTCTGACGACGGCTTCCAATCATGCATTATCGCATATTCATGACCGCCTGCCGCTGGTGATCCATCCTGAGGATTATCAGGAGTGGCTGGATTGCAAACGCAACCGTGCCAAGGATGTGAAGCATTTGCTCAAACCGGTGCAGGATGATTTTTTTGAGGCGATTCCCGTCTCTGACAAGATCAATAATGCCCGTTATTTTGGCACAGATGTGCATGAGGTGGTGGAAGAACGGACAGTTTCTCAGGAACCAGTCGTCAAAAAACCGGCTAAACCTAAAAAGCCTGCTGTCAAAAAGAAAACAGATGACAATGACGACCAGTTCAGTATGTTTTAATTAATTCTTTCAAAAACATAACCTAAAGCGCATCCCGAAAAGTGGTTGCCGGTTTTCGGATAGGATGCGCGTTGATGTAAAGTTTGCATCCCGAAAAGTGGTTGCCGGTTTTCGGGTAGGATGCGCGTTGATGTAAAGTTTGCATCCCGAAAAGTGGTTGCCGGTTTGCGGATAAGATGCGCGTCAATTTAACAAGAACGAGTCTATCGTGGGAACAGCAGCAATTTCGGGCTTTCTGCTCGGACTATCCTTGATTGTCGCCATTGGTGCGCAAAATGCCTATATTCTGAGACAGGGACTGCTGCGCCAGCACGTGTTTATTCTCTGTCTGATCTGTGCTCTGTCCGATGCCGTGCTGATTGCCGCAGGCGTTGCAGGGCTGGGCACACTGATCGCAAAGTCCCCTTCATTGATTACAGTGGTGACCGTCGGCGGCGCTGCTTTTCTGTTCTGGTATGGTCTGTCTGCTTTTCGCCGTGCAATGCATCCTGACGGGTTGCGTGCCGGCAATGGCGGTGCGGTCAGCCTGAAAGCTGCTGTCGGGACTTGTCTGGCGCTGACCTTTCTCAATCCGCATGTCTATCTTGATACGGTCGTACTGGTCGGCAGCCTCTCTGCCCGTTTTGAAGGGCAGGCGCGTCTGGCCTATGGGCTGGGTGCGATTACAGCCTCTTTTGTCTGGTTTTTCTCGCTCGGCTATGGTGCGCGCTTGCTGCAGCCGTTTTTCGCCAAACCTTCGGCATGGCGTATTCTCGACTGCATTATCGGCATCATTATGTGGGCGATTGCGTTCAGCCTACTTAGCCGCCTGTTGTGGCCGTAAGGCTTTATCTGACGGCAGATAAGAAACGTGCAGCCGTTTCTCGTCGGAATGGCTGCGCGGTGCCGACCGCAGAGCTGCCGCCAAAAATGCAGGGCCGATTGCACGATACTGCTCGGTAAGCTGATCTTTTTTAGATGCGCTGAAGATCTTTTTCATAATGTTTCCTTCCCTTACTCACAGCTCTCATTATCGTGAAAAATGGGACTGAAGCATGGCTGGAAATGTGCAAATTCGGGCGCAAATCTGGGTAATGTCACGGCGGTAATGCCGCGTGTCATGATTACTGCCGGTCACAAAAATCTCTGAGCTGTCTCTTGACGCGGCACAGGATCAGAGAGATAAGTGCTGTCATGAAAACACCATTCGCAAACACCATTTGTATTATTGCGGTCATTATTCGCTAGCAGATTGCTGGCTCGGATGTTTTCGTCTTCCTTTTCCTTTTGAAGCAGACAAATGCACCGGCCAGCAGGCTGCGCAAGTCTTGTTTGTGCTTTAGAACCGTATGTTAAAGGGAAGTCAGATGTCTGCCACTGAATTGCGTTTGTATAATACGCTGACCCGCAGGAAAGAGGACTTTGTTCCGATCAATCCTGATCATGTGCGCATGTATGTCTGCGGCCCGACAGTTTATGATTTTGCCCATATCGGCAATGCGCGTCCGGTGATTGTATTTGACGTGCTGTTCCGTCTGCTGCGCCATGTCTATGGTGAGAGCCAAGTGACTTATGCGCGGAACCTCACTGATGTGGACGACAAGATTAATGCGCGTGCCGTGCGCGATTATCCTGATCTGCCGCTGAATGAAGCTATCCGCAAAGTCACGGAAAGCACCAATGCGCAGTTCCAGAGCGATGTAACAGCGCTTGGCAATCTCGAACCATCCAGCCAGCCGCGCGCAACCGAACATCTGGAAGAAATGCGCCAGCTGATCGAGCGCTTGATTGAGCGCGGTCATGCCTATGTGGCTGACGATCATGTGCTGTTTGCAGTTAAAACCATGAGCGGCGACCATGGCCCCCGTTATGGTGCGCTTGCCCGCCGCTCACTTGATGAGATGATTGCCGGTGCGCGTGTGGATGTGGCTTCTTACAAGCGCGACGAGATGGATTTCGTGCTGTGGAAACCATCCAAAGAGGGGGAGCCGGGCTGGCCGTCTCCGGCAGGTATTGCGGTTCACGGTCGTCCGGGCTGGCACATTGAGTGCTCGGCTATGTCGATGGCCAAATTGCTGGAGCCGTTTGGCGGCGGTTTGAAATGCGATGATCCGCTGAAAAACACCTTCGACATTCATGCCGGCGGTATTGATCTGGTATTCCCGCATCATGAGAATGAGATTGCCCAATCATGCTGCGCTTTTGGTTCAGAACGCATGGCCAATATCTGGATGCATAACGGTTTTCTGCAGGTCGAAGGTCAGAAAATGTCCAAATCTCTGGGCAATTTCATCACCATTGATGATGTGCTGAAATCGGAACTGCCGCAATTGTCGGGCACAGATGCGCCAGAGGATTTCCGCCGTCGCTGGACCGGTATGGCTGCACGCCTTTCGATGTTGCAGACCCATTATCGTGAGCCGATCAACTGGACGCAGCAGCGTCTGATTGAATCCGGTGAGGAACTGGCGAAGTGGTATCAGGTGATTTCCGAACAGCCGGTTGCTGCCTCTGCGGATAAGGCGACAGTGTTTGCGGATAGTATTGGTGATGATCTGAATACATGGGCTGCACTCACAGAATTGCGTAAAGCCTATAAGCAAGGCGATGTTGCAGCGCTGGTTTCCGGTCTCAACCTGCTTGGTCTTCACGATGCGCAATTATTGGCTGAGGCTGCACAATATCTGTTCAGCGCTGCCGCAGATGTCGACACGGCAGATGTTGAAAGACAGATCACTGAGCGTCTGGCATTCATCAACGGAAAAAATTGGGCGGAAGCTGACCGTATTCGTGACTCATTGCTGGCACAGAATATTCAGCTGAAGGACGGCAAAGATCCGGCTAGCGGAGAACGGGTGACAACATGGGAAGTGAAACGCTGAGTGAAAATCCGGTCGCCAGCGGCGGCTGCCAGTGCGGTGCCGTGCGTTTTCGTGTGAAGGGGCAGCTGGGCAGCGCATCCATCTGTCATTGTCGCATGTGCCAGAAAGCCTTCGGCAATTATTTTGCTCCTTTGGTCTCCGTTAAAGAGGGGACCTTGGAATGGACGCGCGGAACACGAAAACTGTTCCGCTCATCCAACCATGTGCAGCGCGGCTTTTGTGCCGGTTGCGGCACACCGCTGACCTATGAAGCGCCGGACGGTCTGGCGCTGTCCATTGCGGCTTTTGACAATCCGCAGGAAATTGAGCCGGTTGTGCAATGGGGCATGGAGGGCAGGTTGCCTTATCTGGACAAGCTGAGCACCTTGCCTGCCTATACGACAGAACGTGATCCTGAAAGTGCGGAATTCGTGCGCACTATGGTATCTTATCAGCATCCAGATCATGACACTGAGACATGACCGCAAGGCCATGCATAAATCTCACGCATAAATACGGATATGGAGGAAAGAACAACAATGAAAAAAGAGCGTATCTATATTTATGATACCACCCTGCGCGATGGTCAGCAGACACCGGGCATTGATTTCTCGGTTGCGGATAAGAAAGCCATTGCCGCCATGCTGGATGATTTCGGCATGGATTATGTTGAGGGCGGTTATCCGGGTGCAAACCCGACAGATACGAGCTTTTTTCAGCGTAAACATACGGCAAAGGCGAAGTTCGCCGCTTTTGGTATGACCAAACGCCCGGGTGTTTCCACCTCCAATGATCCGGGCATGTCAGTGCTGTTACAGGCTTCCAGCGATGTGATCACCTATGTTGCCAAAAGCTGGGACTACCATGTGCATCTGGCGCTTGGCTGCTCTCTGGAAGATAATCTGGAATCCATTACTTCATCAGTCACGGCAGCGCGCATGGCCGGTAAGGAATGTATTGTCGATTGCGAGCATTTCTTCGACGGCTTTAAAGCCAATCCTGATTATGCGCTGGCCTGTGCCAAAGCGGCCTATGGTGCCGGTGCGCGCTGGGTAGTGCTTTGCGATACCAATGGCGGTACGCAGCCGGGTGAAGTCGGTGACATTGTCCGTGCTGTTAAGAGTGTTGTACCGGGTGAGTGTCTGGGCATTCATGCGCATAATGACACGGAACAGGCTGTTGCCGTGTCGCTGGCCGCAATTGATGCCGGTGTGCGGCAGGTGCAGGGCACGCTCAATGGTATCGGTGAGCGTTGCGGCAATACCAATCTTGTCACGCTGATCCCGACATTGATGCTTAAACCGGTCTGGGCAGACCGTTTCGAAGTCGGCATCAGCATCGATGCCTTGGCAGGTATCACTAAACTGTCCCGCACTTTTGATGATATTCTCAACCGTGCGCCGAACGATCAGGCGGCTTTTACCGGCAGTTCAGCTTTCGCTACCAAAGCGGGTATTCATGCTTCTGCTTTGCTGAAAGAGCCTAAAACCTATGAACATGTGCCGCCGGAAATGGTGGGCAATCATCGCCGTGTCATGGTGTCCGATCAGGGGGGCAAGTCCAATTTTATTGCTGAGCTCAACAAGCGCGGCATTCAGGTGGCTAAGGATGACCGTCATCTTGATACGCTGATTGCACTGGTCAAAGAACGTGAAGCACAGGGCTATGCCTATGAAAGCGCGGATGCGAGTTTTGAGCTGCTCGCCCGTCAGCAACTTGGTGCAGTGCCGCAGTTTTTCCGTGTTGAAGCTTTCCGCTGTATGGTTGAGCGCCGCTATGACAGCAATGGCTGCCTGAAAACCGTGTCGGAGGCGATTGTGAAAATCATCATTGACGGTGAGGAGCACTTGTCGGTGGCAGAAGGTCATGGTCCGGTTAACGCGCTTGACCTTGCCTTGCGCAAGGATCTCGGCCGTTATCAGGAAGAGCTTGCTGATCTTGAACTGGTCGATTTTAAAGTGCGTATCCTCAATGGCGGTACGGAAGCGATCACCCGCGTTCTGATCGAGTCGCATGATGCCAGCGGCCAGCGCTGGCGCACAGTCGGTGTGTCGGACAATATTATTGATGCATCCTTTCAGGCACTGATGGATTCTGTCGTCTATAAGCTGATGAAAAACCGCGAACTTGCGGGACATATTGCAGCAGAATAAAATTTGCCGTTTGCGGAGCCGATAAAACGGGAGTACCGGTTGTTACTGATGCAATTGTAATGAACGGCTCCCGCTGTAAGAATAAAGCCCGAGACCGGAAATCTGAGGATGGATAACTATGAGTGACCGGTCTCAAGCGGCGATGCCGGAGGCGACACGCGGTTTTATTTTCGCGATGCTGGCCTATTTGTTCTGGGGGCTTTTCCCGTTTTACATGAAAGCGGTTGCCCATATTCCGGTTGTGGAAGTGCTGGCGCATCGGGTGATCTGGTCATTGCCGGTCGCAGCGATCATTCTGGTGTTTATGGGGCGCACCAAGGATGTTGGTGCAGCCTTGCGCAATCCGCGCACATTGGCAATGGCCTGTCTGACAGCTTCCCTGATCACGTTGAACTGGGGCGTCTATGTCTGGGCAATTTTCAATGATCACGCGCTGGATGCGGCTCTGGGCTATTATATCAATCCGCTGGTCAATGTGCTGCTTGGCGCGATTTTCCTTAAAGAGCGCCTGACAAGAGTACAGCTGGTTGCCGTATTCCTTGCTGCTGCTGCGGTGGTGTTGCTGACTGTAGAGCAGGGCGGTCTGCCTTGGGTATCCATTATTCTGCCGCTGTCATTCGGCTTTTATGGTTTCTTCCGTAAATCCTTGCCGATTGGCCCGTCACAGGGTTTCATGCTGGAAGTGATTATCCTGTTCATTCCGGCCAGTGCCTATGCAATCTGGCTGTATATACAAGGGCAGGATCATTTCGTTACCGGCACACCGGCGGATATTTCTCTGCTGATGCTGGCTGGCGTTGTTACCGCTGTACCGCTGATTATGTATGCGACCGGTGCGAAACTGCTGCGCTACACCACACTGGGACTGATGCAGTATATTACACCGACCATGCTGTTCCTGATTGCTGTTTTCGCCTTCAAGGAACCGTTTAACACAGTGCAGCTCTATGCCTTTGCGCTGATCTGGGCAGGGTTGATCCTCTATACATGGTCAATCCTGAAAGAAGCACGGGCGGATAAGATCGCTGCCAAAGCATAAAAGCAGAAATAACAGAACAAATAAAAAGCCCGCTCAAAAGCGGGCTTTTTATTTTTCATTCTCTGAACAGTTTTACGCCTGATTTTCAGAGGACTTTTTCTCTTCCGCCGCGAAACGGCGCTTCCATGCCAGTGCACTGAAAGGCAGAAATACCAGATAGGCCAAAGCTGTCAGTGTCAGTGTCTGCCAGGTAAAGCTCATCAGAAAACCGGCATAGATCACTACGCCGAGGATCAGCGGCATAACAAAGTCACGACGGATAAAGCTGCCTGCGGTTTTACCATTATAAACCGGCAGACGGCTGACGAGCAAAAAGGCAATCACAATCGTGAAGCCTGCGGTGCCATAGGCCAGAGCCTTGCTTGGCAGCACGCCGAGGAAACCGGAATAAACAGGCAGCAAAACCAGCATCGCACCGGCCGGAGCCGGAACGCCGATAAAATAATTGCCCTGCCATGCAGGCTGGTTCGGATCTTCCAGCATCACATTAAAGCGCGCTAAGCGCAGGCAGCAGGCAATCGTATAGATCAGTGCGGCAATCCAGCCGAAAGAACCGGCCTGATCCAGCATGAACAGATAGAGCACCAGTGCCGGAGCCACGCCGAAATTGACGATATCGGCCAGAGAATCCATCTGGGCACCGAATTTGGAAGACCCTTTCAGGAGCCGCGCAATCCGTCCGTCAATACCGTCGAGAAAGGCTGCCAGCAGCACCATAGCCACGGCCTGCTCGAAACGATGCTCAATGGCAAGGCGGATACCGCTCAAGCCTGCACAGATCGCAAGAACGGTAATCAGATTAGGAATGATGATCCGCATCGGAATTTCGGAAAAGCGCGGACCGCGCCCTTCCGTATTGCCATTTGGATCCAGCGGCGGGAAAGGTGCTTCAAGCATCAGGCAATCCGCACAGTTGGCGCAGTGCGCGTTTCATCAAATTCTGCCAGAACGGTTTCACCTGCCACAGCCGTCTGGCCGACAGCAACGCGGGCAACGGCACCTTTTGGCAGGTAAATATCATTACGCGAACCAAAACGGATCAGACCGAAGCGCTCGCCGGTTGAAAGATCTTCACCGGCTTTTGACCAGCAAACGATACGGCGGGCTACAAGACCGGCAATCTGCACTACGGCAACGGTGCCATGGGCGCTGTCGATCAGCACCGAATTGCGCTCATTCTCAGTGCTGGCTTTGTCCAGTTCCGCATTCAGGAATTTACCCGGACGGTGCATCACGGCAGTGATTTTGCCACGCACCGGTGCACGGTTGATATGAACCGAAAACACATTCATGAACACGCAGATACGCAGCATCGGCTCTGTCCCCAGATCCAGCTCTGCCGGCGGAACGCACATGCCAACGGAAGAAATCTTGCCATCCGCAGAGCTGATGACGAGTTTATCATCCAGCGGCGTGATGCGCAGCGGATCACGGTAGAAATATATGCACCAGATGGTCAGCACCATCCCTACCCAGAACAAAGGTTCCCACAACCAGCCAAGCAACAGCGACACAACAAAAAATGCTGCGATAAAGGGGTAGCCCTCGCGGTGGATAGGAACAAAAGTATTGCGAATGGTATCGGACAGGCTCATCGGTTTTCCTCAGATTTTCCGCTTCAATAACGCAAAGTAACAGCGTTTAAAATGATTAAGCGCAAACAGCGCAACAAAATTCATGATATTCGTGCTTTATCATAACAAAATGCTCACAGAACATTACCGCAAGCACCGGTTTTGATTTTTTTTATATTCCGTATCGACACGGAATCAAAACGGTTCAGGTGATGTTGATATCACCGGAACCGCCATTGCTGCATGCATAACAATGAACAGCCAGCGTGAATATCTGCTGTCATCATAGAGGATCATCGGTGCCCTGTCATTCTCCGGCAGGGGCGCCGCGAATAACAATGCCAAGTTCATCGCTTTCACGAACCTGACGCAGACGGGCTTCCGCTTCATCAGCTTCACGCTGACGATCCCACATGGAAGCATAAAGTCCGCCCTCTACCAGCAGATCACGATGGGTACCACGCTCGGCAATCTGACCGTCTTTGAGTACGATAATTTCATCGGCGCTGATAACAGTCGACAGACGGTGCGCAATCACCAGAGTAGTGCGGTCACGGCTGACCAGATCCAGAGATTGCTGGATATCCTGCTCGGTTGCTGTGTCCAGTGCCGAGGTTGCCTCATCAAGGATCAGGATCGGCGGGGCTTTCAGAATTGTACGGGCAATCGCGACGCGCTGCTTCTCGCCACCGGAGAGTTTAAGTCCGCGTTCGCCAACCATTGACTGATAGCCTTCCGGCAAGAGTTGGATGAAGCGGTCGATTTGCGCCAGCTTGGCAGCCTGTTCTACTTCCTGCTCAGTCGCCGACGGGCGGCCATAGCGGATATTATAGGCAATTGTATCGTTAAACAGCACCGTATCCTGCGGGACCATACCAATCGCATGGCGCAGGCTGACCTGCGACACTTCGCGGATATCCTGCCCGTCAATTGTCACCGACCCCTGCTGCACATCATAGAAGCGATAAAGCAGACGGGAGATGGTTGATTTGCCTGCACCGGACGGTCCTACAATCGCAATGGTCTTGCCGGATGGGACTTCAAAGCTGATATTGCGCAGGATCGGACGGGACGGATCATAGGCAAAGCTGACATTGTTAAAGCGGATTGCCCCTTGCGAGACAGCCAGCGCCGGTGCATCCGGCTTGTCTTTAACCTCTTCTTCAACTTCAAGAAGATCGAACATCTGCTCAATATCGGTCAGCCCCTGACGGATTTCACGATAGATAAAGCCGATCATATTCAGCGGCAATGACAGCTGCATTAACAGCGCATTGATGAAGACAAAATCGCCGAGCGTATGGGTTCCGGCCTGTACTTCGCGGGCAGACATCACCATCAGGATCATCATGCCGACACCGAAAATCACGGCCTGACCAAAGTTCAGCCAGCCAAGCGATGTCCATGTCTGGGTTGCCGCTTTTTCATAACGTGCCATCGAGCGGTCATAGCGCTCAGCTTCCATGGCCTCATTGCCGAAATATTTGACTGTTTCAAAATTCAGCAGTGAGTCAATTGCTTTGGTATTGGCATCCGTATCGGATTCATTCATTTCGCGGCGGATATTAATACGCCAGTCACTCGCCTTGACGGTGAACCACATATAGAGCCAGACCGTTGCCGCAACCACGATCAGATAGCTGACACCATAGGCGAAACCGAAAATCGCTGCAGTCAGCGCAAATTCCAGCAGGGTCGGTACCGAGCTCAGAATGGTGAAGCGCACAATGGTTTCAATGCCTTTGACGCCACGTTCAATCACACGGGACAGGCCGCCGGTGCGGCGCTCAAGATGAAAACGCAGCGACAATTTATGCATATGCACAAAAGTACGATAGGCAAGCTGGCGCACCGCATATTGGCCGACGCGGGCAAACAACGCATCGCGCAACTGGTTCAGACCGGCCTGAATAATACGTGCCAGATTATAGGCAACGACAAGCATCAAAGCGCCGACAAAAATCTGCGGCACCCAGCTTTCCGGTTTGAAAGAACCATCCAGCGCATTGGTTGCCCATTTGAAAAAATAAGGCACCAGCATCAGCACGAATTTGGCGATGACCAGATAGAAGGTCGCCCAGACGACCCGCATTTTGAGATCATGACGCTCACTCGGCCACATATATGGCCAGAGTTTCGCCAGTGTTTTCAGGGTCTGACCGGATTCTGCCGAGACTGTTTTTTGTTTTTTCATCTTTTTATTTAACGCCACAGACGGTCACTGCTGCCGCCTTCATGCTGTATTGCGGTCTAAGTGCCGCAGAATTGCTGCAAGTTTCTTCATCGTCTTATCATAGCTGCAGGCGTGATAGAAACAAAACGCCTGCACAATGTTGTGAGGAAGACAAACACGCTCCGGAGAAACAGGATTTACGGTAGTTTCTGCTTCACATCCTGCTCGCTGAGCGGGGTTTTCGGCATGACGAAAACCTGTCCCGGCCAGATCAGGTCAGGGTTCTTAATCTGATCAGTATTGGCCAGATAAATCGTGGTATAACGCGTGCCGCTGCCATAAGTGCGCTTGGAGATTGTCCAGAGATTATCGCCTTTACGGATAATCACCGAGCCTTCCGCTTTTTCCAGAGGCTGTGCCTGTGTCTCTCCGGCAGGCTGGCTTTCCTGAGCGGCCTGTCCGGCATCCGGTGCATTTTGCGCGGCGCTTGCAGGGGCGACAGCCGCAATATTCTCACCGGCTTCGCGACGGAAAGGCACACGCGCTGTGGCCAGAATTTTACCGCCCTTATCCATCAGATCAGCACGGATAATATAGTCACCGACAGCAAGCGGCTGCTGGGTCTGCACCAGATAGCGCCCCTCAGGGGTGATGACAGCTGTGCCGAGCAAAGTCTCATTGGCTGAGACATTAACTGTCTGACCACCACGTGCATGACCGGCGACAAATACCGAGCGGCCTTCAATCTCCACGGCCTCCACGGCAATGCTGACGGCATCCTGCGAATTGCCCTCTGCAAGCCCGCCCTGTACGGCCTGCGCCGGCAGCAGGGTAACAGCAGCATCATTACCATGCGCAGCTGCCGGTGCATCTTTATTCTCAGGTGTCTGCGCAGCATTTCCGCCACTGGCCTGCGGTGTGGTAATCATACGGCTGGCCTGACCAGGCTCCTCAACAAGTGCGAGAACCTGACCATCCGGTGTTGCAGGAACGGAGAGGATCGCGGTCTGCTGCGATGTTGCAACGGAATTATCTTCCGCAGTTGCACGCAGAACCAGCTGATAGTCGCCGCTTTTCAGCGCCTCATCCAGAATAATTGCAAAATCACCGTTCTCACCGGCCTTGGCAGAGCCTAGCACACGGGTTTTGGAAATCACATCAACCACAGAATTCGGTGCGGCTTTACCGGCAATGACCAGTGAGCCGTTGCCTTCAAGGCGCAGCACATCAAAAACCGGAACTGTGACACTCTGCTCAGGCACTGTTTTTTCGGGAGCTGTTGGCTTGGTATCCGCCGGTGCAGCAGTATTGGCCGCAACAGGCTTGTCGGTCTGGGCAGGAGTTTCAGGCTGGGTCGTCGCAGCAGGCTTGTTATCTGTTGCTGCTTTTGAAGCAGGTGTCTGCGGAGGCTGATCCGTTTTCTGCGGAGCCATGCTAAAATATGCAAGAAGACCACCTGCTATAACAACAGCAGCAAAACCGGCAAGCGCATAACGACTATTCTGCATACGGGGCTGACCCTTTTAACACCAAGCTTAAAAAAATATTATAACATGCTGTGTCTGCTTATAAATCCAAATGTATAAGCAGCACATTTGCCAACAACTAGCGCTTTTTTATTGTTACAGCAAGAATATCACATATCAGCGCCAAAATTCTTGTCACATATTGCGCGATAAGATGTCAGCCATGCATGGTTTTCGGTGCAAGGCCATGATTTTAAAAAGACTTCGGGAACAGCGGTGAAAGAGCTGATTTTTTATACGGATTATTAGCGGCCGATTTCACTGCATAAACTTGACGGCAAACAGCCCGCGCGCGAAAAGAAAGCATGAGCAAGATTCGATCAATATGTGTCTATTGCGGTTCTTCAACCGGCAATAATCCGGTTTACCGGGAAGCAGGACTGGCTCTTGGCCGCTCCATTGCAGAAAACGGTCTTCGCCTGATTTATGGCGGCGGCACAAAAGGAATTATGGGCGCGGTTGCAGAAGGCGCTTACAAGGCTGGCGGCAAAGTCACCGGTATTATTCCGACATTTCTTCTCAATAAAGAAGCTGACGGCAAGCAGAATGAAATGCTCGATGAGCAGATCATCACCGAGAATATGCATCAGCGCAAACAGCTGATGTTTGAACGCTCGGATGCTTTTGTCACGCTGCCGGGTGGCATCGGTTCTGTTGAGGAAATCGTGGAAATGATGACCTGGGCACAGCTCGGCCATCATAAAAAGCCGATGGTTTTCGCCAATATCAATCATTTCTGGGAGCCGATGATCGCCATGCTCGATCATATGCGCACAGAGGGCTTTATCCATACCGGCCATCGCGTGCAGCCTAAAATGCTGGATACTGTGGAAGAAATTATCCCTTACATCTTTGATGCAGCCGCTAAAGGCGATGCATCCGGTGATGAAGAGATTATTGCCCGCATGTAAGCAGATTACATGACTATTTAAAAAGCCCCTCAGTGAGGGGCTTTTTTGTTGCGTAAATTAAGCTGTGTGGGCGAGTATAAAATCTGCTCTTGCCTCAATATCTGCCTTAGGTAGCTCCAATAGGTTAAAGCCATAATCTTGATAGACTGCGTGCATGGCCTCAAATGTGCGTTCAGCCTCTTGCGGTGATTGCTTACGCTCTTCGTCTCCCTGATAAATCTCCGGCCAGTGCGGCGCGATGAAAACGGTTTTATTATAGCGAAAGTGCTTCACTGCCTGATGCACGTGATCCGGCACAGGCAGGTCGGAAAGGGCGAGGTAACCGGCAATATCGGCCATGCCGCGGTCAAAGAAATACGGCCTGTCAGATACTGCCTGTGTGGCCAGCAGGTGAGAGCGCATTTCCCATGACAGCATCATTTCTGCGAAGAGTGCGGGATCAAGCCACGGCAAAGCCTTGCCGCTGATTTTCACCTGATCCTGAATGATATGTCGTCCGGCTTCCTGACTATGCTGATAACCCCGCTGTTTGAGAACATTGAGCAGAGTGGTCTTGCCGGAGCCGGGGCCGCCGGTAAGTATATAAAAATGATCCATAACAGACCCTTCTGTTTTCATGGAATTGAAAAATCGGACAGTTCAGAGGGGAAGGCGGCAGGATAAAATGAGGCAGCAGGGAGCTGCGAATAAAAAGAGCCGCGAGGAATATTATTTAATTGAAAAAATTGGATAAAAAACAGTTCTGGCCGGTTATTAATAATCCGGCCAGACGATTATAGACATGTGTTTATGAAGGCATATGATATTGCAGGAACTTATCCTGACGTACATCATAAAGCTGGCCGGTAATGGTCAAAGCCGGATCGGCGAGCTGCACAATTTTAGCAGCCACATCGGCCGGATGCGGCAGAGTTTCCGGATCTTCGCCCGGCATTGCCTTGGCGCGCATTGCTGTGCGCGTAGCACCCGGATTGACGGAGTTAACTCGTAGCGGCATTTGTTTGGTCTCTTCTGCCCATGAGCGCCCCATCACTTCTACCGCAGCTTTGGATGCGGCATAAGGCGCCCAGAATGCGCGTGCTGTGTGAGCGACGCCGGAGGACATCAGAATAGCACGACCGGCATCAGAACGGCGCAGCAGCGGGTCAACCGAGCGTATCAGGCGCCAGATTGAGGTCAGATTAGTGCTGATAACATTGTCAAACACCTTGGCTTCCACATGGCCAACCGGAGAGATTGTGCCAAGCACACCGGCATTGGCGACCAGAATATCCAGTTTGCCCCAGCGGTCATTGATGGATGAGCCGAGCAGGTCAAGAGCAGGCATGTCTTTCAGATCAAGCGGGACGAGGGTTGCTGTATTGCCCATTGCCTGAATCTCATCATCCAGTTCTTCAAGGCCGCCGACAGTCCGCGCAACAGCAATCACATGGGCACCGCGTTTCGCCAGTTCCAATGCCAGAAAATAACCGATGCCGCGGGATGCGCCGGTCACCAGTGCTGTGCGTCCGCTCAGATCAAAGCTCATAAAAATCCACCCGTTTCAGTCTGCATAATGTAAAGGCGGCTGAAAGCCGCCTTTTAGGATTTTAGCCGTTGCTGGAAAGTAATGCGAAATTGTGAATATTCGACAATTCTTCCTGATCGACCAGACGGGTCGGATAGTCGCCCGTAAAATAATGGTCGGTAAATTGCGGAGCTTTCGGATTACGCTTCTCGCCGCCGACTGCCTCGTAAAGACCGTCAATGGAGAGGAATTCCAGCGAATCCGCACCGATATAATCGCACATTGCCTGCAGGTCAGGATATTGGTTGGCCAGCAGCTTGTCCGCATCCGGCGTATCAATACCGTAGAAATCCGGATGATGGATCATCGGGGAGGCCACACGGATATGCACTTCCTTGGCTCCGGCATCGCGGATCATCCGCACGATTTTCATCGAAGTGGTGCCGCGCACAATGGAGTCATCCACCAGCACAACACGTTTGCCTTCAATGATCGCGCGGTTTGCTGAATGTTTCAGCTTCACGCCGAGGGCGCGGATCTGCTGTGTCGGTTCAATAAAGGTACGGCCGACATAGTGATTGCGGATAATGCCGAGCTCAAACGGAATACCGCTGGCTTGTGCATAGCCGATTGCTGCCGGAGTGCCGCCATCCGGCACAGGTACAACAACATCCGCTTCAACGGGGGCTTCTTTTGCCAGATTAATGCCGGCATTTTTACGCGCAACATAAACATTGCGGCCGCCGACAACAGAGTCAGGACGGGCAAAATAAACATATTCAAACAGGCATACACGTTCCGGCTTGCGGTTCGACGCTTTGATGGATGTGGTGCTGATAGAGCCGTCTGCCTGTGTTTCGCAGATAATGACTTCGCCGTTTTCCACATCGCGGATATATTTCGCGCCGATAATGTCGAGTGCGCAGGTCTCAGAACAGAAAATCGGCTTGCCGTCGAGTTCGCCCATAACCAGCGGACGGATACCGACAGGGTCGCGTGCTGCAATCAGTTTGGTGCGGGTCATAGCGAGGATCGCATAGCCGCCTTCAACCTGACGGATCGCATCGACAAAACGGTCGCTGGATGACGCGAGGCGCGAACGGGCGATGAGATGCAGCACCACTTCAGAATCGGAAGTGGACTGGCAGATCGCACCGGAGGCAATCAGATGACGGCGCAGGCTCAGACCATTGGTGAAATTACCATTATGGGCAATGGCGATGCCGCCGACTTCCAGTTCGGCAAACAGAGGCTGCACATTGCGCAGCACAGTTTCACCGGTGGTGGAATAGCGCACGTGACCGATCGAAAGATTGCCCGGCAGCTGTTTCAGTGTTGCCGGATTGGTGAAGTGATCACCAACCAGCCCCATGTGACGTTCGGAATAGAAGCGTCCTTCATGATAGGAAACAATACCCGCCGCTTCCTGTCCGCGATGCTGCAGGGCATGAAGGCCGAGAGCTGTCAGCGTTGCTGCATCTTCATGGCCGAGAATGCCAAAGACGCCGCATTCTTCATGCAAGGCGTCTTCATCAAAGGAAAAACGGGAAGAATTATGAAGCGGTTCTGTGCCGCCGCTCTCTCCTGTGTGAGAGGCGCAGATCTTCTGAGAATGATCTGACGAAATATGGGCGGTTTCACCGGAATGACTTATCATAGCCGCTGGGCCTTTCGATTGCAGAGCAATTAAAAATGCTCTCTATCATAAGAGTGCTTTTGCTGCATAGTCCCAAAACCGAAAGCTTTCCGGTTGCAGTGCCATGCAAAAGGAACAATTCAGAGCATTGCGCAGAGTTCAGACGACTGAGGCTCAAAATGCAGCTCTGATGAAAAGTCTGAGCGGGACATCAGGAAGAGGGTGTTCGGGAGACGATTATGTTTTCTGCTGTTCTCAGCAGGAAAATTGCTCCTTCGCAGACATTACTCCCCATATGCCTCTGATTTTCAGCCTCATATATGGCGGTTAGTCCTTAGACACAACAGTTCTCCTCAGGTTTTAAACAATAGCACAATTTGGTCGCAGTCTGTGTGGATTATTTTATCGCTTGCGTAGACTGTGATTTCAAATTAATAAACCGAGCGTTCAGTCTATTTTAGAGGTGCGCTATGCGCGTGACAGATCCTGAAAAACATCAGGCAAAGAAACAGATGATTTTGGAGGCGGCGAAAGCCTGTTTCGCGGAGCAGGGGTTTCACCAGACCAGCACGGCACAAATTTGTGCGGCGGCAGGCGTCAGCACCGGAAATCTGTTTCATTATTTCTCAAGCAAGAAAGCAATCATCGCTGCGATTGTTGAAGAGGATTTGCAGCAGACACAGATATTTGTTGCTACATTGCGCGAGCAGGAAAATCTTGTGGCCGCATTGGACGCTTTTTTTGATGTGGTGCTGGATGTTGCTTCCGACCCTGCACAGGCGTCGCTGGCTCTGGAAATTGCTGCAGAGGCAGGGCGGGATGCGGAGATTGGTGTTTTGTACCGGCTGAGCACCCGTGTGATGCGTGAGGAACTGGAATATCTGGTCAGTCTCGGAATGGAGCGTGGACAGTTCAGCCGGCAATTTTCTGCTGCTTCGGTCGTGCATTGTCTGATGGTGATGGTGGACGGTATTTTCAGCCGTGTTTCTGTTGATCCGCAATTCAAACCTCAGGAACAGAAAGCAGCATTGAGAACAATGATGACGGGCGTGCTTGGTCTTGCAAATGGCAGGGAAGCGCAGAAATGAAATCAGATGTCCAGTCTCCGGCTGCAAAGCCTGTATCCCGTATTGCGGATGTGGATGCCCTGCGTGGTTTTGCACTGCTTGGCATTTTGCAGGTCAATATTCTGGCCTTTTCTTCCGTTTTTTATGGGTTTCCAAATAGCGATGCAGAATTAAGCTTTGGTTTTAACGAGTTCGTGCAACTGGTCATCTCAACAATCTTTGAGATGAAATTCTATCTGCTGTTCTCTTTTTTGTTCGGCTATAGCGTCACACTGCAAATGCAGTCGGCAGAGCGTGCCGGAGAGGCTTTTGTTCCGCGTTTTTTACGGCGTCAGGCCGGTTTGTGGATTGTCGGTCTGCTGCATGCAGTTCTGCTTTTCCATGGCGATATTCTCACAACCTATGCTGTGCTCGGCGTGGTTTTATTATATTGGCGAAACAAGCCGGACAACACGCTGATTAAAGCTGCGGTGTGGCTGTTTGGTTTAACGGCATTGCTCTGGCTGTTGGTCGGCGCTTTGTTCTGGAATCCGGATCAGACAGACATTGCTGAACTCTTAGCTGAAGCGCAGCTGGCTCATACAGCCTATAGCGGCAGTTTTAGCGCAGTTATCATGCAGCATATAACAGAGCTGCAAACCATGTGGATTTTGCTGTTATTGATACAGGCTCCCTGTGCACTGGCTATGTTTTTGCTCGGTTTTCTGGCAGGCAGGCACCAGTTTTTGGCACAACCGGAGCTGTACAGGCCTTATCTGAAACCGGCAATAAAAGCCGCTATCATGATCGGTTTGCCCGCATCGGTATTGACTGCGCTGACAGGTTTGTTTGCAAGCGGTACAGAATGGGAAGTGTTTGGTCTGGCATTAACCCTTGTAACGGCGCCGCTGCTGACTTTTGGTATAATCGCACTGATGCTCCGGCTTTTCGGCACAAAACATGGCCAGTTCTGGCGTGATGCACTGGCTCCGGCGGGGCGTATGGCATTGTCCAATTATCTGCTGCAATCGCTGATATGCAGTTTCATTTTCTACGGCTTCGGGCTTGGATTGATCGAGAAAACAACGGCAATTGTTAATGTGCTGATTGGCCTGTCTGTTTTCAGTGTCCAGCTATTTGTGAGCCGGTGGTGGCTGCGCCATTATTATTACGGGCCGCTGGAATGGTTGCTGAGAGCTTTGACAATCGGGCGCTGGCCGGATTTCCGAAAGCCGAATGCCAGATTGGGAGCATAAAAAAACGCCGGCAGATTTATCTGCCGGCGTTTTTGTTAAATATGGGAACTGAATTTAGTTTGCCGGTTGAGCCGGTACATCATTCTCAGGCACATCCTGCGCGGAAGGCTGGGTACCTAATTGCGGCTTCAGGCGCTCAATGATTGCGGTTTCAGGGTCTTCCGGCAGCATATCCACCAGCTGCTGGCCAAGGGAATCCAGCATCGGCTTGGATTTGGCATTGGTGATCCAGCTTGGCTGATCTGTAGCCACAAGCCAGTTGAAGAACAGCATTGCAACCACAACCAGCAGAACGCCGCGTGCCGCACCGAAAATGAAACCCAGTGTGCGGTCAAGCGCACCAATACGGCTGTCGATGATGAAATCGGCAATTTTCATGGTGATGATTGATACAACAATCAATGTCACCAGAAAGACCGAACCGGCTGCCGCGATATTCAGAATGGTTTCATTGCTGATATATGGCTGCAGGTAAGGCACGACAGGCTTATAGAAGAAATAGGCGGCCAGAGCTGCCGCAGCCCAGGATGCCACCGAAAGCACTTCGCGCGAAAATCCGCGTACCATGGCCAGAATGGCCGATACGAGGGTTACCCCGATAAGAATTCCGTCTAGCAATGTAATCGGCATCCTGCCTAATTCCTCTGTGTCGGTCTGTCCCTCGGGACATATAATTTCGTGCGGGCATAATTGCCGCAGCTCAAAGATTTACAGTGTCTCGCGTCAGTCCGATAGAGTTGTGACACTTTTGTCGTCGAAAATTAACCTGAATTTCTTTCATAAATCACTAATTCGGGAGCTGATTGCAATTTAAAGCCGTTATAGCCTGTAAAAATTACAGCCTATGTCCGGTTGTTAATGCTCCGCATCCGTTATTTTAAGTTGCAGAGAGCCTATGATTCCCGATTTTCAGCAGTAGTGAAACTGTATTAATCTCGGTTCTGCGCATTCTTTCCGGGGCCGGAAGCAGCAATTCGTGCTACCAGATCGGGTAGGGAGCCGGTTTCTGTCAGCGTGAAATTGCGTGGGCGTGATAATTCGCCACCGCCGAGAGGCAGAACGGCTTGCTTGAAACCGAGTTTCTCCGCCTCTTTAATGCGTTGCGCAGCATGGGCAACGGCACGTACTGCGCCCGACAAGCTGACTTCACCAAAATAAACGCTATTGGCAGGCAGCGGAATACCGGCAAGCGATGAGACGAGCGCCGCCGCTACAGCCATATCAGCTGCCGGTTCGGAAATACGATAACCACCGGCCACATTGAGATAAACATCATGCTGACCGAAGCGCACGCCGCAATGGGCTTCGAGCACGGCAAGGGTCATGGAAAGGCGGCTGTTATCCCAACCGACAACAGCACGGCGCGGTGTGCCGAGGGTGGATGGAGCAACAAGAGCCTGAATTTCCACGAGAACAGGACGGGTACCTTCCATACCGGCAAATACCGCAGCTCCCGGAGCCTTTTCATTACGTTCACCAAGAAACAGTTCCGACGGGTTGGAGACTTCCCGCAAACCTTTATCGGACATTTCAAAAACGCCGATCTCATCAGTCGGGCCAAAACGGTTTTTGACTGTGCGCAGGATGCGGTAGTGATGGCCGCCTTCGCCTTCAAAATACAACACGCCGTCAACCATATGTTCGACCACGCGCGGGCCTGCAATCTGGCCTTCTTTGGTGACATGACCGACCAGCACAACGGCAGCGCCGGTTGATTTGGCGTAGCGGATCATCGCTTGCGCACCGGCACGTACCTGCGTCACCGAACCCGGGGCGCTGTCCGCTGCATCCGTCCACAGGGTCTGGATGGAATCAATAATCACCAGATCAGGGCGCGGTTTGGTATCAATGGTCGCGAGAATATCCTCGACATTGGTTTCTGCAGCCAGTTCCACAGATGTGTCTGCGGCATGCAATCTCTGTGCGCGCAAACGGATTTGTGCCACCGCTTCCTCACCCGATACATAGATGATGCGGTTGCCGCGACGTGCTAAAGCCGCAGCGGCCTGTGTGAGCAATGTTGATTTTCCGATACCCGGATCACCACCAACCAGCAGCGCAGAACCGCGGACAAAACCACCGCCGGTTACGCGATCCAACTCACCGATGCCGGACTGGATGCGCGGAGCATCTTCAATCTCGCCGGAGAGCGTGGTGAGCGCAACGGCACGGCCTTTGCGCATCGCCATTTTGCCCGGACCCGAGCCGATACCGCCGGATGTGCCTTCTTCGACAAGTGTGTTCCACTCGCCGCAGCCGTCGCATTTGCCTGCCCAGCGCGAATGCGTCGAGCCGCAATTCTGGCAGATGAACTGAATCCGGTTCTTGGCCAAGTTATGCTCTTTCAGTGGTCGTCATATTGTTCAGGCAGATAAGTGCCTTCGGCCAGATCGGTAAAGCGCGTGAATTCCGACTGGAAGGCGAGCTTTACAGTACCGGTAGGACCGTGACGCTGTTTGGCGATGATAACGTCAGCCGTGCCTTTGACTTTCTCAAAGTGCATTTTCCACTCGTCATATTTCGGATCGAATTCGTCGCGTGGTTCAAGGTTTTTGACGTAATATTCTTCACGATACACGAAGAGCACAACGTCCGCATCCTGCTCGATGGAACCCGATTCACGAAGATCGGAGAGCTGCGGACGTTTGTCTTCGCGGTTTTCTACCTGACGGGAGAGCTGTGATAGCGCAATAATCGGCACGTTCAGCTCTTTGCCAAGGGCTTTAAGACCCGTGGTGATTTCGGTGATTTCCTGCACACGGTTCTGCGCCGAGGCTTTGGACGAACCGGTCATCAGCTGAATATAGTCAATCACCAGACAATCAAGGCCGCGCTGACGCTTGAGGCGGCGGGCACGTGCAGACAACTGCGCAATGGAAATACCACCGGTTTGGTCAATATAAAGCGGAATACGCTGCATCGTCTGTGTACAGGCGATCAGCTTTTCAAAATCGGTTTCCGAGATTTCACCGCGGCGGATTTTGGATGAGGAAACCTCTGTCTGCTCGGAAATAATACGGGTTGCCAGCTGTTCGGCGGACATTTCGAGCGAGAAGAAGCCGACCACACCACCATTGATGGCTTTCATGGAGCCGTCCGCCAGCTGTTCACCCTGATAGGCAGCGGCAATATTGAAGGCAATATTGGTGGCAAGGGAGGTCTTACCCATACCCGGACGCCCTGCCAGCACGATCAAGTCGGAAGACTGCAAGCCACCCATCTTA
The DNA here is from genome assembly GCF_001939785.1 of Pseudochrobactrum sp. B5. NCBI lineage: Bacteria > Pseudomonadati > Pseudomonadota > Alphaproteobacteria > Hyphomicrobiales > Brucellaceae > Pseudochrobactrum > Pseudochrobactrum sp. B5. The sequence continues at coordinate 1,355,640 of NZ_MOYL01000001.1, forward strand.
CCATCCAGCATGTGGATGCCGGTGGAAACACCGGAGAGGTGCCCGTCACGCTGGAATGCTACACCCGCGAGATCAATCGCGGTTTTAACCGCTTCGTTGAAAGGCTGGAAGCCACCGTCATAGCGGCCGGTTTCTGCCAGTTCAAACAGGCGGCGCTCGGCATCTTCGATCTGGCTACGTGGTGCCATATCAACCGGCGCATCATAGGCGACATTGACCATTTCCTCACCGATGCCAATTAGCGAGCGGCGTGTGGCAAGATCATAGATCGCGCGGCCATAATCTTCCGCATTGATAACGGTTACCGCTTCAGCGGCAAGGCGCACCACATATTGAAACACGGTCATGTCGCCGACTTTATCATCGGCAGGCAGGAAGGTTTTCATGGTCACCGGATTGGCCATTTTGCCGACACGGATCAGCTCGGACGCCAGTTCATAAATACGGCGATGCAGCGGATCGTAAAAATGCGGCGGTTTCAGAAAGTCCGAAACGCGGTAAAAAGCATCATTATTAATCAAAATCGCGCCGAGAAGAGCCTGTTCCGCTTCGATATTGTTCGGGGCTTCGCGGTAAAGCGAATTCTGGGTGTCCCGTGTCTCTTCAAGTTTGTGAACAGTCGCGTCAGCCATAAAGTTCTTGATCCTTTGCCGCAATCAAGCGGGAATTATCCGGCAAAAAGCCGGACATCAGAGTCTGTTGAAATAGGAGTGTAAACAATCTGCCGGTGCAGTTGAAGCGGCTATACCATGATTCACAGCGATTCACAGGCTGCAGCTGCAAGAACTGCCTGTCAGATAGTCGTCGCGTGGGGTCTTTTGATAGAGGTTAGTCCGCAGTCGCCAGCAAAGACTGGTGGTAGCGGAGCTGGAACTGTCCGGTCAGAAGAAAAATATAGGCTGCCAATTCGCTCAGTTCTTCAAGGTTTTGAGCGGCTGCGCCGGTCAGGCCGGTTGTGAGACCGAGATGTTCTTCTGCTGCTGTTGAAATCATCATGCACAGCGTTGCCAGCAAAAATGCACCCCATGGCAACCCGCCGGATTGCTGCAATGGTTTGAGCAATTTATGCGAGCCGTTTTTCAACATCAGAACCGCTAACAGCAAAACAGAGGCAATCAATGCCGGCATGATGGCCGGTTTGTACCAGAGCTGGCGTGATGAGAAGAAAGGGCCAAGCTCGGAAAGGCTGATTGGCTCAAGGAAAACCGCACCCCAGCTCAATTCCCGAACTGCGCAGATAAACCAGATCAATGCCGCACTGCGCCAGAACCATTTCCAGTCTGAACTGCCGGATTTTTGAAAAATCAGTGCCTGTATCATACCCAGAAACAGCAATATTGCCTGAGCATTTTCAACAGGGCCGTTTTCCCACGATGTCCATGCAGGGAGAATGAATGCCAGCGGATAGGAAGCGAGAAGAACCAGTAATCCTGCTGATAAGACAAGCAGGGTTGTTTTATTCAGGCGTGGGTGCAGCTTGGTTTGCACGCTGGGCATCAGATATTTATCCCTTGAAACAACAGCGCTCCGAAAGATGCGATGCAGGTTTCAGGTAAAAGAGCGCGTAAAAGCAAACAGATAAATGTCTGAAGCGCACCAGCGGTGCAATCGCCGGAACTTCACAATCTCTTGATAAAAACTTTATGAGTAACAGAGTGTCGTCAATTTGTCACAAAACTGCAGCCCGTTGACCTGCGCTTTAATAAACCAGATGTTTCGGGCTGGCTTTCTCGCTGCTGCTGTCATTGCAAGCTTTGAATTTGCGCATTTCCAGTCGCTTAAGCCGCTTTTCCTCTTGCTCAATATAATTACGGGTCAGCGGCACGGCATCCTGTCTGTGTGCAAGCTGTATCTGAAACACCATCATATTCTGCCAGCGGAAGGCGGATTCCGATCCGGCCAGATAAAACTCCCACATCCGGCAAAAACGCTCATCATAAATGGCTTTTGCTTTGTCGCGGTTCGCCATGAAAGCTTCACGCCATGCTTTGAGCGTTTCCGCATAATGCAAGCGGAGAATTTCGATATCCGTTATAATCAGTCCTGCATTTTCAATATGCGGCAGGACTTCCGAGAGAGAGGGGATATAGCCGCCGGGAAAAATATATTTACGAATGAACGGATTGGTGACGGAAGGCTCGTCACTGCGGCCGATAGAGTGCAGCAGCATGGAACCATCCGGTTTTAACAGCCGCGCAACCTGCTGAAAAAACTCAGCATAATGGGTAACACCCACATGTTCAAACATGCCGACTGAACTGATCCGGTCGAATTTCTGGTTCAGCTCGCGATAATCCTGCAACAGAAATTGCGCCTGTTGATGCAGCCCGTGCGTTTTTGCCCGTTGATTGGCAATCTGGAACTGTTCCTGAGACAGGGTTACACCGGTAACATCCGCATCAAGAAATTCTGCAAAATACAGACCTAATCCGCCCCAACCGCAGCCGATATCCAGTAATTTATCTTCGGGTTTGATTTGCAGCTTGGCCGCAATATGCCGTTTCTTAGCCAGTTGTGCTTCCGCAAGGCTGGTCTGCGGCGTTTCAAAATAAGCGCAGGAATATTGCTTGTCGGGATCAAGAAACAGATCATACAGTTCGCCACTCAGATCATAGTGCCGTTGCACATTTCTGGATGAGCGTGCCAGCGTGTTCATTTGCTGTAATGGTCTGAAAATTTTGCGTAATCTGGTTAGGATACGCATCCACGGCTCTTTTGCCGCCGTGGGGCCAGTATTCTCAAAGACCAGCCGGAGAAAGCTGTAAATATCGCCTTCCGGAAAACTGATATCTCCGTCCATGAAACATTCGCCGAGCTTCAGTTCCGGATCAAGAGCGATCGCTCTTTCCGCCGCTTTATTGTGAAAGGCAAGCGTGACACGCGGCGCAGTGCCGTTGCCGTAAGTGTGGGTCGTGCCATCGGCAAATTGTACTTTAAGATCGCCGCTTGAGATCAGCTTGTTCAGAACCGAATGCAGCATGCTACTCATGTCTCATCCTCCTCCGATCTTGCAGAACCGGTTGAGCGGCGAATGAAGCGGCGAGTTTCCGCGCCTGTATCCGCCTTTCGCGCATTTCCAGAAAAAGTGCAAAGCGGTTTTTCGCTGGATAATGCGTCAATACAAAGAGCTAAACACGGTACAGCGCTTTAAGAATAGCCGGTTTTATTGTTCTGGAAAGAGCGGGGCAGAAATAATTACGGAGAGTGTAATCATTTTCGCGTGATGGTTTCATAAATAAACGGGCAATAAAAAAGCTGCACCGGATGTCCGGTGCAGCCTTTCAGATACGAAATCTGTAGGAAAACGCTGATTATGCGTTTTCTTCGCCATCGAAGTCTTCGTCGAAAACTTCTTCAGCCAGAGGCTCTTCTTCGATGCCGTAGATAGCAGCAGCAGTCGACAGATCTTCACCTTTTTCCTGACGCAGAGCTTCGTCAGCTGTACGTGCGATATTGATGGTGATTGTGGCCGATACTTCCGGGTGCAGAACGATCGAGATTGTGTGAATGCCGATTGTCTTGATCGCGTGGTTCAGGTCAACCTGGTTGCGGTTCAGCGAGAAGCCTTCAGCAGTTACAACATCAGCAACGTCACGTGTCGAAACCGAACCGTACAGCTGACCGGTTTCACCAGCCGAGCGAACAACGATGAAGCTCTTGCCGTCCAGCTTGTCAGCAACGGCCTGTGCTTCGGTCTTGCGTTCCAGATCACGGGCTTCGAGCTGAGCGCGCTGGGATTCAAAACGAGCCATGTTGGCTTCGTTGGCACGCAGTGCCTTGCCCTGCGGGAGCAGGAAGTTACGGGCAAAGCCGTCTTTTACAGTAACAGTATCGCCCATCTGACCGAGGCGGCTGATGCGTTCAAGCAGGATAACTTTCATTGGACTATTCCTTGAGTGTTTAAGTTCTGAATGTGTTTATGGTTATGAATTCTGAGACGGATCTTTGGAGAGCGGAGCGCCGCGCGATGTATCGAGCAGGCCGAATACCAGAAAGATCAGTGCAGAGAATGCGAAGATGATGAGCAGAAAATAGGCAAGCCACAGGGCAAACGGACGCCATGTGGCACCGCGTGTCCGCCAGTGAATAATTGCCAGACCGGCCATGATAAAGCCCGCAGCAAGCGCACCGGCGAAAGTGGTGGCGATCATGCTTGCAGGGCCGGACAGGAACATGGAACCGGCAAAGGTAAGAGCGAAAACCAGCAGAGCAGGGCGCGGCATGCGCAATGTTGCAGGCCAGTTATCGCGCGGGCGGCGCAGCACGCCGGAGCGTTCAGTGATGCGCAGAGCGAGATAGAAATTCGCAGTCAGGAACATCAGGCTGGTTGCAGCCTGAATGGCAGGCAGACCGAACAGCAGAAACTGCTGCAGCATTTCACGGAAATCGTCGCTTGCATTGAACTGCGGATCAGAAGCCTGCAGGCTTGCAATCATCGCACCGGTCAGTTCACGCACCATTTCTTCGCCATAGCCGATAATCGAGCCGACGATGATGAAGCTGACAGAAATCAGAAGTGCGAGGCGGAACATAATGTCCGGCAGCGGATACCAAACCAGTGCATCTTTAGGGCCGCCCAGTTCCTGAGCAGGTCGCGCAAGACCGGCAAGATAAGCGCCGGTTGCAGCAGGGATGAAACTGGTGAGGGCAATCAGAACCGCAACCATAGGCGCGGCGAAAATCGCAACGGCAATGCTCGCTGTCGCAGCGGCAATCAGGCCTGCGGCAGTGCCCCAGCCAAGTGCGGCGATAAAAATAGGAAGAGGGGTGAGGACATAGAGAACCATAGCAAGGCCGGATTGAACCAGCACGCCGGACGCCAGCAGCGCGGCTGCAAGCCCCGCAAGAACACCGGTTCCGATATGTTTGCTATTGTAATTCATCTTAATCCTGCTGTCCTGCCCGGAAGTTTCCGGTTGCAGTTAGAGAACGATCGCTTCAGCGCTCTGTTCCCAACCTGACCTTGCGGCCACTAAATCATTTATTCCGGTTTTTAATGCCCCGGTGCATCAGAAATGAACCGGGGTGTGCGGACACACCCCGAATCAAAAATCTTATTTCACAACATATGGCAGCAGGCCGAGGAAACGTGCACGCTTGATCGCTTTTGCGAGTTCGCGCTGTTTCTTCTGGCTTACAGCTGTAATGCGGGAAGGAACAATCTTGCCGCGTTCAGAAATGTAACGCTGCAGGAGTTTGATGTCCTTGTAATCGATTTTCGGTGCGTTAGGACCTGTGAATGGGCAGGTCTTACGACGACGATGGAACGGACGACGGGTCGGGATCTGATTGATATCAACCATTATTCTTCTCCTTCACCGGCAGATTCGTTGTCGCGTGGACGACGCGGACGGCGTGGACGATCGTCATCACGGCCGAAACGGTCTTCACGTTCACGACGGTCATCACGACGGCTCAGCATTGCTGACTGGCCTTCTTCGTGTTCTTCAACACGAATGGTCATGAAGCGGAGAACGTCTTCGTTAATACGCATCTGGCGTTCCATTTCAGCAACTGCAGCAGCAGGAGCATCGATGTTTACCAGTGTGTAGTAAGCTTTACGGTTCTTTTTGATACGATAAGTCAGAGGACGCAGTCCCCAGCTTTCGATTTTCCCGACTTTACCACCGTTAGCTTCAAGAACGCCCTTGTACTGTTCTACCAGTGCGTCAACCTGCTGCTGCGAGATATCCTGTCGGGCAAGGATCACATGTTCATAAAGAGCCATTGTCTTTGCCTTTCTTCAAAAAACCACCATCCGGATCAACGGCTAAGCCTCTGCGACTTGTCTATATCCGTAAAACGGAGAAGAAAGGACGCGGGTCGAGACGATCGAGAGCGGAGACACGGGAGGTTGAAATCGCTAGAATTTCTCCGGATATTTAAATCCGGCCTCCGTTCAGCCCCCAGCTGATGCCGGACAATGACGAGTGCCTATTAGTGGCTTTTTGAGGATTTTGCAACCGGCAAAAGCAAAGCTATGCGCGTTGTGCCGTTTATGCAGGCAAAAACACGGGTTATCGCAGCGGCGTATACGGGTTTTCAGGCGCGAAGACTTGACTTGAAAGCGGCTGAAAGGCACAGGGCGTTGCAGTTATAGATAATTTTATCGTATCCGCAGAGGCAATATAATATATATGTGTGTGCGGATCGCCAAACACATATACAAAATAAAGAGGCTTTAATGACTGTAGCATTTACATTTCCGGGACAGGGCAGTCAGGCTGTCGGTATGGGCAAGGCTTTGGCTGAAACCTATCCGGAAGCGCGCGCTGTTTTCGAAGAAGTTGATGATGCGCTCGGTGAAAAACTCTCAACCCTAATGTTTGAAGGGCCGGAAGACCAGCTGACATTGACTGCAAATGCCCAGCCTGCGCTGATGGCAGTTTCGATGGCCGTTATGCGGGTGCTGGAATCACAGGGATTAAAGCTGCAGGATAAAGTCGCTTATGTTGCCGGCCATTCGCTCGGCGAATATTCGGCTCTGTGCGCTGCCGGTACATTCTCCATTTCCGATACTGCCCGCTTGCTGCGTATCCGCGGTAATGCAATGCAGGCTGCCGTGCCGGTCGGTGAAGGTGCCATGGCTGCAATCATCGGACTTGAACATGCTGATGTTTTTGCAATTTGTGAACAGGCTTCCGCAGAAGGCTCTTGCCAGATCGCTAATGATAATGGCGGCGGTCAGCTGGTTATTTCCGGTTCCAAAGCCGCAGTTGAGCTGGCTGCCAAACTGGCGTCTGAGCGCGGTGCAAAACGCGCAATCATGTTGCCGGTCTCCGCACCATTCCATTCCAGCCTGATGGCTCCTGCTGCCAATGCAATGCGTGAAGCGCTGGCAACTGTTAATAAGCAGGCACCTGTTGTGCCGGTAATCGCCAATGTGCGCGTTGCTCCGGTTAAGGATCCTATCGAAATTGCTGATCTGCTTGTTGAACAGGTCACAGGTCAGGTGCGCTGGCGCGAGACTGTTGAATGGTTCGCAGGCCACGGCGTGACAACGCTTTATGAAATCGGTTCCGGCAAGGTGCTGACCGGCTTGGCACGCCGCATCTCCAAAGATGTAACCGGTGTGACTGTCGGCACTGCTGAAGAGATTGATGCGACCCTGCAAGCTCTGCTTGCATAACTTAAGATGCAAGCTTTGCTGGCGTAATCGCTCAGATTTTGAAGCGCTGAAAATAATGTTATAAAGCGGACGAAGATTGTCCGCGTATCAGATTCAAGAGGATTTCATGTTTGATCTGACTGGCCGTAAGGCTCTCGTAACCGGTGCAACCGGCGGTATCGGTGAAGAAGTAGCACGCGCGCTGCATGCACAGGGCGCTATTGTTGCTCTGCACGGCACCCGCGTTGAAAAGCTGGAAGCGCTGGCCAAAGAGCTGGGCGAACGCGCTTATATCTTCCCTGCGAACCTTTCCGACCGTGAAGAAGTGAAGGCGCTTGGTCAGGCTGTGGAAAAGCAGCTTGAAGGCGTCGATATTCTGGTCAACAATGCCGGTATCACCCGTGATGGTCTGTTTGTACGTATGAGCGATGCAGACTGGGATGCGGTGATCGAAGTGAACCTGACTTCCGTGTTTGGTCTGACCCGCGAGCTGACCCATCCGATGATGCGCCGCCGCTTTGGCCGTATTATCAATATTACATCCATCGTCGGCGTAACCGGTAATCCGGGACAGGCCAATTACTGCGCTTCAAAAGCCGGTATTATCGGCTTCTCCAAATCGCTGGCTCAGGAAATTGCTTCGCGCAATGTGACTGTGAACTGCGTTGCTCCGGGCTTTATTGAGTCGGCTATGACCGACAAGCTCAATGAGAAGCAAAAAGACACAATCATGTCAGCTATCCCGATGAAGCGCATGGGGCAGGGTGCTGAAATTGCATCGGCCGTTGTCTATCTGGCAAGTAATGAAGCCGCTTATGTGACAGGCCAGACCCTGCACGTAAATGGCGGTATGGCCATGATCTGATGAAGATCCGGCCGGTTTCTAAACGGCTCCGGCCGGAACAATGATGAATAAAAGAGCTTTAAAAAGCTGATAAAGCAGCAATAAAGTTCTTTTTCTGTTGTTTTAACGGTTTTTGCTCTGTTTCGCTGTGGTTGCTTGTTAAAATGGACTTTGCCAAACAGCAGAACCGTGATAATGCCCCGAATATTGCTGCGCTGCATGTTTTATGCTTCGTGGCGGCTGCAGTGATAAAATATGATTGCGCTTCAACGGCGCAGCAGTTAAATCGCTGCAACTGAAATATATTGTATAATGCGTCTGAAATGCATTTCTGTTTCAGGCATTATGCAGTAGGAATATCCACAGGATGCTTTTCATTGTGATGAATGTTGCAATGGTGAGTTATCTTAACACTTGATTACAATCAGCCATGCCGCTACCAAGGCTATGGTATTAACAGGTCGAGGTCCGACATGAGCGACACCGCAGAACGCGTCAAGAAAATCGTTGTTGAACATCTGGGCGTAGATGCCGATAAAGTAACTGAAGGCGCAAGCTTCATTGATGATCTGGGCGCAGACAGCCTGGACACAGTTGAGCTGGTAATGGCTTTCGAAGAAGAATTCGGCGTAGAAATTCCTGATGATGCAGCTGAAACCATCCTGACGGTCGGCGACGCTGTTAAATTCATCGATAAAGCTTCTGCCTGATTATTTGTATAATCGGCAGGCAGATATCGGGCCGGAAGATCATATCTTCCGGCCCTTATCGTTTGAAGCGCGGAAAATATTTGAATAAGGCTCAGGCAATGTTTTTACTGCCTTTATGCCGGTCAGACAGTTCTGTTTGCGGATCTGTAATTAACCACTCCACAAAAGCGCTGTAACAATCTATTAATTCTGCGTAATTCTAACCCTTGATCGATTCCGGTCGAGATATTACGCGGTTGATTAATCTGTGCCGCCTGCCGTTGGCGAAGACCAGCGAGAAACAGGGTCAGGTGCAGGGAAGGATACATATGAGAAGAGTCGTCGTTACCGGTCTTGGCCTGGTGTCACCTTTGGCAAATGGTGTTGAAGAAACCTGGAAGCGTTTGCTCGCCGGCCAAAGCGCAGCGCGCCGCGTGACCGAATTCGAAGTTGACGACCTTGCCTGTCAGATTGCCTGCCGTATTCCTGTTGGCGATGGCACGGACGGCACATTCAACGCTGATCTCTATATGGAACCGAAGGAACAACGTAAAGTTGATCCTTTCATCGTCTATGCGGTCGGCGCTGCCGATCAGGCACTGGATGATGCAAACTGGCATCCGGAAAGCGATGAAGACCAGATCCGCACCGGCGTGCTGATCGGTTCCGGTATCGGCGGTATCGAAGGTATTGTTGAAGCCGGTTATACGCTGCGCGACAAAGGTCCGCGCCGTATTTCGCCGTTCTTCATTCCGGGTCGTCTGATCAATCTGGCTTCCGGCCATGTTTCGATCAAGCACAAGCTGCGCGGCCCGAACCACTCCGTGGTCACAGCCTGCGCGACCGGTACACATGCTATCGGTGATGCTGCCCGTATGATTGCTTTCGGCGATGCCGATGTGATGGTTGCCGGTGGTACAGAATCGCCGGTCAGCCGTATTTCTCTGGCCGGTTTTGCTGCCTGTAAAGCGCTCTCCACCAAGCGGAATGATGATCCGACAGCGGCATCGCGCCCATATGACGAAGACCGCGACGGTTTCGTTATGGGTGAAGGTGCAGGCGTTGTGGTTCTCGAAGAGCTGGAACATGCGCTGGCACGCGGTGCGAAAATCTATGCGGAAGTGATCGGCTACGGCATGTCCGGCGATGCTTATCACATCACTGCACCAAGCGAGAACGGTGAAGGCGCACAGCGCTGCATGGAAGCCGCGTTACGCAGCGCCAAAATCACACCGGATGCTGTTGATTATATCAATGCTCACGGCACTTCGACCATGGCTGATACGCTCGAACTGGCAGCAGTTGAACGCGTTGTCGGAGATTCAGCCTCGAAGATTTCCATGTCTTCGACCAAATCCTCGATCGGTCACCTGCTCGGTGCAGCCGGTGCGGCAGAAGCGATTTTCTCAACACTGGCAATCCGCGATAATATTGCGCCTGCTACGCTCAATCTCAACAATCCGTCGGTCAGCACCAAGATTGATCTGGTGCCGCACAAGCCGCGCGCCCGTCAGATTGATGTTGCTGTGTCGAACTCGTTCGGCTTCGGCGGCACCAATGCTTCGCTGATCCTGCGCCGCTATCAGGCCTGATACAGCATTTAGCTGATGGAATGAAAAGGCCGCTTTCAGTGAAGGCGGCCTTTTATTAAGAGCCTGTACCGCAACGGGTGAGGCCGTTTTTGAACGACAGACACAAGCAATCCGTATTTCAGATCAAAATACTCTCTTAAATATGGATTCTTTCTGTCGAAAGCTTTGTTCACGGGTTGCGGCATTCGTGCTTTTGCCGCAATTATTGTGCCCATTGAGTGAAGAAACTAAAAATACAGATTAATCGGCTCAGGCCCTTGGTTTTCATTGCCATCGGGTCGAGTTGAACCGGAGTGTAAGTGTGACGTCAGACCAATCATCTGAAAATAAATCTGCTGGTCAGCCTGCCGTTTCTGATAGCGCTGTTCAGAATAGTGCGTCACCATCTCATACGGGGAGCGCTGCTTCTGCGAGCGCGCATAAGCCTGTTACCTCCGATGAAAATGCAATTGTTGCACCGGTTTCTCCGGAAATCGCCGCAGCACCAGCTGCACCTGCTTCAGCTCCGGTATCACCATCGGCACCGGCTCAGCCGCAAGCTGCCGTACAAGCTGAAAAACCTGCGGTACCGGATGCGGCTGAACCGGCAACAGGGCCACTGGTTCTGAAATCGGCAAGCGAAGCACTGCGTCCTGAACCGGGCACACCGCCGCCGCCGAAAAGGCGCAAGCGTTCGCGTCATGCCCGCAGCCAGATTGTGGTTTTTGCCAATTTCATGCTGTCTATGCTGGTCTTTCTGGTGATCGGCATGGGCGCCTTGTTCTATTTCGGCAAGGTTCAGTTCACGACTGAAGGGCCGCTGTCACAGGATTCGACATTCTTTGTGAAGCGCGGCAGCGGTATTATTGAAATTTCCGATCAACTGGAACGCGCAGACCTGATTACCGATGCGCGGATTTTCCGCTATGGCGCACGTGCTTATGGTCTGGAAAAGAGCATGAAGGCCGGTGAATATGCCATTCCTGCCCGTGCTTCCATGCGCGATATTATGAATATCTTTGTTGAAGGTAAGTCGCTGATGCATTCAGTGACCATTCCTGAAGGCCTGACCGTCCAGCAGATTTTCGATCGTATTGCCAATAGCGAATTGCTTTCCGGCGACCTGCCGAAAGAACTGCCGGTTGAAGGCAGTCTGGTAGCAGATACGCTGAGCTTCACACGCGGCACACCGCGTGAGGAAGTGGTCAATCGCCTGAAAACCGCGCAGGCCAAACTGGTGGATGAAGTCTGGGCCAAGCGCCGTGACGGTCTTCCGGTCAAAGACAAGAACGAATTTGTGACATTGGCTTCCATCGTTGAGAAGGAAACCGGTGTGGCATCCGAGCGTCCGCATGTGGCTTCGGTTTTCGTAAATCGTCTGAATACCGGTATGCGCCTGCAATCCGATCCGACAATTATTTACGGTATTTTCGGCGGACGCGGCAAACCTGCAGACCGCCCGATCTATAAGTCGGATATCGAAAAAGAAACTGCCTATAATACCTATATTATCAAAGGCCTGCCGCCGACACCGATTGCCAATCCGGGGCGCGATGCTCTGGAAGCCGTCGCTAATCCGCTGGATACTCAGGACCTGTATTTCGTGGCAGACGGTACCGGTGGCCATGTATTCGCGGCAACGCTGAAAGAGCACAATGAAAATGTGCGTAAATGGCGTGAGGTTGAGCGTCAGCGCAAGGAAAATCCGGCGGCAGGAGCAAATGGCACTGCACCAACGCCGGCTCCTTAACGATTGTAATTAAAGCGTATCCCGAAAAGTGTGAAGCGGTTTTCGGATAAGATACGCGTAGAAACAAATAGATAGAGCGGCTCCAGCGATTTAACATTAACTGGACCGCTCTAAATATACAGATAAAATATGATGCCGTCCGGCCATCCGGACGGCATTTTTGCAAAAGCCGCTTTCAAAGACAAACGGCGCAGATAACGGGTTTTAAGATGACAGTACAGAGCATGACCGGTTTCGCCCGCCATACAGCGACATTCATGTCGGGGGCGGATGAGAATGCGCAGACACGGATCAGCTGGGAAATTCGTTGTGTGAACGGTAAAGGGCTTGATGCCCGCTTTCGTATTCCGAACGGTTTTGATGATCTTGAACTGCAATTGCGCACGGCTTTGGGGCGCATTTTTGCCCGCGGATCGTTTCAGGTCAGCCTGACAATTGAAGAGCCGGAGGCGCAGACAGCGCTGGTTATTAATGAGGCTTTGCTGAGCAAAGTTATGCAGACAGCGCAGCAGTTGCAAAACCAATATGGTCTGGCACCTGCCAGTGTGGATGCCGTGCTGAACTTACGCGGTATTCTGGAGCCGCCGCAGGCTTTGAGCGACGATGCTGGGAAAGCGGCTTTGAAAGCCGTATTGCTGTCATCCTTTGATGAAGCACTGGATGCGCTGAAGCTGATGCGTTTGCAGGAAGGCAAGCGCCTGTCCGATCTGCTTGGCAGCCATGTCGACCGGATTGCAGAACTGGCAGTGCAGGCGCGTCAGGATGCGTCCCGCAGTGCTGAAGCGATCCGTGAGCGTCTTGCGGGGCAGGTGGCATTGCTGCTGGATGCTATGAACAGCAATCGCAGTGCGGCGATCGTGCTGGACGAACAGCGCCTGCATATGGAAGCAGCATTTCTTGCCACCAAAGCGGATATTCAGGAGGAGCTTGACCGGCTGGATATGCATGTGGCTGCGGCGCATAAATTGCTCAGCGACGGCGGCCCTGCGGGGCGTAAGCTCGATTTTCTGTCGCAGGAATTCAATCGCGAAACCAATACGCTGTGTTCAAAATCCAATGCGGCCAGCATTACTGCAATCGGCCTTGAGCTGAAAGCGGTTGTCGATCAGTTCCGCGAGCAGGTTCAGAACCTCGAATAGTAAAGATTGCAAGCGTTTCCGCTCCGCGTATAGTGAAGATCAGGTAATGCTTTAATAACTAAAAAACGCCGCAATTGCTGTGAAAAGAGAGAACAAAAGAGACATCATTGCGGCGCAATGATATCAGACATAGCAGTGAATAGAGAATCTGGAGCAGAATAGATTATGGCCATCTCCTTCGTGGAAAATGCTGTCGCACGACGCGGCCTTATGTTGGTCATTTCTTCGCCGTCAGGCGCGGGTAAGTCAACGATTGCACGTTTGTTGCTGGAAGACCGCGATATGGATCTTTCCCTGTCCGTCAGCGTGACAACCCGTCAGCGTCGCGCCAGCGAGATTGAGGGCGTTCACTATCATTTTAAAAGCGTGCGTGAATTCGAGCGCCTGCGTGACAGCGATGCCCTGATTGAATGGGCAGAGGTGCATGGCAATTATTACGGAACGCTGCGTGAGACTGCGGAAAACGCCTTGGCAGACGGTCGTGACATGTTGTTTGACATTGACTGGCAGGGCGCGGAACAGCTTCAGGCCAAAATGCCGGCCGATGTCGTATCGATTTTTATTCTGCCGCCGACCATGAAAGAACTTCAGATGCGTCTGAACCGCCGTGCGGAAGATACGCCTGAAGTGATTGAAACACGTCTGAACAATGCGCGTTTTGAAATCCAGAAATGGAGCAAATATGATTACATTGTTATCAATGAAGATCTGAACCAGTCCTATGCCGCTGTGAAGTCCATTGTCATGGCTGAGCGTCTGCGCCGCGACCGTCGTCCGGGTCTGTTTGAATTCGTCAATGGTTTGCTGGAAGAGCAGCCTTCTTAATTTCTCAATACGTCTGAAAAGAAAAACCGCCGTAAGGCGGTTTTTTTATATCTCAGAGCTGGTTTGCCAGATGCACAAATTCTTCGACGCTGAGCGTCTCTGCACGGCGCGTCGGATCAATGCCTGCTTTATTGAGCAGGGTTTCACCACCAAGCGGCTTGAGGCTTTGGCGTAGCATCTTGCGGCGCTGCCCGAATGCCGCTTGCGTGACCCGCTCCAGAAGCTGCGGTGGGCAGGTCAGTGGCTCTTCACGCGGGATCATATGCACAACGGCAGACGTGACTTTCGGCGGCGGTGTGAAAGCTTGTGGCGGCAGATCAAAAGCGATTTTAGACTGCGTACGCCATCCGGCCAGTACACCAAGACGGCCATAGGCATCATCACCGGCACGGGCAACAATGCGCTCGGCAACTTCTTTCTGGAACATCAGGGTCATCGAGCTGTAAAAAGGCGGCCATGGCTCACTCAGCAGCCAGCCGATCAGCAATTGCGTGCCGACATTATAAGGCAAGTTGGCGATGATTTTTGGCTTTTTGGCCGGATCAGGAAACAGCGCCTTAAAATCCTGCTGCAAAGCATCACCGGAAATGACACGTAAACGCCCCGGATATTCCGCAGCGATTTCCTCCAGAGCAGGCAGGCAGCGCTCATCACGTTCGATTGCCGTGACAATGCCGCCCTGAGCCAGAATAGCGCGTGTCAGACCGCCGGGGCCGGGGCCGACCTCAATCACCGGCTGATCCTGTAGGTCACCGGCTTGTCTGGCAATTTTGGATGTCAGGTTGAGATCGAGCAGGAAGTTCTGGCCGAGGGATTTTTTGGCATTCAGTTCGTGACGTTCAATCACATCACGCAGTGGCGGCAGATTATCAATGCTCATTCAGTCTTGTGTCCGTTTATGATTATGTGCCAGCTCTGCGGCTAGTTTAAGCGCGGCGATCAGGCTGTCCGGTCGGGCAATGCCACGTCCTGCAATGTCAAAAGCAGTCCCGTGGTCGGGAGAGGTGCGGATGAAAGGCAGGCCGAGTGTTACATTGACCGTTTCATCAAAAGCCAGCGCTTTGGCAGGAATTAGTGCCTGATCGTGATACATGCAGATTGCCGTATCATAGGTAGTCAGGGCCTGTTTGTGGAACATTGTATCCGCAGGCAGCGGGCCGCGAATATTGATACCTTCGCTTTTGAGCTGCTCAATAGCAGGGCGGATGACAGCATCATCCTCATGACCGAGCGCTCCGCCTTCACCGGCATGAGGGTTGAGACCGGAGACTGCAATGCGCGGATTTTTGATGCCAAAACGTGTGCGCAGATCATGATCGGTAATGCGGATGGTTTCAATGATCGCAGCTGTTGTCAGTGCTTCCGGCACTTTATGCAGCGGAATATGAATTGTCACCGGCACAGCGCGCAATTGCGGGCCTGCGAGCATCATGACAGGGCGCACTTCAACCCCGAGATGACGCGAGGCCAGATGGGCAAGAAATTCCGTATGCCCCGGAAAACCAAAACCGGCTTCGTAAAGCGGTTTCTTGGCAATAGGGCAGGTTGTGACTGCACTGGCTTGACCATCGAGCACATAATGTGTGGCGCGTTCAATCGCCTCAATAATACCGGCGGCATTGGCGGTCTGCGGCACGCCCGGCTTGTCAGTCAGGCGGTTGGCCAGAGGCACAACAGGCAGATAATGGCAAAAGCGCTGTGTTGCTTCAGATGGCTGGCAAATGCTGAAAGGAATATCAAGGCCGAGCTGTCTGGCTCTTGCTGTCAGCAAAGACGGGTCGGCAAGGATGAAAAATGGTGGCAGCGCATGCTTTTCCCGCTGCGCCCATGCGGTGAGGGCAATATCCGGCCCGATACCGGACGGGTCGCCGATGCTCAGAGCAACCGGTGCTATGGAAGCCTCTCCATGCTGCGGAAAAACCATTTTATGCTCCGGTTCTGCTGTGTAATGAGGCCGTAAACAGAAAAATACTTAAATCAGATCAGCCACGCAGAATAATCTCTGCGTGGCTTTTTCAGGTTTAGCGATTAACGATTTTCGCTTTTTCGCGCAGTTCTTTGACATATTTCTTGCTGATTTCTTCAGCTTTCTTTTCCTGATCTGCATTGCTGCCGGTGCCTTCCATGGAGAAGGTCAGCTGTGCAACACGGTCATCCGATACAGTGCGCTTGGCACAGACGGCGAGGAATTCAACGCCTTTATCAGTATCCTGAACCGCTGTCGGACGGCCTACAGCTGTTGCTTTCAACTGTTTTGACCATTCCGGCGGTAATTGCAGTTCCAGATGCTTGCCGAGATCACGCACGGTCACATCCAGCATACCTTTGGTCTGGGAACGTGTTGTTTCGCAGCTGGAGAAGCGGTTGCGCAGAGCATTGGCTTCGGAACGGCGTTTCGCCATTGTGCCTGCCGAACGGCTGGCGGCCGGTACAACGAAAATCACCTGCTGCAATGTATATTCACTGGTTGAAGGCTTTTTACCGCCATCCTTCAGCATGCGCTGAACAGCATCCTGCTCGCTCATCATACCTTCGGAGCGGAAGCGGGCGCCAATCGCACGGCTCCAGCCCATCTGCACCATAATAAAGGTTTTAAAATGCTTCGGCGTGATACCGGCCTGATTCATCAGCTGGTTAAGCTGCGCAACGCTCATTTTGTTACGCGAGGCAAAGCCTGCATAGGCAGTTTCAACTTCCTGATCCGAAACGACAATGCCGCGTGATTTCATTTCCACACGCTTGAGCATTTCTTCAACCAGCTCATCCTGAGCCTGCTTGTTGAGATTGCCGCCGCGGCGCTGCAATTTAAGGAAGGCAGCGCGGTTCGCAATATCCACATTGGTAATCGGGTTACTGTTGACGATCACTTTAATTTCGGCAGCTTTGGCAGTGCCGGTAAATTCCGTCACGCTCAAAGCCGTCATTGCAACAGTACCGGCAAACACAGCAGCCAGAATGCGTTTATTAAAATTCATGCTCATAGTAGCAAATTTCATACCTGGTTTCCCGTTCCGTGCCTCAGGACGTGATCGTCTCCTGATAGGGAGAAGTAATAGATAAAATGACTTCTGTTGTTACATCCTGTCAGGATTTTCATTCTTGTATAGATGAGCAGTTGCAGTGAAACAATCTCTCATCTGTTTAAGAATGCATGAAAACAGCGAATTTCGACCCCGTTTATACCGCTCTTATCTAAAACTACGCAGACAATCTTTATTCTCCACAGTCAAAGCCTGTGTGATTGCTGCCATTATCCCCTGTTTGCATTGCTGTATTCCGATATACAGATGCGTTCCGAATGAGGATTAGAGTGTAAATCGTACGATTTTATGATGCGTTTATGAAATAAACTGCGTGCAATACGCAGGTTCAGAGCGGTTCCTGTTAATATTGAGCTGGTAGAACCGCTCGATCTCTTTGTTTTCACGCATGTCGTTATCGGAAAATCGGTGCCCGCTTTACCGTGACATGCTCTGGAGCATTTCACAGTCAAGATGGATCAACTTGACGCCCGTGATAATGCGACCAAATAAAGAATTTAGAGCGAGCGCTATGATCCAATCTGAACGTAAACCGCTCTGGATAAAATTACGGCCCGCATAAAGCAGGCCGTAATATAATTCCTGATTGTCAAACGGGCTTAGAATGAACTGCCCAGATCGCCCAATGTACGGAAGGAAATATTGAAGCCGACCGAATGGGAAATCTTATCCTGACCCGGACTGCGTGTCTGAATATAGGCCATCGAATAGGTGAAGCACTCATCATCATAGGCCAGACCGGACTGAGCACGTACCAGAGTTTCTGATACGATATCATAGGTACCGGAACCAAACACACGCCAGTTTTCTTTGAAACGTGTTGAAGCGCTCAGACTGACTTCCTGACGATCATTCGCGTAGCCATAATCCGGCTGCTTGGCAATATAAGCATATTTAACCGAGGCCTGAACAATCTGGCCGCTGTGGCTGGCTTCCACTTCACCGCGTTTGACATCGAAACTGTCTTTGTCAAAGCGTCCGCGTGCAGCAAAAGCGAGGCCGGAATTGTTGGACATACCAAGCATTGCAACATAGTCAGAACGCTTGCCTTCAAGACCGGAATCCGCACCGGCACCGGCAAAGTCGCTTTCGGCAAAGGAGTTCAGGCCACCCAGCTGGAAGGACTGACCGGCAAGACCATGGATGGACCAGCCATTATTCATATTGCCGGAATAGCGCAGACCAAGATTGGCGCGAGTACCGCCTTCAACACGGTCGTAACCGGAGAACTTGTCGCGCTGGAATAGACTGGTCGCATCAAAAACAAAGCTCTGTGCATCTTCATTCGGCAGACGACCGGCATAAGGCTCGTCATTACGAACAAAAATCTGCGCTGTCGGCTCCAGCACCTGTGTCATGCTGGTTGTGGAGAACAGGATCGGCCAGCGGACTTCCAGACCGGCAGTCGCCATACCGCGGAAAGCCTGCGAACGGATTTCATTCACAGTACCGAATGTGTCATTGGTGCTAATACCAATCGCATCGCCACGCAGAGCGAGGAGAGGGGTAATGACCAGACCCTGCTCGGTGATGAAAGTCCGTTTCCATTCTGCTTCCGTTGTCAGACGGGCACTGGTGCCCTTCATGCCATTCAGGAAGCGGACAGCGTTGTTCTGATTCTGATTCAGATAAATTTTATCAGAAGTTTCGCGATAAATGCCCTGCAGATTGCTGGTAATGGTCAGTTCGCCGCCATAGACAGAACCCGGAACAGTATAGAGATAGTCAACACTTGGCAGAACCCAAGGCTGTTTCGTATCCACTGCATTTGTTGTGCCATTCAGCACATCTTCCTGAACTTTGAACTTGTACAGGTTAATATCAAGATGGTTGCGACCGGATATACCGCGCAGATAGACATTGGATGTCAGCGATTCACCGCTATAGCCGCCGATTTTATAGGTACGGCTGAAATTCTTGTCGGTCTGGGCGATAACATCCCAGCCGAAGCTCCAGCGCGGATTGATTTTGAAGTCGCCCTTGGAGGCAACCATGCCGCGGAAACGCTCTTGCGCATCAACTGTTGCGGAGCCAAACTCTCCCGGCTTCGCCTGATAAATACCCGCTACGCGGATATTATAAGAGCCGTTTTCAAGACGGTGACGCCATTCGGTTTCACTTAAAAAGCCCTGTTTTGTCAGGCCTGTGCCATAAGTGGTGATGTCATAATTCGGAGCCAGATTCCAGAAATAGCCCACCCGCATACCGAAACCCAGCTCGTCTTTATAGAGGAAGCTCGGGAACAGGAAGCCGCTCTTGCGCTTGATGGTCGGGTCAGCAATTTCGAAAGCAGGTAAGGCAAAAAGCGATTTGCCGAACATTTCAAAACGGCCGCCTTCAAAGCGGACAGTTTTCTTGGTGCCGTTCCAGATAATTTTTTTGGCTTTAACCTGCCAGAGAACCGGCTTGCTCGGATCTTTTTCACAGGCACGGCAGGCGGTGTAAACACCATTATTAAATGTGGTGATTTCACCGAGACTGCGTTCCGCGCTTTCCGCTGCAAAACGTGTGTCATCAACGGTTTCAACGCGCAGGCCGTTTACAAAGCCATCGCGGAAATCATCCGTTACATCGATTTCATCAGAATAGATGCGGTTGCCGTCTTTTTCGACAATTTCAACATTGCCTTTAGCGACCATGCGTTTGGTTTTTTGGTTGTAGACAACCTGACGTGCAACCAGACGGTTACCGTCATATTCAATCTGAACATTGCCCGCTGCGGTAACTGTATTCTGATCGCGGTCGACAATCAGATTGTCTGCCTGCAGCAGCATCTTGGCATCAGGATTGGTCTGATACTGGCTACCGAAGTCGTCAGAAGGCGCTGCTTCCTGACTGTAAGCCACGGAAGACATGGAGATGATCACAGAGGTGGAAAAAATGCACGCCAGAGCTGTCCCGCGTGCCAGACGCGTGAAGTACTCAGATACTACCGTGCGGGAGCTACTCAATCCCACTAACCATCCTCCTTATGGAGCAAAAAGGAGATTCCAAAAAATGTTGCAATCAATACCGGTACCCATGCCGCTACAAATGGCGGCACGAATCCTGCCGTGCCAAAGGCTTTGGCAAGTACAGTTACGACATAAAGCACGAACCCGGCAATGATGCCACCCAGAATCATTGCTCCGGACTGGCCGGAACGCACAAATTTTAATGAGACTGTTGCAGCAATCAGCGTCATGGCCATCAAAAGAGCAGGCAAAGCCAGTAAAGACTGGAACTGCATGTCAAAAGCGGTGGCCGAAAAGCCGAAAGAGCGGGCGACTTCAATCTTAAGGGGCAATTGCACGAATGGAATCGTGTCGGGCGAAGAAAGTTTTTCTTCGAGAAATTCCGGTTTTAACTGGGTCGGAATCTTTGTGGATAAAAGTTCTTTAGGTTCCTGACCTTCGACAATATGGGTCACATTGGTCAGGTTCCAGTAACCGTCTTCCAGCTGAGCATCGCGGGCGTCAAAACGCTCTTTGATTGTCTTGTCTTCATTGAAGACGAAGAAGCTGACACCGGTCAGATGCGTTCCCTGTGCGAGAATGCCCTTGGCGCCGATAATGGTTTCCTGTTCATCAAACTTCTGGCGCAGCCATGGATCGCGCAGCGCTGTAGCCTGATTAACATTGCCGTTTTGCCAGCGCGTGCTGATTTCCAGCGATTTTTCAAAACCATAAGCCGCAAGCGGATTAATGATGAAAATGGTGATGAGACCGAACAGGAAGGCACCAAGACAGGCAGGCAGCAGAAACTGCCATGCGGAAACACCAACTGAACGCGCTACCACCAGTTCATAGCGGCGGTTCAGCGAAATCAGCGTGGCCATAGCCGAGAACAGCGCCACAAACGGAATAACCTGCTGCATGATGAAGGGAATGCGCATCGCGGAAAGCCCGAGTGCCGCCCATGCCGAATAATCGGGGAGGGTGGAGAGCTTGCTGGCATTTTCCGTAAAATCGAGCAGCAGCGACAATGCAAAAATACCCAGCAGAAAATACAGCGTGGTTTGCACATAGCGCATGAAAAAATAGCGTCCGAGCGTCCAGCCGATCATGACTGACCTCCTGATGTATTTTTCTTGCCGGCAAAACGCTCATAAAGCGGACGCAGGCGGGCTGTTAATTGTTCGGTTATGTCCTGAATTCTGTCTGACCATGAGGTCGGCAGGCTGAGTGAGCGTCCGCTGAACAATGCATAGAGGCAGACCGCAATGACACCGAGCGGAATAAGATACATGACCGGCACATAGCTCAGGTTCTTCTCAGCGCGGTCAGACACAAAATATCCGGCCCAATAGACGATCAGAGAAAGCGAAATCGCCGAGAAAGAAGCGGAAACTCGCGCTTCACGATGGGAACGCGCATCGCCAGCCAGAACCAGAGCAATCATTGCGAAAACAAAAGGATAGAGCCAGTTTGTCAGACGTTTATGCAGTTCCGCGCGATATTGCAGTGGCTTGGTCTGAAAAATCGGGTCATTCTTGTCCGGATTGATGAGATAGGACAGGTGACGGTCTTTGGCATAAAGAACCATATCACCGCCTGTATCTGTGAACTGGCTCAGATCAAACGCATATTGATCAAATTTGATGATGGAAACATTGCCGGTTTTAACTTCCCGGCGCTGAATCTCACCATTATTCATCAGCAGAACGTCATTGCCGTTATTATTGGCGATAGCACCGTCCAGTGCATAATAAACCAGATCCGTATTGGCATCGCGGGAATCGGCGATGAACATGCCGCCGATGCTGCCGTCTGATTTACGCTCGGCAATCTGCACATAAAGATTGTCGGACAATCTGCGGAAGCTGCCTTCCTGCACAACCACATTGATCAAATCTGCGCTCGCATTGGCCAGCATGGAACGCATATTATAGCGTGCATAAGGATCGACGAAATTGGCAACCAGAAATGAAATAACCGCAAGCATGGCAGCAAACAGCAATACCGGCCGGATAACGGCCGTGCGCGGGCTGCCCGAGGCATTAATAACCACCAGCTCCGAATCCTGATTCATGGTGGAGAGTGTCTGCGTGATGGCAATCACCAGTGCAAACGGCATCACCAGAGGGATGACGGAGGGAATAAACAGCGAGAAAAACTGGATGGCTGTTGCCAGAGACTGGCCGCTGGAAGTCAGGAAGTTGATGCGCTGCAATACCTGCACTGTCCACGTAATGCCGATGGCCGCGCAGAACACGGCCAGAAACATTATTCCTACGCGGCGCAGGATGTATCGCTCGATCAGTTTCATATGCTGAATTTACATCCTGAACCTTAGGGCTGAACCTGTTATTATCTGCCGGTTATACGAATTTGCTGACATCTTATAATCGTTTAAAGACGGCACGCAAACGCTTGTCATATAATCCGTGTTTATCATAATCGGGTCTTGGCTAAAAATAGACAAAGAAATTAGGTTAACAAAACACTTATTCGTCAGAGACGGTAATTTATGGCTTGTGGTTTGGTCTTGATAGAGCCACACAATGCATTTGAGTTATGCGACTCTGTTTTTACCTATTGGAGTTATTATGTCCAAAAATCCAGTCATCAAGTTCTCGAATTTTTCAGAAAAGCTGAAAGATGTCGTGATTGTACCCGTGAGCAAAGACGGTTCGGTTGCCGCACAGGCAAATCATGTTGGCGGCGAAGGTTTCGTTTCCGGCCTGATTACCAAAGCCGGTTTCAAGGGCAAACTTGGTGCAACGCTTGAAACTTACCTTGCTGACGGTGCAGGCGCAGAGCGTCTGGTTCTGGTTGGTATCGGCGATCCTGCCAAGCTGAAAAATGATGACTGGCTGAAAATCGGCGGCGCGGCATTCGCCAAAATCGGCAAATCCGCTGAAGCCAATGCAATTCTCGCAATTGACGGTCTGGAAATTTCGGCTGAAGCGGCTGCGGATTTTGCTCTGGGCGCACAACTGCGCGCTTATCGTTTTGACAAGTACAAAACCAAGAAAAGCGATGATAAGGCTGAGGCTAAAGATATTAAGCTGACCATTCAGGTTGCTGATGCTGCCGGTGCAGAAAAAGCTTACGAAGCCGCGGCTGAAATTGGTGAAGGTGTGCTGCTGGCGCGCGATCTGGTCAATGAGCCTGCAAATGTGCTCGGCCCGGTTGAATTTGCTGCGGAAGCAGAAAAGCTTGAGAAACTTGGTGTTAAAATCACCATTCTCACCGAAAAAGAAATGAAAAAACTCGGCATGGGCTCGCTGCTCGGCGTTGCTCAGGGTTCTGTCCGTCCGCCGCGTCTCGTGGTGATGGAATGGAACGGTGGCAAAGCCAAAGACAAGCCGGTTGCTTTTGTCGGTAAGGGCGTTGTGTTCGATACCGGCGGTATCTCCATCAAGCCTGCGCTTGGTATGGAAGATATGAAGGGTGACATGGGCGGTGCAGCTGCCGTTACCGGTCTGATGCGCGCATTGGCCGGCCGTAAAGCTAAGGCCAATGTTATCGGCGTGATCGGTCTTGTGGAAAATATGCCGGATGGCAATGCACAGCGTCCGGGTGATATCGTCACCACCATGTCCGGTCAGACGATTGAAGTGATCAATACCGATGCGGAAGGCCGTCTGGTTCTGGCTGATGCACTATATTACACCGCCAAGACCCATAAGCCACGCTTCATGATCAATCTGGCAACGCTGACCGGTGCGATTGTGATTGCACTGGGCACACAACATGCAGGCCTGTTCTCCAATGATGATGAACTGGCAGAACAGCTGTTTGATGCCGGTCAGACCAGCGGTGAAAAACTGTGGCGTATGCCGCTCACCAAGGAATATGACAAGATCATCGATTCCAAATTCGCAGATATGCGTAACTCGGCCGGTCGTCCAGCCGGTTCAATCACTGCGGCTCAGTTCCTGAAGCGTTTTGTCGGCGATACACCTTGGGCGCATCTGGATATTGCCGGTACTGCGATGGATTCACCTGCCAGCGAATATAATGAATCCTGGGGTTCGGGCTTTGGTGTCCGTGTTCTGGACCGCCTCGTTCGCGATCATTACGAAGGTTGATAAGCAGTTATCCTGCCACATGATTGAGAAAGCCGGTGTTCGCACCGGCTTTTTTGTATTTTAAAGCATGTCGCGGAAAGGCAGACACCGGTTTTCGGCGACATGTGTAAAAACAAGGAGACAGAGCGAGCACTGTGGCCTCACTTAAACGCGATACGCTCCGACGGAAATAAATACCTCAATAAAAATTGACCGGCGCAATATGAATTTTAATTGTGCGCAGCAACAAGAACTTGTTAAGATGTCACAAAATGTTCATTGAGATGCTGTGTCCGCCGGTTTTGGCACCCCTGAAGGACGGGCTGGCTGTTTATTCCGGATAAAATTGTGTTTCCATCTTATGCTTCGCGCAGTTTCATCAGTGCAATGCTGGTACTGCTTTTATTAAATGTTCTGTTCTTTTTCTTCGTGACAGATTTTGACAATCTTGTCGTCGAAATGGGAGAGGCCGGATTGCTCGAGAATTTGCAGCTGGTTTATCTCGGTCTTGCCGCAATCGCGTTTTTTATCGGCGGCCTGCGCAGTGAGGGGCCTGCGCGAATGTTTGCAATCGGTATGTCCGTACTGATGTGGATTTTCTTCTTCCGTGAATTTGAAATCGAGCCGACAGGGCCGGTGAGCAATTACATTAAATCCCATGCATTCCGCTGGCATGAGGCAATTATCGTCATCGCTTTCGCCGCTATTTATGTTTTCCGCCATTCAGATTATGTGCGCCCTGTATTGACCTTTGTTTTCAGCCGTAAAGCATGGCCTTTTTATCTGGCAGCGGCACTCATCGCTCTCGGCGAGGTTTTTGAGAAAATGCACGGGCTTGCCTTTAACGAGTTTCTGGAAGAAGCACTGGAAAGCCTGAGCTATTTTACGCTGTTGTGCCTTGGTGTGCGCAGCATCACTGCGCCGCAACAGGCACCCCGTTCTGCAACCGCCTGATTATAATCTCCGGTTTTTCTGTATGAGGCGGCCTGTCTGATCGACAGGCCGTTTTGTTTCTGGTTTAAGCTGTTATCCGGTATATATGAGATGCGAGAGGTAAGGGGCGCGGTTCCCTGCATTGGCTGATGGCGGAAATTCTGTTTTATCATCTGACTGAATCCGTTCTGGATGAAGCTTTGCCGGGGCTGGTTGACCGCTCGTTAGAGCGGGGCTGGCGTGTGACAATCCAGATGACATCGGAAGAACGCCGCGATGAACTCGACCGCTTGCTGTGGACATGGAGCAATGCCTCATTTCTTGCTCATGGCACAGATGTACAGCCCCATGCAGAACATCAGCCCGCCTTGCTCACAACCACCACGGATAATCTGAACGGCGCAACAGTGCGTTTTGTTGTGGAAGGCGCGGAAATCGCCGGTGCTGAGAACTATGATCGTCTGGTGGTGATGTTTGACGGACACGACGCTGCCCAGCTGACCAAAGCGCGAGAGCAATGGAAGAGCCTGAAAGCCGCAGGACATCAGCTGACCTATTGGCAGCAAAATGCAGACCGCCGCTGGGAGAAAAAAGCCTGATGCGTATTTTTTGTATTCTGCTGTTTCTCGTTGGTCTGGCAACCGGTGTGATCTGGCCATGGGCGCAGCGTCATTTCGGCGGCGAGGAAATCGGCACATGGGTGCTCTATCAGCGCGAGGGCGGTTATCAGTCTGCGAAAGTACAATTGAAACCTGAAGATGCGCCATTGCGTATTTTTGTTGATGCGCAACCAATGCAGGGCGTAACCAGCGGACAAAAGCAGTCAGTGCTTAATCTGGCAGTGTCACGTGATGGTGTGCCGGTATTGGCGGAGCGCCTCAGCTACAGCCCGAAAAGCGGTAATGAACAGCGTGATCTGCCGCAAAGCGGTGCGGTGATCCGCCAAAGCGCAAAAGATATGGAAACCTTACAGGCCGGCACTTATGAATTCAGCGTGCGGGCGGTGGAAGACGGTTTGTCGCTGACAAAAGCCGATCTGGTTTTGCGCCGTGGCGCAGCTCCGGTTGACGAGAATATCACCATGATGGGTGTGGTGGTTATGGTGGCCGGTCTCTACGGATTTATGCGTACACGCAGACGGCAGAAAGCCTGAATTGTCTGATAATTAAGCCCGCCGTTTCACAGAACCGGCGGGCTTAATCTTTATGGCTCAGATGTGCTGTTAATCAGCCATTGCCTCTTCATATTCCGCAGAATAGGTCAGCCATTTTTCTTCAACGTCTGCCAGTTTGGTTTCAGCGGACTTCAGATCAATATTGAACTGCACGGCTTTCTGGGCATCCTTGGTATAAAGTTCAGGATCTTCCAGTTTGCCTTTCAGTGCTTGAATCTCTTTCTGCAGTTTTTGCATTAAAGACTCGGAATCATTAATCTTTTTCTGCAGCGGTTTAAGCTGTTCACGCTTCTGCGCAGCCTGTTTACGCTGATCTGCTTTGCTGAGTTTTGGTCCTTCATCAACAATAGCGACCTCTTGAATAGCCTCAATAGTGCTGTTCGGTGTGCTTTTATCGCTCAGAACCAAAGAACGGTAATCATCCAGATCGCCGTCATAAGGTTTGACCGTGCCGTTACGCACCAGCCACAGCCGATCCATGGTCGCTTCGATGAGATGACGATCATGGGCGATGAGGATCACAGCGCCTTTGAAATCATTCAGCGCATGAACCAGTTCTTCGCGGCTGTCGATATCCAGATGGTTGGTTGGCTCATCGAGGATCAGCAGGTTCGGGCCGTGGAATGTTGCCAGCCCCATCAGCAGGCGTGCTTTTTCACCACCGGAAAGCTCCTTGGCTTTGGTGAGCATCTTTTCCGTTGCCAGCCCCATCTGGGCGACACGGGCACGCACTTTGGCTTCCGGTGCATCTGGCATCAGCTTGCGCACATGCTCAATGGCATTGTCTTCCGGCACCAGATCATCAAGCTGATGCTGGGCAAAGAAGGCAACCTTCAGCGCTGGTGAAAGGGTCAGCGTGCCGCCTTCCGGTTTCAGCCGTCCGGAGATCAGCTTGGCCAGAGTGGACTTACCGTTACCATTGGAGCCGAGCAGGGCAATGCGGTCGTCATTATCTATGCGCAGTGAAAGATTGCGCAGGATTGGCTTACCAGTTTCATAACCGACATCGGCATTTTCCAGCGCGATGATTGGCGATGCTGCCGCTTTTTCCGCTTCAGGAAAGCGGAATGGCTGCACATGCTCGTCATAATGCGCGGCTATCGGCTTCAGCTTTTGCAGGGCTTTCAGACGGGATTGTGCCTGACGCGCTTTGGAAGCCTTGGCGCGGAACCGCTCTACAAAGGATTCCATGTGCTTGCGATGGGCTTCCTGCTTCACACGCTGCTTCTGCTGCAATTCCAGCATCTCGGCGCGCTGACGTTCAAACTGGTCGTAATTACCCTTCCAGAAAGTCAGCTTCTTATTCTCAAGATGCAGAATGGAACTGGTCGCCGAGTTCAGCAGATCGCGATCATGGCTGATGATGATGACAGTGTATGGATAGCGTTTGATATAGTCGATCAGCCACAACACGCCTTCAAGGTCGAGATAGTTGGTTGGTTCGTCAAGCAGCAGCAGATCAGGCTGGGCAAACAGCACAGCCGCCAGAGCCACACGCATACGCCAGCCACCGGAGAAGGATGAAGCAGGGCGCAGTTGCGCTTCCGCATCGAAGCCAAGGCCGGAGAGAATGGCGCTGGCACGGGCTTCCGCTGAATGGGATTCAATATCGGCAAGACGGATATGAATTTCAGAAATACGTGCCGGATCAGTCGCCGTTTCTGCTTCTTGCAACAGAGCCAGTCGCTCTTTATCGGCTTTCAGCACAATCTCGATCAGAGACTCTTCTGTGCCGGGTGCTTCCTGCGCAACCTGACCGATGCGGGTGTTTTTCGGAATAGAGATATCGCCGGTATCTGACGATAATTCACCGGTAATCACCTTGAACAGCGTTGATTTGCCCGTGCCGTTGCGGCCGACAAAACCGGTCTTTGAACCAGATGGCAGTGTTGCACTGCCATGGTCGATGAGGACGCGTCCGACCATGCGGACGGTTATATCATTAAGGATCAACATAGAGCGGTTTTGCACGGGATATTGCAATTGTGCAAGAGGCAAAAACGTCCGGTTATGCTTGCGCAGAGGCGAAAATATCAGACGAAGCGGCGACCGGATTCCGATTTCTGGAAAATCATCATATCCAGTTCCGGTGCCGTATGTTTCAGCATGGTGAGGGCAGCATGAACCTGCCCGCGATAATGGGTCTGATGGTTGAACATATGGGCAAGGGCAGGGGCAAGCCGCTGGCTGATGGTGCGCATATCGCTCATATTGAGAAACACAAAACGCCCTGAAACTTCGGCAGGTGAAAGTCCTTCCAGCCATTCCAGAATGCGCGTATCTTCCTGCAGACGGGCAGCGCGCAGATCGGACAAAGCCAGATAGAGAATGGCATCTGCAGTTTTGGGGTGATCACCTTCACCGGTAAAGCGCTTCATCCACAATCGGTCATTGCCCAGCAGATGATTAAGCGTGGCATGAACGGATTTGTAAAACAGGCCTGCATCCTGCCGGTATTCGCTTTCAGTCAAAGCCGCAACCGCGTCAAAAAGCTGTTTATTGGCCCAGCCATTATAGGCAGCAAGCATCAGAAAATGTTGCTTCATCATCAAGCTCTCATCAAAAACCAAAAACAGCAAAAGACAGCCCGTGCAATACAGAATCGCTGTTATTGTCATGAGCGCTGTTAACTATAACCTGTCTTTGCACTTATGGCAGGCTAAATCACTTTATTATCAGTGCCTTGTCATTCCATTGTATTATGTGAAAGCTATGTATGGCGGCGCAGCTAAAATGATGCTCAGCACGATGAGACAGGACTGAGTAAACAGAAACAGAATGGGGCGCGTTTTCACCGCACTTTCAGCAGCATTTTACAGCAGGTTTAATGATCTTATTTGACTGTAAAAGGCTGTGAGGGTATAGAACGGCACCTTTCCTCTAAATATATACAGGACAAAAATGGCCATCGAACGTACCTTTTCCATGATCAAGCCAGATGCAACCAAGCGCAACCTGACCGGTGCAATCACCGCCAAGCTCGAAGAAGCTGGTCTGCGTGTTGTTGCTTCCAAGCGCGTATGGATGAGCAAGCGCGAAGCTGAAGGCTTCTACGCAGTGCACGCAGCACGTCCTTTCTTCGGTGAGCTGGTTGAAACCATGACTTCCGGCCCGACAATCGTTCAGGTTCTGGAAGGCGAAAACGCAATCCTGAAAAACCGCGAAGTTATGGGCGCAACCAATCCGGCAGATGCTGCTGAAGGTACAATCCGTAAAACTTTCGCTCTGTCGATCGGTGAAAACTCGGTGCACGGTTCCGATGCTCCTGAAACAGCTGCTCAGGAAATCACCTACTGGTTCTCTTCGACAGAAATCGTTGGCTAATTTATTTAGTCTTTGATTTTAAAAAGCGCTGCAGCAATGCGGCGCTTTTTTTATATGCAGAGATGTAAAAAAACGGGCACGCTTTTGAAAGCGTGCCCGTTTTAATTCAAAGATCAGACAAATCAGCTGTTATTGGCGAGACGGGCAAGCTCCAGCCCGTTATCTCCCAGCAGATAGAGTTTGCCGTTATTAATGCTGAACTGACGGGTCTGTTTCAGAACGTCAAGGAATTTGGTTTCCTGATCCATCAGGGCAGGCGGGCACTGCATGAATGTGGAGCCGATGGTACCGAAATTCAGCGCTTCACCGGTAATTGTTGCTTTGCCGAAATAACGGTTGCAACCGCCGGAGCCGGACACTTCGCCGCTCGGGGAAATTGACAGGGTTGTCTGGGCAAAATCAATTACACCGGCGCCACGGATATCCTCTGTGAGCCATTCATGATTTTCCAGTGTCAGCGGTGTTTGCAGGCTGGTATTTTTGCGCACATTGACAACACGGATTTCATAAGCGCTGTCAAATTTTTCCGGATTGAACTCATGGCGTGTGTCATTGATGAACCACAGAGTATCACCGGCGCTGATACGTGCCTGCAAGGCATAGGTATGCTTTGCAACGAGCTTGGAAGAATCGAATTTCAGCTCAAACGGAATTGGCGCGGATGGAATATTGCTGAGCTGCTGTTCGGCAATTACCTGAGCCGGCGCATCAGCGAGAGAAACATCCAGCAACTGCACATTCAACGTGGCCTCCGGAGGCAGGGCAATCCGCTCGCGATACATGACAGTGCCACGTATTGTTTTTTCAGATGCGATACTCTGCGTCGGCATGGTTGAGGAAAGGATCATTGCGCTGCCGCCTAAGACGGCCAGTCCTATCAGGGATGCAGCAATGATGCGCGCTTTACCAATCAACATATTCTGTCCTGTTTGTTGCACT
Source organism: Pseudochrobactrum sp. B5 (assembly GCF_001939785.1). Lineage (NCBI taxonomy): Bacteria > Pseudomonadati > Pseudomonadota > Alphaproteobacteria > Hyphomicrobiales > Brucellaceae > Pseudochrobactrum > Pseudochrobactrum sp. B5. The sequence continues at coordinate 1,385,971 of NZ_MOYL01000001.1, forward strand.
GCCAGTTTAGACTCTCTCCGTTTTCCAGAAGTTGTCCGAGCTGGCATTTTAACCGGCGGTATATTAACGCCAAATGACTAAACACATAATTTACGTTAAGTTTTAACCTTAACACGTGTTGTTATGTGGTTTTCCTCATTGTTTAGTTGTCAGAAATCTTCTTTGATCTGTTTTGGATAATGAAATTGCCGGACGACTAAAAAATGCTCACCAGTCATTTAAACCGGTAATTCTGGAATCAATGCATATCCATGAGTCGTAAGTGCTCTCCGGACTATAGGCTCAAATCCGGATAAAACACGAGTTGAATCATATAAATATGCTGTATCAGCTACTGCCCTGATTTTATGGTTTACTTATGGCAATGCAAGTCAGTGCAAATAATTTCACAGGATTGTAAAATATTCAAACGGGATTTTGGCTCAGGCAAAGCTGAGTTGTCTTAGAGCGCCGTGTGCCAGACTTGGCACACAAAGGTCGCTCTAATCCTGCCAGCGCTTCTTCATGTCTTCGTCGCTGGCTTTGGCTTTAACCCAGCCCGATTGCGGATCGCCATTCTCGGGAGCAGGGGCGATCAGATGTTCTTTCTTCCAGAAAGGCGCATCGCTCTTGAGATAATCCATCAGAAATTCTGCGGCTTCAAAAGCGGTCTGTCTGTGTTTGCTGGCTGTGGCGACAAACACAATCTGCTCACCGGCTTTGATGAGACCACTGCGATGAACAATGGTAATGCCCTGTAGCGGCCAGCGTTGCATAGCATCGGCAGCAATACGCGCCAGCTGCGCTTCTGCCATGCCCGGATAATGTTCAAGTTCCAGCGCCTGAAGTGTTTTATTCTCATCACGGCAAAAGCCGGTAAAACTGACAACCGCGCCGATATCTGTGCGCCCTTCAGTCATACGGGCAGTAAGGGCAGCCGCATCAAAGTCATCTTGCGAGACAAGAATAGTCGGCTGCATTGCCTCAGCCTCCGGTCATTGGCGGGAACAGGGCAATCTCATGCGCACCGGCAATCGGCGTGTCATGCTCCACATGTTCCTGATTGATCGCCACGCGGATCACATCGGAAAAGCGTAAAGCATGCGCATAATTCTCATCAATGCCGGAAAGATGGTTCAGCAGGTCAGACACGGTTTTGACAGTCTGAGGCAGGTCGAGACTCTCGTCAGACTTGCCGATCTGCTCCCGTACCCATGCAAAATATACCAGTTTGACTGTCATAACGGCCATCAGATCATGTGTTTGATACCGGCACGGAAATAGTCCCAACCGGTATAAAGTGTCAGAATTGCTGAAATCCACAGCAGGATCAGCCCTGTTTCCGTTGTATAAGGCAGGATTTTGTCACCGGCAGGGCCGGCAAGCAGAAAAGCCAGCGCAATCATCTGAATAGTGGTTTTCCATTTTGCCAGCTGCGAAACCGGCACACTGACTTTCAGATCCGCCAGATATTCACGCAAACCGGAAACCAGAATTTCGCGGCAGAGGATGATAATCGCAGCCCAGAGAGTCCAGCCGGCAATAGTGCCGTCGGCGGCCAGCAGCAGCAGAATTGCGGAGACCAGCAGCTTATCAGCAATCGGGTCAAGCATACGGCCGATGCTGGATGTCTGTTTCCACATACGTGCCAGATAGCCGTCGAAGAAATCCGTGATGCTGGCGGCAGCGAACAGGCCGAGCGCCCACCATCTTGCGGTGTCACTGCTCTTCAGATGGCCTTCAAGAAAAAAGCACAGAACCACAAGTGGCACAGCAACGATACGTGCGTAAGTAAGGATGTTGGGCAGTGATAATGTGTGTTTACTCATAGTCCCCTAAAACCCGTATTCTGGATAAGCGTGAGCGGGAAACCCACGACTGGAGAAGTAAGCCTTACGGCTCATGAAAATCTTTAGACGCACATCTTGTCCGAAAATAGTTTCACCACTTTCGGGATGTGTATTACGCTACACGACAAATCATTGTCAGCTGGTTACCATCAATCCCGCAATAGGGTAAAAAGCAACACTCAGACCGGCTTTTTAAGGCTTATTATGTGCATATTGCGTCAGATAACCCATTATTGATCGCGGAAGTGGTCATAAATGGTTTGCGCCAATGCTTCCGAGATGCCTTCCACCTGCATGAGATCTGCCAGAGCCGCACCTGCAACTGCTTTTGCCGTGCCGAATTCATGCAGCAAAGCACGCTTGCGGGAAGGGCCGATACCGGCAATTTCATCCAGCGGACTTTTGACCATTTCTTTTTTGCGCTTTGCCCGATGGGTGCCGATAGCGAAACGGTGTGCTTCATCGCGCATACGCTGAATGAAATACAGTACCGGATCACGCGGCGGCAGGGTGAATGATGGTTTGCCGCTGACAAAGAACCGTTCACGCCCTGCTTCACGGTCAACGCCCTTGGCGATACCGATGGATATGACCTTATCATTGATGCCAAGTTGCGTGAGAATATCACGAACCGCACCGACTTGTCCCTGACCGCCATCGATCAGAATAACATCAGGCCACGCAGGGAAACCGTCATCCGTAATGTCGTCTGCATCGGTTTCATTCTCTAAGAGTGTCTTTGGAGCCTGCTCCTCCAACTCTTTCATATGATCTTTTATCAGCCTGCCAAAACGGCGCTCAATCACTTCGCGCATCATTCCGAAGTCGTCGCCCGGTGTAATCTCCGTGGAGCGGATATTGAATTTGCGATACTGGTTTTTGACGAAACCGTCCTGTCCGGCGACAATCATGCCGCCCACAGCATTGGTGCCCATGATGTGAGAGTTATCGTAAACCTCAATACGGCGCGGAATGCGCGGTAGTTCGAAAGTCTCGGCCATAGCTTTCAGCAGACGCGCCTGTGATGAGGTTTCGGCCAGCCTGCGCCCCAGCGTTTCGCGGGCATTGGTCATGGCGTGATCGACGAGGTCTTTCTTTTCACCACGCTGCGGCACATTGAGCGTCACACGGCGTCCTGCAGAAGCCGACAGGGCGTCGCCCAGCAGTTCCTGTTCTTCCACCGTTTCAGACAGCAGGATCAGTTGCGGGCAGGGCTTGTTATCGTAAAACTGGGTGATGAAAGCACCAAGCACTTCCGCCGCTGACAGGGAGGGATCAGCCTTAGGAAAATAAGCGCGGTTGCCCCAGTTCTGGCCGGTGCGGAAGAAAAAGACCTGAATACAGGCCAGTCCGCCTTCCTGATGAATGGCAAAAACATCAGCCTCATCCACAGTTTGCGGATTGATACCCTGATGGGACTGGATATGCGACAAAGCCGACAACCGGTCGCGGAAAATAGCGGCGCGTTCAAAATCCAGCTCTTCAGCGGCGGCACTCATCGCATCGCGCATCTGCTGCTGCACGGCTTTGCTGCGCCCGGAGAGAAAGGACTTCGCCTCCCGCACCAGTTCTGAATAATCTGCATCGCTGATTTCATGCGTGCAGGGGCCGGAACAGCGCTTGATCTGATGCAGCAGACAAGGGCGCGTGCGGCTCTCAAACATCGAGTCGGCGCAGCTGCGCAAAAGAAAGGCACGCTCCAGCACATTAATCGTGCGTGTGACAGCACCGGCAGAGGCAAAAGGACCGTAATATTCGCCTTTACGGGAGCGCGCGCCGCGATGCTTGAAAATACCGGGTGCACGGGTGTCGCCGGAAATCAGAATATAGGGAAAGGATTTATCATCCCGAAGCAGAACATTAAAACGCGGACGTAAGCGTTTGATGAGATTCGCTTCCAGCAGCAGTGCTTCTGTTTCCGTGCGGGTAACGACAAATTCCATAGTTGCCGTTTCGCGGATCATACGGGCAATGCGGTTACTGTGTCCCTGACCACGGGCATAATTACTGACACGCTTCTTCAGGCTTTTGGCTTTGCCGACATAGAGCACGTCACCCTCACGGTTGAACATGCGGTAAACGCCGGGATTGTTCGGCAGTTTTTTCACAAAAGCATTGATGACATCCGGCCCGCTTAAATTCTGGGTCGATGCGTCAAACTCATCCAGCGCGGAATCCCAGCGTATATTGCTGGCCAGCGCAGATGCAGAGCTTGCCTCCTCGGGGAAGTTGTCTTCGTCATCTCCGGCATCATCTGTCAGTAAGACATCCTCATCCGGCTCCATGTCCGGATGGGCAATATCATTGCCGTTTATGCTTTGTGTCATTCCGAAATACCTGCAATATCCGGCGTTTCCCATGCCAGATGTTGTCCGCCGTCCAGCGCAATCATTTGCCCTGTGACGGACCGTGTTCTCCACAGATAGTCAATCGTCGCGGCAAATTCATCGAGCAGCGGAGCTTTTTTTAGCAGCACTGCATCAACCTGCTTTTCGAAATCTTCAATATGCTGTCTCTCGCTCGGCAATGTCGGGCCGGGGCCGATTGCATTGACGCGGATTGCCGGCGCAAGCGCCTGTGCCAAAGTGCGTGTGGCTGTCCATAATGCGGTTTTGGACAGGGTATAGGAAATGAATTGCGGATTGAGCTTCCACACGCGCTGGTCGGTAATATTGACGATCAGCCCCTGTTTATCTTCCGGTAAAGCCTCGGCCATAGCCTGTGCCAGAAAGACCGGTGCTTTCAGATGTACGGCAAAATGGCGATCCCAGAGATCGTGGGTGAGGGTGCCGATACGGTCGTCTTCAAAAACGGAAGCATTATTGACCAGCAGCTCCACGGGGCCGAAATGCGCTGCCGCTTTATCCATCAGCGTGGCTACCTGTGCATTGTCCGACAGGTCTGCGGTCACAATAGCGGCTTTGCCGCCTTTATCGCGGATGCGTTGCGCCAGTGCTTCTGCCTGTGTGGCGGAACGATTGCAATGAATGTTAACCGGATAGCCGCGTGTAGCCAGATCCTCAGTTATATGGCTGCCAATACGCTTTGCGCCGCCGGTAATCAGGGTGACGGGTAAAACCTCAGACATAGTCCGCTTGGCAGTCATCGGGGGCAGGCTCCTTTGGTTATGGCATATCCGGCGGGTGAAATGATTCTGACTTCATGTGCATGCAAATCAGCAAATATGATCGCATAGTATCATGGAATAACCTGTTTTAGCGTGAAGGAAAAATGCCTGACAAAAAATCTGTAGAAGATAGGCTGCGGCTTGTTTTTAAGGCTGAAGTTTTTGCGGCTTGCAATACTATTCAAAAAATACGGTAACTATTTAATATTTAAGAAAATGTTGCCTCGTTGCATCATCAGTTTCGGTTCGTTTTTCTGCTGCTTTTCTGCCGTTTTCTGGTCGTTTTTGTGCATTTAAGCCAAGACTCTCCTGTCGGATATGACAGGGGAATAATGCCGGATTGAAATATGTTTTTGGCAATCCGGTTCTCATTTTTAAAATTGGAATATTGCAAGGAAATTTTATGAAACATTTTAAAACTCTGGCGCTGGTTTCAGCCTCGGCTCTTTCATTTGCTGTACCGGCTTCGGCAGCTGATATTGTTCGTGCGCAGCCAGACATTCCTGCTCCGGTTGTGCAGACACCACCGCAGAAAACCTGGGAGGGTGGTTATATCGGACTTTATCTTGGTGCCGGTGCAAATAATTTCAAAAACAAATCCGCTGCCGGTAATCTGAAAAATAACAATGTGAAGCTTGGCGGCTATGCGGGCTGGAACTTCCAGAACGACAATATCGTTTATGGTGTGGAAGGTGATGCCGGTTACAACGGTGCAAAGAAAACCAAAGATGGTCTGAGTGCCCGCAGCGGATTTGACGGCTCTCTGCGTGCCCGTCTTGGCTATGATATGGGCGCAGTCATGCCTTATGTAACTGCGGGTGTTGCCGGTACGCAGGTGCGTTACAGCAATGATGCAGATTCCAGTAAGAAATTTCGTCTTGGCTGGACTGCCGGTGTCGGAGCCGAAACCATGCTGACACAAAATGTCAGTGCACGTCTTGAATATCGCTATTCTGACTTTGGCAAGAAGGATCTCACATTGGGTAATGTTGCTGTGCCATCAGCAAAATTGCAGAGCCACGATATCCGTTTGGGTGTTGGCTATAAATTCTGAAAACCACGCATTTTTCACAGATTCGCCTTAGCGCGTTTGGCTGAGCGGATTCGGATAAATAATGACGCCTATCCTCAGCGATAAAAAAGACGAATGTCGGGATGCGGTTAAGAGGCGGTAAAGAAGGCCGGAATTTTCCGGCCTTCTTTTTTATAAGAAAAACAAGATATAAATTTATTATCAAATAGTTGTGGTGGTTTCAGCCTGTTCGGCAGTGGTTTTGACTGACATGTTTCAGCCATAATAAGGCCGGTTTTTTTCCATGCTACGGCATTTCTGCTGCCGTAATTCAGCGTCATCTTTTGCCTTGTTAAGCAATCTTCTTTCTCCCGCACAGAAATGGATCGGAAGGAAGACGGGGCGTATCGCGTTCAGCTCAGCCGTTACAGGTCAGGTCTGGAGGCTTCGCTGTACAACAGTTTAGAAATTTATAAGGACAAGGCGTATGCGCACTATCAAATCTCTGGCACTTGCTTCTGTTGCGTTGTTGCCGCTTTCGGCCACAGCTTTTGCCGCAGATGCGATTCAACCGCAGACATATGAGCCGACACCGGTTGTAGATGTTGCTCCTCAGAGCAGCTGGGCAGGCGGCTATACCGGTCTGTATCTTGGCTACGGCATTAACAAATTCAAAACTGACAACTATGTTGGTGATCTGAAAGACAATAATGCCAAATTCGGCGGTTATGCCGGTTGGAACTTCCAGAACGACAATATCGTTTACGGTGTGGAAGGTGATGCCGGTTACAACTGGGCTAAGAAAGAAGAGCTCGGTCTGACTGCGAAGAGCGGTTTTGAAGGCTCGCTGCGCGGCCGTCTTGGTGTCGATATGGGGCCGGTTATGCCTTATGTGACAGCCGGTGTTGCCGGTACGCAGGTTAAATTCTCCGATGCAACCTCATCGCAGGATAAGTTCCGCGTTGGCTGGACAGCCGGTGCCGGTGCTGAAACCTTCCTGACACAGAATGTAACTGCCCGTCTGGAATACCGTTATTCCGATTTCGGCAAGAAAGACTTCCAGCTGGATAGCGGCACTGTCAATGACGGTGGTCTGCAGACCCACGATATCCGTCTGGGTGTTGGCTACAAGTTCTAAGGAATATCTCATTTAGTTGAGATCAACCCTGATAAAAAAGCCGGGAAGCAATTCCCGGCTTTTTTGTCGTTTATTATTTTATGCCGCTTTCGGCAATTGTGCCGCCAGTTCCGGATGCACTTCGGCAAAGCGCTTGACCCAGCGTTTCAGTTTCGGACGGCCGCGTTCCCAGCCATTGCCGAAGCGCAAATTGAGATAGCCGAGCGTTGCGGCAATAGCGATGTGCCCGCCATGGATTTTGGTGCCGATACGCGGCGCTGTTTCATTTAGCAGATCGAGCGTGCGTTCTGCCTTTTTCCAGTACCAGTCCAGCACCGGTTGATGCACGATTTCTTCAGGGCGCATACGGCGTTCATAGACATGCGCTACCAGCACATCGGCAAGACCATCTGCAATTGCTTCAAATTTTTCAGCATCCAGACGCTTCTCAGCATTGCGCGGAAACAGCTTGTTGCCGGAAATGCGGTTGAGATACTGGGTGATGACGCGGCTGTCGAAAACAGTTTTACCTTCCGGTGTAACCAGCGTCGGAATTTTGCCGAGCGGATTGGCGGCAATCAGTTCTGCCGGTTCTTCGCTGGTCACGACAATATGTTTTTCCAGTTCAATACCGGCATATTGCGCTGCAAGACGCACTTTGGCGCTGAAAGGTGAGGAAGGGGATGTGTAAAGTTTGTGCATGTTGGAACCTGAGATAAGAGATCAACGGTTAGGAAGCAGAGTAACGGAACGGCTGCGGCAGGAACTACGATCCACTTCGCCGCATGAACGGAATTTGAGGCCTTTATCCATACAGATACGCACCTCCTGAAGACGCCTGCGATTGCAGGTCACGGCAATTGCATCTCCGGTCAAACCCGGATTTGCGGCAATGAATGCCTTTTCAACAAGCTGCGGATCAACATTGCGCGGACTTGCGACATTGCGCAAGGCAGGCGGAACAGTCACAGCCTGATAGGCCTTGCCCAGCGTGGAGAAATAATCGCGCTGGCTGATCCCCGCGCAGGTGCCGTGTTTGCGCCATTCATGACGCATCAGACCGGCTGAGGGCATAATGTCAGACAGGGATGAGACGATATCCCGTGGCACCGTGTCATTGGCCTGCCGGTGATCGCAGCTTTCAGGAAAACCACGATCATATTGCGGCCACAGACCATGAACGATGAAACCGTAATTGCGGCCGGTGCCGCATTGTTGGCGGGCATTGGAGCGGTTGCCATTATCAGCGCAATAGCTTGGTGACCAGCTGAGCGACAGGACATAGAAGTCAAAATTCGCATTGCCGGATGCTGCTGGCGCATCCTGCGGTTTTGCCGGTATACGCTGCGGGATTTTATTCTCCGGCCTTAAAACCGGTCTGTCCTGATTGTTCAGAGGCTTTAGTTTGTGCAGATCATTGCCCATGCTCTGCATCAGCTTGTCACTGAGGGATTGTGCTGATGCTGGCATAGTAAAAGCGAGTGCGGAGGCAAGCAAAGCCGTGGCAACAGAAAAACAGCCCGTTTTGCTGGGTGCAAACGGGCTGTGTGCTTTCAATCGGATGCGTGACATATGCGGATCAGCGAAGCACGCGGCAGCGGCCGTCATAGACAAACCACTTGTCAAAACCGTCTACACAGGATTCGACATTGCGTCCCATGGATGCCAGTCCCTGACTTTCTTCTACCATATACCAGATATTGCGGTTCTCGCCATTGGAGAGCACGGCAGTGGCGCGGCAATAATGGCGCTCAATACCTGACGGATAGGTTTTCGGGTCATAACGTGTTGCGCTGACATTGCTGACGGCATTGATGCTGACAGCAGGCATTTCCGGTACACCGCGCACAAGGCGGTCGAACTGTGCGACTGCGCTGTTGATGACGCTTTGTTCGTGGCAGACAGGATCAGTCACGGCAGGGGCAGTTGCAATATAATCCGCAGCCTGTGCCTGAGAAAAAGATCCTGCTGACAGACCTGCAAGCAGCGCGAAAGCAAAAGCGGAGCGTAATGACATGAATCTGTCCTTATTGAAAACTGTTAACCGAAGTTTTTGCCATATTCCTGTGTCGGGTCAAGCCTCAACAACGCACAAGAGAGTGATCATTGGCAAATGAGCACTTATTTTTCTGTCCGCTCTTCGCCGTTGATCCATTCAATCTTATAGCTGCCCTGATTATTCTCTCCGAAAAGCGTTGCCAGCCATGGTGAGATTTTAGTCATTTCTTCCTGCAGCAGATAAGGCGGATTGATGACAATCATACCGGTGCCGTCAAAACGCGGCTCCTGCGACGGCGCACGCACAGCCAGTTCCAGCCGCAGAATTTTCGGTAGGCCGGTTTCTTTCAAATTAGCGATGAAGCGGTTGACCTCGCGGCGGTCTTTCACCGGATACCACAGGGCATAGGTGCCGGTGGCAAAGCGGCGGTGCGCTTTCACCAGTCCTTCAACGAGGCGGTCAAATTCTCCGGCAATTTCAAATGGCGGATCAACCAGCACCACACCGCGTTTCTCTTTGGGCGGCAGATGTGCACCCAGCGCCAGCCAGCCATTCAATTCGGTGACACGGGTCTGGTAATCGCCTTCAAATAAAGCGGCCAGTGTTTTGAAATCCTGCGGATGCAGTTCCAGTGCCGAAAGGCGATCCTGCGCGCGCATCAGCTTCCGGGTCAGTAATGGTGAACCCGGATAATAACGCAGGCTGCTGCCTTTGACGGTGCTGTTTTCCTGTTCAATGACATCGAGATAAGGCGCGATCAGTTCCAGCACTGCTGCGGGAATAGAACCTGCTGCTTTGGCGTCAAAAACCTGCTCGATACCGCTGCGCCATTCCAGTGTTTTACCGGCTTCCACACCACTTAAGTCATAGCGGCCGATGCCTGCATGAGTGTCAATCACGCGCAGGGCGGCTTCCTTGCGCTGCATATAAAGCAGCACACGGGTCAGAACGATATGTTTGAACACATCGGCAAAATTTCCGGCGTGATAGGCGTGACGATAATTCATATTCAGTATTTCCGGTGTTCGAAAGCGCAGTGCTGCAGGCGGGATTCAAAGCAGGACGCTTTGTCATGGTCAATGCCATATATCTGTTCAGACGGGATTATGCCATAACCAGCATACCGGATGTGCAGTCAATCTGATTCTGCCTTTTAGACCGGTTATGTAACAGTCCGGTGACGCTCAGCAGTTTCAGGAAAAGTGGTAACCGCCTTCGCGGGGAAAAGAAAACGGCGCTATGTCTGGTTTTGTCGTTCTGATCGTTCTTTTCGGCGCATTGCTGCATGCGAGCTGGAATGTCATCGTCAAATCCGGCACAGATAAATATCTCAATGCCGTTCTGGTCTGTGGTGCTGCCGGTCTGGTGGCGCTGGTACTGATCCCGTTTCTACCGCTGCCCTTAGCTCCAAGCTGGCCTTATATGATTATATCAACCATTTTTCAGGTTTGTTACCTGTTCATGGTTGCTGCCGCTTACAGCAACGGGGATATGAGTCTGGCCTATCCGCTGATGCGCGGAACGCCGCCTTTGCTGGTCGCTATGGCTGCGGGTCCGCTGATCGGTGAAGTGCTCGGTGCCGGACAATGGCTGGCAATCGGGTTTATTTCCTGCGGCGTTTTAACTATGGCTCTTGGCAGCCGCCGGAAAACGGCGGCAGGGGCTCTCGGCAGCCGCCAGAAAACGGCGGCAGGGCAAAACACGTCCCGCACCGTGATAATCGCGCTGGTCAATGCCTTATTCATTGCAGGATATACGTTGGTGGATGGTATCGGTGTGCGTGTATCCGGTAATGCGATATCCTATACGCTCTGGGCATTCCTGTTTAACGCAATCCCTGTGGTGAGCTGGGGGATATGGAAATATCGCGGACAGCTTGTCGGGCATATCAGGCAGCGCGGCCATCTGGCGATGATCGGCGGTGCAGGCACGCTCGGCTCTTATGGTCTGGCACTCTGGGCAATGACCATGGCGCCGGTTGCAATGGTTGCAGCCTTGCGTGAGACCTCAATCCTGTTCGGCATGATCCTTTCTCTCTTTTTGTTACGGGAGCATATCAGCCTGAAACGTCTTGCCGGAGCTTTGCTGATTGTCTGCGGCACAGTGCTGATGCGTTTGGTCTGACAGGACTGATATCCGATAAAAATAAAGCTGTGCTGATTTATCGTCTGTCGGAGCCGTTATATTTTTGTATGGTGCTAAAATAACTCCTTCAGGAATTCTTACATGACATTGCGCGTTGCACCCCAAATCGGCCATTCGGCCTGTCCGCATGATTGCCCTTCCACCTGCGCGCTCGATGTTGAAATTCTGGACAGCCATACAATCGGGCGCATTCGCGGTGCCAAGGATAACAGCTATACGGCTGGCGTTATCTGCGCCAAGGTCGCGCGTTATGCCGAGCGCGTTCATCATCCTGAACGCCTGCTGAAACCGCTGATCCGCAAGGGTGCCAAGGGAAGCGGGCAGTGGCAGGAGATCTCATGGGCTGACGCACTGGATCTGACCGCAGAGAAATTTCTCAAAGCCGAAGAGCAATATGGTTCCGAGAGTATCTGGCCGAATTATTACGCCGGAACTATGGGGTTGGTGCAGCGCGATTCTATCAACCGTCTGCGCTATGCCAAAAAATATTCCAATATGTTTTCCAGCTTCTGCACCAATCTGGCATGGACAGGCTATATGGCCGGTACCGGCGCTCTGCGCGGGCCTGATCCGCGTGAGATTGCCAAGTCCGATTGTGTGGTGATCTGGGGAACCAATGCCGCCGCCACGCAGGTCAATGTCATGACCCATGCGGCACGCGCCCGTAAAGAGCGCGGTGCGAAAATCGTGGCAATTGATGTTTATGAAACCGCAACCATCCGGCAGGCGGATATCGGCATTGTGCTGAAACCGGGTACTGACGGGGCCTTTGCCTGTGCGGTGATGCATGTGCTGTTTCGCGATGGTCTGGCGGATTGGGATTATCTCAACCGCTATACGGATGCGCCTCAAGCACTGGAGCAGCATCTGCAAAGCCGGACACCGCAATGGGCGGAAGCGATCACCGGTGTATCTGTTGAGGATATTGAGGCTTTTGCTCAGCTGGTGGGAACGACAAAACGCACTTATTTCCGTCTGGGTTATGGTTTTTCTCGCCAGCGTAATGGCGCGGTGAATATGCACGCTGCCTCCTGCATCGCGGCTGTAACCGGCGCATGGACGCTGGAGGGCGGCGGCGCTTTCCATTCCAATTCCGGTATTTTCGGCATGGATAAGTCGGAGATTGAAGGCTCCGCATTTGCCGATCCGTCGGTCAGATCGCTGGATCAGTCGAAAATCGGCCGTGTGCTGACCGGTGACGCAGAAGCGCTCTATGGCGGGCCTCCGGTGATGGCAATGCTGATCCAGAACACCAATCCGGCAAATGTTGCGCCGGAGCAGCGTCTGGTGCGGCAGGGCTTTATGCGGGAAGACCTGTTTACCGTGGTGCATGAGCACTTCATGACCGATACGGCGAAAATGGCTGATCTCGTACTGCCTGCCACGATGTTTCTGGAGCATGATGATATTTATCGCGGCGGCGGTCAGCAGCATGTTTTGCTCGGTGCCAAACTAATTGAAGCAGCGGGAGAGGCTCGCGAAAATATCTATGTTATCAATGAACTGGCCAATCGCTTAGGTGTTGGTCATCTGGATGGTTTCAATCTGCCTGCGCGTCAGCTGGTCGATAATCTGCTGGCTAAAAGCAATATGCCGGATTTTGAAACCATGCGTGAGCAACGCTGGCTTGATAAGCAGCCGGATTTTGAAAAGTCCCATTATCTCGATGGTTTCGCATGGCCGGACGGTAAATTCCGCTTCCGTGTGGACTGGCAGAAACAGACATCACCGGATCGCCCGCCGCAAGCTATGGGACTTCAGGGGCCTTTTGCGGACATGCCGGAATTTCCGGATTATTGGGCAAGCAATGAGCTGGCCGATCCGCAGCACCCGTTTAAGCTGACCACATCACCGGCACATAATTTCCTCAACTCGACTTTTGCGGAGACACCAACCTCTCTGGCAAAGGAAATCCGGCCGCAACTGCTGATCCGCGACGATGATGCGGCAGAGCTGGGGCTGGAAGACGGTGCACGGGTACAGATCGGTAATCAGCGCGGCGAACTGATACTACATGTCAAAATCCAGCAGGCCACTGATAAATTGAGCGGAGCCAAGAAACTGCGCCGTGGCGTTGTAGTTTCGGAAGGCCTGTTCCCGAATTCATCTTTTGAAGGCGGCGAGGGGATTAATATTCTGACCGGTGCCGATGCGGCCGCGCCGCATGGCGGGACGGCGTTCCACGATATTAAAGTCTGGATACGTCCTCTTATGGAGCAATCGGTGAAGGCTGCCTGACCGCCGGAGGAAATTTGTGCTTATCAGAACGCTTATTGAAAGCGATATACCCTGTTTGCAGAAGCTTTACCGTTATCTGGCAGCAGATAATGCAGAGATACCTCTCCCGGAGGCCATTACGCGCTGGGAGTTGTTGAAGTCCTATCCCAACAGCAATATTTTCGTTGTTTGTCTGGAGAATATTCCAGTTGCATCATGCACTTTGGTTGTTATTCCAAATCTGACGCGTAACGGTATGCCCTATGCGCTGATCGAGAATGTTGTGACGCATGAGGATCATCGCAAGCAGGGATATGGCAGTGCAGTTCTGCACAGAGCAATTGAAGCTGCATGGCAGGCCGGCTGCTATAAAGTCATGTTGATGACAGGTTCGAAACAATCGTCAACACTGAAGTTCTATCAGGATGCAGGCTTCGAGCAGAGTAAAACAGGCTTTCAGATCAGAAGACCTAAAACAGCCTGAGATTTCCAGAAACAAAAAAGCCCGCGCCGGTGACAGCGCGGGCTTTGTTCAAGGCAAAGCTAAGATTAGCCTTCGTATTTCAGGCGGAAGTTGGAAAGTGCAACAGCAGCATTCAGACCCTTCTGACCCTGAATGGAGATCGGCTGCAGAGAAATGTTTTTCCATGTGCCACCGGTCAGGACATTGGTGCCTGCTCCGATACCGATCGTTGCATTGGCCGATGCGCCGACATAGCTGCCGCGCAGTGCGCCTTCAGGGCGAACGGTTGGTGCCCAGACAGCCCATGCCAGCTGGCCGGCATTGTAGAAGCCGATATCCACGCCGATTTTGGTGATCTGGCCGCTATAGCGTTCGGCAGGTGCGCCGCGCTGTGCAGGCTGGAATACGCAATCCAGATCCTGACGGCTGCCAATGATAACACCGATTGACGGCTGGAAATCGCAGGTCAGAACACCGACTTCCGAACGTGGCTGAACAACGGCATTACGGGAGGAAACCATGTCGGCAGCAGATGCTGAAACAGCAAAAGTACCGGCGGCAAAAAAGGCCATAAGTGCAACAGAGTTACGGAGAGACATGATATCTTCCTCTTCTTATTTTTAGACGCATCCATGAAAGTGTAAAATGGCTTTCGGTAAAGATGCGTGTTGAAACTACAGTTAAAGCGGGTGAACGCTCAAAGTCTCTGCCTGAAAAGCAACCATAATGACGGGAATCATCTGATTGCTGAACATGCAGCACAAATGTGATATGTGGCTATTTAGGGTAATATCGTGGCACGTTAAGAGGAAATTAACAATTTGTTATTTCATCACGCGCTAATGAGTATCTGTGTTGCTGAATTGCCATGCTTTTCAGAACCGGAAGCCATAGCGAAATTACGCAGAGCCTGCGGATAGAGCTGATGCTCTGCGGTCAATACGCGTGCTGCCAGCGTTTCAGCCGTGTCACCCTCAGTAATGGCCACCGCTGCCTGCGCAACAATCGGGCCTTCATCCATACCTTCAGTCACCAGATGTACGGTGCATCCGGCAAGTTTCATACCGGCATCCAGCGCACGCTGATGTGTGTGCAGACCCGGAAACAGCGGCAGAAGGGAAGGGTGAATATTGAGGATACGTCCTTCATAAGGCGCAATGAACCGGCCGGATAGCAGGCGCATATAGCCTGCGAGGCAAACTATATCCGGAGCGATTGCAGCCAGTTGCGCAAGAATTGCATCTTCATGCGCTTCTTTGGAAGCAAAGTCTTTGCGGACAAAAACATGGGTCTTGATGCCTGCGGCCTGAGCTTTCGCCAGACCGCCTGCTTCTGCCTTGTCGGAGATGACGGCAACAACTTCTGCCGGATAATCCGGTGCCTGTGCCGCGCGGATCAGCGTCTCCATATTGGAGCCGCCGCCGGAGATGAAAATGACCACGCGTTTGCGCGATGCTGAAGGCGCGTGGCTCATAGGGAAAGTGTGCCCTGATAAACGACGCCCTGATCTTTTGCCTCACGCGCAATCATGCGGCCGAGTGTGACAACAGTTTCGCCTTCGGCTTTCAGTGCCTGAGCAACAGTTTCCGCTTTGTCAGCAGAGACAACAACAATCA
Organism: Pseudochrobactrum sp. B5; assembly: GCF_001939785.1. Lineage (NCBI taxonomy): Bacteria > Pseudomonadati > Pseudomonadota > Alphaproteobacteria > Hyphomicrobiales > Brucellaceae > Pseudochrobactrum > Pseudochrobactrum sp. B5. The sequence continues at coordinate 1,401,496 of NZ_MOYL01000001.1, forward strand.
TGCCGATGCCGCAGTTGAAGGTGCGCAGCATTTCATGGGCTTCAACACCGCCGGTTTTGGCCAGCCATGAGAAAACAGCCGGAACCGGAATCGCAGACAGATCAATTTCAGCCGCCAGTGTTTCCGGCAGAACGCGCGGAATATTGTCAGGGAAGCCGCCGCCGGTAATATGCGCGAGTGCTTTGATCGCACCGGTCGAGCGGATAGCCGACAGCAGGGATTTCACATAAATGCGGGTCGGGATGAGCAGGGCTTCACCCAATGTCTTATCGGCAGCAAAAGGTGCTGCATCCTGCCAGCCAAGGCCGGACAGTTCAACAATGCGGCGAACCAGCGAGAAACCGTTGGAATGAACACCGGAAGAACCAAGGCCGAGAATAACATCACCGGCTTCCAGATCACCGGCAGGCAGCAGCTGACCGCGCTCTGCGGCGCCAACCGCGAAACCGGCGAGATCATAATCACCGTCGCGGTACATGCCAGGCATTTCAGCGGTTTCACCGCCGATCAGCGCACAACCGGATTGCAGACAGCCTTCGGCAATGCCTTTAACAATCGCTGCACCCTGTTCAGGATTGAGTTTGCCGGTGGCAAAATAATCGAGGAAGAACAGCGGCTCTGCGCCCTGTACCACGAGGTCGTTGACGCACATGGCAACCAGATCAATACCAACTGTGTCGTGACGATCTGCATCAATAGCGATTTTCAGCTTGGTACCGACACCGTCATTGGCCGCTACCAGAACCGGATCTTTAAAGCCTGCGGCTTTCAGATCAAACAATCCGCCGAAGCCGCCGATTTCCCCGTCAGCACCCGGACGGCGCGTGGAGCGCACCAAAGGCTTGATCTTGTCGACCATGCTGTTGCCCGCATCAATATCCACACCGGCATCGGCATAGGTCAGGCCATTTTTCGCGTCAGCGGCTGCAGGGGATGGGGTTTTCGACTGTGGCATTGGTAGCTCCCGATACACAGCGCAGCCGTAAGGCCGATGGAAGAACGGCAGGGCAGGCTGCGGTTAATGCTTCAAGCAGGCGCAATGACACGAGATTGCTTTATCCGCAAGCATCTTTCGTCATTTTTAACTGATAAACACCATGTTATGAGATGAGCAGAGCATATGTCGCAGTCAATTTACTCTGTCGCTGCAATGAAAGCAGGCGTGATAGGTCGCTAGAGCGGTTTACGTTTAGATTGGATCATAGTGCTCGCTCTGGATTCTTTATTTGGTCGCATTATCACAGCCGTCAAGTTGATCCAGCTTGACATAATCAAGAAGTCAAGTTGATCCAACTTAACTGTGAAATGCTCTATCTTGACCGGAGGCTGAAATGCGACATATTCAGACTTTTTAAGCAATGGCGGTTTTATATGAGCAAATCGGATACCACACCACCTAAATCGCCATCCCCCCGTGCATCGCGGGCAAAGTCGGAGGCGCTGGTAAAAACCACGCCGCAACAGGTTATCATTCCCGCGACTGAGAATGAAGTGCGTCTGGATGTGCAGGTCAGTGCACTCGGTGCAACCGTGCGTAAACAGGCTTTTTTCTGGCTGTTTGCAACGGTTGTTTTTGTTCTTTTCTTGACCGTGTTCAGTTCCATTTTGCTGCCCTTTGTAGCCGGACTTGCTCTGGCTTACTTTCTTGACCCTGTGGCCGACCGGCTTGAGCGTTTCGGGATGTCGCGTCTGGTAGCAACCGTGGTTATCCTGATTACCTTCGTCTTTGTGTTGGTGCTGGGGCTTATCATCATCGTGCCGGTGCTGGTTACACAGCTGGCCGAGTTCATTTCGAAATTTCCGGGTTACTTTACGCAGCTTCAGTCGCTGATTGCCCATCAGGATTCTGAATGGCTGCAGAAATATCTCGGCATTAACAGCACGGTCATCAAAGATAATCTGAGCGGATTTCTCAAGCAGGGAGCCGGCTTTCTGACCACTTTGCTGCAATCGCTGTGGAATTCCGGCAAGTCGCTGATTGATATTGCCGGTCTGTTTGTGGTGACACCGGTGGTTGCGTTCTACATGCTTCTCGACTGGGACCGCATGGTCAATACGATTGATTCATGGGTGCCGCGCGATCATGTGAAAACTGTGCGCCAGATCGCCCGTGAGATGAATGATGCGATTGCCGGTTTTATCCGCGGTCAGGGCACGCTGTGTCTCATTCTCGGAACATTTTACGCTGTCGGCCTGACGCTTACCGGTTTGAATTTCGGCTTGCTGATCGGCCTTTTCGCCGGTCTTATCAGCTTCATTCCCTATATCGGCTCGATTGTCGGTCTGGTGCTGGCAATCGGTGTGGCGCTGGTGCAGTTCTGGCCGGATTGGGTGATGGTTGTTATCGTCGCCTGTGTGTTCTTTGCAGGCCAGTTTATTGAAGGCAATATTCTGCAGCCGAAACTGGTGGGCAAATCTGTTGGCTTGCATCCGGTATGGCTGATGTTTGCACTTTTTGCCTTCGGTTCGTTCCTTGGCTTCACGGGGATGCTGATTGCTGTGCCTGCTGCGGCGGCAGTCGGGGTGCTGGTACGCTTTGCTATCGGGCGGTATCTGGAATCGCCGATGTATAAAAGCAGCAACGGAGAAAACTGAGCCCGAAGTTTTCAACAGCTTTGTCCACAGGCTTGTGGGTCACGGGGATAAGCTCAGACAACCGGCGCATTCGTGCCGGTTGTGCTTTTCTAAAGGGGGGAAAGCAGTTACTGCATCATTCTGACCTGTATTTTGAAGATTTGACAGGTTCTGTGATGGAACAGCTTGAACCCCGCCCCGAAATCATGTGATGAATTTGTATGATTTGTAAGCAGGCCGGAATTCGGGCTAATAATTTTGGGTAATTATGTCTGCTGAGCACCGACAAATGCCGCTCATACTTCAGCATGAGCCAGGCTTTACGCGCGATGATCTGGTTGTCACCGGATCGAACCGTGCGGCTGTCGATCTGATTGATCGCTGGCCGGACTGGCCGTCGCCTGTCGCGCTGCTTGTCGGACCAGCCGGAGCCGGTAAGACGCATCTGGCCGCCATCTGGCGCAGCCAGAATGATGCGGCAATCCTCAATCCTCATGATATTGATGCACAGTCACTGGAAATCGCTGCGCAGCGACCGGTGCTGATTGATGATATCGGCGCAGAAGCTTTTGATGAAACCGGTCTGTTCCATCTGATTAACACCATTCGGCAAACCGCAGGCAGCTGCGAAAACGGTCAGTCGCAGGCATCATTGCTGATGACGTCGCAATTACAGCCGTCGCAATGGAATGTGTCGCTGCCTGATCTGGTCTCCCGTCTTAAAGCGGTGACAATTGTCGATATTTCCGAGCCGGATGATTATCTGCTGAGCACAGTGATTTACAAGCTGTTCGCCGATCGTCAGGTCAGTGTTGATCCGGCGGTTATCAGTTATATTGTCAGCCGTGTTGAGCGCTCGCTCGACAGTGTGATTGTGCTGGTTGATCTGCTCGATCATATGGCTCTGCAGCAAAAAAGCCGGATTACCAAAGCGTTGGCAATACAGGCTTTGCAGGCAATGGCAGATGCATTGCCTGACACTTCATCTCAAAACTGATTTTTTTATTTGCCGACCGGCTGTTGCGGATAAACCGGCGCAACCAGTCTGCTATTCTGTGTTTTCGCTGTGGTGCCACTATTGTTTGGTGCTGCGGCAGAGCGGATTGACCCTGTGGTCATACCGGAATGTTGAGACGCTTGCGGTGCGGAGACTGCACGGAATGAGCGTGCCTGCGCTTGTTGATTTTTGATAATCAGCTGATCTTCCTGCACCCAGCCAATAATATTGGTGGATGGTACAACCACGCGGTGCCAGCGTCCGACTTTGGCATAGGAGCGCATTTCGCGGCCTTTTTCGACGCGGCCGACAGTCTTGGCCTTGTCCCATGCTTTTTCGTGAATGGTCAGATCCTGTCTGGCAATAATTGCTTTCGGCACTTTGAATGCACCGCTGGCATGACGGCTATTGTCATCCGGTGCGGATTTTCCGACCGGCGGTAAAGCGGGCATGGTGTACTGCGGTGCAGGTTTTGGCGGTACGATCTGAGCTGCCGCCGGTTTGCTATCCGGACGTGGCGCAAGAGCGGCAACCTGTTTCGGAGGTGACTTCTGCTCACTGGCAACGCTCTGGCCGATATTCAACGGCGGCCTGCGTATCGGAGACGGCGGTGTCACATTGGGTTCAGTATTTCTGGCGGTCTCCGTATTCCTGCTTTGCGTCTGCACCGTTCTGCGTTCTGAACTGGCTGTAGCAGTCGAACCGGAACGGGATGCGGAACTATTGGTCGCTGTGCGGAACAGGCCTGATACGCTGGCAGACGGGCTGCGGCTTTGCGATGTCGCCCAGAGTGCTGCAGCACCAATCACCACAATTGCACCAACGGTCAGAACAGCTGTCGTGGACTGACCCGAGCTTTTGCCGCGCGTCGGGCGCTTTTTGCGGGAAGTGGTTTTTCTCGGAGCCATATGTCTGCGCCTTTATATCGGTCAGCATTCAGATGCACTGAACCAAGCTGAGTATTTCGAATCTGCCTGTATTCAAGCTACCGCGCGAATCTTCGTATTTGGTTACTATGCTCACCTTTTGTTCTCTGTGTCCGGCGTAAAATAACTTATTTTCGGCACAATATCGGCCAGAAACAGTCCCGAAGCAGGCGCAGCATTTTTGCGCGGCCGCTTCTGACCGCGCCGGATTAACCAGCCATCTGCAGCTGACCATTACACACGGCCTGTGTGCAGAGGAAAATATGGAGCGTATGAAACAAAATGAAAAAGCTTGTTTTGACATTGAGTGTTCTCGGCACCGTTCTGGGATTGTCAGCAGCGCCGGTCTTTGCGGGACAGACCGCAGCCGCTGCCTCGAAAACTGACATGACAAAAATGCAGCATGGCACGGATAAGGCTGCCGGCGGGCCGGGCATGATGATGGATGCGGCAGGCGGAAAAATTCTGACCACTGCAGAAGGGCACACGCTGTATACGTTCGACAAGGATAGCGGCGGCATGTCCAATTGCGATGCCTCATGTCTGAAAATCTGGCCGGCCTATCATGCCTCCGCCAAAACCAAAGCGGTTGCGCCATGGTCCAAGGTGAAGGCTTCAGACGGTAAGGACATGTGGGCTTATAACGGCAAGCCGGTTTATACCTATATTAAAGACAAGAAAGCCGGTGATATGGAAGGCGATGGTGTCGGTGGCAACTGGCACGTTATCAAATAAAATTTGTGTTTCCGCTCTGATATAGGTCTTGCTCATCAGATTGAAATATTTGATGGGCAGGACGCTCTAATACTTTAAAATTAGAGCATAATTTCACCTTAAACTGATCCAAGTTTAAGGAATTATGCTCTATCTTCCCTGCGTAACAGGAATGGAAAATTGTATTGAGGGAGTGAAATGGCACATATTTTCCGGCGGGCCGAAGAGCGGGATCTCATTGAAATTGTGGCCATGCTTGCCGATGATGTTTTGGGGGCAGCGCGTGAGGATCAGTCCGTACCGCTGAACAAAGCCTATCTGGATGCCTTTGCCGCAATCGGGCGGGACGAGAACCAGTTCTTGCTGGTTGTCGAAGCTGACGGGCGGGTTGCCGGTTGTCTTCAACTCAGTTTTATTCCGGGTCTTTCAAGACTTGCGATGTGGCGCGGGCAGATTGAAAGCGTGCGGATTGCCCGTGATTATCGCGGGCAGGGCTTGGGCAGGCAGATGCTGGAATGGGCAATCGGTCAATGCAGGGAAAAGGGCTGTGGTCTGGTGCAATTGCATACGGATATCTCGCGCAAAGATGCGATCCGTTTTTATGAGCAGCTTGGTTTTAAAGCCAGTCACGCCGGAATGAAGCTGGCGCTCTAAAATATTTGCAATCATTTGCATCGAATATGCTGCTGCTGCGTTATTGTCAGACCGGAGTATTTTCTCTGAACCGCTTTGAAACAGGAGATACAATCAATGGTAGATACTGCAAAAATCAAAGAGCATTTTGAAGTGATCGGTGCAGACGGTGTTCACGTTGGCATCGTCGATCATGTGGAAGGTGATCGTATCAAACTCACGAAAAACGATACCGGTGCCGGTGCACATCATAAGCACCATCATTATATTTCACTGGGGCTGGTTGCAGATATTGAGGGCAATAAGGTTCGTCTTTCAGCCAATGCTGATGTTGCGATTACATTTGAGGAAGAGAAAGACGGTAAAGCCGCTATGTGAAGCTGCTCCGGTTCTCCGATAATCAAACCCGCCATTTCCTGAATGGCGGGTTTTGTTTTGCAATGTTTAATAAGTGTAGAAAAGGATGGGAATAAACCCTGCGGTCTGTAAATGCTCGACCGTTTCGAAAAACGGGAATGCAACAAAGAACACCAGCCCGTCAAAGAACGTATTATAGAGCGTTTTCGGACGGATGGTCAGGGTTTCCACATCTCTGTAACCGGAGAAACGCGGGAAAAAGCGCGGCACTTCAAGCTTATAATCGCGATAGGGCTGGCCGAAAGTGTTTTCGAGATAGCCTTCCTCGGCAAGAATAACGAACAGGAATGTGATGTAGCAGGCGATTGCCAGCAGGAGCGCGACACCGAGACTGCCGGTGAGGCAGCCGATACCGAATGCACCGATTGTGCTGAAAACATAAAGCGGATTGCGGCTCAGGGAATAGGGGCCGGTGCGAATGATCTGCGCGCCTTTGTGTCCGCCGATATATAATGTGCACCACATGCGGCCGAGAATGGCCACCATGATAAAACCGAGGCCGAAGGCTTCAATATATTCATGAGTACCGCGCGGCCATGCAGAGCGTACGAAAAGCAAAGCAAGGAACAGGAGAACTATAATAACCGCTACGGCAAGGCGTCGGCGTGCCTGATAGCGGCTCATTTCTTTCATGGATTGCATTGGGCAGGACCTGTGTCTGTGGATTTACTATCATGGAAACAGAGTCATTATCGCAGAGAGGATCGTCTGTTATGACGATCACATATCTGTTCTTCAGAAAGCGGATTATTTTATGTCCGTATTTATTCCTTGCCCGAATGTAGACGATTTAACCGCGTGGCCCAAACAGGATGATGCCTGCACCGGCGAGTGCCAGCATACCGCCGGTAATGTCCCATCTGTCCGGCGAGAAATCCTCTGCCAGCCGCAGCCATAATAATGAGGCGATAATATAAATACCGCCATAGGCCGCATAGGCACGGCCTGCAGCCTCAGCGTCAATAAATGTGAGCAGCACAGCAAACAGGATCAGGGATGCAATGCCCGGCAGCAAAAGCCATACGGGTTTATCCAGTTTCAGCCATGCCCAGAAAGCAAAGCATCCTGCAATTTCAGCAACCGCAGCCAAAGCATAAATAAGAATCTGTGAGACGGGGTTCATAGCTGGCGGTGCTCCTGATATCTGCATGTAATCTCATAAAGCATAATAATCTTACCGGTTTAAGAAATCGCACAATCATTTCAAAACGGAACAGAGAGTGATGAGATTGTTCATTTCCTGTTCAATTTCTGTGTTCTAGAACCTGCACTGCGAGCGTATATTGGTGAGACTGCTTCGGTGGCCGGAAACTGTATCTGCTCTGTTTTTTAAAGGCTTCACCATGAGCATCAGCTCATACAGGAAGGAAATTCAAATGAGCACAATGTCGATTGCGACAAATCTGTCCCGCGCCGTGTTGTTTCTGGCAGTCGTTGCCGGTGCTTACACAGTTGATACCGGAACAGCATCAGCTCAGGAAGTACGGCAATGTGCCTCTGAAGGGGGCGTGTGCCGCATTCCTTATCCGACAGAAGTAATTTACGGCAGCGGAAGACGGGCAACATCGCGCTTTATTAATCAGCCGCAGGTGCGTTGCTCGAACTCCGTCTTCGGCGACCCTGCATATGGCAGAGCCAAAACCTGCTCTTATGTTGTTCGTTATGACGGACGTGACCGCGGCGGTTACGGACGCGATCGTGACGGATATGGCCGTGATCGTGACGGGCGTGGCGGCTATGGACGGGATCGTGATAATGACCGTGAATGGCAGCGTTGCGCACGCGAAGGCCAGTATTGTGATTTCTCCGGCCGCAAGCGTGTACGTTACGGCACACAGGATCGCTTTGTTGAGCGTGTATTCCGTGGCGGCGTAAATTGTGACAACCGCACATTCGGTGATCCGGATCGCGGCGTGGCGAAAAGCTGCTATGTCCTCGATTGAGATTGATGCATAGTGAACCCGATAAAAAAAACGGAGCTTTTCAGCTCCGGTTTTTTGTTTTTACTTGGCGAATTCAACAGAAGGTGGTGTGATCTTCGGGCTGAGAGGTGCTTTTTTCAGCTCTTTTGCATCCAGATCAAAGCTTTTGATATCGATGCCGCGCAGAACCTGATCATCATACATTTTTACATAGTATTTTTGATTTTTCAGATCGGCAATCGTTGACCACTGGGTGTATTCCAGCGGAATTTTCAGCTCTTTTGCGGTCTGAATCCAGCCTTTCGGAATATCGAAATTGTTGAGAATGTGCTCGGTCAGACGCACAGCATCATCCCCGCTTGGCTGTTTTTCAACAGTTTGCACATAGGCCGCGGCGCGCACAAAACGTGATGGCGGGGTCGAGTCACCCGGAATGCCAAGCAAGCCTGATCCCTGACCCAGCGGTGAGAATGTCGTGCCGGCGATTTTGAGATCCGGTGCATTGAGCGGCGACATTTTCAGGAAGTTTCTGAGATTGGTCATATGCCAGTCAAAAGACGGCGAATTGGTCATAACACCGACAGGATTGTCGTAAATCTTGAGCTTGCCATCAACCGGTTCAATCACAATCGAAGCGCCGCTGGCATCATGAATTGTATAATGCAGCGGTGGCGCAAACCCCATTTGTGGCTGAACGACATTAATGACGCTCATATCCTGAATGGCGGTTTTGACTTCTTCAACCGTTGCGAAATTGGTCAGAACCCAGCTCAGAACATCCCATGGTGCCAGAGATTTTTCTTTGTCGGTCTTGGAGCCGTCGGCATAGCCTGCAAATTCAGGGAAATACAGAACGCCGCCGGCAAGACCTTTTTCATTCATACCGTCAACAAGAGTGGTCTCGCCAAGGGCATTCATGCCGATGGCAGCATATTTACCCTTCCAGCTCATACCGGCTTTGCCGTCGGCACCGGTTGTGTGCAGCGTATAGGCGCGCGGAATAACCAGAGCATTGGACTGCAGCTCAATTCCGAATTCCATAGTGCGGGCATAAATGCCGCTGCCGTCGGTTGTCGGCAACAGAAAGCTGGTGCAGGCAGCTGCCGCATAGGGCGCTGAAACAGCGGCAATAACAGTCAGGGCGGTGGCGGATTTGACAAATTTGTTCTTAAGGAAGTACGGGAAACTCGGTTTCAAAAGGATGCTCCTTCCAGAGAAATGGACAAAAACTTTTATCACGCTTTGTGTGAATCAGATATGAAGAAATCTATTGAAAAATTGGTTTAATCTTGATCTTATTCTGGTGATTTCTCAAAGTGTAAATATAGACAGTGCAGTTATATCGTTTTGCAGACATTGCTTATTGAGGGGCGATAAAAATATGAAGTGTTTATCAGGAATCAGTACTGCACATATTATCTTTGCCGCATGTATAAGTGCTGCAAGCATCGCCAGCGGGCAGGCTTTGGGTGCCGATATTCTGGCGCCGCAGCTCGTTGCCAAATTTGATGAGCGACGCTGGAAAGTGATTGTCAGTCCTTATATCTGGGCGGCTTCTCTGGATGGTCATGCCAATATTATGGGTCGCCGTACCAATATTGATGTGCCTTTCTCGGATATTTTCGAAAATCTTGATTTCAGCGCCATGGGCAATGTGGAAGTCACAAACGGCCTCTATGGGGTGTATTTTGACGGACAATATACCAAAACCAGTCAGGATGAATCATTCCATGACCAGACTTTGGGAGCGGATGTTACGATGACAACGCTCTCCGCCGGTGCGTTTTTCCGCGCGGTTGAAGTGCCGCTGGAAGGCGAAACTGTTTTCGGTACGCAGCGGGTGTTTGCGATTGAGCCGACTGCCGGTCTGCGCTGGACGCAGCTTAAAGTCGATTTCATGCTGGATCGCTGGTCTGAGCGTCGTAAACTGGAATGGACAGATCCGTTCGTCGGAGCGCGTATTCAGGCGGATCTGACGGATCGCTGGCATTTATTTGCTGAGGCGGATGTTGGTGGTTTCGGTGCCGGTGCAGATTTGAGTGCGCAGGGGCAGGCCTATCTCGGCTATCGCACGCATATCTTTAATCAACCGGCATTGCTGCGCTTCGGCTACAGGGCGCTGTATCAGGATTATGATGGCGGCGATGTGCTCGACCACAGGTTCAAGTGGAATGTTACCGAACACGGGCCTGTTGCCGGTGTCTCGCTGGTTTTCTGAGTGTAATGCCATTGGCCGCTTGCCTGTTTGATCGGGCAGGCGGCTTGTTTTTGTTCAGAAGCTGATTTCAGCAGAGGGTTTAACTGCTACGGATGCAGCATCGGTGCCAAAGCCATTCAGTGTTTCATTATGGTGCTTCATAATATCCGTATAAAGCAGAGTGTCAGAGTCACCCGTCATATGACCATCTGCAAGCAGGGTCACGTCATAGCCCAGTGAGATGGCACGTCTCACTGTCGTATCAACGCAGAATTGTGTCATACAGCCGCCGGTAATGAGATGCGTGACACCATGGTCTTTCAACCGGTCTGCCAGCTCTGTTTCGAGAAATGAATCCGAATATTTCTTGTGAACAAGGATATCATTGCCCGTGGCCGCGATTTCCGGACGCAATTCCCAGCCTGCAGTATCCTTTTCAAGTCTGTGGCCTTTGGCGCCGTCATGCTGGATCAGAAAAACAGGTATATTGGCATCATGTGCCTTTTGCTTCAGCGCCTGAAGCCTGAATACGGTTTCATCCAGCGCGGCTTCAAGTTCAGGCATTCGTTGCGCTGACGCCTTACCGGCAATGATTGCCTTCTGAACGTCGATAATCAGGAGTGCAGTTGTCATTCTGTCAGAAACCTTGCCTTGGAATTTATCTGCGATGCTTGTGTTATAAAATAGCAGAAACCGGACCAGAGACTAATTTAAATGGTTAGAGCGAGTTTTGCATGCCAAGTCTGACACACGGTACTCTATTGATAAATATCCCGCTCGCAGGCTTTCGCAATTTTCGCAGTAATATCTTCAACATCAGCCAGATCAAACATAACCTCGACAGGCGGAATGTCGATGCGCACCGATAGCATGCTGTTATTTTTCAGCTGTTTTATGAAGGGGGCAGATTCTTTATCAGACCACAGGCCGACAGACATGAAGTTCGCAGAGCGCTCCCAAAGCATGGTTTGTGGGGCTTCATCGCCTGTTCTGTGAGTGACTTTGGTGGTTTCTGCCGCGCTTGAAGTGCCGGTCGTAAGAATTGCTGAAATTGTAGAATTATGACAGCGAAGCCCGAGAGCAACCGAGTCGAACATGACTATTTTATTTTCACTGCCTCTGGGCAGCAGAAAAGCGGATATTTGCGCGCTGTCATCAATAGGGGATCTGTTTTCAGAGATGTGCCAGCTCTGAGATGGTGAGGGCTGATTTGTTTTTGGGAAAAGCTTGTCAAAGCAGTCCAGCCGCTGTGCAGGGTCTTCAATCACACTGCATGAATTTGCTGAGGTCTGGGCTACGGCATTGGTTGCCCATAATGCAAATATGGCCATACCGGTCAGTATTATGCGCATTGAAGCCCCCATGCAGTGCCACAAAGCGGAACAGACGAGCAGAGTAGCTTTGCTTGTCTGTTCCGCTTGTTTTTGTTGTCAGATTAAGCTGATTTTTTGCGGCGCAGAAGCGTGGCAATACCGCCTAAGAGCAGGCCGAGACCTGCGCCGATCAGGCCGAAGCTTAAGGCATTGGAACCGATATCGGACTGGTTGGCTGATGCAATAGAGGCCGCTGCTGTTGTAGCATCGGAGCCCCCGGCTTTTGCGTCCATCATTGCTACCATGCCTGGCTCGGAGCATTTAGGCAGAAGTGAATTCTTGGCTTCCGCGCTGTTAGCATAAGTATCCGATACGATTTTTTCGCATCTTTGCTGATCGGCAAGCGATACAGAGCTGGTGCCGAATTGCAGATACAGACCTGCTGCAAGGACGAGAACGCCGAGGCCGGTCAGGATAACAGGGCGGGATGAGGAATTTGCCTGAGCCATTAAGATTACCTTATTATGTTATGATGTTCGGAATAGAGTTCGAGTTTTATGCCAAGGCAAGTCTTTTTTCAGAATGAAATGCTGAAAACAGGCCGCTATCAAGCATTATGCAATAATCAGATTGCGTCCCTGCCGCTTGGCAATATACATTTTCTCATCTGCTTCCAGTAAAGACTGATCGAGATTGAAACCGGCTTCGCACAAAGTGACACCAATACTGGCAGTGATGCTGACAGTTTTATTGTCGGAAGCGACAATACGCAGAACACTTATTTCCCGACGAATATTTTCTGCATATTGATAGATGAAGCTGACATCCGCGCTGTTGATGAAGACGCCGAACTCCTCACCGCCCAATCTTCCGGCAAAGCCGTTTCTCAGACTCAGGCGATTGAGCAGTGCGCCGATACGGCGCAACGCCGCATCGCCGGTTGCGTGGCCATATGTGTCATTGATGGTTTTGAAATGATCGAGATCGATAAACAACAGACCGCCGGTTTGCTGACTGCTGCTCGCTGTGATGAGCTTGTCAAAAAAAGTAGAGCGGTTCAGGACGCCGGTGAGACTGTCTTCGCGCGAATGTTTGATGAGCAGCGCATTGGCTTTTTCAAGCTCCTCCTGAATTTCCAAAGCTTTATTTCGCGCAATCCTGAGGCGTTCAGTATTCAGATAGTGCAATGCAGACATCGGAATAGCGGTCGCAAGCGGACAGACAATCGTCATGATAAGTCCGGCTCCGGCCAGTTGCCCTCCCATCATGGGGACAAAAATACTGGTAATAATGAGGGTAAATATAAGCGCCAGCGCACCTGTTGCTAATGCTTTGAATAGAATGCGCCAATAATTAATCATATTTCGTGCTTCAGTATTGAAAGTCCGGCAGGAGAGAAATCGCGGGAGTTACTTTTAGCACGCCAGCTTCATTTTCTATAGATACTAATGAAACTGATTTCTGCGTCAGTCACGCAGCTTTTGTTACAACGGAAATATTATGAGATATCAGCTCAAAAGATAAGAAACTTAATTCTTTAAATGAGCTTTTTATTCTTCTTCGGGGAAGGGCAGCTTCTGCTGTGAATGACAGTTCTTTGCGAATTTGAATCACCGCAACGCAGGCGGGATAGGACTTAAACCGGACAAAATACCGGAAGTCTGCAATCTGAAATCTTATGTAAAAGATTGAGTGAATGGCGATCCCGACTGGATTCGAACCAGTGACCGTCGGCTTAGAAGGCAGAAACTAATTTAATTAAAACAATGCTTTAAATGTAAAATGAGGCTGTTTAGGTCGCTAGAAGATCAATGGGTTACAGTGATTTTGTAAACTAAAATCACTGCCCCTTTTTCTCCATTTTTAGGATTACTGCATCGTTCGTTTGCTCATCATGCGCGAGATAGTGGGCTTCCAGCACTCTTGTCACGTCTTTGATAGAATGGCCGGAAGCTGCAGCAATTTCCTCAACAGTGGCTCCGCTTCTACGTGCCTTTGTGATGAAAGTTCCTCGCAGATCATGAAAGGTTACGCCGCTGATCCCAGCTCTTTTAATGGCGCGACCCCATGAGGTTTTAAACCCGTCGCTTGTCCATGGTGTCCCCTGACTGCTCGTGAGTATTGTCACAGACTGTTTGTCCATAGAATCAAGCATTGTTTTTAAGGTTGAATACACGCGAATTGTTACGCGCTTTCCTGTTTTGGATTGCTTTAGCCGGATGTGTTGACCGTCATATGCTGACCACGTGAGGTTTAGGATGTCGCCTTGTCGTTGGCCTGTCCATAAGGCCAGCATTAGGGCATGGATCAGGTTGTCGCTGAGTGCTTTGTTTGCAAGTTCGATCTGTTCATCTGTCCAAATGATATCAGCGCGAGTGCCTTTCCAGAGCCTGCCGCCACCAGTGCACGGATTCCGTGTAATCAGCTCCATATCAAGCGCCCACGAAAAAACGCGATTCACCACCGCCCATGCCCTGTCAGCTTTGCGTGGTGTCTGTGCCATGGTATCTCGCCAGTCCTTAAAGACAGATCTTGCACCATGCTCATTAAGTGCGATGATCGGCATATCACCAAACTCGGATGACAATTGAGCCAGAAAAGGATCATAATCCCTTTGGCTGACTGCGCTGAGATCCGTGTAGGCCGGTGAAGTCTTATACTGGACAATCAAGCCAGCAAGGCTGTCGTTATCAGGTTGCACGGCTGTCTTGGAAATTGCGTGAAACTCAGAAACAAATCCCGCAGGGTCTATGGTCGGGTCTACCATAAGACGCGGGCCGCCTCGCCATGCATAGTAATACGTTTGCGTTTTGCCACCGGACAAACGCTTTTTGACTTTATGCAGCCCTTTAAGTGGTACGCGCATGTTTTCGTGCTTTCCATGCCTCTAAGGCTGACATTGTAGAATAATCGGTATTGCGATCCAATGAAGTCAACCATTCATCAAGGCGTAACCGTAAAAACCTTTGTCCTCGCGTTGAAGGTGTGAGTGCCACCGGTCTGACAGGGCAGACTTCCTTGAAGGTTTCTGTGGAGAGGCCGCAATATGCTGCAGCCTGATTTAAGGGCATAGCAGCAGGCCAGTAAGGCTGGTTTTTCATGTTCCACCTCCTTCCGGTGCGAGTGGTGAGGCGGCGAGCATCAAACGCCATTCATCTTCCATATTTTCGTATTCATTGCTTGTAACGGTGATGCCCCACGCCTTACCTGCAGCTATAACCATTTTTTCTGTCGGCTCTTTCAGGGCGCCGTAAAACAAGTCTGCAATCTTTCTCGCGGTGTGCATCGGATAGACGGCAAGTCCGCGCGCGCAGTCTGCATGAATGATACGTGCGGCTTCCTCAATCAGCTCATCCCTTGTCATTGCTGGCCTCCACGTTGAGGGCGGCACGGGCTTCAACTTGCCACCAAAGAAGACCGGTAGCCTGTGTAGGGCTTGATATTTTAGTCAAAACCTCTCGCAACCTCTCATTCTCCGCTTTCAGGTCTGCGGCTGGTACTGGTGAAACGTAGAGTGGCTCTGTGTGTGTCGTCGATTTAGTCGTGGTAATCGTAATAGACCCATAATTATCATGACTGAGCCATTTTAAATCACATGATTGAATGTAAGCTACCGGCTCCTGCGCTTCATACTGCGCGAGTTCTCGTTCAAGTTTTAGTACGGCCTCTTGTGCGCGATGCTTTTCAGCGCGGTCTGCCGCGATGATTTCAGCGGCTTGCGAGTGAAGGACGTATTCACCTGCCATGCTGTCGATTTCCATGTCTGCGGTATCGAAATCAGACCAGTGAAGTCTATACCGTACCAACTCCGACACGTCTGGCGCGGCGCGGGTAATCTTAGGTTTAAGAGACTTCTTTGTGGCACAAGGCTCGCAGGACCATGCTCTTTTCGCGCCTATAAATGTTTCTTTGCAATGACTGCATTTACTCATGTAACCGCCATCAGCATAGCCAAAGCTGGAGAGGTCGGGCTTCAATTCACTTGTCATGCTGTTGTCCTTTCAGGGCTGCGTCGTATGCCTGCTGATATTTGCGACCGTCTTCTGCTGATGGCAGGGCGTCCCATTCTTTTGCGAACATTGTAAACGGGACGCATCGCGGTCGCCGCACCATTACCCATCCGTCAGCCCGTGCCATTTCTCTGCACTCGCCGCGGTTGAACCACTTTGCTGTTTGCTTACTCACTCCCCACATCCTTGCGCCAAGGCTGCGCGGCATGTCTGCTCGGCATGTGCTGGTTCAGCAGAGAGGGCGCGGATGGCGGCAGCGATACGAGAGCCGTGACCGACATCAAGTGGACCGCTGTTAGGCCAAACTGTTTCAGCCACCTTGGCCGCCTCCTCAAACGCCTGTCTCCGCACCGCCGCCACGTCAACGGGCTTGGTGACTACGCAGGAGAGAATGTGGCGCTCAAAATCCGCTTGTGCGGCGGCTTTGGCTTCATCGAGTGTTTTGAACTCAGCGGCACCATCATGCTCACCTTCTATTCCATAAACACGAAACCGACTTAGCATAATCGAATATGATAAAATGCCACCTGTTGAGCAGATGAAACCCTCTCTTTCGCCACGTTGTAACTTATTGTGCCACTCAAGTTGCTTCACCTCTACAGCACAAGGCGCAGAGAGGTGAGGGATATCGTTTAAGGCGTCAAGAAGTTCAAGGCCAACATTCTTCAAGGCATAGCAAATTTCCTGCGTATAATCTCTACTGCCTTCATTGATGAAGTATTTTGCAATCTTCTCGATCTTTTCACGAGCCTGCACAGCCTCATCCGGTATATGTGCTGTGGTGTGCGTATCTGTCATAGCGCACCTCCACGGGCTGCAAGCATGGCATCGGCAAGGTCATATGCAGCTTTTGATGCAGTGCCGTAAGCATCTTCGTAACGGACATTTCTCCGTACACTTTGGGCGTATAACTCACTGAGTAATGCAGGGAGCGCCTTCGCAGCGAAGTAATCGCGCAGGGTCATGCCCATGCTTGGTTCGATGTGATTGTTTTCGCCACCTTCAAATGGGAAAGCTGCGCCACCGGTGTTGATCTGATCTTTATCTGTCATTACATGCTCCCCTCTGGCTGCGCAGTCTCGTAAAGAGAACGGCGCTGCTGAACGATTTTTGTGAGTGGCGGCTTGGGAGATTTGCGACCGGAGAGTGCAGATTTAGGGCGCACTCCTCCGGTGGCCTTGTCACGCTGCCGGTCAGATTTTCTGACTTGCCGAATATCATCAGCCGTCTTTTCAACATGGCAGACACGGCAGAGCAGGCGGCCATTGGCAATCGTTGCCTCGCCGCCGAGAGCGCAAGGTAAAATGTGATCCACTTCGCCTTCGCCGGTTTTCAGGATGGCAGAGCATTTTTCACATTTGCCGTTTGCACGGACGATGATCTTTGCCTTGTCTTTACGGGTGAACTCCATACGCTTGTTCATGGCTGAACCTCATTGAAGTTGAGGGCGGACAATGCTGCAGCCAGTTCATCAGCCAGAATATCGGAGATCCGGTCATTCAGGCGTTTCTGACGATTGGCCAGCACTTCCGGTGCGTTCATCAAATCAGCCGTTGAGCGGATATGAGCTTGTGCCAGTTTTTTACTGCGGCGAAACTCATAGGGAGCGGTAAGCGAAATAGTCTGCATCATGCTGCCTCCTGAAAATAACCTTGGCGGCGTGTGTCGGTGAGGGGGATATGATGATCGGCGCACCACGCCAGCGCATATTCGAGCAATGAGGCTGCGCGTTTAACTGACATGCGGGCGGTGCTTTCGCGGATGTTTACGAATTCACCTTCAAGCCCCGGCACAAATTCGACTTCGCCCTGCGTTGCTTTTGTGTGACCGGAAACGAGCAAAACTTTCCATTCTTCCGGTTTTCGCGGTTTGCCCGCCCACTCAAAGCCAGACTTCGCAATGTCAGAACAAATTGAATGAAAGAAATCATTCTGCCCTCCGCTTCTGGTGGGTGGTGCGAATGTTGCTGTGTGACCGTCAGGGAGAGCCATGAGTGCTCGGATTGCATTCTGGCGCACCTGCGGATTTACGATGGTGTAGCGTTGCTTTTCCATGAGGTGCCTCAGAACGGAATGTCATCATCGAGGTTGTTGTCAAAACCGCTGCCATATCCGCCAGATTGCTGGCTGTAGGACTGTTCGGACTGGCGTGATTGGTTTTGCTGTTGGCCTTCGCCTCGACTGTCGAGCATCT
The DNA here is from genome assembly GCF_001939785.1 of Pseudochrobactrum sp. B5. Classification (NCBI taxonomy): domain Bacteria; kingdom Pseudomonadati; phylum Pseudomonadota; class Alphaproteobacteria; order Hyphomicrobiales; family Brucellaceae; genus Pseudochrobactrum; species Pseudochrobactrum sp. B5. Next base: position 1,419,392 of record NZ_MOYL01000001.1, read on the forward strand.
GCAATTCGCCGCGGAACTTTTGCAGTACAATCTCGGTCGTGTAGCGGTCGTTGCCCTGTTGATCTTGCCAACGGCGGGTTTGCAGCTGGCCTTCGATATAAACCTTGGCGCCTTTTTTCAGGTACTGTTCTGCAACTTTGGCGAGGTTTTCATTGAAGATTACAACGCTGTGCCATTCGGTCTTATCCTTACGCTCACCGCTCTGACGGTCGCGCCAGCTTTCCGAAGTAGCAATGCGTAGATTTGCGACAGGCTCACCAGATTGCAGGCGGCGGATTTCAGGATCAGCTCCAAGATTACCAACCAGAATGACTTTATTGACTGAGCCGGCCATTATGCTGCTTCCTTCAAACTTGGGGCGCATATGTTTTGCAGCGCAGTGATTTTGTCATTGATTTCACACAGAAACTCGGAGACCTCAGCTTCGAGGCTTGCGATCAGTTCATCATCACGCTCAACGCGCTTTACAAAGAGGCGCATTTCTTCCGGCATCCGTGGGTCGAATGAAACGAAATCACACCACTTGCGACCGGTGCATGCCATCTGCCACATCATTTGTTTGATGTACTTGGCCGGAGCTTTCCCGCTCAGCATTGTGTCGATATGCGTTGATGTGTTGGGGCACTTGATCTCCACCAGACCGTCCGTGCCGACCAAGCCGTCAGGGCTGGCACCAGTCATTTCGATTGATGGATGAGCGACAAAGGCTACTTGCTCCACAAGCTCATTTGCATGGAACTGATAGGCAAGTCTCGCCTCCGGCTCTTGCTCATTGCCCCATTGGATTGAGCTATTTGTGAATGTTGTCTCGACGGAGCCGGTCAGACGCTCTGCAATGAGCTGCGCCATGTAATTCGCGCGTGATGCCGATACCCCTGCTTTCACCTTCGCCGTCACATCGGAAACACGGGAGGCGGTGACTTTGCCAAGGCGCAAAGCATGCCAGTCGTCAGAACCTTGAATAATGTTATCCATTTGCGCGGCTTTCGATTGTTGCAGTCAGTTTTTTCTTTGCACCTTCAAAACGATCCTCGGTGAGGTCTTGAACTGCGTTGACTTTGTAGAACTGGCACCAAACCGCGATATTCATTCCAGCCTGATCAATAAGAGCGAGAAGCTCATCGCGTTGCACCGCATTTATCGGGTCGCGTTTTACTGGCTGATTATTGCCGTCCGTGTCGTCGCCGGTGCTGATATTGAACAGCATGCAAAGCAGATACCGGCGGCCATAAGTGGCAGTACTGCCAAATGCCTGAGTGCCGGTTTTATTGATCTTGCCTTGTGCACCTGCACCATCAACAGGGATTTCACCTACGCCATTGCGTGAGTGGCCTTCTGCGTGGGAAATCTCCCAGACAATGCGCAGTTCGCCCTTGTTGTTGTAGCCGTCTGGCTGAAATGAAACGGCAAAACCATGCTTATGAATGGTTGGCATCGCCTGTTCTTCGATTGCCGCCAGATCAGCATAGCGCGATTTAGTATGGTCGTTGCCACGGTTCTTGATAACGACCGGCATTTCGGACTGGCATTTTGACATAGCGGCAAAATATGCCTTCTTCGCCTGACGCTCTTCATCCTCACGGGCGCGATCTTCCATGCGCTCTTTCATGTCGAGCATCTTTTCAAGGCGATCCAGTGGAATATTCGGATCCATTGCGATGCGCTCAATCATGGAGATCATTGGTGCATCAACGCTATATGATTGAGTTTCTGTAGGCGTGTGAATTTCAAGTGCGGCGCTCATGCTGCCAGTTCCTTGTCTGTGAGGTCGAGAAAAATTGAGCGGATTTCTTTGCGCGCATCGTACGGGAGAGGGCGCGCCAAGAGGTCACCGGCTGCCTTAATGCGATCAGCTGCGGGTGCATCGGTGCTGATCGCGGTTAGGTATAAGTCTGCCTGATCTGATGTGAGGTGGTCGGCCATTATGCAGCCCTCCGGCGTGGAGCGATCTTGGTGACTTTGGAATTGGAAGTGGAAAGGGCGGCCTTGTCGTAATCACGCACAACCTGAACGACGCGTTCGAGTGCGGTCTTGGTGTTGCCTTCATCCCAATAGGCGTTCCAGACGAGTGTCATGAGTTCCTCGTCCATCATGCAGCCCTCGGAAACTGGACTTCTTCATCTTCAATGAGGCGTGTGAGGAGTTCGTCGTCACGCTCTGCCTTGTCCGCGATCATGTGAACGAGAAACTGCGATGCGCTTTCACCCTTGGACAGGTTTTCACCGTCCAGATAGACCGCGTTCACTTCAAGAACCGGCTCGCCGTTATCCCAGATCAGGGACACATCGACTTCACATTCAAAATCCTGAAACAGTGTAATGCCGAGAGCTTTATCGCTCAGATCAGTGCAAAACGGGTATCGCATGTTTGATCTCCAGAGCTAAGAAGTTTCCATGATCTACGGGATTTTATTGAGTTGATGACTCTTCTGGACACGCCGTATTTCTCGGATAGTTTTGATACGGGGAGCGATGAGGTTAATATCAACTTGGCTTGGTTGTTCGTAAGCTGCGATCTTCCGTTCGCCTCACCTTGATTGTATGTAATCTGGTCGCTACGCGGTTTTCCGTTGTATCCGGACCCAGCTTTGGCGCGCCCTTTTCTCACTTTGTCACGCATATTGTCTGCGCTTGTGCCGAGGAATAAGTGGGAGGGGTTGACGCAAATTGGGTTGTCGCACTTGTGGCAAACAGAAAGCCCCTTAGCTATCTTGCCGACATAAAGTTCATAAGCGACACGATATGCGAGACGCTGAACTTTGCGGCCTACAACAATTTTACCGCGGGGTACGTGGCCTGTTGTATTCCAGACTGCTCCAGTCCAAATCCAGCAGCCTGAATTTGGTTCAGGAATAAACTTGTCTTCAAACCTTGATTTTAAGGTGCTGTTACGCATTGCGGCGCTCTCCATCGTTTAGCGGATCGGCGGATGCTTCTTCGCGCTGTTGATGGATTTAACGTACAAAACGTACGAATGCATGTCAAGTACAATTTGTACGATAAATTGCGATTTTGTACGATTGAGGATTGCTCCACACCCCAACCATACCAGAATCAGGGCAGTAAAAAGCCCGCACGAGGCGGGCTGGGTGAGGCGGTAAATCAGCTGCTGGCGGCAACCCATTCTCTTAGGATTTCCAGAGATACCTTTCCAACTCCCGTAATCTCTTTATCTTGAAGGGATAGGAAGTGCTTTGGCTGCGGCTCCCATCTTTTGGGAATTACTGAAGTGTATCCGTTTGCTGACCACAGCGCGTTACGAAGCCGCGTATACATTGACTGATTAGGGCATAAGCTTTTAAGAGAGGGATGATGTTCCATGTAATGGTGTAACTTCACAATTCAAAAGAATTATCCCTGAGCTCTGCCGAGATTTTGCTTTTGCAGTTGATGTAATCCTTGTGGTTACGCAACTCAATCTAGCCATCTCACAGTGTCCCCCCTCTGAGCGCGAAAAGACGAGAGTGCGTAACCTAATTCAACTTTAGTATGATGATGACGGAGAGTCGAGAAATAATCACAAGCTCGTGATTTGGTCATATGAGTGCTATCAGAATCTGCTTTTGAAGGTATCCGTAGAGTGAACGCAGCGCTCCAGAATATCGGCTCAAAAAAAGCCCCAGCAAAAGCTGAGGTTAGAGGGTGATACTCTTGGATAGAGTAAGGCAGTGAAATGGTAGTATATCAGATCGCTCTAGTCCAGCTAATATTCCATTCCCAGCGCAAAAGAAAAGCGCCGGAGTGACCGGCGCTATTTGAGATTATTAATCGAAGATATCATTCTCTGGTTTGAGATACCAAACGGAGCCTCTTAGTCCCAATACGCCATTCTCTTTGAGCCTGCTCAATTGAGGACTTAAACTTGGGCGGTCGTAACTTTTGCCAAATCGGCTGTTAATTTCATAAAGAATATCAAGGGCAGTCATCCCTTTTTTCGAATCGGACAAAACCTGAACAACGTAGTCTTTAATGGTGTTGCGTCTGATTTTTGTACCGTTGATGATAATAGGCTCTGTGGATAGTGGGGAAATTTGGACTCCGTTAACCATATTTATATCGCGTTCGGACTGGTTAACAATATTCACTTGAATAGTGTCGCGAAGTTTTTTGAGCTCAGCTTCAATTTCTCTAAGCCTATGATAACGCTCTGATATTTCCATGCTTAGGCGTACAGATTCCTCAGCTAAGGCCTGTAATTTATTTATAGCGATTTCGTAGGCTTTTTGATCCATAAGTGCATTGTAATATCAAATAGCTACAAAATGCAATAAATTGACAATGCAGGATATCAGTGACTTGCAAAATATGGTTAATTTAGCTATAAGAATTTGTGCTGCCTGACAAAAGAAAAGGCTCGATGCTGGTAACATCGAGCCTTGGATTTGCCAGCGTCTCTTAGGTGTATTCCTGGTGCCAACCTGAGAGCGATAGCGAAAATGTATTCCGTATAGGTTTCCTATACACGGTTTCGCTTGAGAGCGCAATATGGCACTTCAAAATATTGGAGATGCCTTATGGTGACACGTTCATGTCATCGGGTGCGTGCTTATACTCGTATGCGTTTTGGACGCATGGAGTGGGTATGCGCTCATTGGCGCTGCTGCCGGTAACGGTGTAGTGCTCATTGCGTCTGCTTGATGGCGTAGCCTTTTAGCGGTGTCTGGCCGTCGGGATTTATCTCGGCGGCTTTTTTAATTTGTGCTCGCCAATTCTCCGCAACACCACATCTAGTGCATCCTTAACCATCCGTTAAAATCTGTTCGCTTGCGTGAAATCGTTCTTGATATGTTCTAATTTTCTGGAATGATAGGCGTTTGTGGGAACGGAGATTCTGATGCTTTCACAGCGTAGCGTACCTGATGGAATTGCAACAAACCCAACAGATGACGATGTGCAGATTGCACAACGGCAAATTCAATCGATCGAAGATCAAGCGGCATCACTAGCGCAGGCTATGCAGAAAATGCACGGCGGTCGATGGGGATACGCATATGATGAAGATGTTGCGGCTGTTTTTATATATCAGCGATTTGACTGACCGGATTTAAGGAAAGTCATAAAAGAGAGGACTTGTTTTTTTTGAGCTTCATTCAAGCTAGAATACAGACTTTCAAAGTCTTCTCCTGCCGCGTCTTCGCCAAATAGTAGCCAACCAGCAGTTCGGCCAAAGGCATCTGCATACTTTTCAGCTGCTTTGCGAGATATAGCGCGGTTGCCGTTCTCGTGGCTAATCAAGGTGTTGACATTAATGTCCTTGATTGCGCGCGCAGCATCGCTCGGACTATCGTATCCGGCTTCTTTACGTATCAATTTAAGACGATCATTTGGCGTACTCATGGTGTGAATTATCGCATAAATAGTTCGTACATAATGAACGAAACAGTATTGACTTATCATCGTACCAAACGTACGATTTATGTATGAACACTAACCCAACATCAATTTCAGACCTGATTTCTCGGTGGCCAACAATTGTCGAATTCGCATTGTCTGTAGGGTGCGGTTATGAAGCCGCACGGAAAATGCGAGAACGACAGAGTATCGCCCCTGAGCATTGGGATCAGGTGATACGAGCCTGTAAGCAGCGCCGTGTTCGTGGCGTTTCTTACAGATGGCTTTCTGCTCAGCGTGCAAAAACAGGCCGCGCAGCATGAGCCACGCGACCCCATTCATCAGTTTCATATCACCGGTCACTCCTCCCACCGGTGAGGCCGAGACGGCTCTTTGCCCCCGCTTGATCGTCTCGGCCATCAATTCCCGTCCTTTGGCGGTGTATCTGCGCATGTCTGTTTTTATTCAGTATGCGCAGCGCAATCTTTCCCACTGGCTCCATGCACTCACTCTCTCACTGGTTTCAGCCCTGACAAGTTGGAACCTAAAGGAGAATTTAGTGCATGAGCTACCGAGAAACTCAGTCATTGGTGCACAAATTGATGAGTAGCGCACAGTTAGCGAGTTCATACGTGAACAAGATGATTGAACGTGAAAGCCGTGGTTGGGGCGATACCACGAATGCCATGAAGCGGCTTAATCGCCGTTATGGCCTGTCGTTCTGGACATTGAATAATCTGCGAATTGGCAGGTCAAAGACCGTGGATGCCGGATTATTCCGGTTGATCAAATCCGCTTATCTCGATGTTTGTGAACGACAAATCGCCAACCTCCAGCATGAATTAACACTAGAGAAAATGGGGACGCCCAATGCTCCTATGGAGGATTTTGAACGCGAGGCTGCGGAGCTTCTGGCGAAGGTTCGTGAAGCGAAGAAAGCAGCAGAATAACAGACATCTGGAAATCAATAAGAGGCGGCAGGAATGAAACAGGAATTGAAAATACCTCATCATGCAAAACCAGTTCTTTCTCGCCTTCGTCAGGGGGGGGGCACTTGTCCGACAATCTTCTATGTCAGAGGAGGCAAGGATGAAAGGTAATGGCTTCATCTACTTCACACACCCTGACGGCAAGAAAGTTGGGTTTTCGTCTGCGCTTTGGCTCATCGCTAATCACATGGTTTTGCCCTCCGGTGACGACCTATTCGGCGGCACTCAAACCTATCGGGTGCCGCATGTCGGCCACTCTTAATCTGCGCACTATGCGCACAATTGCCGAGGGACAAGTCAATTCCCTCAAAGATTTCATATCGCTTCACCGGATCAAGAAAACGCGCGGTGAGGCTTGGTTCATTCAGCAGGAAGAGATTTTACAGCATCGCCGTCAGGTTGTGACGTTGATTGATGCCGAAATCTCCCGCCGCCAAGAGCGCGAAAGTGAGGCAGCATGAAGCCAGTACTTATGTCAGTCACAACAGATGAACTTATCCTCTGGCAGGCTTATGTCGATGCCAAGGCCAAGGCTGATAGCACAGGCGCATTTTTAGATGCGATTGAGGCTAAACGCTGCCTGAAAGCTTTCTACTGCTATGAATGCCCAATCATTCAGAAAAACTTGGGTGCGATATGACCATTGCACTCAACCAAGCTGATTTTGTTATTGAAATTGAACAAGAGGTTCTTGGTTCGCTGATGCTTGGTGGCTTTAGCCGTGTAGCATCTATGCTGGAAGCCAGACACTTCATTGAACCTGTACACCAGCATATCTATCAGGCAATTGCTTCGGCACATGAGCGCTTTAATTCTGCTCGTCCTGATATTCTGGTCAAACTGTTGCCTCAAGTTGTAGCAGAAACGCACGAGCAGTCTACAGGGCAGGGTATATCGCATTATCTGGCTCGTCTTGCCACTTCGTCAGTGCTTGGCTCTGCCAATATCGAGAAGAGCGCTAAACAGGTTATTGAGCAATCAGCACGGCTGGCGCTGGCAGATCAGGCCGAAAGCCTAAGTGCAGCTGCACGTGATCCGAACTCCAATCCCGCTGAGCTTGTTACTAAGGCTGGCGTGATCTTTGATGATATCGTTTCTGATTTACGCCGTGGCTCTAAACGTAAGTCTCAGGTGTCTGTATCTCACGCCGCATCTAACGCAATCATTGCTGCTGAAATAGCTATGGCGACCGGCACAGGTATTACCGGCCTGTCGTGGGGATTGTCAGACATCAATCATGTAACCGGCGGTATTCATAAGCGCGATCTGACGCTGATTGGTGCGCGTCCATCAATGGGTAAAACTTCCGTTGCAATGTCTGTTGGCTGCAAACTTGCCAAGCAGGGTCATGGCGTTGGCTTTATTTCCCTCGAAATGGATGCTGAGAAGCTGGCGGCCAGAGCCGTGTCGGATCTGGCCTATGACGATAATATTCGTATTCCTTATCAGGATTTAGTCACAGGTCGATTGTCTCAGCCAGACCTCTATGCATTGAAGCGCGTTCAGAAAGAAATGGACGGCCTGCCGTTGCTCATTGAAGAGCAGTCCGGGCTTTCTATTTCGGATATCCGCGTCAAACTTGAAGTGATGCTGGAAGCCTCTGAAAAGGCCGGTCATACTCTTGATTGCCTGATGATTGACCATCTTGGGCTGATCCGCGCCAGTAATCGCTATTCCGGCAACCGCACAAATGAAATTGCAGAAATGACCGGTGCGCTCAAATCTATGGCGCGTGAGTACGATATTTCTGTTGTGCTTCTCTCCCAGTTAAACCGTGCTGTGGAGCAACAAGCCGATAAACGCCCTCAGCTGTCTGCTCTGCGTGATAGCGGAGCCATCGAGCAAGATGCCGACACAATCATCTTTCTTTACCGCGAGGCTTACTACCTTGAGCGTGAAAAGCACGATGATATGGATAAGGAAATTGCCCGTCAGGACAGGCTGGCAGAAGTCAAAAACAAGCTTGAATTCCACATTGCAAAGCAGCGCAACGGACCGGTCACACAGGTTGATCTGTTCATTGATGTCGCTTGTTCTGCTGTCAGAAACGCAGCGAGGTATGAAGCATGAATGGCCTCCCATATTACAAGGCATATCCACGTGACTTTATCGAGGGCACCATAGGAATGGACTTCGAAACAAAGGCTGCTTATCGGCTCGTCCTTGATCTGATTTACATGCAGGGCGGCAATCTCCCTGATGATGCACGTTACATTTCCGGTCTGCTTGGATGCACTGTTCGGAAGTGGAATTCATTGCGCGGATCGCTTGTTGCTATGGGCAAAATTATCGTGAGCGGCGAGTTTCTGACAAATGAACGCGCAATTATCGAGCTCGAAACTCTGAGAAAACTTCAAGATAAACAGGCTGAAAATCGTTCTCGTCCTAATAAATTCAAAGACTTAAAATCACCACGGTTCGACCAATCAGAACCAGAACCAAAAGAAGCTAAAGCTTCTAACGCGCATGTGCGCGAGGCTGCTGCTGATCTTTCTCAAAAGCAAAATCTCGACCTCAGAGATTTAACGAAAAAGCTGACGGAAGCGGCGGACGGTAAAATCCAACCGCACGGATCACTGGTTGTCGGGATTATCTTGGAGTTGATCAACAATGGCGTTGATCTGGAAGCGGATATTCTACCGACAATCCGCGCTGTTGCGTCCCGAATGTCTAAACCAGCCAATTCATGGGCATATTTCGTCGGTGCGATCCGTGATGCTTACAACAACCGTATCAAAGCCGGTGAAGGGTTGGCGAAGCCTGCGACCGTGACAAAGATTGATGTTTTCGCGCTGCCGCAGGCTGAACAGGAGCGCAAACTCGAGTTTTTCCTTGAGCAAGCAAGGCTGCATCGCCGCTGGAACCCTCTGCTTGGCGCTCTGCCATGGCAGGATGGTTGCCGCATTCCTGAGCATCTTCTCAAGCCGAACGATGGCAAGGGCTGGCAGATCATCGGAGTGGCGGCGTGACGGCACTCGATATGTTCCGCATGGGGAAAGATACGTTGGAAATCGCTGCAGCTATGGGCAGGCCAGAGGCTGAAATTGAACAACTGATCCACCTTGAGAGAACCGCGCAGATCAATAATTTCAAACGCATGAGGCAGGCAGGGAAATGAAAACAGAAGTGGATTTTGGATGCCGTGGCTCCAGTGTTGAAGACGTGAGTATCTATCGTGGGATGAACCCTAAGCTTGTTCGCCGTGTGTGGGCAGAGCGCAGACGTGCTGAAGCAAAAGCAAAGTTGGCCAAGGTAACGAAAAAATCCCCGGCAAGGATTAAAGATGCCGTTGATGCATCGCCTATGCCGGAAGTTTATGAAGCCGCACAGCAGGCCATTGGAATGGGCTTTGATAGCGTCAAGCAAGCCCGTGAGATCGTGGCGTATCTGTATGAAATTCCTGTTGAGCAAATGAACGCCAAAACGCGGCAACACAGAATTTCAAAGGCACGTCACGCAGCTATATGCGCAATCAAACTGCGCTGGCCTGAAACATCCTTGCCATTCCTCGCCAAGCACTTTGATGTCGATCACACGACAATTCTGTACGCACTTAAAAAACAAGGCATTGAAACCGCAAACCCAGCATTAGCAGCATAAGGATTAAGCCATGAGTGACAACATTACCGGTGAAAGCACACAGACAATCGCAGTCGGCCAGCTTCGCGCTTTCATCGAGCGCATTGAACGCTTGGAAGAAGAAAAGAAAACTATCAGTGATGATATCAAAGAGGTGTTTGCAGAGCTGAAAGGCTCAGGCTTCGATGCGCCTGCAGTTCGCACCATCATCCGCCTTCGCAAGAAGGAAGCGCATGAGCGTCAGGAGGAAGAAGCGATGATCCAGCTTTATATGGACGCGCTGGGGATGGCTTAACGCTGCAGACGTGTGCAGTCATTCTCTTTCGTACGGCTCTTCGTAAATCCAGGGCGCTGAGTTTAGAGGTGCATAACTATGTAGCCAATTGAGAGTTTCAGCATATCGTTCAGCCTCGACCTCAATTAATGCACCATACTTGACGCCACCAACAAAAGCCTCCTCACCAGTCAGGAAATCCATGACGATCCAGTCGTCACCTGACAAATGCCACTTCATAAAACGCTGCATACGCACTCGTTTACCCCCCAGATGATGTGGCAATGAGTTTCAATATTAGCAGTAGTTTATAGAGTTACAATAGATATTCAGCGCAGGGAAATACATATGGCGGCACCATCAAAAGAACAGCGAAAAGCAATCTCCCGCGGCGAGGTGGGAACCCTCAAATCCGATATTCGGGTGCATCGTGTTCCGAACCCGTTTTATTCCCCGGATCATTCAGGCGAGAGCTGGAACCCGCCGAAGATCAAAGCCTATGTGAATATCAAGGAAAGTGCTGTTGGTACTCTCTATTCACGCGGCCATATCAATGATGCGCAATGGGCGGCGGCTGGCCGGTTCCGTCAATATTGGGAGCGGTCAGGCGCGAAAGGCACGGTTGCTATCGACTACGGCCGTGAGCAGGTGGACGGCGGCAAGGGCATCGATCCGCTGTCGGACAGCATGATTGATGCTGTGCAGCGGTTGAATGAGTGTAAGCCTGTGCTTGGTCGAAAAGCCTTTGACCTGATGATCAAGGTCGTCGGGCAGGGCATGGAGATAAAGGATATGGCAGAGAGCCAGCGTGACCGGAAGACCATAGGTGATTATATCAAAGACGGTCTGGACGAGCTGGCTGTGCATTGGGGATACAAAACACAATAGGCTGTTGCCCGTGTACGCGGAATATACTATATTTTGTATTATGGTGATTTGCGTTTAACGCGAGAGCCGATTTGAGAGGCAGCTTAAAGGCTGCCTTTTTTGTTTAGTGCATACCTTCCCCTACCAAGCCGCATGTACAGAGCCAGCTCTTGCGGCTGATTATCCGAACAATTCTCAGCAAGATAAGAATAGTATCGTGGGAGTCCCCATCCTGGGCATATCCTGCGTACATCATGCGCTGAGAATGGTTCCTCCAGTGTACGATCGACCACCACCGCATCAACAATAAGTTTGTGAATCTTGTCCCTCATAGATCACCTCCATATTACTGACTGTAAGATTAGGTGACGATCTTAAGATAAGCAACTACTGTTAGATGGTTTAGCTAATCCGCCTTCGCCTAAAGGTAGGGCAGCGCACTTTGAATGCGCCGGTCGTGGTTCGATCCCATGAGGCGGAACCAGATTTTATGATATTCAGT